>JAXMAV010000011.1:0-353037 GCA_046350255.1 Gemmataceae bacterium
AGTCCCAGCACCCCGTCCCCTGACTTCCCACCACCACCAACCGGCTGCCATCGTGATTGAACTCCGCCATGCTGACCGCGCCCAAGGGCACGGCAGGCCGCGGCAGGTCAGCCCCGTGACACAACCTGTCGATGTAGGTGTACTCCCAGCTGGCCCGCTCCACCGAGCAGGAATCGAACAGCCGCCGCGCCTGCGCTACTTCTGCATCCTGCCAGTAGCGATGGGCCAGGTCGATCTGAGTCAGGTAGAACCCCTGGAGCAGCTTTTTCCGTTGCTGCTCAAACTCCTGGCGCACCGTGGATTCGATCCGAGAGACGGGTTCGCGCGCCTTCTCCAGAGCTTGCTCGAAACTCAGCCGATCCTTCAGTGCCCAGCTCTTCGCCTCGTCAGCCAGGCGTTTCTGCTGAGCCAGTCCGGCGTTGGCATTCTCCGCCTCTTGCCGCGCATCCTCCGCTTGCTGGCGCGAGAGTTCCGCCTGACCCCGGGCCGCCTCCGCCTGCAGCCACTGCCAGCCCGCGAACGCGCTGGCCGACCCAAGCACAGCGATCAGCAGCCCCAGGATCCAGATAGCCGCCAGCGCCGGCCGACGCCGTACCCACTTCAGTCCACGCTCCACCAGGCCCGCCTGCCGCGTCAGGATAGGTTCATCATTCAGATACCGTTCCAGCTCGTCCGCCAGGTCGCGTGCAGTGGCAAATCGCTGCTCCGGATCTTTCTCAAGACATTTCCGACAGACGATGTCGATATCTCGATCGATGTTGGCCCCTACTCGCCGTGGCGCTACGGGTTCCTCGTTCATCACCTTCCACAGCGTCTCCGAAAGCGAGTCGCCCTTGAGCGGCGGCTTTCCCGTCAGCATCTCGTACAGAATCGCCCCCAGCGAGTAGACATCTGCCCGGCGATCAATCTCCGCGATGCGTCCGGCTGCCTGCTCCGGAGCCATGTAGAACGGCGTTCCCAGCACCGACCCCTCTCGCGTGACCCCCATCTCCTCGTTGTCCAGCATCTTGGCCAGCCCAAAGTCGCTGATCTTCAGCGTGCAGTGTTCGAGTGGGTCGTCAGGCTGCCCCTGGACGAGAATGTTGGCCGGTTTGAGATCGCGGTGAACCAGGTGCAGTTCGTGGACGGCATGCGCGGCCCGGGCCAGGCTCTCCATCAGCCGCGCTGCCTTGTGGGTGGGCAACGCCTGCCGGGCCAGCCGGACATCCAGGCTGCCCCCCTCCACGAACTCCAGGGCGCAGAACGGCTGCCCGGCGAACTCCCCTACCTCAAAGATGCCCACGATGCCGGGATGCTGCAGCCGCGCCACCGCCTCCACCTCGGCCTGAAACCGCAGCCGGTCGCGATCGCTGGCACCCGCCGCCCGGATCATCTTCAGCGCCACAAGACGCTTCAACCCCAGGTGCCGCGCCTTGTACACCACCCCCATCCCACCCTCGCCCAGCTGCGACAGAATCTCGTAGTCGCCCACCCGTGAAGGCATCCCGCGCCCCGGGGTTGCCGTGTCACCCCCTGACTGATGTTCCTGGGTCGCGAACTGGTTCGTGGTGGACCCGGTGTCGTCCTCCTCCTGAAAATCGCAGGTGTGATCCGATGCCATGACGGTCATCCTTTCGGTCCGGGTGTCCGAAGAGTCACTTGCCCCCACCATCCTTGGAGCGGGCGAGATCTCTGAGAAACTGCGCGGGCGGCTCGCTGTTGATCGTCTCCAGATTGGTCAACGACCGCAGTACCGGCCCGTCGCGTTCCTCCCGCAGATGCAGGTTCCGCACATTCAGGCCCCGCAGCGGCATTCCGCGCAGTGGCATCAGGTCGGTCACCTGCGTGCAGTCGATGTAGAGGCTGATTAGCCGCATCCCGCGCAGCGGCGCCAGGTCGCTCACCGCTGTGTGCGAACAATTCAGGTGTTCCAGCGGCAAGCCCTCCAGGGGCGCCAGGTTGGCCACCCGCGTGTGCTGGATCGCGAGTTCTTGCAGTGGCATTCCGCGCAACGATGAGAGATCTTCAATGTGGGTGTTGTTGCACACCAGTTTCCGCAGCCGCAGCCCGCGCAGCGGAGACAGATCCGCCAGCCGACTGGTCTCCAGCACACCCCGGCACTCCAGCGCCTGCAAATGGCGCAGCGCCCGCAGCGGTGTCAGGTCGGTCACTCCCACCGACGTGAACTCCAGCCCGACGACCACGTCGTTCTCTAGCCGGGGGATCACCGGGCTGCTGTATCCGGGGTTGAGCTTCCGCAACCGCTGCGTCACCGCCTCGACCTGCTCCCGCGCCGGTAGCTTCGCCACGCCCTGCTCCCACGCCTCCACCTCGGGAGAAAGCGTCTTTTCCATTCCTGTATGTACGTTTCTACGTGCCGGCACTTCCCGGCTGATCCGGGCGACGCGCCGCTGGTTGCGCTCTACTGTCACCAGTTCCTCGCGCTGAGGCACTCCTTGCCGGCTCGCCTGAACCCGGTACAGCCCTGGCTTCAGACGCAGCTCACTCACCCCGGCTCCGGTGATGACCACCTCCTCGCCGTCAAGCGTGACCCCCACAGCCGGATCGTCCACCTCGATGACCAGTGTGCCGGTCGGGTACAACAGCCGGATCGCGGAACCCCGTACGTCGCTCACTCCGGTCGCCTCGCTCGCCGCCATCCCCACCCCAGCGAGTAGTAAAAGGGCCGCGACGATTTGGCGCCATCGCTGCCGCGGTTTTGCAGGGGCGACAGCTGGCCGATCCGGGGCAGGCGGCCGGGCGCGCTCAAGGTGCTCGGTTAGCTCCTGCGCCACCGCACTGGCCGACTGATAACGATCTTCGGGCCGTTTGGCGTGCAACCGGGCGATGATGCCGCACAACCAGTCCGGCACCTCGGGTATGATCTCCGGAATAGGGCGGGGGGTGTCGTCCGTCACGCGGCGCATCACTGCCAGCGCGGTCTTCGCCCGGAACGGAGGCCGACCGGAACATAATGCATAGAGTACGCTCCCCAGGCTGAACAGATCCGACCGCGCATCGATCGGCTCGCCTCGCGCCTGTTCCGGTGACATGTACAGGGGCGTCCCTCCCACCACCCCGGAATGGGTCACACTGGCATCGTCTGTCGCGCGGGCCATGCCGAAATCGGTGATCTTCACCCGCACCTGCGGACCCGACTCCAGCAGAATGTTGGCCGGCTTGATGTCTCGATGCACCAGCCCCATGGCATGGGCGGCGGCCAGCCCCTCGGCGATCTGCCGGCCTACCTGCGCCACCTCGATCCCAGGTAGCGGCCCTTGCCGGTCGAGCCGATGCTGCAGCGTTTCTCCCGGGATAAATTCCATGATCAGGTACGGCAGCGGCTTCTCCTCCACCGCGTGGACCTGGACGACGTTTTCGTGTCGCACCTGGGCCGACGACCTGGCCTCACGCAAAAACCGCTGCCGTGCTGGAGATGTGGCTGCGATCCGCGGTGCCAGCACCTTCACCGCCACCACGCGCTGCAGCACCTCATCCAGCGCTCGAAAGACAATGCCGAACCCGCCGTGCCCCAGGATCTCCAGCACCTCGAAGTGCCCGATCCTCCCCAGCGATCCTGCCCGCTGCGCCGGCGCCAGGAAGCTTAAGGGTACTTCTTCGACCCCGTGCAGCATCGTCGACGGAAACTGTTCCCACAGGCCGGGCCCCTCGGCGGCACTCGTCGGCAGGGGAGGCACCCCAACAGGGTGCTCCAGAAATGTGCCCGCCTGGTCGTGCGAACGCAGCAGCGATTCCACCTGGGCCCGTAGCGCGGCATCTCCCTCGCAGTGACGATCCAGGTACGCAGCGCGCGCTTCCGCATCCGACAGTTCGAGCAGGCCGAGAAAGAGATCGCGCTCGTTCACCACGCTGTCTCCCCTGGATGGATCCCAGGCCGGCTCCTGCCTTGCCCGGAATGGAACCTCTCTGGAGATCAATGCGTGGTGGCGGAGAAATCACGCCAACATTTTTTTCTAGCGCTCTCCCCCTGCCAGTCCATCGGTCATCTCGCGATGCAGCCAGGCCCGGGCGAACGCCCATAGCCGGTCGGCCGTGCGTGGCGAGATCCCCAGCGTCTGGGCCGCCTCGGGAACGGTCAGCCCAGCGAAGTGACGTAGTTCCACCAGCTTGGCGGCCTGCAGGTCCACCGCCTCCAGCCGGGTCAGGGCGACATCGAGGGCGACGAGGTCCTCGCGCGGATCCGGAGCCGCCGGCTCGGCCGCGTTCAACTCAATACGGACCCAGCCTCCGCCGCGCTTCTCCGCCTTTTTCCGCCGCGCCTCGTCCACCAGGATGCGGCGCATCGCCTCGGCCGCGGCCGCGAAGAAGTGATGCGGCCCATCCCATTGCGGTCCTTCGCCTTCCCGCACCAGCCGCGCATACGCTTCATGCACCAGGGCGGTGGCACTCAGCGTCTGGCCAGGCTGTTCCTGCGCCAGCCGCTGCGCCGCCAACTGCCGGAGTTCCTCGTAGACCAGCGGCAACAGTTCCCGGGCAGCTTGCGAGTCCCCCGGACGAACCGCCGTGATGAATTGCGAGAGATCGTTCATCGCCGCACTCCGTACGAAGCGCGCTCGAATGTCCCAGGAACGCCCCAGACGATGGGGTTCCTCTAAGGAGAAACGACTCCATTGTACCTGCACTCATTCAGGGAAGCGAGTTGCTCATCTCAGCTTTCTTCCCGCGCAGCAAAAACCGGCGCACTGCGTCGTTGGTGGACGATGGGGTGGAGTCGGGCTGCAGAGGGAAACGCGGCGGAGACGATGCGGACACACTTATGTAGTGTGACTGCTTCATTTTTCTTCACCTGAGTAGAAATAAACTGAAGGGCTGGGACTTGGCGGCGGCGTGGCGTGGTTATCAAGAACGGACTAAGCCCCGGTCTTGTAGAACTCCTACGGGACTCCTACAAACGTGCGAAACCCCCTGAAATCATAGGAGATAGGGTGTGAACAGGTGCAACCCTAATAAGGGACTCCCTGCCACGCTATTAGAGGGTGTTGAGAAGAAGAAGGTGGTCGGCTTGACCGTAGAAGGGGCGGGGAGGGGGTGGTAACTTCAGACTTTTTTCAGAAGAGTTTCTGAGCTCGACTGATGCCGATAAGGGGGGCCGCCGTGGCGGTAGCATGAAGGTGTAACCGACCTCGAAGCCACCGACCACGGACGGCCCCCATGATTGTACTGCCACCCGAGGCCGCGCTGCTGCTGGCGGCCCTCGCCCCCGCCTTCACCCAGCCCACCGCCCTGCGCTTCACCGCCCTGCTGGCCGCCGCCGTGCTGACCACCGGCCGGCGCACTGTCGCCAACCTGTTGCGCACCCTCGGCCCGCTGGCGCCGGGCCACCGCACTGCCTACCAGCGCGTCCTCTCCCGCGCACCCTGGTCCGGTCTGCGGCTCGGCTGCGCCCTGGCGTCCTTCCTGGTCGCGCGGCTGCTGCCGGACGGCCCAGTCGTGCTGGTCGGCGACGACACGGTCGATGGCCACCCCGGCCGGAAGGTCTACGGCAAGGCGCGGCACCGCGACCCCGTCCGTTCCAGCCACTCGTTCACCGCCTGGCGCTACGGCCACAGGTGGGTCGTCCTCGCTGTGCTCGTCCACGTCCCGCTCGCCAGCCGGCCGTGGGCGCTGCCCGTGCTGGTCGATCTTTACCGCTGTGCCGAGGACGACCGGAAGCGCCGGCGGCCACATCGCACCCCGGCCCAGCTGATGTGCCGCCTGCTGCGGCTGCTGCTCATCCGCCTGCCCGGCCGCCGCTTCATCTTCGTCGGCGACGCCGGCTACGGCACGCACGAGGTCGCCCGCTTCTGCCACCGTCACCGCGAGAGGTTGACGCTCGTGAGCAAATTCTGCCCCGACGCCAACCTCTACCTGCCCCCTCCGCCGTACGCGGGCAAGGGTCGGCCGCGCGTCAAGGGCCAGAGGATACCCAAGCCCCGGGAGGCGGTCGCGGGGCTCCGCCCCGGCTCGCGGTCGCGGCTGACGGTCGGCTGGTACGGCGGCGGCACCCGGCGGGTGGGCGTGCTCACCTGCTCGGCGCACTGGTACAAGGCCGGCCGGGGGCTGGTCCCGGTGCGCTGGGTGTTCGTGTCCGACCGCGACGGCACGCACCGCGACGAGTACCTGTTCACCACCGACCCGGCCCTCCTCCCCGCCGAGGTGATCGGCCACTACTGCTCGCGCTGGAACGTGGAGACCACGTTCGAGGAGATGCGCTCGCACCTGGGCCTGGAGACGACGCGCGGCTGGTGCCAGGGTACGGTGCTGCGCGCGGCCCCGTGCCTGTTCGGGCTGTACTCGGTCGTGGCGGCCTGGTTCACCGCGCTGCCGGAGGGCGCGCGCTCCGGCGGCGTCAGCTGGCCGGGCAAGAGCGGAGTTACCTTCTCCGACGCGCTGTGCGCGGTACGCCGGCGGCTCTGGGCCGGAACCGTTTTCCCACAGGCAGGCGCCGGCTCGGCCGTCGAGCAATTCCCCCCGCCGCTGCGGGAGTTGCTGCTGACGGCTCTCGCCCCCGCTGCGTAGACGCCGCGAATCGGCATCAGTCGAGCTTAGAAACTCCAACAAAACTAGCCAGCGAGGCGTTGAGTCCCGACAATCTCCGGAAGCCGACCGGAGGATTCAGTCATGGCCAAACCGCTGCTGCCCGACCCACTCTGGGAGATCATCCAACCGTTGTTGCCCGTGCGACCCCCTCGTCCCAGAGGCGGCAGGCCGCCGGTGGATGACCGCAAGGCCCTGACCGGTATCCTCTTCCTCCTCAAGACCGGCATGGCCTGGGAGGACTTGCCCGCTGAGCTGGGCTGCGGTTGCGGCATGACCTGCTGGAGGCGACTCCGCGACTGGCAACGCGATGGCACCTGGCGCAAGATCCACGCCGCACTCCTGAGGCACCTGGACGAGGCGGGCAAGATCGACTGGCGGCGTGCCGCCATCGACTCGTCGAGTGTGCGTGCGGTTTTTGGGGGGCCGACACCGGCCCCAACCCCACGGACCGGGGCAAGGCCGGCAGTAAACACCACGTGATGGTCGATGGTGCCGGGGTGCCGCTGGGCTGCACTGTAACCGCAGCCAACCGGCACGACGTGACGGCACTGCTGCCGACCGTAGTGGCCTGCCCGTTGGAGGGCTACGGCGAGCCACCTCGGCTGCCCCGTCGGCTGCTGGGAGACCAGGCCTACGACTCGCAAGGGCACGAGGGGATGATTGCCTGGCTGGGGATCGAGCCAGTCTTCGCCCAGCGCGGACGGGAGCACGGCAGCGGTCTGGGCCAGCAACGCTACGTGGTGGAACAGACTCTCGCCGCGCTGCACCAGAACCGCAGGCTGAAGGTCCGGTACGAGAAGCGTTCGGACATCCATCTGGCCTTCCTCACACTCGCCTGCATCAAAGTTTGCTTCTACCGCCTCATCGCCTAGTTATAGGTTTTGTTAGAGTTTCTTAGCGTCCACTTCCCCGATACCGAGCGGGCTGTACTGGAGTCGGTACTCCGGGCGACCGCCGACCGCAAGCTCCGCGACCGACTCCAGGCCGTGCTGATGGCGGCGCGGGGACTGCGGCCCGCCGAGATCATGCAGACGCTCCAGGTGAGCACCCGGACGGTGCCCCGCTGGCTGAACGCCTACCTGGAACGCGGGCTCGACGGGCTCTGGCCCGGCAAGGCGAAGGGGACAAAGCCGAAGGTGCCGGCGTCCCTGGCCGACGAGGTCAAGGCCTGAGTGACCGCAGGGCCGGCGTCCTGCGGGCTGGACCGGGCGAACTGGACGTACGCCGAACTGGCTGCCCACGTCTGCATAATGTACCGCATAATGACCAGCAGTACGTACCGCATAATGACCAGCAGACGGACAAACCACAGCTGGATCTGTCCCATCTGCCCGGCTATCACCCGTATCTTAACATGGTCGAGCGACTTTCGAGCTTGCTGCGGCAGGGGGCCTTCAACACCAGCAGTTTGGCACGCTGGCTGACCTGCAACGGTCGGTCCGCAACAGCCTGTGCTACTTCGAGACGCTCCGGCACCGCGTCGCTTCGCTCATCAAAGGCTGCTACCCCGGACCGCCGAAACCGCCAGCCTCACCGGCCCCGTGAATCAGTCGGCCCAGAAGAGCAGGTGCTGAACGCCGTGGGGTGTCGGGTCGCCCAGTTGCTCGCCCCACTGCCAGCCGTTCTTCCGCTCGGCCCCACTCAACAGGCCGCGAACGTAATCCACCGCGCGGCGGCGCGGCTTGCTGCGGGCGAAGTAACGGCCGATCCGCTCGCTGACCACTCCCACTTCATCCGCCAAGGTCGCCACGGGGTCTTGTGTCAGTCGTCCTGACATCCACAGCCTCCGCCGAGAAAACCGAGCGGAGGCTGTTGTAGCCACTATGGCTGTAGGACTGGTCTCGGCCGTCCACTGCACGACTCGATCACTTCACCTTTGGAACCCCCTTCCGCCACCTCTCAAGCAGGTCGTTCGGGTCATTCTTCACCTCGGGTTCTGAGCGCTGACGGGCCACCGCTTCAAATGTGAAGGCATTCGGTGCCGGTCCTGGGTTCAGGCCGAAGTTCTCGATCAAACGACTACCCATGTCGTAAAAGCCGGAATAGAGTACGACCGCATAGGGTGCCCAGGCCGGGTCGCCGGGTTGCCTGTCGTAGGTCAGGTTTGCTAACGCCTCAGATTCAAGATCCCAAACAAACTGCCCGCCATTACCTGGCGGTCGCACCGTGATCGTCCATTTGATGTTGTAACCTCGGATCAACCCCTTGGTCTTCTTCTCCATCCCGAAAAGACCTGTCTCAACGTAAAGGTAGAGTCCTCCTGCCGGGTAAACGTGATATGCCACTTCGATGTTCGGTTTCTGCCCCCGTGGCGCGGGCTTGAATGAAAGGACTTCCTGCTTGATGGCTGTCTTCACAGCATCCGAGAGGCGGTCGAGAATGACTTTCTCTCTCCTGGCGGCCTCCGATGGGTCGAACGTACTTCCCGTATCGAGGATGGCCGACTTGTTGGGCTTGTTGCTAGTGATCTCTTTCAGTTCTGGGTTCTGGCTGATGCGAGCTTCATAGACCATTTTTTCGATCATTTCCTGTTCGGGCGACGCCGGCAGTGGGTCCAGACGAGCCTGGAACCCCACGGTCACGACCGGGCTATCTTCCTCCTTCAAAGCCTCGAGAACGGCCAGGGCAGCGTCGAAAAAGTCTCGATTGATGTCCTTCCCACGTTCTAAGGCACGGCTTTTCAGGTCTTTTACGGCTCGGTCGTAGTAAACACCGATCCGGTTGCGAGCATCGTTCCGGTGCCTCTGGGCTTTCGGGTTCGTTAGGTAGTCACGCAGCGCTGCCGGAGAGTCGTTCTCTTCGGCGCTCCGAACGGCAAAGAGGAACCGGTGGTCGTCTAACACGATCGGATTAACGTACAAGAATAAGAGGTAACTTAATAGACCGAAGAGGGCGGCGGCAAACGCTGGTATCCTCCACCCCCAGGAAGGCCGACCAGGCTCCGAGATGTCGGCGTAGGTCAGAGGCGGTGCCGGTGGTTTGGGACACAATGCCTGCGACAGTTCCAGCCCCCTTCCATCATTGTCAATCAGGTGCAGCGCCAGCGCTGCTGCCTGGGCCGGATCTGAACTCGCCATGTTCCGCACCTCCAGGTCATCCGATGAACGGAACTGGAGAATGAGGTGCAAGAATTGCACCATGCGCTCAGCCAATAGCTTGCTGTGTACCAAGAATGGATAGTGGCCCTGACGAAAGACAAGTTCGAGATTGCTGCCACAATACCAGCCATCCTTTATAGAATGGCTTCCGTTCACGCTGATTAGATCTGCCAGCGGAAAGGCCCGCACCAGCCGAGGGCCTACCTCCCAGAAGTATGCACCGTCTGCGAACAGGAATGAGCCGTCACCCACCCGGGGACATGGTTGCCGGAATCGCACCACGCCCCAGAGTATCAGAAACACACCAGCCGCAGTTGCCACCGCTTGGCCCGCTGCCACCCGGGTCTCAAGCTTCAGGGCGAGGAGCAGCTCTGGCGACAAACAGGGGGCGGTCGCGAAGCACAGGAAGACGACTCCGGCCAGCATTAACACCTGCCACCCGCCTCCTGGCGTATCAAACAACCCGGTGTTCTGGCTAAGGAATACGCCCAGGTGCTGGGCCCCTTCTTTGTCTGCCACCCCTCGGAGGTATGAGACGTACGCCTGTTCGGAATTGCTCACAGGTTGATCTCCAGCCTAACTCGCCATCCTGCTCTCGCGGCGGGACTGGTCGATGTGTGTTTCGGATTCGAGCGTCCAGACACGCTGGTACCGGCACAAATGGCACGTCGACCGAAGCACGCCACGGTGAATGGCCACTCCTCAATATCACTCGACCATTCGTGAAGACGATCATGGCAGGCAGGGCCAGACGGTTCTTCCTGTCGAGTGCCATTCTCTTCATCGGTTCGAGGCGTCATTTCATTCGCTACTGACGATGACAGGGGTCTGGTCGGTTCGCTTCGAGGCGTCGATACTGCAGGAAAACCATTTGTCTATGGGCGACCCAAACCAGGTTGGTCTTCCCTTGATTCCACAGCCGCCAGGGCCGACTCGATCCGCCGGCGGACACACGACTGCGCTTCCGACAGGGCCGGCGCAGCCGCCCTTCCAGTTTATCCCAAGCGATCACCTCGCTAAAAGTTGTAACCGGCGGTTGCCGTTAATCAGAGCTTGGAGCAGTGGGTCGACCACCCGCTCGACTCGCAACTCCCCGAGTTGTTTGACGGAATCCACTGCGCCATCCTCGTTGAGTAAGGTCAGGCCGCCGACGAGGGTAGGGAACACAGCAGACCCGAGAATTCGGAATGCCTGTTTGGCGTTTGCATGCAAACCAGCGTCAGGACCCGCCAGCAGCCGGAGTGGCTACTCGCCGTCCAGCTCGGGCCGACTTTTGGCAGGTTCTTTAGCTATGCCTTGCATTGGTTACTCGGCATCAGAGCGGCACGGGCGTTCCACCACGGAATGCTCTTCCGGCCAAGAATTTGCACAGGGAGCCAGCAAACCAATCCCACCTCGTCATTCAACTTCGAGCGCGGCCAACGAGCGGGATTGCTACTGTACATCCCGAAGGCGAGGAGCTTTCTCCCCTCTTCCCGCAGTCGCCCTTACTAACCTATGCGGACTTGGAAACGGCAAGAGGCCAGCATTTCTTCAACATTGGGGATTTTATCTCCGTCCCTGGTCATCGGGCGCACCGCTCAAGCCAACTCCGACTGGCCCACCCATGTCGCCGCAGCACTGCGCCACGACCCAGTTGGTGAATCACTTGCCTGGTAGGGATGTGGGTATCAGTAAACTCCCTATCGACCACTGTTGCGAGCGCCTGCGAATCTCGGCGAACTGGATTTGCCACATCACTGGACGCCATGGAGGTCACGCCCGCGAGCAGCCTCAGCTCCCGAAAGTTGGCCCACCTCCAGAATAGGCAGCCACTCGTATACGGGTCGCACGGGAATGGAGCGAACTGCTACACACTCCTCGGTAAGACAACGGAAGAGCCGGGCATTGCTTTCCACGAGCGACAGGCTCAGGAGGGTAATCCTCAATGCATCCCTGTTTCCTGCCATGGTCGGTCGTGTTGCATCCATTCTTGAAGTCACGACCACAGCCTTGCCACACTCCCTTGAGGAAAGCGCCTGCAATACAAGCCGAATAATGCAGATCCTCGCTCGGCTCCGTGGCAGTTCTTCCCTCCAAACCAATAAACGACACTTCAGGACTGGGACATTTGCTTCCAGGTTATTCCTGACCTACAGTTTTGAGACGGCAGCAGAACGCTGGGAGTAGTGGTGCGCTTGCCTGTCAGCTCCCCTGGAGAAGGCAGGCAACCCGCCTTGCGACACCTCGTCCGACTTTTCCTCCCTCGCCCCGCACGATAGCCCACGCAATGTCACAACTCACTGGGACGGTCACCCTGCTCCACCGCCTAAACTGTGGAGACGAGCAGGCTCGCAATGTTCTTGTTAATCACGCAGCCGAACGCCTGCGCCGCCTGGCAAGCCACATGCTCAGGGAATATCCTGGTGTCAAGCGCTGGGAAGAAACCGACGACGTGTGGAATGCGGCCCTGTCTCGCCTCTATCGAGCGCTGGAGACGGTGAGGCCGGCAACGCCTTTGCACTTTCAACGGCTGGCAGCACTACAAGTTAGACGGGTGTTGCTTGATTTGGTGGATCACTACCTGGGACCAGAGGGGCACGGGGCCAACCACCACACGGACGAAGAAGGCAAGGCCGCCGACGATCCCGGCGGCTTATTTTCGCGCCATGCGGTGTGCTCTGGCGAGCCATCCTCCCCCACGGGGTGGGGTGACTTCCTTGAGTTGCTGGAAACGCTGCCCGAAGAGGCGCGAGAGGTCGTAGATCTGCTCTGGGTTCAGGGCATGAAGCAAGAAGAAGCAGCCGAGTTGCTGGCAGTTTCCTTGCGAACCGTGAAGCGGCGATTGCGTGAGGCCAAACTGTGGCTTGCGGGCTGCCCGTCGCAGGCCCAGTGAGCTCACCTTTGGCCCATTCCAATCGAGGATGAAACTGCAATCATCGTGCTGGAGAGCCACCAATGTCAACCGGAGAATTGACGTACGACTTCCGTGGCCGGCGAAGCAAGCTCCATTCTCTCAACGATCTGCTTGACAAGTGGGAAGAGGAGTATGAAAAGGGCAGGGATGTTCCCTGCGAGGAGCTTTGTGGTGATTGCCCTGAACTGGAGCCAGCGTTGGCCCAGCGTATTGCCTTCTTAAAAAAAATGGTCTGGCTCAGCCAGCCAATGGAGGGTTGCTCGGTAGAAGCCAGCAGTCAGGCCGACTTATCGCGAGTGCAGCATAACATTCCAGGCGCACCGACCATCCGCTTTCGTTTCGAGGGGCGCTTTCGTCTCGAACGGCTCATCGGGGAGGGCGGATTCGGCCAGGTATGGGAGGGGTTCGACGAGAAACTCGAGCGCCCTGTCGCCCTCAAGGTACCAAAGCCGGGTCGCCGTTTATCAGCAGATCAGACCCAGCGGTTCGTGGCCGAAGCACGCAAATTGGCGAAGTTACGGCACCCCGGCATCGTCGCTGTCCACGACGTGTTGTCTGACGACAAAGGGTGCTTCATCGTCTCCGACCTCGTGAACGGTATGGATTTGCGGAAACATTTGCTCTCCGGCCCTCTCCCGGTTAAGGCGGCCCTTCGCATTGTCGCTGAAACAGCTGAGGCGCTGCACCACGCACACCAACAAGGATTCGTCCACCGGGATACGAAGCCTGGCAATATCCTGGTGGATGACTCCGGTCGTGTGTTCGTCACGGACTTCGGGATTGCGGCGACGAATGAGGAAATCCGTCAGCAAGACGGCAGCCGGTGCGGGACGCCAGGGTACATGTCGCCGGAGCAACATGCGGGCGAAGGAATCAGGATCGACCGGCGTACCGACATCTACTCGCTGGGGGTAGTTCTCTATGAAGCGTTGACTGGAGTGCGGCCCTTTGAAAGCAACAACATCGCGGCACTGCAGGATCAACTCCCCGGGGAAAAACCCCAACCACCCAGCGCCCTCAACAAGGAAGTGTCGAAGCAGGTGGATACCATTTGCCTGAAATGTCTGGCGATAAGACCGGACGAGCGATACGCCTCTGCGCAGGAAGTCGCAGTCGAATTGCGCCGCCAGCTCGGCCAGCGCGAGAGAGCGGTATGGCGGGAGTGGGTTTCACTGGCTGTCGCTGTTTCCCTTGTGTTCTTCACCGCCTACAGAGGATTTGTGACTGATTCAATTCCCAGCGTCTTTGGCAATGTAGCCCTAAATGATATGGCCACGCCTCGTGATCTGGAATTGGAAAAGGGGATGGAACGGTTGTGGGCAAAGGACTATCAGAATGCCAACAAGCATTTCGACGCTTGCCTCGCTTACCGAAAATCAATCACTGTCCTATCTGTCAAAGGGGAAGCTCACATGGCCTTGGGTGAATACGACAATGCTATCCAATGCTGTGATGTGATAATTCACAAGCAACCTGATTTCTCGAAAGCGCATTTCATCAAAGGACTTGCCTATAAGGCAATGAGCAAACCTGCGTTGGCCCTCGAATGCTTTGGTCTGGCTGCCAAGTATGGTGAAGGAAAGGCGGAGGAGGAGATCCGTTCATTACAAACACGCCGCTGATCTGCTCGCCTTGCAGTGTCGAAGGCGAATCGCAGCGTGGCCGACGTCAGCGTGCCGGAGGCCCGGCCCCGGGTGGGTTCGTACTCTGTCTGCCCTCGGTGTGACTGTTCGAGATGGCTGAGCAGGTCGCGCCGCTGCTGCAAAGCCACAGCCTGTCGCAGTACCGAGGCAACGGAGCGACCCTTCATCGGGGGGCTTCTCGCCAACACTTCCTTCCCACGGTCCCAATCGCTCTTGTTAGCACTTTCCGAGCAGCAGGTCGATGAGCCAGCAACCTCGCCAATGCTCGCCCGGTTCCCGGCAATGACTCAGGACCTTCTTTTCCTCGCACCCGGCGTCTTCCAGGGCGTCACCCAGAGCGGGCATCTCATCAAACCGGTGTTCATCATAGATCACCTTGGCCATCTTCCAAACCGTCCTGCTGTTCCAGGCCAGCCAGGCCGGGTCAAGAGTGATGGAGCCAACAGGCCACGGGTCGGCTATATCACGAAGCACCCCATGGACATTACCGCACCAGAACTCTTGAATATCCATCCTCTGGGGCCACTCGTACTTACCAATAGTTCTGGCACAGTCTTGAGGATCCTGGGCCATGCGAATGTCAGCCAACTGGGCGATAAACGATTGATACGGGTTAGATGAGCATGCCATGAACTCTGGAGAGTTATACCTTTCAAAATACTCCAGATACCAGCAGGCGAGGCGGAGTTCCTCATCGGTCCCCTGCCCGTCCGCATGTCGTTCCGCCACCCTAATGGCTCTGGAGACGGCCACCTTCTTGATCGCCTGGGACAGTTCAAACGAGGAAGATTGGGCGATTAATCGTCGCTTGGCACCACTCGCAAGACGGTCCAGATAACGTTCGGCTTCAAGTATGGTGGCGGCAGAAAACTCTTCTGGTTTTATCCAGGAGCAAGCTGCTGCGAAAAGTCGCAACTTCCTGGTCGAATGGCAAATCTCTTTGAACGCAGTAAGCCATTCTTCCAGGTGTCTCGAACACTCCAACCGGTCGAGAGGCGTTAGACCGCCCATCGAATCGACTATGACCGCCACCTCACCGAACTGAATCCAATCACCTATTCGGAGAATCCGGCTTTCGTTCAACCTCACACCGTTGATACGAGTACCATTGGTGCTGTTGAGATCCCGAAGCCTCCACCTTTGGTTGGTCAGCCGAATCTCGGCGTGGTTGCGGCTTACAGAGTTATCTTCGAGGACCACATCGCTTCGTTCAAGTCGTCCGATGCGGATCACCTCCGAGAACTGCCAGGTCCTACCCTTCACCGGGCCATTCATCCCCCGCAGGAAGATGCTTGCTGCCATCATGCCTCCGATCGGGGTCCTCTGGGACGCTCTAAACGACCTGCCTGGTTAGTCCATCCCTCTGATTACACTTCGATCAGGTCTATCTCGAGGCTTACTTCATAAAGCAATCGGCGTCTCTGACCATTCTCATTTGCATTGTCCCTATGTCGAATGGCAGGATTTTCTACCTGGGAGAAGATCTCGTTGAGATGCTCTCTACCTGACAACAATCGAACAGGCCATCTTTATTTCCCGTTCGCTACGCCGCCTGACTCCAACGTGCAGTCGCCGTTCCGCCTTCCCGAACCGCTCAGAAATGCAATTCCTTGGCCGAAGGCGAAAGGACATGGCCTCGCTCCAAGGGCTTCAACTCTTGCCGAGGAGAAGGTCGATGACCCAGCAACCAGGGTAGTGTGTTCCAGACTGCCGGCAATGCTTAAGAATGGCGCTCTGAGTACATCCCGCCTCTTCCAACGCATCTCCGAGGATGGGCAGGTCCGAGAAAGAACGGTTGTCGTAGATCGATTTGGCCAGAAGACGAATGAAGCCACCGTTCCAGGCGAGCCAAACAGGGTCCGTCCAAACAGACGACGGTGTTTCCACCTCGTCAAGGAGTTGGAAGTATTCCATGCACCAGCGAATGCCGTGCAAGCCGAAATGCATGGCGTCGCCAATTTTTTTACTCCAAACGAACTGAAACAGTTGAGCTAATTCGTTCCGAGGTAAAAAGGCGGCGTGTCCAATATTGTCACTGGGGATGTGCAGCATGTTGAAACAGTTACGGGCTTCTTCCAGGGCGTCTTCCCCTACCCTGCCGTCAGCATAGCTTTCTGCAATGCAGAGTTGGTCTGCGACCAGAGGAGGGATGTTCGGCCAGAGGCTGCGACAACACGCTGAAACGCACAGTCGAAGTTTGCGTAAACTGACCGGGAGTCCAGTGGAATTGTCAGGCGCCTCCTGCATGGATAGTGATTCCACTCTGAGCACCGAATGGCCTAACTGAATCATATCACCCGTTTGAAGGGGCAACTGGGCCGTACCAAGTCGCAGACCGTTCAGCCGAGTCCCGTTCGTGCTCCCCAGATCCTTGACCATCCAGCCCTGCCGGCTGAACTTGATCTCGGCATGGATGCGGCTGACACTGATTTCATCAAGAACGACTTCGAGCGTTCCTAATCGTCCGATTCGCAGCAGACCTCCAACACTCTCCCACCTTCGCTCATTGATCTCATCGTTTATCCCAACAAGGATAAGGTGGTTCACCTTGCCGAATGCCCAATGGTATGCTCGGAGGTAAGCGGACGGGTTTTCTACTTCTCGAGAAACGCTAGACTGTCGGATACCATTAAAGGCCACAACGACTTGCCCGTCCAAGGTGACGGAAGCTCGATCGTAATTGCCATGAACGATGTAGGGGCCAATCCTCCTCTCCGGCATCTCTTCACAGGAAGGCGGGGCAGGCTGTGACAGATCATCCAGGCCGCCACTCTGCGGATCAGCCATGCTGCTTTATCCTCTTCCTGATCAATTGACGAAGTAGAAAACCAGGTACATCTCTGTTGATTTTATCTGCTTGGGTCCATCAGGCTATCACGATGCACCGATTCTGTGGACGACGCTATTTCGCCTGGTATGTAAGTCCACCCACATCCTTCACGACCGCCACGAAGCCATCCTTCTCCTTTTTTATCTCGACGGTAATGGTGATGGTGTAGTAGTACCCGACCTTGAGCTTTTCGACGAACTCTTTTGCTTTCTCGTCCTTCGAGCCGGTCACGAAGACCAGCCGTTGCCCTTTTACCGCCTTCCTCGTGTCCTTGACGGTGGTCCCGGCGGGGGTCTTCAAGGTGAACCGGAACCGTTTCGGACCGGCGCTCCAGCCGTGAATCTCCACCTTCTCGAACTTCAAAGTCATCCCCTCAAATTTGGCCGGGCTGGCGATTACATCCTCGATAGTCGGTGCCGGGGCGTCCGCCGCAGCCACGTTAGATACCAGAACCGCCAGAGTCAGCACCCCAGATAGCAACTTGCACATCGGAACCTCCCATTGAACAACGTTTGTGATGGCAGACTTGCCGGGCGATGTATGCTCGCTTGAAGTTCCTTGCGGGAGCTGGGTCGATTCGGGGCCAAAAAATCTTGCCCTGGCCAGGTTGTCTGGAGACTCCCCACAAAATGTAGTTTCTTATGGCCCTTGTCCGTCGTCACTCCCGCATGGATTGGATGAAACGGCACTGGGTGACGGCCAGCCGTGTGCTACAGTTTTCAACAGTGACAGAACTGCTCACTCGCCTGGTGCCACATGCCCGACTTCACCGAAGAAACCGCCCGACTGCTCGATCTCCTTCGCCAGGGCGACGAGCAAGCTCACAGTCGCCTCATCGCCCACACCTGTGACCGTCTGCGCACCCTGACCAGCAAGATGTTAAAGGGCTATCCCAAGGTGTATCGCTGGGAACAGACCGACGACGTTCTCCAGAACGCTCTTCTGCGCCTATGCCGTGCGTTGAAAGCCTTTACACCCGATTCCCCCAGGCACTTCTACAACCTGGCAGCGTTGCAGATACGCCGGGAACTGATCGACCTTGCCCACCACCACCTGGGGCCGCAAGGCCACGGGGCGAAACACCACACGGATGGGGCCGGGAAAGCTGCGGATGACCCCGGAGGGGTGCTGGAAACAAAGGCGGAAAGTAGCGAACCAGAGACACTGCGAGAGTGGGCCGACTTCCATGAGCAGGTCGAACGGCTCCCCGATGAAGAGCGGCAACTGTTCGGGCTGTTGTGGTACCAGGGGCTGTCCCAGGAGGAAGCGGCAGTGGTGCTGGGCGTGTCGCTCCGCACCGTCAAACGCCGGTGGCAGTCCGCCCGGCTCAAACTGGCCGATGCACTTCGGGATAACACCACTCTTCAGGAGGGATCCGATGATCCATGAGGAACGACTCAATGAACTGCTGATCCGCTGGGAAGAGAGGTTCGAGGCGGGAGAGGAAGATACCCCCGAAGAGCTGTGTAGGGATTGTCCCAAACTGGCGGCGGCGTTGAAGCAGCGCATCCGGCTTCTCAAGAATGTCGCCTGGGTGAATGACTGTGGTCGAGACGAACAACTCCGCCCTTCCACACCAGACGCATTACCAGAGCCGACGCTCATGGGGTCCGTCGTTCGGCCAGGTATGGAGCCTCTGCCTGGCTATCGCCTGCTCCACCGGCTGGGGGCAGGGGGCTTCGGACAGGTGTGGGAGGCGGAAACTCCGTCAGGCCGGCGTTTGGCGGTGAAGTTGATACCAGGCATCGAGGAGTTAAGTGGAGCGGCCCACTCCGAGATCGAACTTGAAGGACTCCAGAGGATGATGGGGGTGCGAAGCCCGTGGAAGCTATGGACGGAACGCTACGAGATGGTCGGCAACTGGCTGATCATTGTCAGCCAACTGGCTGACGGGACATTGCGGGACTACCTGCGGGAGCGAAATCAGTCCACCGGAGTCACACTGGCGGAATGTGTGAGCATGCTACGGGACCTGGCAGACTTTCTCGACCTGCTCAACCTCGAGCATGAACTGATCCACGGCGATATCAAGCCAAATAATCTGCTAATGGTAGAGGGGGTGTGCGTGGCGTCAGACTTCGGTTGCGTCATCCCGGTGGGCCTACGGCCCTACAGCAACGAGGTCGTCATCTGTTATGCCCCAGAAGGTGGGCAGAATCAGGTCAAAACAGTGGCCTATCGCTCCGCAGCAGCTGTTCCCTGGCGGGAGGTACCCGCTGGGCGGGCGAGCCTTGTGACAAATGTGGGCTGCTTCACGCCGGATTACGCCCCGCCGGAGGCGTTTGAGGGACGGTCCAGCCGGTCTTTCGACCAGTACTGCCTCGCACTGACCTTCTGTGACCTGGCCTTTGGGGAACTACCATTCCGAGGCACGTTGGCGGATCAGCTGGCGCAGCGGAAGGGCGGAGCGGTTAATGATTCCTTCCTCCCAGACTCACTCAGACCACCGCTCGTCAAGGCGCTGTCCGCAGTCCCTGAGCAGCGGTTCAGCACCTGCCAGGAGTTCATGGACGCCATCCGAGAGGGGTGCCTCCCCTTGGTCCGAAACTGCCCCAGAGCCGTGGAGCATCTCGACTGGTAGTGGTCGGTCGTAGCTGAGGACGTTTGTACCTTGAACAGTCGTAATCGGTTGGGGGCCGGAAGGAGTCGACTCGATCTTGTCGACGGCGTGCATGCACAGGGTCACCTTTCCCCGCTCCGGTTCCGAGATGAGGCGTGTCCCTACCCCGGCTAACTCCCCCAACTCCCACTGGATCTTCATTCTCGATCGGGCATGGGCAGGACCTGCCAATTACCCGTTTGGGAAGAGCGGGAGGTAATCCAGGTCCATGGCTCCCTAGAGCCTGTTATTGACTTATGTGTATATGTCTGCTGGTGTTAGCTGGATGAGCACCCCGCGCAAGCCGTATTCGAGTGACGTCACGGACGCCGAGTGGGAGTTTCTGCTCCCCTACTTGCTGCTGATGAAGGAAGACGCTCCCCAGCGGGCGCATGACCTCCGTGAGGTGTTCAACGCCCTCCGCTACGTGGTCAAGACCGGCTGCCAGTGGCGTATGCTCCCCCATGACCTACCGGACTGGACCGTCGCCTACCAGCAGGCCCGCCGCTGGGTCCAGGCGGGCGTCTTCGAGCAGGTGGCCCACGACCTCCGCGTGATCCTCCGACTGGTGGAGGGGCGGAACGGCCAGCCGTCGGCAGTTATTCTCGACAGCCGCACCCTGCAATCGACCCCCGAGAGCGGTGCGCGAGCTGGCTATGACGGGGCCAAGAGGAAGAAGGGCTCGAAGGTGCATCTGGCCGTGGATACGCTGGGCAGCTTGCTGGCATTAAAAGTGACGGCGGCCAACGAGCAGGACCGGGCCCAGGTGGCCGACCTGGCGGTGCGGGTCCAGGAGGTGACCGGGGACCGGGTGGAAGTGGCCTTCGTGGACCAGGGCTACACCGGAGAGAGCGCTGAGGACCAGGCGGGGGAGCAGGGCATCCGGTTGTAGGTGGTCAAGCACACGGAGGCGAAGAAGGGGTTCGTGCTGCTGCCACGCCGCTGGGTGGTGGAGCGGACGTTCGGTTGGCTGGGGCGGTTTCGCCGGCTGACGCGGGACTACGAGCGGTTGGCCCCGATGCTCGCCGGTTGGCATGGGCTCGCCTTCCTCACCTTACTCGTCAATCAATCGGGTGTTTCAAGTCAATAACAGGCTCTAGTCAAGATGATCAAGCCGTACGCCCTGACGATCCAGAAGGTGAACGGGAGGGTTCCAAACACATTGGTCCCGAAGATAAAGCCATTTATGTCGCCCTCAAAGCGGTCAACGTGAGTGGCTACTATTACTACCATGGCTTTGCTTCAAATTCGTCGCTGAGATCCACGTCCATCTACGGACAGGTTTCATCCAGACCGACCACGCTATTGGCACTGGCTACTTCTCTACATTCCAGTTGCCAATGATCTTCTTGTCCTTTGTCTCGGCCCATATATCGGGCTTTTTCCCCTTGTTGTTCTTGCCGGAAAGATCGTATCGAATTTCTCCACCCCAAGGATCGAGCAGCAGCTTGGCTGATGGAATTATTTTCGTGTCTACAAGGGTCTTGAGATCTCGCGGGAGCTTCACGCCCGCACCATGCTTTTCATTTCCCAGGTAGCGTTGCACGGCCCTGTCCAGTATCTTGATTCGGATCACCGCATCATCCATGTCGGTACCACGGCGATGCTCTTCAATTCGAGATTCATCGTGATCCTTCCAGCGGTAATCAAAACGCCTGTCAGTTAACCTCAGCAAAAGGTACTTCGTTTCCTCGGATTCTATGCCCCTTTCTGTTGGCATCGGTCTTAACACCAAGGTTGGAGGCAGTTCGCTCCAGTCGATCTTCCACGTACCGATTTCATAGTGTCCGGCACCTGGCCCATACCCATAGTTGTGGTACGTCCCATCAGCGTGATATACAGCGTTGCCAACACACGCCCCTTGCCCGATCCAGGCGCCAACCAACTTCCGCTCCAGAGTTGCCACTTCCCCCTTTGGAACAACGGCGACTACCTTGTCCTTGTTGGAAGCAGAATCACTTGCCGGACGTAAAGGGATCTCCTCCAACTCCTGCTCACTCAACGCTCGATCATACAGTCGCAATTCATCCACGAACCCGTGAAACACATCTGGCGTGCTGTAGTCGGTGAACGTCCAGAAGTTGGCTCTGCCGTCTCCCAGATCAATCTTCAATGGGGCGTCTTTCGCAAAGTCCAGGACCGCCACTTTTTTCCCGTTCAGTGCCAGAATTACCTGTTGTCGGGCAACATCCACCGAACAGGCAACGACTGTCCATTTCCCTTCTTCCAGCCTGGCGCCATCGATCTCTTTTTGAAATTCGCCAGTGTTCGTCATGACAGCGAGATTGCCCCTGGCAGACCGAGACAGGCCGAACCAGCGTCCAGTCCCTGCCCCACCCGAGAAGAGGTGAGACTTGCCTTCACCAAATTCATCGGCCTTGAACCTGAGGGCAATGGAAAACTTCTCATAGTTCATCCTGGGCGTTTCGCAGATCGCTTTGTAGGCATCCTTGCGATTGCCGGGTTCGTCGTAGATGCCGTTGAGTTCGAGCGCGTTGTCCGTGAACTTCGTATTCCTGAGCCTTAATTCGGCTGTGCCAGTGCCTTCATTCCTGGCGGTACCGTCAAACAGGAAATGAGCGTACGGCGTAATTGGCGGCTTCCTGGTATTTTTCGGAACGGGGGCGGGCGCCTTCGTCAATTGCTGGGGCGGCTTCACCATGCCAGGTTGTTGGGCCACGGCAACTGGCCATTTCAGCAAGCCGACACTGGCTCCACCTACACATAGAGCTGTGACTAGCACCACAGTCACTAGGTTTTTCATCTTGCTCATGAACATGGCTTTCGTCACAACTTTTGTAAGGGTGGCAACTGTTGGTGACATGGCCCCTGCTGCCACCTGTCCCGCCGCAACTAGTGTTGCAGCGCTGATTGTGGATGAGATCACTGACATTGGTACACAGGCCAGTGCAGCGTGGGTAGACAGCACCGTTCCCAGCAGCACACTCGAACCGACTACCCCACGGCGAGACAGCCGTTTCGCCAGCATTGTTCTGGCCGTTGCCAGACGACTTGCCACGGTACCTTCGGGAATGCTGAGTTGTCGGGCCACTTCCTTGCGGGTTTTGTCTTCAAGGTCGCACAGTACGATGAGGGCACGGTACTTGTCTGGTAGGCGGCTCAACTCCTCATCAAGCACTGGGACCAGATCGTTCCAGACGTACCGCTCTGGGGTTGAGGGTTCGGGCATGACCGTCGCTTGCCTCTCTCGCATGCTCCGCCTGGCAGCTAACGCCCGCATCCGCACCGCTGTCTGGTAGGCCACACCGTACAGCCAGTTGCCAACTGTCTCTCTATCCGGTAGAGTTGTCGCCTTCTGGACAAGTACGAGAAACGTGGCTTGAAACGCATCCTCGGCGTCCTGGTTGCGGAGGAGACGGCTGCAAACGCCCCATACCATCGGGCCGTGGCGCCGTACCAATTCCGCAAAAGCAGTGGCGTCTCGACCGCTGAGGAAGCGGGTCAGCAGTTCCCCATCAGTCACTTCATCTCGCCCGCAGGTGGCAAAAAGGTGCTGAATCAGCCTGTTCATCGGCATAGTCCCCACCAGTCTCCCCTCCGCGGTCGCCAGCGGCCTACTATTAATCCTCGCAGGGGTGCGTGTTGTTCGGTCATTTTGACTTAATTTTCGAAGGAGGCCAACAGCCAGGGGTATGGTAACGCTCCGGGTGACAAAAAGACCGATGGTTGGTTGGGACGTCGTGCCACAGGGCTACCGCACTAAACGCCTTTGACAAGACGCGACAGGCCACGTTGGCGGTGCAGTCCGGCCTCGTCCATGTCAGCCCTGTGTCTTTCTTTTGGCAAACAACCAGCCGAATAACCGCATGGATGCGCCCTCATTTTCAACGGGAAGTCAGGGTCGGCGCCCCTCAGGTTCCCTGGTCAACTCAGTCCACCACTGTTGGATGGCATGCAAGCGAGTTGCCAGTTTTCTTGCTTCCCTGGTGAGATTGGCGAGTTTCTTCTTCTGGTGATCCAAGTCGCCCTGATCCTGAACGAGGGGTTCGACTTTATGCCGTAGCAGCCGAAGCCAGGCCCGGTTTGCGAAAGACCCAGCAAAGGTACAGGGCCAGCAGCGCGGAGAAGAAACACCAGACCGACACGAACGCATAGGTGAACACCAGATGCGCCAGCAGTGCCGAAGCAGCTAGCAGGCACCCGAAGATCAGGAACCGCCTGTCCGAGCAGAGGACGAATGGTACGCTGATGGTCAGGAGGTACAGGAAACGCAGCCAAGGCGATGGGACGACACGATACACCGGCAGGTCTGGGAAGCTGTATTGAATGGAGTGATGCACCTGTTCGACGGTCAGCCACCGCTGTGGGTCTGTTGCCAGGGGAAAGAAGAGGAAAACACCCCAGGACAGGCTCAGAATCACGATGACGACGAGCACCTTTTTTCTCCCTGGCTGGGTCTCGACGAGCCAGGTGGCCAGCGGCATCCAGAATGGCCAGAACGCCAGGGCAAAGAACAGGAAGGCCAGTGAGCCTATTCTGGTCAGGTCGGGATTGCTTTGTCCCAGGCCTAGCCAGGTCAACCCCTCGCAGAACTGCTGCACGCCGAAAAAGAGCGGAATCGCCGCCAGTGCGAGCGCGGTAGGCTTCTGGCGAAGGGACGCCCGAATGCAGTACCCGCTTGCCGGAAGTAGCAAGGCTCCGACCGCGAAACTCGCCTCCGCTGAAACGCACATCCATGCCCCCCTTTTATCACTGGCGACAGGCATACTTTCTGCGATCCACGCTACGAACTTGCACTCATCTCATCCTATCTCTTCACTGCAAAGGCGACCCTTTCAGCATCGCGAAAGGGTCGTGTCCTCCTAACCCCCACCCATCGTCGCCCCTCCAGGGCTCCGCGCAATACCACTTTTCCGATGTCCGCAGGACCGGACAAGCCAACCAAATGGGCCAACAGCCGAGTGAGAGGCGCGAAATGTGCCACTTCCGATGACCGGTTTTGGTGGTGCGAGGTGAAGAACCGGCAAACCCTCCCGCCGAGATGGGGACCTCGCGAACGCCCGGCCCTGGCTGGAAATCTCATGGCCACTTTTTTGGATGTCAGCACCGAAGGCCTATCTCCATGGCGGTTCACTATGATGACCACTCATGCCAAAGAGGGCTGAGAAGGGCACGGAACCGCCGTGCGATGACCTCCGTGCAGGCGTGAAGCGGCAGGTCGCAGACGTTGCCAACTTACCCCATCAATTGAGGAAGTTCCCGGTCGGCCACACCGTCGCATTAATTACGGCCACGACTCCTACGAGATCGACAGACGGCGGATGGACGTGGTGAACCCCAGTGGAGTCTTCAGTCTCTGCCGCGACAAGCCAGCCGCCCTGGATGATCCCCGGCAGACCGACCCAGAGCCGCCTGCGGTGAGGTTGAAGTCGAGGGCAGTGCGCGGCGGCAGACCTGGCCAAACACAAGAAATTGACGAACCAGCCGTGGTGTTTTCGCAGGTGAAAAGGGGCCTTCCAGATGATCCGTGGAGCAGCGATCCTGGCCGCAGTCCTCCTTGGGACCCTGCAGGGAGGCACTCTGGAAGAGAAGGGGCCGCTCGATCATTTACCCAGCAAACCGGGGCCGCACGTCGCGAAGGTCAAGGCGATGGGCGACAACGATTGGCTCAAACTCGGCGCCCCAGCCGCAGACCCGAAGTGGGGCAAGGCGCGGGGAAGTTCGTGGGGCGCGAAAGCCCTGATCCTGGCACCCGAAAAGCGGGGGGCCTTCCTCTACGGCGAGGGTGTACACGCCTACGTCAAGCCAGACGGGCATGTCATGGACGACCTGTGGTTCTACGACATCAACCGGCACGCCTGGCTTTGCCTGCACCCCGGAACGGACACGAAGACCTTCACGCAGCGGGTGAAAGACGGAAAACTGCTGATCGACGATAATGGGCAGTTGACCGACGACGGTAAACGACCAGTGCCGCTGCACCCCCTGGTCCACGCCTGGGGCTACCTCGCCTACGACTCCGACCGCATGAAGTTCGCCTTTCTCAGCTGGTCGGCTAGCCCTGTCCCCAGGTACTTCCTCGGCGGTGAGAAGCGGATGGACGAAGGGCTGAAGTTGCTCGAAGGGCAACTGAAGGGCAAGAAGAAGGCGGTCTTTTCGCCCTGGTTCTACGACGTGGCGTCGGGCCGGTTCGAGCGCTCCCCCACGACGAACCCGACCGCGGTCAACGCCGGCGGGTTCCCGCAGTTCCATTACATCCCCTCCCGGAAGCAGTTCCTCGTCGTGGGGTCAGACACGGTGGCGGTCTACGACCCGGGAAAAAACCTCTGGACCGACGCCAGGCCGAAGGGGCCGTCACCCAGGGGGTACGACGCCTGCGGCTGCCTCGACACGAAACGTGGCCGCGTCTACCGCAACGACGGCGACGACTCGAAGGGGGAGGGACTCATGGCCTACGACATCGAGAAGAACACCTGGAGCCATCTGAAGCCCACAGGAGTTGCGCCAGAGCCGGCCAACACGAACGCGGCGTTCTACGAGTACGACGCCCGCCTCGACGTCGTTGTGGCCATCCACTTCAAGGGAAAGAGGCCGGGCATTTACATCTACGACCCCAAGAGCAACGCCTGGGCGGACCCTATACCTTTCACGGCAAATGGCCCCCGGTTTCCGTTCGCCGCCAACACGTTCTTCGACCGGGAGCTGAACGCCTTCTTCTGCCACGTCGCAGGCGACAGCAAGGACGACGGCGTGATGTGGGTGTATCGGTACAAGAAGTGAGTGAAGAACTGCGACAGGACGACGAGGAATGACTGATGGCCTTTGATGAAATCCTTGCAGCCCGCATTCGTGAAATCCTGGCCCGGAAGCGTGGCATTGAAGAGAAGAAGATGTTCGGCTGCGTCTGCTTCATGCTCAAAGGGAACGCCCTCGTCGGGGTCTGGAAGGACTCGCTCATCGCTCGGCTCGGCCCCGACAACTACGACGACGCACTCCTGGAACCGCACGTCCGGGAGTTCGACATCACGGGTAAGCCGATGAAGGGCTGGGTGCTGGTCGAGCCGGGAGGCGTTGAGGAGGACGATCAGTTGAAGGGTTGGATTGAGCAAGTTCTGAAGTTCGTGAAGACGCTGCCGGCGAAGGAGAGGTAACCGTGCGATGTCGGCAGAGGGAGAGAACCGATGCTCTTCATGGTGATCGAGACGTTCCGGGACCAGAACGGGGCAGTTGTCTACCGGCGATTTCAGGAACAGGGACGCATTGCGGTTGCCGTAACACGGCTGATCGACGAACAGGGAGTCGGGCCATTCCATGAACGATCCAGGTGGCACAGTGACGATGGAGGACTTCGAGAAGCTAGACATTCGGGTGGGCCAGGTCGTTGAGGTACAGCCGTTCCCAGGGGGCCGGTACTCGACGCACATTCTGATGGTCGACTTCGGGCCGGGCTTCGGCACCAGGAAATCGCTGGCGAAACTGGCCCCGAATTACGAGGGTAATGAAGTTGTCGGACGGCTGGTGCTTTGTGTTGTGAACTTCCCGCCCCGGCAGATCGGCAAACACCAGTCGGAGGTGCTGACCCTCGGCGTTCCCGACGAAAAAGGTAACGTGATCCTGGTCCGTCCTGATGCCGACGTTCCCCTCGGTGGAAGGCTCTACTAATGCGACCCATGACCATGGTAATTGTCCTCATATTTGCCGGGGGAGTCTCGGCTCAGGACACGCCCAAACTGGATAAAGCCACCCAGCAGAAGCTCCGGCAAGCCGTCCTGGACCTTTCCGCCGCTCAGAAAGCGGAGGACGAGGCCGAGGTCAAGAGAGTGGCGAAGCGGGTCGTCCAACTGCTCGGCGAGCAGGCCGGACACCCTGAGGTTGCCGACGAATTCCGCCCCGTTCCCCGCGACGCCAGGCCCCTCTCACCGGAGGAACTCGCCTCCGCCTTCTCCCCCTACATCGGCTATATCGGGCGGCAGAAGTGGTGGACGGTCGGCCTCGACCCGTCCAAGACCAACCATGCCCTCCGAGAAGTCGCTACCGTCATCGAAGGCTGTCTCGCCGCTCGCCGTGCGGGTGCCGCCAAAGCGGATGAGTTACTTCAGATTGCCAAGGATGCCGGGGAGTTTCTCGTCTGGGCGCAGGAACAGGCGGGAACGGGTGTGTACCCATTCCCCGCCGTGCGAAATGGGAAGGGCCGGCCGTTCGAGATGGCCGAGCGGTTCTATCGGCAGGCCAGGAAGGACGGCAAACTTGACATGATCATCAAGAACGGTTGGTCCGTCGATGACCTCGACGACGGCGGACTTCAGTTCGACAACGGGCTGGCGGGGGTAAGTTTGGTGCGCCTCTTCGAGGCGACGAAGGACGAGAAGTACATGAGGTCGGCGATCCGGGCGGCGGACTGGGCAGTGAATCGCAGGGTCGTGACGAACTGGAACTACAACAGTTTCAGCGTCTACCTGCTGGCCGAGGTCTATCGCATCACCGGCGACAAGAAGTACCTCGAATCTGCCAGGAAGAAGACTCGCCTCGGTATTCTACCGGGACAACTCACTGAAGGACCGCGGAAGGGCCGGTGGGCCGATGCCCACAACGCCCGGCCAGCTTACCACTACATCATGGTTCGAGGATTGGCGACACTTGCGGCGGTGATGCCGAAAGACGACGCCGACCTGCCCGCCGTCGTCGAGAGCTTACGGCTCGCCTTGAACGCTCGGAACCCGGATTTCCGGAAGGGCATCGTCAACGCGGACTCCACGGTGGAGGCCCTCGTCCGGGTGAAATCTCTGCCGCTCCACCTTGCCGGGAAACTAACTGACTGCGGCACCGACGAAGCGCTGGACGTTCTGGAACTGTACGCGGCTGCGGCGTTCCGGGCGAAGTGGCCGACAGTCGGCCCTGGTGCCTGGGGACAGTTGCTGGCTTATCGTAAGGGACGGGGTCGTTGAGTGGCGGGTCACTGCTTGTTGCAACAACTAGCTCACTTCTCTGCTCACTCGACCGTTATTGACTCAACTTTCAGCTTGAACGCACCGGCGTGGACGACCTGCCGACCGTGCCTTCGCGAATCTACTCTCCAGACACTGCAGGGGGTGAGCAGTCAGATCGTTACCCAGACGACCACGGCAGCCAGAGCTGCCAGTGCCATGTTCGGCAAGCTGGAGAAGGTCGGCATGAACACCAGGTTGGCAGCTAGGTTAATGCCGAAATGCCCAGTGACCTTGCGGCCGAGTCTACTCCGATAAGCCTGCCCGAACACGGAGGCGAAGCTGACCAGGATGATTGGGTAGAGCAGCATCCAGATCAGTCTGATGATCGAGGAGGCCAGTTCACTAACCAGTCGTACTACTCCATCCACATCACGTCGTATTCCTCGAGATTCCAGACCGAAGTCCGGGCAACCCTGGTGGTTACCGAGTAACTTCCACTTCGATTGGTGCATCAGCCCAGTATTGAAACTGGAAAGACACCTCGGAATCGTGCCTGGCGAAATTGTTTCTACTTTGTCCTGGGATTCAGAAGGAAGTACATCCGTCCATCCTCGGCGCCACCAAGGAAATCTGGGATGTTATCACCGTTGAAATCAACCACCGTCGGGCTCACATCGTGCCCCTCGATGTTCTGGCGTGCCAGTGTTCTTGGCCTGGCGAATAGCCACATCCCATTCTTCTTGCCGAGCCCGCGATATAGGTCGGCGTTTGATGAATTAAGCAGAAGATCGCACTGACCATCGCCATCCCAGTCGGTTACGCTCAGTTTGCGACGACCGCTAGCGCCGGCTGTGCGAGAGTTGAAGCGAAGCGGTTTTCCCTGCTCATCGCCAAAAACGCGTCTAGGTGACAGTAGCACGAGTTGGTCACCGCGTTTGGCTCGCTCGAACAGGACGAAATAGCCTTCGTGGTCGAGCATGGCAAGATCGGCAAGGCCATCACCAGTGAAATCAAACACCACTGGGGTCGTTCGCCACTGGGTGAGTAACGCTTTGCCCTGCGGTCTGCGCCAACCCCAGGCAAGTGAAGGCTGCTTGCCTTCCCATTCCACCAGCACTGGTTGTGGTGCGGCCAGCCTGGGATTCTTTTTCGTGCCTGTATTTCTGAGCCATACGACCTCGCCAAGAATGCTATTTAGCACAATGTCCGGCAGACCGTCGCCGTCCCAATCGGCAACGGAGAAACAAGTATAGCCCCACTTGGCCTCGGCCGGGCCCTGGATACTACCATTCGCGCCCGCCTGAACACGAAACGGTTTACCGTCCACTTCCAATCGGATTGGGGCGGCCCACCTCGGCTCAGCGACACCTTTGCCACTCAGATTCTCGAAGAATTCGATATATCCCGCTGTGTTGCCACTAACGATGTCGATGTCCCCATCCCCATCCCAATCGACACCAACGGGAGTGGCCAGTGCCCCGCACTTGAGCGTGTCGGCAAACTGGGAGAAGTAAACCGGCTGCTTGAAGATGGGAGAACCGTCGGTGTGAAACTTGCCAGTATGCTCAACCAAAGCTACACGGCCATCCTCATCGCCAACTATCAGGTCTACAAATGTATCCTTGTTCCAATCGAAAGCCACGGGCACGATCATTTGCAGATCCATCTTGATCGGCTTTCCCGTCACGTCTCGCAAACGGACACCCGCTAGATATTGTGGTTCCTTGCGGGTTCCCCCGTTGTGGTAGTACGTCAACCCGTCGAGGAACTCTCCGCAGATCAGGTCGAGGTCGCCATCACCGTCGAAATCAGCGAAATTGGGGGAGGGACAACCAAACGTGTCGATGGGCTTTCCACAGGCTTCCACTTTGACCGGCTCCGCATACCGGGTCATGCCGTTCTTGCCGATGTTGCGATGCAGGATCACGTAACCATGCAACGGGCCGTTGGTCCAATCGCCCTTTGCGTTGTAGGCATCGTCCCAGCCGTAGAAGGACCAATCCTCGATACCAGTGATGAGGTCGAGCCGACCATCGCCGTCGTAGTCGACGTAGCGCCACTGATTGTGGCGCACCCGGGGCCCCCTGGGTTGTTTCCCTGCGGTTGAATAGAAGTTCGCGGCGACGGGAAGCTTGACGGGGTTCTCGATGCCCGTCCGGGCAAAGTTAATGTACTCAACCCCGGGTGCAAGCACGCGGAGGGTGTCTCCAACATAGCTAGGCATTACGTAATGTTTCGTGCCGCTGATCTTGCGCGCGGGATGAAAGATGGGCAGCCTGTTTCGGTCGAGTTCGCCGGAGTTCTCGAAGTACCACACTCCATTGGAAGGCTTATCCGGGCAAGATACAAGCAAGTCGGTCTTGCCGTCGCCGTTTACGTCCCAGGGAATGGGCCAGGCCCACAACCCGACGCCGAGATCGACCACCAGTTTCGGATGGTTGTACTTCAACTGCGTCAGCGTTTGAGCAGAGGCACAGAGAGGGAACGCCAGGAGTAGTGCGACAATCTGCCTGTACATGGATGCGCTGATGAAGTTCGAGTGGTTCAAGTGTCAATCCCCATGATGTAGCAAGATCGAAGAATCACCCACTGGGCGGTCAATCCAGCAACTCGCCGGCTTCTTCGCGGAGTCGGGCCAGGACGCGAGATTTTGCAATGCGAACCGCCGTGGACGACATCCCCAGGGCCGCGGCAACTGCGGCCGTGTCTTGCTCCTCCACAGCCGAGCGCCAGAATGCCTCCCAGGTCTTCTCTTCGAACTCGCCCCGGATGAGATCCAGTGCTCGACGATAGAGCAGGGAGGTCTCCAGGGCATCCTGGTCGGCATTCTGGGGATCGGGCAATCCGTGCAGCCGCTCGTTGGCCTCTGTGCCGCCGGCAGCCTGGCCCTCCCGCTGCACTCGTCGGGCGTGATCGAGCAACTTATGGCGGGTGATGCCACGCACCCATGCGCGGAAACTCCCCTCCCGCTGTCGCTTGAACGAGGCTAACCCGGTCGCCACGGCCACGAAGACTTCTTGAGCCACATCGTCGGCGTCTGTTGTCCCCAGGCCGCTTCGGAGGCACCAACTGAGCACAAGTGGGCGATAGAGAGTGACCAGCCGCTCCCATGCGACGGAGTCGCGTCCTCCTAACCGGGCCAGGAGCGACAGAGACGTCGCCAGCGGTTCGGTCATGCCAGATCTCCGAGAGTCAGTCTGACCGAAACCGTGTCTCGGCCTCGCGACGCAGCACCAGTGTAATTGCTGCGTCCCACCACTCCGAAGATTGTACCCGTTTTCCCACACCTGCGGCGAGTGATCGCGCCTGGATCCAGGCCTTCTGCGCGGCATCGTTCTGTTTCAGATGATCGCGTGACATTGCCAGCATCAGGTAACAAAGTTCCCGCAACTCCGTCGAGACGGCCGCACTCGGCGTCTCCAGCGCGGCGCTGATTCGCTCGGCTGCCTGGGTCCATCGCTCACTTCGGAAGTCAGCCAGTGCCGCAGTCGCCAGGATCGAGCCAAACTGAGGATGACTCGGCCCGGCCTTTAAGGCCCGCTCGATCAGAAGTGAGATGAATCTGGCCTCTTCCCTGGAGGCAGGGGCCAGCAAACACGCCCGCGCGACGCGGTTGGCTTCCGCCGGATCACTCACCTGGTGGAAGCGGCTCAACACCTCGCTACGGTGGCGGTCGTACCCGGGTCGATTCCTGGCCAGCATGAGAAGCGGCGCCTGGCGTAGCCAGTTATCGAGTAAGCCAGGATCGGTTGCCAACGCCTCCCCTCTATCGCGGGCGGCATCTTCCCAGCGGCCGGCCTGGGCGTGGAGATTCGAACGCGCGAACAACAACGATCGATTTCCTGGCATTCGTTGTAGTCCTGCTGTGAGCATCTCCAGGGAAGTGGGTAGGCTAGCACGTCGATCGTTCCTGGCCACGCGGAAACCGTAGGTGGCATAGGCCACGTGTCCGCATGGGATCCGATGCACACACCGGCAGTCGTACCACCCGCTCTCGTACGATCCGCCTCGCGCGGCCCACACCAGCGGGTTGGCTGGGTCTGCTTTGCTTGAAAAAGGACGCGGCCCCGGTTGGTTTGTCCAGCACACCTCCCAGAGGTTGCCGGTCATGTCGAACAGGCCCCAGCGGTTGGGTAGCCGACCTCCTACCGGGGCTGGGTGAAAGTCGCCAACCTGGGCGTACCGCTGGAGCAAGCGCGGATTGTCGCCGAACGAGAACGTACCGGTTGTGCCAGCACGCAGCGCGTACTCCCACTCTGCCTCATCGGGCAGACGATAGCCGCCGGCTTCCCGGTCAAGATGCCAACCGCTTGCGTCGCGCGAGTAGCAGAGTTTTCGCCCCTCACAAGTGCTCAGCCAGTTACAGAACAGAAGCATGTCATCATGGCTGAGATAGCGAACCGGGCCGCTGGGCGGATCCTGTTGCGTGTAACCCGCGTGGAGCCAGGAAGGCTTATCCGCGGCAGGGTAGGAAGGGTCGTGCAGGCAACGGCGGAACTGCTCCAGCGTGACCTCGCGGTCGGCGAGATGAAACGCCGGGACGAACGTCAGTTCACCAGTGTTCCATAAATGCACCCCAGCCGGAATGTCGATCATGTACATGCCAACTTGATTGATCGACCAGGCGCTGCCAGCCGGCTCGGCGAAGCGAGGCACCGGTTGCTGCCATTGACGCAGCGCCCACTCCGCCATGGCGCGAGATCCCGGATCGACGGCCTGGCGAGCCAGATCGGTCAGTAATTCGATGAGCGGCCCACGCGCCCCGTCTGTTAGGAGCGTCGGATCGACACTGCCGATGGCCGCACAGAGTCCACTGCGGAAGTCGCCGCTGGCACTCCGGAGCAACTCGGGAAGCGTGGCAAGATCGCCGTGCCAGGTGCGATACTCCTCGAGCAATCCGGCACGTAGATCGGAACTCGATCCGGCGAGACGCGCCATCGCTGGCCCCGGCTCACCGCACTCCAGGGCCAAAATCGCGTAACGTGTACCCGCGGAGCCTTCCGCTCGCGATGCAAGAGCGCGTCGAGCTTCTTCGCCGCCTGCACGCAGCGCCAGGACAAGATTGCCGCATTCCGATGCAGGCGCTGTGGGCACGGCTTCAAGCAAGTATTCCAGCTGCGATTCGCCCAGCACCATCAGGGCCATTGCAGCGCGCAGGCGGCGATGGCCGACCTCGTGTGCGAACCGATCGCGAAGCAACGGAAGGACCCGGGCGGCATCGGGTGCCAGGGAGGCGAGTACCACTGGTACGGCGGCGGGAGCCGTGATTAGCAGCGACTCGGCCAGGTCGAGTTGACGACGATGCTCGGCGGCAGCGGTGCGCTGTTGCTCGCGCTGCAGGTTGATGGCAGCCACTGTGGAGAAGCAGGCCAGGGCCACGATGGCGCCGAGGGCAGCAGCCAGCGTCGGGCGTCGTCGTGCCCAGCGGAGCGCGCGACCGACGGCACCAATCGGCCGTGCGGTGATGGGCCTTCCTTCCAGGTAGGCGCGCAGATCGTCTGCCAGCGCCTGGGCGGACGCGTACCGCGAGCTGGGGTGTTTATCCAGGCACTTCAGACAAATGGTTTCCAGGTCACGGCCACAGGCGGGACGCAGGTGCGAGGGCGGCACCGGATCCTCCTGAGTGATCCGGGCCAGGGTATGCAGCGGGGTGTCACTGGGGAACGGCGTTCGGCCGGTGAGCAGTTCATACAGGATGGCCCCAAGGGCCCACACATCGACCGAAGTGGTCACCCGAGCACCAGAAGCCTGCTCGGGAGCCATGTAGTCGGGCGTTCCCAGAATCTGATTGGTGACCGTGCGAAGGTCGCCACCCTCGATCCAGCGGGCCAGGCCGAAGTCGCTGACCTTCAGGGTGCCATCCGCAGCCAGCAGGATATTCGCTGGTTTCAGATCGCGATGAATCACCTCGTGCTGATGGGCGAAATGCACGGCGCGGGCCATGATCTCGACCCAGCTTGCTGCCTGACGGGGCGGGACCGGCCTCGTCTGGGTATGCTCGGCCAGGGTGCCACCCTCGGCCAACTCCATGACGAAGTATGGAGATCCCTCATGGTTTCCGCTGTCAAACACCTGAACGACGTTCGGATGCGCGAGTCGAGCGAGGGTCTTTGCTTCAGTCTCAAAGCGCGCGAGTCGGGCGGCATCATTGAAACCGCCCTTCATCACCTTCAACGCCACGTCGCGGCCCAGGCCGACGTGCCGGGCGAGATACACGATTCCCATGCCTCCCTGCCCAAGTCCGCGGATCACGAGGTAGGGACCGATAAGGGAGCCTGGCGCCACGGGAGGGGCAGGGGGCGGCGCATGGCGGAGTAGCCGCATCCCTTCTGGCGCTGGTTCGTCCATGCGTTCCGCGACATCCTGGCACCCCGGGCAGTGCTCCAGGTGCGTGGCCACCACATCAAAAGCAGGCCCCACCAATCGTCCCGTGAGAAAGGCCTGCAGGTCGGATTCCAGCGGACAGGTGTCCCCAGGCATGAGATCGTCTCTCCGAGGGCACGAGGGGAAAGCCCTGGATACCATAGCGAGGGAACCAGGATCACGTCAGCGCTGTTCGCACCTCTCCGGTGACGCGGTCGCGGAACAGATCGGCCGTAGTTTTCGACGTCCGCCCAATCAACCAGTCCACCCCCAGGCCGCCGAACAGCACATCGACTACCCCATCATCCACGAGCTTCAGATACCCCGGCTTCAGCAGGGTGGCGATGCGCTGGTTGTAGGTACGGTTCCTCCGGGTCCATTCCAGAGACACCGTGAGGTAAGACTCGGGCATCACCTCCGAAGTTGAAGTCCCCGCGGCGAGCAGATCATTCCCCGCTCCACCAATAAAGTTATCCCGCCCCGCGCCGCCAAACAGCACGTCCCAGCCAGCGCCACCGATCAGGGTGTCGTTGCCGGCTCCACCATCGAGGACATTGTCCCGCAAGCTGGCGGAAGTGTCGAGCCTGTCGTCTCCGTCGCCGCCCCGCAGGAACACGGGCAGGTTCATCCGCACGAGGGTTCGGCCAAAGGTCCGATTCTGCACGCGAATGACGTCGTTTCCGGCGATGCTGTCCACCACCACGCGGTTGATGGCGAAGAAGGAAGATAGCGAGGCGCCATTGATCAGGACTTCCACCCCGCCTGTCGGTGAGGCAGGCCGAAGCACGATGTTGTCATTCTGCGTCGTCCCCTGGACGTGCAAGGCGGCGGTCGAAGGATCGACGGCATCTACAAAGACGCGGGTAGCCCACACCACCAACCGGAAGGTAGTCGGCCGGGTCACCACCGTAAAGTTCGGGGTCCTGGCGGTCACCTTGATGTTGTACGTGCCAGGCGTGTCAAAGGTACGAGAAATGAACTGGGTAGTGGGCCCCGTGACCTGCTCGGTCAAGCCGTCGCCCCATTCGATGGTGTAGATGAAGGTAGATGGCAACACCGGGATCGAGAATTCATTGAAGATGTTAAGGAAGAATCCCGCCTGCGTGGCACGCGGAACCGCCGGAGGACCACTGACTTGCACGTAGATGAAGGTATTCGAATTTAAATCGCTTCCGGACCGGAAAGGTGTGTTGTGGTTCGTCAACACTTCCGACGAGGTGCGGTCCAGGAAGAGGTCGCGAGCCGGGTCGGGTAGCTGGCCAATCAACCAGTCTGCCCCAGTTCCCCCGAACAGCGAGTCGGTCGCGCTGTCGTCCAGTGGCCCGAGCAACCCGCCTGTCTGCAGCGCCGCAACACGTGCCCCATAAGTGCGATCCGTCCGACCCCATTCTGCGATCACGCGCTGCAGCGCCAGCGAACTCTCGTCGGCCAGCGTGCCGCCTACCAGGAGGTCCTCGCCAGGGCCCCCGGTCAGCGTATCGGTTCCGGCGCCACCCACCAGGACATCGCGCCCATCTCCCCCGGTCAGAATGTCATCGCCGGGTCCACCCACAAGCACGTTGTCGCGCAGGCTGCCAGTCACGTTCAGGATGTCGTTGCCAGCCCCCCCTCGCAGCACCACGGCCGTCGGGAATCGGACCAGGGTGGGTCCCACACCACTATCCTGGACAGTGATTTGATCGTTGCCGTCTTGACCATCCACCACGACGCGGCCGGTCGGGGCAAATTCTCCCAGCGAGACGCCCTTGATGAACACCTCCACCTCTCCAGGGAGAGAAGCAGGACGCAGCACGATGATATCGTTACCGACGGACCCAGCGACGTGCAAATCTGTCTTCGTCGGATCGAGCGGGTTCGCCAACATCATCGTCGGCTGAACATCGACCTGGTGCGTGGCGACGGCACTGACATCTCCGTCCTTGTCGCTGGCGGTCACGCTGATCGTGAATTTGCCTACGTCCGCATAAACATGACTCACCTGATACCCATTGCCTCCGATCTCCTGGGAGGTGGTGCCGTCGCCCCAGTTGATGAGGTAGGTAAAGGCATACTGATTGTCGCCCGGAGCGATGTCCACCGCTCCGAGAGTGAAGAGTCCCTCGCTCCCACGCAGAAGAAGCGTGGATCCGCCGATGGTCGCTCGCGGGGCCGAGTTGGTGACCGTGTAAGGAATGTCAGCGAGCGTGGACGCCCGGCCGTCATCGATCCGCAGTCGCGCCGTATAGAATCCATTGTCAATCACTCCACGCGAGATCAGATGGGCCCAGGACACGGCGAGGGACGAGGAGTCCAGTCCGCTCCAATCGTACGTACCATCCGCGTCAATATCCCACGAGTAGGTCAACTTCCGCCCATCGGGGGAGAGCGCAGTCACGCCGAGTTGCAGGGTTCCGCCCTCGGCCACAGTGGGCACCCCGCTGGGCGCGATCACAGGCGGATCACTTGTCTCCTGAATGTTGAGGTCGACGCTTCCGATCGCGAATCCGCCCTTGCCTTCCGAGACGCCGAACTGAAAGGAATCGCTACCGTTCTGATCCAGCGTGGGGGTATAGGTGAAGGTCCCATTCTTTTTCATGACCACCGTTCCACGCGACGGAGGAACGAGAAGGCTAAACGACAGCGCATCCCCATCGACATCATTGGCCCAGGGACGAGCATCCCCGACGAGTAGGGTGTCCTCCTGCAGCGTCAGGGTACCAGGGATAGTCACGGTAGGGGCATCGTTCACCGCAGTAATGCTAACGCTGACCGTTGCCGGGGCCGTGGAAACGCTGCCATCGAGGACGCGGAACGTGAACGCATCGGTGCCGGTGGCGTCGGGGTTCGGGGTGTAGGTGTAGCGACCGGTTGCCGGATCATCCAGAGTCACCGTTCCCTTACTGGGCTGGGTGACGATGCTGTAGGCGATGCTGCGATAGCTGGGAGTGAGCGAGGTCAGTTTATTGGACGACGGCAAATCCTCCGTCACCTGGAGTGTGGCGGGAGCAGCCACCACCGCATCATTGAAAGCCACGCTTCGAGTGTCACTGGGTACCCCAGTCAGAACGATCGATTGATCCCAAATGACGCCACTTCCAGGAGGAGTAACGCGAACGAATCCGCCGCGGCCGGACTGGATACCGGTGTCCACGACGAGGAGATCGCCACCGGGAAGAGTGGTAATGGCTCGCGGGTCCGCGAACAGGCCACCGGTGGCGATGGCGACATTGAACCACGGAGTTGTGGCATTGCCCGGGGAGAGATAAAACACGCCCGTGGTCGCCGCCGTTCCTCCGTCGTGCACCATGTACACCGAGCGATTCGGGCCAGCCACGATGCCGAGTGGCTTGGATCCCGGCAGACCGGTGGCGATCACCTCGCGGTTGAGTCTGCCCGGCGACGCCGTCAGCGAGAGCAGGTTGTAATTTTCATCGATGGCGAAGAGCGATCCATCATCACTGGCTGCAAGTTGCGTGATCGCGGGTAACCTCGTGCCGACGAATCCCGTGAACACGGGCCACGTCGAGCCTTCCGTGATTGGAGGAACGAATCGAACGATCCTGAGCTCGGTTGGATTGCCCTGGACCTGATCAGCGACGAAGACATCTCCGTAGGGACCAACGCTAATGGCACTCACCCTACTGCCAAAATAAAACCCGGCCGAGATGACACTGGTCCCGCCCGTGGTGGGATCGATGCGAATCACCTGGGGCGCGTTTCCGTCCAGGACATAAATCTCGCCGGAGGAGGCGACCGCAACGCCCCGAACATCGATGTTCGCTATCCCCAGAGGCAGCACACGCTGCAATCCACTGATTGGATCCACCTCGGTCACCTTATCCGGATTGCCCAGAAAGATGGCCGGCAGGGTGCGATCCTCGAGCGCCTCCAGCCGGAGTCGGCGAGATGGGTGAGATGAGAAAGTGCGAGATCGTCCGAGCCGCATGGAAGAGCCTCTCGTGTTACGGTCCGAAGTCGGTCACCACTCCAGCAATCGTCTGGAGTGTTTCACGACTTTTTCCGAGAGGCCATCGCCTGCCCTGCAACTCTCCTCCACAGCGTGACGCGCGGTCACTTCGCGGCCTGTTTCCCCACCCGGTGCACGAGTTGTCGGGTCTTGCCCACGATGCGCTCCTCGACCGTCGCGGAGAACGGCCCGGGGTGGGGATAGCTCATGTACTTCATCGCCCCGCCGCCCTCGTACCCGCCTTCCTTCAAGACACGTCCGCTCGGCAGGTACGCAAACACATCATTGGAGTAGCCGGCTACCCACAGCGCGGGGCCGACTCCAGCCAGGTCCTTCTTCAACCGCAGGGAGTAATCCACGACCGTTTCTCCCGGCAGGCCGATCAGCAGCAACTCGTCCCCGAAGCGGATCACCTGCACCGGGGCCGAGTAACTCGCGGGTAGCTTGCCGTGCTCTTCGAGATGCTTGAGCAACCGGGCCGCATGGTTGCGGTCATACACATCTCGCGCGGTCTCCTGCTTCCTGATCAGATCCGCCTTCGACGGAAGTGGCGCAGCATAGTCGATCGTCGCGTGCTCCAGAGCGACCCGAAGCGCACTGCGGATCGGCCGGGGAGGTGTCTGGAGAGCGGCACCGACGGCGTTCCCCAGAGCTGCCCCGTGCTGGGTAGCCAGGTCCAGGGTACCTCGGGGGTACGGATTCTGGTCGCCGCCGCAACCCGCCAGGAACAGGGCCACCGCGCCGGGATGAGATCGCTGGATGAAGTCCTGGGCGAACCCGGCATAGTCGCCGCACCACTGGTAGAAGCCGAGCGTGGTGTTGTGGCAGGCATAGCCGAAGAGAATCGCCCGCGCCTTGCCATCCAGGCCCTCGACGCGCAACACCGGGACGTCGTGATCGACCGGCCCGTCCGGGTTCGGACTGTTCGCCCACCCGTTGAGCACCGCCAATCGGCGGTTCATGGCGAATCCACACCGGGCTCGCACGTAACTCAACCGGGCCGGGGCCAGGTTCTTCAGCGCTTCCCCGATCAGCTCGACGAGTTGCGATTCCAGTTTGCGAGCATAAGCCGCCGCCTGTTTCCCTCGCTCTGGTGTTTCTCCTGGCCGGGGGTGGTCGGCGACGCGGAGTTCCGGACCGCAGTGGGTGTGCGAGCAGTTGAGCAGCAACGCCGCCGGCGGGAGGTGGTACTTCTTGTGAACGGCGGCCTCCAGGTGATCGCGCAGGAACCGAGGGACACTGATCAGGTCGAGGGTCACGATCACGAGGCGCGTGCCATCGGCGTCTTCCAGAGCGAGCGCCTTGGCGAACAGGTTCTGGGCCATGCCCTCAGCCGGTTTCGTTCGCGCCGCGTACCCAGCCATCCACATCGGCTGGCGAGGCGTGATATCCACCGTGGCCACGCCGGCCTTCCATCCCAGCGGTGGAGCGGCTGCGACGGCAGACGAGGTCAGGGTGACCAGTACGAGGCATGCGACGATAAGCGGCATGGTGAGCACCTCTGGAATGCGGTGAGTCATCAGGTGGCAGGGGACAGACCGGGCACGCCCTTGAGTGCATCGCGCGCCACGCGCAGCATGTTCAGGCCGAGGATCTTGCGGATGTCGGCGACCGGGTGACCGCGTTTGACCAGCCCCACGGTAAACAGCGGCCAGTTGGTCCAGGCCAGGGTGCGCTCCGGATCGGCGGCCCCCTCAAGTGAGCCCTTCGGCCAGAGCGCCTCGAACCGCGTTCGCTGCTTGCGGCCCGGGATGATCGGCTGCTTGCTGCCGGGACGATTCGGGGCGCTGTGCGCCACATCAGTGCCTATCGCCACGTGGTCCGCCCCGAACTTCCGGACGAGGTAGTCGATGTGATCGAGGAACGCATGGATCCCACCCCCGAGAAAGGCAGGAATGCAGCACACACCGACCAGGCCGCCGGTGTCCACGATGGCCCGGATCACCTCGTCCGGTTTGGCCCGGATGTGTTTGGTCAGAGTGGCGGCGGCGGTGTGGCTGGCGACCACAGGCCGAGACGACGCCTTCGCCGCCTCCAGGCTGGTGCGCCAGCCGGAGTGTGCCACGTCGACGATCACCCCGGTTCGGTTCATCTCGGCGATGGCGGCCCTTCCGAGATCGCTGATCCCGCCGTTGGCCTCCTCGCCACACCCATCCCCGAGCATGTTCCGTCGGTTGTAGGTCAGGTGCATCATCCGGATGCCGAGCTGAAAGAACACGCGCACATGCTTCAGTTCGTCCTCGACCGTGGACCACCGCTGGGCGAGTGGGACGCCGTTGCCAGTCAGATACAGACAGTGCTTCCCGGCTTTCCTGGCCGCCTCGATGTCATCGGGGGTCGCGGCACGCGACACGAACCCGCGCAGTACATCGGTGACATGAGTAAACCGAGCCAGCCGGGCAAGCAGGCGAAGCGGATCCTGTCCTTCCTCGCCGGCATTTTGAAAGATGCAGGTGACGCCCGATGCTCGCCAGGCGGTCTCGAACTCGACTCGCTCGGTCGGATCCGCCGCACAACGGATCATCCCCATCTCTTCCCGCAAATCTTGTAGCTCGGCCTCTGTCGCACCTGTGTCGTACGCCCGTCGTAACGCCTCGCCGTCGAGAGCGGCGCGAGGAGAAAAGCCGTAGACGTCAAACACCAGCGACTCGCCATGGAGCTTCAGCCCGTACTCCAGCTCGCGAGCCGTGGGCTTCAGCGCCTTTAGACAGGCCACTCTGGCCTGCTTCATCGCGGGGGTCAGCTCGACGCCCTCTGTGGAGGTCGCTGCGTGCGCACCTGCCACCAGTCCGCCCCCCACGGTTGCGGCAACGAAATCACGGCGGTCCATGCTAGCTCCTCGGTCTGGTCGAGGCGGGCGGGGTGTTTGAATCGGTCGCTGTCAGTCAGGCCTGGCAATCATACCCCGAGGCGGAAGTCGCTCGCAAGCAATCACTCGGTGTTCCGCCGGTGATTCCCTTGACGGATCGCTCCGGGTGCGAGAGAGTCGTAGCGCTGCCCATGCTCACACCACGAACCAACCGACCCACCTGCTCACCGGGGAGTCCCGTGATGAAACCACTCGCCATGACACTCAGCTTGCTGCTCCCAGGCATGTTACTTGCTCGGGACAACCCATCGGCACCACCGCTCAAGGTCGAATCGAACCTGCGCGCGGCCGTCGCCAAGGTCGATATCACTCCGCCGCCCGGAACCAAGGTGGTGGGCCATGTCCGCGAAGTGACCGGCGTTCGCGACCGACTCCACGCGGTCGTTCTGCTGCTCGATGATGGAAAGACCCGGGCCGCCATGGTCACCCTCGACCTGATCAGCAGCCCGACCGAGATGGTGAGGCAGCTCCGCGAGGCCGTGGCCGCAGCGACCGGAACCCCGACGAGCAACATCATGGTGGCGGCGTCGCATAACCACTCGGGCCCGGGCTGGGATGCCAACGTGGGCTGGGCGCGGAAGGTCGTCAAGGAGATCGAAACCGAGACCGCCCGGGCCGCGAAGTCGATGCGTCCCGTCAGCCTGGGCTACGGCGAAGGACGGATCGACTTCAACATCCAGCGGCGCAAGGTGATCGATGGGCGAGCCGTCGTCCGCCTCAATCCCGACGGGCCGTGCGACCATCGGGTCAAGGTGCTGCGCTTCGACGATGGCAAATCGCTGGACCCCCTTGCCGTCCTCATGCACGCGGTGTGTCATCCGTGCGTCTTCACCTGGGGTGATAAGTGGACGATGCCCCACGCCACGGGGTATCCGAAGATGAGCGCTGACTTCCCCGGCGAGGCGAAGTCGTTTGTCGAGAAGGTCTACAACGCCAGCACCACCGCGCTGTTTCTCCAGGGATGCGCGGGGGACATCCGCCCCAACTTGCCCGGTCAGCCGTATCGCTGCGGAGATGATGCCGACATCCGCTGGGCGGGACGGGACCTCGGCTGTGCCGTCGTGAAGGCAGCCGACCGGGCCCTGACCCGCGAGGAGGTCGCCCGCCGCCCCGCGGTCTATCCGATTCGCTGCGCGAATAAGATCATCACCCTGCCCGCGCTGAAAAAAGGCGAGACCCTCCAGTGCGAACTGCAGGCCATGAAGGTCGGGCCGTTCCTTTTCCTCACACTGCCGGGTGAGCCGTTCGTCGAGTATGGCTTCCGGCTGGAGAAGGCGATCGCCGACCGGGCGGTGCCGATCGTCGTGGGGTATGCCAACGGGAACATCGGCTACATCTGCACGGCGAAGGCGTTCAAGGAGGGGGGCTACGAGCCGCACAACTCGATGTCCGGCCCCGAGGCCGAGGAGATGCTGATCGCGGAGTCGCTGAAGCTGGCGGACCGGGTGATCGGTGATGTGTTCGAGTCGTTTGCTCCCCCCAAAGCGCCGGGTCGCAACGACAGCAAGTGATGTCTCGATCCGAGGGAATGGAGGGCCATCCGGGGCGGATTCTGTTCCGCGCGCGCATTCTATCTTGCGACGACGTGACATCTCTCATTGCCTGGTGCCTACCCTGGTAGAATTCTCTGCGCTGGGTATCGAGCCTGGATGCTGAAGGTGTCCGTTCTATTTTGGAGTCTCACTTGTCAGCCTCACCGTCCCTGCCCGCTCGTCGCATCCCGCTGGTGGTGAAGCTGGCCTTCACCGGGTTCATGGCCGTGCTGGTTCCGTTCTACTGGATCACCTACGGCCCCACGAACTTCCTCTACTACTGCGACGTCGCCCTGTTCTTCACTCTGGCCGCAGTCTGGACCGAGATCCCCCTGCTGGCCGGGATGCCAGCGGCGGGCATTCTGGTGCCGCAACTGCTTTGGGTCGCCGACTTCCTGTGTGGGTTGACCGGCCTCCACTTCCTGGGCATGACCAACTACATGTTCAAGGACAGCATCCCTCTCTTTTCCCGAGGGTTGTCTCTCTTTCACGGATGGCTGCCCTTCTTCCTGGTCTGGCTCGTGTATCGGCTGGGCTACGATCGTCGCTCCTGGCTGGGGTGGACTGTCCTGGCCTGGGGGCTGATCTTGATCTGCTACTTCCTGATGCCGCCTCCGCCGGCGCCGGTGGACCACCCGAACCAGCCGGTCAACATCAACTACGTCTACGGTCTCAAGGACGATGCACCTCAAACCTGGATGCCGCCGCTGGCCTGGGTGGCGCTGCACCTGGTCGGCCTGCCTCTGGTTCTCTTCCTGCCGGCTCACCTGACGCTCGCGCGCCTGTTCGGCCGCGAGCGTGGGAATGCTGAAATCGCTCAAATCAGCTGAAGGCAATCCGCCTGAAATACTCCCCCTCACACTGGCCAGCGTCCCCCGATCCGACTACCTGGCGATCACTACACGGGTCGAGGCCGGACTTGACAAAACCCACACCTGGGAAAGAGGGGGGCGAGGATGGGCAGGACGTCCCTGTGTAGTCTGATCAGGGGGCCGTTCTGGCGCGGAGTCATGGCTTGTCTGGTAATTCCAGGATACCGACCGGCGAGCCTCTCCTACCTCGCTCGGCCACCTGTTTTCAATCGGCAAACGACTCTACCTATCCCTGAAGAAGTCAAACTAACCATGCGCGGCCATGCTCCATCTAGGCAGCGCAGCCGGGCGAGGTCCATCCCCGCCATGCTGCCTTGATCCTGAACTACTGCCCGGATGCTGCGTTACCGAACCTGCCCGTCGCGAATGATGACCGGCAGGCGCGGGAAGACATCGCTCGGCTGGAGACTGTAGTAGAACGTCAGTGTGGTCCCAACGATATCGGTGACCAGGAAAGCTCGCTCGGAATCCAGGTCGCCCCCGTTCAGGGCGTAGGCTTTTACTCGCACAGGACGTCCCACGATGGGAGTACCTGGGATAAACGTGCGCAACAACTGAGGCTGCCCCGGGGTAAACACCGTCGCCCCGCTATAGACCAGCACTCGCGGACTAATCCTACCTCCCACTGTCACAACAATGTCAGTGGCCGCGTCGCCATTGAAGTCGCCCACGGTGACGTGCATCCCACTCTGATAGGTGGGTGCATATCCCAGGAACGAGCGCAGCAGGCCTCGCGTACGGCCACTGAAGATGTTCACGATGGGTGAACCCTGGGTGGCCGGGGTCGTCACGATGTCCGCGGCGCCATCCTGGTTGATGTCGCCCACGGCGACATTGACTCCACCCCGGAACGACGCTGCATAGGCATTGAACGGCGTTCCAATTAGGCTGCGGGTGGTCCGCAGGGTCAGACCGTTGAACACCTTGACCTGAGGCACCCAACCGGCGCCCGCTCCCACCACCAGATCGTTGGCGCCGTCGCCGTTGACATCGCCGACAGCTATGCTGACCCCCGACCGGAAGGCCGCGTTGAAGGCCAGGAAGCTGGTGAGTAGCTGGCCGCGGTAGACCCCGTTCGCGTCTGGCCGCAGACTGTAGATCTTGATGACCGGAGCATGATTGGGCCCTGCCGCGGTGATGAGATCGGGGAGCCCATCGAAGTTTACATCGCCCACTGCGACGTTGTAGCCGCCGCGATAGGTCGGCTCGTAGGGAAGTACGGCGAAGCGTACTGCGCCAGTCTCTGCATCGCGGACCACGACGGTTTGCCGGGGCGACCCAGCATCCGCGCTCGAGGCCATGATGCCGACGTGGTTGAACCGCTCGATGCTCTCGAAGAACACGCTCCGGGTGCGACCTGGGTCGCTGAAGGACCAGAACCCGTTACCCGTGCCCGTCAGATGCAGCCTGCGACCCCCCGTTTTATCCGCGAAGCGGGAGCTATCCAGACGCAGACTATCTCCGCCACCTGTCGTGGGGACGCCAGAGACCGGTCGATTGCCGTTGACGAGAATCCGGGTCAGCTGGGAGGGAACGACGGTGAAGCGGTTGGCCTGGTCTGTCCCATCGATGCGAAGAGACACGATCGAATCTCGGCTGGCATCGCCCGTAGAGTTGTAGCGGATGCCACCTGGTGCGAATGTCCGTGCCGGGGGCGTGGTGCGCCCGGTCGTGCGGCGAATCGTCGCGGGATCATTGCGCACCTGGCGAGGATCAATCAGGTAGTTGAACGCTCCGCTGGCTCCGTGATCGTTGATCTCCAGGGTGTCGGCCCCGCCGTTTCCGACAAACGCCACTGTGCCACGGATGAGGTTCAAGTTCCCTTGATTGCCCACGGAAGTGTCGCCCACGTAGAAGGCATCCGCGAGCGGCCCACCCACAATCTGATAGCTGCTTCCCGCGTGGGTACCCCGCAGGAGAACCGAGTTCGCCCCGAGGCGCGACGCCAGCAGCACCACGCCCTCGTTGCTGCTGGTGTGGAATGCGCCACCCGTGGCCGCGTAGTACAGTGTCGCCGGCGCCAGCCCCGTGATCTTGCCCAGCTGGCCGACAACGGGGGTGGTCCACTCGGCGTTGATGCTGGGCGTACCAGCGCTGTTGTCGAGCACCAGCCGGTTGCCGCTCCCCGCTCCCGCATCGAGGGCCACGATGCCTTGCACCCCGTCCAGGCTGCCGCCACCCACACCCGCGTTCGTACCCACCGACAGCACATCATTCCCCTGGCCGCCATCGATCACCGTGAAGCTGCCTGCTCCCGTCCGGCGTAGCTCCACCGCATCCGCGCCTCCCTGCGTGCGGACCTCCACGATGCTGCCCGCTCCGGTGTCCTGTACGACCACCGTGTCGTCGCCGTTGCCACCCTCTACCCGTGTCGTCACATCCGCAGCCGTGCTATCTACCTGGACCGTCGCACCCTGGTTGGTGACAAACACCTCCACGGTCTCGACATGGGCATAGCCGATGCTCGCCACTCCGGTGCGTGTCAGCGTCGTCGCCGTCAGGGTGTACGCCAGACCGCTGACCGTCTCTCCCGCGTCGCGGAACCGGACCTGATCGCCGTTGGGTAGCGTGAGACTGTCTGTGCCTCGGCTCACCGTGCTGGTTGGGCTTGCAAGATGAGCTTCCCCATCGATTGTCAAGGTCCCCTGAATCTCCGCCAGCGTTCCCGCCTCGTTGCCCACCTCGATCTGGTCGTTCCCTGACCCCGTCATCACCTTTGTTGTGCTGCCTGCCAGGGTGCCGGTGACGATCAGTCGATCCGCTCCGAGATTCGACCCAAGAATCAGGATGCCCTCAGCGCTGGCCCCACTGGTGAACTGCCCGCCCGTGGCGAGATAGTGGATGGTCGCAGGAGCCATACCCGTGATCCGATTCGCCGAGATCACGGCATTCAGGCTGGGGGTGCCGGCGGTGTTGTCGAGAATCAGCCGATTCTCGCTTCCCTCTCCGCCATCCATCACCACCACACCTTCCACTCCGTCCAGGCTTCCTCCACCTATACCTGCGTTGGTCCCCACCGAGAGCACATCGTTCCCCTGACCTCCCTCCACCACCGTGAAGCTGCCCGTTCCCGTCCCACGCACCTGGACCTCATCCGCTCCACCCTGCGTGCGCACCTCCAGATTGCTGCCTACACCCGTGTCACTCACGATCACCAGGTCGTTCCCGACTCCGCCTTCCACGCGCGTCGTCACCTGGTCCGCTGTTCTGTGCACCTGGACCGTCACACCCTGGCTACCGGTCTTCAGTTCGACCGTTTCCACGTTCGCATACCCCATGCTGGCCACGCCCGTGCGGGTCAGCGTGCTCGCTGTCAGGGTGTACTCCAGCCCAGTAGACGTCGCTCCCTCATCGTGGAACCGTACCTGATCTCCGCTGGCCAGCGTCAGACTGTCGCTCCCCCGGCTCAGGGTCGTGGTAGGACTAGTCAGATGGCCTCCGCCATCCACCGTCAATGTCCCCTGGATCTCCGCCAGAGTCCCGGCAACGTTCCCCACCTCCACCACATCGTTCCCAAGACCCGTCATCACCTTCGTCGTGCTGCCGGCCAGCGTCCCGATGATGGAAACGGAGGTAGACGCGGTGGCGCTGGTCATCACGAGGATACCATCCAGGCTGCCATTCTGGTTGAACTGTCCGACGCCTGAGTAATGGATGGTCGCCGGGGCGAGTCCCTCGATGGTCGAGCTTCCAAGAACGACGTTGGTCTTGCTGCTGGTGGCTCCTCGGTCGTTGACGATCAATCGATTGAAGCCACCGCTACCCGCTAGCAATGAGAGTGTTCCCACGATGCCATCCACCTGTCCGGTGGTGGTGGCGCTGGACGATATCTGGAAGGTGGCATTCGCGCCGACCGACTCGATGGTGGTGGTGCTGTCCTTCAAGGTCGACTGCACCTGGACGACATTGCCCCCCCGGTTCGCGCCGATGATCCGGATGCCATCCCAATCGGTCCCATGGCTGAAGGAGCCGCCACTGGCCGTGCTGTAGTAGATCGTGGCGGGAGCCAGACCACTGATCTGATCAGCGGTGACCACGACGGTGTTGGCCGTCGCACCGCCCTGGTTGCTGAGGATCAGGCGATTGCCTGCCCCGGAGCCACCCACCAGGCTCAGTTCGCCCTGAATGCCATCGACCTTGCTGGTGATCGTTGCCCCGAGTCCGCTGCCGGTGGCATCCGAGAAGACCTTGAACACCTCCTGGGCACCCTGGCCGGTGATCTGGGTGGTGCTGCCTGCCAGTGAGCTCTGGATGTTGAAGGTGTTGCCGCCCACGCCGGCTCCACGGATCTCGATACCATTCCGCGCACCGGGGCTGATGAAGTGGCCACCTGTCGCCATGTAGTAGATCGCTGCTGGAGCCAAGCCAAGAATCGCATCTTGTGTCAGCGTGACAATCGCGGATGTAGACGACCCGGAATGATCCACAATCAGCCGATTTGCCGCGCCGCCGACTCCGTCCACGGTCAACTCGCCCTGTATGTCGGTCAGGGTTTGACTGGTCGAGGTGACTTGCACCGTATCGTTACCGGAACCTCCCAGCACTTTCGTTGTGGCGCTGGTTCCATGCACGTCAAAGCTGGTGCCCCCCTGGCTGAGGCGCACCTCAAGATCGTCCACACCGACATACTCCACGCCGTCGCCACCCATGCCCAGTCCGCGAACGTGCGTCCCGGTCATGCTGCCCGGACTTGCTCCGGTGTCTCCCGAATCGTCGATGAGCAGATAATCACGAAGGCCACCGCCGTCCACTCGCACCAGCGAACCGGCCAGCCCTGGGTTGATCCCGTTCGCGTGGTAGAGCAGGAAGGTATCGACATCATTGCCGCCTTCGAGAGTCACCAGTGGGCTCCGCACTGTGCCTCGGAGACTCATGGTCGTTCCCGGGGTATCGATATCGAGAGCATCACCTTCCAGGGATACCTGCGTGCCCGCCTCCACCAGGCTGAGGGCGGCGAGGGTGAGGTCGTCACCGGCGCGAATGCGTGCCGTGGTCGCTGCCTTGATCCAGCCTCCTTCGAGAAGCTGCACATCCTGTCCCGACGTGAGTTGGTCGGGGTTCAACAGGTCCACACTGCTCTGGGTCGATTCCACCTGCCCCACCACCATCGCCCTGCCGCCCTGGTGGGTCAACTGGATGGCACCTGTGGTGCGCACGTCAATCTCCCCACCGACACCCGGGTTAGTGATCTCGGTGAAGCCGAGGACATGCACCAGCCTGGCTGTCGGCCCGAGGTCGGCACCGGTCAGGCGAATCGCCCGGCCCGCCCGTAGGCTATCGAGCGAGTAGGTGCTGTCGATCGCCACCGCAAGACTGGTATCCACGAAGAAGGCCGGATCGAGCGTCGCAGGCGCAGCGCCGGCGGGATCGGGGCGGAAATACTGCACCACGGTTTGCGAGTATGGCTCGTTGGGCACAGTGACCTGGATCGTGCCACCAGTCGGCCCGGTCGACAGGCTGTCCTTCAGACTCTGGTGCAGCCGCACGTTCAGGTCGCGTCCCGCCTCCAGGGCCTCCACGCCGACGGTCATGGTCGAACCCGGACCACGCAACCGTCCAGTCAAATCGAGGTGAACATCGCCACCAGCCTGGACGTTCAGGCGCTCGTTCTGGCCCAGGCGCTCAACCAGTTCCACCGGCAGGAATTGACTCGCCGAGCCGACGTCGCCAGCCGCCTCGATTGCGATGTCACTGGCCCGAATGATCGTGGCCGCGTTCGCTGCCAGCACACTGCCACCCGTGTTGACGATGCGCACCTGGCCCAGTGGGTTGTTGATCGCCAGGCTGTTATTCAACAGTAAATCCGAGCCGCCGAGATTACGAATGTCGATGACCGACCCGACCACGACGTGCTTTACCTCAAACTCCAGGCTGACACCATCGGAGCGACCACGCAGCTCGACGGTCGGGGTACCCGCACCCAGCAGGTTGATGTTCTGGATCACCAGACGCCGATCGGATTCGTTGGTGATCGTCACACCAGAAGCGGTGTCATTGAAGGTCCATGCGCCCCCCGAGCCTCGGATGGCACCCCCGTGGGTGTCAAACAGCACCTGACCCCCGCCCGAGGCCTGGATGTCATCCACGACCACGTCGGCGCCGGACAGTGTACCGGTGGCTTGTCCTCCATTGACGGTCAGTCCCAGCGCCTCGACGATGGTGCCTGACTGGTCGATGTGCAAAGTGGGACTACTCGCGCCGAGGACCACCACATCTGCATTCCAGTTCACGTCCGTGTTGCGCGACGTCCCACCCAGAGTCTTCGCCTCGCCGATGTCGATGCCGAACCGATCACTGGTTGCCTGGCGAGGTGTGGTCGCCTCGGCGTTCGTGAGCACCTGGAGCGCCATCGGGTTGGAGCCGCCGGCTCGCACCACGGCGTCGGCCTCGGTCGTGATCTTCGAGGTCAAACCCACATCATTGATCGCAGTAGAATCGGTATCTCCGAAGGCACCCCGGAAGGTCGCCTTCGCGTTCGACGTGGTGCCCGTACTGGTGGTGGTGGATTGAATCACCACGCCGCCCGTCCCAGTCACCTCGGAATTGCCACGCAGAATGACCTCGGTTGTCTGGTAGTTTTCCACCCGTGACGTGGCGTCGGAGTCGGCCCCCAGGCCGCCCGCGAAAGCAGTCGAGATCGATTGCGCGTTGACCGTGGGCATGGTCGCGCTCAGTTCGACGCGCTGGCCGGTCAACTTCGCTCCGCTAGCGATCTCGGTCTCGGTCCGCGCGCTGGTCTTGCCGATGTGGATGCCTCGTCCTGTTGCATCCCCCACCGAGCGCCCGCCATCTCGTCCCCCATCGTTGGCGTCGGTCCCGGCGCCGAACCCGCGGGCGTCGGCGTTGGCCACCGCCTCGGTGTTCTCCGTGGTGCTGACTCCCGCCACCCGGAGCGTTCCGCCCGCGGAAATTTGCGCGTTCGTCCCCACCTGGACATCAGTGGTGTAGTCGATATCCGTGGTCGCATCGGCCACCGCCACTTGAATGAAGCCGCCGCCAATCGCCACCGCGCCAGAGCGCGCGGCCTGTGTCGTCAGCGCACCCAGCGTGAAATCCTGGCCTGCCGTCACCCGGGCGTTTTCACCCACATAGGCCGTGTTTGCCTGATCGCTGTCGGTGGTGGCCTGGCTCACACCCACTGCCACGAACCCGCCAGTGCCGTTGTTGACCTGCGAGGAGGTGTTCAACTTCGATGTCGATTGAATCACCACGTTTCCGGCCGCAGCCACCACACTGCCGCCGGTCCCGCTGCTGTTGCCCGCGATGTAGGCCTGGGTTGTTGAGGAACCGGTCGCCTTCGCCTTGTTGACTTCCGCACCCAGGATCTTTCCCGACGACCCCCGGGCCGTGGCGGTCGAGATGCCATCGCTGGTCGAGGAGCGATTCAGGCGCAGGGAGATTCCACCCGGACCAAGCAATCGATGCTCTCCAGCTGGCTGGGAGGTCAGATCGACCACCAGGCGATGATCTCCGCTCGTCGCCGACAGATCGACACCTTCCGTGCCCACCGTGTGCTGGCCCGACGAACCATTCCCTCGAAGATTCAGCGTGAGAGCGCCAGCGCCGGGGCTCGTTTCTAGCTGGAACTGATCCGCGCTCAGGCGATTGACGTAATAGGTTTGCCCGTCGACCAGACCACCTGCGTCCAGTTCCCGCGCCAGTGAATGCACCACCCGCTGATCGGCCGTCGTATCCTTGAACGGGTCGAGTTCCACCTGGCGATAGAGTCGCTGCTGCCCGGTCCCGGGTCCTGTGATATCGATCGCGTTCTGGTCCAGGAAGGCGTCACGTTCGTCGTTATAGAGCTTGATGCTGTCCGGCCCGAAGGTCCGCACGTAGTAGACACCCCGGTTCACCAGACCCCCGATTACATTGCCTCCCATGGCCAGGTAAACTATCTTGTCCCCGGTGCCATAAGCGCCCGTCACGCTGATCCGATCGTTGTCCTTGTTGGCGGCAGTGGCTGCATCTACCTCATCTACCAGGCTAGCCAGTTGGACCTGGAAGTTGTTCACCGCGATGACCGCGTAGGTAGTTCCACTCGTCAGATTCCCGATGGGTCTGCCGTCGAGTAGCCCATCGCCGGTGACATCAATTGTGGGAGTCGCCTGGTAGCGCACCAGTTCTCCGGACGCCAGACCATGGCCCTCGATCACGCCGTTATTGTCGGCGTCTCGACCCAGGTAGATCGCGTCGTTGTCCTCCTCGATGATGTCCCGGAACAGGAAATCCTGGTCCAGGGTGCCATCAGCCCGCACCTTGACATCCACCACGGTGCTCACGAACTCGATTGGCTTCGGCCCCCGGTAGGTCACGGCCTGGCCCGGTTGCAGCCCATGTCCGGTGAACGTGATGGTTTTGTCATCCACGCCCACATCACCCGAGGTGAACGGCGTGGCTGGGGCCAGGACCACGCTGGGATCCTGCAGCTTGATCGTCGTCGGATCGATCACCTTGACGACGTAGATGGCCCCCTCAATCAGGCCACCCACTGCCGGAGCACCCCCGACAGTCTGGTAGATCACCCGTGTCCCGTTGGGAAGGTTGTGCGTGTCGCGGAAGACGATGGTATCGCGGGTGTTATTCACCAGTGCGCCATCGAAGTTCGCTCCCAGGCGGATGCGATCGCCATCGACGCGCAGCACGGGGTAGAGCTGGCCACTCGTCAACCCACCAACGGAGGTGTTGCCCTGGTTGTCGTAGAGGACCACGTCTCCGGTATCGAGACCGTGATCGGGGAACACGATTGTCTCCTCAGCGGGGTCCACCGCAGTGCCCGGCGTGAACGTGTCACCCAGGGTGGGTGCCGGCACACCTGCTTCCGCGAACACCCCCAGGTTGCCTCCAGCGGTTACCTTCGCATCCTGCCCGATGTAGGCAAGCACCTGGGGTTTCACCGTGGTTTCTGCGATCGACACCCCGACATCCACCGCACCGCCGCCGAAGCCCACGGCCCGGGCATCCCCGTCTGGCCGCGCGTTCGCCCGGACGGTGACATCTCCGGTCACGGTCGTTTCCGAGTTGGCTCCCAGGTAAGCTTCCACCTCCGGCTCGACATTGGTTGTCGAACTCGCCCCTCGACCGGACAACAATCCGCCCGACACCGCCTGGGTATCTGCCAGCGCCTGGTCCACCGCCTCTGCAAAGACGACCAGATTGCGCCCACCCAGCACCTTTCCATTCATGTAGGCACTGGTCGTGCCGCTCGAGGTGGCCGACGCCAGCGACACCCCCACGCCGGCCAGACCAAAGCCCATCCCACCCGTCTGCGCCAGAGCCGGATGATGAGTTTTGGCCCGAACGGTGATGGTGCCGTTGGGACCGGCGGTCAACTTCGCGCCTGGGTCCACGTAAGCACTCACCTCGGGAGTGGACGAGGCGGTCGCACTCGCGCCGCCGCCTCCAGCGACCAGCGCGCCAGCCGAGGCCTCGGCCAGCGCCTTCGCTCCGCGATCCAGGCTGTTCCCCTCGCTGTCGATGTTGTGCAGCGTCTCGATGGTGATGTTGCCACCCGCAACAATCGTCGCCCCCTCAGCGACATAGGTGCTGACCTTCGGCTTGACCGTCGCCTCAGCCACCCCCACGCCCACCGCAAAGCCACCGCCAATCGAGGTGCCGCGCGAAATGGCCAGGGCAGTGTCTTCCGCCAGCGTGCGGATCGTGAAGTTGCCTCCCACCTGGATGTTGCTATTCGGACTGACGTAGGTGCTGATCGTCGGCTCCACCGTGGCCGTCGTCTTCACCGCCGTGCCACCCAGCGGCCCGACTGCAAGCGCCTCGCCGATGGCGATCGCCTGATTGGCGGAGTGCAACTCCAGGGTCAAGCTACCTGCATGGTGGATGGTTCCGCCGATCGACACCTCGATCGATCCGCCCACCTTGGCCTCGGCCTCTACCACTCCCAGCAGGAACAGGGCATCGGGATTGACCCCCAGCGCGGTCGCGGTGTGGTTCGACTCGACCCGGATGACCACTTCCTCCGAGGCACCGGCCTGGATCAGAGCATCGGAGCCTATTTCGATCTTCAATTGTGGAGCTGCCTCGGCCTTGACCCGCGTCACCGGGGCCGACCCACCCGGATCGGTCGACTCCTTGTTCGCCACCACGCGCTCATAGCGCGTTCCCAGATTGCTGACCGAAAGAATATTGTCCCCCGTGGCGTACATCACCTCGTGATGGACGCCCGGCTCTGGCACCACTCCTTCGGCCTGCCCGGCGGTCGGCAAGCGTCGCGTCCCCACCCCCAGAGCCGAGAACATGAGATTGGTTGGGCTACCAGCGTGGGCCAGACCCAAAACGTGCCCATACTCGTGCAGCAACACGGTGAGCAGGTCGATCAGGCCAGCGGCCGGGCCCACCTGCGCGGAGTATCCACGCGCCCCCAGGTCGCCAAACTCTTCATCGTTTGCTGGTGTCGCATCGATGAACCAACCCTTCCCGTTGGCATCGCGATCCACGGTCACCACGTTGCCCGCCACCATGGCCAGCTGCCCGGTCGGCAGATCGTCCACCTGAAAGACCACCTGCTCCAGCGACGTCGCCTGACTTGCGGAGAGTCCAGTCGCCTTCCATCGTGTGACTGCTGCCGCGCCCAGCCCCGTGACGTCAGTGACATCCACCGTGGCCCCCGACGTGCTTGCGGGGCCAACCTCGGCGTGCAGGAATCCAGTCACGTCGGTCACCTGCACGCGCACGTTCATGTTCACGACGTTGCCCTTCGCATACGTCACCACGACCGGCACTTCATACAGGTTGTCGGCGTTCCGGTCTCCTGGGTTCTCGAAGTCGGGCACGGTGCGGAACAACAGGTCGCCCGTCGTGCTGTTGATGCTGAACAGCCGACTGTCCCCTTCGTTCTTGAGCGAGAAAGTGGGCGTCTCCGTCTCGAACGCTGACGGTGTCAGGGTGGCCACGTACCCCGTGTTTTCCAGCACCTGCACGGTGTTCGGCCGCAGCAGGTCGGCCACCGTCATCTCGGGGCGAACCACGTTCGGATCTTCCAGCATCTGGAAGTTCCTGTTCGTCGCGAAGATACTGGAACCATCGCCAAACCGAAGCGTCACCTCCGGCTTGCTTCGGCTCTCGTCCGGCTTGCCCGCCCCGTCAATGTTGCTCTTGGACGTGACCCGCGATTGCGACTCCGAGATCGCGATCAACGAGGCATCCCGCGCGTGCAACTCGGCGGTTGTCGCATTCCGGCCCACGCTCGCGGTCACCTTGGGTGACACATCCGAAACCGAGATCGTCTCGGCCGCACCAAGGCCCACGACAAAGCCTTCGGCGTTCGCCAGTGCCGAATGCCGGGCCACTGCCAGCACGTTGGCCTGCTCCCCGGCGTCCACTTTACCATCCACGTAGGCGAGCACCTCGCCGCTGGCCGTCGCGCTCGTCAGCGCCTGTCCCACACTGACAATACCCACCACCGTGCTCTTGGCCTTCGCCTCGGTTTCGAGGAACGACAGTGCCAGCAAGGTGATATCCTTCCCAGCCAGCGCCTGAGCGTTTGTGCCGACATAACTCTGCAGCTTCGGTGTGGCGTTGACTGTGCTGTCGGCTCCGGCCCCACTGAAGACAATGGTGCCAGACCCCGACTCCGTCTCGGCCAGCGAGAGACGGCGGTCTGCCACCAGCTTGTTCCCATCCACCCGGTAGTTCTGCAACGCCAGCACCGAGATCGATCCGGTCGTGCGGATGTCAGCATCGTCCCCCAGGTAGCTGCTGACCTGCGGGTTTAATGTGACCACCGACTTCGTTCCAGCGGCCGCGATGGTCGGTGAGAAACTCACGCCGAACGACTTCGCATCGCCATCCGAGAGAATGATGGCTCGCACATGCACATCGCCGCTGATTGGCTGCGTTGCCGTGCCGATGGTTGCTCCGTCAATAGAAGCATTGACGGTTGGCGAGATCTCGGTCTTCGATTCACCACCGGCGCCAGACAGACCGGCGATACCACCGGCCAGCGACCAGGTCTCCGTGAAGGCATGACCCGATTCCACCGCTTCCACCAGCACATTGCCGGTCGGTGTCACAGTCCCCTGCACACTCGCACCGATGGTTCCCTTCAACGTCGTGCTTCCGCGGGTCACGCCCACAGTCAGGCCGCCCGAGATTGTCGCCGCCTTCGCGAGGGTGGTGACCTCCTGGCTGGCGTTCGCCTGCACGGTCACGTTGCCGGCGTTGATGGTGCTGTTCGGACCGAGCACCGCAGTCAGATTCTCCTCCACCGTTGTCGTCACGTTGCTGCCGGCCCCGGCCGTGGCCGCGGCGAAGGAGGTGGCGAAGGAAGTCGCATCGACACGCGCAGTCGAAGCCGCCTTCACCAAAAGCGCACCGGCCGTGGCCACGCTTCCGTCTATCTTTGCAGTCACTGTCGTCGTGATGGTGTTGGTGTTGGTCGACACGCCGATCGATGCCGAGATCAACCCCACCGCCAGAGCCCCTGCCCCCGTCCCCGCGTGGATGGCGGCGCTGTTCGTGGCCAGCACGGTGACGCCGTTTTGCGCCTGCACCGTCGAGGTACCCAGCACGACCGCCTCGACCGTGTTCGTGACCGTGTTGTAGGCGCCCGCACCGGCTCCACTGGCGGCCACGCTGATCGCGCCCGAGGCCGCCAGACTCATCGCCGCCGCGGCTGCGGTTGAGGTGATGTTGGAGCTTGGCAAGGTCTCCGCGTTGAGTCGCACTGCTCCGAAAGTCGATCGCACCGTCGAATCCACGACGCGGGCACGCACCTGGTTGCTGATGGTGTTCGTCGCAGTCACTCCGGTCAGCGACACTGCGATGGTGGGGCTGCCCGGCGTAGCTGACACAGATATCGCCAGACTGCCACCCTGCGACGATGCCTGAATCCGCGAGTCGTCCTGCGCGTCCAACGACACCGCGCCCAGCTGGGCCGTCACCGATCGCGTCCCGCCACTCCCGGTGATCTGGGCTGCAATAATATTGCTGATCGTGTTCGTCGTGAACGCTCCCGCGGCCGCGCCGGAGCCCGCCACCGATGTGGGGCTCACACTCAGAGCCCCTGCTCCGCCGAACGCGTAGGCGTTGATCTCCGACCTCGACAGGGCATCCAGGTCCACACTCTGCTGGGCGGTCACCTTCGAGGTGTCGATGCTGGCCAACACATCGCTCGCAATCGCATTCTGACTGATCGCCAGTCCCAACGAGATAGCCGCCGAGATACCAGCCAATCCGACCGCCACCGAGGCCGCCACCCCGCCCGCGTCGGCCGACACCAGGCTGTGATCGTTCGCGGTCAGTGCGACATTCTGAGCCGCCGTGACATCGCTCTGATTCTTGATGACCGACTCGACAGTCTGGTCGATGGTGTTGATCGACACCGTCCCCGCGACGGCTCCTCCCACCACCACACCCGAGGCAGAGCCTGCGCCAGAAATCGCCCCGCCGATGCTAAACGAGCCGATCTCCTGACGGGACTGCGCGTCGAGGGAGACGCTGCCGGTCAGCGCGGTGACCGTTGAGTTCTCGATGCGGGCACTCACTGTCTGTCCACGAGCATTCCCGATATGGTTCTCCGCCAGCGAGGCACCCACCGAGACGGAAACCGTGGTTCCCGCTGCCGCTGAGCCGGCGATGGCGAGAGACACGCCACCCACGTCGGCCCGAATGGTTGAAGCGTCCTGGGCCTGAACGGTGATATCCTGGGCCAGCACGCGCGGGCTGTTCTTGATGACCGCCTCGACCATGTTGTCGATGTTGTTGATGACCGCCGCGGCTGCCCCTGTGGCGGCGAGCACCGTTCCGCCACCACCACTGCCGGCCCCGGCCCCGGCGCCGGCGATCGCCAGCGTGTCGATGCGAATCCGTGGTTTCTCTAGCAAGTGCGAGAAGCCTGCGCCACTGCTCGTCAGGTTGATGACCTTGGGCGTTTTCTTGAACGATTCCGCTCGCGATTCCACGAGCTGGAAGTGATCTGCATCCACACGCACCACGAAATAGCTCTGGCCATCGACGAGACCGCCGATCGCACCACTCGCGGCGTGGTACACCACGTGGTCCCCAGTTTTCAGCCCATGGCCCGTCCGTTGGATGGTGTCGGTTCCAGGGTTGACCTGAGCAAGGTTGAACGGCACCATCGTTCCCGGGGCGGTGCCAGCGAAGGCGGAAAGGGTCAGGTCTCCCGAGGCCTCCACGGTTGAGCCGTCGATGAGCACCTCAACCGTGTTAGCAATCGTGTTCAGCGAAATGCCTGCGCCGACAGCCACGCTTACCGTCGTGCCAGCCTGCGACGAGGCCGCCACGGCCACCGCCACGCCACCTGCATCGGCCACGATCTCCGAGAGATCCCGGGCCGACAGGACCACATCCCCACCCGAGCTGGTCGTCACCACGCTGCCGCCCTGAATGCTGGCTTCCAGCTGGGCGGCGATCAGGTTCTTTGTGGCCGCTGCAGCGCCTGCCACGCCTACGCTCGTCAGCGACGAACCACCCGTGACGGCGACGGAGCCACCCATCGCGAGCGTATTAATGGTCGCCGTCGAAAGGGCCGTCCCCTCGACCTGGCCGGCAGCACTCACCCTCGACCCGTCCACCGACGCGCGGATGGCGTGACCAGTCGCGCCAATCTGATTCTCCGAGTAGGACGCCCCCAGCGAAGCCGCGACGCCGGTGCCACCGGTACCCGTGGGAACGGCGAGCGCCAGGGCGAAGCCACCTGTATCGGCGCGGATCGACGAATCATCGCTGGCGTTCAGGGAGACGCCACCATGTTGGGCCTGAACCGATTGAGAGCCCCCACTGTTGCGGATGATCGCCTCGATGGTGTTGTCGATTCGGTTCAGGGCGACCGAGCCGGCGCCTGCGAAGGCGCCCGTGAGGCCAGGAGTCGAGGTCACCGTCACCGAGGCAGCAATTCCCAGAGCCATGGCGTCAATCCGGTACGGCGAGGTAGACCCGACGCGCTTCGCCGAAACGGCCGACAATGACACGTCACCGTCAGCAAGCACGGTGGAGGTGTCAATCAGCGCGCGTACCTTGTTCGCGATGCTGTTTTCCGCGTAGGCCCCACCGATGGAACCCGAACCACTCCCGCCTGTGCCGGTGCCCACCGCCACGGCCACCGCCACCGCCACGCCACCAGCATCGGCCAGAATCTCCGACGAATCGGTGGTGTGCACCTCCACATCGCCGTTGTTGTTGGCGACGACGACACTTCCATTCTTGATGCTCGATTCCAGGTCGAGAGCGATGCGATTGATCGTCAACGCACCTGCGCCAGCGCCTGCGCCAGATGCCATGCCGGTTCCAGCGCTCACGGCCACGCTGCCACCGATGGACAATGTCGCGATCACGGCCGTGGAGGTCGCCTCCACCTCCACGTTGCCGTTGGCGGTCACGTTTGACGAGTCGATGATCGCATGCACCGAATGGCCGGTCACCTTGCCGATCTGATTTTCGGAGTAGGAGGCACCGAGTGCCGCAGCGGCTCCGGTCCCCGCGCCGGCGACGGCAGCCGCAGCCAGGGCCACGCCCCCCGCATCCGCGCGAATGGAGGTATCGTCACTGGCCACCACCGTCACCGAGCCACCCAGCGCCTGGACCGATCGGGTTCCACCGCTGCCTCGGATGGAGGCCTCGACGGCATTATCCACCTTGTTGATCGCCGCCGCTCCGGCACCGGCAAAGGCCCCGGACAACCCAGCCCCGGCTGATCCCGATCCGGCAGCCGCCACTCCGAAGGCCAGGGCGTCGATGCGATATTTACTGGTGGAGGTCGGATCTTTCTGCGACCGCGCAGTTAGGCTCAGTACTCCGGCAGCCTGCACGGTCGAGCTGTCGATAGTGGCCTTGACGGTATTACTGATCGTGTTCAGCGACACCCCTCCGCCCACGCCGGCCGCCACGCTGCCGCCCGAGGTTCCGGCTGCCACGGCCACACTGATCCCGCCGGTGTCCGAGAGGATCTCCGAGCGATCCAGAGCCGTCAGGCTGACCTGGCCACCGGCAATCGTCGTCACGGTGCTGTTGGTCAGGATGCTGGCCTCGACTTCCAGCTTGATCGTGTTGCGGCTCGCCGCGGCCGCGCGCCAGCAAATCCGACCGCAAATCCAGCGCCACTCGAGCCAGCGCCGGCCAGCACCCCAGCGATGGCGATCGAACCAATCACCGCCGTCGACTGAGCTTCCACGGTGAGGTTTCCCGCCGCACGGACCCGTGACCCCTCGATATAAGCGCGCGTCGCCTGGCCGCTGCCTGCTCCAATATCGTTGAGGGCCACCGAGATGCCCACGCCGCCGGCCAGGCTTAGCCCACTGCCGGCGCCGATACTCACCGAAATGGCCAGCGCGCCTGCCACTGCGCGTATCCTGGTTTCATCCAGCGCCCGGACCAGGATCGTGCCATCCGCAGATACGCCGGCGTTACTGCCGCTACCCGGACTTTGACGGATCGAGCTTTCGATGACGTTGTCGATGGAATTGATGGCCACGGCTCCGGCAGCGCTCACGGCCGCCGACAATCCACCGGACGAGTTCGCTCCGGCACCCGCTCCGGCGATGGCGTACCCGCCAATCGTCGATTTGTCCGTCGATTCGATACGGATGGGGCCATCCACATCTACCAGTACGCGATCCAGATAGGAGATTGTGTGATTGCGGATGGCGTTGACCGTGACGCTGCCCACGCCGGCCGCGGCAGCCGCCGTCCCCGATCCCACCGCCGCCACCCCGGAGATGCCTGCCGTGATGGCCAGGACCTGTCCTTCGCGAAAAGCATTGACCCGGAGTTCATTGGCGCCGTTCACCCGGCCGCCCACCAGGAACGCCTCGGTGGTCATTTCCAGGGTGTTCCAGCTAAACGACCCGGCGATGCCCACCGCCGTCTTCGATCCGGGTGACTGGGCTGGCTTGTCGAACACCAATGTCATCGCGCCGGACAGGCCGTAAAGATTGGTCCGATCCGCGCTGTCGATCAATACGGTGCCAGCGTTGATCTGGAACACGCCATTGTCGTTGATGTACGCCTGGGTGGTGTCTCGCACGGTGTTGACCACCACAGTCCCCGACACGCCGACGCCGACAGGCTCGGCGGCTGCAGGTTGCTGGCCCCGAATTCCGTTGAACTGCAGATCAGTGCCAGCCAGGTCCGAGACGATGGCTCCGGCCACACCCACGCCCCAGATTGAACCAGTCGACTCGGCTTTCACAGTTAGATCCGGCACGTCGAAGAACGTCCCGGCCGATCCCACTGTGCTGTCCGCCGGCGTCAGACGATTGCCGAGGATCGCCAGGGTAGTGCGGGTGACATCGGTCACACCGACACTCACACCCACACCCACCATCTTGGCCAGCTGAACAGCACCGGTGATGTTGATGTGATCGACCTGGCTGCGAGCGCTCACCAGCGCGGAACCGCCCACGACGCGCACGCCACTCTTGACATGGGCGATCGTTTCGCTGGTCTGAGTTGCAACCGACACACTGCCGCTCACGCCGATCTTGCCGGAATCGCCGCCAGTCTGGGCCAGCTCGAATGAGTAGATGTTCTCGGAGGCGACCACCGAAAGACCGCCCGCGCCCGTGCGGATCTGCGCTCCCTCCTCGATCCGGGCGATCGTGTGGTTCTCCAGCGTTTGCACGAGGATCGATCCACCCAGACCGACCGTCTTAGCCTGATTCCCGAACAGCGAGATCGGCGAACTGCGCCAGGTCTTGGTGCCCGTCTTGCCGGCCACCGATCCACCCTTGGCGGCATTCATGATGCCGTTGTCGTTCAGCTCGACGTGGATGTTGCCCGCCACGCTGATCAGCACCTGCGTGGTGGTGGCGGTGACCTCCACCTTCTGCTCGGGACCGTGGAATGATGGATCCTGATTGATCTGTACCCCGGCCCCGATGATCGCTTCGGAGCGATTGATGTAGTTCATCACCGCCACAGACCCGGTCACGGTCACATCCACATCGGGAGTCCGCCCTGTGGCCGAGGCCCAGACATTCATCACGTGGGTCAACCCGCCCGTCCCGTTCAGGAGATCGCCCAGTTCGTCGGCGACGCTGCCATCGTCCTGGCTGTTAATGTTGAAGCGCAGGGGAGAAAAGGGCAGGTTGTCGATGAGCAGGGGGTAGGTTAACTCGGATGTTACCGAGAGACCGCCACGAGCATCCAGGCGCGCGCCCCCCTCGACCGAGGCCCGGGCAAGGTTGTCGTAATAGCCCCGAGCCACCGCGACGGAGATGGCTACCTTCTTGCCATCCTCCGCGTTCTCCGTCGTGACCGAGCCATCCACGTTGATGGAGGCTTTTTCCTCGATCGACGCCTTGATATTCAGGTCAGCTTGGGATGCCAGAACGGCGTTGGGGCCGATGATCGTGCGCACATCGTGATCAATGGTGCTGACGCCGACCGAGGCATTCACGCTGAAGGGAATCGATCCGTTCAGCCCCATGAACCCCTTGGCACCTTTCAGGAGCTTTTTGGCCGTCTTGGGATCCTGAGCCACCTCACCCGTGATGAAATCTCCCAGCGTGGGAGTGCCACCAATCCGCGACTGCGCCTGCACCGTGTTTTCGGCTGCCAGCCGGGCACTGATGCCTGACTGGGTAGAGGGACTCTGGAACGTGTGTTTGTTGGTCAGTGGCTGGCCACCTGGCAACGCCACATCGACCACCTCGTTGGCGTAAGCTTCCTGCACCGTCTTCGACAGGCGGATGGAACGGGAATCCAGGCGAGTGACGTAATAGATCTCTCCGGCCACCAGGCCGTCGACGGCGCTGTCATAGCGCACGCCGCGGGCAACGCGCTCGAAGCCATGGACACCCGTGACCGTTCCCGCACCCAGGTCCACAGGCTGGAGTGTGAGCGCATCGGTCAGAGCCACCGTACCATCCGGGAAGGGGGTTACCAGATAGTCTGCGCCATCCACCAGGCCGGGAATCGCCGCATTCTCCCCTCGCAGGTAGGTCACGCGCTCACCAGCCTGGAAGCGGTTGCCTGGCATCCACAGCCGATCATTGACCGCGTCGATGGTGGGCAGCAGCGTCGGGTTGAAGAAGATGTCCTCCCCATCAACCGTGGTCAGGCGGTGCCCGATCAGGCCGACCGTCGCCCCTGTCTGCAGGTCAATCGCTGCCGATCCCCCGACGGTGGTCAACTGAATGCGATCACCCACCACCGAGAAGACCTCGTACTGAACGCCATCCGTCAGCCCGGGAATGGCCAGGCCATCCTCGCTTGAATAAGTCACCATGCTGCCCGGAGTGAGGGTATAACCGAATGGCAGTTCGATGGTGTTCTGTATCGGATCGAGCACGGCAGTGGTGCGCGTGACATCGACCCGGGTGACCACAAGTGTAGTGACCAGGTTGTGCGCGGTACCGGTCGCGCCAGCACGCAGCGTAACACCTACCCCAGCCGTGGCGTCCGCCCTGGTGGTGGCCAGCCGTAGCCGATTCGCATCCACGCGAATCACGTAGTACTCGCCACCATCGACCAGCTGGCTCGACAGCGTGGTGTTGCCTCCCGCCTGGTACACCACCTTTTGCCCGGTGAAGAAGCTGTGATTCGGAACCACGAGCAGATTGTCGCCCAGATCCACTGGGTTACCGGTGAGCTTGTGCGCGGTGCCCGTGGCGACACCGGCTGTCAGCTGGACGACGTAGTAGGCCACCCCGGCTACAAACACTGGAGTTGCGTGCGTCCCTGGTCCGGGGCTGCGCAGAGCCAGCTGCAACCGTTCGGGGTCGGTTTCGTTCGCCAGGACGAAGTAGGTCGCACCCTCGATCAGGCCGCCGATGGCGGTCCCACCCCCGCTAGAGTAAACGACACGCTGGCCCGACACGAAGTAATGCACGTCGTCGAAGAACAGCGTGTCGGCCAGGGCATCCACCACCTGCTCCTCGGTGGAGGTGCTGGCGTTGGGATCGAACGTCTGGACCCTGGCACCAAGGTTGATCTGACTGATCGTGGTTAGCGGCAGGTCTTTGCTAATGGTCCCATCGGTTCGATAGACCACGGCATCGCCGGTCTCCCAGTTATGGGGCGTGTCGAAGGTGATCTTGCCCCCTCCGCCGTCGTTGCTCACCGCAGTGCGAGGCGTGAAAGATGAGGTGCTATCCTCATAGACCAGTAGATTCTGGTGCTTTCCTACCAGGGTGTGTCCCGACCCACTGCCGCGTGCCGTGAGATTGACGGCCAGGCCGAGATTCGCATTCTCCTCGCTGGTCGCCAGCTTCAGCGAGTTGCTTTCCAACTTGATGACGTAGTAGGTGCCGCCGTTCACCAGGCCGCCGATGGGACTGCTTCCTCCGTTGTAGACCACTTTCTGTCCCGTCGAGAAGTTGTGGTCACCCTCGAAGACGATCGTCTCCTTGTCGAGGTCCACCAGCGCCTTGCCCGGCGCAACTTCCTTGTCTGGCTCGAATGTCACCCGGGTCTCGGATCTCGTCGGCTGGCTTAGATTGAGGAGATAGTAGGTCTTGTCGCCAACCACCACAGGCCCCAGCGAGGCAGGATTGTCCACCTCATCGGTCATCAACTGGATGGTGTCTGCATTAACCACATGAACGTAGTAAGTCGTCTGGTTCTCCAGACCGCCGATCACCTCGCCGTCGACATTGGCCAGGTAATACTCCACCAGCTGGCCTTCAACGAAACCATGGGCAGGCAGGTCGATGGTATTGTTTCCGCCATCCACCTGCGTGGCTGGATCGAAGGCGAGCACCGCTCGCCGGGTTAAGGTCTGCGTCGAGTTGGGATCGACGTTGGAGGCATCCAACGTTATTGCCTGACCCCGCAGCAGCTTGAACCGGTTGGCATCAATGACGCTCACAACGTAGGTCTGGCCGTTCACCAGCCCGCCGATGTCGCCGTAGTTGTTGTTCTTGTCGATGGGATCTTCCGAGAGGTAGAGCAGCTTCTGCCCATCGGAAAAGCCGTGATTGGTGAGCGTGAAGATGTTCGTGGCTGGATCCAGCCCCGAGAGGGTGAAGCCCACCCGTGGTGCGTCCTGGCCCGAGATTGAGCCAGCACGAATGGTTCCATCCACCACCGTCTTGATGTCGGCGGCATCCATCCCCACGGCCACGGCACTACCCACCGAGCCATCGATGTAGACCCCGGTTCGCCCGCTCGCCGTGTTCTTGACCTTGCCATCGGCCGTCACATCCACGTTGCCCACGGCGGTGATCAGCACACTCTGGCCGATCTCGGTGTTGGCTACCGTGTTCGACCAGGTGACCGCCACCGAGGCGCCGAACGAAGTTTCCTTCTTGGCCTGCGTGGTCTTCCGCTTCGACACGGTGCCTGTGTTGACGTTTGTGGACGCACCAGCCACCGCCTTGGCATCCGTGGCGGAGCCAATGGCCACGTCTCCACCCGCGTCGATGGATGTCGAACCCTTTATAACCGTCTTCGAGGTGCCCTGGGCCTCGCTGTAGGCCACGGCGAGAGGAACGGAGCCGAGGATGCTCGAGTTGAACTTTTTCACCGTCGGATCCCAGCCACCTCCGGCGTCTGCCTCGCTTTCCACCGTCGTGGTCGATCCGATCTCCACATCGCCGCGGCTGACAATCGTGGCATTCTCCACCGTCACTGTGGACGAGGATTTGCGAATCATGACCGATGCCGCGCTGAGGACCGTGGGCAGCAGGTTTGAGATGAATGTGTTGATTGGCTGGATCAGCGAGTTGTTCACCGACGTCCAGGATCCTTCTTCCAGGACGTTAAAATCCTCGGCAGTCGATGTGATGCTCACCTTGTCGCCATCGATGGTTGCACCCTGGACGGAGACACTCGCGGAGGGCGTCTGTACCGAGACCAAGGTGACGGGTAATACCGCCCCCTGGTTGCGCTTCATCGCTTTCAGAACGATCTCGCCACCACGAATCTCGGCGCCGGATTGCAGAGTGATCGTCGGATCGGGGCTGGCGAATACATCGATCGGAAGAAGACCTGACACCGAGATGACCGTAGATAGCAGTTCGATCTTCCCGGCCTTTCCTGTACTGCCTGGCTCGAGATCGGTGCGCAACTTCCCGGTAGACTGCACCTCGATGGTCTGACCACTCAGGCGAATCGCTCCGGAGTTATCGACGAGGTTGCCCGGTTGCGTGGAAACGGCCGCTCCGATGGAGATCGTTTCCGCATCGATCCGAACCTCCTTGCCCGGCACGGTGACCGCTGCCGAGATGGTCACGCTGTCGTTGCCAAGTCCGGCATCGATCTGGAGCGATCCCGCAAACTGAATCTCGGAACTGATCGTCAACGTGTCATTGCCCACCCCCATCAGGATTTTCAACACGCTAGGATCATCGAACGAGACACTCTCCATCGAACCGTTCAGGCTGCGCACCTGCAGCTTGCCAGCCGCGTTCCGTTCGAGGACAAGCTGATTCGGCGCGACCAGGTTGCCCTGCACGGTTACCGTCCCCGGAGGCCCAGACGTCGCCGTCACGTCGATGGGTTCCAGCCCCTGATAGGGGATCACCACGCCCCCGTAGGTGACGGTGCCCGAGTCCGGACCGCTCGCCGTGAAGAGTAGCTCGCTGCCCGCCCCGGCGATGGTCATGCTGTCAAATCCGCCCGCTCCGCCGTCCACCCCCTCCGTCAGGCTGCCTCCCGTTGCGAAGACGAAGGTATCGTCGGTTCCGGCCGCCCCGACCAGCTGTTCCACCCCGCTGAACCGCACGAACGCCGACCCACCGAGGTCGCCGGCCCCTGCTCCGGTCACATTCCAGGTCAGGTTCCGAGCGGGCCCCAGCAACTGATTCCGCCCCGCGCCGCCTTCGAAGAAGATGCCTCCCGGCACGGTCGGCACGCTGGCATCGATCAACAGATTGACATCGAAGCCGTTGCCCTGAATGAGGACGTTGCCGGTCAGGTCGCTCAACCGGGCGGAGTGGACGACGCTGGTCGGATGCTCGGAGTCGATGAGCTGCAAGTCGCCGCCCTCCAACCGGAGAGTCAGCTGTCCATCCGCGACGGCCTGATAGACCAGGTTGCTGGCAAGAAGGGTACGATCTTCCAGCTTCTCCAGAGATGTGCGTCCCAGCGCCATTTTGGTTGGCTGGATGTTGCGCGTCCGATTTCGGTCGAGCAGGTGCAGGAGGTTTCCGCGCACTCGACGGGCCCACTTCATCAACTGGGAGTGCAACATGGTCACCATACTCCACGGGACACTGCAGACCGAGTAGAACGATGTTCGAGCCTTCTCGCGGCGCAATACCTGAGCCCGGCTCACCTACGGAAACGAGACGGTGTCTCGGGAGGGTGCCTGGCAGTAACTAGGTGTTGTACCACAGACCCCGGGGGCATCCGGGGGAAATATGCATCTGATCCGAGGGTGAGCCTGCCTCGGCGCGCCGGCCCACTCTCTGAGTAACTGGCGCTTTGCACCCAACACCCGACAGAGAATCCGGCAGATTTTCCTGGCTTCGCCAATCCCCCCGGACTACACCGCTGACTAGTGATGAGGTGAGCCCTCTGGGAACGCCGACCGGCTCCGATTTCGCGAAAGAATGGTGGAATGATGCGCTGGGTGGTGCTGGGCTCGGCCGTCCTGCTCGCGGGAGCCGCCTGGGTAGGGTGGAAACTCTTGCCTTCCCGGGGCGACCGGCCGGAAGCTGAGGTTCGCGTCGCTGCGGCGGCCGACCTGAAGTTCGCCCTGGAAGAACTGGCCGACTTCTTTCAGGAAGCTTATCCACATATCCGCGTTACGGTCACCGTCGGGGCGTCCGGCAACCTGTATGCTCAGCTCATGAATCGCGCGCCGTTCGATCTGTACCTCTCGGCGGACGTCGATTACCCCCGCAAGCTGGGTGAGGCAGGATTGGCCGACCCGGATAGTTTGTTCGTCTATGCCATCGGACATCTGGCTCTGGTAGTGCCCAGAAGTTCACCCATCGACCTGGAGAAGCGGGGTGCTCAGGCGCTCACGGGGCCAGGGGTGCGGAAGATCGCGATAGCCAACCCACGGTTTGCGCCCTACGGCCAGGCGGCGGTCCAGGCGCTTGAATCTCTGGGGATCCATGCCCAGGTGAAGGATCGCCTGGTGCTGGGTGAGAATGTGGCCCAAGCGGCGCATTTCCTCCATAGCGGCGCGGTGGATGCAGCAGCGTTGCCGGTGTCGCTGGCCTCCGTGTCTCCGTTGCGCGAGGAGGCCCGGTTCTGGCGCGTGCCCGAGGATGCCTACCCCCGGCTCAACCAGGGAGGCATCATACTTTCCTGGGCGCAGAATCGGGAGGCGACCCAGGCGCTGGCCGCCTACCTTCAGGCTCCGGCTGGGCAGGCGGTGCTGAAGCGCCACGGCTTCGGTCTTCCCGGGGAATAGCTATGGACTGGACCGCCATCCGCGTCAGTCTCGCGCTGGCCACCTGCACCACCCTGGCCCTGTGCGTCCTCGGCTTGCCCCTGGCTTACTGGCTGGCACGCTCGCATTGGCGGTGGAAGTTCCTCGTCGAGGCAGTGGTGGCTCTGCCGCTGGTGCTGCCTCCCACAGTGCTGGGCTTCTACCTCCTGCTGATGCTCGGCCCACAGGGGCCCCTCGGGCGGTCGTACGCCGCCCTGACCCACGCGCACCTGGCCTTCACCTTCCCGGGTTTGCTCCTGGCGTCGATGGTCTACAGCCTGCCGTTTGCGGTGCGTCCCTTTGCGGTGGCCTTCGCCTCGATCGATCACCGGCTGGTGGAGGCCTCCTGGTGTCTGGGGGTCTCCCGGATCGGCACCTTTTTCCGTGTGGTCGTCCCCCTGGCCTGGCCAGGCGTGTTGACCGGGATGATCCTGACCTTCGCCCACACGGTGGGGGAGTTTGGCGTGGTCCTCATGGTGGGTGGCAACATCGAAGGCAGCACTCGGACCGTGTCGGTGGCGATCTACGACCACGTCCAGGCGCTGGACTACCAGGCGGCGGGACGAACCGCGCTCTTTCTCCTGGTCCTGGCCTTTGGAGCGCTGTCGGCCACTTACATCCTGCAGCGTCGGGCCTGGGTGGTATGACCAGCTTTCTCGAGGCGCGTTTCGAGAAGCAGTACCCGGGGGGACCCAGGATCCACGGGACGCTCAGTCTGTCTACCTCCTCTTTCTCCGTGCTGGTGCTGTTTGGCCCCTCCGGATCGGGCAAGACGACGGTGTTGCGCTGCCTGGCCGGGCTCGAACGGCCCGACACGGGCTTCATCCGCCTGGCCACCAAGACCTGGTGCGATGCGTCCCAGCGCATCCATCTTCCGCCCCAGGCTCGCGATATCGGCTATTTGTCGCAGGATTACGCCTTGTTCCCGCATCTGACCGTCGAGCAAAACATTGCCTACGGGCTAAGCGCGCTATCGCCGGCCTACCGGGCTCGTCGGGTGGACGAGTTGTTGACCCTGCTGGGGCTGGAGGGGCTGCATCGGCGCTATCCCCGGCAGCTTTCGGGAGGGCAGCAGCAGCGGGTGGCGCTGGCCCGCGCCGTGGCTCGCCGACCGTCGCTCTTGCTGCTGGACGAACCGCTTTCCGCCCTGGACTCGCCCACCCGGGAACAACTTCGGCGCGAGCTGCGCCGCTGGCTGCGAGCCACTGGTGTGCCCACTTTGATCGTCACTCACGACCGGACTGAGGCACTGGCGCTGGGCGACTTTCTCGTGGTGATGGTTCAGGGGCAAGTTCGCCAGAGTGGCCCGGTGGGCGAGGTGTTCTCGCGCCCGGGGTGCTTCGAGGTGGCCCACGTGGTGGGCGTCGAAACCGTGGTGGCCGGAAACGTGGAGCGTCTCACGGACGGCCTGGCGCTGGTGCGGATTGGCCAGGTCAGCCTGTGGGCACTGGATACTGGCGTGCGGGGCGATGTCTTCGTCAGCATTCGCGGCGAGGATGTAGTGCTGGTGAGCGCCACGACTCCCCTCAGTAGCGCCCGCAATGTCCTTCCAGGCCGGGTGCGCGCCTGGACGCGCGAAGGCGCCCTGGTCCGCGTGACGCTCGATTGCGGCATTCCTCTGACCGCGCTCATCACCAGGCCAGCCTGCGCCGAACTGGCACTAACCGAGGGCGCATCCCTGACCGCGCTCATCAAGGCACCCGATGTCCACCTCATCCCAAGGCTGTGATAGGAGCCCGAAAATCGGACCCTGGAGGTTGTTAATGAGAGATGTCGACCGAGGTCCGCGGCAAGTCAGGTGAAGTCGAAAAACTGCCATCCATCGGAAGAGAAGGCCTGGTCAGGAGATGATGAGTGCGGACGGCCGCGCAGGGCAGGAGGGGGGGTAGGCTTCCGCCCCTGCGTTTTCTATGTCATCCCTATAGCTTCCCTCAACCGGAATGAGTTTGCTTTCCTCCGGAAGGAGTAGTCAATGACACGCCTCGTCGAGGTCACGGAACTGGCCCTTCGCGATGGCCACCAGAGTCTCCTGGCGACGCGCATGGCCCTGGAGGATATGGTGCCCGCCTGCGAGGACATCGACCAGGCCGGGTACTGGAGCGTGGAATGCTGGGGTGGTGCCACCTACGATTCGTGCATCCGCTTCCTCAACGAGGATCCCTGGGAACGTCTCCGCACCTTCCGCAAGCTTCTGCCCAACTCCCGGCTGCAGATGCTACTGCGCGGGCAGAACCTGCTGGGCTACCGGCACTATGAAGACACCGTGGTTGATCGCTTCGTCGATCGATCAGCCGAGAACGGCATGGACGTCTTCCGGGTTTTCGATGCGCTCAACGACATCCGCAACCTGAAACGACCGCTCGAAGCCGTTAAGCGGACGGGCAAGCACGCTCAGGGCACCATCTGCTACACCATCTCGCCGCTGCACACGGTAGAGAAGTTCGTGGAGATGGCTCAGCAACTCAAGGACATGGGCTGCCACTCGATCTGCATCAAGGACATGGCCGCCCTGCTCAAGCCTGCGCCGGCCTATGCCCTGGTGAAGGGCATCAAGGAAAAGTGCGGGGCCGACACCCTAGTTCACGTCCACGTTCACTCGACCACGGGTGTGACTCTCGTCAGTTTGATGAAGGCCATCGAGGCTGGGGCCGACATTGTCGATGCCTCAATCTCCTCGCTGAGCCTGGGCCCGGGCCACAACCCCACCGAGGCGCTCGTCGAAATGCTGGAGGGGACAGGTTACACGACGAAGCTGAAGATGGATCGCCTGCTGAAGATCAAGGATCACTTCTCGAAGGTGCGGCCCAAGTACGCCGAGTTCGAGTCGAAGTTTATCGGGGTCGAAACCGAGATCTTCGAGAGCCAGATTCCCGGCGGCATGATCTCCAACATGGAGAGCCAGCTGAAGCAGCAGGGCGCTGGCGCCAAGTTGAAAGAAGTGCTGGCCGAGGTGCCCCGGGTGCGCAAGATAGCGGGCTACCCGCCGCTGGTCACGCCGTCGAGCCAGATCGTGGGCACGCAGGCAGTCTTCAACGTCCTCATGGGACCGTACAAGGTGCTGACCGGCGAGTTCGCCGACCTGATGCTGGGCTACTACGGAGCCACCCTCGGCGAGCGCGACCCGGCCATCATTGAGGCGGCTGGCAAGCACGCCAAGAAAGGGCCCATCACACATCGGCCTGCGGATCTGCTCAAGCCAGAGTGGGAAGATCTGCGTGCCCAGGCGCTGGCCATCCAGGGCTGCAACGGCACCGACGAGGACGTGCTGACCTACGCCATGTTCCCCCAGGTGGCTGCCAAGTTCTTTGGCACGCGAGCCGAGGGTCCGAAGAACGTGGCCAAGGCGCCGGCTGCGCCAGCCAAGCCAGGGGCACCGGCCGCCGGCCCCGCTGTCGCTGCGCCGGCCACACCTGTCAACACGCGGGTGACCTACGACGTCCGGGTCGGCGGGCAGACGCATCGGGTCACCGTCGAGCCGGCCTGAGTTTCAGGGTCGAACGGAGGGATGTAGGATGAGCAAGCAGAAGCCGCGTTCCATGGAGGAGCTAGTCGAGGACCTGCGTCGGCGCAAAGCCCACCTTCGGGAAGGAGGCGGAGCCGAGCGCCTGGCCAAGCAGCGCGAACAGGGCAAGATGACCGCCCGTGAGCGCATCGACGGGTTGGTCGATCCCGGCAGCTTCGAGGAAATCGGCCTGTTCGCCCAGCATCGGCAGAGCAACTTCGGCATGGCGGGCAAGGAAGTCCCCGCGGATGGCGTCGTCGTGGGGGCTGCCTCCATCGATGGCCGACTGGTCCACCTGGCCAGCCAGGATTTCACCGTCCTGGGCGGCTCCGCGGGTGAGGTCCACTCGTACAAGGTGGCCGAGGTGATGGAACAGGCGCTGAAGAACGGCAGCCCGTTCGTCTTCCTCAATGATTCCGGTGGCGCCCGCGTGCAGGAGGGCATCGATTCGCTCTCCGGGTATGGCAAGGTGTTCTACACCAACGTCATGTTGTCCGGGGCAGTCCCGCAGATCTCCCTCATCTGCGGCCCCTGTGCCGGTGGCGCGGCCTACTCGCCGGCCCTGACGGACTTCATCATTCAGACCCGGCAATCGCAGATGTTCATCACCGGGCCGCAGGTCATCAAGCAGGTGACCGGCGAGCAGATCAGCGCCGACGCACTGGGCGGCCCCGATGCCCACATGGCGCAGTCCGGCGTCATTCACTTCATCGCCGAGAACGACCAGGAGGCCCTCTACCTCTGCCGACGGCTCCTCAGCTTCCTGCCGTCGAACAACCTCGAAGATCCTCCCATCATTCCCACCCAGAACAACGTCGATCCCAATCCCGCCCTGACCCAGGCGGTGCCAGTCGATAGCAAGCAGGGCTACGACATCCGCACGGTTATTGGCGGTGTCGTGGACCAGGGAGACTTCCTCGAGGTCCAGGCTGGCTATGCCCGTAACATCGTGGTGGGCTTCGCCCGCATCCTGGGGCGGTCCATTGGCATCATCGCCAACCAGCCCTCGGTGCTTTCCGGCGTGCTCGACGTGAACGCAGCCACCAAGGCATCTCGCTTCATTCGATTCTGCAACGCCTTCAACATCCCACTGGTCACCTTCGTGGATGTACCTGGCTTTCTCCCTGGCGTGCAGCAGGAATATGGTGGCATCATCCGCCACGGCGCCAAGATGCTCTTCGCCTACTCCGCCGCCACCGTCCCCAAGATTCAGGTCATCCTGCGCAAGTCGTACGGCGGTGCTCATCTGGCCATGTGCTCGAAGGATCTCGGAGCGGACCGCGTTTTCGCCTGGCCCACCGCCGAGGTGGCAGTCATGGGGGCCGAGGGAGCCGTGGAGATCGTCTTCCGCAAGGAGATGGAGCAGGCCCAGGACAAGGCGGCCCGCCGCGCCGAACTGATCGAAGAGTACCGCTCAACCTTCTCGACGCCGTACGTCTCGGCTGGGCGAAGGTTGGTGGATGACGTGATCGAGCCGGCCGATACGCGCAAGCACCTGGCCCAGACGCTCGAGTACCTGCACACGAAGCGAGACCGTCGGCCGCCCAAGAAGCATGGCCTGATTCCTCTGTGATGGAGCCCCGCACGATGACAACCAATGCGGATTCCCTGGCCGGCTTACTGGATAGCATTGAGATTCTGCGCATCGAGATCGGCCGGCTACACGATCGCCTGGCCGCTCTTGAGGCGGCCCAGCGACCAGCACCGTCCACGCCCGCCGCGCCGCCGAAACCGGCCCCTCTGACCGAGGAACTGGTGCTGGTGATCGGCGCGGCAGTGGCGGCCTTTCTCGGCAAGAAAGCCCATGTACGTCAGATCCGTCTGCTGGGCACTTCGGCCTGGTCCACCCAGGGACGGGTCACCATCCAGGCCTCTCATAATCAGTTCTCCGAGTGACGTTCGGTCGAGGCCAAACAGGAGACGGCGGTGAAACTCAAGATCACAGTGGATGGCAAGGTGTACGAGGTGGATGTCGAGGTTTCCGAACCGGAACCGCTCCAGCCGGTGTATCTGCCTCCCTCGCAAACTCGCGTGCCGGCCGCCCCGGTTCCGGCGGCACCCGCGCCCGTGGCTGCTGGCGGCCCGCCGGTGGCGGACGAATCCAAGGTCTGCCGCAGCCCGTTTGCCGGCACCGTGGCCCGCATACCCATCCAGGTGGGGCAGGCCATCCAGGTCAACGATGTCCTCGTGGTCATCGAGGCGATGAAGATGGAAACCGTCATCACTGCCCCCGTGGCGGGCAAGGTGGCCAAGATTCACGCCAAGGTCGGCGCGGCCGTCCAGGGGGGGCAGGTACTCGTAGAATTTGAATAACCGCCACGGAGCGACGTGAGGAGGGATTCCATGCAGGCAGTCAAGAACATCAATCACATCGGCATCGCCGTCCGTTCGATCGAGGCACAGCGGCCCTTCTACGAGGGCACATTGGGCGCCGTCTTCGAGGGAACCGAGGAGGTCGCAGACCAGAAGGTACGTGTTGGCTTCTTCCGTGTCGGCGACGTTCGGCTTGAACTGCTCGAACCCACCGATCCGACCAGCACCGTGGCCACGTTCCTGGAGAAACGTGGCGAAGGTCTGCACCACCTGGCCTTCACGGTGGAGAAACTGGAAGAGCGGCTGGCTGAGCTGAAACAGGCGGGCCTGCGCCTGATCGATGAGACTCCCCGGGCTGGGGCGCATCACATGCGCATCGCCTTTTTACATCCCAAGAGCAGCCAGGGTGTGCTGACCGAGTTATGCGAGCCGGCCTGTCATGGAACGGCAGCGGGTAAGGAGTGACATTGTGGCCGGACAATTCGCGACGCTCACGGCAGACGAGGCTGCCGAACTGATTCCCCATGGCAGCACGGTCGCCTTCAGCGGCTTCACCGCCGCGGGGGCGGCCAAAGCGGTGCCAAAGGCACTCGCGACCCGCGCCAACCGCCTCCATCAGGCGGGACAGCCGTTCCAGGTCCGGGTGCTCAGCGGGGCCTCGACCGGGGCCAGCCTCGACGATGCGCTCGCTGAGGCGGACGCCATCAGCTGGCGGGCTCCCTATCAGTCCTCGGGACCACTGCGCAAGCGGATCAACAGCGGCCAGGTCGCATTCGTCGACATGCACCTGTCTCACGTGCCACAGTCGGTCCTGTTCGGCTTCTTCGGACCGATCCAGGTGGCGGTCATCGAAGCCACCGAGGTGACCGAGGATGGCAGAGTCTACCTGACCACCTCCATTGGTGCTTCGCCAACCTTCTTGCAGGTGGCTGACAAGGTCATCATCGAGATCAACCGGCATCCGTCCCGGCGGATCAGCGATATGGCGGACATCCTGGTCCCCAAGCCACCGCCGCATCGTCACGCCCTGGATCTCGACCACCCGCTGGAGCGGATCGGCAAACCGTACGCCCGGGTCGATCCCGAGAAGATCATCGGCATCGTCGAAACGAACCTGCCGGACGAGCTGGGCGGGTTCGATCCGGCCGATCCCACCAGTCAGGCGATTGCCAACCACGTGGTCAAGTTCCTGCTCGCGGAGCGCGCCGCGCATCGCATTCCGCAGGAGTTCCTGCCGCTGCAGAGCGGTGTGGGGAACGTGGCCAACGCCGTGATGGAAAGCCTGGGCGACAACCCTGAGGTGCCCAACTTCCTCATGTACACCGAGGTCTACCAGGCCGCCGCCTTTGATCTCATGAAGAAGGGGCGACTGCTCGGTGCCAGCACCTGCGCCCTGACGCTTACCCCGGCGCAGATGGTCGAACTGACCGCCAACATCGACTACTTTGGACCGAAGATCGTCCTCCGCCCCCAGGAGATCTCGAACAACCCTGCTGTGCTTCGTCAGCTGGGCGTGATCTCGATGAACACCGCCCTGGAGGTGGATATCTACGGGCATGTCAACTCGACGCACGTGTGCGGCCAGACGATGATGAACGGCATCGGGGGTAGTGGCGACTTCGCCCGAAATGCCTACCTGTCGATCTTCATGTGCCCCTCAGCGGCCAAGGGTGGAAAGATCTCGACCATCGTTCCGATGTGTACCCACGTCGATCACAACGAGCATTCCGTCCAGGTGATCGTCACCGAGCAAGGGCTGGCCGATCTGCGCGGGTTGGCCCCGGCCGAACGTGCGCACTTGCTTATTGATCGCTGCGCGCATCCCAGCTACCGCGACTACCTGCATCGATACCTGCGCGAGGCTGGCAAGGGTCACATCAGCCACGATCTTTCTCGCTGTTTCGAGCTGCACCAGAACCTTCTCAGAACCGGGTCGATGTTACCCGCCTGAGACAGCCGAGCGCCCTGGCAGCCAGGCACGGAGGTTTCCACGATGGATGCTGAACTAAATCTCCGGGAGGAGTTCCCCCCGGTGAGCTATGAGACCTGGCGTGCCCTGGCCGAGGCGGACCTGGCCGGCGCCTCGTTCGAGCAGAAGCTGGTCACCCACACCTACGAAGGCATCGACATTCAGCCGGTCTACACCCGACGCGATCGGCCCGAGACCACCGATCCCGACGGCTTTCCGGGCCTGCCTGCCTTCGTGCGGGGCAGCCAGCCGCTGGGAGCGGTGCGGTCGGGCTGGGACCTGCGACAGGAGCACACGCACCCTAACCTTGCGGTCGCGCATCAATTGATTCTCGAAGATCTCCAGGGCGGGGCCACGTCGCTGCTTTTGCGTCTGGATGCCGCCGCTCGGAGCGGACGCGATCCCGATGACCCCGAGGCGGGTGGACTGGCCGGGCGCGACGGCACCATGATCTACCACCGGGCCGATCTCGACGAGGCTCTGGAGGGCGTACATCTGAACATGGTGGGCGTGGCCCTGGAAGCCGGGGCGGCCTTCCTGCCGGCCTCCGCCCTGCTGGTCGCTCTCTGGCGGCAGCGTGGCATTCAGCCTGACCAGATTCGCGGAGCGTTCAATGCGGATCCGCTGGCCGTGCTGGCCCGCGATGGACACCTGCCGTACTCCCCTGAGCAGGGGCTTTCATACCTGGCCGAGCTGGGCCGCTGGACGGCGGGAAACCTACCTCACGTGACCTCGGTCCGCGTTGGAACCGCGCCATACCATCATGCGGGCGCGACTGCGGTGCAGGACGTGGCTTTCAGCCTGGCCACCGGCGTCGAGTATCTGCGCGCCCTGACTGCGGGAGGCCTGAGCATCGAAGCCGCGCTGGGTCAGCTCCTGTTCAGCTTCGCGGTAGGCACACATCATTTCCTCGCGCTGGCCAAGTTGCGCGCCGCCCGACGTCTCTGGGCGCGGGTGGCCGAGGCCTGTGGCGCTCCGCCGTCAGCCCAGGCCATGCGCATGCATGCCCGCATCAGCAAGCGGGTGCTGACTCATCGCGACCCCTACGTGAATCTCCTGCGCAATACCGTGGCCTGCTACGCGGCTGGCCTGGGTGGAGCCGAGGCCATCACCTCGGATCCCTTCGATGTCGTGCTGGGGCTGCCTGATTCCTTCAGCCGGCGCATTGCTCGCAACACGGTCCACATTCTGCAGGAAGAAGGGCACCTTCACCGTGTGATCGATCCGCCCGGAGGCAGCTGGTACCTGGATTCCCTGACCGATCAGATCGCCGAGCGAGCCTGGGGACTGTTCCAGGAGGTGGAACGCCAGGGCGGCATGTTGAGCGCCATCCGTCAGGGCTGGGTCCACCAGCAGATCAACTCGGCCTTCGCCCCCCGGGCCAAGAACCTGGCTCGCCGCAAGGAAGGCATCACCGGCGTGAGCGAGTTCCCCAACGTGGGTGAAGCAGCTCTGAAACGGCAACCGATCGATCGAGCTGCGCTGGTCCAGGCGGCCTGCGCCCGGCTGGTGAAGCGCCGGGGTGCGACGCACACGCTGACCTCGGGCGACCTGGTGGAATCGCTGGTGCGAGCAGCCGAGCAGGGCGCCAGCGTGGGGCAACTGGCCAACGCCCTGGGGTTTGGCCGCGAACCTGCCGCCGTGCCTCCGCTGGCTCCTCATCCATTCGCCGAGCCGTTTGAAGATCTGCGCGATGCCAGCGACATCTGGGCCGAGGAGCACGGGCATCGGCCGCGCGTCTTCCTGGTCAACCTGGGACCGGTAGCGCACTTCACGGCCCGGGCCACCTACGCGAAGAACTTTTTCGAGGCCGGCGGCTTTGGGGTCATCGCCAGTGAGGGATTCAGCGATCCCACGGCGGCGGCCTCCGCATTTGCCGCCAGCGGGGCCAGCACGGCCGTGCTGTGCTCGTCCGACAAACTCTACCCGGATCTCGTACCCAAGGTGGCGCCTCTGCTGAAGAAGGCCGGAGCTCGCTCGGTGGTGCTGGCCGGGAATCCAGGCGCCAATGAGGCGGCCTGGCGGGCTGCCGGGGTGGATCGATTCATCTTCGTCAAGTGTGACGTGCTGGCGACGCTGCGAGAAATGCTCCGCGAGGAAGGGGTGCTGGCATGAACGGGAAGATCCCCAATTTCGCCGAGGTTCCTCTGGGCAAGCCGGCGACACCTTCCGTCGAGGCCTGGTTGAAGCAGGTAGGGCCAGCGGCCAGCTCGGTCTGGAACACCCCGGAGCAGATTCCGGTCCAACCGCTGTACTCCAGCCGCGACCTCGCCAGCGTCGATCACCTGGACACCATGCCCGGCGTGCCGCCCTTCCTGCGCGGGCCGTACCCGACCATGTACGTGCTCCGCCCCTGGACGGTGCGGCAGTATGCAGGCTTCTCGACCGCTCGTGACTCGAACGCCTTCTATCGTCGGAACCTGGCCGCTGGGCAGATGGGCCTGAGCATCGCCTTCGACCTGGCCACTCATCGCGGTTACGACAGCGATCACCCACGGGTGGCCGGCGACGTCGGCATGGCGGGCGTGGCCATCGACAGCATCCTTGACATGCGCACGCTGTTCGAGGGCATCCCCCTCGACCGCATGAGCGTGTCGATGACAATGAACGGCGCTGTACTCCCCATCATGGCCCTGTACATCGTGGCGGCGGAAGAGCAGGGGGTGAAGCCCGAGCAGCTGGCCGGGACCATTCAGAACGACATTCTGAAGGAGTTCATGGTCCGCAATACCTACATCTATCCGCCAGAGCCGAGCATCCGCATCATCGCCGACATCTTCAGCTACACCAGCCGAAAGATGCCGAAGTTCAACAGCATTTCGATCAGCGGCTACCACATGCAGGAGGCCGGCGCCACCGCCGACCTCGAGCTGGCCTACACCCTGGCCGACGGGCTGGAGTATGTCCGCACCGGAGTCCATGCCGGCCTGGCAGTCGATGACTTCTGCCCTCGGCTGTCGTTCTTCTGGGCCATCGGCATGAACTACTTCATGGAAGTGGCCAAGATGCGCGCCGCGCGCCTGCTGTGGGCCAAGCTCATCAAGGGGTTCGATCCGAAGAACCCCAAGAGCCTGTCGCTGCGGACGCACAGCCAGACGAGCGGCTGGAGCCTAACCGCGCAGGACGTCTACAACAATGTGATTCGCACCTGCCTCGAAGCGCTGGCCGCGGCGCATGGCCATACTCAGTCGTTGCACACCAACGCACTGGACGAGGCGCTGGCGCTGCCCACCGACTTCTCCGCGCGCATCGCTCGCAACACCCAGCTGTTCATTCAGCAGGAGACCGACACCTGCAGCGTGGTCGATCCCTGGGGCGGCAGCTACTACGTCGAGAAACTGACACACGACCTGGCCCAGCGCGCCTGGCAGCACCTCCGCGAGGTGGAAGAGCTGGGTGGCATGACGCGCGCCATCCAGGCGGGCATTCCCAAGCTGCGCATCGAGGAGGCTGCCGCCCGAACGCAGGCGCGCATCGACTCCGGGCAGCAGACAGTCGTGGGGTTGAACAAGTATCAGCAGGCTGGTGGCGAGCAGGTCGATGTGCTCAAGGTGGACAACACCGCCGTCCGCGAGGCGCAGATTGCCAGCCTGAACGACCTGCGCAAGCGTCGCGATCCTGCCCGGGTGCAGGCAGCGCTGCAGGCCCTCACGGCAGCGGCGCAGAACCGTTCGGGTAACCTGCTGGAACTCGCCATCGAGGCTGCCCGCGCCTGGGCCACCGTCGGCGAGATGAGCGAGGCGCTGGAAAAAGTCTATGGTCGGTACGAGGCTCCGGTCCGCACCGTCCGGGGTGTGTACGCCGAGGCGCTGGGGGTTCCTGTGGCCGCAACGATCCGGGAGCGCGTGGCTCGATTCGAAATGGCCGAGGGCCGGCGACCTCGCATCCTTGTGGCCAAGATGGGACAGGACGGCCACGATCGGGGGCAGAAAGTCATCGCGACAGCGTTCGCCGACCTGGGGTTCGACGTCGATGTGGGCCCGCTGTTCCAGACCCCGGCCGAGACGGCCCGGCAGGCGGTCGAAAACGACGTGCACATCGTGGGGGTAAGCTCGCTGGCGGCGGGGCACCTGACGCTCATTCCGCAGCTTCGTCAGGAGCTGGCGAAGCTGGGGCGCGAGGACATCATGATCGTGGCGGGCGGCGTGATTCCGCCCCAGGATTATCCGGCATTGCTGGAAGCAGGTGCATCGGCCATCTTTGGGCCAGGCACCGTCATCGGCGAGGCCGCCTTGCGTCTGCTCGACACGCTCGACGAACGGCTGGGCATCACCGGGGAAGGCCATGCCTCCTGAGGTCCCGCTTCGCCGTCGTCCCCTGACAGTGGAGCAATACGTCGCAGGCGTCCTGGCTGGTGAGACTGCGATTCTGGCCCGGACCATCACCCTGGTCGAATCGATGCAGCCGGTTCATCAGGAGGTAGCTGAGGAAGTGCTCACTCGCCTGCTCCCCCACACGGGGCGTTCGTTGCGGGTGGGCATCACCGGGGCCCCTGGTGCGGGAAAGAGTACTTTCATCGAGGCGCTGGGAATGCACCTGGTGGCCCTAGGTCGCCGCGTGGCTGTTCTGGCGGTCGATCCCTCCAGCACCCAGACGGGTGGCAGCATCCTGGGCGACAAGACCCGGATGACCCGGCTCTCCACCGAACGAGGGGCCTACATCCGTCCGTCCCCCTCGGCCGGGACGTTGGGAGGGGTGGCGCGAAAAACGCGAGAGGCGCTGCTGGTATGCGAGGCAGCGGGCTTCGATGTGGTGCTGGTCGAGACAGTGGGCGTGGGTCAGTCCGAGACGGTGGTGGCCGAGATGACTGACTGCTTCCTGGCGCTGATGCTACCTGGGGCAGGGGATGAGTTGCAGGGGATCAAACGCGGCCTGCTCGAGCTGGTGGACGTGATCGCGGTCAACAAGGCAGACGGTCCCACGAAGTTCGCCGCCGAGCTGGCCGCCGGTCAGTTTCGGACAGCCCTGCAAACACTGGCTGGACGATCCGGCGACCTTCCGGCCGTGCTGACCTGCTCGGCCCGGGAAGGAACCGGAGTGGCCGATGTGTGGGAGGCGATCACCGATCGCCATTCCACTCTGGAACAGCGCGGCACGTTGACCGGGCGCCGGGCCGAGCAGAACCGCCGCTGGTTATGGGCCCTTGTAGACGATCACCTGCGTCAGGCACTGGCACATCATCCTGGCGTACAGAGTCTGGCCCCCAGTCTGGAAGGGCAGGTAGTGGCCGGGACATTGCCCCCCGCGGCGGCGGCCCGCCGGCTGCTGGAAGCCTTCGGAGTCAGTGTCGGAGCTTGACCGCGCGGGTCCCTTCCCTTGTGGAACCAGACCGGCCCGATTATGTTGGAGCGGAGTGCCCCCTTTTCCTACCCCCGGTGATGGCCACGTGAGTCTGCAGACGACCCATCTGCCCGAGCTACTCGCTCAACTTCGCCAGGGAAATCGGGCGGCTGCCGAGACGATCTTCCGCCAATGCCAGGAACGCCTGGTCCGGATGGCGGCAGCCATGCTGCGACGCTTTCCCACCGTGGCAGCCCGGGAACAGCCTGGCGACGTGGTGCAGGAGGCGTCCCTTTCCTTGCTGGCCGCCCTTCACACCCTGGATCCCACCGACACGCGCGCCTTCTACAACCTGGCCGCCGAGCACGTTCGCCGACGCCTCCTGGACCTGGCGCGGAAGCATCGCCCGCGCGAGTTGCCTGCTCCCCCGGATCCAGATGATGATCTTGATCTCTGGGCCGATCTGCACGAAGCAGTCCGACTGCTGCCCGAACCGATACGTGAGGTGTTCTGCCTTCGATTCTACCAGGGGCACAGCCTGGCTGAGATTGCTCGGTTCCTCGAGATGAGCGAAGCCACGGCCCGGCGACGCTGGCTGGAGGCGGTCGCCGATTTATCCAGGCGGTTGCGCGAATGGCCCCGTTTTTCCTGACGAAATCTCTCGGCTCGCTTCGCTTCTCTGGGTAGTGACCTCATTTCCGAGAGTGTGCCATGAGCTCCAATGACCGCCTGATCGAACTATTCGAGTATTGCAAAAGGGTGGAAGCCCAGGGACAAACGTACGATCTCACCCAGGTGTGCCAGGAGTGTCCCGAACTGCAGCCGGAACTGGAACGCCTGCTTCGCCTGGACTCCCGGCTGGAAGGCTTGCTAAATACCCTTGAAACTGGTTCAACCCCACCTGGGTCGAGCAATCTGGCAACACACGACTTCATCGAATCCGCCGCGCCCCCCGTCATCCCTGGTTACCAGGTGGAAACGCTGCTAGCCTCGGGGGGGATGGGGCAGGTGTATCGGGCGCGTGACCTTCACCTGGAACGCACAGTCGCCCTCAAGGTCATCCGGCCAGACCGACTCTCAGCCGACCTGCAGGCGCGCTTCCTCAGCGAAGCCCGAGCGGTAGCCGCACTCGACCATCCGCACATCGTCCATGTCTACGAGGTGGGCGAATATCCCACCTCCAGCGACCGAACGGCCCCCTACCTGGCCATGGAGTTTGTTCCCGGCGGCACGTTGGAGTCGCGGGCCACCAAGTCACTTTCACCTGCCACTGCAGCTCGAACGGTTCAGTTGTTGGCCCGCGCCATGGCCCATGCGCATGGTCGTGGTGTGGTGCATCGTGATCTGAAACCCGCAAACATTCTGCTTGCCCCTCCGGCTGACGAACCCGCGTTGAATTGTCCGCTAGGGCGTCCCCGCATCACCGATTTCGGCCTGGCCCGCCGACAGGATGCCAGCAGCCATCTCACCACGCCAGGTGCTGTACTTGGCACCCCTGCCTACATGGCTCCGGAGCAGGCCGAGGGCCAGGAAGCCGGGCCGCCCGCTGATGTCTATGCCCTGGGTGCTATCCTGTATCGCCTCCTGACAGGTCGTCCTGTCTTCGAGGCCGATTCGATGGTGACTACACTGTTTCACATCTGCAATACTCCGCCGCGCCCGCTCCGCGAGATCGTTCCAGGTGTCTCCCCGGAACTGGAAGCGCTCTGCCTGCGCTGTCTGGCCAAAAAAACGGCCGAACGGCCCACCGCCGGCGAGCTAGCCGACATTGTCGGCTCCATCTCTGAACTGAGTGGTCCCACGCAGTCCATAGTGCCTTCTGTTTCCCGTGTTGTTCGTCCCCGGCGTCGAGTCCTGGCAGGCTTGCTCGCGCTGGCAGCTCTGGTCCTGGTAGGTGTGGGACTGGTATGGCGACTTCGGACTCCACAGGAGGGCGAGGCGCCGCTACCTCCCTTGAAGGGATTTCTCGATGCCCGCATGACCCGGCCCGGAGATAAGTTGCGCGACAACGTGCCGATGAACGACCCGGCGGCGCGGCCTCTTCGCCCGGGTGATGAGATCCGCGTGTATGCCGACCTGAATCGACCCGCCTATGCCTACCTGATCTGGATCGACAGCGAAGGCCAGGTCACGCCAATGTACCCGTGGATCGACGGAGACTGGTCCCGGCGTGGTCCGGAGGAGAAGACCGATCGTTACCGCCTGCCGCGTTTCCAGGGTGACTGGGGCGCCTGGCCGATGGGGCCGGGAAAACCTGGCCTGGAGACGATGCTGCTTATCTGTCGCGACGACCCCCTTCCCGAGGGCGAGGATCTGAATCTCAAGTCGGCGCTGGGCACCTTCGGCCCTCAGAAGCAGGAGGAACAGAATCAGTTTGCCGTCCTGTGGTGCGAGAACGGCGAACCCGTGCGCGATGAGCCTCAGCGTGCTCCTCTTACCACGCCCGTGGCCGGAGGCAACCCGCTGGAGCGGGTTAATCGCCAGGCATTTACCCGCCTTCGCCCGTGGCTGGGGTACATCCGCTCGATCACTTACGTGAACCTCGGGGACAGATAAACCCTCTGTCCGACCCTGCCGCCTCGCGTCGCCCCAGCCTGATCTGACCCAGGGTTCGGAGGGTCTATCTCATGATTCTGGCAAACGGGCATCCGGTCGGTAGAACAGCAGTGCCCTCCCCGAACGAGGCCACCGCATGATGCGCACCTTTGAAGCTCGCACTGAGTTGGAAGCCGTCCTGCTAGAGCAGGCCCTGCTGGTGGCGCGCGAACTCCAGGCGGCGGCCGACGCCGCCCCCGACGGACGCCTGCTGGCCCAGGCCGAACTCATCGCCCTCCGCGCCGGCCGCGAGTTCACCCGCCGCGCCCTGGAGTCGGCGCTCCAGGGCCAGGCCGACGCTGCCCAAAAAAGCTAGCCCGGCAAAGCTGACTGGAACAGCAGGTCTTCCAGTTGGCGGAGGTAGGCCTGGGGGTCACGGCGGAACCTGCGGCGACTGACTCTCCGCTGTCGGCGTGCCTCCAGCCGCGACCGCAGTTCCTGGCAGCGCACCGGGTCTGCACGGGATAGGTCCTCGACCGTGTAGGGACGCTGCCGGGTCGCCGCCGCTGCCAACAGCCTTGCCTCTCCTCGCAACACCAGCGACGGCGACCCGGCCTTCCGACCGCTGGCACGGCGTTCGTGGTAGCGGTGCCGACCGAAGAACTGCTCCAGGGCATTGTTCGTCCTTGGCAGGTCGGGCACCTCGTAGTGGGCGAACAGCCCTGGCCAGTAGCGGCGTGTCACCTGGACGAACCGCCGCACCGCCGCCGCCAGCCGGCCGGCGGCATCCGCGTGAACCTGCATCGCTCCCAGCAGCCCGCCCAGTCGTTGCCGGGCCTCTCCCGCCGTGGGGGCACCGCTGTCACCCAGTATGTGGGCGGCGGTCCAGACCTAGGCGTACGCCAGACGGATGGCGGGCCACAGCGGGGCAGTCGCCTTCAGGCCGCCGCGGACGAGTCCCCTCAGCTTCTGGAGTTCCTTCGGCAGCCCCCTTATGTTCTTGTTGGCCGAACGATCCCGGGACTTGCAAAGTGACCCGACGCGGGGGGAGGTCAGTGCCCCTGGGCCGAGGCCGTAAAAAAAACCGCCCAGACACCCCCCGCGTCGCCGTCCGGGTCGAAGCCCGAACGGTCACTCGGCCCTCGCGGCCGCATTGCAGAGCTGGGACCGCTCGGACGTACATCTGGGGGGTAGGTCATGTCGAACGCGTGCTTCGTGGGGATCGACGTCTCGAAGGCCTGGTTGGACATCGCGGGGAGGCCCGGTCCGGCCGCGAGCCGGCAACGACCCCGACGGGATCGCCGCCGCCGTCGCGGCTCCTGCGGCGGAGCGCCCGGCCCTGTGGTCGTGCTGGGGCACCGGCGGGCTGGAGCTGCCCGTCGTCGCGGCACGGGTGGCCGGGCTGTCGGTCGCCGTGGTCAACCCCAGGCAGGCCCGCGACTTCGCCCGCGCCCACCGGCCAGCGGGCCAAGACCGACCGGCTCGACGCGGCTTTACTGGCCCGCTTCGCCGAGGCGATCCGTCCCGCTGCCGAGGCAGCCCGTCCCCGAGGAGGTGCGGCACCTCGACGCCCTGCTGACCACCGCAACCAGCTCATCGCCATGCGAGTGGAGACGCCAACCGGCTCGACCGGCTGGCCGACAAGGCCGTCCTGGCGGAGGTCAGAAAGCACGTGGCCTGGCTCACCAAGGCCATCGGCCAGGCCGACGCCGCGCTGGCCGAGGCGGTCGAAGGCCAGCCCGGCGTGGCAGGCGAAGGACCAGCTGCTGCAAAGCATCCCAGGGGTCGGGCCAGTCGCCTCCTGACCCTGCTCGCCGGGCTGCGGAGCTGGGCACCACCACCGGGGCACGACTGGCGGCCTTGGTGGGGCTGGCCCCGTTCGCGGACGACAGCGGCGCGCGGCAGGGCGGGCGGCACATCCGCGGCGGCCGGGCGCCCGTCCGCCGGGCACTGTACCTGGCCGCCCTCTCGGCGGTGGTCCACAACCCGGCGATGCGGGCGTTCAAGACGCGGCTGGTGGCGGGGAAGCGGGCCAAGGTGATCACGGCCGTCGCCCGGAAGCTGCTGGTGGTCGCCAACGCGATCGTCCAGTCCGGCCAACCCTGGCGCGCCCGAGTGGGCTGGCACGCCAGGGCCGAAGCCGCCCCCGGCCGGATGTGGGCCGCCCCTCGTGGGGCCGGCCCGGGCGCGAGGTAGACGGGGTGGCCCCGGACTGGCTGCCAGGCGTTCTTCCGCCGCGAGTTCCCTTCGCCAAGAGCTGAGGAGCTCGCGGCGGAAGGCGCGGCCTCCCCCTTCACCGAGGCGCTAAGGGTACCGCCGCCCTACCGGTCACCGCCCGGTTTACGCTTGACGCGGGACACAGTCGCTTTGCTCGGCCACCCGGCCGAGGCTGGCGTAGATCTCGCGCAGCCGTTCCTCCAGCCTCCAGTCCCGGGGCCTCAAGGGCCGGGGCTGACCGTCGGTATTAGCGCGCGGACCTGTCGCGGTAGCCGCGAGCCGCCTCTGCTTCCGGGCCGGTGCGGCCCTCCAGGTACGCTCGATCGGGCGGACACCGCGGACCTTCTTTTTCCAGTTCCTTCTTCCCGTAGCGGTCGGCCTCGTAGACCGGCGGCGGCACCTCACGCAGATAGTGGAAGTGGCAGAGTTGGTGCGGCACACCCGGCAGGGGCATCGGCGATCGCCTTGCGCAGCGACTGCTGTCCGTCGGAGACGACACCGACGACCAGGACCCTGGCCCATCCTTCACCTGGCGGAGCAAGGCGGCCAGGTCGCGTCCACGCGAGGAGAGCAGACTGCGGGCCAGCAGCACCTCGCCGGAGAGGCAGTCGCGGACGACCCAGAGGACCTCGTGGCCGACATCCGGCTGTAGCCCGTCGATGGCCAGGATTACCCGCCCCTGGTCGGTCAGCAGGCCGCGCAGCCGCCGATCATCGGTCAGGGCCACTGCCACCAATTCGTCGTAGCGGTGCAGCAAATTGGTCACGGTCCGCTCGGCGATGGCGAGGCCGCGGGCCTGCAAGTGCTGACAGATCTCGGGGACAGAGCGATGCTCGGCGTAGCGCAGGACGCCAGCCAGGGCGACGACGTCCAGGCCGAACTCATGCTGGGGGCCAGAGCGCTGGCCCTCTGCTCAGGCCGGTAAGGCCTGTGGTCGCGCGGGCAGTCGGCGTTGTGACACCGGCGGATCAGCAGGACCAACCGCACCAGTCCCTCCAGGGTGGCGACGGTGCGGCGATTGGAGTAGTCGGCCCACATCAGGCGACCACACTGAGGGCAGTCCTGGCGTAGCGGCCGGAGCGATCGTGTGACGGCGGGCTTGGGCCTGGGTTTTGTCCTGGCCATGTCGGTCCCTCCCCGCTTGGAGCCTGAACCCTACCGTGCCTGGGCCTGCTCGGTCCAGTCAGCTTTGCCGGGCTAGAAAAAAGTTGATCGAGGACGTACACCACCGGCCGCGTCGCTGGGGCTGGAGGTGTGGTGCGAGACGAGGCCAGGCCGTTCCGGGCGGTCCCGCACGCCGGCCGTCCTGGCGGCCGGAGGCGACCGGCCCGCCAACCGCGCCTGCGAAGTACGTACGGGGTGGGACGGCCAGGGTGCTCACCCTGTTCCGGCCGGCCGACGGCCTCGTCCAGGTCGAGGGGACGATCGCCTGCCCAGCGGAGCAGTGCTGCACGGCCGGCTCGACGAGGAGCTGACCGACGTCCTGGCCGGGGTGCCGACGCTGCCCCCGACGGCCGACGTCCCGGGCGGCGTGGCAGCGGTGGCAGGCGGGACTGACCAGCCGATCACGCTACGAGCCGTGTTGCCCCCGCTGCGGGTGCTCTTGGTACTGGACAACCTGGCCGGGCACCGGACGCCGGAGTTGGTGCTGTGGATGTTCGCCCACGGGGTGATGCCGCTGTTCACGCCGCTGGGTGGGTCGTGGCTGAACATGGCCGAGAGCATCCAGCACGGTGCTCAAGCGGCGGGCGTTGGCCGGGAAGTACCCGTCCAGCCCCGGTGAGGTCATCGCCAGTTCGAGGTCGGTGGCGAGGCACTGGAATGGCACCCGCGCCCGTTCGTCTGGGGCGGCAAGCGGGCCGCCCGGCGGAAGGGGCGGCGGGAGCGGCAGCACGCCGTGGGTGGCTCGGGATCCTTCACACGTCAGCCGATCCGTCGTAGGAGTTATGGCCACGGGCGAGGCCGAGCCAGCCCACTAGTAGCGATGTGATTGAGAGTGACCCAGCCGCGTAGATTGGTTTGTCGGAGTCTTTTGCCCAAAGGAGAGAGTGCGATGCACCGCATCACGCTGCTGTTTGCATTGACTGTTCTCGTCGGAGTTTCGGCCGCACCCGCTGCCGAGCCGCTGGACAACCTGAAGACGCTGATGCCGAAGGACCTGGCCGAGAAGGTCACGCCGAAGGTCGGCATCGATTTCTGGCCCGGCATCGACGGTGAGCTGCGTATGGTCACGTCGACCAAGGTCAACGGCAAGGGATCGATCACCGAGGCGCTCGGGAGGCCCGGAAAGGCCATCATCGCTGTCATGGCGGATATCGACCTCGAGGGCCAAACGATCGGGATCCCCAGTGAGGTCACGCTCACCGGCCGATTCGCGGACATGCCGCCCCAGATCCTTCGCGGTCAGGTGGTGATCAACAGTTCGAACGTCCGAGTCGACCAACTGGCTTTTCGCCCCGGCGATCTCAAGATGATCAAGGCTGTCTGGGAACCGGTCAGCCTGATAGTCACCGGAAAGGGGACCAAGAACGTCGTCATCAGCAACTGTTCCCTGACCTGGGGCGTCGATGGAAACGCCGCGGTCATGAGCAAGATCGCTGACGGTATAGATGGCGCGCCTTCGGACGTGCTGTTCTACCGGTGCTTGATCGGACAATCGCTGCACCGCTGCCCCACCCACAGGAAGAACAGGGCGGGCGACGGACGGAGCTGTGGATTGCTCATCAATGACTTCTGTCAGCGAGTGGGGGTGGTCGAATGTATGCCCCAGCAAACATTCTTCAATCGCCCATGATCAAGCCGAATGCGACAGTCCTTCTCGCGAGAAACCTCATCCGCGAATCCGGGGAGCGATCATTGTCCGTGCTGTACACGCACGGGAATACCAGGGAACTGGGCGGAAGATGCTGCCTCCGACCATGTCATGATTGAAAACATGCTCGTCAGGGGCAAATCAACCTCGCAAACCGAATGTTCGTGGAAGTGCTGGTCGAAAAGCTCGGTGCGAGGGCGTACACTCGGAACAACACCGAGTGGAACCGTTCCCAAGGTCAGTATGATGCTGGGAAAAGAGATTGGCTTTTCCCCGCTAACTATCGCGTGGGGGCCTGCCCTTGAACGCGCATTGAATAAAGAAAGCGGCTCCACAATCGCCTGCTAAGTGGCCGGAGCTCACCCGACTGCCCGCCACACGATCGATGCCACGATCATCACCGGCATCGAAAGGGTACCGGGACGATCATAGACTCCCAGGACCAGGTGGGCAGGTATCCCAAGGCTGTGGCCCCGGATAAACTCCCGTTTGACCCTGCCGGAAGCAGTCGCCGAGCGGACCCGCTGGGTGATGAACAACGGCAAGGTTAAGTAACCAGCAGGAGCGAACCGTGTAGTCGGAAGAACGCGGCCACAAAAGCGTAAGCACGCTCTAGCAGCAGCTGCGTGCTCGATCCGGTTGCTATCAGGCTCGATGCACGTGGTGGCTGCTGTTCCTGGTGCAGGTTCCACGCCTGAGGCTTTGGTAATGGAGGCTCGTGTGGGTAGCCGAAATAGTCTCATACCCGCTGCCGCAGTTCGTCTGGGGTAGGCTTTGAGCCAGCTCGACCACCGCCGCCCGCTTGCCCGTGGACCCGCTTCGCCTCGATCGGGTTTAGCCACAGGGCCAGGATCAGCAGCAGGCACACCCGGATCCGGCACCCCTCCCGGCTCCGGGCCACCGCCAGGAGTATGTCGGGCGATCCACCAATCGGCCCCGCCGGCGCTCACGTGCCAGGCGGCGTTGTCCCAAACCAAGACCCAGACACCCACTTTGCCTTCGGCGGCCAGCCATCGCACCCACCCGAGGAGTACTCCTCGGTGGTGGCACTCACCGGCCGGCGTCGCAGAACTGAGCAGCATCGCCCCGGTTCCGAGCCGGAGGACCCCGTAGCAGGCCACTGCTTCCGGCAGCCGCGAACGCTCAGATGGTGTTCCGGGCCGCCTGAGCGGTGCACCCGACCACCCGCCCGACCTCAGCCGGGCTGAGCCCGCCGGCACTGGCCAGGAGGATCTGGGACCGGTAGATGAGTGAATGCGTCGGCCGACTTCCGGCCCTTCGCGGGGCCTGCTGCTCCTCGGCCGTGAGGGCCGGCGGACAAACGTCCGTACTGAGTTCATCCGGGCTCATTACGAATCCGCCCGCAATCGCAAACTATCAGCATCGAGGCTTTCCCAGGTAGAAGATATCACGCGCGGATTCCTGGGGTTTCATCGAGCATACGGACTTAGCGCAGTTCCGCTACAAGGCTATTCATGGAATTCGCCGCGTTCACCAGAAGCACCAAAGGAACATGTAGAGCCCAATCAGACCGCTTGTTAATTGCACGGATCGGAGGAAGTCGCCAGGTGGTGCGACCACCTTCTCGATCCTGACGGAGCAACTCCGGGAATGTGCCGGAACGGAAGGCACGGTTCTGCTCCACGAACCCGGGGCCACGCCGGCTCCGTCGATATTGCCCCAGCGCTTGGAATCATCACCTGGCACTCAAACGGCTTGGCCGCAACCTCGGTTTTGTCGTGATCGAACGTCAGTTCCACCCCGGCCAGGACCGCCCGGCGGGCCACCAACTTTGTTGATTTGGCCTCGGATCCCGACGTAGGCGTTGCAGCTTTAGTTGAACAGCTCGGCGTCATCGCACTCGAACAGGATTCTCGGAACCCAGGTAGTAGCCGGGCCACACTGAGACGGTGTGCGTGTCGAAGTGAGGGAAGCTTCTCTGGCTAGTCAGCCTACTTCCTCTGCTGTGTACACCTTGCCACCCCACACAGCCACCACCTCTCAGCTGACGAATGGCTTAGCGGCGAACACTCCGCGACCCTCGACGGAGGGGCAGGCTACCTTGCATTTTCGGGGACAGCGGGGGCGGCCCCTCATTGCTACCACTCCTCGGATGATACTTCGGCGGCAACCGGCGGCGGGGCGAATGACTCCTCGTGGTTTTCGCGACCGAGTTCCAACAGAATGACGGCAATCACCGCGAGCCCGATACCAGCCCACTCCATCCGGGTAAGCCGTCCGCCGAAGTAGATTAGATCGCACGGGACCACCAGCACGGTGTGGAACACGGTGGAGAGCATAGAGCAGCACTGAACGACTGGCTGCTCTTTTCAGAGCAGGCCGAATAGGACCGGGCTGGCGAGCCACACCACGCAGCCGAGCACCAACCACCACTGGTTTCCGGTTTTTGGCCCAGTTGAAAATCCAGATATCTCCGAGCCCGCCAGTCCCCCCAATGGCGACAAGCAGGCCGTATTGCGCAAGCGGGGTTCGCCGTTCGCTCATCGGGCCCCTCGCCGCCGAACGCCTGCCAGCCTCCTGCGTGAGCTGCCATCAGGCCTCGGGAACAGCATGTTGAGATCTTCAGGCTAGGTTGGAATAAGTACTGGAACTTTCCGAGACGCTTGATTCGGACCAGTGGTGTTTCCGCCCAAACAAGATCACACTTACGACAGCTATTACGATGCCCACCACTTCCAGCCGCGACCACGGTTAGCTGACCACAAACGCATCCCATGCCAGAATAATTGCTGTTGGGTGAAGGCCGCTGAGACTGAAGTGACACCCGCCGTTGGCCCCCCAGCCACTCTGACCTTTCGCCCATTTACAGACGATGAGATGTCACCAAGGTGCAAGAGGATATCGCTGCGGACGAACATGGCATGCAAGACGAAACGTAAACAACGCCTGATCCGCTCGAATTTACGCACTCCCAGATTGGCGGGGCGCTTCGGCAGTACGATTCCAGGCTCCCCTTGCGACGCACATCCAGGGTCACGCAATGGAAGCCGCCACCAAAATTCGAGCGTGCCGAAGTCGCAGTGGTATAATCTCAACTCGTCTCCGTTTCAGTTCCCCGATGAGGGTTTTTCTGAACCGAGTCCACGATCGCCAAGTCAAGGTCGAACCATCGAAGAGTTCAACCCAATCCGCGTTCGACGCATACGAGGTGCCGGTGAAGCCGATATCCACCACTTCCGGTGGAGTACACCACATCCCACCCGGCGAACACGTCCGGCAGATTGTCGTCGCCACGACCCGCTCTCCATACGACAACCAGGCCGGGCCTTACTGGGGTGATCGTGGTATCGACGTGGGTGCCGTGCTTACCCCCTCGCAAGCCCGGACTCGAAAGTCAGGGCCGAGCACGGATTGCAACCAGCGTGCGCTGCATCCGGTTTCCAGATCCGAAATGAGATACAGAGAAGATCCCGGCCCAAACGCAGGACGTTTGCCGCATCGAATACTGGTTCGGCCTCGGTCAGGGCGAGCGGGTGGGTCCCGTCGAGACGGTGACGTCCTCGCTCAGTCGGGGCCTGGGCGCGGCCACCCATCGGGCTCCGCTGCGAAGATAATCGAGCAGCAACGGTTGAACGAGAGTGTTTCGTACTGTCGGCACGAGGTGTCATCGGGGCCTCGATCAACCAGTTCCCAGAGGCGAAAAACAGGTCGCGAGGGCAGTAGTTGTGCTTCCCGTCCGTTTCCCAGTCTGGCGAGCGGTACGTCTGAGGAATGATCAGATTTCGGGTCTGCGGACGACCACTCCCAGCTTGCGGAAGGTCTCCACCAGTGCTTCGAGGTCTTCTTCCGTCTGAGCAATCACCGGTCGGGTAAGGGCGGATAAGGATCTGATCGACACTCCCGTAACTCTGATACTCGACGGCGAACAGTCCGCGGTCCGGCCGAGCGATCCGGGCATTGAGCCGGCCGGCGATAACTTCTTCGAGAGGGTCCCACTCGGTGTAGGAACTCACAAGGCTGGGCGACTCGCTCACGAAACGCTACCTCCTCATCGCACTGACCAGGATGATGTGGTCGAATCCGTCCTCAGCCCAGTCGGAGGCTGGAACGACAATGACTTCGACCCGGTGAAACCCACGTCCCGCCAAGACACAGGCAATGTCTTGTTCGTCCACAAAGACGGTGTCGAACTCTCGACCGAGGACCCGGTATCGCTTGCAATTTCGGCCGCGAGGAATACCCCCGGTTGGTATCGTTGTCCACGAGGTCGATGATGCGGTCGATCATCACTTCCCACTCGGCCCGATCAGTGGCTACGCATTCGGCATAGAAGAACGAGGTCACGAGGTCGTAACGGGCCGAGTGGCCGAGCGGATTGGACTGGCGAAGGTCGCAGGTGAGCAGCAGGCCGACGCGACTCCGGTACAGCGTTTTTCGCTCTTCGAGTTTGTCCGGGTCTGTACCCTCGCACTCCAGAACGCCACGGAACAGTGGGTTCCAGTCGTGCGCGCTTGGAGTTCGTCATCGAGCCACCTTCGGATTTCAGCGAGGTTAGCGGGTAGATAGTCCGCGAGGTCGATGCGTTGGACGTAAGGAGCGAGGGCGAATGTGTTGTGGATCGTCGGCCCACGAAAGCCGACATCCGGGGCGGTGGCGTACTGCCGGCCGGTTCGTTTGAGCCACCCGCACAGGTACCGGAAGAGGTCGGCATCGTCCGCTGCCAGGTGTGGGGTGAGTAGTACTGCTGGAGGTACTGCTTGGGATCGAAATCTTCCGTGTATCGGTCAACTTTGATACTATCGGGCATCTTCACCTCTTCATCGCACTGACCAGGATGATGTGGTCGAAACCATCCTCGGCCCAGGCAGAGGCGGGAACGGTCAGGACCCCTGTCTGGCCGCTAAGACCGAAACCATGACGGTCGAGAACTCTGTGGAAATCCCCCACGTCACGGAAACACTCGGGAAGAGTACGTCCGAGGAACTCGATATCGTGCAGTTTCGCCCGCGATCGCCGACACGCTCCTTCACTCCCGCGGATGGCCCATGCCAGTGTGATCGAGAGGAACCCGGCGTCGGTGTGGTCGGGCAGCTTGGGACGGAGATTGCCTCGACTTCACGGAATCCTCGCTGGGCCAGGACACGGGCGATATCCTGTTCGTCCACAAAGACGATTGTCGAACTCTCGACCAAGGACTCGTACCGCTTGCAGTTTCGGACAGCGGCCGCGAGGAATACCCCCCATCTGTTCTTGCGTTCACCATGCCAATAATTCTGTCGAGGATCACTTCCCACTCGGCTCGATCTGCAGCGACGCATTCCGCACAGAAGAACGAGGTGACAAGGTCGTAGCTGGCCGGATGGCCAGGCGGATGGGGACGGCGTAGATCACAGTGGTGAAGTCGACCAACGCGACTCCGGTACAGCGATTTCCCGCTCTTCCAGTCTCTCGGGATCCGTTCCCTCGCACTCGAGAACGCCACGGAACAAGGGGTTCCAATCGTGCGCGCCCGGGGCATCATCGAGCCAGGTTTGGATTGCCGCGAGGTTGACGGGCAGGTAGTCCGCGAGGTCGATGCGGCTTGGACATAGGGGGCAAGTGCAAAGTTGTAATGGATGAATTGCTGGACCGCGGGTCGAGTGCTGTCGGGAACACATGGCCATTACCCTTCAACCACTTGCACAGGTGTCGAAATATTGCGGCGTCGTCGGTTGTTAGTTTTGGCGTCGCGTAGTATTGCTGCAGGTACTCGCGCGGGTTGAATTCCAGTACGAATCAGATAGCGACATGGGGAAGCCCTCCAGGGGCACTGCCAACGCAGCCTGGTTCACCTCGGTTGGCACCGGGAAGCCATTGAACGCAGACGAGAGGAGTCGAGGGAGTAAGCACCAGCCATGCGGAAGGCGACACGGTCACCAACATGAAGTTCCGGTAGGCTCACAGTGGTAGGGAAGATGTCCATACCGTCGCAGGTGGGGCCGGCAAGACGGTAAGTCCGTCGGAGCCGGTCGTGGTGAGCGGTCTCCACCGGGTATACAAATCCGCCCGCGGCTGGTAGTGCCTCCATCAAACAGCGTGAAAGATGCCGCATCCAGGTGAGCGCGACCCATACGTCCCCCCGGCAACGAAGGCCCATAACGGTGGCCACAAGAGTGCCAGCCGAGGCGACCACAGCGCGGCCAGCTCGATTGTCACGGAGCCCCAGCGTGGGTCCGAAATGCCGAGCCGTGGTCGCTCGCAGAGCACCCACCTGCATGGCTGTGGTGCCACCCGGGACGCCCTCGGCCGGGATGCCGCCTCGAGACTGATGCGGCTCCAGTGCAATCCCCTCGGCGAAGGCGATGCGGCGAGTTCTCCGACGACCTGGAGGGCAGGCAGCAGGTGGCCAGGCACTCGCACTGCGAGCCTGCGTGCGTCATCAGCCCTGCCGGCCGGAGACCAAGTTTGGCGGCCCTGCGGAGCAGGTGGAACGCCTCTCTGGTTCGCGGCTTCGAACTTGCCGGAGGGGATGGCGACTTCCCCGATTGGAGACTTCCACACGGGCGAGCACGCGTCGGCCCGGGGCATACTGAGCCCACTTTCTCCAGTTCTTCCACGCAATCCACAGCGAGCCAGTCGATCCCAATTCCACGAGTTGCTGCAAGAATGCGGGGGACTACCAGGTGTTGACACATCACCTGATCGAGCAGGAAACCTGCTTGGCGAAGCTGGAGAGCCTCAGCAGGTGAAGCGGGGTCAATACCGACTCCCCGCTCGCCGCACCTCCTCCACCACAGCGGGATGGGGGTTACATGACTGCGTAGAACAGATCAATCCCAGCGAACGCGTTCTGGAGCGTAGTCAGATTGCGGCGAACCTCGGCCGGGTCAATACAAGGAAGGGAGTTTCCAGCAGGCGTGTCCGGTGAAACAAATCCTGCGTCGCGAGGTGGCTGGCTGAAGTAGATGATCCCAAGGGAGAGGACCGGCTACCGATGGAAATCATGGGGCGAACGCTCCTTGCGTCGAAACAATCGAATAGCCAACCTTCACCTGGTCACATAAAGTGGCCCCGGTGTTTTGAAGCATCACATGCTGGTAGAGATGCGCGGCGCGGCGGAACTCAGACCGCGCGCTGCTCAGAGAATAATTCCGGATCGCCACCAGAACCCAGCTGTCTGACTTCATCACCCTGGCAGCCGTCCAACACGATTGAACACCACGAACACCCAAAGCTACCGGCAGTTCCCCTGCGTACCTGCAGTTGCCCACTACCTGTTACTTGTGCAATTCGCGCCTACCCACCGAACGCTCTTATGTCCGCAATCCAGCGTCACCGCCACCTCCCGCTCAGTCGTCTCCATGCGGGGGTCGTCTCGCTGGTATGAGTCCTTCTCCACGATTACGCACTGATCGGCGGTACTACTCCCGCGCCTCGGTTGGACTACCCTATCCGGATGCATGGCCAGGGCCCAGCAGGCGAGGCCAGTCAAGGCCCACCAGTTCCAGCGAGGCCTCCAGTACGCCCGCAGCGATTTCTGGCGTCACCACTGAAAGAACAAGAGATACACTTGTAAAGGATTGATCCGCAAGTATCAGGGTCAATGGCGCCATGAACCAGGGATTCAGCGGACATCGAACAAGCAGTACTAACTCGGTCGTCCCTGCACCCATTCTATTCTTCCTGTGGTATGCCAGGCTTTGCCATGCGCCCAGGTAATCTCCTCTCCGGGATGAATATGTAGCCTGGGCAACTGTGCAGAACGCACCGAGATTAATCGTGTTCGGTTCGTCTGAGTGGTTTTTGTGAATCGGTCGTCGTCTGAGGACAGGATGCCGAGTTGGCCGGAACGTCATGATAGCCGTAATAAAGAACCTGCTCCTTCGCCGTGGGTAGAAAGTAAGGTTGAAAACACTTTCGGATATCATCAGATCGAAACCCGGCTGGAACTTCCAGACAACCGCGCTTTGGGAATAAACTCCTGGCAGATCAATCCGAGCAAGCGAATTGTAGCGGCCCTTTAACCGCATTCACCAGCCAGCATCACGATTCCCTTTGAAGCTGAATTCATCCCAAAGATCATTCCGCAAATTTGTGCAGTGGTTATCACGTATGATGCAGCACCATGAACTAATGAGTGGGAGTAAGGACAATCACTTCGGTCAGGCTAGAACGATAATTTGAGGCGCGAGGTTCACACATGAACCAGTGCGGCCGTGAGGTGGTAACACACTTGATGTGCAAAAATCGTCTCTTTATAGGGATAGATGCGCTGGCGCTCATCAGACCGCGTTGAATTGTTCTATTTCTTTTTCCGATGACGGTATCTCTACTGCGAAAGGCAGATCTCGACGCCATCACACTCTTGTTGACCACCCAGGTGACCGCGCGCAATCGATCATCGCTCATGCTGAAACAGGGAGCGGGCATCGTATTCTCTCTCCGATGCGGGCCACAGAGGGTGGTGGCGGACTGCCCGTGACCTGACGCCAAACACGATCTCGGAAAGACTGGCTTCGAGGCTACTCTCTTCGAGTTGGCGGAACAGCAGTTCGGCCTGCTGCAATCGTTTACACGCGGCAGCACGATCTCCTGTACTGGCCAGCTACTGGGCATGGTGGAGAAGGCCGCATTGGTCCTCCGTCCAGCGATCTCCCGACCCGGTTGCTGACGGTTGAGCGTAATCGCCTCTGTGGATACGCTCCTGTCTCGCACAGGCAATCTGCCGATGTCTCCCAGACTCCGCAGGTCCGGGATCGGCGGCAACGGCCTGGCCGCGCTTGGTGCCAGTACCAGTTGGGGATTGCGAACGGCCGGGCTTGGGCAATAGGCGAGCAGATGGGCTCGAAACACTCGGGGAGGCAGGTGTGGACGGTCGATCAGCGGTTGGTTCGATGGCCCCGCGAAAAGCGCGAGAACCCCGGCCGACTGCCTCAGAATCGTTCTCGGTGATCAGGCCTAGTTCCGAAGAGGGCCATGGCATGGTCGTGGGCGGCTACTAGATCAGCTGGTTTGCGGCGACTATTTCGCCAGTGAGTTCCGTCGACCATGAAACCGCCGAGCATCGTTCTTGCCTCGCCCAAAGTAATCCACTTGCCAGAAGTCCTTTTTCAATGCGTTCAAGCAGCCGGGCTGATCAGTTGGCGGTCGCGGACGGTATCCTCTGCGATCATCATGACCAATGGCTGGGGGCGGCGTGGCGATCCAGATCGCAATGGTGAGCAAAGACTGCGTTCACGTGGCGGATCACTACGGTAGCCCGGTGTCGCTATAACGAGGCCGTAGTGCTCCGGCTGGCGGCGAAGCGCCTTCCTGGCGGCCATCTACGGCCGCCTGCAGGAATTCGTTCTCCCCCGGGATAATCTCCCCAATCCGAACCAGCTGAATCCCCAGTGCTCCTTGAATAGCAGCACACATCCCGACATACTCCGCCACCTCTGATCTCCGCTCAGCCAGTTGCTCGGCCACGCGTACAGCCTGGCGAGCAGATTCGACCTCCTTCGTCGTCTCGCCCAGGGATTCCACAGCACCCCGGCCAGCTGGATGCTTCCCTCCGCCAGATGATGGGCAAACTTGCCGCGATCGAGGTAGATTCGTTTAGTCGTTGCGGTGTCTCCACCGCTCGCCGACAGGCCAGCTCGGCTGCTGTGGTCTCCTTGATACCCTTCATGCCGTTCGCCAGTCGCAGGGTGGAGTAAGCAGCTTCGTCCTCCTCGTCCGGAGTATCGCTGCCTTCGGCGAGCACCTGAATATAAGGATTCCAGACCACGAGCTGGTGCCTCTCGCTCCTGGGGTGGCCTGGTCCGGCGAGCGGAACAGCTGAGCGGCCGCGGCGGTGTACGACTTGAGTGCCTCCCGTGCGGTCCGGGTTCGCTGGTCGGCCTGGGCGGCGTTCTGGCGTGCCTGCTCTGCAACAGCAACCGCGTTACGCCAGAGGGTGATGGTCGTTCTCCCGGGTCAAGGTACAAGGATAGACAACAAGATGGCCGGCTTGTGGATGACGTTTCGCCCACCGCCAGGCCGTTCGGTCCGGCCCACCGGTCGTGCTGCCACCGGCTCGCCCCGCAGCCAGCGGCCCAGATCGTCCGCCAACGCCGCCGCCGATTCAGCAACGCCTTTCGGGCTCGCGTTCCGGGCACTTCAGGCACACCGTTTCCAGATCGATCCACGCAGCTGCAACGCCCGCGGCAGGACTGTCGTCATGCAGGCTGCCAGTACTGCACTCCAGCTTGCTCTGGCCCACGTGGGGTGGCCGAGCCGGCCAGTCCTCGTAAAGAATCGCTCCCAGTCCGTAAATGTCTGCCGCCGTGCTGACGTGTCGCCCGGCCCGGGCCTGTTCTGGGGCCAGGTAAGCCGGTATTGCCCAGAATCACCCTGTGTGCGTCAGGCTGGCATCCCCTTCGAGACTCCGCATGCAGACCGAAGTCTGCCACGCACGGTTCACCAGTGGAGTCGAGCAGGACAGTGCCCGGCTTGAGTGCGGTGCAAAATGCCACCTTTGATGGGCGTAGGCCGACTTCGAGCACCTTTTCCAGGAGGCTTGCCGCAGCCGTCGCGGCTCGATGGGCCCGTCTCGTAACAGGGCCGCCAGCGTGCCTCGCCATCAGCCGCATCGAGAAGAAGTGCCGACTCTCCTGCTGGCCCACCTCGTAAATGGATATCCCATGGGATGATCCAGTTGCGCGTCGCCTCCACCTCCCGGGTGAAACGCTCCACCTCTGTTCCTTCCCCGGCCAGCAGTTTCAGAGCCACGTCGCGACCCGTACTCCGCTGGCGGGCTCGATAGACAACAGCCATGCCGCCACGGCCAAGTTCCTCCAGCACCTCGTAATCGCCCAGCACCTCGCCTGAGCCTGCCTGGGAACAGGTTCGGGCGCGCGGGGCCGTATCTGCCTTCGGAGAACTGCGAGGAGCGCGCAGGGGTCGGTCAGCCGACGGGACGTTGATCCGCGGAAAGAAAGCGCGCAGATGATCAGCCAGATCGGGATGACGCTCGCACAGAGCCTGAAGTCGATGACTTCTCCTGCCGCCTCTCGCTCGAAGCACCAGGCCAGCACTGCATCCAACCGGTCCTCCTCGGCGGTATGTCCGGGCATGATCACTCCTCCTGTTCAGGACGCTGGGCGACTGTCACGCGAGTCGTACTCGTTGTCGAGCAAGGTACTCTCGGCCAGCGATCGATTCAGGGAGCCTCGTGGTACACGATCATTGCTTCATTCAGACCGTTCCCAAGGGCGGGCCAGGTAGGTGAACTTCGGTTGACTCCTCGATAAGCACTTCCTCGTAATTTTCTCGAGTCCTCTTCCCGCCTAGTGACAGACCCGCCACGGCAGCTTCATGGTTTTACCCTGGGGACTGCAATCTCAGGAGGGGACATACCCTGCGAATGCGCAGTTCCACGTCGTACGCTGATCTTCCGAAAGCGAAGTGAAGGCCGCGACCAGGCGAGCAATCTGCTCGCGTTGTATCACCAGGGCCATCGGTTCTCTCGATAGATCCGCCAGCCACCGCTCAAGGGTGTAGCGAGGATTCTTCGAGACCGACTCCAACGACCGTTCCAGGTAGCGCGGGCCCCCGATGTAACGTCGAATCGCCAGGGCCATTTCGTTCGCCAGGATCCGCCGAACCCAGCCGTACAGTTGCTCCGGGGTAGCCCGCTGCCCTGGAACTGCGAAAGATTGGCATAGGCCTTGACCAGCGATTCCTGCACCAGATCCGATGGATCCACGCACTTTTCCCGCAAGCGTGGATCTAGGCGGACCCGGCTAACAGGCGCGAGCTGGGAGCGGTAGGATTCCGGCGCCTTTGAAGGTCTTCAGGTTGCATGGCGATACGAGGTGGGAATATCTCAATTTGCAGGATAGAAGGAAGGAGTGTATCGAATACTCGGACCGTTTTACCACACGCATTGAAAAATGAAAACCCAGTGGGGAAAAGTCATACGACCGTGAGAAAACTGAAAATCTGCTTTCCGCCGGTTCCGAACGACGATTCGCGCATCTCTACTCATATACCCTCCTCGATTTCGAGGATGACGGTCCCACTGATAACGCGGACATCTCCTGCCCGTGTGACGGTGGAGGGTACGCCTCGCTTGAAATGATCTCATTCACGGGGACGGTGACGCTGTCCGGTTTCGGTCAGGGTAGCAGCTATTGACGAGCGAGGGCGACCCGATGCCGCAGCGTCTGGAAGTATCGAAGGCTTTTGCGGATGGAGTGCTTCAGGTCGGCCAGTGTATCGAATAGCTGTTGGTGCGTCCGGCCCGACGCCTCGGCAGCCGCCAGAACCACTCGATCACATGCAGGCACGGACTATTCAGGTACAACTCCACTGGGGGGCCCCAGTGCCCGCGTACTGGGTTGCCTGCATGCCGGCGCGTTGTCTATCATCAACACCATCCGTGATGCGAGATTCCGGGTAGTGCCTGCCGACGTGCCGCAGGTGGTCCGAGAACGCCTGGTACAGCCGCCGCGTCTTGTTCAGGCTGGTCCTTCGGGCGGCGTCCTTCGGGCTCAGCGTGTTGGCGTGTACTCCGGCGGTGACCACGTTGACCACCGCGAAGACGTACAGCAGGCCCTTGTTGTCCCACGTCCCGGCGGCCGGCCGGTGCCCTTTCACCCCGAGCGTGCCGACCAGCGTAGGCACCATCGAGAAGCGGGCTCGTCCCGCAGCTCAACAGGACGAACTCGCCGGCCTCCGCCCTTTTCAGCGCCGCCAACAACCCGTGGGCCTTGTCCTGTTTGGCCAGGGCGGCCCGCAGCAGGCGGTACCTCGGCCGGTACGCACGAACGCCGAGTTTCTTGCCGAAGCGGACATGCGCGGACCAGCTGGCCCTCGATGCTGTGCTTCTTGCGGAGGTGAATCGGCCAGTTCGGCGTACGTCCAGTTCGCCCGGTCCAGCCCGCAGGACGCCGGGCCGCCGATCACCCACCCCATCCCTCGTCAGCCAGGGACGCCGGCACCTTCGGCGTGCGCCCCCTTCGCCTTGCCGGGCCGGAGCCCGTCGAGCCCGCGTTCCAGGTAGGGGTTCAGCCTGCGAGGCACCGTCCGGGTGCTCACCTGGAGCGTCTGCACGATCTCGGCGGGCCGCAGTCCCCCGCGCCCGCCATCAGCACGACCTGGAGTCGGTCGCGGAGCTTGCGGTCGGCGGTCGCCGGAGTACGACTCCAGTACAGCCCGCTCGGTATTGGGGAAGTGGACGCAAAGCATGGGTGCTTCCATACGCCGCGAGGAGCGGTGATTGCTTATCCGACTGGCAGGTCTGTATCCCCGGCTCCTGTTGAACTACTCCTGCGGCTTGGCTCAGGATGTCAGAGAGGCGAGTTCTTCAACGAACGCTGAAGTCTCGCTCGTCGAAGTTTCCATGATCGAAATCGCGTCGCGCCCAGGTGCTTCGACCATCGAACACAGGAGAACTGGATTTGATGGTTCAAGGTCCGCCTTCAAACCTGTCGAACCTACCTTTCAAAATCAACAGCTCTCATGGCATTTTCGGAGGTTTGGTCAGGTCATCGTGTGTAGTGCTTCTGCGTCTCAGTAGTAGTATGTCTGAGCTGCGCGCATCTGTTCGGCAGTCATGCCGAAGTGCTGCTTGCCGTGCGCCCGTGGTGAATGCCTGAATTTCTTGAAGTTCGCTGCGGTGACCCCGGCCCGCTCGCCGAGGGCCTGCATCTGGTCGAACGGTCGGTAACCGGGCGCCCCACCCTTCAGGGCTTCTTCCGCGAATTGGGGAAGACCCACGCACAGGTCTTTCCTTTTCCCATTCGCGGATCACGTCAGGAGTCTGTCCAGGCAGCCCAAAAGGGGAGCCTCGGAGCCGGCGGTTTTGAGGTCATTCTACCTTGTAGCACAACCAGGCCACGCCGCGCGCGAGGTCCACGTCCTGCCACTCCAGGTGCAAGGCCTCGTTGAGGCGGCAGCCGGTGAAGCCCAACGAAGTACACCAGCGTACGGAACCTTCTGCCTTCCCAGGTCATCCACGCCTCCTTGTCAACCAGCGGCAACGGCATTGCGTATCTCCTCCAGGGTGTAGTGTTTCGCCTTCGCCTCCTTGCCCCTCGCCTTGTGTCATGCCGCCTGTCATCCACCCTGGCCTTGCCCGCGAACGGGTTGTCGCTCTTGCTGCGGTGCTCGCGGCTCCGCCATCAGCTCGCAAAAGGTGTGCAGCACCCGTAGTTCAGCATCGGCTGTGCTCGCCGAGCCCACCTCGCCAGGCCGGTAGGTGATGTAGTGGTCGCGATCCGCTGCGGTAATCTCGTGGCACCATCCGGGCTTGCAGATGCGTTCGAAGTGGCCAAATGCCCAGTTTCTCCCGCTTCATGGTTCCCAGGCTCTTCTTCCATGAGGCGGATTTTACGCGCCGCGGTCCTTCGGGGGCAGCTCGTGGCCCGGGGTAGGTTTCGTTGAGGTACGCCTTCACGAAGTCGGCCCGGGAGGCTGGTCGGATCGCCTGGCGGCTTGCATCGGGGAGTTCAGCTCCTTCTCCTTCTCGGCGGCCATCCGCTCGGTAAAGGCTCTGGTGGCGAACTGGCCGAGTGATAAGAACCGCTTCTTGCCGAACTCGCGCCCGGTAGAGGGTATAGCTGGTGGTCGGCTCCTCGCCAGGACCTTTTGTTTGTTCCGTCGTCTACGGAAGCGGACCTTGATGCTTGTGGATAGGTAGGTTGTCAGCCACGGTTGATGCCCTTCGATGGAGAAGGTGTAACACCTGGTGTAACACCATCCTGTCAAGAACAGCCGTTCAGTGCAAGGGTGGAGGCCAAACTCCTCGCCAGTTGAGGGTGATATCGTCGCCGTAAGTGCTGAGATGATGGTGGGAAACGAAAAACACCCGGTGATCTCTCACCGGGTGTTTTTGCTAGTAGCGGCGACTGGATTTGAACCAGTGACACGCGGCTTATGAAGCCGCTGCTCTGACCGGGCTGAGCTACGCCGCCAAGATGACTTTCCTAAATATAGAGGGCGTTCCGTGGGCTTGGCAAGAGCGCTGGAACGGGGTTCGGGATTTCATCCTTCTTGATTAGTACTTGAGTTCGAGGCCCAGCTTCAGACCCTGCAACCACAGGTCGGTGGTGCGGTAGGCGAACCCCGGGGAGGTGGCGGCTCCAGGTGTGGTCGCCTGCACCAGAGAGGTGTCTACCTGGTCGCCCGGGCGGACGACGTCAGAGACGTAAATCAGGTTATAGCCGGTCGATAGCCGCAAGTAGGGAGCGATCTGCCAGCCCAGGGTGACGCCTAACTCTGGCAGGACAGCTCCCTCGCTACGTCGATAGCTGCCCATGTTCGAGGCCTGTACCAGGGTGCCCCCCGGAGAGACCAGGCCGGGAATGCTACTTGTGGTCGCACCCATCAAGTTCACCTGCTGGTCCATCCAGCCCATGGCCAGGCGGGTGGTGACCTCCAGCGAGAAAGGCCCCTGGCTGAACTCGTTGACCAGGCCAAGGTCGAAGCCGTTGAACCGATTCCGCGTCTGGAAGACATCCTCCCGGGTCAGCATGCCTGGTGAACCAACCTGCTCCGTGAAGGTCAGCGACTCGGCCAGGCCCAGGAACCGGTAGCCGCCGAGCACATCCATGCGCCACCAGGGGACGCAATTCTGGGTTTGAGCGCGCAGCAGACGGAACCGAAGAAGACCACTCGCTCCCTCCACCGCCGAGGCCGTTCCACTTACAGTCAGGTTGCTCGCCATCGGTGCCACTGCCATGGTGGGTGGATCGGTGATCGAGATCACAGGACGGCTCAGGGAGGCACTGTTCATGCTGATGCCGAGCGAGTCAGTCGAGCGTTCCAGGAAGAAGTATTCGCCCAGGAACCCTACCGATCGTTCCTCGTCGATCCACATGCCGGCGGCAAATCGCGCTCCCGAGCGCACGTCGGCGTTCAGGCCCACATCTCCCAGGTTGAACAGGGTCCCATTGGAAACCAGAGACGGAACCGACTGACTCCGCATCCACCACAGAAGGGCCTCGGTGCTGAACCAGAAGATGGGGCCATCGGGAGTGGCAGACACGCGGTTCGTCGTCATGGGTGAGGGATGCTCGGCTGGTGGCAACGCCGGGACTACCGGAGCTGATTTTGGCTCGAGGCCGGGTTGAGGCCGGGCCTGGATACCCGGCGGGGGCGGTGGGGGCGTTGGAGGCATGGGTTCAATGATGGAAGGAAGGGGACGCGGTGTGGCCGAAGGGGGATTCTCCAAGATCAACTGCGGCTGGACGCCTGGCATACCGGGTCGATCGATGATCGGTTCGCTGGTGGTGCGCGGTTGCGCGTCCGGCAGGCGAGCAGGCCTCGCATCCGAACCTGTGGCAGTCAATTCGAGAACCCGTTTGCTGTCTCCCCGGGTGATCTTGATCATCTTCACCGCGCCCGGTTCGACCGGAGGTGTAGCAACTGGAGGCGAGCCACTGGAGAGAATAGGGGCGGTGGGGGGCACTGGGGGCGTCGCAGGGACCACCTCCAACGAGGGTGCCGGGGTGTCCTTGACAAGTTTGATCACCCGCACCGACTGCGCGCTGGCCATGGAAGACCAGAGGCAGAGTCCCAGGAAGGCAATGATGATGGTGCGAACTTGGCTCGAGGGCATGACGGACACTCCGACTTCTGGATCCCGGTAAACCTGCCTCTCCGTCCACCTCCAACCAGGTAGATGGAGGCGAATGCGTGGAAAGGCATGGCCGTCCTGAGACCTATTTCGTGCAGAGGCCCATACGAGAAACTTGAGATAAAAAAAAGACTGAAGTTCGCCCGGGAGGATCAATCAGGAAAGGTTGAGCGCTGGGGGAGAAGACGCGGAGATGGCGCGGCCCTCCTTGAGCCAGTTACGCAGGGCTTCGACGGTTTCGCGTTGAGCCACCGACAGGGGAACTAGTCGCCGAACAGCCTGGCCAATGTCGTCGCTGGTAAACTCCCGGCTCTGGTTGAACCCCAGGTGCATGGCGTCGAGAATTGCTTGCTCTAACTCGGCCCCGACGAAGCCATCGGTTTCCTGGGCCAGATGATTTAGGTCGAACTTCTCTGGGACGCGGCCGCGCCGACGCAGGTGGACGGCCAGGATTTCGCGGCGTTCCTCCGCCGATGGAAGGTCGAGGAAGAACACTTCGTCAAAGCGGCCTTTGCGCAGAAGCTCGGCCGGCAGTTGACGAGTATCGTTGGCGGTGGCCACCACGAAGACTGGCGCGGTTTTCTCCTGCATCCAGGTGAGCAGTGTGGCGAAGACGCGGGAGCTGGTGCCAGCGTCGAGCCCGCCATGTGCCAGCGCCTTTTCGATCTCATCGATCCATAACACCGCTGGTGCCGCGGATTCCGCCACGCGGAGCATGCGCCGGGTCCGATCCTCGGATTCGCCGATCAGACTGCCGAATAGCGCGCCGGCATCGAGGCGAAAAAGGGGCATCTGCCACGACCCGGCGATCATCCGCGCTACCAGGCTCTTGCCCGTCCCCGGGATCCCTACCAGGGCGATCCCACGAGGTGCCGGCAGCCCATATTCCCGCGCCTCGCGCGTGAAAGAGCGACTGCGCAGCGCGAGCCAGTGTTTGAGCTGTGTCAATCCGCCAACGTCCGCGTTGTTCCCCTCGGCTGGGTAGAACTCCAGCCCGGCGCATTCCCGGACGATGTGGCGTTTTTCCTCCAGCACCCGGGAGATGTGGCGGTCCCCCAGGACGCCACCCTCGACGATGGCCCGGGCGAAGGCGCGCTGCGCCTGGCTTGTGGTCAGTCCCCGCGCTGCCTGGATCATCTTCTCGCGGCCGGCCTGCGTCAGTTGAATGGCCACGCCCGGAGTTTTGCCCAGCCGGTCGAGCACCGCCTCCAGCTCCGGAGCACCCGGCGGCGCCAGGTCGAGGACAATCGCATCGTCTCGCAGCTCTTCTGGAAGTTGCACCACCGGGGTGGTGATAAGCAGCGACTTTCGACTGAAGGGTAGACGCTGGACCAGCGACCGCAACTTGCGGCGTACCACCGGACTGGTCCAGCAATCGTGGAAGTCGCGCAGGACAAACAGACCATCGCCGTCCGCTCGATCGATGAACTCCAGCGCTTGCAGCGGATCGCGGAGATTGAGCGTGGCTGTGCCGCTGGCAGATGGGACGAACCCCTCGGCCAGGTCCCATGTCAGGCAGGGATGCTTGATGGTGTCACACACCTGACGAATCAGCCCAAGTGCACGGCCTTCCTCGATGGTCGAAACCACGATGAGCGGACTCCGTGCCCGGAGCATCAGTTCGAGTTGGTGTAGAAAAGACATGCAGATCCAATGGGCCAGGCGCACATGCAATCCCGCCATTGTACCCGGTGCGCCTGCGCGGGCATGATTAGATTTCGATGAGGGTCTCTGGTCAGCAGGCATGGCGCACAGAAAGGCCCCCACCCCTCGTTGGCGAAGCGAGGGGTGGGGGCGGATGTAGTCAGGGTGTATGCTTCAATTACCGACGCGGATCCGACACCTTCTTCCTCTTCAGCCCCTTGGCCTGGATCTTCGTGACCTTGCGGGGGCTGCTTCCTGGAGAGCTGCCATAGGCTTCCACCGCTGGGGTGGCAGCGACGACTTCCAGCTCCGCGGTCACCTGGTAGAACGAGCCACCTTCCTGGTAGACGATGTTGAGCGAGCTACTCGACTCGTTGAACACCTTGTTGCGCACCTCGTGCGGATCGTTGTACAGGGTGCCGTCGATGGTCAGAATGACGTGGCCGGGTCGTAACCCCACCGCCTGGGCCGGGCTGCCATCGAAGATGCGAGCGATCCGTACACCGCCACCGGCGTTTCGCACCAGGGCGACACCGAGTTTCCAGTCCTCGGCCCGGGCCGTGCCCGTCAGAGCGACCAGGGCCACCGCCACCATCCCCGCCATGAAACCGCTCTTGCTGTGCTGCATGGTCAAGTTCCTTCCATCGAGTTTAGTTTCAGGATTGAGTGAGGTCTTGCCTCGTTGATCGCCAGGGCCAGACGATTGTTGGTCCAGGGCGAGTAGGGCGAACGATGTTCAGGAGTCAGGTCCGGTTGTCGTTTCGCTCACGCCAGCACATACGGGGTGGATGTCGGTCTGTGATGACTTTTCCGATTTTTTCTGAGAGGAACTGATGATCGGACCGTGCGACATTCTCCTTTCTCAGGAGAGCCTCTGTCGCTACAATCGTCCGAAACCTGACTTCCTCCAGACATACTTCCGGGACATGCCATACTCCGTGCCTCGCGTTCAAATCGTTCCGCTGCCTGATGACCAGGTGTCATTTCAGGTCGAGGGTGTGGAGCGACTCCGCTGGCATCACGCCGCGCGCTACCCCCGGCCGTTCTTCTACCCTTTGGTCGGCCCCTCGGGACGTTCGTTGACGCGCATGGGGCACCCCGCCGCGCCTGATCACGATCACCACAACTCCTTCTGGTTCGCGCACACCGGTGTGGGCGGCGTCGATTTCTGGGCTCAGAAGACGGTGCCGCCCCAGGTACGACAGGAGGCCTGGGTCCATTACCAGGATGGCGACGACGAGGCCGGCATTGTGGTGCGCCTGGCCTGGATCGATGCACACAAATCGACTCTCCTGCACCTCGACCTGATCACGGTGCTGCGACCTCTCGACGGCAAGGAATCCTGGATCGAGTTGCAGTGCCGCCTGACCACGCCTTTGCATCAGTTGAAGTTCGACAAGACCAACTTCGGGCTGATGGGCCTGCGCGTGGCCGCCAGTCTGAGCGCGCAGTACGGCGGCGGGCGACTCCGCAACAGCGTCGGCGACACCGGTGAAAAGGCTCTCTTCACCCGCCAGGCCGACTGGGTTGATTACAGTGGGCCCATCGTGGGAACCACCTGGGAAGGTATCACCTGGTTCGACCATCCGTCGAACATTAACTATCCCTCCAGCTGGCACGTCCGTGATGACGGCTGGATGTCACCGGCGTTCACACTTCGCGATGCCGTTACCCTCGAGCGAACCTCTCCGCAGGTGCTGCGCTATGGGCTGCACCTGCACGCCGGGGATGTCCAACCGAAGAACGCCGTCGCCCGGCACAAGGCGTTCGCAAGTTCGCCCCCCTGGGAGGTGGTTGCCGCCAGGCGTCCCTGGCGCGTGACACTCCGGCGCAAATCCTGAGTTCGCTCGAAGGGAAACCGACGATGGCTGCATCCAGTTCCACGAGCCTTGCGGAGGATCGCACTCCCGAGGGCTACCAGACGGTCCCGGACCACACCAACAAGGGTTGGCCCCCAGGCGTGCCCTACATCGTTGGGAACGAGGCCTGCGAGCGCTTCAGCTACTACGGCATGCGGGCCATCCTGCAGGTGCATCTTACCTCGCTCTTCGTCCTGCAGTTCGCCCTCGATGACTCTCGCCGCTTCGCCACCCAGACGGTGCATCTCTTCATGGCCGGGGTGTATGCTCTGCCAATGATCGGTGCCCTGATCGCCGATCGCTGGGCAGGAAAGTACCGGACGATTCTCTATCTGTCGCTGGTCTACTGTGCCGGCCATGCGGTGCTGTCAGCGTTCGAGAACCACGTCTGGGGGATGTACCTGGGCCTGGCCCTAATCGCCGTCGGCTCGGGTGGCATCAAGCCGTGCGTCTCGGCCAACGTCGGCGATCAGTTCGGCAAGGCCAATCAACATCTCGTCCGCACCATCTACCAGATCTTTTACTTCAGCATCAACTTCGGTTCGTTCTTCGCCACGCTGTTGATCCCCTACCTGCGCAGTTACTCGGGTGCCTTGGTGCTGGGATGGTTTCCTGGCCTGGCCGAAGGCGTGACCGACGAGGCAGAACTCAAGCAACTATCGTTGCGGATCGGCACGAGCATCGCCTTCGGTCTTCCCGGCGTGTTGATGTTCCTGGCCACCTTCATCTTCTGGTTGGGCCGCCACAAGTTTGTCCATGTGCCACCGAAGCCGGGTGGAAGCATCGGTCTGCTTGACACTGCCTGCTCGGTGTCGCTGTTCCTTGCTGTGGGCCATCTCTTTGTCACACCTGAACTGGTGGAGCATTCCATCCACGATGCTCTACTCCGGAATCTGGTTCTGGGAGCAGTGTCGCTCTCGTTCCTCGGTTTGGGGTTGTACCTCTTCGCAGTGCGTCAGAAGATCGCGCCAGACGATGGCTTCCTGGCCATCATGTTCCACGTTCTGAAATCTCACCTGGGTATGGCCACTCCCGGAACGACATCTTCACCCCAGACGACGCCGCTGGCACGCCACTGGTTCTGGCGCCCCGGAGTTGAGCGCTTCGGCGAGCACGCAACCGAGGGGCCCGTGGCTGTATTGAAGATCGTCTCCATCTTCTTTCTCGTCAGCGTGTTCTGGGCCCTGTTCGATCAGCACTCCTCCACCTGGATCACTCAGGCAGGCGAGATGGATCTGTGGCTCTGGGGACAAGGTAACGGAGCGTTCCTGGGTATCCCGAACGTCAAGCTCGAGGCTTCCCAGGTGCCGGCCATGAACCCGGTCCTGGTTATGCTCCTGATCCCAGTGATGAACCTCGTCTATCGTCTCGTGGACCGCCTCGGCATCGAAACCACACCGCTGCGCCGGATGACGATCGGCATGTATCTGACGGCCGCCTCATTCGCGGCGACGGCGATTCTGCAGGCTTATATCGATGCGGCTCCGAAGGGTTCCATCTGGTTCGGCTGGCAGATCGTGCAGTACGTCATCATCACCATCGCCGAGGTGATGGTGTCGATCACCGGGCTAGAGTTCGCCTATACGCAGGCGCCGAAGAAGATGAAGTCCACGGTGATGGGGTTCTGGCTGCTGTCGGTGACGCTGGGCAACGTCCTGGTCGCTTTCCTGGCCGGGTTCAAGGGTCTTAAACCGGTCGACTTCTTCTGGGCCTTCACCTGGTTGTCGGTGGGTGCCGCAGTGATCTTTGGGTTGCGAGCGTTCTTCTACACCCCGCGCGACTTTACCCAGGAGTGAACCAGCCATGAGCATGCTCGAACAGGCGAGTTCAGCCACGGACGAGATCCCTCCCACCGCGAAGGGGCACCCGCCCGCGATCTGGTTCTTCTTCTGGGGCGAATTCGCCGAGCGCAGTTCCTACTACGGCATGCGCGCCATCCTGTTTCTGTACATGACCCAGGCGCTGCGAATGGCCGACACCACGGCAGGCCCCTGGTACTCCTACTTCAAGATGGCGTGCTACTTCCTGCCCCTGCTCGGTGGTTACATCGCCGACCGCTGGCTGGGACGCTACTGGACCATCGTTGGATTCTCGGTGCCGTATGTCGCCGGGCACTTCATCCTTGGCTTTCCCAGTGAGACGGCCCTGATTGTGGCGCTGGCTCTGCTGGCAGGGGGTAGCGGCGTCATCAAGCCGAACATCTCCACGCTGATGGGCCAGACCTACGACCAGTTACGTCCCGGCCAGGAACGACTCCGCAGCGCTGCCTTCATGTGGTTCTACTTTTCGATCAACATCGGCGCGTTGATCTCCATGCTGTGCCTGCCCGAGGTGCGCGACTGGTACATCCTCAATAACCTCACCGCTGAGGAACGTGCCGTCGCCGAGCAAGGACTGCTGGCCGGCAAGCAGGTGTCCGAGTTCGCCACGCCGGAACTACTGCAGTCTGCCTACGCGGTGGCGTTTGCCTTTCCCGCCTGGCTCATGGTTCTGTCGCTGGCCATTTTCGCTGCCGGCAAGCCGTTCTATGCCAGGGAGACTCTGGAACACCACACCCTCACTCCCGAGGAACGTCGTCTCCAGTGGAAAACCGTCGGGCAGCTCTTCGGGATCTTCGCCCTCGTGGTGCTGTTCTGGTTCGGCTACGAGCACAACGACACCCTTTGGGTGGCATTCATCCGCGATTACGTGGACATGAAGATTCCTTTCCGCGACCGGCCGATGGCTCCCGACCACCTGCAGTTCCTCAACGCCCTCGTGGTCATCCTGTCGATCCCGACCTTCAACTGGCTCTTCTCCCGGCTCGATCCGAAGGTACGGATCTTCACCCCCATGCGTAAGGTCCTGGCCGGCTTCTTGCTGACCGCAGCGAGCATCAGCATCATGTCAGTGGCGGGTTTCCTCGTGCAGGGGCAGACCGACGAGATCCTGCAGGGCGACAAACTCGTGGAAGTGGCCCGGGTGAAGGTGTCGATCCTCTGGCCGACAATCGCCTACATCGTGCTGACGCTGGGCGAGGTGTTGCTCTACGGCACCATGCTGGAACTGGCCTACACCGCTGCTCCGCGTAGCATGAAAGGCTTCGTCACCGCCTGCTTCCTGCTGACAAACACCCTGGGGAACTTCCTCAACACCCAGTGGATGCCGCTTTATGGCGGGTCGCTGCGCGACGCAGTGACCGAGCGCGGGCCGTTGCTACCGGGGCCGTTTTTTGGCATCACTGCCCTTGTGGTCCTGGGAGCGGCTGTCGCTTTTCTGTTCATAGGCAAGAAATTCGAGCGTAGCCAGGCCGAGGCGGCCGCGGCGGGAGTGACCTGATCGATGACACGTTACAAGACCTGGATTCTGACCGATGCGCACGGCGATGTCTGGCTCGATAGCTTCACTGCCAGCAATGATTCCCTTCGCCTGAACACGCCGCACGACTGGTCGATCCGCAAACGAACGCTGCGAGGTGGCCTTCGCGATGGCGTCGATCTGATCGAGGTCCACAACGGAGCGCTCTCGTTCTCCGTCCTGCCGACCCGGGGCATGGGCCTATGGCGCGGCGACTACCACGGCCTGCCCCTGGGCTGGCGCGCACCCGTCGAGGGACCGGTGCATCCCAAGTATGTCAACCTCGCCGATCGGGGCGGGCTTGGCTGGCTCTCCGGCTTCGACGAGCTACTCTGCCGCTGTGGCCTGGCCTTCAATGGTCCTCCCGGCGAGGATGTCTGGACCGACGCCAGCGGCGCCACCCAGCGGGCCCTGCTGACGCTGCACGGGCGCATCGCCAATCTGCCGGCCAGCGCGGTTGAAGTGTCGGTCAGCCTGGATCCGCCGTACGAGCTTTCGGTCACCGGAGAAGTGGACGAGGGCTGCCTGTTCTTCCCGCAGCTTCGCCTCCGCACAACCTACACCACGGTGCCTGGTTCCAACCGCCTCGTCATTCATGACCGCGTCACCAACCGGGGCGCCCGTCCCGCAGAGATGCAGCTGCTCTACCACACGCAGTTCGGCCAGCCGTTCCTCGAGGCAGGCAGCCGAATTCTGGCTCCCATCAAGGAGATGAGTCCTCTGACCTCCCGGGCAGCCGAAAGCATCTCTACCTACGAGACGTTCGGCCCACCCACTCCCGGGTTTGCTGAGCAGGTTTACGTCTACGACCTGCTGGCCGACAACCGGGGCCAGACGCTGGCGGTGCTGGAGAACAGCCACTCCAGCAAGGCGGTCTGCCTGCGCTTCCCCACGCGCGAGCTACCCTGTTTCACGGTGTGGAAGAACACCATGGCGCTGGAAGAGGGGTACGTCACGGGCCTCGAACCCGCCACCAACTTCCCCAACTTCCGCGGCTTCGAGCGGCAACAGGGCCGGGTGCGCACCCTGGCCCCGGGTGGCACCTGGGATTGCCGCTGGAGTATCGAGGTGGCCGATAACCCCGAGGCGGTCCTCGCCTTGCAGAAGGAGGTAGCCACCATGCAGTCGCATGGACGCGCCACCATCCATCGCACCCCCCAGGTGAGGATGTCGTCCCAGGGGTGATACTCCTGAGGATGGGAGCGAACTTCCCCAGGCCAACTCCTGTCTTCTCTTTGCATCGACCCGGGCGTTCTCGAGCGCGTTGCTGGAGGAAGTTCGGGAGATCTCAGGAGTTTGGCCCATGGCCAGGGGAATGTTCACGCGCAACAAGCCGCACGTCAATGTCGGCACGATCGGCCACATCGACCACGGCAAGACCACGCTGGCGGCCGCCATCAGCGCCCGGCAGGCCCACCGCTTCGGCGGCGAGGTCACTGCCTACGCCAGCATCGCCCGGGGTGGCACGATCCGCGACGAGGACAAGATCGTCACCATCACGGCAGGGCATCTGGAGTACGAGACGGCCACACGGCACTACGCCCACGTGGACTGCCCCGGCCATGCCGACTTCATCAAGAACATGATCACCGGAGCTGCTCAGATGGATGGGGGCGTACTGGTGGTGGCTGCGGACGACGGCCCGATGCCGCAGACCCGCGAGCACATCCTGCTGGCCCGGCAGGTCGGGGTGCCCAACCTGGTCGTCTTTCTCAACAAGTGCGACCTGGTCCCGGATCCCGACATGCTCGATCTGATCGAGATGGAGGTGCGCGATCTGCTCAACCGCTACGACTTCCCCGGCGATGAGATTCCCATCGTGCGCGGGAACGCCCGGGCGGCTCTGGACTCCCAGGGGGCGGACGATGAGGCCTGCGCCTGCATCGACCACTTGATGGAAGCGCTGGATAGCTACATCCCCCTGCCGATCCGCGACGAGGAGAGGCCGTTCCTGATGTTCATCGAGAATGTGCATCAGGTCGAGGGAGTGGGCACCGTGGTGACAGGCCGGATCGAGCGCGGCACGGTGCGCCTCAAGGAAGAGGTGGAGATCGTCGGCCTGGCCCGTGAGGCTCGCAAGGCCGTCGTCACGGGGCTGGAGATGTTTCATCTGAAGATGGAGGAGGCTCGGGCCGGCGAGAATGTCGGCGTCCTTCTCCGCAGCGTCAAGCGGGATGAGGTGGAGCGCGGCCAGGTCCTCGCGAAGCCCGGCTCGATCACGCCGCACACGCAGTTCGAAGCCGAGGTCTACGTCCTCAAGAAGGAGGAGGGCGGCCGCCAGAACCCGTTCTTCAGCGGGTACCGTCCGCAGTTCTTCTTCCGCACCGCCGACGTCACCGGAGCAATCCAGCTACCCGAGGGCGTCGAGATGTGCATGCCGGGTGACCGGGCGACCTTCACGGTGTCCCTGTCTTCCGACAAGCCAATCGCGATGGACAGCGATCTGCGGTTCGCCATCCGCGAAGGCAGCAAGACCGTCGGCTCGGGCCGGGTCACTCGGATCCTGGCCTAGGGAGCTAGCCGGTAGGCGTCGCGTTCCTCCTGGGTTTCTCGTCGCCTGCCGGCTGCCCCATACATCTGCCCTGCCCTGCCTGATTCCTCTCCGTTACAATTCCCCTCGTGGATGATCACACCCGGTTTTTCCTGTGGATGCTTCTGGGCATCACCGGCTTCGGCCTGCTCTTTGGCCTGTTTGGCGCAATGGTCGGCTTCGTCAGTCTGCGCGAGGGACGCGCCGGCGGAACCGGTCTTGGCCTGGCTGTCGCTCGCGCCTTTGCCCGCCTGAGTCAGCAGGAACTTTCTCCCCTTCGCCATGCCCTGATCGTCGGCCTGGTCGATGGCCTGAGCTTCGGCGTGGTGGTCGGCGTGGTACTGGGGTTGGTGGCTGGCTGGCACTTCCCCGCCGAGGGCAAGATCCTGGGCATTGCCCTGCTTGGAACCACCATGCTAGCTGGGGTCGCTGTCGCCCTGGGTTTGCTGGCCAGCCGGATCGATTCCCTGGGGGTGCGAGCCCTGGTGGGTCTGTTTCTGGGTGGCATGGCCGGGGCGCTCACCGGCTTTTCCGCCTCAGGGACCGACGGCCTGTTCACCGGCATCCTCGCCGGCGCTGCTTTCGGAGCCTTGCTTAGCCGGGCCTCTCGCGATCGCTGACTTCTACCGCGCCAGGAACTGCACCGCGTCGGCGATGACGTGTCCCTTGCTCTCATCGTTGCGAATTTCAACCCAGCCACGCTCCCCAGCCTCGAACGTGAACGTGCCCAGCAGCAGCCCGGTGTCGCCCCGAGGTCCCTTGCGCTGATCGATGTGGAGCGTCTTTTCCTGCGTGCCCGTGGACACCACTACCGTGACCCGGCTCGCGCGATTGCTTGACGCCGTGTAGAACAGACGCACCTCGTACGAGCCGGCGGCAGGTAGCTTCGGAACGAACCGGGCGCGCAGCTTCCCCTTGTCGGCGTCGTTGTCGTGGAGATAACCCTCGCCGACGTGAGGGCCCAGTGACGACGAATGCTTCCATTCTCCGGTCAGCTTCGCCTGGGTATCATCCACCACGATGCCCTTCAATCGCGCCGGATCCAGGCTGCTGGCCGATGCTCCACCCGACAACCCCTCTGGTGACAGCACCGCCTTCTGGGCGCGAAGCCGGGCCTGCAACCGGTCGATGGGCACTTTCTGGACGGGCACCTTGTGGTCGATGGCCAACGAGGCCGCCACGCCTACCGCCTGCCCCAGGATCATGAAGACTGGCTCCATGCGAATGGTCCCGTAGGCCACATGCGACGACGACACGCAAACCGGGACTAGTAGATTGTCGCATTGCTCGGGTCGGGGAAGCAGGCAGCGGTACGGGATGGCGTATGGGCGCAGACCTACCTGGAAGTCGCCCTCGTTGAGAAGCGAACCATCCTCAAGGACAACGCGCTGCACGTGGTGCGAATCGGTGTTGTACGAGCCGACCCCGATGGCGTCGTCCTTCAGCCGGTTGGTGCGCACGTCCGCCTCGGTCATGACATGAACACCCACCATGCGTCGCGCCTCACGGATGTAGAGTTGGGTGGGCCAGTGCTGGTTATCCACGAACTCATCCTTCGCCAGGCCCCAGCGGTTGATCTCCTTCTGCAGCTTCCCAGGCACGCGGGGGTCGTGAGCCAGGAACCAGAATAACCCCTGGGTGTACTCGACGTGATCGCGCACGATGCGAGCCCGGACAGCAGGCGTGCCTTCGGGATAGTGCCAGTTCGCGCCAATGTGGTCGGTCGAGATCGGCCCGTTGTTGTTTGTATCGGTCTTCCGATTGGGCATGAAGATGGGGTTCATCAGCTGTCCCATTGTCACGTCGGGCCGGGCGGCGAGATAGCGGGCCAGGATCTCGTAGCGGGCCGCGTTGTAATCTTGCGGTCGCGGCCAGGGCACGCGATTGGCTGGGTTGTCGGTCATGCACAGCCGGAAGTTGTAAGCCTGCACCTTGCGGTCGCCGGTCCCGGGTTTATCGAGGGGGCCGGTTTGGATCAGAGGAAGGAGATTGCCTTCTTCGTTGAGGCCGCGTACCTTCACCGGAAACTGATGATACTTGCTGAACTTCTGCACGCCCGCGAGCGACTCGCCGTAGACTTCGGTGCCTTCACGGCCCACGTGATGGCGGACCCCCGCCTTCGCCAGGAGATCGCCCTCGTAGGTGGCATCCACGAAGATGGTGCCGCGGAACAAATCGCCCCGCGTGGTGACGATCGCTTCCAGGCGGGTTCCCTTCATCTCAACGCGGTCGAGGGGTTGTTCCAGGAGCGGTTGCACCTTCGCTTCCTGCATCATGGCCCGAAGCACCAGGGCGGCGACGTGCGGCTCGAAGCGAAAACCCTCCGAACAGTCGCGCACCTGGGCGGAATCCTTGCCGAACTTCATGGCGTAATGCTCGCGCACTCGATGAAAGAACTCGCGCGAGTAACCGCCGATGCCGGCGCGATTGCCAGTATCGGTGGCGCCCAACCCGCCGGTAATCAGGCCGCCCACGTGTCGGTCGGGATGCAGCAGGATGACCGATTTACCCTCGCGGGCTGCGGCCACCGCCGCCAGCGCCCCGCCGCTGGTCGCCCCGTAGATGACCACGTCGGCGCGATGCTCCGCTGCGCGGGTCGGCCCCAGCAACACGCACAGGAGGAGACCGGCTCGGATGCTCAGGTGGCGCATGAGTGTTCCTCGAAGGTCGGCCGACCCCGGAGGTTAGGGGTTTGCGGCTCAGGCAGTCTATCTATCATGCAAGGGGTGTGGACAGGGTGAGGGAGAGACGTCGTGCAATCGAAGCCATCGGACAGCCAACCATCACTTCGCCGCAAGCCGCGCAAGGCGCTGCAGCTAATCCTCCACCCGCTGCGGCGGTTCCTGCAGACTGAGGCGTCCAGCGGCATCGTCCTGCTGACTTGCACGGCCGTGGCGCTGCTGGTGGCCAACTCTGCCTGGGCGGCGCCGTTTCATGCCTTCTGGCATGACACCCACCTGGTGGTCGGGGTCGGCAGGTTCGTGCTCGATCGCTCCCTGGAGTGGTGGATCAACGATGGCCTGATGACGCTGTTCTTCTTCGTCGTGGGGTTGGAAATCAAGCGCGAGCTGGTCACCGGCGAGCTGCGCGATCCTCGCAAGGCTGCCCTGCCTGCCGCCGCCGCCCTGGGCGGAATGATCGTGCCGGCGCTCATCTACTGGTCGCTACAGCCCCCCGGCGAGTCGCAGCGCGGCTGGGGCATTCCCATGGCCACAGACATCGCCTTCGTCGTTGGAGTGCTGGCGCTGTTGGGCCCGCGCGTTCCACCAGGGCTGAAGATCATGCTTCTTTCTCTGGCCATCGTGGACGACCTGGGCGCCGTGCTGGTGATCGCCATCTTCTACAGCACCAACATCTCAACTGTGGCCCTGGGTTGGGCCCTGGCGGGGCTGGCGGGTATCCTCGGGTTGCGTGCCCTGGGGGTGCGTTCCATCCTGGCTTACGTCCCGTTCGGCGTGGTTATCTGGCTGGCGACCTACCATTCGGGAGTACATCCCACCATCGCGGGGGTGATCCTGGGACTATTAACGCCTGCCCGGGTAAAGGTCGGTAAAGCGCGGCTTCTCCAGGTCATGGCGCTGGTGCGGACCCGCCTGGAGGTCGACAGCGACAGTGACGACCTGGATGGCCTGGGCGACGAGGTTCAGGCGCTCATGGAGTACAGTCAGGAAACCTCCACCCCGGTCGATCGCCTCCTGGCGAGCCTGCATCCGTGGGTCGCCTTCGTCATCATGCCGCTTTTCGGCCTGGTCAACGCTGGGGTGGCCATCAACCCGGCGCTGATCGGTCATCCCGTGGCCATCTCAGTGGCGCTGGGGCTGGTCCTGGGCAAACCGATTGGCATCTTCCTCTTCTCGTGGTTGGCCGTCCAGGTCGGCATTGCCCGGCTGCCGCAGCGTGTCTCCTATCCCGTGGTGCTGGGGGCAGGATGCCTGGGCGGCATCGGCTTCACGATGTCGCTCTTCATCACCAGCCTGGCATTCACGGATGTCCTGCTCAGCATTGGCAAGGTCGGCACCCTCACTGGCTCGCTCACCAGCGCAATCATCGGATCGACCCTGTTGCTGCTGGTGCTTCCGCCCAGTTCGACGGAGTCCGGCGAGAGCAACCAACCCACCAACGGCACCCCGGCCGTTAGTTGATCGACGAAGCTCCCGCCCGACCTCTCAAGCCTTGGCCGGGGCCTTCTTCGGCGGAAGCTGATGCACCGAAAGGCCGTAGTATCCCTCGGCTGCCTCGCCGATGGTTTCGAGCAAGGTGGGATGGGCGTGCATGGTCATCGCCACATCCCGGGCCGAGGCCGACATCTCGATGGCCAGCATGGCTTCGCCGAGCATTTCGCCAGCCTCGACACCGACGATACCCACCCCAAGGACGCGCTCAGTGTCCGGGTCGACCAGAATTTTTGTCAACCCCTCGGTGCGGCCGAGTGTCAGGGCACGCCCCGACCAGGCCCAGGGGAACTTGAGCACCTTGACCGCCTTGCCCTGTTTGGCCGCCTCGGTTTCGGTCAGGCCACACCAGGCAATCTCGGGATCGGTGAAAACCACGGCAGGGATGGCCCGGGCATCGTAGACGGACGGCTCGCCTGCAAGCACCTCGACGGCGATCTTGCCCTCGTAACTCGCCTTGTGGGCCAGCATCGGTTCGCCGGCCACGTCGCCGATGGCGAAGATGTGCGGTACATTCGTCCGCCGTTGCGGATCAACTGGGATGAAGCCGCGCTCGGCGACGGTGACGCCGGCCTTTTCCAGACCGAGATTATTGCTGTTGGGCGATCGTCCGACCGAAACCAGCACCCGGTCGAACACCTCCTCGGTGGCCTTGCCGTCCGGTGCCTCGAGCGTCGCCTTGATGCCGTTCTTGACTTCCTCGACCTTGGCCACCTTGGTTTTCAGCAGGATTGCCTCGAAGAGTTTGGCCCGCGCCAGGCGATCCTGCAACGGCTTGACCAGGTCGCGATCGACACCAGGCAACAGGCCGTCGGTCATCTCGACCACAGTCACCTTGCTACCCAGGGCCGCATAGACATACCCCATCTCCAGGCCGATGTAACCGCCGCCCACCACCAGGAGCCGCGCTGGGACGTCCTCGAGCTTCAGTGCCCCGGTCGAATCCATGATTCGCGGCGTGGGCAGGTTGAAGGCGGGCGGTCGGGCCGGGAGCGATCCAGTCGCGATGACGCAGTGCTGGAAGCGATACTGAGCGCCACCCTCGACCGCGATGGTGTGCGGATCGACGAAGCGCCCCACGCCCTGGACCAGATTCACCTTCCGCGCCTTCGACAGACCGACGAGGTTCTTCGACAGGGTATCGACCACCTTTTGCCAGTGGCCGCGCACCCCGTTGATGTCGATCTTCGGCTCGGCGAACGTGAGGCCGATATGGGCCGCCTCACGCGCATCAGTGATCAACTTGGCCGCATGCAGGACCGCCTTGGAAGGGATGCACCCGACGTGGAGGCAGGTGCCACCAGGGCGATCCCGAGCCTCGATCAGTGTGACCTGCATGCCATGGTCGGCCGCGAGGAACGCTGCCGCGTATCCACCGGGCCCGCCGCCCAGGACCACCAGTTGGGTATCGATGACGTCCGCCATGCTAATAGTTCCGCGGGGCTGTTCAGGAGGGAGGCAGCCGTACGCTGTCCACCGGTTCTGCCTTCATCCTAGGAGCCACACCGGACGGAGGCGAGCGAGGCGCAAAATGACGAGGAGTTGGCACGGGCCAACTCCTCTCGATGGAGGCCTCTCTTGCATCAGCTGGCGGCTGTGGCGCCCAGCACAATATCGAATCGCGCCGTCAACTCGCCGATCCGGGAACCCTTCAACGGCTGGAACTCCGCGCATAGCGCCGCCTGGCCCTTGGGGTCGCGCACGCTCCGAAAGATGCCGTCACGCAGGTTCTGCGGCTCGTTCTTGATGTAGCACTGCGTGGTGAGCAGTTCCTTCGCGCCTTGCTTCACCTTCACGTGAATGTGCGGCGTGCGCCCAGGATAAGGCACTGGCTTGATCGTCCGGAAGTAATACTCGCCCGTGGAGCCGGTGAGGAAGCGGCCGAACCCCTGGAAGTTACTGTCCTTCTTCGCCCGGTTGCTGGTGCCGCTGTGCAAGTAGGCCCCATTCGCGTCGCACTGCCAGATTTCCACAACGGCGTTACGGAGCGGAGTTCCCTTCAGGTCGACCACCTTGCCGGTCAGGTGGGTGATGGTGCCCACCGCGGGTGTGATCTTGTCGTTGATGATGAGCAGGTCGTTATCGGTGTCGAGCGGGAGCTTGTCGGGGTAGAACGGGCCCTCAGTCTGGGCCGGAGTCCGGAAAAGCTCCTCGGCGAAGAGTCCCGGCGTGGTGAATAGAGCCGCGCCCACAGCGCCAAGAAATAGACGCCGCGTCGGTACGTGGATGTGCATGGTCATCGACATTCCTCGATGGGATTACTCGAACGGGGTGACTTTGAGAGGAACCCCGGAGACTTGAACCGGACACACAGTCTGCTTGAGATCCTACCGCACAAGACGCCTGCGCACCAGGATTCTAACGCGGATGGAAAAAGCTGAGTTGTCCGTTTCTCTCGCCCTGGGGTACCATCTCCCTTCAATCCTTTAGGATGTTCCATCGTCAGGAGGACGACACCGATGCAGCGACGCCACTTTCTCGCCGGGGCGGCCTTGAGCCTGATTGCGTTCACCAGCTGTCAGACATATCACAGTCGCGTGCCGGAGCCATCTCCCCAGTATCTCAACCATCCGCCGCAGTACATCCCTGCCGGTGAATCCTTCCCGATGACCAGGGAGCTGGCCAGTACCGAACCGGCCTCCAGACTTGCTCCACGGGCATCCACAGGGCAACCGTACTCAGCCAAACCCACGCCTGCCCTTGCGACACCACCCATTGCGCCTCCGGCGCCTTCCGTGTCATCTCAGACGTTCACCATTGCCAACGTGCGCCGGGAGCCGGCCATTCTCTTCACCATCAGTGCCACAGGGGAACTCCGCTTCGAAAAGAAGCTGCCCCCCGGCGAGGCCGTCGATCTCACCACCACGCCGCAGACGCGCTGGGCTGCTGTGTTCACCACCCTGCCTTATCAGGCCACCTGCACCTTCGACCCGGCTCGGCCCATCTGGCTGTTGCGCGGCCCCGCGGAACCTCAGCGTTGCGAAGGCGGCTCCGGCTCGTTAGACCGCGCCACACTCACACCCGGCGGAACTGCCGTTCCAGCTCCTGCTTACTGAACAGTAACGCTGTCGGTCGTCCATGCGGACAGTGGTGGTGGTCGTCCGCCAGGTGACGCTGGGCCAATAGTTCGTTGATCTGTTCCGGCGTCAGGCGTTCTCCTGCGCGCACGGCGGAGTGGCACGCCATGAGACTGAGCAGGTGGTTGAAGAGTACCTCCCGGGTTGGGGGCTGATCTTGCCCATGCAGGTGATCGACGACCGCCAGCAGGGCTTCGCGCGGAGACCGCCGACCCAGCAGGACGGGATACCGGGTCAGTAAGACTGTGCCGCCGCCGAACTCCTCCACGCCCAGCCCCAGTTCGCCAAGCGCTTCTCGGTGTTCGAGCAGCCGGGCAGCCGACTCGCCGGGTAGATCGATCGGCTCGGGAATCAGCAGCATCTGCGTCTGCAGTGTACCCTCGCGGATGCGACGCTGAAACTGCTCGAACAGGATGCGCTCGTGCAGGGCATGCTGATCGATCACCAGCATCCCTTCGGCGGTCTCCACCACCAGGTAGGCATCGTACAGCTGCAGCACGCGCGGCGCCTCCGGCCGGCTGAACAGGCTGCACTCTGACGAAGTCGGCTCATCGAAACGAGGTGGCGCGGCTCGCTCTACTTCCTCGACGCGGGGTTGCTCGAAGGCAGCCTCCAATGCCGAACGAATACCAGAAGAGGGTGGAGGCGTCACCACCTCGTTCACCCGTATCAGACGGTCTCCCTGGCTACTGGGGCCAGGGTAAGAGAGGACTGGCGTCGTGGGCAAACCACCGCTGACCAGCACGGGAGAGGTACCGTCATACGCGTACGCTTGAGCTCGAGCAAATCCGACGGTACCACTGTCCGCATGAAACTCCTGCACCATCAGACAGCGGCACCTGCAACTGCGGTACCAGGTTCTCTGCCGCAGTCGCTGCTTGATCGCCACGAAGATCAGGTGATGCAGCGACTGCACCTGGCGGAACCGCACCTCGCGGTCGGATGCACGTTCCCGCATCCACTGGTCGGCTGGCGGGTCGAGGAAAGAAAGGCGACCAGGTAGCGGCGATCATCGGCTGTTCACGCAGTAGCTTCCTGAATGGCGTGGCTCAGCGTCCGGTCACGGATCCAGCGTTGACGAACAGGTAGAGCATCCGGCCGGTGCCGCGGTCGCAGGAGGTCGGCCGTACGATGGTTGAACCGGGCCAGCGGCACGCTTTCCACCCGCGGCCAGTTGTTTCTCGACGGCGGGTCGAAGAACAGCCCGATGCGGTCGGAGCAGCTGGCGGTCTGCGGGATCTCGTAGACCAACCGGCCATTGGCCAGCGCTACCCGGTGCAACCCGGGCTGTCTGGTAGCCGGGCGTGGGGCAAGGGCCGGCCAGGTGACCGCCTCCGGTGATGTGGCCGATCTCGGTGGCCGGGGCGCGAAGAAACTTGCGGCGGACCGGCGTGTTATAGAACAGCTGACGCACCTCGATGCGGGTGCCCGGCGAGCCGCCCCAGGGTTTGACCCCGCTCAGATCGCTGCCTCGACATTCGATCATGGCACCACGTTCGCTGCCGCGCGGCCGCGATTGCAACGTGACCTGGGCCACCCCGCCAATCGAAGCCAGCGCCTCTCCGCGAAAACCGAACGTGCCGATGGAAAAGAGATCGTCAGCAGAGCGGAGTTTGCTGGTCGCATGACTGGCGAAGGCCAGAGGAAGATCGTCTGGGAGGATGCCACAGCCGTCATCGACAACCCGAATCAGGTCATGGCCGCCCTGCTCCACCTCGATCTCGATGCGTGTGCTGCCCGCATCGACCGAGTTTTCGAGCAGTTCTTTCACCACGCTGGCGGGACGTTCGATGACTTCGCCCGCGGCAATCTGGTTTACGACGGCCGTCGCCAGGGGGGTAATACGGGGCAGTTGGTCGGTAGATGGTCGTTCCATGGAGGGAAGTCTACCATGGCCCCGCGACGCTGGGCAGGTGCGTAGGCCGCCCGGCGAGGAGATCCCACCTCGCCTAACCCGATTTCTTGATTTCTCGCGCCAGGTCTTCCTCGGTCATCTCCAGGGCCCGGGCGGCGGCGGCTAGATCACCCCCGGCCTCGTCCACGGCACCCTTGATGCGATCCTGCTGCTTCCAGTCCTGAATCTTGCGGTAGAGGGTGCGCTCGCCGATCCCCAGCAGACGCGACGCTTCCTCGCGGTTGCCGTCGGTCAGCTTGAGCGCTTCCTCGATGTAATAGCGCTCCACCTCGGTGAGAGGTCTGCCGACCAGGTTGATCGAACCACCCACCGGGACCGGAGTGGCAGGGCCGCTCTTGCGCAGCACCTCGCTGTCCTCCGGCACATCATCCATGCCCAGCACACCATCCACGTCGAACACCACCATGCTCTCGATGAAGTTGGCCAGCTCGCGCACGTTGCCAGGCCAGGGGTACACCGCCATCGCCCGCCGAACCGGCTCGGCGATGGTGCTGACCTGCTTGCCGTGACGTGCATTGAACTCCTTGATGAAGTGCGCCGCGAGTAGCGGGATGTCCTCGCGCCGCTCCCGCAGCGCCGGCAGGCGCACGGTCACCACTTTCAGGCGGTGATACAGATCCTCGCGGAAGGTGCCTTCGCGGATGGCTTTCTCCAGGTCGCGATGAGTGGCAGCGACGAGCCGGATGTCGATCTTGATCGGCTGATTGCTGCCGATCCGCGTCACCTCGCGGTTCTCCAGCACGCGCAGCAGCTTGGCTTGCAGCTTGAACGGCATGTCGCCGATCTCGTCGAGGAACACAGTGCCGCCATCGGCATACTCGAAGATGCCCTTGCGCTGCTTTTCGCCCCCGGTAAAGGCGCCCGGCTCGTGGCCGAACAGCTCGTCCTCGATCAGGTTCTCATTCGGCGCTGCGCAGTTGAGTGTGGCCAGCCTCTTGTTCTTCCGCGGACTGTTGTTGTGGATCGCCTTGGCGATCAGGTCCTTGCCTGTGCCTGTCTCTCCGAAGAGCAGGACGCTGGCGTTGGTGGCGGCGATCTGCGGTAGGCGTTTCACCACTTGCTGCATCGCCGGACTGTTGCCGATGACTCCCTCGAAGCCGAACTTCTCGTCGAGCTGGCGCTTCAGGTCGCGGTTGGTCCGCGCCAGCCGGGCGCGCTCCGACGCCTTTTGGACGATGGCCCGTAGCTCGGCGATATCGACCGGCTTGGTAAGATAATTCGCCGCCCCCTGCTTGATCGCCTCGACGGCCGTCTTTACATCCCCGAAGCCGGTGATCATAACCACCTCAGCCTCGGGGTTATTCTCCCGCGCCTTGCGCAGGATAGCCAGCCCGTCCAGGTCCGGCATCTTCAGATCGGTGAGAATGACGTCCCAGTCGTCCTGCTCGATCAGCCGGGCGCCCTCCGTGCCACTGGTGGCCACCGTGCAGTGGTAGCCCACCCGCTCGAGGCTTTCCTCGATGGCCTTGGCCAGGTTGCGATCGTCATCGATCACCAGCACCTGGGTTGCTTCGCCGTTCGCCGGGCGCGGGGGAGATGGTGGCACGCGTGGACTCCTGCGGGTCGATCCGTTCTTCGTATTGTAGCGGGTCGATGCCTTGGGATTACATCGAAGCCTCGGCTATGAGCATCACCTCCCGCAGGCGAAACCCGGTACAGCGTTCCTCGCGTCCGTTGTGGTCGAGTTGATGCATTTTCAGGGCTGCCTCGCGCACCTTCAGGACCGCCTCCTGGGCGTCTGGGCCGGCCAGCACCCGCGTCACGGCTGATTCCCAGTGATCCGGAGCCGCGGAATGCCAGCGAAACTGGTAACGAACCTCGAAGATGCAGTGCATGGCGCGTCCTTCCTGTGGGAAGGGAACCCAGGGATCGGCACTGAACTACTCCACCCTGCACTGTAGCAGATCAGGCCGCGCGAAGCACCAGGCAGGTGTTGCTGCCACCGAACCCGAACGAGTTGGAGACCGCCAGGCGGACTGGCTGCTCACGTGCGGTGTGCGGGACGTGGCATAACGCACATTCGGGATCGGGATCATCCAGGTTGATGGTGGGCGGAACACTGCCATGGCGCATCGCTACCAAACAGGCTAGGGTCTCGACTGCCGCAGCCGCCGTAAGCAGGTGTCCGGTGGTGCCCTTCGTCGAACTCACCGGAATCCTGTGGACCGCCTCGCCAAACACCGTCGCAAGCACGCGTGCCTCGGCTGTGTCTCCCACGGGGGTGCTGGTAGCATGGGCGTTCACATAATTCACCTGGCCAGGGTCCACCCCCGCATCTGCCAGTGCCGAACGCATCGCGGCAACCGCCGGGCCTGGATCTGGGCTGGGAATCACCATGTGATGGGCGTCGCTGGCCGCACCGTACCCAGCCACCTCGGCATGACGCTGCGCCTGGCGCCGCTGGGCCTGGTCGGCTCGCTCAAGCACGAAGACGGCTCCGCCTTCGCTCATGACGAAGCCATCACGACCCCGGTCGAACGGACGCGATGCCTGCCTTGGCGCATCATTCCGCCGCGACAGTGCCCGCAGGTTGCCAAATGCGGCCAGAGACATGGGAGAAACAGCCATGTCGCAGGCACCGGCCAGGCAGACATCTACCCAGCCCAGGCGCAGCCAGGTCCGGGCCTGGGCCAGCGCCACGTTCCCGCTCGCACAGGCAGCTGACACCGTGGCTGCGGGTCCGGTCAACTCCAGGTGATCGCGCGTTCGCTGGATGAGCGTGCTCGATGCGCAGGCCGGCTCCCAGCCCGGCCGGTCGTCGGACAGCCCGCTCGACTCCCACGTCAACAGCCATTCCGCGCCGACTCCCAGCACCAGGCCGATACGCAGATCCGATCGTCGCTGCCACAGACCTGCATCCTCAAGCGCGCGTTGGCAGCACACCCGGGCCAGCTGTTCGAGACGGTGCAAGCTCCGGAAGGCGGCCAGGTCCTCGCCCGGAGGACAGGGCACTTCCAGCAGTTGCCCGGCGATCTGGCTGGGGTGGTCGGCGATGGGGAACCCCTGTACCCGGTCGATGGCGGACCGCCCGGCCAGAAGATTCCTGGCGAACTCCTCGAACCCCTGCCCCAGGGCGGTGCAGGTGCCGATCCCGGTAATCCAGACGGGAGAGTTGGGAACCACGATGGCTCCTCCTTGTCGAACGTCAATGAGGGGCTGACGCCACCGAAGAGATTAGCGAAGTGTAGCGAGCATCACGACTCGATGCATGCGGGAACAGGGCCACCTGGCCCGCTCCGCCCAGGTCGAACATCGTGCCCGGCGAATCCAGCCAGGTTGCCAGCGTGGCCAGATCGAAGCAGGCGCTCCCCATGCCCCGGGGAAGCAGTTCGAGACGATGGGAGGCCGGTTCTGACTCTGGCACCAGGGCCAGGGCCACCGCCTGGCAGTACGATCCCGCCGCGGGCCGCCCTTCTTCGGTGGGCGTCTGTTCCGGCTCCACCCGGCTGGCCACCAGCCACAACCCGGGCAGACGCATCGAGGCCAGCAGAGGCATCCCGGTCAGCAGGAGTTCCGCCACTCCAGAGTCGCCTCCGCCCACGCCAAAGTTTGGACCGTGCAGTGACAGGAACTGGCTCACGGTACCCGAGATGGAGTGCAGGGACCGATAAGGCACCATGTGGGGAGACACCCCCCAGGCGCCCTCAGCCTTGAAGCGCGCCACCGAGGGACTCATCATGGCCCGACCCAGGTAGCGTGGGGCGGCCAGAGCACCCCACTGGGCGTAGTAGCTGCTTCCAGGTTCGCCGGGTAACCCGCTGGACCGCATGGCCGCCTGCAGAGCCGCCAGCACCCCCAGGGTTTGCTCGTCAATGTGTTTCAGGGCGCTGATCGAAAACGGCTCGCCGCAGCCCTGCAAGGGGCTGCGCCGCATCGCCGCGATCTCATCGAGGGACAGGGAAACCGCGCCATGGGCTCGCAGGCCACAGATGATCCGTCCGCTGGTTGGCATGGCCTCCCGCTTCCTCATCGCCTGAATTATCTGGGATGGTGCATTCTCCCGAAATAGCCGATTTTCCTGTCCGATGTCAATCCGAAGCGCAGGCGGCGCTCCCTGGAAGGAAGAGGAGCCAGAATAGCCCCGCACTGTGCGGATCCGCACAGTGTGACAGGCAAGGGGCTGTTTTCTGAGCAGATAATTGCCCATGAAACAGGGAGAAAGGCGCCGCGCAGACGGTTGGCATCTCTTTTGCCTGAAAGTGGCAACGTGGTGCATCACTCGGTTCTGCCATCCTCCGACACATGAGGTGGGCCATGACCCCCTTCCGGACGATTCTCTGTCCGATCGACTTCTCCGATTGCTCATTGCGGGCGTTTCAACTGGCCTCCACCCTGGCCTCCTTCCACGGAGCGCGGCTTCTCCTCGTCCATGTGATCGATGTGCCTTACGGCAAGCATGGTTATGGCGGAGGCATTTTCGAGGCGCGGCCTTCAGACTACCCGCAGCGTCAGCTCGAGGCGCTTCAGCACCTACGGCCTCAGTTACCGGAGGTGACCGTCGAGTTCCTGGTACGCGACGGCGACCCCGTGGTGGAAATCATGCATCTGTCGCACGACCGCGAGTGTGATCTCATCGTCATGGGTAACCATGGCCAGGCGGGGCTGCGCCATATGCTGGTGGGCGGCGTGGCCGAGCAGATCCTACGACAGGCGCATTGCCCTGTGGTGACCGTGCGGCCCGAGGTTGCGGTCGAGGCTCCGCCTCGCATGGCCGGCGCCTACGCTTCCTGAAGCCAGCCACTCAGACCAGCCGAGGCAGTCCACTCGCACCACACACTGCCTCGGCAATGGCGTTCATTTGCTCTTCGGAACGGCCACGATAGAGGTAGACCTCGGAGTGACCGTGATCGAGCGCTAGCGCGACATGGTAGGTGTTCTTGTAGATCGCCTGATAGCCGTAGATCAGACCAGGAATGACGCCCATCGTCAGTAGCGAAGCAAACACAAACCATTCGATGAAACCGGCGTCGTGCCATTGTCCCGTGGTGACTCCTTCGTAGCCGCGCAGATCGATGGTTTCTGGCTCCAGGGGGATGAACAGGGCGCGCCAGCGCTTCACGCAACGGCTCCTTCCTCGGGTGTCGCGTGTCAGCTCCAGACGTTCATACGTCCCCAGCACGAAGCTCAATAGCAGCGTCATCAGTGGCCAGGCGAAGAAAAACGGGACCACCGATCCACCGGTGAGCCCGGCGAGGATGGCCAGCACCCAGTGGACGCCCTGGCCGACCCCGAACCAGATGAGACGCTTCTCCAGCGGCATATCGGTTTCCCAGGCTCGGGCCAGGGGTTCGTAGGTGCGTTTGAACTTGCGGCGCGATCGCAGGTCGTAGCCGCACCCGTTGCACACTACCGCCCCCAGCACCAACGCCTTGTTGCACTGGGGGCACGACCGCACATCCTTGTCCGCCATGTCGTAGGGGCTGGCGTCCTCGTCGTCCTCCGGTGATGGCGGCGCATCCAGCTCCATCACGGGAACCGCCGGCGAGGTGGGCTCGGCCGCATCACACACTGGACATTCGCGTTGCTTGCGAATCTTCTTCCCGCACCGCCGACAGGTGATGGTGGCCTCGTTGCTGGCCCGGGGTGGGTTGGCCGTTTTCTTCCGGGGAGCCGGCGCAGGATCTTCGTCGAAGAGGGGGATCGGCTCCGGTTCCGGGTTCTCCGGCTGGAACGGATCCTCCTCCGCGGGCGGCGCAGGTGGTCGGCTCTTCCGCGCGCTGGTCGGAGCCCCGGCAGGGACGGCACAGATCACCCCACAGGCGGGGCACTGCGTTTTGTTTCGCGTGTATCCCTCGGGTAGGTCGAAGCTGTGGCCGCATCCCTGACAGATGATCATGCAACACCCAGGTCTGCCATCGTGGATCGATTCTTCCCTGCGCCTGCTCAACGGGACGCACTCATGGTACCGCACCTGGGAGAGGCCGGGCATCCCATCTCCAGGCAAATCTAACCCGGCGACCGACCGCGTTCTCAGCCGGTGTTCTTCAGCCCCGAAGCGATGCCGTTAATACTCTCCAGCACGCCGGTCAGAAGCTCCACTGGAGGGTTTTCCTCGGCGCGAAGCCGGCGTAACAGCACCGTCTGGATGAAGCTCAGGGGATCGACGTAGGGGTTTCTCTGCTGAATCGATTTGCCCAGCACCGGCATCCGCTCAAGCAGGCTACTCTGGCGCGTCACTTGACACACCAGGCTGACCGTGCGGTCGAACTCCTCCTGAATTAGCCCGAAAATGCGGGCCGCCAGCACCTGATCCTCGACCAGATCGGCGTAAAGCCGGGCGATGGTCATGTCAGCCTTGGCCAGGATCATCTGCGCATTATCGAGCGTGGTCGTCCAGAAGGGCCAGCGCTCGTACATCGTCTGCAGCAGGGCCAGCCCGTCGGGCCTCGAACTGACGAACTCCTGCATGGCGCTACCCAGGCCAAACCAGCCCGGTAGCGTGTGGCGGCTCTGCATCCAGCTAAACACCCAGGGAATCGCCCGCAAGTCGCCGATACCCTGCGTCGTCGCGGAACGCTTCGCCGGGCGCGACCCCAGCTTCAGCTGCGAGATCTCAGCGATCGGGGTCGCCTCCTCGAAGTAGCTGAGAAACTCGGGAGTATCGTACACCAGCTGGCGGTAAGCCTTTCGGGCGGTCCGCGCCAGGTGATCCATCGCCTGCTCCCAGGCCGGCTCTGGTTGCTCGCTTTGGGTGGGATGGCTGGCCAGCAACACCGCGTGGATGACCTGTTCGAGATGACGTTCGGCGATGACGTGGTTGCCATACCGATCGGCGATCACTTCTCCCTGCTCGGTAATGCGAATGGAACCATTGATGGTCCCGTGCGGCTGGGCGAGAATGACGCGGTTGGCCGGCCCGCCTCCTCGACCGATGGCGCCTCCGCGACCGTGGAAGAACGTGACCTCCACTCCCGATTGTCGGCCGGCCTCGGCCAGCTCGATCTGCGCCCGGTACAGGGCCCAGACCGAGAGCAGGAACCCCGATTCCTTGTTGCTGTCCGAGTAGCCGATCATCACCTCCTGCCGCTGGCCGCGCAGCTCCAGATGCCGGCGGTAGATGGGCAGCGATTGCAACCGCTCGAGAATGACCGTCGCCTGCTCCAGCGCGTCGAGTGTCTCGAAGAGCGGCACAATATTGAGCCGGCTGACTCCCTCGCCCGGGCGGAACAACCCCGCTTCACGGGCGAACAATAGCACCTCCAGCAGGTGGGCGGGCTCGGTCGCCATGCTAATGATGTAGTTGCGGATCGCCTCCGGACATTGCCGATCCAGGATAGAGGCGATGGTGCGGAAGGTCTGCACCACCTCAACCGTGGCCTCACTGAACGGCAGGTGCGTCGGCATCAGGGGACGCTTGCCGGCCAGCTCGCAGGCCAGCAACTCGAACCGCTCCGTCGGCGTCAGTCCCAGGTAATCCGGGCACACACCTGCCCAGTGGAAGATCTCGTGCACCGCCTGAGCATGGCGCCCCGAATGCTGGCGGATATCCAGCGTCATCAGATGCAGGCCGAACACCTCGACAATGCGAATCATGTCCTCCACCGAGCCCGCCGACGAGGCTGCCTGACTCAACCGGAGTGAACCGGCCAGCAGTCGCAAATCGTGCAAGAGCGCTTCTTGCCCCAGGTAGACGACGGGAGGAGGCGGTGCTGGCTCCGCGCTCCAACCCAGGTCGATCGTCTGCAGGTACTCCCGGGTGCGGCGCAAGCGCTGGCCGATGGCTCGACACTTGAGACGGTAGGGCTCGTTCAGAAGTCCCTGGCCTGCCTCGGGCAGGGCGACCAGGTCGGCGGCCAGCGACTGGGCCAACTCGGCGGTGGGTGGCGCGAACTGGTCGGTCATGCTCAGACGCTTGCCCAGGCTCTCGATCGCTTCGATGTAATAGTGAAGCAGTGCCTCCTGCTGCATCCGGATCGCGTGCGCGGTGGTCGAGTGTGTGACGTGCGGATTGCCATCCCGGTCGCCACCGATCCAGGTGCCGAAGCGGAGGAAGGGGGCAATCTCACCGGTGTATTCTGGGTAGACCCGGTTCAGCGCGGCCTCGAACTCGCGGTAGATATGCGGCACGACGTCGAACAGGGCGCTTTCGACCAGCTCCAGACCATGGCGAACCTCGTCGAGTACCGAGGGGCGATTGACCCGGACGAGATCGCTGAGCCACATGGCCTCGATCTCCTCGACGATGGCCGCCCGCGCCTGCTCCTGCTCGCGCGGCAGGAGATGGACCCGCTCCATCCGGTCGAGTTCCGTGGAGATGCGCCAGATCTTTTCGAGGATGGTGCGCCGTCGCGCCTCGCTAGGATGAGCCGTGAAAACCGGGCAGATGAGCAAATGGTCGAGGTGCCCGCGCAGCTCGGTTGGACTGACGCCGCGCATCCGCAACTGGCGCAGGGCCGATTCGATGCTTTCGGCCACCGGCATGGGCCCCGAGTTCTGCCCGCGCTCACGGAGTACCCGTACCCGCGCCTGTTGCTCGGCGAGGTTAACGAGATCGAAGAAGATGGTAAAGGCGCGGATGAGCCGACGAAGATCGGCCAGTTCGAGCTGTTCAAGCCGGGCGCGCAGCCGTCGCGCCTCCTCGACCGAATGACTGGCCCGTAATCCCCGGGCCGCCGACCGCAGTTCTTCTTCAAGGGCAAAGGTGGCCTCTCCTGCCACCTGCCGGATGACCTGACCAAGCAGGCCTCCCAGCATACGAATATCACCAGATAACCGGTCCGGAGACACTGAACCCATCAGGCACCTCGCGAGGAGCAACGCAGGGAGGAGAACCGCCATTCCGGTGCCGACCTGGGAGAGGTGCAAAGTCGACGCCGGGGCGCAACAAAGGGGGCCGACCTCTGAACAGGAGAGGTCGGCCCCAGAACTTATCGAGCCCGACTCAGGGCTGCGTGGACAGCATGGCCGCTTCGTAGGCGCGAAGCGCCTGGTAAAGCGAACGATAGGCGGCTTCGTCGCCGGAGGTGGCTGCGGCGAAGGTCAAGCCTTCCCGCGTCATGTTCTCCACCATCTCGCCGACGTTCTTTCCCCGGGCATTCCAGGTGTTGTTAAAGTAGTTCCCCACCTTGGGATCCGACAGGGCCTTGATCGCGCTGTTCAGCTGATTGAGGAAGCGGCGCGATTCGATGTACTGCGCAGGCGACATGTCGTCGGCACTCTCGCTCACCTTGTCGTTGATCGTCTTGAAATCGCCCTGAATGTCCTTGCGCAGTGCCGGCGGGATCGGCTCGCGATCCTTGATGGTGTCTACTGCGGTGCGAAGGTTACGGGTCAGGCGTTTGCGCGGCTCGTCGAACCCACCCTCTTGCAGGCTTTCGGGCCAGTTTAGATTCACGCCGCCGCGAAGAATGCCCACGTTGCCGGCCGAGGTGCCGCCGTTCAGGTTGATGTGCTTCAGCGTGTCCTCTTCCAGCGGGATATTGGGACCGCGTCCCGGCCGCCCGGTTGATTGAACGCTCTTGAGCAGAGTGTTAAGTACCCGGCCCGAGACGATTTCCGAGTCAGGCGGATCTTTGCGAGCCCGGTCAAGATCGGTGGCCATCTCGGTGTCGCGCATCTTGCTGGCGGTCGGTCGGACGGTCTCATACCACATCTCGAACTGAATGCGTCGCCGAGCCGTCTCGATTTGCATCTGGCTGACCTGCTCACGTCCCATCCGGGCCGACTGAATGTCTTTCCAGTACTGGCCCGAGGCGCGGGTGTAGTCAGCGATACCCATCAGGGCGTAGCCGTAGCCCATGCTATTTGGAGTGAAGCCCCACCCGAACCCACCGCCGAAGCCGCCGCCAATCATGGCGGGCCCGCCCGGCGAAGGCATCGTCGAAAGCGAGTAAGGGCTGTTCGACATGCCGGCATTGATATTGAGGTAGGGATTGTAGCTGGGAACGGTGGACATCGAGTAAGGGTTGGACTGCCCCCCAGCTTGCGCCACGGCGGGAGAGGAACTCATCATGGCCGGAGGAATAGGGTTGTACCCATACCCCACCGGAGCCTGGTTGTTCCCCCGGCCGATTACTCCGACGTTGTAGGCAGAAGAGCGCGGTTCGCCATTCTGAGGTGGAGGAGCATTATCCGGCGGCAAGATCTGGGGCCTCGGCGGAGCCGGAGGCGCCGAGGGCCGCGCTTGTTGTGCCTCGACCGAAACCGTCAGCGTTGCGAGGGCCGCCAGGGCCACTCCGCTGGTCCATCGCCACGATAACGACATGGCCACTACTCCCCATCAGATGTGCCGGATATGCCAGGGTGAAGTTGCTCCGTCACTCACCTCGCCGCCAGATCCGGGACGACCCAACCTGCCGACGGGAACACCGCACCCTATCTCTCATATTATGTTCATGGTCCAGCCCACGCAAGCAAAAGACGACCCAGTCAGGGGGGATTTCCCACCCCCGGCGTGGCTGCCGGTGAGGAGGCTAGCGGTTAGACCTGACAGGTAATCCGGCCGGGGAGGCGGATAACCTTCACCCACCGTTACCCTTTCCCGGTCCGGCCGGCTGAGATGCCAGGATGGCCTCCATCCCCTGACCCAGCTGGAGCGAGTCGAAGCGCTCGCGCAATCGGCCTAGGTGCCAGACTCGGATGCCTCGTTCGCCGTCGAGCAAGACCACCAGACGAGTCCCATCCGAGCTGAACTGAATCCGCCGGAGCAGACGCTGGTGCGACAGGCGGAAGAGTTCGACCAGGGTTTCTCCCTTTCGCTGGTACACCACGATGGTTCCGCCCCGATAGCCGCACGCTACCAAACTGTTGCTGCCCCAGGCCAGTGACTGCATTCCTTCGGGTTCGGACGGAAACTCGCTCACCACGGTGGTGGAAGGGATGCGGAGCAGCCAGCGGCGTCCATGTGCTCCTCCTACCAGAGCGAGTTGCTGATCCGGGGACAGGACGATGCACTTCAGCGGTTCCCCCAGGGGGTTGCTGGTGGAATGCACGGAGAGCGTCTGGGCATTGGTTGAGAACACGCGCACAAGGCCATCCTTACCCGCCGCCACCGTCCAGTTCTTACCCACCGCCACGTCTCGAATCGTGGCCACTCCGCGCAGGACAATTCCCAGGCTATTCTTCCAGCGCGTCTCGATCGTCAGGGGCGGCACCTTCCAGCGCTGCACCTCATCTTCGCCGGTGACCCATAACCGGTCGTCGGGGCCGAACTGCATCGTCTTTCCCAGACTCTCCACCGGCCCGGAAGTCGCCGGTTTCCTGGCAGCCAGATCGTGCAAGTACAGGTGGTCCTGATGGAGAGCCTGGACGGCAAGCCACGGGCCGCGCAGCGCCAGAGGAGGCTCGTCTTCGGGGCCCAGGTCGTGGTAGGGAACTGTATAAGTAGGCGCCCCCCGGAGCGTTGGCGTCTTCCAGTAGCATACTTCGCCCCAACCGTCCTCCGGACCTTCGCTCACCAGAGCCAGGTCGTTGCTGGCCCCCAGGTCGAAGGAGGCGATGGCCCCTGAACGGCGGACCATGAATCCTTGTTCGGCCGAGGCGTTGAGTTCGTACACGAACGTGGATTGTCCCCCGATGATTGCAAACGACCGACCATCGGGTGCAAAGGCCGTCTTCACCTCGCCGCCAGGAATGCTAAATCGACTCACCAGCCGGTTCGTCACCAGGTCCCACAAACGCACCTGATGATCCGACTCCGATGAGGAAAGCAACAAGGTCCCATCCGGACTCAGACTCATCGAACTCATGACCACTGGGTGAGCGGTCTCCCGGTTGGGGGCCCGCACAGTCTGCAGCAGGCGGTTACCGCGCACCGTCCAGGTCCACAGGGCGTAGCGCCGGCCAAGCACCAGGGTGTCTCCGTCCGGAGCAAAGGCCAGGTAGCTCGCCTCGGTGTTCAATGGCGGCTTTACCTCTTTCAGCGTACGGGCATCGAGTCGCACGACTGAGCCAGACAAACACACTGCCAGCCACTTCTGCTGCGGATGGGGCAGAAACTGACGAGGCGGATCCGTGGTGGTCCAGCGAGTGGTCTCCTTGAGAGTGCTCACCTCCCAGCGGCGGATGGTGGTGGTGTGGAGGGTGTACACGGCCTTCCCATCTGGGCTGAACGCCACCTGGGCGCAATCCACAGGGTCCACGGCACAGGACCGTAGCGTCGGCGGAGTGGTTCGCAGATCCCACAGGTGCAGGTAGCCACTGCGCATCCCCGCAGCAAGATGATGCCCCTGTGGGCTAAAGGCCAGGGTGCGAACAATGTCAGGTCCGCGCTTGCCCTCGCGGGTGAAGGCGGCCTGTTGGCCCACCGACAGATGCGTGCGCCTGGACGGCTGACTTACATCCACTAGATGCACCTGGCAGCGCGCCAGAAAGCCACCCGCTCGCTCTCCCAGCGCAAGGGTTTTACCGCTGGGATGCCAGGCGAGACAGTGCAATCGTGGGGTGTCGGATATGGTGTTGGCCAGTCGGGCATCGACGCAGCAGAAACAGTCCGTCACCAGCGAACGAAGCTCCAGCTGATGACTTGCCGCTTCGGGCAACCGCCCGGCGGCGCGAAGGTCGTCGAGCGCTTTCCAGGTCCAGCCCGGTTGTGCCTGGGCGATGGTTTCGCGTGCCCGGGTCATGTGGGTAAAGAACTGTTGCACCTGTAGCAGGCGTTCCGCATCGCGGGCGCGTTCGCGTTCCGCTCGGGCCTGGATTTCGGCGGTGTCAGCGCGAGCGGCAATCGCCTCCCGTTCTGCCCGGGCCGCCCCTACGCGGGCACTGGCCCAGAACCCCGCGCCGATCAAACCCACCAGGGCCACGGCAGCAATGGTGCCGGCCGCCGCCCAGCTTCGATGGCGATTGGCCCAGCGAATCGTCCGTTCGGCCATGCTTTGGGGCCGAGCATGGATGGAATCGCCGTTCAGAAACCTACCCAGGTCATCTGCCAGCTCCCGGGCGCTGGCGTAGCGCCGCGAGGGCGCCTTCTCCAGGCAGCGCAGGCAGATGGTGGAGATATCTCGGGGCAGGCGCAGATTCAGGCTAGTAGGAGCCACTGGGTCGGTATGCTGCACCAGGTCGAGCATCTCAAACAGTGTGGAAGCCCGAAACGGAACCTGACCGGTCAAACACTCGTAAAGTAACACTCCCAAGGAATACACGTCCGCACGGGGAGTCACCGCCTGCCCTTCGAGCAATTCGGGGGCCATGTAGGCGGGCGTTCCCATGAGATGGCCCGTGGAGGTTTGGTCATGCTGAACGTCCAGCCGCTTGGCCAGGCCGAAATCGGTGATGCGTGGCAGGTCAATGAGCGACTCGCGATCCAGGAGGATGTTGGCGGGCTTGAGATCGCGATGGACGAGGCCGACGTCGTGGGCCGCCTGAATGGCCAGTGCCAGCGTGCGGATCAGGGCGGCTGACTGGCGCGGAGTGAGTGGCTGCTGGCGCAGCAGATCCTGCAGGCTGCCGCCCTCGACATACTCCAGCGATAAAAAGGGTCGCCCTTCGTGCTCGCCGATCTCGTGAATTTGCACGACGTTGGGATGGCTCAGCCGGGCGATGGCCTCGGCTTCCTTGCGGAAGCGTTCGCAATCCAGCGCGCCGGAATGCCCTCCCGCCAGGATCATCTTGAGCGCCACGATGCGGTTGAGGCTGATCTGCCGTGCCTTGTAGACCACCCCCATGCCGCCCCGGCCTAGTTCGCACAGGATCTCATACCCTGGCGGAGAACTCGCGGGAAGCGTTGGGGCCACCACGGTGCGCGAGGATCCCCGGATTTCTCGCGTGGTGTCGCTGCCAGGGACTGAAACGCCCGGCGCGGCCAGTTGCTCCATCTGATGCAGGATGGCTATCCGGGTGACCAGGACCGGCAGCAGCTCGGGGTGATCAACGCAAAGCTCCTCGGCACGGACAGTGATGCCCTGTTCGCGCAGTTGCTGCCACTGATCGAGCAGCGATTCCAGTATTTCTTCGTGATCCATTCCTATCTACCACCGGAGGTTCCTGGCCCATGGAGGTGGGCGGCGCGTCACCAGGCATCCGATTCTTCGAGCATACCACCAATGAAGTCGGGTTACTATCCTTCGCCGGCCTCGCTCTGTGCGGCCTGATGGGGGTTCATAGAATTGGGCAGGAAGCACGAGCATCTGGGCCCCATGAGGAACAGGCATGTCCGGAACGTCCGCACGCGTCGATCGAACGAGCAACCCCCTGGACCAACTGGCCATCAACACCATCCGCACCCTGTCGATGGATGCGGTGCAGGCCGCGAATTCTGGGCACCCAGGCACGCCGATGGCGCTGGCTCCGGTGGCGTTTTGTCTTTGGCAACGTGCGCTGCGCTACGATCCGCAGGATCCGCGCTGGCCCAATCGCGATCGCTTCGTCCTGTCGGCAGGGCACGCCTCCATGCTGCTCTATTCGGTGCTCCATCTTGCCGGGGTGCGCGACCTGGATGAGCATGGCCGCGTGATTGACAGCCCCGCCATGCCTCTGGAGGAGATCAAGCGGTTCCGCCAGCTGCACAGCCGCACCCCCGGGCATCCGGAGTATCGCCACACAACCGGCGTCGAAACCACCACGGGGCCGCTGGGCCAGGGCGTGGCCAACTCGGTTGGCATGGCGATGGCCGCTCGTTGGTTCGCCTCCACCTACAATCGGCCGGGCTACGACCTGTTCAACTACCGCGTCTTTGCCCTCGCCGGCGATGGCTGCATGATGGAGGGCATCAGCAACGAGGCCGCCTCACTCGCCGGCCATCTCAAGCTCTCAAACCTGTGCTGGATCTACGACAACAATCATATCACCATCGAGGGAGCCACCTCGCTCGCCTTCAGCGAGGACGTCGCCACCCGCTTCCTGGGTTTGCAGTGGAATGTCCTCCGCGTGGCTGATGCCAACGACCTGGACATGATCGAGCGAGCGCTGCACGTCTTCGAGAAGACAACCGACCGACCGACGCTGATCATTCTCGATAGTCACATCGCCTTCGGCGCTCCCAACAAGCAGGACACTTCAGCCGCCCACGGCGAACCCCTGGGCGAAGAGGAGATTCGTCTTGCGAAGCGGTTCTATGGCTGGCCCGAGGACGCCAAGTTCCTTGTTCCGGACGGGGTGAAGGAACACTTCCAGCAGGGGCTCGGCAAGCGCGGCCATGAACTGCGCGAGGGCTGGACGACACTGTTCGCTCGCTACCAGAAGGAGTTTCCCGACCTGGCGAAGCAGATCGAGCAGATTCAGGGCCGTACCCTGCCCGCCGGCTGGGATCAGAACCTTCCCACCTACCCAGCCGACCCCAAGGGCAAGGCGACCCGGGACAGTGGGGGCGAGGTGCTCAACGCCTTCGCGAAAAACATCCCCTGGCTGCTCGGCGGGTCGGCTGACCTGGCACCGTCCACAAAGACGCTGCTGAAGTTTCCCGGCGCGGGGACCTTCAGTCCGACCGAGTCCGGACGCAACCTCCACTTCGGTGTCCGCGAGCACGCCATGGGGGCCGTTCTCAACGGCCTGGCGGTTAGCGGGCTTCGTCCTTATGGCTCGGGCTTTCTCATCTTCAGCGATTACGGCAAGAATTCGATTCGCCTGGCCGCCCTGATGCGCGTCCCAGTGATCTACATCTTCACCCACGATTCCATCGGCGTCGGTGAGGATGGCCCCACTCACCAGCCGATCGAGCAGCTGATGAGCCTGCGTGCCATCCCCGACATGATCACTCTGCGACCCGGCGATGCTAACGAGGTCGTGGAAGCTTGGAAGACCATCCTGCAAATTCAGGATCATCCCGTCGCTCTGATCCTCACCCGCCAGGCGCTGCCCACTTTCGATCGAACAAAGTACGCGCCGGCGTCGGGCGTGGCACGGGGAGCCTACGTCCTGGCCGATGCCCCCGGAGGCAACCCGGAGGTGCTCCTGCTGGCCACGGGCAGTGAGGTCTACCTCTGCATCGAGGCCCATGAGAAACTGCTAGGCGCGGGCATCCGTTCCCGGGTCGTTAGCATGCCGTCGTGGGAACTGTTCGAGCGCTACTGCGCCGAACATCCTGAATATCGCGAACAGGTACTTCCCAGGTCGGTGGCGGCTCGTGTTTCGGTCGAGCAGTCGAGCGTCGTCGGCTGGGGCGACTACGTCGGGCTGCACGGTAAACGCATCGGCATGACCACCTTCGGCGCCAGCGCCCCGTTCAAGGAACTGCAGAAGGTGTTCGGCTTCACCACCGAGGCGATTATCCAGGCTGCCCACGAGGTGCTGGGTCGCTAGGGTGATCTCATCGTTGTTCCAGCGAGCGCCAGCGCTTCTGGCGCTCGAGCACGGCCCGGGTGGGCTCATCGAGCGGCTGCAGGTAGCAACTTTCCAGGGCGGCCGGCTCAGTGAGCAACACCCCGCTGTCGGGCACCAGGTGAATCACCCAGGTGCCGCCTTCTTCTCGGGAGCATTCGGCTAGGCGGGCGCCAAAGATCACCCGGGGCGCATCGTCCAGGGGCAGGTCGCGCAACAGGGTTAGCTCCTCAAGCGCCAGGCGCACCGGCATGTCTCCCTCTGCCAGGACATAATGCGCCAGCATGGGGCGGCCCCGGTCATCGCGCCGCAGGGCGTCGTCCAGGATAATTGAGCGCTGGCGATAATCCGCGAACTGACTGGCCCACTCATCGGGATGCCGGACGAGCGCGGCATGGCGGACGATCTCCTCCAGTGAGCGGGGCGCTAGTCGGGCGAGTAGATCAGTCTGCCGGAACAGGTGATGCAAGACACTGGCAGGCAGATCGGTTGGAGTGCGAGCCTCTAGCAGCGCCTTGAACTGGGCTCGCGCTAGGTTATACTGTCCGCTGGCCAGAGCTTGGGTGGCTTCCTCGATCGTCACCAAACTCCCCCCCTCGGTCCGGGCCGGTTCCGGGCGAACCAGATACGGCCAGGCCAGCAACAACACACTCGTCACCATCCCCAATCCCACCACCATCGCCAGCAGCGGTCCTCGCCACGACAGGACCAACCCCCCCGATGCGGCAGATATCTTTCTGGGATTTTCTGGCACGAGGAAGGGGCTGTTTGGCGCTACATAATGGTGACGGCGGCAGGATGGGCAGGTCAGCACCTGGTGTCGGGCCAGGCGATCACCTGTCAGGCTCATGCTGCAAGAGCACTGGATCGTGTAAGTCGCCATGGTGACTCTTTCGCTGGTCCCTGGAGTGCGATCAACCGTCACGCGTCGGAGGACGCAGCAGCCTTCAGCACATCATCCCCTCAGTCCCCTCGGAGTTGCCCCATGTCCCCTCTTCGTTCGATCTGCAGCCCTCTTCTGTGGTTCCTGATCGTCATCGTAGGAATTGTGGGTGGAGAGACAGCCAACGCCGCCCCCAAAAAGAAGGGGAAAGGCAAACCTCCTCCGTCGTCCACACAGGAAGAAGACCCACGGGTCGCGCAGGTGAAAGTGGACCTCGAGGCCGCCTTCAGGCACTGGGATGTGGACAAGGACGGCAAGATCAGCGCCCAGGAGATGGCGAGCCAGATTCGTGGACCCAAGGCGGTGCCTTACAAGGCGCCCTCACCCGGCGAGGTGGCGGCCAAGGGGACCAGCGCTCGCGCGCCCTCGTTGGAGAAACTCAAGCTCACGCATCCCGACTATTTCTTCATGAAGCAGTGGGACAAGGACAACGACGATTTCGTGTCCGAAAGCGAGTTCAAGGAGTTCGTTAGCCTCGCGGCCTCCCATCAAAAGGCACTGATTGAGAAGATGGACCAGGTCGAGCGCCTCAACCAGAGACTCGCCTTCAAGAATATCAACGCCCGTCAGAAGGCACAGATCACGGCGGAACTCCGCGTGCTGAACGCCAATCTTGGAGCGGCCCGGGAAGGCTTCACCCATCGGCTGATCCTTGAGCGCATGATGTTCAGCCGGATGGCTCCGCGACTTCGCTGATCAATGGGTGAATCGGCGCTGGGTGGCAGATGGACGAATACGAGCCAACATGGGCCGACGCAACTGGGGAGAGCTGACCAGTGCTTCCCCGGGTGCCAGCAACGGGCAACGGCCCCACATGGCCTGACTCACATCACCAGCCGTGGCCATCAGCGCCTGCAGGTTGTGCAAACTGCGCAGGTTGTGGACCAGCCGGGTGTTGCACAGTTCAAACACCTCGGGAGGCAGGTGGCCGGGCTGCTGGGTAACAAATGCCACCGACAGCCAGCGTTTGCGGCCACGTCGCGTCACAGTGCGCAGCATGTCGAGCGTGGCAGACATGCTGGCCACTCGATCCTTGCTGATAAAGGCGTGGGCCTCCTCGATGACCAGCAGGGTCGGTGGTGCTTCGGGTCTAAGCATCTTGCAGGCGAACGACTTGCGCAGGATGTCGGCCGTCACGAGGTTTTGCAGCACCTGGTTAGCCGCGCTGACGTCGAGCACACTCACACGTCCCGGCGCCAGCAACTTGGTGATATCCAACGAAGGGAAACTGGGCTCGTCGAACACCTGGGTGTGCATCAGGCGCAGAAGCTTGACGCCAAGGCCGACGAAGTCGAGATCAGTGTTGCTGCGCGAGGAGCGCTCGACACAGCGTTCGCGCAGCGCAAACACGTTGAAAGGAAGCTTGGTGCTGGATGAGGTGTCCAGCAGGCCGGCCAATTCCTCGCGTTCGTTCACGGCCAGGCGCTGCCGGTTGCGACTCTGGAAGTGATCGATGCAATCAAACAGAGCATTGCGCTCCGCCGGGGTGGCGTCGAGCACCTCGCCAATGACTGGGCCCAGGAAATCGGCCAGTCGAAGCGTGAACGGCTTCCCGTCCTTGCGCTCGCCGGGGCAACTCGCGGGGTGATACACCGTCAAATCGCCGAGACCATGGGGGAACCGTCCCACCAGGGCTAATTGCTTGACGCTGTCCGCCTCGTCGCTGGGCTGGTCCATGCAGGTGTATTCGCCCTCAACATCCACCACGACGACCGCCCACCCGGCCTTGCTGGCTTCCTCGATCAGGACCTGGCAGGTGTTCGACTTGCCCGAGCCCACCGTGCCGAAGATGCCCAGGTTACGCGGCAGGACGGCCTTGTGCTGGCTTTGCAAGCAGAGCGGCACATTGTCGTGACCGATCAGCCGGCCCAGTACCATGTCGCCGGTGCAGCCCACTAGCTCGGTGATCGCCTCATCTTCCAGGGGAAGCAGGATCGAACCGGGCGCGGGCCGCGTCGAGGTTTCTCCGGGCAAGTTGCCGCGTAGCTCTCCCTGAATCTCGACTCGCGCCAGAGCGAACGCCGGCAGGTCAGACTCTGTCGATTTGGCCTTGAAGAAGGGGCCCTCACTCACCCTCCCGAGGAATGCCTTGCCGCCCTCGCGGTCCTCGATGCGTACCAGGCGGTTGCGCATGAGCTTGCCGCGCCCGGAGAACGGAATGCGAACCAGCACTGTCTCGTTGGTGGCGCTTCCGTCGTCCCAGTCAACCTCACCCAGCATGGTTCGCCTCGGGTTCTCGAGTTCTTCACAGCGCGATTCACTCGTTAATCCTACTATGATACCTCATGTGAACCAGGGGAAGGCGCGGTATCCTGTCCCCGGATGAGCAAGAGGAGCCCGAGGAGGTTTACATGGTCAGGAAACCGCTAGGTTGGCTGGTGCTGGCCCTGGTGCAAATGTTGTTCGTTCCGACGTGGGCATGGGCAGGAGCCGACTACCCGGCGTTTCGCGGCGATGGCAGCGGACGCACCGAGGCACGGACGCTTCCCCTGGAGTGGACGCCGACTTCTGTGGCCTGGAAGGTGAAGTTGCCCGGTTACGGCCAGTCCAGCCCCGTGGTGGCAGGGGGCAAGGTCTTCCTCACCAGCATCGAGGGGCCCAACAAAGAGAAAAATCTTGTCTCGGCCCTGGACCTGCAAACCGGGTCGCTCCTGTGGAAAAAGGAGCTTCCGGCGACACAGACAGTGAAGGCAGACTTCTCCGTCAGCCGGGCCGCTCCCACTCCTGTGGTGGATGCCGACACCCTGATCGTCTTCTTCGAGTCTGGAGAGCTGGCCGGTTTTCGCCACGACGGTACCCAGCTCTGGTTGCGCTCCCTGGTGAAGGAGTATGGCCCGTTCAAGAACGGCCACCAGCTGGGTAGCTCGCTGGCGCAGACCAAACAGGCTGCCTACGTCCTGATCGATCACCAGGGGCCATCGTATCTCCTGGCAGTGGATAAGAAGACGGGCAAGAACCTCTGGAAGACAGAGCGCAAGAGCCGCACCTCGTGGACTTCGCCAGTGGTAATCCAGCAGGGAAGCAAGGAGTTGCTGCTCGTCTCCAGCGGAGGCTCGGTCGATGTCTACGACCTGGTCACGGGCAAACAGCTTTCCACCTACACCGAGGTGGGCAACAACAATGTGCCATCTGCAACGGCGCTGGGGAATCGGGTGGTGGTGGGCGCTTCCGACCCACCGCGCGGAGCCAATCGTGAGCTTACCCTGCGGTCGTGCTGCTGCCTGCTGCTCGATGCCGAGGGCAAGCTCTCCTCGCAGCCGGCCTGGCACTCGGAGAAGGCCACTGCCTCGTTTGCGTCTCCGTTGATCCACGGTGACTGTGTCTATTTCGTCAACGCCGTGGGCGTCCTCTCCTGCCTGGATCTCAAGACTGGCAAGGAACACTATTCCGAGCGCCTGGGCCGCGGCTGCTGGGCCTCACCCGTCGCGGTTGGCGAGCGCATTTACTGCTTTGGTCGGGACACCGTTACGGTGGTGGTGAAAGCGGGCCCTGTGTTCGAGAAGCTGGCGACTAACCGCACCTGGGAAGAGTCGAAGGAGAAACCAGCCGAGACGCCCCGCCAGAAGGAGAAGGAAAAGGGGAAGGAAGGTGGTCCACCCGATCGCACCCGAGCTGCGGCCATGTTCGGCGACCCGATCCTGTATGGTGCCGCTGTCGTCGATGGGATGATCCTGCTGCGGACCGGCACGGAACTGGCGGCCATCAAGGCGAAGTGATTCACGGACGGCCTGAGCGCGAGCGGCTGGGGACAGGCCGGCTCTCGCGCAGCGGAGTTGGAATCGACCTATTACCGGAGGGGATGTCGTGCCGCGTCGCATGTTCGTTTGCTGCCTGGTACTGGGGGTGGTGGGACCGGGCCTGTACATGGCAGGGCGTTCGCCTCAGCCGACCCAGGCCAGGCCCGAAACGGCGGTCCAGCCCCTCGAGCAGGATTTCCCGCACTTCGTGATTGAGCCGTATTTGCAGATGGCCACGCCCACGTCGATCTCCATTCTCTGGGAGACCAGTTTCCCTGGCACCTCCACGGTCCGCTACGGTATTGGTGCCCCTACCGAGACCCGGGAAGGCTCCGCCGATGTGACGCTCCATGAGGTCCAGCTGACTGGGCTGCAACCAGGCACGCCGTATGTCTACCAGGTCACCACGGTCGGACCGGCTGGCAAGTTAACCTCGCCGCTACTGACCTTCGGCACCGCCGTGGGGGTGGACGATGCCTACTCCTTCGCCCTGTTTGGTGACACCCAGAAGAATCCCCTCATTACCCAGAAGATTGCCTCCCTGGCCTGGCAGCGACGTCCTCATTTCGTGCTGCACCTGGGCGACGTCGTGGACAACGGACCCGATAAGCGAGAATGGGTGCATGAACTGTTCGGGCCCTGCAAGGAACTGTTCGCGCGGGTGCCCGTCTACCCGTGCATCGGCAACCACGAGAAGAACCACGCCAACTACTACCGTTACTTCGCTCTCCCCGGCCGCGAGTACTTCTACCGCTTCCGCTACGGAAACGCCGATTTCTTCGTGCTGGATACCAATCGCAAGGTCGGTGAGGGAAGCGAGCAGTATCGCTGGCTCGATGCCGAGCTGGCCCGGTCCGACGCACGATGGAAATTCTGCTACCACCATCACCCGGCCTACTCGTCCGACGAGGATGACTTCGGCAACACCTGGAAGGGGCAAGCGTCGAAGCAGGGCGACCCCAACGTGCGCGGGCTGGTGCCTCTGTACGAGAAACACGGAGTGGACATGGTCTTCAATGGCCACGTCCACAACTACGAGCGCACCTGGCCCTTACGCGCGGGTAAGGTGGATCATCAGAAAGGTGTGATTTACCTCACCTCCGGGGGAGGTGGCGGCAAACTCGAGAACTTCTCACCGGTACCAACCTGGTTTAAGGCCCAGTGTCGGTCGGACTACCACTTCTGCACCATCGCCATACAGGGGAACCGCCTGCAGTTCCGCGCCTTCGATCACCAGGGCATCCTGTTCGACAGTTTCGACCAGGCCAAGTGAGCCTGACCGCGAGCGGCGTTCAGATCAGCTCCGAGATCGGTTCTCCACCGGCCAGGATCGGGAGCGGACGACCGACGCGGTCGTAAAACAGTGTTTCGGGATCAATGTTCAGGTGTCGGAACATGGTGGCCCACAGATCGTTCGGGGTCAACGGCCGATCCTTGGGATGCTCGCCGCGCGGGTTAGTAGAGCCGACCACCTGACCCATGCGCAAGCCGCCGCCGGAAACCAGTACCGACATCGCTTGCGGCCAGTGATCGCGACCGGGGCGGCCCTTGTCGTAGCTGATTCGCGGCGTGCGGCCAAACTCGCCGGTGACGATGAGTAGCACCTTGCGATCCAACCCCCGAGCGAAGATGTCCTCGATCAGGGCTGTCACCGCCTGATCGAGTATGGGGAGACGGAGGTGGCAATCGGTGAAGATGTGGCAGTTGACCGCGTGCGAATCCCAGTTGTAGGTGGTGTCCTTCGGCAGGGGTTGACCGCTGGCCATGGGGTTTTCCAGCACCATGGTTACGAAGCGAGCACCCGACTCCACCAGCCGTCGCGCCATCAGACAGCGCTGGCCCCATGGTCCCATGCCGTAGCGCTCGCGCAAGCGCGGGGACTCGCGCGTCAGGTCGAACGCCTTGCGCGCCTCATCGCTGGTGAGCAGCTCGAACCCGCGCCGGCGTAGCCCGTCGAGTGCCCCATCGCGTCCGTTCGAGGGGCGATCCAGCTGTTCGAGCAGGGAGGCCCGGCCATCCAGTCGACCTTCCAGTCCCTGTCGCAGCGTCAGGTTGGCGACCTGAAACCGCGGCGACGACGGATCGCCACCCACCATGAATGGATGCGCCGAAGGCCCCAGGTAGGCCGAGCCAAAGCTGAACACGTCGATGCCGTCGCGTCCCGCATCGGTGCCAGCCACGTAGTTGGGCACGCCGGCCCGGCGCGGTGGACACAGCCTGGACACGTACGAGCCGACCATCGGATAATCGTTTACAAACTCGACGGGGAGGAACGGATCGCGCCCGGTGAGAAACTTCTTGTGGCCGCCGCCGTGGTCCGAATAGGTGTGGTGGATCGACCGGATGAGCGAATAGCGATGGGCCAGGTGGGCATGCCGGGGCAGCAACTCACACACGTCAATGCCGGGCACGTTGGTTTTGATGGGACGGAAGATACCGCGATATTCCGCCGGTGCGCCAGGCTTCATATCGAAGGTCTCCATGTGGGGAGGACCTCCGGGCAGCCACAGGAGAATCACCGAGGTGTCGCTCGTATCGTTCGCGCCGGCCACACTCCACGGCGCAATCCCATTGACCCCTAGCCCCGCGAGCGTCAACGATCCCAGGCGAAGGATCTCGCGACGAGTCATCCCGGAGCGACGAGGATGCGGTGACATGGACGGTACCCGTGGGGTGGGATTGGTGGCAGGCAATACTCTCACCCTAATCCGGCCAAATTCTGAAGTCAAGCAGGAGCAGCCCGCGCGGGTGTTAAAGGTTGGTGGAGGTGGGCGCGGAACAATTTTTGGAATAAATCCGGACGCGGCGCATCGTAACCATAGATTTTCATCGGCCAGGGGGCCGGTGGAGGGTAGAAACCTTCCACGCAAAATCCGCGAAAGGATGGTACATCCGTGCTGAAGAAGCTGCTTGCGCTGTTTGTGGCCATGGGCGTGATTGTTGCCACGACGGGTTGCCCGTCGGAGCCGGCCAAGGACAAGAAGGACAAGGCTGTCAAGGACAAGGACAGCAAGGACAAGGGCACCAAGGACAAGGCTGCGAAGGACAAGGACGCTGCTCCGAAGGACAAGGACGCCGCTCCGAAGGACAAGGACGCTGCTCCGAAGGACAAGGACGCTGCTCCGAAGGACAAGGACGCCGCTCCGAAGGACAAGGACGCCGCTCCGAAGGACAAGGACGCTGCTCCGAAGGACAAGGACGCTGCTCCGAAGGACAAGGACGCTGCTCCGAAGGACAAGGACGCTGCTCCGAAGGACAAGGAAAAGGACAAGAAGGACAAGTAACCCTTCTGGTTCCTGAAAGTTGTCTCACACCGTTTTCTCCCTCTCGCCCTTTGTGCGAGAGGATTCGATCACTCAGTCCCGTTTCATGTTGACACCAAGAAAGGTGGAGTGGCTGTGAAGAAGTTTATCGCGATGTTGCTCGTCGGAGCGGTTCTGTTCACCGGTGCGGTTGGTTGCGGTGGCGACACCCCGGCCAAGGACAAGGACAAGGCGGCCAAGGACAAGGACAAGGCTGCTACTCCTGAAAAGGACAAGAAGGACAAGTAACCTTGTCTGATTGAGCGAATCTCACAGGGGTCGGATGTCCTTGGGATGTCCGGCCCCTCTTCCGTTCCTCCTTCTGTTACCTGGGAGACGATCATGGGTCGACGCGCATTTCTTCTTCTTCCACTGGCCTGGATGCTCGCGGGTTGCTCCGGCGATCGCAACCGCGATGAGAACCGCGACCGTGATCGTCCAAAACGCGGCGAGAAAGAGCCTGGCCCTTCTCCTGACAAGGATCGCAAGAAGGACAAATGACCCCTTCTCCTGCCTGACAGCAGCACGGTGAGTCCGGCCTTCCTCCTCTCCACGATCTAATCGGCGCAGCAACTGCTTGCTCCGCATCCGGGGCGGGTTTACAATTCACACACATTCGGGCCGCCATTGAGGGGGATCGTCGCATGTCCATGACAGTGTCGCTGCCTAACACACTCAGGAACCAGTTAGCGGGCGTTGCTCGGCGAGTCCGACTCCAGCACCTGCTTCGTGGCATCAGCTTGCTGGTGCTTATCCTGGCTGTGGTGGCTGGCCTGGCTTTTCTGACCGACTATCTCCTGGGGCATTCCCTACCCCCGCTGGTGCGAGGCGGGTTGCTCGCCCTTTGGGCTGGCCTGGGCCTACTGCTCCTGACGGGTCTGGGTCGGCGCGTGCTGCAGCCACTTCAGGACGCGGATCTCGCCAGCCTCATCGAATCGCGTTACCCCGAACTCGGCGAGCGACTCACCAGTTCGGTCGAACTCTGCGACAACCCCGGCGTCGGCAGTGGTTCTCCCGCCTTGATTGCCTTGCTTGTGCAGGAGACGGAAGCACGCACTAGCCGTCTCGACCTGGGCAGGGTCATCTCAGATCGCTCGACCAGCTTTCTCATGGGGCTGGCTGCCCTGGCACTGTTGATCACACTGGCCCCTGCAGCTGTGGCCCCGGCGGAATACTCGTACCTCGCGCAACGCTTCTTCCAACCTTGGGTCACACCGGCTCCGCTGGCCGATTTCACCTTCGAGGTGAGCCCTGGCGAAGGACATGCCGCCCGTGGTCGCCCGTTTGCCGTGAATGCTACTCTCTCGCCGCGTCGCGGAGTGGAACTGCCGCGCAAGGCGCTGCTGGTGGTCACCGCCACAGATGGTAATCAGACCCGTGTGGACATGACCCCTGACAACGAAACGGGACGGTATGCGGCCTCGTTCCGCGTCAGCGGAGATTGCACCTACCACGTCGAGTCTGGTAACGCTTCCAGCGACTCGTTTACTCTCGGGGCGGTAACGCCGGTGGACCTGGCCTCCGATAGCCCCACCATCGAAATTCAACCACCCGCCTACGCCGCCAGCGCTCTCGAAACCGAGACGCTCACCGGCATGATCGATCTGGCCTGTCTGCAGCACAGCGGCATCCTTCTGACTGCGCGGTTTAATCGGCCCGCAGTGCAGGCATTTCTTGAGTGGACCCCCACGGGCGCGAAGGAGTCTGTGACTACTCCGCTGACTCTCGCCGAGGATCGCCTGAGTGGCACGTTCCGGACAGTGGCCCGCGAGGGGGGAAGCTACCGCCTGGTGCTCGAGGCCGAGCATGGTGTGAAGACCGAACGTGACGGCGGATCGCTGACTGTGCGTCCAGATCAGCCGCCGGCCCTACTGAAATTCGACGGCAAGGAAAAGGCTCGCCTGGCGCGGGCCTACGATCGCATCCCCATTGAGGCGCGTCTTGCCGACGACATTGCCGTCGCGGGCGCAGCTATCGAATTCCGCATCAACGATGAGAAGGAAGTCCGCAGCGAACCGATCAAGCTCGACGGCTCGCGCGAGGCGCTGGCCCGGCATCTGTTCCTCCTGGCTGGCAAGGTCAAGCCTGGCGACACCCTGGCCTACCGTCTGCGCTACCAGGACAACCTTCCCACCGATCTGGGTGGGCCGCACGTCCGGTTCCATCCCGCTGAGGGTTGGTTCGAACTGAAAATCGTGGCGGAAGGCGGTTCGTTGAAGGAGCAGGAAATCCAGGCGCGGAAGGACGCCATCAACAACAAGCTCGAGGAGATCCGGGCCGATCTGAAGCAAGAGCAGCGCAAGGCCATGAACGTGCGGGCCGAGTCCCGCACCGAGGATGACCTCTCGCCGCGAAACGCAGAGAATCTGGGCGATCTCCGCAAACAGGCGCAGAAGACCGAGAAGGACCTGGAGGACATCGCCCGGGAAGCCTCCGAGGAAACCGCCGGAGAGAAACTGGCCGAACTGGCTCGTGACGTGGCCGACAAGCAGATGCGCGAGGTGGACAGCAACCTCGCCCGGGCTCAGAAAACCCGGGAGGCGGCCGACCGCCAGAAGAACCTGCAGAAGACCGAGGACGACCTGAGCCGGGCCCTGGCTCGCCTGGAAAAGCTGAAGGAAGCCAACGAGCAGATGGCCCGCGATCAGCAGGATCAGGCCCGGCTGGAAGCCCTGGCGGACCGTCAGCAGCAACTGGCCGAAAAGGCCGCCGAGATGGCCAGCAAGCACCCCGTGCTGGATCCGAACGCGAAGAAGCAGGCTGAGCAGGTCCGACGCGAGCAGGAAGAGGTGGCCCAGGAACTCCGAAAGCTGACCGACCAAAGCCCCGCGTTGCGAAAAGCGCTGGAGCAGGCCCGGGCCGAGCAGGCACGCCAGGCTGCGGACAAGGCGAGTGAGCTGGCCCAGGCACAGCGCGAGCTGGCAAGAGCCAGCGAGCAAACCGAGCGCAAGCGCGATGCCGAGCGGCTGGGTGCACTGGCCCAGAAGCAGCAGGAACTGGCCCGCCAGGCCAGCGATCTGTCGAAGGAGACCGAGAAGCCGGCCAGGGCCAATTTCGCCAAACCGCTGGAGACCAACGACGCCGAGAAGGCGGCGGAATCGCTGAAGCAGGGCGAGTCGCAGAAGGCCGTGCAGGAGCAGGATCGAGCGGCCCGGGAGATGGAGCGGCTGGCACGCGACCTGGATCGAGCGGCCGAGGTGGCCCGCGACCCCAAGGCGGCTGCTCGCCAGCTGGCCCGGCTCGAAGAAGACCTCATGAAGAAGGCCACCAGCGAGAAAGGTGCCGCTACCCCCGAAAAAGCGCAGCAGATGAAGCGCGAGCAGCAGGCGATCCGCGAGGCCACCGAGAAGCTCTCTGTTCCGCCGCGGAGTGATCTGCAGGCGGAGAAGAAAAAGGCCACCGAGGCACTACGTCAGGCCGAGAAGTCGCTGGAGCAGCAAAAGCCGACCCAGGCTCAGGCCGCCATGGAGCAGGCCCGGCAGGCGCTGCGCGAACTGTCGAACCGGATGCCGTCTCTGGAGGAACGCAAGGCCCAGTCCCAGCGTGAGCTATCGAAGCTGATGCAGGACCAGGCCGAAGCCTCGCGCAAGGCCGAGGCCGCGGCCCGGGAAAAACCCGCCGCCGCCGAGCGCCAGATGGCCGAGGCCGCCAGCAAACAGGCCGAGATCGCCAAGGCTCTGGAGAAGCTCGACACCCCCAATGCCGAGAACCGCCGCGAGCGCGCGGCCCAGGCGGCGAAGCAGGCCCAGGCTGACCTGCAAGCGCGAAAGAAGGAAGAAGCAGCGTCCAGCCAGGCGGCTACCAAACGCGAGATGGAGCGACTGGCCCAGGCCATGGCCGGGCAGAAAACCCCGGATCAGAAGGCGGCCGACCTGGCCGAGCGTCAGCGCGAGTTGGCCCGACAGGCCGCCGAGGGAGATGCCAGCAAGACGCCCTCCGAGCAGATGAAGCAGGCTCAGCGGCAGATCGCCGAGGAAGCACGTACCCTGGAATCCGGCGAGGCTCCGAAGGAGAAGCAGGCAGCCGCGGAAAGCACCGCCCGGGCGGCCGAGGAAGCGGCGCGGAACCCGATGGGAGAGGCGGCCAAAAAGGCGATGGCCGACGCCGCCCAGAAGTTGGATGCCCTGGCAAAGCAGATGGGTGCCCAGGAGGCGCCGAAGGGCGAATCCGGCAAGGCGCTGCCCTCGAAGGCACAGGCCGATGCCGCCCGCAAGCTGGCCCAGGCCCAGCGCGATCTCCGCGATGCCGTACAGAAGGCGGCCGGACAGGCCCAGGCCGAGCGTCGTGCCGACAACACGGGGGCGAAGGAGAACCCGGCGGGGCAAATGGCCCGCGAGCAGGCGGAGATCGCGAAGCAGGCCAACCAGCTGGCGCAGGCAGTCAACAAAGAGCAGGGGAAGCAGTCGAGCCCCTCGAGCAAGGCAGAGGCGGCCAACCAGGCGGCCCAGCAGGCATCGCGGTCGATGCAGTCTGGCGCTCTTCCCCAGGCCCAGAAGGCCGGACAGCAGGCGGGTGAGCAGCTTCGTCAGCTGGCCAGCGAGCTGGCCAAGACGCCCCGGCGCAGTGACGCTCCGGCTGGCAACGACACCCTGGAGCAGGCGCGGCAGCTGGCCCAGCGTCAGGAAGCGCTGACGAAGCAAATGGCTGGTCAGGCCGAGAACACCGCTGCCCAGCGCGCCCAGCAGCAGGCCCGGCAACAAGAGTTGGCCCGCGAAACAGCCGAGCTGATGCGGCAACTGGAGGAGGTGGGTCGAGAATCACAGGCGCCCGCGGCCCAGTCAAGCGCGCGTCAGGCGGCCCAGTCGGCGCGTCAGGCCGAGAACTCGATGCAGGCAGCGCGGAACCAGGCGCAGCAGGGCAACCAGCAGGCGACCCAGGCGCAGCGCGACATGGCCGCTCAGAACCTCGACCAGGTGGCCAACCAGGCAGCGCAGGCGGCGCGGAGTGCGTCGCAGGCGGCCCAGAACGGCTCGCAGCAACAGCAACCGGGCCAGGCTCAGGGGCAGCCGTCTTCCTCGCAGCAGCAGGCCGGGCAGTCGGTGCAGCAGGCGCGGGGGCAGATTGGACAGGCCCAGCAGGCCATGCAGCAGAACCAGCCCGGCCAGGCTGGCCAGGCGATGCAGCAGGCCGCGCAGCAACTGGCCCAGGCCGCCCAGCAGCTGGCCCAGGCGCAGAAGCCCAGCCAGGCCAACACTCCGTCGAACCCCTCTGAGCAGGGAGCCGCTGGCGGCGGTGCGGTGGATGCCCGGACCTTGCCGAAGGAACTGGCCGCGCACGCCGGCAAGCGTTGGGGCGAACTACCCGGCGAGGTACGCACCCGGATCGTGCAGCAGATGAAGGCGCGCTATGGCGACGACTACGCCCGGATGATCAAGCTCTACTTCGAGCAGATCGCGGACACCCGGGGGCGCCGATGAACGCGGCCTGTCGCACTGCCGTGATGGTCCTGCTGGCGGGCCTGGTGGCGATTCCCTCGCTGCCGGCCCAGCCTCTGTTACGCAAAACGCCTATCGATCAAAGCGTGGAGCGCGCGCTGGAGTTCCTGGCCAGCACCCAGAACAAGGCCGATGGCTCGTGGACCAGCGGTCGAAGCGGCAAGAGCGTGGCGGTCACCAGCCTGGCTGTCATGGCCTTTCTCTCCTCAGGGCATGTGCCTGGCGAAGGGAAATACGCGCAGGCGATCGATCGAGGTATCCGCTGGGTGATCACGCAGCAGCAACCCAACGGCTTGATTGCCAACGATGGCGGCCACGAGATGTACCATCACGGCATCGCCTCGCTCATGCTCGCCGAGGTCTGCGGCATGGTGGAGCGCGAGCGCTCGCGCGAGGTCCGGCGCGCTCTCGAAAAAGCCATTGCCATCATTCTGAAAGCTCAGCGAACCGATCGAGTGCATGGCGGCGGCTGGCGCTACCGTGTGGAGCACGTTGCCGGGTCGGATCTCAGCGTGTCCGGCTGGCAGGTCATGGCGCTGCGGGCCGCTCGTAATCTGGGCTGCGATGTCCCGGTCGAAACGATCGAGCGCGCCATCGAATATATCAAGCGCTCTCAGGACAACCGCAGCGGCGGCTTCCGCTACATGCCGTTCGCCTACGTCACCGTTCCCTGCACGGGCACCGGCGTGCTCGCGCTCGAGCTGTGCGGCAAGGATGAGCACAAAAGCGATGCCGTTTTGCGCGGCGCCGCCCATCTCATCCGCAACGAGAACCTGCCGCGCTGGGGCGGTGGACATTTCTTCTACGGCATCTACTACGGCTCTCAGGCCACCTTCCAGGTCGGGGGCAACTACTGGACTACCTATCGCACCCGCCTACACAAGATCCTTCTCGATAACCAATCCTCGAGTGGCTCCTGGTCGGGCGGCAACGATGCCACCTACGGGGCGAACTACTGCACGGCCATGGCCATCCTGGCGCTGACCGTCGAGTATCGCTTCCTGCCAATCTACCAGCGCGGCGAGGAGCCATCCGAGAAGGAACGATAGGCCTGGGACATCGCGCGGCGAAGTCCGGGGTCCATCCAGACCGTGCCCGGATTGCTAGAATGGCACCAGCGGGGTTCAAGGAGGGAATCCAGGTGCGCGTGCTGCTCCACATTGGGCTGGTCGGACTGGGCTCGGGCCTGGGTGGTCTCACGCGCTGGGTTGTTCATCTGGGCCTCAGCCGATGGTTGGGCAAATCCTGGCCCATTGGCACGCTGCTCATCAATGTCACCGGATGCCTGTTCCTGGGCTGGTTCGCCACCGTCCTCACGCGCCGCATGATGGCGTCCGAGGATCATGCCGGCCTGGAAGAGCTGCGCCTGTTACTGGCGGTAGGCTTCGCCGGGGGTTACACCACCTTCTCCACCTTTGGGGTTGAAACCGACAGCTTGCTCCGCGAGGGAAACTCGCTGGGAGCCACGCTCTACGTCGTGTTGAGCGTGGTGCTGGGGTTGCTTGCGGTCCGGTTTGGCGCCTGGTTGGCCGGGGGCGTTTGACCCAGGGGGTACGGTATGGCCCATCCACTTCCTCATCTCGAGACGCTGGTGCTGGCGGCCGAGTCTGGCAGTTTCACCCAGGCGGCCCGTCGTCTCGGTCTCACCCAGGCAGCCGTCAGTCAGCGCATTGCTATTCTGGAACGCGAGGTCGGCGTGGCCTTGTTTCAGCGCCAGTCAGGCCGGGTGGTGCTGACCGCGGCAGGGCATCTGCTGCACGATCATGCCACGCGCATTCTGGCACTGCACGACCAGGCGCGCGCGGCCCTGGCCCAGGGGCCAGTCCATATCACCGGTGAACTCGTGCTGGTGGCCAGCACGCTGCCTGGCGAGCATCTTCTGCCGGGGTTTCTGGCCCGGTTCCAGAAGCTGTACCCGGACGTCCAGGTGCGAGTGCGCATCTGCGACAGCGAGAATGTCTTCTCCGACATCGAACAGGGCCGCGGTCAGCTGGGTCTGGCCGGATGCCGTAGCTCCAGCGCGCATCTGGAACACCAGCCATTCGCCAGGGATCAGTTTCGCCTGGTAGTGCCGCGCGATCATCCGCTCTCGCATTGTGGCCGTATCAGCCTGGAGAAGCTGCGCACCATCCGCATTATCATGCGCGAGCCAGGTTCGGGGTCACGACGTTGCCTTGAACGCACGCTTGCTGATGCGGGCATTGTCCTGGCCGACCTGGTCGCGCTGGAAATGAACAGCAGCGAGGCGATCAAGGAGGCGATCTGCCAGGGGATGGGCGGAGCGTTCCTCTCAACCCGGGTAGTGCAGTCGGCCCTGGACGAGGGAAAGCTGGCCGCTTTGCAGGTAGAAGGCCTCCCGCTGGAGCGAGAATTGTTCGCCGTGTACGACCGACGCCGGGCCCTGGCCACCACGTCGCGCCTGTTTCTGGATCTGATCGCCCCGGGGCCGTCCGAAGGGTGATCTCACCGAGAAAACAGGCCCGCGGGTAGTTTCTGACTGGCTCGGGCCGGAGGTTGCACACCGGCCGCCCGGGCGAGAATGTTCGCGGCAAGTTGCGGAGAGACCCGCTCGGTCCGCACTCCTGGCGTAATCGTCGGCCCGTAGGCCACCAGGGGCACATGGGTGTCGTACCCGTACGGCGATCCATGGGTGGTGCCGGTCAGGTTCGAGGTCAGGAGGTAATACTTGCTGGGCAGCAGCATCACGTCGCCCGACCTTCCGGCGAAGTAGGATCGGCGCACCATGTGGGTATACTCGTTGGAGGGATGGGCCTGGGCCAGGTCGGCCGCGGTCATGGCGCCCCCCACACCAGGTTGAGTTTTCAACCATCCGGCCAGGGCCTGGGCGGCGTCTTCCACCGTGGTGCCGCGTCGTCGGGCAATCCCGGCATCCAGGTAGATCATGCCGTTCTGCTGAGTGATCCACTTCGGTTTTTTCACTGGCGCGGCCGGATCCTCCGAAGCGCCCGGGAACCGCTTGTTGAGGAACTCCTCGGCAGTGGCCACGATCTTGTTCAGATCCACCCGACGGGCATCCAATCCCTTCGACCTCGATACCTCCGGCAACGGGCAGATGCCATGATCGGCGGTGAGCACCACGGTGTACCGGCCCTTGCCCACCTGTTTGTCGAGGAACTCGAGCAGATCGCGCACAATCAGGTCGCTTCGCAGGGTCACGTCGAGCACTTCCTGCGAATCTGGGCCCCAGGTATGGCCAATCAAGTCGTTCGAGGAGAAACTCAGATTGAGAAAGTCCACGGCGTCGCGTTGACCCAGCTTCTCGGCCACGATGGCTTTCCTGGCCAGTTCGAGCAACACCTCGTTGCCAAACGGCGAGTTGGCGAGTGAGGCATAATAGTTGGTGCGCTGGTGCTTCGGCCCATCGTCCAGGGGGTGCGGGAAGACGATCCCCTGGTTGTTGCCCTTGCCCTCGCCCCGGAACTCATCGGGTCCGACCCGACGGTTGTAATCGATGTTGGCCCGGAGACGCTCCCACTGCTTGCCATGCCACCGATCGACCACCTTCGACTCGTTGAAGGCTTTCACCCAGTCGTGGACGGCATCGCGGTAATAGGTTGATGTCACAAAGCGGCCATGCTTGTCGGCCCAGTAGACCGCATCGGGGCGCTTCCCTCCGGGCAGAACCGACGAGCGATCCTTGAGCGAGAGCGACACCACTCGGGTGCGATCGCCCAGCTGCTCCTTCAAAGCGTCCGCCAGCGTGGGTGCCAGCAATCGATCCGGCGCGACTCCGTTTACCTTCGCCTTCTGGTCCTTCTCCGGTTCAGGGGCCGGCACCTGAGTATAGCGGTCGCTCCCCGCACAGTAGGCCGTCTTGCCCGATCGGCGGTCGAACCATTCATTGGCGATGATGCCATGTACGTCCGGAGTGCACCCCGTGGCCACGGTGGCATGACCCGGTCCAGTCAGAGTGTAGCCGTAGGGATAATGGCAGTGCTGAAACCAGGCTCCCTGCCCGGTGAGCCGGCGGAATCCGTTCGACACAAACAGATCCTGCCAGCGGGCGAGAAAATCGCCGCGCATCTGATCGAATACCAGGAGAACTACCAGACGGTTCCTGGGTTCGTCAGGAGGAGCGGAGGCCACGGGAGCGGTAAGAAGTAGAAGAGCAACAAGACCACAGAACGAACGCATGAGAACTCTCCGGCAGCACACAGACAACAATAAAGTCCATGGTAATCGCGCCGACGAGATTCTGCGATGAAGTTTCAGCGTGTGTGTGGACGGCGAACCTACCACCGGGCTGCCGCATCCTGAAATTGTGACACCTGGGGGCACCTGGTATACTTCTCCCATCACACAGACCCAGGATTCGAGCAGGAGGAGACCCACCATGAACACCGAACTCCGTCGTCGTAGCGAAGAAGTGCTCAGCCGCATCACGCAGCTGCGAGACTCTCTTTGACATCCCTACCAAGCAGGCTGAACTCGACCGCCTGGCTGCGATGCAGGGCGATGCGGGCTTCTGGGACAACCGGGAGAAGGCCAACAAGATCATCGCAATGCAGAAGCCGTTGAACAACGTGCTGCGACCGTACAACGACCTTGCCAGCGCGGGGCAGGATCTGACGGCCCTGTGCGAGTTGGCCGAGGAAGACGACGGCCTGGAATCTGAGATCGAGCCGGCCCTGGCCCAGCTCGAACAACAAGTAGCCGACTTCGAGCTGAAGGCCATGCTCGATGGCGCCCAGGACGGCAGCAACGCCTACCTGAAGATCCAGGCGGGAACAGGTGGCACCGAGGCCTGCGACTGGGCCCAGATGTTGCTCCGCCTCTACACCCGCTGGGCGGAACGCCACGGTTTCACGGCCGAACTGGTGGATGAAGATCCTAACGAGGAAGCCGGAATCCGCTCGGCCACGTTGCACATCATCGGCGACTACGCCTACGGACACCTGCAGAGCGAGACTGGGGTGCATCGGCTGGTCCGCATCAGCCCGTTTGATGCCAACGCTCGCCGGCAGACCTCGTTCGCCGCGGTGGACGTCGTTCCCGAACTGGATGACACCATCGAGATCGAGATCCGCCCCGAAGATCTGCGCCGCGATACCTTCCGTTCGGGTGGCCCCGGTGGGCAGCATCAGAACAAGACCGAATCGGGGGTACGCTACACGCACCTGCCGTCCGGCATCGCCGCGGAAAGCCGTACCGAGCGCAGCCAGCATAAGAACGACGCTAACGCGATGAAGCTGCTCAAGGCGAAGCTCTACCAGGTGGAGGAGCAGAAGCGAAAAGCCGAGGTCGAAAAGACCTACGACGAGAAGGGCGAGGTCTCCTGGGGCAACCAGATCCGCAACTATGTCCTCCAACCTTACACGCTGGTCAAGGACACGCGGACTGATGTGCAGACCTCCCAGGTCAACGCCGTGCTCGACGGTGAGATCGACGAATTCGTCCAGGCCTACCTGCGCTACAAGACCGAGAAGAAGCACAAGAAGCAGTAAGTCGGGGCCGCAAACCCAATTGGCCGACTCTCCTGGATTACCCAGGCAGAGTCGGCCAGTTGCATTGCTATCGAGTACCTGTGGACAATCAGGCCAGCTTCACGGGGCCGTGATCGTCGCAATGATCGCCGTGTGGGTGGTGCAGATGACCATCCACCAGGTAATCCACGTGATCGCCGTGTGGCACCGCTTCGTGTCCGCAGCCGGGACCATGGACGTGATCCTTGGCATGTTTGCCACAGTCGTGCTGCGGGGTGCAGCTGGCCGGGTTGCCGGCATTCACAGCGAGAGTGTGTTCCTCGACCACGCCCTCGGCCTGATGGTGCAGATGCCCATCGTGGAGGTAATCCACGTGCCCTTCGTGCTGAACGGCAGTGTGGCCACACTTGGGGCCATGCTGATGGTCGTGGCCGTTATGATGGTGAGCCATGTTAATCCTCTGCTTCCCCTGAAGAATGAGTGGGAGCATGCTCCAGTTCGGAGGCATGCGCCACAGCGTTGTGGATCAGATCAGCCACGTGCCGATCTGCCAGAGCGTAAAACAGGTGCTTCCCTTCCCGACGACGAGAAATAAGCCCCTCGCTGCGCAGGATGCGAAGCCGTTGCGACACGGTGGAGAACTTCTCCTTCGACGAGGCGACGATCTCCGTCACACACAGTTCGCCATCGCGGAGCAAATCGAGGATGCGGAGACGTGGGCCATCGCCCATCGCGCGGAACAACTGGGCCGCCCTCTCCAGAGAGGCTGAGGGAATCGGCACCTTCCCCGAACTGTGATCCCCCGAACCACAGGTGGGACTCAGCTCGGCCATGACACCCCTCCAATTCCTCATTTCATCATCTGATGGAATTATATCGTGTCCTCTAGCCAGGTCAATCACTTTTTCTCGGCTCGTGTCTCAGCGGGCTGGGCTCGTGGGAGTCGGATCGGTATGGCTATAACCAGGTGAGGTGGAGTGGGTTCCACCCAGCTGCAGGAGATGCTCCATGATGCGATTGGTGTGTGTGGTTGCGGTGGTGCTGACGTTCTCGGCCGTGGTTGTCGGTGAGGAACCAAAGATCACCCCGGACCTGATCTACGGTCGGAAAGATGGAATGGCCCTGACGCTGGATGTAGTTCAGCCGGCCAAGGCCAACGGCGCGGGGATTCTGTGGATTCAAAGCGGCGGATGGTACTCGCGCTGGGTCGAGCCTGCCCAGATTGCCAAGGCCAGCCAGGGCTTTCTCGACAAGGGCTACACCATGTTCATCGTCCGGCATGGCAGTGCGCCGAAGTATGCCATCCCCGATGCGGTGGACGACGTCCGTCTGGCCGTGCGATTCGTGCGTCACAAGGCCCGCGACTTCGGGGTCGATCCCGAGCGGTTGGGCGTGATGGGCGGAAGTGCGGGTGGGCATCTCGCACTGGTACTGGCCACTACCGCCGACGAGGGGAACGCCAACGCGAAGGATCCAGTCCTTAAACAGACGAATCGGGTGGCCTGCGTGGCTGTGCTCTTCCCGCCCACCGATATCAGCACCTGGGTGGACAACCCGCCGGAGATCATCAAGAAAATCCCCTCCCTGCATCCGCCTCTCAAGTTTGATGCCAAGCTGGCACCGCAACTTTCGCCGGCTCTGAAAGCCACCGAGAAAGCCGCTCCTAGCCTGATGATCCACGGCGACAAGGACGAGCTAGTGCCCATCTCGCACAGTCAGAAGATGGTGGAGGTGCTGGAGAAGCTCAAGGTTCCGTGCAAGCTCGTCACTGTGAAGGGGGCAGCGCATGGCTTCAGCCCGAAGCAAAACGTCGAGATCATCTTCCCCGAGATGTTGAAGTGGTATGACACCCATCTCAAGGCCAGGGAGTGAGCGCGAACGATATGGGCCGGCCACTCGATCCGCCGGCTCGCCCACGCAACCGCACGCTGGACATCGTTCGAGGCCTCGGCATCCTGCTGGTGGTGCTGGGGCATAATCTGTGGGTTGCGGAAGGGCATGGACCGCTGTTTCGCTGGATCTTCTCCTTCCACGTCCCGTTGTTCTTCTTCCTGTCCGGGGTGCTCTTCCGGCCGACACAGTCGGTTGGCACCCTGGTATTGCAGCGCGCCGATTCTCTGTTGAAGCCGTACCTGGTGCTTCTGCTGGCGCTGGGTGTCATTCGCATGGCGAATGGGTCGGCCTCTCCACCCGTCTACCTGGTGGGCGTCCTCTATGGCACCGGGGGGACCATCGCCTTGGCGCCCCTGTGGTTCCTGCCTCATCTGTTCGCGGTGACCCTGGTATGCTGGCTGGTGCTTCGCGCGTTAGAGACGTTGCCCTGCCCCCGGTATCTCCTGCCTGGGTTGCTGGTGGCAATGCTCGTCGGCGGCTACCGGATTCTTCCCTGCTTCTGGAACCAGCCGTTGACCCGATTCGGTGGGCCGGAACGCCTGCTGGGGCGCGAGGTCATCCTGCCGGGGCTGCCGTTCAGCCTGGATCTGGTGCCAATCACTGCGGCCTTTTTCCTCGCCGGGTCGCTCCTGCGCGAGTCGGTACTCGGGTTCGCGCCTCGGCTGCTGCCAGCGCTCATCGCGACGGGACTCCTGGTGGGCTTGCAGTGGACCCTGGGGCTGACCATGGACCTCAATCTGCGCCGCTACGACAGCCTGCTGATTTGCACCGTGCAGGCCATCGCGGGCGTCTACCTGACCTTCACGCTGGCCTGGCTGATCGACCGCGGTAACTGGCTGGCGTCAGCGCTGGCGGGGATTGGCTCGGCGAGTCTCGTCGTACTCCTGTTCCACGAGGCCATTCAGAATGAGACCTACGTGCGGCTCCGAGCGCTGCTCCCGGTGTGGCCCTGGATCCCCGCCTTGCTGGCGTTCTGCCTGGCTGTGGGAGTCTCCCTGCTCCTCTGGCACCAGGCGCGCCGGCAGCAGTGGTTAGGCCGACTTCTGCTTCCCTGGCAGGCTTCCTCTCCCCCGGTCCATAAATTACCCTCATGATGCTGGGTGGATACCACGCCAACTTCCGGAGTCTCTGCTGTGATCCGTATTCCCTCGCTGCTCGTCCTGTTTCTCGTCCATCTACCTGTCGGAGCCGAGGCGCCAGGCCGATCACGACTGGTGGAGGTGAAGGCGCTGCAGGCGACACCAGTGAAGCCGACCTGGGGTGAAACCGTGGGACGCTCCCGCGAGGTCTACTATCCGGGAGAGCCGTACCAGGGAAAGCCGACCAGGGTGTTCGGCTACTACAGCAAGCCACAGGGTACGGGGCCCTTCCCTGCCGTGCTGCTGGTCCACGGTGGCGGAGGCAAGGCTTTCCGCGAGTGGGCCGAGCACTGGTCCGCTCGGGGATACTGTGCTCTGGCTATGGACCTGGCAGGCCACGGGCCAAAGGGCCGACTGAGTGACGGTGGTCCCGATCAATCCGACGACACGAAATTCCGCGACTTCACCGACGACGCCAGGCGAGACATGTGGACCTATCACGCCGTGACGGCCGTGATACGCGGCCACAACCTTCTGGCCGCATTGCCAGAGGTCGATCGCACCCGCATCGCCGTCACCGGCATCAGCTGGGGCGGCTACCTCACCTGCATCATTGCCGGGCTTGATGATCGACTCAAGGCAGCCGTTCCGGTCTATGGTTGTGGCTACCTCGGTGAGAACAGCGTCTGGAAGCCGCGTCTCGACGCCTTGCCTCGTGAGCGTCGCGAGCGTTGGCTGCAGACCTTCGATCCCTCGCTCTACCTGCCCGGCGTGCGCTGCCCGATCCTCTTCCTGAACGGAACCAATGACTTTGCCTATCCGATGGATAGCTATTTGAAGTGCTTCCGGCTCGTCCCGGGCACGCGCATTCTGTCGATGCGCGTGCGCCTCCCGCATGGTCATATCTGGACTTTCCCGGAGGTGGACGCCTTCATCGACAGTCAACTCCGTAAGGGAGAGCCGTTGCCCGTCCTGGGTGAGATGACACGCACCGGAACCACTGTCTCCGCTCCGCTGACTACGAAGGGGAAGATCCGGACTGCTCACCTGCACCATGCCGCAGCGCAGGGCCCCTGGCAGAAGCGCGAGTGGAAGACACTGCCTGCCACCATCAAGGACGGCAAGGTCACCGCCGACCTGCCCCCGGATCGCCCCCTCGTGTACTACCTCGCGGTCACGGATGCCCGGGGACTCGAGGTCAGCGCGCCACACCAGGTGCTCGAGGGGTTAGATCGCCCAGCGAAGTAAACGGCAGGGACGATCGTTCTTCCAGGATGCGAGGATCAAGCCATGCCATTACTGGGTGCTCATCTGTCGGTCGCCGGGGGACATCACAAGGCACTTCTCGAAGCGAAGTCTTTGGGTTGCACAACGGTGCAGCTGTTTACCAAGGCACCCAGCCAGTGGTCCGCCCGCGCGATTGAACCGGACCAGGCGAAGCGGTTTCGTGAGACGTTCCGCGAGTCTGGCCTGGCTCTGCCCCTGGCTCACGATGGTTATCTCATTAACCTGGCCTCGCCCGAAGAGACACTCTACCAGCGCTCCATCGCGGCCTTCATCGACGAATGCCAGCGCGCGGAATTACTGGGGCTCAGCTATCTCGTCATGCATCCCGGGGCTCATCTCGGTGGTACCGTTGAAGAAGGCCTTGCCCGGGTAGTTCGGGCGCTCGACGTGGTGCATGAGCGCTGCCCGGATCTGGCCCTTCAGGTACTGATCGAAACCACCGCCGGCCAGGGCACCACACTGGGCCATCGCTTCGAGCATCTGGCGGCAATTCTCACCCAGGTTCAGGCGCCGCATCGGTTGGGGGTCTGCTTCGACACTTGCCATGTCCTGGCCGCGGGCTATGGGTTATCCACAGGCCCGGAGTACGAGGCGACGATAGCGGAATTCGAGCGCGTTGTCGGCCTGAAACATCTTCGAGCGTTTCACCTCAACGATAGCCTCAAACCGCGCGGTAGCCGGGTAGATCGGCATGCCCACATCGGACAGGGGCACGTCGGCGTCGAGACGTTCCGCCTCCTGCTCAATGATCCACGCTTTCAGAATCTGCCCATGGTGCTGGAGACGCCCAAGGAGCAGGGTGACAACCACCGCATGGATGAGGTAAACCTGGCCCTGCTTCGCAGTCTGGTGGGTGCCAGCCCAACCTCGGCGGAGTGATTACCGGTTTGGTGAGAGTTCCTGGAAGGGGAATTCAAGCAGCGGCGGAGGCTCCGGCACCCGGTCTCTTGTTCCGCGCTCCGGCGTGAGCCGACCAGGGGTGGCCGATGAGCCGTTGGCCGGTACCACACGACGGCCAGCCGTGCCTTCACCCAGGGTGGAAAGCGATCCCGGGGCCGACTCCGGGGCTGGCGCGGAAGGTAGGAGCAGACCTGCCATCACCAGAATCGCCAGGGCGGCGGCCAGTGTCCACCGGCTGACCCAGGGTGCCTGGCGGTGCGGCTCCTGCCTGTCGCGGGAGGCCAGTTGCGTTCGGGTCGGCGGTTGAAACCCAGGCCAGGGGTTGGGTATCTCTGCCTGGAAATAGTTGCGCAGGAGAGCGTCGAGATCGTCTCCAGACCGGCGGGTGGGGGGAACGGCACGCTTCATGGTAGGTTCTCGATCTCTCGGCCCGGCCTCAGCCGGGCTGTACACCTTGTGTTTTCAGACGATCCGCCAGGCGTTGCCGCGCCCGGCTCAGACGCATGTGTACAGCGGTTGGGTTGATGCCGAGGTAGTCGGCGATATCGGGGGTATCATAGTCCAGCGCGTATCGCAATGTCAGGATCTCCCGGTCAGCTCGGGATAACTCGTTTAGCACCGAGCGGATCTGGGCGAAAGTCTCCTCGCGTTCCAGGTGATCCAGCGGGGCCGCCTCGCGGGAACGTACGCCGTTCATGGTTTGTGGCGGATGGGTGCCATTGCGTCGGAAGGCACTCTTTGCATGGTCCTCGGCCAGGTTGCGCGCTACGCGAAGTAACCAGGCACGTGGATTGAGAATCGGTTCGCCTTCCTCCAGTTTCCTCCACAATCGAAGAAACGCCTCCTGAGTGATGTCCAGCGCGGTGTCCGCATTCATCCAGCGGGCGTAGGCCATGGCCCAGACCTCCCGGCTGTATTTCTGGTAGACGCTGTCAAACTGCGACCGATCGCACACCCCCGGCGTGATATTACTGGGTGCGTCGGAAGAAGATCCGTTTGTCGGCGGGGTCGCGTCCATGATACCTGTTATTGTACCGCGCCCAACCACAGTTCGCCCGAGAACGGCACGGCGAGCCTGCACTGGGACGACGAGCCAGCCCGCTGCTTCTAACAGCGATTCCACGCATCCGATCAGCGTTTCAGACCGTACGTCTTGATCTTTCGGTCGAGGGTAGATCGTTCGATCTGGAGGATGGACGCGGCCTGACTCTTGTTCCAGTCGGTGTGATCGAGCGTCGCCTGGATGTGCCGTTTCTCCAGTTCCTCGAGAGTAACCGCCTCGTACGCGGGTGGCTCGTCACTCGACCGGGTAATGAGCGAGTCGAGCGAAGAAAGCCAGACGTCATTGTTGTCGAGCATGGGCCCGGTACCCAGCGCGACCGCGCGTTCAACCACGTTACGCAGCTCGCGCACGTTGCCTGGCCAGCTGTATTCCTCCATCTTGACGAAGGCCGCCTCGGTGAAGCCGCGTATCTTGCGCCCGGTCTCGCGGATGAACCGTTGAAGGAAGTGGTTGGCCAGCAGGCGGATGTCGCTCTTGCGTTCGCGCAGGGGTGGCACGCGCATTTCGACCACCTGCAGGCGAAAGAAGAGATCGCGACGGAAGCTGCCATCGCGCACAGCTTCTTCCAGCGGTTTGTTGGTGGCGCTGACGACCCGGACATCGACGCGGATGGGTACGCTGCCGCCCACACGCTCGAAAGGGTGTCCCTCGAGGATGCGAAGAAGCTTGGCCTGGGTGCCCACGTTCATCTCGCCGATCTCGTCGAGGAAGATGGTCCCGTGGTTGGCGGCCTCGAACTTGCCCACCTTCTTCTCGGTTGCCCCGGTGAACGATCCCTTCTCGTGTCCGAATAGTTCGCTTTCAAGCAGCGTTTCGGTTAGCGCGGCGCAGTTCAGGCAGACGAATGGACCTTCGCGGCGGGGGCTGGAGTAATGGATGGCCCGGGCAACCAGCTCCTTGCCCACGCCCGACTCCCCGCGGATCAGGCAGGTGGCGTTCGTGTTGGCCACCAGGCCAATCTGGCGCTCGATGTCGCGGATGGTGGTACTGTCGCCGACCAGCTCACTTTCGACCTTCAGCTGGTCGCGGAGGTAGGAGTTCTCCGCCTTGAGCGATTGCTGCCGTTGCAGGCTATGACTGACACTGCCAAGCTGCTTGGCGACGGCGACCGTGAACTCGAGATCTTCCGCGTCGAGTGCCTTGTGCGGGTTGGTGCAGTAGAGATGAATCAGACCCAGGACGCGGTCGTTGAAAATGATCGGGGCGCAGATGAGGCTGGTGGCGCCCAGGTCAGTCAAACTCTCTCGATTGCGGAGATAGCGGTCGCGGGCCACATCCATGGCCAGGATCGCCTCGCGCGAGGCCAGCACCTCGTTGGAGACATAATCCGACACGGGACGATAGTGGTTGATACTGGGATCCCGATGCCGGTGCGCGGTGACCTCCAACTCGACACCGCGCAGCGATTTACCGGTGCCAGTGGGTTCCGGTGGCGCAGCGCGGCCGCCCCGAGCGGGTGTCGGTCGCTGGGCCATCGAAAGAATGGCCCCCACCTCGGCGGTGGTGGCTTCTAGCAGGGTGTCGAGCACGGTGCGGCACAGATCTTCGTGGGTGCCGGCAGTTCCCATGTCCAGTGCCAGGCGATACAGCAGCGAAAGATCCCGGCTGAGCTGATGCCGCGACGACCCGGGGACGCTGGATTCCTTGGTATCGGTGGGGGGGGGAGGCGTAAGGAAGCGCGTCTGGCCCAGCCGCTTCATGATCGACATGCCGCCCTCCGCCGAGGGCTCGGACGGGGCCGTTGGCAGATCAGGCAGCTGGTCCATGTCCTCGACGAAGACCAGCGTGGTCCGACCCAGGTGGACCTCGTCGCTGGCGGCCAATTCGCGATCGCCCTCGATGCGTTCCTCGTTGACCCGGGTCCCGTTCAGACTTCCCAGGTCGCGCACGCGCCAGTTCTTACCGGCATGGCTCAGCTCGGCATGTTCCCGGCTGCACAGATCGTCTTTCAGCACGATGCTGTTGGTGGCCGCTCGTCCCAGGGTATAACTCTGACCCGGGTCCAGGGGGAAGACGTCGCCAAAACCGTCCTCTCGCCGAACCACGAGGTAGGCCGTTGTGCCCGTCGCCATGATCCGTTCGCGTTCACCTCCGCTAGATTCACCTGGGGGGCAGTATGGCACGATTAATGGCACTATACAAGGATACCGCACGCCACGGGTTTGGCTACCGGAACGTCAGACGTCCCACAACCGGATGATGGCGTCCCGGCCCGCGGTCAGTGTGATGTCGCCCCGGGGAGTGACCGCCAGCGCCGACACGGTGCCCCCGTGATTGAACGTGGCTAGACGCTCGCCGGTGGCGGCATTCCATACGCAGAGATGCCCATGGCGGTTCACCGAGACGAACCGCTGATCATCCAACCACTCAGTACCCACCACGCCGCGCCAGCCCCACCAGCCTCGGGGATCCATCACCGAAAGCAACTGGGTGCCGGCAAGGTTATGCACCCGGATCTTCCGGTCCTGATTGCCCGTCAGCACTCGCAGTCCGTCCGGCGAGAAGGCCACGGAATGCATCGTGGCAGTCCACAGGGAACTTCCATCGGCATCCTGGCGCTTGAACGCCCGCACCTCCTGCAAGGTGTCAAGGTTCACCAGGCGGGCATCTTCGGATTGGGTGCAACCCCCCAGGGCCGAGCGCCCATCGCGGGACAGGGACACCGCTCGTATCGCGTCGAGCTTGATCCCCTGCTGCAGGTCGATCATCGCCACTGGGCTGGGGCCGTCGATCTCCCACAGGCGGAGATAGCTGTATCCGCCCAGGAGAACGTGCTTGCCATCGGGGAGAAAGCGGATGGCAAACTGGTCTCCTGCGATCTCAAACCGTCGGAGTTCCTGGCCGGTCCGGGCGTCCCAGATGCGAACAGCCCCTTTTCCGGGATCGCGTCCGCCGCGCGTATCGGCCCCCGCTCCGGCTAGCAGTTGCCCATCGGGAGAGAAGGCCAGACTGTGTATCACCGCCTTGAATCCATGAAAGGTTTGCAGCTCGTAACCGGTTTCTAGATCCCAAAGCAGAGTAGTGCGGGTCCACTCGTCCGCCGAGGCGGCCAGGCGCCCGTCCGGGCTGACTGTCAACGCCGTGATGGGCCCCTCGTGCCCTGTGAAGCGACGCAGGTGCTTGCGCGGACCGGACACGATCGGCACGACAGACACTCCCCCCTGCACGATCTGCTCGGCCGACCGACTCCGCGCCGTGGTCACTTCCCCCAGGGTTGGGCCGTGCGGTAATGGTTGCGTGCTCGTGCGGATGCCCCGGCCAATGGCCCGGCGAATCTGGAGGAGGCTGAGCAGCAACCCCAGGCCACCCCCTGCAATCAGAGCTATCAGCCCAGAGGGCACCACCCCAGTCATACCGAAGCTCATCTCCAGGACGGGACGCAGAACCAGGAATCCCATCAGGGTGAAGAAGCCCGAGTTAGTCAATGTCAACAAGATGTTGCGCCACGACCAGATCCCAAGAGGATCCTCCTTCCGGGGTCGGTCCTCGTCGGGTTTCTGCGCAGGTAGGTTGGAGACGGAGCGTGCCTGGGTGCGGTTGGTGATCTGATCGCTCATGAGCTACGAACCTCCTGGCAGATTGTTCGCACCCGACCCCGGTTAGATTGCCTGGAAAGCGCGGATCCACTTACTCGGGCTTCTCCACCCGCACTCCGCGGATCTGGACAGTGCGCCAGTCGCCGGTGTCATCGAACGAACCCACCCCGATTTGACCCCAGGAAAAGGTCGTGTCGCTGGCGGTCATGATCGGCTTCTTCATGTCGTCGAAGTATACCTCCACGGTGCCGTCCTTGACCTTCCGCACGAGTTTGACCCTGTGCCAACCATCGGTCCAGGGAGTGCCTGGTGTGGAGGTCTTGCTGATCTTGGCCCGATCCTTGCCGTTGACGATGAACACCTGATTCGCCCGGTCATCCGCCTTTTTTGCCAGGTGGACATAGTAGAACTTCTCCGGGCTCTGCCAGCCGAAGAACAGGCACAGGTCGCGATGGCCATAATCCCGGGTGGTGCTGCGCAGCCGCGCTTCCAGGATGAAGTCGCCAACGATCAGATCGTTCACCAGCGCATAATTGAGGGGGCTCCGGTGCTTTGGCCGGTACTTGCTGGCCGCGAACTGACTCAGCGCCTTCCCTTCCGGCGTGTCGATCACCTTCCAGGCTTTGACATCGGTAGGCTTCCAGCGACTCATCCCTCGAGAGAAATCATCCTCGAACAGGAGGCTTGGTTCCGCAGCGCTGACAACGACACTTAGCAATCCCAGGAAGGACACCGTGATCCACTGGCGTAACATGGGCAAATCTCCAGATGAATGAGGAAACGTGGACGGTGCGTGGCGCCTTCTAGCTGCGGCGTCGCCGATACTCGTTGATCAGCCCATTGGTCGAACTGTCGTGCGAGGTTACCTCGCCGGGTTGCTTCAACTCGGGAAGAATCGCCTTGGCCAGCTGTTTACCTAGTTCGACACCCCACTGATCGAACGAGTTGATGCCCCAGATGACCCCCTGCGTGAAGATCTTGTGCTCGTAAAGAGCGATCAACATGCCCAGGGTGCGGGGCGTCAGCTTCTGGAACAGGATCGAGTTGGTCGGTCGGTTGCCGGAGAAGGTTTTCTGAGGAACCAATGCTTCGATCTCCTCGGCGGTCAGCTTCGACCCGGTGAGTTCCTGACGCACCTCGTCCGGTGTCTTTCCCTTCATCAGCGCCTCGGTCTGCGCAAAGAAGTTGGACAGCAAGATGGGGTGATGCTCGCCCATCGGGTTCTGACTGTCGATGGGGGCCAGGAAGTCGCAAGGAACGAGCTTGGTCCCCTGGTGGATGAGTTGGTAGAAGGCGTGTTGCCCGTTGGTGCCTGGTTCGCCCCAGATGATCGGGCCGGTGCTCCAAGTGCAGGGGGCACCTTCCTTCGTGACGCTCTTGCCGTTCGACTCCATGTCACCCTGCTGGAAGTAAGCGGGGAAGCGATGCAGGTACTGATCGTAGGGCAAGATGGCATGCGATTGCGCGCCGAAGAAGTTGTTGTACCACACGCCCAGCACTCCCAGGTGGACGGGCAGATTCTGCTCGAGGGGCGCCTGGCGGAAATGTTCATCCATGAGATGGCCGCCAGTTAGCAGCTCTTCGAAGTTCTCCATGCCGATGGACAGAGCGATGGACATCCCGATGGCCGACCACAGCGAGTACCGTCCGCCAACCCAGTCCCAGAAGGCGAACATGTTGGCCGGGTCGATGCCAAACTTGCGCACCTCGGCCTCGTTCGTGGAGAGCGCTGCAAAATGCCGGGCGATGTGCTTCTCGTCGCCCGCACTCTTCAGGAACCAGCTGCGCGCCGACTGCGCGTTGGTCATCGTCTCCTGGGTGGTGAAGGTTTTCGAGGCCACAAGGAACAGCGTCGTCTCGGGTTGCACCCGGCGCAACGTCTCGGCCAGGTGCGTGCCATCGATGTTCGAGACGAAGTGAATTCCCAGGTCGCGCTTGCTGTAGGGCTTGAGCGCCTCGGTTACCATCACTGGACCCAGGTCACTGCCGCCGATGCCGATGTTAACCACGTCACGAATAGCTTGCCCGGTGTAGCCTTTCCACGCGCCCGAGCGGATGGCCTCGGTAAAGCTCTTCATGTGGGCCAGGACGGCGTTGACCTCCGGCATCACATCGCGGCCATCGACCAGGATGGGCCGGTTCGAGCGGTTGCGCAGTGCGACATGCAGCACAGCTCGCTGCTCGGTTGTGTTGATCTTCTCGCCGGTGAACATGCGCTCGATCATCGCTGGCACATGAGCCTGACGCGCCAGGTCGAGCAGTAGCCCCACTGTCTTCTGGGTGATGCGGTTCTTGGAATAATCGAGAAGGATGTCGCCCAGCCGTAGCGAGAGATGCTCGAACCGTCGCGGGTCCTGCTGAAATAGCTCACGCATGGAGACCGGGGCGATTTCAGCGTGGTGAGCTTCCAGCGCCTTCCAGGCAGGTAGTTCGGTCGGTTGGTACATGCGCGATTCTCCAGGTGAGACAAACATCGGCCTTGCGATTATCATGCGAACAGACCGTGACGACGGCGAGTCAGCAAGACACCGCGTGTGCGGGCCGGGGGGGAGACCATCCATGAACCTGCCAGAGACGGCGCGCCCCACGCCGAAAATGATCCGCCTGTATCAGCACTTTCGCGCCGCTTTCGACCGCGAGCCGGACGACTGCTGGGTGTTCGACCCGCACGAGCTGGGGTCGTCTCCTCCGCCGTATCTGATGCTGAAGCACATCCTCGTCTGGAATGCTGACCAGGACTGCGACGTGACCGCCTTTCAGACTCTGGGAATGTCGGAACGGTTGCTCCCCGCGGGAGGCACCTTCGCGGAACTCCATTTCGCCGTCCGGTCCAGACTAGAAACCGATCAGCGACTCGACTTCGCGCGCTTTCTCGCCAACGTCGCCAGCTACCCCTTTCAGTGGGGACTGCGTCTCGACTGGTGGGAGATCATCCGCGACGTGCATCCCATCCCTGGTTTCCCCGGGTGCCGACATCTTCTCCTGCATCCTCGGTTTACTCCGGAGAGCTTCGACGAGATCGACGACGAGGAAGGGAAAATTAAACTGCTCTACATCGTGCCGCTGACACCACTGGAGCGCCACATTCTGACCAACCAGGGGCGGGAGGAGTTCATGGCCTTTGTCACCCGAGAGCGCATCGACCTGCTGGCCGACCGCCACGCTCCGGCAGAATGGTACGCAGCCGAGGAGAGGAACGAGGTATGAGCATTCGCATCGGCGTTGTCACCGTCTCCGATCGCGCCAGCCAGGGCATCTATGTGGATAAAGGTGGCCCCGCCATCCAGGAGTGCCTGACCGAGATCCTCGATTGCGCCTGGGAAGCCGTGCCCCGGCTGATCCCGGACGATCAACCCATCATCGAGTCCACGCTCCGAGAGCTGTGCGATCGCGAGGGGTGCTGCCTGGTGGTTACCACTGGAGGGACCGGCCCCGCACGGCGCGACGTGACTCCCGAAGCCACCGAGGCGGTGTGTGACCGGATACTCGATGGCTTCGGCGAGCTGATGCGCGCCGTGTCGCTGCGCGTGGTGCCTACGGCCATCCTTTCGCGGCAGATCGCCGGGACCCGCGGCAAGTCGCTCATCGTGAATCTACCCGGCAAGCCCAGCGCCATCCGCGATTGCCTCCTGGCGGTGTTCCCGGCCATCCCCTACTGCATCGATCTGCTCGAAGGCTCCTACCTGACCACCAACGAGAACGTGGTAAAAGCCTTCCGCCCCAAGGCCTGAAAGCCCCTCCGAGGATGAGAGAAAAAGAAGATCTGGATTGGAGATATTGAGGCCGAAGTGAAGCACGCTGGCGGTTCTTTCCCGCGGAAAAGGAACACCGATGGAGATCGACCTGAACTGTGACGTCGGCGAAGGGTTTCCTCTGGACGCCGTCTTGATGCCGATGATCACCTCGGCCAACATTGCCTGTGGAGGCCACGCCGGCGACCTGACCGTATCGCTAATGACGCTGGAGCGGGCCCGGGAAAATCGCCTGCAGGTGGGAGCGCACCCGGGATTCCTCGACCGCGAGCACTTCGGCCGTCGCGAGATCGACTGCACCCCACAGCGCGTCTACCTGGAGTGCCAGACGCAGATCACCGCCCTGGTTCATCTGGCGTTGATCGCCGGCGTGAAACTCAAGTATGTCAAGCCACATGGCGGCCTGTACAACATGGCCTGCCGCGAGGTCGACATCGCCCGGCCAGTTGTGCACGCGGTCGAGGAGCATGGCCTGGCCCTGATGGGGTTGCCCGGCTCCATGCTCGCACGGGTTTCCCGGGGGCGAATCCCCTTCATCGCCGAGGGGTTTGCTGACCGCCGCTATCAGCACGATGGCTCGCTGGTGCCGCGCGACCATCCCAACGCATTCGTCACCACAGTCGAAGAGGCGGTTCACCAGGCTCGCTGGTTGATCGAAACGGTCGGCGTGCAAACCCTGTGTGTCCACGGCGATAACCCCGAGGCGGTGGCCTTTGTGGCTGGCCTGCGCAAGGCGCTGGTAGAATCCGGCGTAACCATTCGGCCCTTCGAAATCGTATGAGCGGCACGCTCACTCTTCTCGCGGCGGGGTTGCAAACCTACCTGGTCGATGGCGGCCGGCCGCACACACGCAGTCTGGGTGTACCCCTGGGTGGCGCTGCCGACCGTGCCTCACTGGCCATTGGTAACGCCCTGGTCGGCAACCCCCCGGACACCCCGGCGCTGGAATGCTGTCTGTCTGGTCCCTCGCTGGTGGCCGACGTTCCGCTAGCCTGCGTACTTTTCGGAGCGCCATTCTCGCTGTCGAGCAAACGACGCCCCCTCGAAGGTAGCACCAGTTTCACGCTCGAACCCGGAGAAGAGTTGCACATCGGCGGCGCTGCCCGGGGGATGCGTGCCTATCTCTGCGTGGCCGGCGGCATTGCTGGCGCGTCGATCCTGGGTAGCCGGTCCAGCCTGGAACCACTGCCCGCAGGGACGCGACTGGCGGTTTGCAGCGGTCGCATTACGGCGCGGAGGCCCGAACTGGAGTGCGACCTGGAGACAACACTGCGCGTGCTACCCGGAGGCCAGGCCGACTGGTTTCCCGGCGTGCTGCTTCGCCAGGCTGAGGTGACCACCGCGAGTAACCGCATGGGGCTTCGCCTGCGCGGCGTGCCATTGCCCGTTTCCGGACGCGAGATGGTGTCCGAACCGGTTTGCCCGGGAACGGTCCAGGTCACGCGCGATGGACAGTGCATTATCCTGGGCGTGGACGGACAGACCATCGGCGGCTATCCGAAGATAGCCCACGTCGTAGCGGCCGACCTCGACCGCCTGGGACAACTGCGTCCCGGCACTGTCGTGACCTTCGCGTATGTTACACCCGCAGAGGCGATCCACCTGGCCCAGGTGAAGTCCCAGCAGCTGCGTGCCTGGCAGACCAGGCTGGCCGTCACGCTGGAGCGCACTCCCCAGGCGGGCACCGCGCTCTAAGATGCTGGGATCGTTTCTTTCAGGCGCGCCCCCAACCTTCCCGGGTGAACACTGTCATGCCCAAGGTGCTGATTGGTCCCGTGGTCCTGGCCGGTATCCAGGCCGAATTCGTCGATGTGCTAAAGGGGGCCGGCTTTGAACTGGTCTACCATGGTCGACCTGCCCAGCTGGTCGAACACGAATTGATTGAGGCGCTTGCCGGCTGCCAGGCTGCGCTGGCCGGCTCCGAGCCCTACACGGCGCGCGTGATCGCCGCTCATCCGCAGCTCCGGGTCATCGCCCGCGCTGGCGTGGGGTGGGATGCCGTGGACACCGCTGCGGCGACCCAGGCCGGAGTGGCCGTCACCATCACGCCAGGCACGAATCAGGGGTCGGTGGCCGAACACACCTTCTCGCTGATGTTGGCGCTGGTGAAGCATCTGATCCCGCAACACCTGGGAGTCAAGAGCGGTGGCTGGCCCCGCGGCACGAACATTCCCCTTCGCACCCGCACGCTTGGGCTGGCGGGCCTGGGACGGATCGGCAAGGCGGTCGCCACGCGGGCGCTGGCCTTCGAGATGAAGGTGATCGCTCACGATCCGTTTCCCGACACCGCCTGGGCTGCCGCGCATAACATTCCCCTGGTGTCGATGGAAGAGCTTCTCCGCCAATCCGACTTTGTCTCACTGCACATGCCCGCCATTCCAGAGACGGCCAACCTCATCAACGCGCGTACGCTGGCGATGATGAAGCCGACCGCCTTCCTGATCAACACGTCGCGGGGCGCGGTGATCAACGAGAACGACCTGTATGAGGCACTGAAGACGAAGAAGATCGCTGGCGCGGGGCTCGACGTGTTCCAGGAGGAGCCCCCGGGCAAACTACCGATGTTCGACCTCGATAATGTGGTGCTCACCCCTCATGCTGCCGGGGTCGATCTGCGGTCCCGGGATGACATGGCGCGCTCGGCCGCCGAGGCGATTGCTTCGCTGTCGCGCGGCGAGTGGCCGGCTGAGAAGGTGTGCAACCCGCAGATCCGCGACCGCTTCCGCTGGTAGAATCGGTTCAACCTCTACGACCCGCCTGGCCGATCCTGATTGACAGGGCACTCTTCCCCCATGGCGGAGGAAGGCCCCCGATGAGGATTGGCCATGCGGCGGTGCGGCTATCTTGGACTTACCCTGCTTGCCTCGTTTCTCCCGGTGGGCTGTGCCTCCCCGACCAAGGGGGGCGGCATCCTTCCCGGTGGAAACGAATTATCGCATATTGCGGCCTCGCTGAGAGCCAGCACACCGCCACCACCCGAACTACCGCGCGAACTCCACAAGCGCGTCGCCGAGCCCTATGTCGTGGAACCCGGCGACGTACTGCTGGTACAGCCGGCAAGCCTGGACTCGCCGCTGCGCCTGCCGGGCGACCAGGTGGTGCTGCCAGATGGGACGATTCAGCTGGGCAAGTATGGCCGACTCCTGGCCGCGGGCAAGCCCATCGATCTGATCGAGCAGGAAGTGAACGCCCTGATCAAGCGGACCTCGCCTGAGGGCGGCCATGTCATCGTTCGGCTGGCCACCCGGGATAGCAAGGTATTCTATGTCCTGGGTGAGGTCAACGCGCCCGGAGCGTTCCCGCTGCGTGGCCGCGAAACCGTGCTCGATGCCATCCTGGCGGCCGGTGGTGTGAATAGCTGCGCTTCTCGACGACGCATCATTCTGACGCGGCCCACCTCCCCTTGCTCGTGCCGGGTGGTGTTGCCGGTCGATTTCGTCGCCATCGTGCAAGAGGGCGACACCACGACCAACTACCAGATCCGCGCCGGCGACCGGGTGTTCGTCCCAACGAAAACGATCTGGGAAGATCTCGCCTGTCTGTGGAACAAGGTATTTCACCCGGGGAAGGCCATCCCCTGCTGCCCCGTGCCCGACGGGAACGTCACGACGTACGGCGCTCCCGCGGCTCCGGGCAACTAGGCAAGTTGCTCTTCGCCGAACCGAGGCGAAACGCTACACTGTCGCGGCCGACAGGAGTCGGCATGGCAACCAGGGACCGGAGGCTCCGCAATGTCCCCATCTTCTCCCCCCGATGTGAATTACTGGTACGACCGCCGTTGCGCCAAGGCCTACTGGGACCAGGGCGAGATGGGCCCGTACCGCGAACTCTTCCGCCACACGGGAGAATGGCTGGATCCGAAGCCCGGTGAAAGTTGGATCGATCTGGGCTGCGGTGCGGGGCGACTCACCCGCCTGCTCTGGGAGAAGGGTGCTGGTCGCCTGGGATCGATCGTGTCGCTCGATTGTGCCGCGGCCAACACCGAGGCAATCGCACGGGTGCGCGAGGGATTCCAACCTCCCGTGCCGGAAAACCGCATCCGCTTCCTGCACGCCGATTTCTCGAACGGCCTGGGCACCTTTGCAACCTCCTCTGTCGATGGTGCAGTCTCTGGCCTGGCCATCACCTATGCGCAGCACTGGTCGGCCGAGAAGGGTGTTTGGACCACCGAGGCCTACGATCAACTCCTTCGCGATGTCTGTCGGGTGCTGCGCCCGGGTGGACGGTTTGTCTTCTCGGTCAATGTGCCGAACCCGAACTGGTTCTACGTGGGACTCTGCACGCTCCCATCAATCTTCTCGTCGAGAAAGCCGCTCAAGTTTCTCCGCAACTGCCTGCGCATGTCGCGCTATGCCGCCTGGCTGAAGCGCGAGGCGGTGCGCGGCCGATTCCACTATCTTCCTGGCGAGGTGGTGACTGCCAAGCTGCAGGAGGCCGGTTTCTCCCACATCGAACATCGCCTCAGCTTCGCGCGCCAGGCTTACATCTTCCGCGCGTACAAGTCCTGACCTTACTCCCTGCGGGTCTCTGGAGGAGCCACACAATGGCTCCTCCACGTCGAATTACCCAGGCCCGTTTTCTTGAACCCCTCGGGAGGAATCGCATGGCCCGCTGGCGTCGCTGGCTGGCGCTCCTGAGCCTCCTTTTCGTCGCCGCCCTGGTGGGCCTTCAACTCTACCTGGGGTCCTCCTTCGCTGCCCGCCTCGTCGCTACCCAGCTCGGCGATTTGCTGGCGTCCCCAGTGGACATCGCCCGGCTCGATGGCCGGTTGGTCGGCTCCACCTCCGTCCATGGTCTCACTCTCCACGATGCCAGTTCGGGTGACCCCCTACTCACCATCGACTGTCTGGTGGTCGATGTCTCCCTGTTGTCCGCAGCTCGCGGTCGTCGGTTGCCCCAGCAGGTTGATGTGCATGGAGCCCATCTCCATCTGCGCTTCAACCGCGAGGGGAAGCTGATCACCCGGTTGCCTCGCTTGCCCAGTGCGGGCGGCCTGCCGCGATTGCGGCTGAACCACCTGCGCGTCACACTTGACCAGGAAGGCCGGCCTCCGCTCACCATTCAGGGAGTCCGGGCAACCATCGAGCCCCGCGACGGTGAGAACCTCCAGGGACTCATCGACGATCCTGTCCTGGGCCTGGTGCAGGCAGGAGGATCCTTCCGTAAGGGTCGATTGCATCTGGCATTGCGCAGCGATGGCGTCCCCCTATCTCGTGAGCGGTTCCGGTCCTTTCCCTTCGTTCCCACCACGCTGACTCAGCACGTCGAGTTGAGCGGGATCGTGCCGATGAAGCTCGACCTGTGGCTCGGCGAACCGGGTACCCGCCCGCGCTACCGCGTGGACTTTCGAAAGGCGCAGGCGCGCCTGCTTCAACCGGGCCAACCTCCCTTCGTGGTCGCCTCCACCGCTGGCGTGGTGGAAGGAAGCGAGGGCGGTTTTCTCTTCCAGGGAGCCGCACGCGATCCTGAATGGGGCAACTGGCGCATCGTGGCCGACCGGGCACCTGGCCGACCAGGCGTGACCCTTCATCTCGACACCGACGAGGTGATCCTCGACGCCGAACACCTGGTTCGGGTGCCGTACGTCCCGCGAAGCATCTGGGACCAGGTGCGCGCCTCAGGGAGCGCTGGGGCCCAGCTGGTTGTGCGCCTCCCCCCCGGTGGGAAGGCCGGGTTGCGCTATCGGGCCGAACTGCGCCCCCGGGATGCGGAGGTTCACATTTCCGCGGTGGATCTGAACGCCAGTCAGACCCGAGGCCTGGTGGTGATCGAAGATGGTCACGTCACCCTGAAGAAAGTGCAAGCCGCGACGGCAGAGGGAACCATCCAGTGTGATGGCGATCTCGACTTTCGCACCACTCCCTCGCGCATGCAGTTCGGCGTCGCTGTCCAGGCACTACGGTTGCGGAAGCTGCCCGGAAGCTGGGAGCTGCCCCGGGCGCTCGACGGCAAGGTGACTGGCTCGGCCCAGTTGACCGTGACCACCCTGCCGGGCCGCCTACGCACCGAAGGTAAGGGCCAGGGGCGGATCGACGAGGCCAGCATCGCCGGCATCCGCGCCCGCGAACCGATTCCGCTGCGCCTGACGGCCGATGGACGCCGCTTTCGGCTGCTTCCTCGGGTACCCCTGATGGACACCTTGCTCAGACCCGTCTCCCGGCGGATCGAGGCGGGGCGCGATCAGGTGGTGCGCGCGTTCTACCAGGTGATAGGCCGGCCAGTCCCCACTTACCTGGTGGCTGACTTCGCCTGGGAAGGCGAGATGGCTGAGCTGATGCAGCACCTACAGATGGAGCTACCTGAAAAGGTCCGGGGAGCGCTAGCGCTTCAGGGACGGCTGGCGCTGCCGCTGGAGAACCCGCGTGACGTCCGCCAGCACGACGTCTAAGGCTCGTTGTCGGGCCCTGCTCTGACTCTCGGAAAGGTGAACCTCGAGCAGTGGCAGGCCAAGGTACGGCTGCAGGCTGGCCATCTTAATGTCGATGTCGGGGCTCAGGTGGCTGGCGAAGCAATGACCTGCCAGGTGCGAGGTGCCCTACCCGAGCCGGGCCAGGCGGCCCGAGGTAGTCTACACGCTCAGTGTGGCGCGGTTCGGTTGGCGACGGGCTGGGTGCTCGATGAGGCCGGACTCGCCTCTCGCGATCTTCGCGTGCAAACTCAGGTGGGAAACTTCACCGGAAGACTTGCCTGGGACCAGGTTAGCCGGACGGGCACGATTGACCTGGCCTCTCCGCAGGTGCAGCGAAAAGGCGTTTCTTGCCAGGATCTTCACGCTCGCTGCGCCCTGGGGGAGGAAGGGATCGACTATCTGCTGACCTCGCGGCTCTTTTCCGGGCATTTGAAGGTGGAAGGTCATTACCCGCCACGCCCATTTCAGATCGGAGATAATCCCGATGGGCTGGTGTCCGTGAAGGCAGTCGAGCTAGGAGCCATCGGGCGCGCCCTGGGGATACGCAGCGTGGGCGAGCAACTACGCGGCACGGCGGCACTGCACCTGCCCTACCGTCATGAAGTCGGCCGGTCCTGGCCCACAGGACGAGGCTCCTTCGAGGTCCGCCACCTGCGCTGGCAGGAGGCCGAGATCAGCGAACAGCTGCGCGGCGACGTCCGGCTCACCGATGAGGGACTGCTGTTGCGCGAGATCTTCGGCATGGTGGGGGGGGGTAGTCTGCGCCTGGCGGGTGGCTTCCGCTTCGGTCAGCAGGCTCCGGGATGGTTTGACCTGCGCTTGCAGGGCGTGGAGATTGGCCGCACGGACCTGCTCGAGGAGGAGAGACGTAGTCTCATTCAGGGGCCCGTCGATTTGAACTTTCGAGGGCATCTCGGGGCAGAGTGCCGAGGGTCAGGATCGGTCACGCTGTTGCGCGGTCGCATCCTGGGTATCGAAGTGAGCGACTGGCGCGTCCCTGTGGAGTTCACCTGGATTCCAAGCCGGGGCGCCACCGAGATTCACATTCGCGAATCAGGTGCCCAGATTGGTAGCGGTCGAGCCACGTTACGGATGAGCCTGCGCCAGATGGGCGGTTGGCAGGTGGACGGCCAGGTGACCCTGGTGGAGGCCACCCTACGCAGCCTGGCGGGATTGCTCGGGGATGTTTCCAACTATGCCCGGGGACGGGTGTCGGGCCGGATCGATTTTTCAGGCACTGACCTGCAATCACTCACGGATGTGACCGCCAACGTGCAGGCCAAACTGAGCGATGCCCAGATGTTGCAGTTGCCTATTTTGCGTCTCATCGTGCCGCACTCGGTACCTGGCCAGGGCACGCTGGAATTCCAGTCCGGCGAGCTGCGCGGTCGGCTCAGCCAGGGTGTTTTTCGGATCGCCGAATTGGTGCTGGATAGCTCACTACTGCAACTGGTGGTGCAGGGCAGCGCGACTCTTCAGGGCCGTCTCGATCTGGAAGTGACCGGGCAAACTACCTCACCCACCATCAACCCCCTGGGATTACGCTGGATTCTGCAGCAATTGCCGCCCATCGGACCGGTGCCCGTGGGGCTGCTGGTTCGAGCCACAGAGGCGCTGGCAGATCGGGTAATTCACCTGCGTATCACCGGTACTCTCCGCTCCCCCCGTGTGCAGGTGGAACCGGTACGAGTCCTGAGCGATCAGGCGGTGCGCTTCTTCCTGAATCGGGCCATCCAAACCACTGGTCACTGAGTTTTTCTGAAGCATGGGTAGACATCCGGAACCTGGGATCGTGATGTGCTGCCCGCCTTCTTGCCCACCCTGAGGTTTCATCATGCCGCTGTCCATTACTACAAGGTGACCCTCACCCAGCGGGCCTGCCAGGGATGTGGTGCATACCTAATGATGGTTGGCTCCTGTCGGACGGTCAGCAGGAGCGTCAACCCAATCGTCTGGCGAGCCATCGGCACGCAGGCGGATGGTGAAGTCATAAGCGAGAAAGTGTTTACTCGGACGCAGACAAACACCCAGCCTGGTCGAGCCGGGTCAGGCATTCCCCACGGGAGCAGTTGGCGGCTCCTGACCGATCCAGACCCAACCATACTGAGTGTTGGTTGGCTGCGGATTCTGCCGGTACTCCTCGCGTAAAGCAGAAAGCTTGTCAGTCTTGATCGCCTTCCACGCCTTGGCCGGATCGACGCCGAAGAGTTTCGCCGCATTCAGACCGAGGATCTGCTCCTTGACCGTGGCCGTGAGTTCCGGATATTTGAACTCCTTCATCAGCTTCTCGTCCATCTTCAGACGGCGGAAGCGCTCGATCTGACTCTGCGGGCTGCCATTCCAGATGGAATCGGTGCCCCAGAGGATGTGATCGGCCCCTGCAACCTGGATCATCTGGCCGAGCATGTGCAGGCAGGTGGTTGGTGCCGCGCGCGACAACATGTCGAAGGTGCTGCCCAGTTCCAGATAGACATTCTTGATCTTCGGATGCTTGCGCAGAATACGCAAAATATCGCTGACCCAGGGGATCTCCTGGGGATCGGTGGTGGCTTTATCGACGACCCGCGCGCCCCGGCCGCGCGAGACGCCGGGCACCCACCATGGGCCTCGGTAGCCAGAATGGTAGATAATGAAGTTCAGATCGGGAAAGTCGAGAGCGGCCTTCTCGATGTCGCCAGGAGTGCAGGCCTGCTCGTTGAAGAAGCCCAGAGGCAGCCCCTTGTGCACGCAGAGGTTCTTGATCCCCAGCTTGCGCGAGCGCTCCCAGAAGGGATAGGCCACCTTCTCGTCGTCGAGGCGCCAGGACTTCTCACCGAGTTCCGCCCCAGTGTACATTTTCCAGGCATCGATCTTGAGCGTCTTGACCTGGCGCTCCATCTCCTCGAACTCCCGCGCGCCCAGGTTGGGTCGTAACAATCCATGAGACAGGACGCGTTGGGAACCGGCGATGTCGTTCACGTACTTCCGAGTCGCCACCATCTGATCGGGTGGAAGAGGGTTCTTGTCCCAATCGCGGCTGGGTACCCCCGAGATGACTGCCATGATGGTGTCGGAATCGCCAAACAGTTCCTTGACGTAATGGGCTCGATTGAGCTGGTCGAGGGTGTCCTCCACAGACTTACCCCGCCGCAGCAAACGGAAGAAGTTGACGGTGGCTTTGCCGTCCTCGGTATCGTTGTACCACTTCCGGCTAACGTCCACATGATGGGTCTGGATATCGAAGATGAACTGCTTCTTGGGCCGTTTCTCCTCGAAGGCTTGGGGATCCTTCACCTCGTCGGCGGAAACTTCGTAGATATCGCCGAACACCTGGTTCAGCGCCAGAAGCGCAGCGGCCATACCCGAACCCGAACGCAGGAAGGCCCGGCGCGATAGCCCCTGGGCGCGGGCCGCCTGATCGCTCAGGTCCGCGAGACGGGCCTCATAATCCAGTTGCTCCGGAGTAGGTGGAGGTGGCAGGTATTCCTCGTTGGAGACGTAGCAGGCCGGGATCGGGAGCGGAGCATCGGCCTGGGCATCGAGATCGCACTTGCGCACCCACATAACTGCACCTCGGAGACGCCATCGATTATTTCACCCGGAACTACCGCCTTGCCTCCGTTGCGGTTTCACCAGTGCATGACGAACCCGCCATCCACGTTGATGGTCTGACCCGTGATGTTATGGGCGCGCGATGAGGCGAGGAACACGGCCATGGCGGCAATGTCTTCCGGCGTTTGCCAGCGACCCAGGGGCACCACCCGTCGCACCTTCTCTCCCGCCCACTCGGCGTAAGACTGACGCAGATGCTCCGGTTGTTGATCGTGCCAGGCCTGCCAGACCGAGCGGTTGAGCGCCGTCTGGACCATGCCCGGGCACAGAGTGTTGACGCGCACACCCAGGGGGGCTAGATCCCGTGCTGCACACTGGGCGAAGTTGATGAGCGCCGCCTTCGAGGCGCTGTAAGGCGGATCGGTCTGCGAACCGATCTGCCCCGCCACGCTGGCCAGGAACATCACAGTGCCCGCGCGAGCCTCGCGTAGTGGTGGAGTGAAGGCATGAGCGACGTTCACCGCGCCCAGCACGTTGACTTCCAGGACGCGCGGCCAGTCGGCTGGGGTCAGATTCCAAAAAGGAAAGCCGAACTTGCCCGAGCCGATGGCCACGGCAAAAATCACGTGATCTAGCCGGTTGAACGACCCGACGATCTCGCGGGCACATTCCTGCAATCGGGGCAAATCGCACACATCGGCCACCAGTGGCAGCGTCAGCACCCCCGTTTCCTCGGCCACCTGGCAAGCAGCCTGGCGCACCTCTGCAGAGCGATCCAGCAGGGCGACATTGGCTCCCTCGCTGGCAAACGCTCGCGCGATGGCCAGACCGATTCCCTGTGCCGCGCCGGCGACCAGGACACACTGTCCTTTTAATCCCAGGTCCATGCGTTCCCCTCCACGGTGCTCCCTTTGACCTAGAATAGCGGACATGACAAGCCAAGGTCGAATCTTACTGGAGGTGGCGGTGGCCTCCGTCCAGGACGCACTGACGAGCCGCGACGGTGGAGCCGACCGCCTGGAACTGAATGCCGCCCTGGCCCTGGGGGGCTTGACCCCCACGTTGGGGATGCTGAGAGAGGTGCGCGAGGCAGTCACCTTGCCGATCATCGTGCTGGCGCGACCCCGGGCGGGCGGATTCTGTTACAACGCCAGTGAATTTCGGGTACTACTGCGTGATATCGACCTGGCCCTGGAGCATGGAGCAGAGGGCATTGCTTTTGGGGTGCTGACCGCGGAAGGTACCATCGACCACGAGAGGTGCTGGCAGATCATTCGCCTAATCGGCACGCGCGAGGCGGTCTTCCACCGAGCCTTCGATGTGACACCCGATCCCGTGGCCAGCCTGGAACAGCTGATCGACCTCGGTGTAAAGCGGGTGATGACCAGCGGGCAGGAAGAAACGGCGTACCAGGGAGCTGCCTGCATTCGCCGCCTGCGCAAGCAGGCTCAGGGGCGGGTGGAAGTGCTTCCCGCCGGAGGGATCAATCGATTCACCGTGGCCGATGTCCTGGCGCGAACGGGATGCGATCAGATTCATGCATCGTTGCGAACCAGTCGGCCCGATCCCTCGACCGTTCATCGTCCACAGGTGCGCTTCAACGCCTCGCATCTTCTACCCGACGACCGTTTCGAGACTACCAGTCCCGACGCCGTTCGCGAGCTGCGAGCGATGACCGGGGGCCCCGCCGACTGACTATCCCCGGTTGTCTTCTGGGAACTGAGCCGCCGAGCAAAGGAGCAGCTCGGGGCCCAGGGATGCCCCCTGCTGAAGTGGAAGTACAGCTCGCCGTTCGGTGGAGAAGTCGCGCGGGGTGTACTCGCTGGATGGCGGGACCAGGGGTAACAACCCCAGACGTTGGTAGGCCTCGGCGACCAACTCGCTGCAGAAAAAGCTGGAGGTGTCCGGCTGACGGTTCCGCCCGCCGGGACCATCATACAGCGCGCCCAGGAGTTGTAGACGGTTCCGCTCGTAGGGGCGTCCCCGTGCCTCCAGGTAGAAGTCGAGGAGTTGTCGGGTCATCTCCACTGTGCGCGGAATCTGAAGCTGCCGCACGGCGGTCTCGTCGGCATAGTGAGACACCCATTCGTGCAGATCATAGAGGTTAACACCGGGAGCGAGCAGCGAGGTGGCCACGTCAGGCAGATCGGTGTCGAGCGTCGCTTCCCACAGTAACAGACGACGAGTCGTGGGGGCTCGGGCCACTAGCGCGACGTGCGACCACCGGCTGCGGGTTAGCCGTTTGATCCAGGAACTGAGGGGACTGCTCCCGCCGAAAAGCAGGATATCACCGGTATCGAGCGTGGGCAGAAGTTCCTCGAACGCAGGCTGAATCACCCCGGGGGTCGGCCTGGGCAGGTCACTGCGATCCGCGTGTTGGCTCATGGAGAACTCTGGCGCTCTCTGAACGGTGAGGTGGTAGAGATAGAAACTACGAGGTCAGGATAGCAGGGAACCGGATTCCTGCTCCAGCGCAGGAGCAGGGAACGCGAGTCAAACACGATCGCCTCAGCAAGGGAAGAGGAAGGGACCTGGGCGAGGGAGAGGGATTGGATTGTTCTCTTTCTCGTCATTCTCTTATAATCCACCCGCAGACAGATTGCCTGAATGGACTGACCTGAACCCCGAACGAGGAACCGTTCCGTGAGTGTGGACCGCTACCTGTTTACCTCGGAATCCGTCTCCATGGGCCACCCTGACAAGGTGGCGGACCAGATCAGCGACGCCATCCTCGACCATTGCCTGGCGGCGGATCCGATGAGCCGCGTGGCCTGTGAAACCCTGGTGACCACGGACCTCGCGGTCGTGGCCGGGGAGATCACCACCAATGCCGATCTTTCTCGCGCCACCGTGGATCGCGTGGTTCGCGACACCATTCGCGAGATCGGCTACACCGACCCGCGCATCGGCTTCGCCGCCGATACCTGCCAGATACTGTGCCAGATTCACGCTCAGTCCTCCAACATCGCCCAGGGGGTGGACACCGGCGGTGCGGGTGACCAGGGCATGATGTTCGGCTTCGCCTGCAATGAAACTCGTACGCTGATGCCGCTGCCCATTTACCTGGCCCATCGCCTGGTGGAGAACCACGCCAAGCTCCGCAAGGCCGGCGAGCTTAACTGGCTCCGCCCCGACGCCAAGAGCCAGGTGACCGTCGAATACAACGGCGACGGGACGCCGCATCGCATCCACACCGTCGTTCTCTCCACGCAACACGACGAAAGTGTGATGGAGACGAAGAATGGCAAGCCGTACTTCAAGGATGAGGCTCGCAAGGTACTCATCGAACGGCTGATCATGCCGACCCTGCGCGAGGAAACGCAGCGCGAGGACAAGACGGTACTGCTCGCCGGCAAGGACAAGGTGCGCCTGGTCCTGCCGGGGGAAACGCCAGAGCCGCAGGAAGACTCAATCCTGTTCCACATCAATCCGACGGGTTGCTTCCTCGAAGGCGGCCCGCACGGCGATTGCGGGTTGACGGGGCGCAAGATCATCGTCGACACCTACGGTGGTCGTGGCCGGCATGGCGGTGGCGCTTTCTCGGGTAAGGATCCGACCAAGGTCGATCGCTCGGCCGCCTACATGTGCCGGTACATCGCCAAGAATGTGGTGGCGGCGGGCCTGGCTGGTCAGTGCGAGGTGCAACTGTCTTACGCCATCGGCTACCCCGATCCGATCAACATCTGGGTCAGCACCTTTGGCACGGCGAAGCACGGTCTGCGGGATGAGCAGATCGCCGAACTGATCCGTCGGCACTTCAAACTGACGCCGCGTGGCATCATCGAGACGCTGAACCTGCGTCGGCCGATCTACCACGAAACGGCCCGGCATGGCCACTTCGGCCGCGACCTGCCCACCTTCTCGTGGGAATGCACCGACAAGGCCCAGGCCCTGCGGGCGGCAGCAAGCAAGGCGGCCTGAGCGTCAACTGATTTTCTCTGGCAAACAGCAGCGGCCTCGAGGATGCAATCCTCGAGGCCGCTGTCTTGTGGGGTGCTATCGGATCAGGCCATCAGTGCCTGGATCGGTTCGGCATGCTCGACTCCCGTGAGCCGGGCGTCTAGTCCCTGGTAGCGGTACGAGAAACGCCGGTGGTCGAACCCTAGCAGGTGAAGCACCGTGGCGTGGAAGTCGCGGATGTGGACGGGATCCTTGACGATGTTGTAGCTGAAATCGTCGGTCTCGCCGTACACCCCGCCGCGTTTTGCGCCGCCCCCGGCCATCCACATGGTGAAGCAGCGGGGGTGGTGATCGCGGCCATAGTTGGTCTTCGACAAACCACCCTGGGAATAGATCGTACGACCAAACTCGCCGCCCCAGATGATCAGCGTCGAGTCAAACAGTCCCTTGCGCTTGAGGTCCTGGACTAGACCCCAGCACGGCTGATCGACGTCCTTGCACTGGCTGGGGAGTCGACCCGCCACGTTGCCATGGGTGTCCCAGTTGTTGTGGTACAACTGGACGAAGCGCACGCCTCGTTCCACCAGGCGGCGCGCCAGGAGCACACTGTTGGCGAAGGTGCCCGGCTTGCGAGCCTCATCGCCATACAGCTTGAAGGTGCTCTCCGGTTCGCGGGTGATGTCGGCCAGTTCCGGCACGCTGGTCTGCATCCGGTAGGCCATTTCGTACTGCGCGATGCGGGTATGGGTCTCCGGGTCGCCCACCAGCTTGTAGTTCATCTCGTTGAGCGCCTTGACCGCATCAATGGTCTTGCGGCGCGTGGTCGAGTTCACCCCAGGCGGATTGTTGATGTACAGGATGGGATCGCCTGCGGAGCGGAAACTGACCCCGGCGTGCTCGCCGGGAAGGTAGCCGCTCTGCCAGAGACGTGCCGAGATGGCCTGCACCTGCTCAGTGTTGGAGGGCCGGGCGACCAGCACCACAAACGTGGGCAGGTTCTTGTTGAGCGAACCCAGGCCATAACTGGTCCAGGCACCCAGACACGGGCGACCAGTCACCTGGTTGCCCGTCTGCATGTAGGTGATGGCCGGCTCGTGGTTGATGGCCTCGGTGTTCATCGTGCGGATGAACGTCATGTCGTCGGCCATCTTTGCCTTGTAAGGCAGCAACTCGCTCAACCACATGCCAGCTTGACCATGCTGGGCGAACTTGAACATCGACGGCGCGATGGGGAAGCGCGCCTGCCCGGAGGTCATGGTGGTGAGACGCTGGCCCTGCCGGATCGATTCCGGGAGATCCTTGTCGTACCACTCCTTCATCTTCGGTTTGTAGTCGAACAGATCCATCTGGGGCGGGCCACCCACCATGTGCAGGTAGATGACGTGCTTGGCCTTGGGTTCGTGGTGCGTCAAGCCGGGAAGTTTCCCGGCCTCGCCCGCTCCCTGCGACTGGTTCTGGCCCAGAAGCTCGGAAAGCGCTGCCCAGCCCACGGCACTGGAGACTCCCGCGCCGAAGAACTGGCGCCGCGTCTGGAGAGTCGCGAAATCGCGGAGAAGGTCCATCGGTGTACTCCAAATCGGGTCGAGGGCCGAGGTTACTTGTTGAGGACTTCGTCAAGGTTCAGGATGGAGTTGACCAGCATGGTGTAAGCCGCCAGAGTGGCAGGCTCGAGTTTGTCATCAGCCTTCGACTCGCCGAAGGTAATGAGCTTCTTCGCCTCGTCCGGCTTGGCCTTGAACTCCGCCTTGAGGTCGGACAGGAGGCCGGTCAGCACCTTCTGTTCATCGGGTCGGAAAGGGCGCGACAGCAAGTTTTCTCCCAGGAAGGCCAGGCGTGCCTCGTCGGTGGCGCCGCCTTCGCGGAGCGTCTTCTCGCCCAGGACCCGGGCCGCCTCGACGAATTGAATGTCGTTCAGCGTCACCAGCGCCTGCAACGGCGTGTTGGTCCGCTCGCGTCGCACGACACAGGTTTCCCGGTTGGGAGCGTTGAAGATATCCATCGAGGCAGGAGGTGCCGACCGTTTCCAGAAGGTGTACATGCTGCGCCGATAGAGGTTTTCGCCCGAGTCACGCCGGTAGTCGCGAGTGTTGCTGCCGATCATGGCCACGGCTTCCCACACACCATCCGGCTGGTATGGCCTGACCGATGGGCCGCCGACTTTCTTCACCAGCAGCCCGCTGGTCGCCAGGGCATAGTCGCGAATCATCTCGGCATCCATCCGGAAGCGTGGGCCGCGCGACAGCAGGATGTTGTTGGGATCCTTTTCGCGCTTCTCCGGAGTGAGGATGGCATCCTGGCGATAGGTGGCGCTGAGCAGGATTTGCTTGAGGAACCGCTTGACGTCCCAGTCCTTGCGGAAGTCGAGCGCCAGCCAGTCGAGCAGCTCGGGGTGACTGGGTAGCTCGCCGGCGATACCAAAATCGCCGCTGCTGCCCACGATGCCCCGACCGAACAGCTCCTGCCAGAACCGGTTGACGGTGACCCGGGCGGTCAACGGATGCTCGGGACGTAGCAGCCATTGCGCGAAACCGAGACGGTTACGCGGTAACTCGGGCGGCATGGGCGGGAAGATCTTCGGCGTGCCGGTCCCCACCTGGTCGCGACGCTTGTCGTAATCGCCACGGTAGAGAATGTAGGCCATTGGCTTGTCCGCCTTCTCGACCGAAACATGCGCCACGGTCCCACGTGCCTTGATGGCTTCCTCATCACGACGAAGCGCCTCGAAGCCTTGCTGCAGCTTCTGATACTGCTTGTCCTCGGTGTTCAACCACCAGGTAAACAGCTCCTCGCGCTCGGCCGGCGTCAGCTTGCCGTTTCGGGCCACAAGTTGGCCCAGACGGACATTCTGCCCCAGGGCGGCTGCTTCTCCGTCATTCACGGCTCGATCGAAGAGACGCACATCCTGAATGGCCATCCCGTTCAGACGAGCCGAAGAGTGCCGCGTGCCGATTTTCAGGGGCACCTTGGTCCGAGTTGTGCCCTTCAGCGTATCTGCCTGGACGTTACGATTGGTCTGCAGGGAACCGTCCAGGAAGATCTTCAGGCCAGCCGCCTTACCCGAGCCATCATAGCTGACCAGCAGGTGGGTCCAGGTGTTGGCCTTGATCGGATTCGCAGTCACCACCTTGAGGGCGTCTTCCTGCCAGCGGTTGACCAGGTGCATGCCGACCCGACCGTTCTCCATCCACAGGTCCCAACCACGGAACATGTCTGCCTCGTCCATGCGAGCGAGGAACGCACCGGTTTGCTTGATGTTCTTCACCTTGACCCAGGCCGACACCGTGAACGGCTGGTTGCGATCGAAGTCGCCCACCGAGGGAAGCTCGATGGTCTTGACCGGGGTGACGCGGTAGGCCAGCTCGGCGACGTGCCCCTTTTCCCACTGCGTTTCGCCAGCCAGATCCACCGTCAGAGGCTTGCCGGCTGCATCGAAGGTGAACTTGCTGCCCTTTCCTTCCGACAGAGGCGCCCGGAAGATCTGGCCTGCCGTCGGTAGCTTGCCGCTCACCTGCTCGGGCTTGACCGTCGTGAGCCATTTGGCGAAATCTGCGCGGGCCGCATTCTTCCGCTGGTCCACTTGCTTGCGCGCTTCACCGAGGAGGTTGGCCACCACGGAGTAGCGGGGGCGATCCTCCATGCGCGGCACGAGAATGGTCGGCGGCGTGTCCTTGATGTTGCCATCCATCGCCCCCTGCGTTGTGTTGTTGAAGAACGAGGCCATCTCGTAGAACTCGCGCTGAGTGATCGGATCCAGCTTGTGCGAGTGACAGACGGCACAGCCCAACGTCAAGCCCATCCAGATCTGGCCAACCGTTTCGGTGCGATCGCGCGTGTAGAGTACGAGGTACTCTTCGGGGATCACGCCACCTTCGTTGGTCGTGATGTTGCAGCGATTGAAGCCCGAGGCGATGTGTTGCTCCACCGTGCGGTTTGGCAGCAGGTCGCCGGCGATCTGCTCGATCGTGAACTGATCGAACCGCTGGTTCCGGTTGAACGCCTCGATGACCCAGTCGCGGTAGGCCCACATCTCGCGGAAGTTATCGAAGTGAATGCCGTGCGTGTCCCCGTAGCGGGCAGCATCGAGCCAGTACCGTGCCCGGTGCTCGCCATACTGCGGCGAGGCCATCATGCGATCGATGAATCGCTCGTAAGCGCCTTCCTTGGTGTCGTCCAGGAACGCCTTCACCTCGGCGGGGGTCGGAGGCACACCACGCAGATCGAGGCTGACTCTGCGGGCCAGGGTGCGACGATCTGCCTCGGGAGCCGGGGTGAATCCGCGCCGTTCCAGCTCGGCCAGGACGAAAAGATCAATCGGATTTTTCACCCAGCCCGGGGTCTTCACTGTGGGAAGCGGCGGCTGAACCGGAGTGAGGAACGACCAGTGCGGCTGATACTCCGCTCCCTGGGCCACCCACGTTTCCAGCGTCTTCTTCTGCGCGGGGGTAAGCTTCTTCAGCGTCTTGGGTGGCGGCATGATCTTGCTGGACTCGGCCACGTGCAGCCGTTCGACGAAGCTGCTTTTCTGCGGCTGTCCCGGCACAATGACCCCTGACTTGATGGCTTCCTCGCGAATGTCGAGGCGCAGATCTCCCTTGCGTGCGGCCTTGTCCGGGCCATGGCAGGCGAAGCAGTTTTCCGCCAGGATCGGGCGAATGTCCCGGTTGTAGCTCAACCGATCACCCGGTTTGCGCGCCTCGGTGCCAGTGACGCTCAGCAGCAGCAGGCCAACGGCCAGCCCGAGCGGAGGAAGGTATACACGAGGGTTCATGAGGGTAACTCCATGGAGAGGAGAGAGCTAGTAGGGTTGGCTGGGGGGGACGCCGAACCGGACGGCATGGCCCGGGTCCAGTACTTGACACCTGAACGAATGTGGCGGGCCATGGCGCGAGCCGCCTGCCGACTGTCGCTCAGTAGCAGTGCTTCCACGATGGCCAGGTGCTCGCTGGCTTCGTCCGCCATGCGCTGATAGTCGTTGTGGGCTTCGTGGTGAGTATACGAGAGATCGCGAAAGGCGCGAAACAGGATCTTCAAACGGCCCAGTTCCTTTGCCAGGAACACGTTGCCGCAGCTGCTGGCGATGACATCGTGCAGGCGCGTATCGACCTGACGAGCGTGGTTGACGAACTCGGCGATGGGCACGTCGGGCCGGCTCCGAAGGTAGCGCAGCTCGTCGGCCAATGTCTGGAGTTCGGCCAGGTGAATACGCCCGCAGGCGCTACGCGTGGCCTGGCATTCTAGCAGGCGTCGGACCTGGCAGATTTCGCGAACTTCTCGCGCCGTGACAGCACGGACGATGGCTCCCCGATTGGGTACAAGATCGAGGATACCTATACCCGCCAGGGTGATCAGGGCTTCCCGAATGGGTGTGTGGCTGACCCCGAAGCGCGTGGCCAGTGCCTGAGTAACAAGATGCTGCCCGGCGGCCAGCCGGCCCAGGAACACATCGGTCAGCAACGACTGGACTATCACCTGGCGGCGAAGGCCGTGATCGCACTGCAGAGGTTCACCGGAACGGAAGGCAGGCATGATGCAACCAGGCAGGCATGGAAGGAGTGTGTAGATATCGTAAAGCTGCGCCGCCCAGGCGACAAGTCCATTCTGTAGAATCATGTATTGATTCTATCGAGGCTACTTCTGTCCGATTCTGAATGCGATTGGCGAGGTTCTTGGAGAGGGGCGATCTCGTCCCTGATGGCGACTTACTCCGGCCCAGTGAAATCCAGGGAAAACCTTTCGACATGCTCCTTCGTCGGTATAATGAGCGTATCGCAATGGTGGACCAACATCGTCGTTGCATCCCAGACTGGGCTGGGCTTTTCCCCTCGGTCACCCGTGCCGAGGCTCTCCTGGAACCCCTGATGCCTCGATTTCCCCTAGCTGGCTGGTTCGCGCGTGGCGTCGTGCAGACGATCCGGCGTACACGCCTGCGCCGGGCCATCCTCATCGAGCGCCTCGAAGAACGCTGCGTGCCTGTGGTCGGCTTCGACAGCCTGGCCCCAGAAGTCAATCGCGGTGATGCCCTCGATGGAGTGGTTCTTGTTGAACAGGGCGAATCGTACGGCACTGGTTCGTTGCTCTACACCGGACGCCACGTGCTTACCGCCGCCCACGTTGTGGACGGCGAAGCAGGCAAGACGCTGACCTTTCAGCTCAATCGCGGATCGCTCAACATCAACATCGCGATTGAAATACCCGCAGCCCTGTATCCCGCCGCCTGGCAGCCAGGAGGGCTGGCCAACCAGGGCAGCGACCTGGGACTGCTGACGCTTATTGATCAGGTAGTGCAACAGGCGGATCGTCACCTGGTGGCTCCCTTCGGCGCCGAGCGATATTCGGTGTTCCAGGGTTCGCTCCAGGGTGCCGTCTTCACCATGGTGGGTTACGGTCGGACCGGAACCGGGCAGACCGGTAACCAGGTTGATGAGGTGCAGCAGATTCAGCTCTCCAAGCTGCTGGCCAACGGCACCTTCACCCTCAGCTTTGGCGGCGCAACAACAACAGCACTCTCGCCGACAGCCGACCGTTTGCAGGTGCAGCAGGCCCTGGCCGCGCTGCCCACCATCGGCGAAGGCAACGTCGAGGTCAGCGATCGCGGTCTGTCTGAGGGTGCCTGGGAAGTGCGGTTCCTGCGCCGCCTGGGCAACCAGGACGTGGAGCTGCTGACCGGGACAGCCACGGGTGGCGTACAGGTCACGGTGTCCGAACTATTCGCCGGAGGCCAGCCCGACCTGGTTCGCGTCAAGCGCGAAGGCCAGAACCAGATCAATGAAGTCGATGATCAATTCCTCCGCTTTGACTTCGATGACGGCACCACCGCTCACAACAGCATGGGTGACACTGGCCTGGGACCGGGCCGCGAGGCAGGGCTGGAGCGCGGCGATTCCGGCTCTCCGTTGCTCGTGGAATCGGCTGGTGGTTATGCGCTGGGTGGCATTTTCTCTTACTTTGCCACGGGTGGCTCCTACGACCTGAACAACTTCGCCACACCCGATGGCAGCTTCGGCGGGACTGGCACTTATATCGGCTTGCAGCAGCACCTGACCGACTTCCTCTATCCGGGGTTGCGAGGCAACTATCACCTCGTCCTCGATATGCACCAGCAGGTGCTCGGCCTCGATGGCCAGGTAGAACAGCTGACCATCCGCGCTGACCGCGAAGGCGGTGATCTGGTGCTGAGCGTCTATGGCTCCAGCGACCCGCGCTTCAACGGAATCTACTATCGTGCGCCCATCGATGGACCGGATGGCCGGATCCTGTCGCTGACCCTGCGCGGTTCGGACGACAACGAAACCTTCATCCTCGACGACGACCTTGGCCTGACCGACGTGACTGTAGACGGGCGCGGCGGGAGCGACACTCTCGAAGTCGATACCGGGTTCGCCAACCAGTGGCGCATCACAGGGCGCAACCTCGGTACGGTGGACTCCAACCACCTGTCGTTCCGCGACATGGAAAACCTGCGCGGCGGGCTCGCCAGCGACAGCTTCGCCTTCGAGGCCGGTGGCCAGATTACAGGTGATGTGCAGGGTGGGTTTGGAGATGACAGCCTGGATTATCGTGCCTTCGATCATGCCGTGACTACTCAGGTCCAGGGTGCATCGTCGTGGGGCTATCCCACCTTCTACTTCAATCCCTCGGCCTTCAACGCCGGCTACCAGGGGCTCTCGACGGCCATTGGCGGCCTGTTTAGGTCGATCGAAAGCGTCGTCGGCAGCTCGGCCCACGATACACTCCAGGGCTCCGACAGCAGCAACAGTTGGCAGATCACCCGGGCCAACGGTGGGATGGTCAACGGCTTCAACTTCGGCTCGATGGAAAACCTGCTGGGTGGTCAGTGGACCGATGCATTCGTCTTTTACGCCGGTGCCTCGGTGGCGGGACGCGTGGACGGTGGAGTCGGCATCGACGAGTTCGATTATTCGCTGTTCGACAGCACCATCGCAGTTAATCTGAACACCTCGGTGGCCACCGCTATCGGTCAGACGTTTGCCAGCGTCGAGCGTCTTGTCGGGTCGGCCCTGGTTGATTCCCTCGTGGGTCCCAATTCGACCAATTTCTGGAACATCTCGGGTACAAACGAGGGGATGGTCAACGGTCAGTTCACCTTCATCGCTGTCGAGCATCTCACTGGTGGCGGCTCACGCGATGTTTATGCCTTCCTGCAGCAGGGGTCGATCACTGGTCAGATCAATGCTGGCGCGGGCCAGGACTGGCTCGATTACCACCTCGTCACCGAGTCAGTCTCGGTGGACCTGTCGCGCAGTCTTGCCACACGAACCAGTGGAATCAAGGGGATTGAAAACGTAGTCGGCTCGCTCGGTGGGAATGACAACCTGGTAGGTAACCTGGTGCGCAACATCTTGGTGTCGCGCGGCGGTGGGAACGCCCTGCGTGGCGGCGACGGTCGCGACCTGCTGATCGGCGGCGTCGGGCGGAACTTCCTGGCTGGTGGCAAGGGCGACGACATCGCCATTGCCGGCTCAACCGTCTACGATCGCGACTTCAACGCGTTGGAAGCGTTCATGGCAGAATGGTCTCGTACCATCGCCTACAACACCCGTGTGACCAACCTGCTCCAGGGCAAGGGCCTTACCGGGAAGCGGCGGCTGCTCGCCGGGGCGATCCTCACCGGGAACAATTCCTCGCAGGTGCAGACGAACCGCGCACCGAACCCCACTGTGGGGTACCAGAGCATGGTCTACGGTAACCTGGGGCTGGACTTCTTTGCCGTCCGGAATCTTAGCCTGGTAGCCGACCTCGAGCGCAAGCGCGAACGAGCCATCTGAGCCGGCCTCAGGCCAGGCATGACTGAAACCCCTCGGTCAGCCCTGCACGATCGAGATTGCGCCCGATGAACACCAGCTTGTTCACCCGCGGTTCATCGCCCCAGGGGCGCGATGGACGCCCATCAAACTGCATGTGCACGCCCTGGAAGACATAGCGGGTGGGCTCACCTCGCAGCGCGAGCACTCCCTTCATGCGGAAAATATCCGGGCCCTGGGTCATCAGCAGCTCGCTGAGCCATTTGTTGAGCTTGTCGGAATCGAGATCACCAGGAGTGGTGATGCCCACCGAGGTGACCTTCTGGTCGTGATGATGGTGGATATGCGTGTCCAGAAACTTCGGATCGATCTCCAGAGCCTTATCCAGGTCGAAGCCTTCGACGTTGAGAATCTGCTCCATGTCGATGACCGAGTTTTGCGTGGTAAAGATGCGTGCTCGCGCGTTTATCGCCTGCACCCGAGAGCGCAGGGTCTCTAGCTCGGCGGGGGTTACCAGGTCGGTCTTGTTGAGAAGGACCACGTCGGCAAATGCGATCTGCTCCTGCACCTCGTCCGAATCCCAGTGCAGCTGGACATGGCGAGCATCAACCACGGTGATGATGCCATCGAGCCGGGTGCGTGCCTTGATCTCGTCATCGACAAAAAAGGTCTGAGCTACGGGGCCCGGGTCGGCCAGCCCGGTGGTTTCAATCAGGATGTAGTCGAAGCGGTCGCGCCTCTTCATGAGGTTGCCGAGGATACGGATGAGGTCGCCGCGCACGGTGCAGCAGATGCAGCCGTTGTTCATCTCGAAGATTTCTTCCTCGGCGCGAATGACCAGGTCCTGATCGACACCGATCTCGCCGAACTCGTTCTCGATGACGGCGATGCGCTTGCCGTGTTGTGCCGTCAGGATGTGATTGAGCAGGGTGGTCTTGCCGGCTCCCAGGAACCCGGTCAGCACCGTGACCGGCACGGGCGAAGACGTAGCGGTAGACATCAAAGTAACTCCTGAGACAGAAGACTCAACCTCCGGGAATGTTGTATGAGTGCGAGCCAGTGAGGCAGCAGCCCGAGCGCAAGTCGAGCCAGGAGGAGCGTTTCTCTCCTGGCAAGCCTATAATTATCATTGGGGGAAACGGGGACGGGAGTTCCCCTCGGAGAAGCCCCGGCGGGTCGGGAAGGAAACGTGGCCAGTCGCTGGGAGCAACCAAGAGAAGGAGTAAGCCATGCATCGATCCCTGCTCCTGACCCTGGCGTTGCTGGTGGCCGTGCTCGCATTCCCGGGTGTCGCCAGCGCGCAGTACTACCGTTGGGGAGCTTATCAGAACCCCTACACGGGAAGTTACGTGATTCGACAGCAGACATACAATCCGTTTCTGGGTGTGGGCGCGAACCAGGCTCGGTTCTTCAACCCCTACACCGGCACAATGGGTAACGTCAACGCGCAGTACAACCCATTCACGGGGAACGTGGGTACCTCCAAGGCGCTTTACAATCCCTACTCCGGGAACGTGGGCTACTACAACTCGCTGTACAACCCCTACACAGGGAATGCGATGTACAACCAGTACCTGGTGAACCCCTACACCGGACAATATTCCTATCGCTGGGGGGTCCGATAAACCCTACCGACCGGGCCAGGAAGCCCGGTTTACCATGGATCGGCCTCGAGAAAACCACCACAGAGCGTCCATCGGCCTCGGAGAGTACTCTCCGGGGCCTTTTCGTTGCCCTTCGAGTCTTCCGGGCGGGTGAAGGTTGGAGAACGAGTGCGAGATTACTAATCTGAGACTATATGAGAGAGAAGCCAGGTCTACGATTTCTCCGCCTCGGTCGCACTCTGTCGTGCTTAATTGCCAGGCAACTCCCGCGTGAACATCAGGCAGGCAGGAACAGGCACCGGGAAATCGGTCGGCTAGCCCTGCGCGAAACATGCAGGGCAGCAAGGAGTTGTGCCAGGTCGTCGAGGAGGGAAGGGTATTGGCGTGATAATTGCTCCTGATGTCTGATTTAATCGATCAAGCTCAAGACGGCCGGGTGGTTGGAGGGAGTACCATGCAATCCCAGACGCTCAACCGTGGTATGGAACGAACGCTTCTTGGCGGAGAATCCTCCTCCAGGGGCTCCCTGTTCGCCGAGTACCGCCGTCATCCTCAGGCCTGGGACGAACTGTTCGAGAAGGCTGACACCGCGCATCCCCATTGCAAGCTTCTGGTGGAGCGCCTGGGGCAGATGGTCAGCTCGGAGTTTCAGAGTCGGCGCAGCAGTGCCGATCTGGTCTTCATCAACCAGAGCATCACCTTCTCGGTCTATTCCGATCGTCGCGGTGTCGAGAAGATCTTCCCCTTCGATCTCATCCCGCGCCCCGTGGCAGCCACGGAGTGGGACCGGCTTGAGGTGGGCCTGAAGCAGCGTATCATCGCTCTGAATCTATTCCTCCATGACGTCTATCACGACCGGCGTATCATCCGCGAGGGGATCATCCCCGAGGCGCTGGTGCTGGGTTCCAAGTGCTATCGTCCCGAGATGATCGGCTTCGAGCCGCCCGGTGGTCAGTATGTCCACGTCTGCGGCTCCGATCTGATTCGCGACGACAAGGGTGAGTTTCTCGTGCTCGAGGATAATGGCCGCACACCATCCGGCGTCAGCTATGTGCTGGAAAACCGAGTGGTGATGAAGAAGGTCTTCCCCCAGCTGTTTCAGCACTTCCGGGTCCGTCGCGTTGAGGATTACCCCCAGCGGTTACGCGATGCGCTCTACTCGGTGGCTCCTGACGGCGCCAATGATCCGCCTACCGTGGTGCTGCTGACCCCCGGGCCGTATAACTCTGCCTACTTCGAACACAGCTTCCTGGCCCGTCACATGGGTATCGAACTGGTCGTCGGGCAGGACCTGTTCGTCGATGGCGACGTGGTCTACCTGAAGACCACGCAAGGACCGCAAAAGGTGGATGTGATCTATCGTCGGCTCGACGACGATTTCCTCGACCCAGAGGCGTTCCGGCCCGATAGCCTTCTCGGTGTACCCGGCCTGTTTCGTGCCTACCGGGCTGGTAACGTGACCCTGGCCAACGCCGTGGGCACCGGCGTGGCGGACGACAAGGCCATCTATCCGTTCGTCGAGGACATGATCCGCTTCTATCTCAGCGAGGAGCCGGTGCTTCGCAACGTGCCTACTTACATATGCGCTCGACCCAATGACTGCAGCTACGTCATTGATCATCTGCATCAGCTGGTCGTCAAGGCGGTCAATGAATCGGGTGGCTACGGCATGTTGATGGGGCACACCGCCACCGATTCGCAGCGTGCCGAGTTCCGCGATCGCATCCGGGCCAATCCGCGCAACTACATCGCGCAACCGGTGGTCACCCTCTCCACCTGCCCGACCTGGACCGAGGAGGGGCCGGCCCCGCGCCACGTCGATTTGCGACCCTACATCGTCAGTGGCAAGTCCAACTGGGTGCTGCCGGGTGGGTTGACTCGCACCGCGCTGGTCAAGGGGTCCCTGGTGGTGAACTCCAGCCAGGGCGGCGGCAGCAAGGATACCTGGGTCATGGAAGTCTCGACCAACGGCAATGGTAGGTAAGGCGGGTAGAACCGCCCCGTGTGTTGTCTCCCTCCCCAGGGCTGATCCCGGACGCCGACCCCTGAGTCAAACACCATGATCTCGCGCGTAGCTGAACACTGCTTCTGGCTGGGACGATACCTGGAACGAGCCGAGGATACCGCTCGCGTCCTGGATGTGAATCAGACCCTGCTGCTGGACTATCACCTGCCACTCGACCAGCAATGGCGGCCGGTCCTGATCATCTCGGGCATCTACGACATGCCGGGCGAGCCCGACCCCGAGGCGGTCCAGCATTACATGACCTGGGAGACCGCCAACCCCTTCAGCATTGCCTCGTCCCTGGCCGCCGCTCGGGAGAACGCCCGCATCATTCGCGAGGTGATCAGTGCTGAGATGTGGGAGCGGCTCAACTACTACTACCTGTGGTTGCAGGGCCCATTTGCGCGCCAGTTGTACGACACGAGCCGGAGCGAGTTTTACAGTCAGATCCGTCGAATCAACCAGCTCATCCACGGCATCGCCGACGGCACCATGGCCCATGGCGAGGCCTGGGAATTCTTTCAGCTGGGCACCTACCTGGAACGCTCCTGCCAGACGGCCCGGATCCTTGATGTGAAGTACCACATCGCCCTTCCCACACTCGACCTGGTTGGCACACCAGTGGATAACGCCCAGTGGGTGGCCATTCTCACCAGTTGTTCGGGCTACGAGCCGTTTCATAAGAAGGTGCGCCAGACGATGGACACCGGCGTTGCGGTGGCCGACTTCCTGCTGCTCGACCCGGACTTCCCCCGCTCCATTAGTTTCTGCCTGCACCATTGCCAGCTGGCGGCGCATGCCATCTCCAATCGGCCGGTCGGCGAGTCGGGCAACGAGGTAGAACGCGCCCTGGCAGAGCTGATCAACTGGCTTACTGGACAGGCCATCGGCGATATCATCCGTGAAGGGCTCCACGAGTCACTCACCCGGGTGGTAGACACCACGCACGAAATTGGCGAGGTGATCCACCGGACCTACTTCGATGTCCGGGGGCAAGCGCCGTTGCCCAATCCACGGGAACGGAGTGACGCTCCGGCCCGGGCCACGCTCTCCTCGACCGCCGGGGATCACTAACTACCTCTCCACCCTGGGCGCCGCACGGGGTTCTGCTTTTTCCCACGGGCCGAACCATGAGTATTCGGGTTGCGCTGAAGCACACCACCACCTACCGCTACGATCGCCTGGTCCAACTACAACCCCACGTGATTCGCCTGCGACCGGCGCCGCACTGTCGGACTCCGATCCTGGCCTACTCACTGCGTGTGACACCGGCCGACCACTTCCTCAACTGGCAGCAGGACCCCTACAGCAACTACCTGGCTCGCTATGTGTTCCCCGAGCCATCGCAGGAGCTGTGCGTCGAGGTCGACCTTGTTGCCGAGTTGACCGCCATCAATCCGTTTGATTTCTTCATCGAACCCAGCGCGGAAACCTGTCCATTTCGCTATGACGTCCTGCTGGCGCGAGAGCTGGTCCCCTACCTGGAGACCGAGGAGGCCGGGCCGCGCCTCCTTGCCCTGGTGGAGGAAGTCAGGAAAACCGGGGTGCCCACTGTCGATTACCTGGTGGGGATCAACCAGCGTCTGCATCAGTTGGTGCAGTACCTCATCCGGATGGAGCCCGGGGTGCAAACGCCGGAGCAGACCCTAGAGCGCGGCTCGGGGTCGTGCCGGGATTCGGCCTGGCTGCTGGTGCAGTTGCTGCGCCGCCTGGGCCTGGCTGCCCGGTTCGTCTCGGGCTACCTGATCCAGCTACGCGCTGACATGAAGTCACTCGACGGTCCATCCGGCCCTGAAAGCGATTTCACCGATCTTCATGCCTGGGCAGAGGTTTACCTGCCGGGCGCCGGCTGGGTAGGGTTTGATCCGACCTCGGGGTTGGCTGCCACGGAGGGACATATCCCCCTGGCCTGTGCGGCCGATCCAATCACCGCCGCTGCCATCACTGGTAGCTTCACCTGGGAGGCCCGGCCGGGTGGCAACGGTGACGACCGCTGCGACGAGCAGTTTTCCTTCGCCATGTCGGTGCGACGCATTCACGAGGCACCCCGGGTCACCCTGCCCTACACCGAGGAGCAGTGGCACGCCATCGAGGAACTGGGTGGGCGCGTCGATGCCGAGTTGAATGCCCAGGATGTCCGCCTCACCATGGGCGGCGAGCCGACCTTCGTGTCGATCGATGACCGTCAAGGCGCGGAGTGGAACTTCACCGCCGACAGCCCCGCCAAGCGCAACCTGGCCGACCAGCTGCTGCGACGACTGCGCGCACGGTTTGGCCCAGGAGGCGTGCTACATCACGGTCAGGGGAAGTGGTACCCTGGTGAGCCGCTGCCGCGCTGGAGCTATGGCTGCCACTGGCGCAAGGACGGCCAGCCGCTGTGGAACGACCTTACCTGGGCGGCCGAGGTTGGGAAGAACTATGGCCACACCGTGGAGGACGCCCGCCGGTTCATCACAAGTCTGGCAACTCGCCTGGGCATCCCGGTGGAAGATGTTCGCCCTGCCTACGAGGACATCTACTACCTCCTGTGGCGCGAGCGTCGGCTGCCCTCCGACGTCGATGCGCGCAAGAGCCAGTTGGACGACCCTCTGGAGCGCGATCGTCTCGCCCGACTGTTTGAAACAGGCCTGGGCCAGGTGACCGGCTATACGCTCCCTGTGCGCCATCGTCGCGAGGAGTCCCGCTGGGAAGGAGGACGCTGGCGACTTCGTAGCGACCAGGTGTTCCTGCAACCCGGCGACTCTCCCATGGGCTATCGCCTACCGGTGGACCTGCTCGAGGCGCCCCCGTGGGATCCGCTGCGGCCGGTACTCTGCGTCGAGGCACGCGAGGGCCGACTCCACGTCTTTCTTCCACCCGTGCCCGACTGTGACGGCTACCTGGAACTGATTGCCACCATCGAGGCGGTGGCCGCGTCCCTGGGTCTGCCGGTGCAACTCGAGGGCTACAAGCCGCCCAGCGACCCGCGCCTGCTGCACTTCCAGATCACGCCTGATCCGGGTGTGATCGAGGTCAATATTCAGCCCGCGCAGAGCTGGCCCGAGCTGGTGGAAATCACCACCGTGTTGTACGAGGAAGCGCGCCAGGTGCGCCTGGGTAGTGAGAAGTTCATGCTGGATGGACGCCACACCGGGACAGGCGGCGGCAACCACGTCGTCATCGGCGGGCCATCGATGGAGGAAAGCCCCATCTTGCGGCGGCCCGATCTCCTGCGCAGCCTGGTCGGCTTCTGGAACAATCACCCTGCCCTGTCGTACCTGTTCTCCTCGCTGTTCATCGGTCCTACCAGCCAGGCTCCGCGGGTGGACGAGGCGCGGGATGACACCCTTTACGAGCTGGAGATCGCCTTCAGCCAGATCCCGGAGCGCGGCACCTGTCCACCCTGGCTCGTTGATCGTGTCTTCCGACACCTCCTGATCGATGTGACCGGGAATACCCATCGGGCCGAGTTCTGCATCGACAAGCTATACTGCCCCGACACCAGTGAGGGCCGACGCGGCCTGGTTGAGTTGCGAGCCTTCGAGATGCCTCCCCACGCCCGGATGAGCCTGGTGCAGCAGCTATTGCTCCGCGCCTGCCTGGCACTCTTCTGGCGCGCACCATATCGGCATCGCCTGGTCCGCTGGGGCACCCAGCTGCATGACCGATTCATGCTCCCGCACTTTGTCGAGCAGGACCTGCGCGACGTGCTCGAACAGCTACGAATGGGCGGGTTCGCGTTCGATCCTGGCTGGTTCGCCCCGCACGTCGAGTTTCGCTTCCCTCATCTTGGATCAGTGAAATATCAGAACATCGAGATCGAATTGCGAACCGCCATCGAGCCCTGGCACGTCCTGGGTGAAGAGGCAACCGGGGGTGGCACGGCACGCTACGTCGATTCCTCGGTGGAGCGTCTGCAAGTGAAGGTGCGCGGCCTGATCGACAGCCGGCACGTCCTGGCATGCAACGGCCGGCGCGTTCCTCTGCATCCCACGGGTAAGGAAGGGGAATACGTTGCAGGCGTGCGCTACCGCGCCTGGCAACCGCCCTCCTGCCTGCACCCGAACATTCCAGTGCATTCTCCGCTGATCTTCGACCTGTTCGACACCTGGATGGGCCTGTCAGTGGGCGGATGCCAGTATCATGTCGCGCATCCAGGCGGTCGGTCGCACGAGCAGTTTCCGGTGAACGCCGGCGAGGCGGAAGGGCGGCGGCGAGCGAGGTTTGTGCCGTTCGGCCATACCCCAGGGCTGAAGGTGGTGGTACCCACGGAGACCAAGCCAGAGGCGCCGTTGACGCTGGACCTGCGGCAGCCGGTTCCCGACCTGGGCCACGAACTGGCCTCGTCTGGCGGAAGCAAGGTCGATACACTTGCGGCCGCCTGGGAGCGAACCACCCTATCGGCCGCGGAGGAACGCCAGCGGCAATGACCAATGACATGGGGTCCACCTGTCCGGACAAGCTGACCAGCCAGCCAGATTGGCTGGCGTACCATCCACCCACAGCAGGCTTCGATGAAGCCTTCTCGTCCACAGGAGAGAACCGCACCCACTGGCGGGATTTCCTGCGGTCGCTGGGCGGCATGGGGCTCGAAAGCCTCAAGCATCGCTGGGCCGAGGCCCGCCATCTCATCCGTCAGAATGGGGTCACCTATAACGTCTACGGCGATCCCAGGGGCCTTGACCGCCCCTGGCAACTCGATCCCGTACCGCTACTCATCTCTCCGACCGAGGCGGACGTTCTGGCGGTGGGGTTGACCCAGCGCGGCCTCTTGCTCGAGGCAATCCTGCGCGACCTGTACGGCCCCCAACGCACCATCGCACTGGGGTTACTGCCGCCCGAACTGGTTCTCAACAACCCGGCCTTCCTTCGGCCGTTGCGCGGCATCGTGCCGCCCATGGGCCGCTATCTGCACCTCTATGCTGCGAATGTGGGTCGGGATGCCTCGGGTTTCTTCTGGGTGATGGGCGACCGGTCCCAGTGTCCCTCCGGAGCAGGCTACACGCTGGAGAACCGCATCGTTCTCTCGCGCATGGTGCCGGACCTGTTCCGCGAGTGTCGGGTGCAGCGCCTGGCCCTCTTCTTCCGGACCCTGCACGACACCCTCAGCGCGCTGGCTCCGCCCCGGCGCGAGGCGCCCCGCATTGTGCTATTGACCCCGGGACCTTACAACGAAACCTACTTCGAGCATGCCTACCTGGCGCGCTACCTGGGTTACACTTTGGTCCAGGGCGGTGACCTGACGGTTCGGGACAATCGCATCTTCCTGAAGGTGCTGGGCGGGTTGCGGCCAGTCGATGTCATTTTCCGTCGCCTCGATGACGACTACTGCGATCCGCTGGAGCTGCGCCACGACTCGTTCCTGGGTGTTCCCGGGCTGGTTCAGGCGGTCCGCGCCGGCACCGTGGCCGTGGCCAACGCCCTGGGCAGCGGCCTGCTGGAAACGCCTGCATTGCTCGCCTTTCTTCCGGGGTTATGCCGCTACCTGCTGGGCGAGGAACTTCGCCTCCCCTCGGCCCCCACCTGGTGGTGCGGCCAGGAGCGCGAGCGCGAGCATGTGCTGGCCAACCTGAAGGAGATGGTCATCAAGCCGGCGCGACCCAGCCTGCGCATCGAGCCAGTCTTCGGAGGTGAGCTTACGCGCGAGCAGCTGGCTCGCCTGGCCGAGCGCATCCGCGCCCATCCACGCCATTACATCGGTCAGCAGCGGATTCAACTAGCCACCTCGCCGGTGCTGGTGGGAGACAACTTCGAGCCGCGTCACGTGGTCATGCGCATGTACCTGGCTGCGCAGGGCGATTCCTTTGCGGTCATGCCCGGCGGGCTGACTCGAGTGGCCGCCGCCGCGGGGTCGCTTGTCGTGTCGATGCAGTCAGGTGGAGGCAGCAAGGATACCTGGGTGCTGTCTCCTGGCCCGGTCAGCACCTTCAGCCTCTTGCGTCCGCACGATCAGCCGTTGGATGTGACGCGCGGCACCGGCGACCTTCCCAGCCGAATGGCGGACAACCTGTTCTGGCTAGGCCGCTATGCCAGCCGAGCCGAGGCGCTGACCCGCCTGCTTCGCGTCGTACTGGCGCGTCTGGCCGAGAAGCCCGGCCTGGGAGAGGCTCCGGAGCTAAACGGGTTGCTCCGCGCCGTGACGCATCTTAGCGAGTGTTATCCGGGGTTCATCGGCACCGGAGCCGAGAAGCGACTGGCTCACCCCGATGGCGAACTGGGAGCCGTCCTGCGCGATACCAACCGGGCCGGCAGCCTGGCCTCGGTGCTGCAGCGGATGAGCGGCGTGGTCAGCACCGTGCGTGATCGTATCTCCACCGATATGTGGCGTGTGCTGAGCGAACTGAACAAGTTCTATCCGCCTCAGGTTCCGTTCACCGACGCCCGGGAAGGTCCGGAGAAGTCGGGCGACTATGTGCTGATGTTAAGCGACGAGTTGACGCTTCTCGATCGAACCGTCCTGGTGCTGGCGGCGTTTGCCGGCCTAACGGCCGAGAGCGTCACCCGGGATGATGGTTGGCGCTTCCTCGACCTGGGGCGCAAACTCGAGCAGTCGCTGCAGACGCTTTACCTGATGCAGGCCACGCTAGTGGCCGTCTCGCCACACGAAGGATACCTTCTGGAGGCGCTGCTCGAAGTGACCGATAGCTCGATCACCTATCGACGGCGTTACCAGAATCAGGTGCAGCCGGCGGCGGTTCTCGACCTGCTGCTGACTGATGAGACGAACCCGCGGGCACTGGTGTTCCAGGTGGCTGCTCTGGCGGGGGAGGTGGAACGCCTGCCGAGAAACTCACCGCACCCCGGCTACACCAACGAGCAACGCCAGGTGCTATCCGCCCTGACGGCTCTGCGCCTGGCCGACGTCCAGGAGCTTGTGCGCCACGAGGAAGGCCGTCGCAATCAGCTTGCCGACCTGCTGCGCCGGCAGACCTCCTCGCTGACTGCCCTTTCCGAATCGCTCACGCAAACCTATCTCAGCCATCTGCAGACGTCACGGCACCTGGGCCAGCAGAGTCCCGGCGCGACGGATGGCTAACCGGGAATCCCGGTCCTCTCCCATGATCTACCACGTCACGCACAAGACGACCTATCGCTACAGTGCGCCGGTGTCGCTGTGCCAAAACCTGGCGCATCTCACACCGCGCGAGGTGCCGTTTCAGGCGTGCCGACGCAGCGTGCTGACGATCAAGCCGCAGCCCAAGGTGCGTTCTGAACACTTCGACTGCTTCGGCAATCCGACCACCTACTTCTCCATCCAGGAACAGCATCGCGACCTGATGGTCACCGCCGTCCATGAGGTAGAGATTGCGCGTCCCCTGGTCGTCGCAGTGCCCGCTTCTCCTGCCTGGGAGATGGTGCGCGACGGACTGGCCCGGCATCTGGCGGCCGAGAGCCTGGCGGCCTACGAGTTTGCCTTCCCTTCCCGCTTCGTCCCCCACCGAGAAGACCTGGCCGACTACGCGCGCGAGTCGTTTCAGCCGGACAGACCATTGCTCGAGGCCGCCATCGATCTGATGCGGCGCATCAACACTGACTTCATCTACGACACCAAGGCCACCACAGTTTCGACCCCTCTTGAGGAAGTCTTCACTCGACGGCGCGGCGTTTGCCAGGATTTTGCCCATCTGCAGATCAGCTGTCTGCGCTCGCTGGGGCTGGCCGCGCGATATGTCAGTGGCTACTTACCGACCGATCCTCCCCCCGGGCAGCAGCGACTGATCGGCGCCGATGCCTCGCATGCCTGGCTGGCGGTGTACTGTCCCAGCAATGGCTGGGTGGACCTGGATCCCACGAACAACGCCATGCCTACGAACCGACACATCGTCCTGGCCTGGGGCCGCGATTACGATGATGTCAGCCCCATCAAGGGCGTGGTGCTGGGTGGCGGGCGTCATGAAGTCAAGGCCACCGTGGATGTGGTAGAGTTGACCGAATCCCCCTCTCTCCCGGACACATGAGCCATGAAGGTGTTTGATTGCGATCACTGCGGGCAACTGGTCTTCTTCGAGAATGTTTTCTGCCTCAGCTGTGGACACGCCCTGGCCTACCTGCCCGATCTCCGCGCTGTGGGATCGCTCGAACCGATCGGCGACGGCCTTTGGAAGATCCCCAGCCCTCTCGCTGCGGGGAATACCTATCGGCTCTGCGCGAACTACGTCCAGCACAATGTCTGTAACTGGGCCATCCCGGCACAGGATCCCCACACGCTCTGTCGGTCGTGCCGCCTTACCCGGATCATTCCTGACCTTTCGCTGGAGAGGAACAAGGCGGCCTGGTACAAGCTGGAAGTCGCCAAGCGACGTCTGGTCTACTCGCTGCTGGCGCTTGATCTGCCGCTGATCTGCCACGAAGACGACGAGAAGGCGGGCCTGGCGTTCGAGTTTCTCGCCGACCCGGAAGATCCCAGCTTGCCCCGTGTACTTACGGGCCATGCCGAGGGGTTGATCACCGTGAACATCGCCGAGGCTGACGATGCCGAGCGCGAGCGACGACGCCTCCAGATGCAGGAGCCCTATCGGACGCTGCTGGGGCACTTCCGGCACGAAAGTGGGCACTATTACTGGGATCGTCTGATCCGCGACACCAGCCGACTCGAGTCGTTCCGCAACATGTTCGGCGACGACCGCGCCGATTACGGCCAGGCCCTGCAGAATCACTACCGGAACGGTCCGCCAGGGAACTGGCAGGACTTCTACATCAGTTCCTACGCCACCGCTCATCCCTGGGAAGACTGGGCGGAAACGTGGGCCCATTACCTGCATATGACCGACACTCTGGAGATCGCCGCCGCCTGTGGCGTGCAACTCCGGCCGCGCCTTCCGGGCGCCCCGGTATTGCGCGGCGTGCCCGATCCGGTCGAGGATCCCCATTCCTTCGACACACTCATGACCAGTTGGCTCCCGCTGACTTACATGCTGAACAACCTGAACCGCGGTCTGGGGCAGCAGGATGCCTATCCATTTGTGCTCAGCAAGGCAGTGACCGAGAAGCTCCGCTTCGTCCATCAGACCGTGCTGCTGTCGCGCATCGGCGGCGGAGCCTGACCGGGACCGGACGATTGATCCTTCCGGGTCTATGTTCAACCAGAGGGGAATTGCCCCGGGCACTCTGGAAGAGGCCCGCGCGAGCCCCCGTGCTGCTGGACTGGATTCCGGGAGGTTGCCATGTTTCCACGATTCCCTCGTCTGGCCCTGATCGTGCTAGTGGTGTGTGCTGCGCGGGTTCAGGCCGAAGAACGCCCCGGTTGGTTCCCCTTTGTGCTGCCCTGGGATGATCGGTCGGAAAACATCATCTCGGTTGCCTCCCTGAATACCACCCCAGCAGGAAAGGACGGGTTCGTGCAGGTGGGTGATGGCCACTTCGTCGATGGCATGGGACAACGGGTGCGCTTCCTGGGTGTGAACATGGTGTTCAACGCCAACTTCCCCCACAAGAAGGACGCCGGCCCGGTGGCAGCGCGGATGCGCAAGTTTGGCATCAACGTCATTCGATTTCATCACATGGATTACTACCACGCGCCCAACGGCATCTTCGCGCGTGGTGAGAAAGGCACGCGCATACTCGACGCCGATCAGGTTGACCGTCTCGATTATTTCGTTTACCAGCTGAAGCAGCAGGGCATCTACACGAACATCAACCTGCTTGTCTCGCGGCCATTCCACACAGCCGATGGGCTGCCGCAGACCAACCTACTTCCGGATCGCGGCAAGATCGTGAACTATTTCCATCCGCACATGATCGAGCTGCAGAAGGAGTTCGCCCAGCAGTTGCTCGACCGAGTGAACCCTTACACCAAACAGCGCTACCTGGACGATCCCGCCGTCGCATTCATCGAGCTGACCAACGAGAATACCTTGCTGGGAGCCTCCTGGGATGGCCAGATCGATCGCCTGCCCGAGGCCTATCGCGTCGAACTGCAGAAACAGTGGAATGCCTGGCTGCGCAAGAAACACGGCACCCAGGCCGGTCTGGCGCGTGCCTGGAAAGTCAGCGAGACGGAGCGTGGACCGGAACTGCTGAAGGTTCCCATCGGTGAGGGGGTTGCTCCCTGGCACCTCGAAAAACACATGGGTGCAGCCGCCACTGCGGAGCGTGTCGAGGGTGCATTGCCGAAAGGCGTGAACGGGCCCCTGCTGCGCGTGCGGATCGAGAACAAATCGAAGCAGAACTGGTACGTCCAGTTCAGCCAGGCTGGCCTGGACCTGGAGAACGGGACACCCTACACCCTCACCTTTCACGCGCGAGCCGATCGCACTCGGGCGCTCAACGTCGGTGCTTCCCTGGCGGTGCCGGACTGGCGGTCGGTGGGTTTGCAGCGCCGGATCGAAATTGGCACCGCCTGGCAAGAGTTTCGTTTACCGTTCACACCGTCGCGCACCATCAAGGGAAAGAACCGGGTGGGCTTCCACCTGGGTGACACCGAAGGCACTGTCGAGCTGGCAGGCATCAGCCTGCGCAGCGGAGAAACCGCAGCATTGCCGGCAGGTAGTAGCCTTGAACGTGGTACCGTGCCGCTGGGGCAGCCAGGCGCGGGTCCAGCTGGGCAGGATTGGATCCGCTTTCTGATGGACACAGAGATTCACTATCTGGAAACAATGAAATCGTTCCTCAAGGAGAAACTCAGAGCCCGGGCTCTGGTCTGTTGCACCCAGGCCAGCTACGGCGGACTGGGCGGAGTCGAGCGCGAGTTGAAGTCCGATTACATCGATATGCACGCCTACTGGCAGCATCCGCAATTCCCACGCCGTCCCTGGGATCCGGGTGACTGGACAGTCGGCACGGCTCCGCTGACATGGGATCGCTGGGGCGGAGCGCTGGCGAGCCTGGCGCGATATCGCGTCATGGGACGCCCCTTCAGCGTTAGCGAATACAACTATCCCGCTCCGGCCGACCAGCAGGCCCAGTGCGTGCCAATGCTGGCGGCCCTGGCCGCTTTCCAGGACTGGGATGCGCTCTACCTGTTCGACTACAACGGCAACCGTGACGACTGGGCCAATGACCAGGTGCGCAACTTCTTCTCCATCGATACCAACCCAGCGAAGATGGCCTTTCTCCCAGGGGCTGCCCTGATGTTTCGCCGGGGCGACCTGACACCCGCTCCGGGTGATGCCACCCTGGTGCTGCCGCGCAGCAAACTGACTAGCCTGATGGCGCGTTCAGGTCCGGGTAGTAACGGACAGTGGGAACGCCAGGGTGGCGCATGGCCGCGGGCCTTGCTCCAGCGTATCGGTCTGCGTATCGACAACACTGGTGAGCAGGTTCACCTGGTCGATCGCAAGGTCAAGGCAGCCTCGGCATCCCGGTTGGTCTCCCAGGGCGCAGGGACAGACCAGGCGCGCTTCATCGCCGAATGGTCTTCGGGTTGGCTTCTGGCGGGGCACCTGGGTGAGAAGTACGAAGGAATAGGCTGGTCGGTCGTTCACAAGGGGCCCGGACCATCCAGCGCGGTGTTGACCCTGCAGAGCCGCGATGGCAAACCCCTGCGCCAGGCGCGGTCGCTGGTTCTCACCGCAGTGGCCCGGGTGGAAAACGAGGGCATGGGCTGGAACGCCGAGCGCACCTCTGTGGGTAGACAGTGGGGGAAAGGCCCCGTGCACTGTGAAGCAGTGGCTGCAGAAATCCGCCTGAAAACCGCCGCGACCCGGGTGCGCGTGCATGGCCTGGATCCCACGGGCAAACGTCAGACGATGGTTCCCTCCGAGGTGAAGGAAGGCGAACTTCTCTTTACCATCAAGCCAGAGCATCGTTCGGTGTGGTTTGAAATCGAAGCCGAAGAATAAACGCAAAGAATCTCACCAGGTGAGTGGTTGATTTCCGGTCGGGAGAACCTGATAGTGGAGCACAGATCCGAAGGGGGTGAAGAGTCCCCTCGGCTCTTCGGCAATTGACCAGATCATCCAGAGATAACAGCGATCATGCTCACCCTGGTGGATGAAGGAAAACACTGCAATCGACGAGGGTTTCTCACCATCGGAACTCTGGGCCTGGGAGGCCTATCGCTGCCCGACTTGCTCCGGGCCGCAGAGCAGCGCTCCAGCCTGCTGACGGGAAAGGCCGTGGTGTTTCTGTTCCAGCAAGGCGGGCCGAGTCAGTTCGAAACCTTTGATCCGAAACCGGAAGCTCCTACCGGGGTGCGCACCCAGACTGGCGTGATCCGCACCACCGTGCCGGGCGTCTATTTCGGCGAGCACTTCCCCAGGCTGGCTGCGCAGGCTCATCGACTTACCGTGGTTCGGTCGTTTCAGACGAATAACGGCGACCACAACATCGTACCGGTGGTATCGGCGGATACCGTACAGGCAACGTTGGGAGCCTACTATAGCCGCGTGGCCGGGGCGATGCATCCGAGCACTGGCTTACCGACCAATGCGGTGCTGTTTCCGCAGTCTGCCTGTCCGGATGTAACTCGAGGCACGGCTCGAGGGGACATCCTGGCCACCGGAGGCCTGGGGCGAGCCTATGCACCCTTCGTGCCTGGGTCCGGCGGCCAGCAACAGCGCAACATGATCCTGTCCATTCCGCGCGACCGGCTAGAAGATCGTCGGCTTCTTCTTTCTCGGTTTGAACAGCTTGGACGTGCGGTTTATACTCCAGAATCCGACAGCGGTTCGGATCGATTGCAAGATCAGGCCTTCCGTTTGCTCGCAGGTCAAAAGGTGGCAGCCGCGCTTGATTTGAACCAGGAACCTGCCGCTGTGCTGGCTCGCTACGATACCTCGCGGTTCGCTGCTGCCGATGGCTGGTCGAAGGCTGCACGTGGCCGACGAGGATACTATACCGGGCACGCGCGCGCTCTGGGCAAACTGATGTTAATGGCACGACGGCTGTGTGAAGCAGGATGTGGCTTCGTCACGGTTCATCCTTGCTACGAGGGCATCTGGGATCTGCACGCCGATGGGGAAAACCTGAATAGCGTCGAAGGCATGGAAGCGGTGGGGCGCGCCTTCGACCACGCCGTGGCTGCCTTCATCGAGGATCTAGAGGCGCGAGGATTATCGGATCAAATTCTCCTGGTCTGCTGTGGAGAAATGGGGCGGACTCCCCGAATCAATCGGAATGGTGGCCGCGACCACTGGGGCCGATTGGCACCACTACTCCTCCATGGAGGTGGTCTGCGCGGCGGAAGAATTATCGGGCAATCTACCCGAGATGGTGGAGAACCGGTGGGCGATCCTCTCTCTCCCAGACATCTAATCTCCTCGTTGATGCACACGCTGTTCGATGTGAGCCAGATGCGCCTTCAACCGACGCTGGCATCCATCGCCAAACTGGGAGAAGGCCCGACGATTACGGGGCCTTGATCAACCTGGCAAGTAAGTGGTCGACAGATTCTTTGTCCTCTGTGATGGGATGTGCGGAGTTTTGTGGATATTCAGGGGGAGGGCACCGCGATACCCACCTCTGTTTATCTCCTCGTAGCTTGCCTGAACCTAGGCGAGGCGCATCTTCATCGACAGGAGGAAATCCTTGTTCACAGCACGTCGCATGCAATCGCTGGCAGCCCTGGCCCTTTTGGTGGCTGGGCTGATTGCCGCTTCTCCTCGCATCTCCGAGGCAGGGAAGACACCGCGTCCGCCCCGGCATTTCCACCTGGTCTACTGCTGGGGGGTGGATTCCTTCGACGACGTCGTCGAAGAATGGTGTGTTCCAGCCGAACTGACACTCTACGCCAACGGTCGCTTCGACGCCTATGACGGTGCCACCGACACAACTTCGACTAACGTGGGCGACTGGTACACCACCAGGAAGAACCGGACCATTACATTTGAGATCGATAACGGGACAATTTATACCGGTGACAAGCAGAGCGATGGCTCCTACCGGGGGACGATTATTGGATACCTGGGTTCCACGGGGTTATGGATGGGAGAGTTCGTGGACTGAGGCGAAGTCAGCGGCCCACCTTCTCGAGTAGCTTCTTTGTTTGAGCAATCCGTGGGTCGTTGGTCGGTAGTCGAAGTTCACGAATGGTGAGCGCCCGGCGAAGCAGATCTTCTGCTTCGTCGGGCCGATTTTGGTGCAGTAAATTGGCAGCCAGAGCGTTCAAACGATCAGCGACCCGGGGATGGTCCCTGGGTCGCCTTGCTTCTTCCAGTGACAGCGCCCTGCGGAGCAACTTCTCAACGGTGGCGTAGTTCCGGAGGCGCGACTGGATAATGGCCATCCGATCCAGAAATTGAGTTTGCAATCGATCCACCTCGACCTGGGACGCAACTTGCATCGCCTCGTTGTCCAGGCGGGAAGCCTCCTCCGGCTGTTTGTTGGCTTCGGTGGACCGGGCCAGACAGAATGAACTCCAGGCTTGATGCTCCTTTCCCAGGGTTTTTGCCAGTTTGGCATTTTCCTGCGCCAAACCGAGTGCCTCGGAGGTACGGCCCGCAATCAACGAGGTCCAGATGAGACCCTGGGTGATCTCGAACCGTACAGGAGATTTCAGATTGGGAAAGGCCAGTGCTTCTCGGTAGAGTTTGTCGGCCTCCTCGAATCGGCCAGCGAACAGGTACTCATTGGCGGTAAAGCTCAGGGCCAGCAGCATGTGGGGGTGATGGGGAGACAATACCCGACCGATCCGGATGGCTTCGGTGATCGCCTTCTGTGCATCGACGTACTGTCCAGCTTCCCAGAGGCAGCTAGCGAAGTCACCCAGCACGAGGGCCAGGACGGGATGATTGGGGTGGAGGTGGGGTCGGATCGTGTGGACCAGTTTTGTGTAGAGGTGCACCGCAGCCGAGAAATCCTTTCGCGCACGGGCCGCCTGAAGCTGTAATGCCTGGGCGACAACCCGACCGGCTACATCGGGCCCGAGAATCTCGGATGCCAGGGCAACGGCCGAAAGCGACGACGCCGAACCTGGGCGGCATTGGAGCAAGGCAACCCGGGTGATCTGCACAAGTCGGTGCCTCTCGGGTAGGTGAGTGCGGCGAATCTCCAGCGCATGGTTCAGGTGCTGGGTGGCTACCTTCGGTTGGCGGGATTCCAGGTGTAGCCAACCTAGCTGAAACTCGACCTCGGCCACGGCCAGTTCTTCAGGCAGTTGCCGGCGCACTTCCAGGGCCTGCTCGTAATTCCGTCGGGCTTCCTGAAAACGACCCTGAGCCTGGTGAAGCCATCCGCGGTAGAAGGCATGAGTGGCCTCTTCTGCGCGCAGGTCAAGTGTGGGCTGCGATTCGGCCAGCGCCTGGCGCGTCGAGGCCGCTTTTGTGAGCAGGCGTTCGGCCGACTCAAAGGCACCCAGGCTCCGCAAGCTGTTGCCCAGCAAGTCGAGCAAGCGGGCCTGGACGCGAGGCTGGCCTGCCAGGTCGGTTTCGATGCGATCGACAGCACGAAGCACCAGTTCGCGCGCCGTGGGATTGGTGGCGACTGCGGTTTGCCCACCCAGGATCTGTCCAATGGGATCGGAAGAGGCGAACACCTCTTCCAGGAACGCGGTTACCTGGCGACTCTGCTCGGCCTCCGCGGAGGCAACGCCCCGAGCGGCGTCGGCCAGATCTCGCATCTTCCGTTCCTGTTCCCAACTCGCTCGCAGAGAGGCCGCCGACCACCAACCGCCGGCAGCGATGGCGAGCGTCAGGCTTGCGGAAGTGGCTAACAAAGCGGTCGTCGTCGGATGCCGTTGGGCCCAACGAAGCAGAGTCTGGACAGAAGAAAGAGGACGTGCCAGTGTGGGAGAGCCATCGAGAAAACGCTGCAGGTCCGCTTCCAGGCTAGCGGCGTCAGCGTAACGGCGTCCTGGGTCCTTTTCCATGCACTTCAGACAAACGGAGGCAAGATCGTCGGGGACATGGCGGCATAGCCGGGCGGGACTGAGCGGATCCTCGGTCAGGATCTGCGAGACGATCATCTCGACACTGCCGCGGAAAGGTAGCTCACTGGTCAGCATCTGATAGAGCAATACGCCAAGTCCATACACGTCGGTGCGCGGGTCGGCCAGGCGACTATCACCACAGGCCTGTTCAGGAGCCATGTAAGCGGGTGTGCCCAGGAATTCGCCACTGTGAGTGGCCTGCGCCCGGTTCGAGGAGGACTTGGCCAGGCCGAAATCCATGAGGTGGGGCAAGTCGTTGGCGTCGAGTACCACGTTTTGCGGCTTCAAATCGCGATGGATACATCCCTGGGTGTGCGAATGGCCCAGGGCGCTAGCTAGATGCGCGGCAATGTGGGCCGCCCGGCGCGGAGCCAGGGGTTGGTGGCGGATCACACTGGCCAGCGACTGTCCCTCGATGTACTCGCGAACGATGTACAACGAGCCGCCGGCCTCACCCATGTCCAGGATGCGGACAATGCAGGGGTGACGTAGGTTGGCAGCCGCGCGAGCTTCGCGAAAGAAGCGCTCAGGATCCTCGATGAGCCCGGGGTGAGCGAGTTTGACCGCCACAGTGCGATCGAGCAAGGTGTCGTGGGCGCGCCAGACCGTGCCGTAGGCTCCCTTGCCCACGGTTTCGACCAGGAGGTACTGCCCCAGCCGGCGTTCATGCCGATCCTTATCGCTGGCGGCGTGGAGAACCTGGCGGATGTCTTCTGTCGTCAAATCTGCGATGGCTTGGTAATCGTTGGGAGATGGCCGCTCGCCGCGAGCCAGGCGGTACTCAATCTCAATGGCCAGCAACTCGCGCCCCAGGGCTCGACGGATCACTTCCGGGATACCAGCCAGGAAGGTCCCGATGGGAGTGGGTTGGCCGGCTTTCCACTGGTCCTCAAACTGATCACACAGGGATTCCAGGTGGAGTAACTCTTCCGAGGAGAGACCGGACTCGTGTGCACTCATGGGGCCTGCTCCCACAGCGCACGGATGGTCCGAAGTTTCCGTTCGATGGTGGCGGTGCCCCGGCCGAGCAGCTGAGCCACCTCGGCGTTGGTGTGGCCCTCGAGCTTCAACAAGGCGATCTGCTTCAAATCGGGAAGCTGGAGCTGATCCAGCAAATGCTGCAGGGTGTCGGAGGCCTGCGCCTCGAGTTCGGGGGTTGGCGCGTGGCAGATCGCCTGGGTCAGCTCGTGCTCCTGGTTATCGCGAACTACCTGGTCGGCCGACCGCTTCTTGCGCTGCTGGTGGGCAAGTTGGTCGAGCGCTTTCCGAGTGGTGATGACCATTAGAAGGCGCCAGATGTCGGTGCGATTTGACAGCTGCTGAAAGCGGCCCTCGCGCAGACCGCGCCAGAAACTCTTGAACGCGCTAAGCGCCACATCTTCTTCGTCTCCGACGGGGGAGGCCCGGCCACCCAACCTGCAGCGAGCCAGGCGGACGAGACGGTCGAAGTAATGGCACCAGAGTTCTCCCGCGGCTGTCTCGCTTCCGCGGGCGAACTCCTTGCACCAGCGTGTAATGGACCCATCCGACATGCCTTCCGCTCCGTTGCGGGCCAATCAATCGGCCTGGCAGGCGCATGCTTGACATTATCCCAGACTGGGCACGAGAGCAACCACCGAGAGATGGATAGGCAATACTCTGCCCGGGCCCACTACTCCCACTGGGTGTGGAAGGTACCCTCGGCGTCGATTCTCTCGTAGGTGTGCGCGCCGAAGAAGTCGCGCTGCCCCTGAACGAGATTAGTAGGTAGTGGTCCACATCGGAGACTGTCGAGATAGGTCAAGGCGCCCATGTGGCCTGGCGTCGGAACTCCCATCTCGATGGCCGTCCGCACGACGGCTCGAAGCGATGCATGGATGGCGCGGAGCTTGGAGGCAACCCCAGGATCGGCCAGAAGGCTGGGCAGGTTGGCTCGCGCCTGGTAGGCGGCGCGAATGTCCTCGAGAAAGGCTGAGCGAATAATGCAGCCCCCGCGCCAGATCCGGGCGACGTTAGCCAGGTCGAGATCGTAGTTGTAGGCGCGCGAGGCGTGACGAAGCAGGTCCATCCCCTGAGCGTAAGCCAGGATGGTGGCCGCATAGAGTGCCTGGCCCACCTGGGTAAGGAACCCCGGCCGATCACCCGCATAGACCGCGATGGGAGTGCCCAGCGCCTGGGCCACCGCCTGGCGTTCGTCGAGCAGGCCCGAGACATCGCGGGCGTTCACCGCCAGGTCGATGGTGGGAATGGGCACCTGCAGGTCGAAAGCGTCTTGCGACGTCCATTTGCCGGTACCCTTCTGCCGGGCGACGTCGCGGATTTTGTCCACCAGCCAGGCATTGCCGCCCCGGTCGTCGCGCTTCTGAAAGATCTTGGCGGTGATCTCGAGCAGGTATGACGCCATCTCGCCGCGGTTCCAGCCGGCAAACAGCTGGTGCAACTCCTCGTTCCCGACGCCGACACCTCGCCGGAGAATGTCGTAGGCCTCGGCGATGAGCTGCATGATGCCGTATTCGATGCCGTTGTGGACCATCTTGACGTAATGGCCCGCCGACCCATTGCCCACCCAGGCGACGCAGGGTTCGCCCTGCGCTCTTGCGGCGATGTCCTCGAGCACAGGGCGGACCCGTTCGTACGACTCCTTCGGTCCTCCGGGCATCATGGCGGGTCCAAACCGGGCCCCGGCCTCGCCGCCCGATACGCCCATGCCAAAGAAGTTCACTCCCTTTTCCTTGCAGAGCACTCCGCGACGATCAGTATCCTTGAAGTAGGAGTTGCCTGCATCGATGATGAGGTCGCCGGGTTCGACCACGGGAAGCAGATCCTGCAATACCGCGTCGACGACCTTCGCCGGAGCCACGAGCAGAATGATGACACGGGGCTTCTCGAGCATCGCCACGAACTCAACCACGTTGGCGGCGGTGGCCACCGGTTTGCCGCTGGCTTCCTTCTCCAGGTCCTTCCCCTTGGCCAGGTCCTTGTCGTACCCGGCAACGGTGTGCCCGTGGTCGGCCATGTTGAGCACCAGGCTACGGCCCATCACACCCAGGCCGACCATTCCAATCCGGTAGAGTTGCTGCGTCATCGGTTTCTGTCCTCGAGGATGCACGTTCTCCCTGGTTATAGCGATCGATTCGCCCCTGGCCTTCCCAGATTCCCCCGACCGGTCTGTCTTGCCTTCGGCTTGCATCGGCGCGGCCAACTTGACTAAAATACCTCCCCACCCCATCCAGAGGATTGATCGGGGCTGTTACTACTCCCAGGGGAGGACAGGATGTCCGTCGATACCCCCACGCGGGCCGCGCCCGTGCGTCGCCTGCTTGTGGCTCTCGTCGATGCCGTGTGCCGACGGCCTCGCCTCATCCTGGCTGTAGCCCTGTTGCTCTCCGCCGTTTCAGGGTATGCCGCCCTCACCCGTCTGAAGTATCAGACCTCCCGAAACGATCTCATTTCCGCCCGGAAGGATTACCAGCAGCGCTGGCAAAAGTACCTCGACGAATTCGGGGACGACGATGACATCGTAGTGGTGGTGCAGGGCGGCGACCGCGATCGCAAGAAGGCTGCGCTCGATGCCGTGGCCGAGCAACTTCGTACCCATCCAACCCTCTTCGATCGTCTCTTCTACAAGGTAGACCTTCGAGGAGTTCGTGGGAGGGCGCTGTTGCTGGCTCCTCTGGACCAGGTGAGGGCCATTCACAGTGATTACCTCGCCGACATGAAGCGTCTGCTCGATTTCGGCCCCTTCAGCTGGCAGGCGCTTGGGCTGCAGTCGATGATCCAGGAGGCGCACCAGCGGCTGGCTGGCCTGGCGGCAGGGCGCCCGATCACTCCCAGCGACGAGCGCTTTCTACGTCAGTTAGGCCCAATCTTTCGCACCGCGCGGGAGACACTGTTAGACCCCGATCGCTATCGCAACCCCTGGGGCGGCATGCCCGGGACGGAGTCGAATACCCGCAGCTATCTCGATGAGCCGCAGTACTTCTTCTCGGGTGACGGCGAACTGGCCTTTCTCCTGGTGCGTCCCGTCAAGGAAGCCGGCTCGTTCACCGCTGCGCTGCGGAGCGTGGAGACGGCCCGGGCCATCGTGCAGGAGGTCAACCAGCGCCATACCGACCTGCGCATGGGCCTGACCGGTATGCCCGTGCTGGAAACCGACGAGATGGTGGCCGCCGAGCGCGACACGACGTGGGCGTCGTACCTGGCCATCGCCGGGGTGTCGCTGCTGTTTCTTGTGGTCTACCGGAGTGTCGCCTACCCTGCCCTGACCATAGCGACGCTGCTGGTCGGCACCGCCTGGGCCTTCGGCTGGCTGACGCTCACGGTTGGGCATCTGAACATCCTGTCGGCCACCTTTGCGGTCATGCTCATCGGCATGGGGGACTACGGCGTGCTCTGGGTTATGCGTTACGAGCAGGCCCGTCTGGGCGGGATGGATGTGCGGGCGGCCCTGCTCCACACCACCGAGCACGTAGCCATCGGCAACCTGACGGCAGCCAGCACCCTGGCCCTGGCCTTCTTCGCTGCCATCTTTGCCGACTTCAAGGCCGTGGCCGAACTCGGCTGGATTGCCGGCTGCGGCGTCCTGCTCTGCGCCTTCGCTTGTTTCACCGTTCTGCCAGCGATGTTGATTCTCTTCGATCGCCGTTCCGGCTTGCTGTTGCAGGCCACACCTCGCTCCCAGGATGATCCGGCGAGCGCAACCTGGCTGCCCTGGGTGCGACGGCATCCGCAGCTGGTCCTGGCAGGTGGTCTGGCCGCGACGTTGGTGCTTGGCGTGTTCGCCTTCCGAGTACGCTATGACCACAACCTGCTGCATCTGCAGGCTCAGGGACTCGATAGCGTCCGCTGGGAGATGACGCTCATCGAGCACACGGCAGGGGCATCCTGGCATGCCTTGAGCTATCGAGCCAGCCGGGAAGAAGCGTTGGCCCTGAGCGAGGATTACCGCAAGCTTCCCCAGGTCAGCCAGGTGATTGAGGTCGCATCTCTGGTGCCGCCCGACCAGGAGACCAAGCTTCCCCTGGTGAAGGCCATTCGCGAGCAGCTGACGCGCCTGCCTCGACGGGGGGCTCCCATTCGCCACACCCTCCCAGACACCAACGAGGTCCGACGCGACATGCAGCGGCTGGTGCAGGATCTGGATCATCTGGAGGGGAAAAGTCCGGTTCTGGCAGAGCTGCAAGGCGGTATGCGAGAGTTACAGACGACCCTGGCGGCAATGCCCGGAGACGTGGCTGCCCAGCGCTTGCAGGGCCTCGATGAGAAGCTGGCCCAGGACCTGGCCGAAGGGCTCCATCAGCTGCGCGACGTGTCCACGCCGAAGGCGATCACTCTGGACGACCTGCCCGCTGCTGTGCGCGAACGATACGTGGGCAAGAGTGGAACCTGGCTCCTACGTGTCTTCGCGCGGGAGGATCTCTGGGATTACGAGCCGCTCGAGCAGTTCACCCACCTGATCCGTAAGGTGGACCCACAGTCCACGGGCAAGCCGTTCGGTACCGTCGAGGGGCTCAAAGCCATGAAGAACGGGCTGCAGCGCGCCGGCATCTACGCCTTTCTCGTCATCGTGCTCGTCCTGTGGCTGGATTTCCGCACCTTGGGCCGCACCCTATGCGCTGCCATGCCGCTCATCCTGGGTGTGTTCCTCACCCTGGGCGTGCTCGGCCTCGGAGACTGGCCATTGAACCCGGCCAACATGATCGCTTTCCCGCTCATCCTGGGCGTGGGAGTGGATAACGGCGTGCACGTCCTGCACGACTACCTGATTCGCCGCCGGGAGGGCCTGCCGGGCATCAGTGCCGCCATCGGCTGGGGTGTGTTGATTAAGGCGCTCACCACCATGATCGGCTTCGGCACGCTGATGATCTCGACCGAACGCGGACTGGCTGGCCTGGGCTTCATCTTGACCCTGGGTGTGGGCTGCTCGATGGTGTCCGCCGTCATTCTTCTGCCGGCCGCGCTGGAACTGGTCCCCCGACCTGGCAGCGATGCCGGGAACCCTGGCGACCTACCTCGCCTGGCGGCCTGAGCCAAGCCACTACACGGCCGAGGCGCGTTCCTCTTCCTCGGGTGGAGCCTCTGTAGCGGCCGCGGGTGCATTGCCCAGGCCAACGAGGAGCAAGGCCATCAGGACATAGGTGAGCGACCAGTGGTAGGGCGTCTGGTAGCGAATGGCCGCGGTGAAGGCGACATCGACGCGGGCCATAACGTTCCAGGGCAGGTCAATCATTTCATCGCCCAGTGGGGAGTGAATGATGCCGAAGAAGGTCAGCAGGGCCGCCACGAGCAGGTAGGCTGCCGCTGCCCGCATCCGACCATCGAGAATCATCACCAGCGCGGCCGCCCAGAGCAGGCCAGTGATGAGGAAGCCATTGGCCAGGATGCGCAGCGTCTGCAGCAAGAGTAGAGCCGGTTCACCAGTGGGCAGGGTGGGGCCGAACAGGTTCTTGACCACGACCAGGGCGAGGTAGGCGAGCGCCGGCACCATCGCGAAGGCCAGGGCGGGATAGTGCTTGACCGGTGTGGCGTGGAATGACTGCGCGGTGATCTCCAGCCCCACGAATACCAGGATGGGGAACATGGCGGCCGTTGGTAGCCAGTCGAAGAGCAGCTGGAACCCGCCGAAGTAACCCACCGCACCGACGAAGAGGGCCGTGGCCAGGGTGTAGGCAGCGCGGCCGCCCATCTTCTTGTAGGCTGGATGGCCGATGTAGGGTGTCGTCTGGATCACGCCGCCCAGCAGGCCGGCGAAGAAAGAGGCAGCCCCCTCGGTGGCCAGGATGGCCCGGGTGTCGTAGTCGTCTCCCGCGGCGGCGGCGCTTTCGGTGCAGTCGATGCCGCCCACGATGGTGGCCAGGGCAAAGGGCAGTGCCACGGGCAGCTTGCCCAGCGCGAAGGTGAACACCTCGCTCCACCACCCTTCTGGCTGGGCTGTGAACGCGAGGAAGCCCAGGGGTTGCCAGCTGGCCGAGCCACTCGATTTGAGTGGTGGGCTGACGGGAATGCCGAGAGACTGTTCGAGCAAACGCCCCAGCCCGAAGATGGCCACGCCGAGCAGCACCGCAGCCAGGGCGCCGGGGAACTTCCACGGCAGGTGTCGATGAGCCACGAGCGTGATGAGAATGATCAGCAGCGACATCATGCCGACCAGCGGGACTCCGGCGATGCCATCGAGCAGCATGGGCAAAAATGCGATGAGCGCAAGAGCAATGGCAGCCAGCGAGCCCAGCAGCCCCGCTCGGGGGACCAGGGCGCGGATGGCGTTACCGAACGGGGCGCAAATCAGCTTGAAGATGCCGGCGAAGATCAGCGTGAGCAGCCCGACGTGCCAGGCGAAGAGCATGGCTCGATCCTGTTCCTGGTGCAGCCTCCAGCCTTCCTGCAGTGCCGGCATCAGTACGAGAAAGGCCATACCGAAGGTGCTTGGCGTGTCGAGTCCCAGGGGCATGGCGGTCACCTCGTTCCGCCCCGTCTGGCGGGCCAGCCGAAAGGCCATCCAGGTATAGACCAGGTCGCCGAGTAACACCCCTAGCGCGGTCCCGGGTATCATGCGAGTCAGGACGAACTCGGGGGTAAAGAAGATGAAGCCCGCTTTGGCCTGCTCGGCGAACGGGACCGTCGAGGTGATGGTGCTGAACAGGATGATCATCACGGCGACATTGTCGAGCATCAGGCCGAAAAAGGCGTTGATGTCACCACGGCGAGCCCAGTTGTAACGTGTCATGCGAGATCCACGGAGGGAAGGAAGCAACCTGGGAGAGGTGGGAACACGTCGGCAAACTATGACCAGGACTGTGAGGTTGCAAGCCCCGGCCCGGCGATTCGGTCGTGGTAATCCGCGCGGTTCGATGGCGCAATCCGGAGGATCGACACGATGGATATCGATGCGTTTCTGAAAGGCGAGGAGGGAGCGGTGCGGCTGGTGGGACCGGACCAGGGGACCCGACCCCGGGCTCTCTTGCCGGGATCGTTCAATCCGCTCCATGCAGGCCACCGAGGCCTGGCCGCAGCCGCAGCGAAGGTCCTGGGCTGCCCGGTGGAGTTCGAGCTAAGCATCGTGAACGTGGACAAGCCGCCGCTCGATGCCGCCGAGGTGGCCCGGCGAGCCAGTCAGTTTACACCGCCCGAATCGCTGTGGGTGACCCGGGCTCCCACATTCCTTCAGAAGGCCGAGCTTTTTCCGGGCACCTGGTGGGTGGTCGGGGCCGACACGGCGCTGCGCATCGTGCAGGGACGCTACTACGCGGACGAGCAGGGGGTAGCCCAGGCGCTCGAAGCTATTCGAGAGCGAGGATGTCGCTTTCTGGTGGCAGGACGTCTTGGCCACTCGGGCTACCAGTGTCTGCCCGATCTGCCCATCCCTCCGGATGCCAGTGACCTGTTCGAGGCACTACCGGAGGAGGCGTTTCGGGTCGATCTGTCCTCGACCGAACTCCGAGCCAGGCGGGCGGAGTGATCTTCTAGCCCAGGTCGGGCTGGAGTAGCCGGGATCGTTGCCCCAGCCGGGCCAGAAGCGCCGCGGCAGCCAGATAGCCGGAACGCACCGCCCCTTCCATCGTGGCCGGCCAGCCAGTGGCGGTCCAGTCTCCCGCGAGGAGGAGGTTTCTCACCGGGCTGCCCTGGGCCGGGCGATATCGATCGACCCCAGGCATCGCGCTGAATGTGGCCCGATGCTCGGTGACAACCCGGGTTCGCAGCAGGCTGGCCGCCTGGGCACGCGGAAACATCGAGCCGATCTCCGCGACGATCCGTTGCTGCACCTCGTCATGACCCAGCCCCCGGAATAGTCGCGAGGCGCTGACCACCACCTGCAGATAATGTTCGCCTGTCTCCACTTCACCCCGATTGAATAGCCACTGGCCCACGGTGCCGAGGAGCACCACGTGAGGCAGCCGGGTGATGGGGCGATTGTACCAAAGGTGGACGCTGGTAATCGGAGAGGTGTCGAGCTGACGAAGGCCGGCGAAGCTCGGGTGGCGATCTACCACCTCGGCGGGGAGCAGGTCAAGCAGTCGATCAAACGGTACAGCGCTGATGTACCAGTCGGCCTCCAGTCGCTCGCCGCTCCGAAGCTCAACGCTGACAACGCGATTGTCGATTACCTCGATCCGACGTACACCCTGCTGCAGCGTGAGCGTGGCGCCCTTGCCCTGCAGCCAGTGCTGGAGTTCCTCTCCGTAGAGTTGCCCCAGAGGGACCGTCGGGACCTCGACCTGGAACCCGCGTGGGTGGCGCAGGAAGCCATCGACGAAGACCTTGCGGGCGTAACGCGTACCCAGGCGCTCCGTATCCTCATTCAGCGCGCTGACCAGGACTACGTTCCAGAAGTAATCGATGGCCCGGGAGGTTTGGCCGTGCGCTGCCAGCCAGTCGGCGAAGGAACCATCTTCGTCGGGGGACGTGGTCTGGAGTGCGGCCAGGCCCCGTGCAATGGCGATCTTGTCAGCCAGCGACAGGTAGTGGGCTGTGAGAAAACTACGAGCCAGGTGAAAGGGTGCTGGCAGGGGGTCGCTTCCAAACCGACTCACCCGGCCATCGGGCGTCATGAAGTACAGCAGACGCTGCGGCGCGAGGTAGTGTGCGATGCCCACTGTGCGGCAAAAGTGTGCGAGATTGGTACAGCAGCCCATGCTTACGTGCTGGCAGGCGTCAATCAGTTGACCAGTCCTGGCATCGGTGAATGACCCCGCACGGCCTCCCGTGCGCCCGCGCGACTCGAGCAGTCGCACCTGGAACGCGCGCGGAGCCAGAGCAGAAGCTGCGGCCAGGCCCGCCAGGCCTGCGCCGATGATCAGTACACGCTGCGCCATGCTGGCCGGAACACCTTAGTGAGCCACGGCAACCCAGGGAAGGCGGGCAATCCGGCGCGGATCTGCTGAGGCCACCTGGGGGACCTTGGGGAAACACCGGGCCATCTGGGCCGTCAAACGAGCCCGGACCTGATGTTCATTCTGAGTACCGTCCAGGATTTGGCTACAGTGGTAGAAGAGAAAGGCGGCCACGTGCCCGGCGTTTTCCTCCGAGGGCAGGTGCTGTCGCTGGGCCTCGGGCAGGTTGGGGCCATGCTCGCGCAGCGCCTGGGCCAGGTCGGCTACGGCTGCGGCGAGATCGCATTCCTCCTCGATCAGCGCCTTGCAAATACGGCTGCGATCCAGCGAAAACTGGTGCATTTCATCGATCATCTCGTCCACCTCGGGGTCGTTCTCGAGGTCGGCCACTGCTGGGACGGGCTGGGGGGGCTGAGTCAGCAGAGTGACGCTGTAGCCGACCACGCCGGCCATGGCTAGCACCTGCCCCAGGATGAGGGTCAACCCCAGTCGGGGGCGATAGGCGGTGATGGCAATGGAGGCACCCAGCGCCACCAGGGTACAGAGCGACTTGAAGCCTGCCAGTCCGAGCCAGCCCCGGTCAGCGAGAATGCGCTGAGCCAGCGGATTGGCCTCGTAGACATCGCCACGAACCCCGCCTTCGAGCAGGAGCCAGGTCAGGCCAAAATCGCTGACCTGAAGCAAGATCAGGCAAACAGGCAGCCAAAGCCAGGCGTTCGGCGCGTATCGCATGGAAGATCTCTGCTGCGATGAGTGTCAACCGGGTGGGTTGTTACCGGAGGTAGATCCAAGGTGATCCCAGGCAGGAACGTCAGTATAATGTGCAAACGTCGTGCCGGGTATCCCAATTTGTCGCAGCGAGCGGTCAGAAGCGGACACCCTCCTGAAAAAGACCGCGCAGGTGGGTCCGAGTATCCATGCCGATGATGTTGCCGCGCAGGTCGAGCAGGAGTAGGTGGATGAAGTTCATGGAGTCGCCCAGCAAGGCGGCGGTGGAGTCGGTCAGGTTGTTCCGGCGTAGCTCCAGCGTGCGAAGGTTCCCCAGGGCCGAGGCGTCTACCAGAGTGGGAATGGCATCGTAGCCATAGGGGTTGTCGTTGAAACGAAGAGTGGCCAGATGCGTGAGAAACGGTGAGTTGACCAGCCGCTCGATGGTGACCCCATCCAGGTAGTTGTTGCTCAGGTCGAGCGAGGTAATCCGTTCGAGGAATGGGAGCCGGGCCAACTCGTCGAGCACGCCTCGCTGGCGAGTGCCGGTCAGACGGATGCTGCAGATCGGCTGCTCCGCCAGAAGTGTATCGTGAATGCGGAGCAGGCTGGCCACTTGCAACGACACGTGCGACAGGAATCCTCGGACGAAGGCCCAGCCGTGGAGATGTTCGGCTACGGGGCCGAGCCATTCGCGCTCGTGTTTCTTGCGCAGCCGGCGTTCCTGGCGTTCGAGCAGCGAACGGCTCTCGTCATCCGGGGGTAGGTCATGCAGGTCGAGCTGGAGGCGGATGAACTCAGCGCGGGCCTGGTCGGCGGGACCGCCGTGATCGTCGAGCCAGTCGGCATAGACGCGGCGCGGTAGGTCTTCGTCGGGGCTCTCCACGATTTCTCGCCGGAGTGCAACTTCTTCCATCGCTTTACCAACCTGAAGGAAGTCCCCAGACGCGCGGGGTGATCAGTTCAATTGAATTCCCTGCCGGATCGCGAAAGTAGAGAGAATGGCCCCCCGCTGGCCAGTCGATCTCTTTTTCGATGACGACGCCCTTGTGGATCAGGTGCGTGCGCCAGGCATCCACACTACTCGCCGAAATGCCCAGGGCCACGTGGCCTGGGCCGTGGCATCCATGAGCCGGCAGGTGATCGCCGCGCAGTGTAGCCTCGGACCGAAAGATGAGCAGCATGTTCTGGGGGCCTGCCTGGAAGAACAGATGCCGGCCTGCTTCCTGTGCCACCAGGGGAAGACCCAGGAGATCCCGATAAAATGCCAGCATGCTGAGAAGATCCTCGGCATAGATCGCCGTTTCGATCACTCCCTGGATGGCATCCACGTTGGCATTCTCCCTGGTCAGCGGCCGATGGGCCCCAAATAATAGTATCATTCTTCTCTTGGGACCGGAATCGGATGCCAGAACACGATCACGACGACAGGGATACACAGGCACTCCTGAGCGAGTTAGCCAAGCTCCGTGGCAGCCCCTGCCAGGCCTGCGCTCGGCCCCTGTGTGGGCACGAGGTGTTGTTGAGCATCGCCCTGGGGGCCAAGGATGCTCCCCGGTGCCTGTCTTGCCTGGCCGCCGTCATGGAACGCACGCCCGAGGCGCTGCGCGAGCAGATCACCGAACACCTCGCTCATCGCACGTGCTACAGTACTGCCTGGGCTGCGGCCTGCACCGACGAGGGGCAGCCGGTCAGCTTCCATCCCACTTGCCTGGCTCAGGTCAAGGTGCGGGCCTCTGTTGCCAGCGATGAACCCCAGCTCAGGCAGGCACCGCAGCAAGAGGAATGGGACGCCGGCCACATGGCCTGTGGCGATCTCGTACTGGCGCTGCGAATTCGCCTGAATGGCATGGCCCCTCGGAGCGTCCTTCGAGTGACGGCCCACGACCCGGCCGCTCCGCTGGACCTTCCGGCCTGGTGCGGCCTCACCGGCCATCGCCTGCTGAACGCGGATCACCCGGTCTATCACATCGAACGAAGGGAGAAATGACGATGCCTGGAAAGTTCTGCCTCAGCCTGACTGCCGCCAAGAATGACGCCGACAAGGCGACCGTGGCTTTTGTCGTCGCCAATGCCGCAGTCGCGTCCGACAAGGATACCGTGGTCTTCCTGAGTACCGAGGGAGTCCGTCTGGCGGTGAAGGGCTATGCCGACGACATCCACGAAGAAGGCTTCGCCGCCTTGCGAGATCTCATGAGTAACTTTGTCGCGGCCGGGGGCAAGGTCTGGGTTTGTTCACCCTGTTTCAAGCGGCGCAAGCTCGACGAGACTCAACTGATTCCGGGAGCCACCATTGTCGGCGGGGCGAAGCTCGTCGAGTTTCTCTCCGATGGCTCACCCTGCGTCTCCTACTGACAGGCGGTTGTCATGGGTTCCTCGGATGGCCATCCGTTCCAGCCTGATGCCAGCTTCGATGGCGGCAATCTCGATTGCGGAAATGGGTTGCTGCTGCTGATCCGCAAGCATCTGGACCCACTTCAGCGCGGGCAGCTGCTCGAGATCCGATCGAGCGAATCGTCGGTGCAAGAAGATCTTCCCGCCTGGGCGCGTCTCACGGGGAACGAGCTGGTTTCCACGGTGCGCCGGGTCGATCATGCCAGCTACCTGGTGTGCAAGGGAAGATTGGCCGAACGCAGTGGTCAGGCCGCCCCGGTGGCGCCGGCTGCTCGTCCCACTACCCCTGTTGCGCGCACGGGGGAGGCACCAACGCTCTCTTCGCGGTCCACGGTGATTCCGCCTCTGGCGGTGATGGGCATCGGGTCGTGGCCCCGCCCGCGCTGGCTGCTCCGCAGCTTGCACGAATACCTCGAAGGCCGGATGCCCGAGGCAGAGTTTCAGGAATCCGCCGACGATGCGGTTCGCCTGGCGGTGGCAGCCCAGATGCGAGCCGGCGTCGATGTGGTAACCGACGGCGAGCAGCGCCGCGATTCCTACGCCAGCTTCATCGGAAGTCGGCTCGATTGTTGCCAGTTGATCCCGATCACTGACCTGCTCCCCTACGTTGAGGATCCGGCGGAGTTCGAGGCCTCGCTGCGGTCGCTGGATGTTCCCGCCGAACTGGTGCGCCATCCAGCGGTGCTGAAGCCCTTGCGACGAAACCGCCCTCTGGTACTCCACGAGGTCCAGGCGCTAGCGCCGTTGACCGACCGTCCTCTCAAGGTAGCGTTGCCAGGCCCATACTTGCTAACGCGCACGCTCTGGCTGGAATGCGTGTCCGAGCGCGTGTACCGCGAACGCGATGACCTGGCTGCCGACGTGGTGCGCCTGCTCCGTGAGGAAATCCAGGACCTGCTGGCCGCGGGCGTGGCACTGGTGCAACTCGACGAACCAGTGCTGACCGAAGTGGTGTTCGGTCGACCGACCCACAACCGCAGCTTCATGTGCGGGGCACTCAGCGAACGGCGCAGCGCGAATGAAGAACTTGCCTTCGCGGCCGACCTGCTCGACCGGGTTGCCGCAGGGTTTCCTGCCGAGCGTCTGGCCATGCATGTCTGTCGGGGCAACTGGTCGCGCGACGAGGGGGTGGCACTGAGCGGAGATTATGGCCCGTTGCTGCCGCTGCTCGAACGCACCCCCTTCGGCACGGTGTTCCTCGAGCTGTGTACTCCCCGGGCAGGAGAACTCGAGCAGCTGCGGAGCCTGCCGGCGCGCTGCCGAATCGGAGTGGGGGCGGTGAATCAGAAGCTGGATCACATCGAAACTGAGGCAGACATCCTTCAGCGCGGCGAGCAGGCCATCGGGCTGTTCGGACCTGATCGCGTACTGCTCAACCCAGATTGTGGCTTCGCCACCTTCGCTGACAATCCGGTGGCATCGGCCGAGGTGGCCGAACGGAAGCTGGCTTCTCTGGTATCAGCCGCTCGCGAATTGCGACGGCGTCATGGGCTAGTGGCTCCCCATGGATCCTGAGTCTACCTTGCTCGCCGCCATTGTTGCCCAGCCGGACGACGCCTTCGTCTGGCTAGCGCTGGCGGATTGCCTGGAAGAACTGGGACGTACCAGCGAGGCTGAACTGACGCGTTTGCGCGAGTCGATGCGCCATGCCACGTTGCGAGCGTCGGGCCGCGCAGGACGGGAACGACGCCTCCAGTTACTGCTGGAGCAGGGGGTGCATCCCGTGGTACCCCAGCGCGAGTTCGATCTCGGCCAGGGTGAAGCGCTGGTCTTCTGCTTCATACCACCGGGTACTTTCTTCATGGGGAGTCCGCACCGAGAGTCTGGGCGCTATCCAAACGAGGGACCGCGTCACGTGGTGCACCTGACCACGGGCTTCTGGTTGGGGCAAACCCCTCTGACCAATGGGCAGTGGAGTATGCTCACCCAGGGCAAGGTCCCGGACCAGCGCCGAACCTGTCCGGCGACAAACCTCGATTGGAACAGTCTGGGCCGGATCTGCGTGCAGCTGCGCGAGCGGTTCACCGAGGGGTTTCGTCTACCCACCGAGGCGGAGTGGGAATACGCCTGTCGGGCCGGCACGCGCTCGCCCTACCATACCGGAGGGCGGAACGAGGATGCCGAGCGCGCCGGCTGGCACAGCACGCGCTCGAAACGGCAGACACACCCCGTCGGCGAGAAGACCCCGAACGCCTGGGGCCTGTTCGACATGCACGGAAACGTCTGGGAGTGGTGCCTGGATGCGCTGCGGCCCTACCGCAACCTGGAAGTGACTAACCCGGTTTACGAGGAGAGGAGCGACACGCCACGAACCTTGCGCGGGGGATCGTACGAGAACCGTCCCAGTGACAGCCGCAGCGCCTGCCGAGGATGGGCCCGGGCGGATGAGTTCGCCCTGCACTGGGGAGCGCGGTTGGCGATCTCACTCGATCGCGACGACCCCCTCTTTGGCGTGGTCAAAACCGAGTGAGAGTGGCCGCAGGTCGGGCTCGGCCAAGGTGCCAGCCTGGTAGGGCAGCACCACCTGAACGATGAAGAGGTAATGGCACAGACTGCCGGCCATCACAAAGAGATGAAAGATCTCATGTGCCTCGAATATGCCCGGGAAGGGGCGTAGCCAGTGCATGCAGTTGATGATCGCCCCCGCAGTGTAGAAGACGCCGCCCATCACCAGGTAGAACAGACCGCGGAACGACAGACGCCGAGCCAGTTCGCAGCAGGTGGCACAGCCGACCCAGCCCATGAACAGGTAGAAAGTGGTCATGACGATCATCGGCTGTGGGCCGCGCAGGCGGATAGCGATGCCTGCACCGGCCAGCAGCCAGATGCCTCCCACCAGGCCCCGACGCCACCACCCATCAAGCACCACCAGGCCGATAGGTGTAACCGTCCCGGCGATGAGCAGGAAAATGCCCACGTGATCCATGGTGCGGAAGAGGTTTACCCAGGTGGCTGGGACGGAATGGAACAGAAACGATCCGGCGAAACAGAAGATCAGGGTGCCGCCAAACACCAGGGCGCCCAGGCGTTTCAGCCCGTCGTTGCCAGCCGCCTTCCACAGTGGGATCAATCCCGGAATTGCAAGGAGCATCCAGGTCAGGTGCGTCCACGAGCTTACGGGTTCGCGAAATCCTAGGACGTCCATCGCGTATCCTGGTCAGGGAAGATGTAATGAGGAAATCAATGTAACACGAAACGACAGTTCAACCGCCAGAAAAGTCCTGGCCTGCCAGGGTAGTGGGTGGGGGGAGAGGGTGGTATAATCAATCCAGGCGGCACGCACTGTCCCCACCCCTGTGGGGAACCTTTCTGTGATGCCGGGTGTCTCTGACAGAGGTGGGGCCCTGGGAGGAAAAATCCCCGCCGCACCCCCTGGGGTGCTACAATCAGGCAGATTTGCAGGACCGTCGCCAACCAACCTGGAAGCGGCCTGCCTCTCCTCGCAGGATCGTTGGGGACCACGTCGGGTTGAAGGAGCACGATGCAGAACGTTTCCGCCTTTGAAGCTCACCTGCTCCGGCTGCTGTATTATTTCCTGCGCCGGGAACCGATCGAGCGTGCCATGCCGCTGGTCGAAGCCCGGATGGAGATGCCCGCAGGCCTGAGTTCAGGTGCGCTTCGCCTGGTGCGAGACGCGCTGGCCAAAGGGTGTACCTTCCTGCTCGCGCAACGCGGCGGCTGGCGCGATGAACCCTACCTGCGCAAGATGCGGAAGAAGAGCGGCCGTCTGTGGCAGCGCACCGCCCCCGAAAATCTCGGCCTGCGGTTTTCCGGCCACACCTTGCGTTTCCTCCTGTGGATCACCGCGGTAAGGCCCTCAGACAAACAGCCCACGTGGACTCCAGACCACGACCAACTGACCCAGGGAGATTTGCTGCTTTTGTTCTTCGCCCACGAAGGCCTGCGCGATGCGACCGAAAGCCTGGGAGTGGCCAACCTGCGCAAACGCGAGCCATTTAATCGCCATGGACTATGCTGGCTGGCGTATCCGGAAGATTTTACCCAGGTGGCAGACGGGGTGCTGCCGAACTTTGGCCCCTGGCTGGACGACCTGGGTGCGTGCATCCTCGAGGCGCTGCAGCCCGAACTGGCCCTACGCTGGATCACCATCGAAAGTAGCAAGGAACGGATTGAACAACCCGCCCTCATGCGATCGCTCGGTGCGTCTCAGGATCGGGTACTCGACGCCTACCTAACAGCCCTGGAAAAGGCCAATCGGCGCGACCTGGCCCGCTTCCTGTTACGAGCGGGCCATCAGCTCCTCAACGAGCACGCCCATTCGGGAATGTGGACGGGGGCCCTGCAGATGAGTGGGCAGCGGCTGGTTGATCGCACCGCCACTTATCAGGCCGCCACCTCGCTGTTACGTCATCTCGAACGCCTGGCAGGGTGGACGCAGTGGGCTCGCGGCGTGTGGCGATTCGATGAGGAGTTTGAGGCAGCCCAGCTCTGGCTAGAGGACTGGGAGCAGTTTGGCGGCGATCACCTGGTCCCCCGGGCCCAGGGTATAATTCGAAACCTCGATCCCCTGCGCCAGGCCCAGGCTCAAACCACCCGGTAAACGAGAACTGGTGGAGACGCTGTCCTTAACCGGATGACTTTCTAACTCGCGAGGATGACCATGAGCCGTTCCTACCGCATTAGCGTTCGTGAAAGTGTGAACAAGGTGATCAAGGCCGAGGACAGCGTCAGCACCCAGCTCGAACTGCTGGAGATCCTGGGCCCCGAACAGATGGCGGGCCTGCTGGCCGCTGAACTGGCCCAGCACGGCTTCAAGGAAGAGGAAGGCCAGATGGTGCGCGAGGAGGACGGCGTGAAGATCTCCGTCGATACCTGCACCGGCACTGTCACAGTGGCGGCCGAGGCCTCCGAATCCACCAAGGTGGAAGGGGAACGGCACGGTCGCGCCTACGATGATATTGGCCCGCACGCCAGCCAGGTTCGTGAGGGGCTACGCCAGGAGCTGCAGAAGGACCTGGAAAAGAAGGTGGACGACAAGACTCAGGCGCTTCAGGGCAAGGTGACCGACCAGCTTGAAGGAAAGCTCGGCGAACTGCAGTGCGAGCTGGATCAGGTGGTGAACAAGGTCACAGCCGATGCGCTGAAGATCAAGGCTGCCCAGATGGGGCAGATCAAGGAAATGACCGAGGATCCGCAGGCCGGCTCGCTCACCATTGTGGTCGAGGTGTGATCGCCCCGCTGCGGCTGAACCCGGAGCGCTGGGACAAGGTCTGGTCCCAGGCCAGGGTGTGGTGTCGATTGCGGACCGCTGACCGCCGAGAGTGGAACCCATGTCTGTCATCATTGCGGAAAACGATCTGCCCCAGGAACTGACCGCGGAGGAGGCCGTTGAAGCGGCCTACTCCACGGAGTTGGCCGAGGTGGCGTCCAAACTGCAACGGGGTCTTCCCACGCTGATTGAGTGCGACAAGGAGCTGGGGCCCTACCTCTACCTCAATGTGCGCAATCGCCTGCGAAGCGCCAACATGCGCTGCCTCTATCTCGATGGCCGGCCGCGCCAGGAAGATCAGCAGGGCCCCATGCCGATGGGCATGATCGGCACCATGATCTCGCAGTTGCGCGAGGCCGTCCGCGGCGCGGTCGAACGGCGCGTGGTGGTTCTGCCGCATCTGGATCTGTTGACCACGAGCCAGGGCGGGTTGACAGCCGAGGCGCGGGAGGTGATCCCTCTCCTCTACGAAAACCCCGAGCTGGTCTGGCTGGGCTTCAAGGATCCCAGCTTCCCCCTGCCCCGGGTTATCGAACATCTGTTTCCGCACCGGCTCAGTCTGCTTGGCATCAGTCGTAACCGCCTGCGCCATCTCATTACCCGGCGCGAAAGTCGGAAGTTCGGCCGCGAGTTCAACCCCTGGTCGCTGTACAAGTTCGTCTCGGGCATTAATGCCGTGCGCCTGCGCCGGCTGCTCAGTACGCTGGAGGGCGAGGACTACCCCGCCAACCCGCAAAACGCCTTCCGCCAGCTTCGCCAGGCCACCCTCGGCGGCACGCTGGAAGTGCCCAACATCAGCCTCGACAAGGACATCGGCGGCTACGCCAAGGTCAAGGAGCGGCTGCGCAACGAGATCCTCAACCTGCTGGCGCGAAAGGAGCAAACAACTAGCGAGGAGCAGATCCGCAACATCGAGGAGCTGGTTCCCAAGGGGATGATCTTCTGGGGACCGCCAGGCACCGGTAAAACGCTCTTCGCCAAGGCGATGGCATCGGAGATCGGCGCCGCCGTCACCATCGTCTCTGGCCCTGAACTCAAGAGCAAGTGGGTCGGCGAATCCGAGGAAAACCTGCGGCAGATCTTCCACAAGGCGCGGCAGTCGGCTCCCTCCATTATTGTGTTTGATGAGCTGGACTCGTTCGCCACCGCCCGCGGCACCTACACCGGCTCTGGCGTTGAGCACTCCATGGTCAACCAGTTGCTCACCGAGATGGACGGCTTCCACAAGGAAGAGATGGTCTTTGTGGTGGGTACCACGAACTTCGTGGAAAGCCTCGACCCTGCCCTGCTCCGCCCGGGCCGCTTCGAGTTCCACCTGCACATTCCCTACCCGGATACCGATGCCCGGCGCGAAATCATCCGCATTTACGACCGCAAGATGAACCTTCAGATGTCAGAAGAGACACTGGAACATGCAGTCCGACGGACCGACTGGGTGGTGCCCGGCGCGGCCTCGGGGACGTATTTCAGCGGCGACCACCTGAACGCCCTGTGCCGATCGATCGCGCGCTTCCGGATGCGGGAAAACCGAAACGATGCATCGCGGCCCGAGGATGTGGAACGCGCGCTCACCGAATGGGTGGAGAAAACCAAGCTCACTCCTCTGGAAGAGCGGGTCACCGCGACACACGAGGCTGGTCATGCCGTGTGCGCCTTGATGACACCTCATGCCCGGCCCATCGAACGGATCGCGCTGGCAGACGACGTCGTGGGCGCACTTGGCTACGTCCGCACGAAGCGCCCCGAGCACAAGTATTACTACACCATCAACCAGATGAAGGCAGACATCATCGTCTGCTACGGCGGCACCGAGGCGGAAAAACTCTTCATCGGCGATGCCTCGATGGGGCTCGAATCCGACCTCAATAGCGCCACGCACCTGGCCCGGATGATCGTGGAATCGATGGGTATGGGAGGCGACGATACCGGTGTGGGCCGCTATCTGGTGGCCCGCGAATCGGGTGGCGAAATCCGCGACCCTACTTTGTCCGAGGCCAAGCGCGAGGCGATGGATCGACGTGTCGATGCCATCCTGGCCGAATGCCGCCAGAAGGCCGCCGATTGCGTCCGCGACAATCGTCAACTGGTGGAGACACTGCGCGATCTGCTGATCGAGAAGAAGGTGATCGAGTCCACCACGCTGAAAACGATCCTTCCGGAGAACAAGACGTCCAGCAATGGACCGCCCGAGAAGGAAGAGAAGAAGCCTCGGTCGAAGGAAAAGACCAAGGCCGACTAACCAGGAGAATCAGGCATGGCCGAAATGACCATTCGATTGTTCCCCGACCCGACCACGGGTAAGAAGAACATCATTATCTCACTGCACTCCGATGATGATGCGCTGCCCATCGAGCACGAGCAGCAGCATCGCGCGCTCGTCGAGAAACTCATCAACGGCGGCCTCGTCAAGGCGACTGAGATCGGCAAGATCTCGGTGGAACGCGAAGAAGACGAGAAGGAAGTCTCTCTTAGTGGCCAGAATGAGGCCCAGGCAGGCAAGCAGGCAAGCAAGCAGGGCGGATGAGCGGTATGCGCTCCTAAGCCCCGTTGGCGGACAGGCGACTCCCATGATCCTGAAGTTTCCCGATCTGAATACGTTGCGATTGGCGCTGCTCCGCGGCGCCATCCCACCCGCGCTTAGTGGGATGGGAGCGGTTGCTGGCCTGGACGACCAGAATCAATGCTGGGTCGAACTCGCCGGGCAACTGCCCAAGAGTAATCAGAGCGAGCTGAAGAGCCTGGGAGTGACCGGGGCACGCAGCTGGGGTGCATCCACCCGGGAAGAGGTGTCGTGCTGGGCCGAGATCCTGCCCCTTGAACGTGATCGGGTGGTGGCGGAGCATCTCGACCAGGTTCCCATTCTCTTCGATGTTCCCAGTGGGGAAGAGCTATCGCGCCTGGTGATCGAGATTCTGCGTCTGGGGAACGACCGCCAGGGCTTCCGCTGGTTGACCGGCCCGGAGGACACGCCGCGCGCGCTCCTGCGGGTGGTGGGTCCGCCGTTCTACTCGCTGTTGCGTGCCATGGACCGCATCGGTGGCTCTCGCGCTCCGGTAGCCTATGTCGAGCGGGCGCCACGTGTCTGGGTCGAACTCGGCTACAGCCATCCGCTGATTGGCCAGGTGAAGGCTCCCTCCGGCAAACTGGTGCTGGTTCGCCCGCCGCGGCAGTGGACCATGCTGGACGACGCTCCGTTCCGCGATGTTTACGAGATCCTCGAGTTCCCCTTGCCGGAGCGCAAGGTCACCTGGAAAGAAGGCAAGCTGGCGGGGAAGATCGCCGTCACACCGTCTCTTCGCGCGGGTGGTACGCCGGACGGGGCCGAGCTGTGGGTGCTGCGAGACAACCCCATCGAGGAATTGAACCGCTTCGTGCAGAATGCCGACGACCAGCTGCTTCAACGACTGGGGTTCGCCGTGGGCGAGGTGAAGGACCAGAAGCTGATCGTCGTCCGCGTGCGCCAGTCCAAGCAATCACCGCCGGTGGTGGTGTTTCCGCACGCTGTCGGCTACAAGCATTATCTCAAGCTGCCTAACCTGTTCCTGCCTGTGGGCACACGCCTGCACCCGCCATTGCGGCGCGATCAGGTCCGCAAGCTGCTGGCCGAGGACACCAACCAGGTCGTTTGGCTGCAACCCGGCGAAAAGGGGGCATTCACTCCCATGAACCTGCCGGAAGATTCCTTCCGGCCACTCTGGGACTGGATCGATTACGTCCTCGACCACGAGAAGCAGCCACTGCAGGCCTGGGTCCAGGCCACGCAATTCGACTTTGAGCCGTTCGTGAGCGAGGAGGAAACCACCTCGCGGCCGCGCAAGCCGCCTGGCGAACCTCGGCCGAAGCAGGGGCCGCGCGATCGTAGCGCTGGACGCGACGTTTCGGGGTCGGAGCTTAACTACGCACCAACCGCCATCGACGAAGCCGCGACGGCCGAGACTCCGCTGGCTCTGGACGAGTTCGCCAGCATCGCACGGGTGGAACCGTCGCAGGTGCAGAGGCAATTGCGCGCCCTCGAGGAGTCGTTCCTGGCCCTGGAGGGTGGGCTCGACATCCCCGAACGTCAGGAGATGTGGCCCCAGCTGGCCCTGCTGAACACCCAGCTGCAAAGTGTGGACGACGCTGGTGTCTGCTGGATGAACGCGCTTTGGGAACGCGGCAGCGAGGCAGTCCAGGCCTGGGCCTGGCACTGGTTCCTGGCCGAGGCCCAGGTGGTGCCCACCCGCCAGGACTCGCCGCGCTCGCAGCCTCGTTCGTGGGTGAGCCGGGTGGTGGCACCTGGAGCGAAAAGTCGGGAGATCGCCGTCGAGGATCTGGATCGGTTGCTGAACCTGCAAGAGCCGGCCACAGCCGACCTGCGTGCGCTGGCCTCCTACCTGGTTTATGCCGTGATGCAGCCGACGCCTCCCCCGGCGATTGTCCAGCGGTTTGGTCCGGTGAGTCGCTTCCTGGAAGCCCACGAGAAACTATTGCCCGTCCGTGCAGTGTGGCTGGCCTGGTCCCACCTCACGCTGCTCTCCAAGGGTGATGTGCTGGCCCTGGCCCGGGCTCGCGATCGGCTGCTCGAACGGCTCTACACCAACGGTTTGCGTCCCGAGCAGGATCTGCCCAGCTTCCTGCGCTTTGCGGGGCAACCCACCAGTCAACGGTTTCGCGCGGTGCGCCAGTGGATGATCGACCTGGCCAAGCTTGCCCAGGAATGGGTAAAGGCCGAGCCCGCGCCCAACCTGACGGCGCAGACACCAGCCTACGTGGACCTCATCTTCAGCTTCGGCCTGGCCCGCCTGGGTGAAAACGATGCCGCCCGCGAGTTGCTCGCCCGGGCCCGCGCTATGCTGGCCAACAAGGACGATGCGCACGGCTTCTTGCTCGCGGCCTACGAGTATCGCATCCGGCAGGCCCTGGATGGCAAGCCCCACACCGGCCCGCTTCCCGACGAACGCCTGCAGGAACTCGAGGTGATCGAACGGCTGCAGAAGTATGTCGTCGATCGGCTACGCAAGCACTCGGTCATCCTTGAACCCGACCAGCGCATCAATCCCTACCGTCACTGGGGAGCCCGCATCAGCGATTTCGAGCGCGCCCTGGCAGAGCTGACTGACATCACCGACCGCAACGAACTGGCCCAACGAGTGGATCGCCTGCTGAACGAAACACCCAAGGGACCCAAGGGGGCCGATCAGCGCGCCCGGGTGGTGCGTGCAGGGTTGGAGGTGTCGCCGCGCGTCGGCGAGGACTTCGCTCGCCGGATGCTCGATCAATCCATCCCCGCCTACGATGCCCTGCCCGAAACGAAGGACCTGGCTCAGTTGCACGAGCAAGCCGCCTTCCTCGAGAAGGGGTTGTTCGTGGCTGGTCATTTCGGCCGCAGCGACGCTGTCTTCCCGCTCATCGCTCGCTTCCAGAAGATCCTGCAAAACCAGAAAGGCGCCCAGGCGTTGGCGTTGCTGGACCAGGTGGCGGCCACCTGCTTCCGCGGTCTTCGCAAGCTGGGTATGCGCGACGAGATCGACCAGATCCTGAGACAGATGGCTGAGTTGGTGCTCGAAGGTCAGGACGTGAAGGCCATCGACTTCAAGAAGTATCCCAGCGGCCAGGGGCCGGCCGCCCTGCGCGCCTTGCTCCAGGTGGCGTCCGGCTGGTGTTACTTTGGGCGCGATAGCCAGGCCGAGCCTATCTTGCAGGCGGCCCGCACGGTTCTGCTGGCCAACGATTTGCTAGCTCGCGAGCAGACCCAGTTGGCCTGCTCGTACGCCCGCGCGGTGGGGCAGGCGCCCGTCGAGGTGGCGCAGAAACGCCTGGAAGAAATCTTCCGCCTGCTCAAGGGCATCAAGGACACCTATACCACCTCGACACACTTCCTGGTGTCGCAGCTGGACGTGGTTGAAAACGTGGTGCTGGCGGTGGTGAGTGACGATTTCACCATGGGTACCCAGGCCCGGCGCTGGCTGGACGACGACGAATTTCTCGTGCGACGCCGCATTCATCGCGATCTGCGTGGCCAGATGGAAAAACACTAGGCACCGGGCCGGTTCCCCCGTGAACCTCACCACGGACCACCCCTGAGAAGCTGAGTTAGCATCCCATGTCTACAAAAATGGCCGAGAAGCTGCCCCGGGAAGACTGGACGTTCGAGGAGCTGCAGTCTGAGGCGGACGAGCTGCGGACCCGGCTCAACCGATTTCGCACCTCGCTGGGACGCTTCTTTATCAAGAAGCAGGACCTGATCGATTTGATGGTCGTGGCGGCCGTCGCTCAGGAACCGCTGCTGCTGGTCGGCCCTCCCGGAACGGCCAAGTCGGACCTGGTGCTGAAGTTCAAGGATGCCCTGGGCCTGGGTGAGGGTGACTATTTCGAGTACATGCTCACCCGGTTCACCGAACCGGGCGAAATCGTCGGGCCCATCGACATCTCCAAGCTGCGTGAGGGACGTTACATCCGTCGCGAGCAGGGGAAGCTACCTACCGCCCGGCTGGCCTTTCTCGACGAGATCTTCAAGTCGAACTCGGCCATCCTCAACATCCTCCTCACCATCATCAACGAGCGGAAGTTCTACCAGGATGGCGTGCCGATGCCGGTGCGTCTCCGGGTGCTGTTCGCCGCGACGAACGAGGTGCCGGAGCAGGCCGAGCTGGCGGCTTTGAAGGATCGCTTTTGTCTCAAAGCAGAGAGTCGCTCGGTGCAGGAAGATTACTTCACCGAGCTGGTGGATATGGGGCTTCAGGGTGAGGTCAACAAGGGCCTATCGCAGAAGCCGTGGTGCGAGGGGCATGCCTCGCTCGACGACATTCTCAAGGCCAACCGATATCTCACTTACCTGTTCAGCCGGAAGCATCGTTCCGGACGCAATAGCGACGAGCTGAACGACCGTCAGATGTTCTTCCCCAACGAGGTGTTCACCGAGTTTCAGCGCCTGGTGAAGACGCTGGTGCGCGAGGATCGCATCTTCATCAGTGACCGCAAACTGGTAAAGCTGTACAAACTCTTCCGGGTGCGTGCCTGGTTGTTCACCGGTGGAGTGGTCACGCGGGATGATCTTCGTCTCCTGGCGTACCTCGGCGAGAGCCACCAGGAGATCGAATTACTACGTGAGAAGGTGCCTAATCTCCTCGGTGAAGCCTGATTACTGCGGCGTTCGAGGTATGCCTAGCGTAGCCTGCCTGCGGTGGTCGTTCGGATGCGATAGAGCACACCGCCACCGGTGATGTACAGTGTCTTGCGGTCGTCGTCGCCGAAGGCGCAATTCGTGACCTCGTCGGTGGGAACGGGCAGGAAGGTGAGCAGCTTACCCTCGGCGGAGAATACATAGATGCCACCCTTGACGTCGGTGGCGGGCTCGGCCGGGGGGTTGGGTTTGTTCAACCCGCCTGCGACGTAGAGGCGGCCAGCTTCATCCTGCTTGAGCCCGTCGGGCCCGCGTCCCTTGCCCCAGTCGTGCAAGAGTTTTCGCGAGGCGGGATCGACCGAACCATCCTTGCGGAGGTCAAAACGCCAGAGTTTGCGCGTCTTGCCCACGGTGTCGTTATTGTTGTCGGCGACGAAGAGATGGCGTTCGTCCGACGAGACCAGGATCCCGTTGGGGCGGTCCACCTCGCGGCCGAGGATGCGCGTCACCTTGCCATCGGGATCGATCCGGTAGACACCCTCGATGGTGCGGCCGGTCTCGTCCCTCAACTGCATGTCGCCACGGTCGCCGTAGCGTGGATCGGTGAAATAGATGCGGCCACGGGAGTCGATTGTCAGGTCATTAGGCTGGTTGTAGCGCTTACCCTCGAATCGATCAGTCAGGACGGTGATGGTGCCATCCTGCTCGGTTCGGGTAACCCGGCGCTGGACCGGTTCGCAGGCGATCAGACGGCCGGCGCTGTCGAAAAGCAGGCCGTTGGTGCCGGCGTCCTTGCGCCAGATGGATACCTTGCCGGTGCGATCGACGCGATTGATGTGGCCATTGCCGCTGGAGAGGATACCGAGCCGGGGATGCCAGGCTGGCCCTTCTCCGCCTTGCCCCTTGCCGGCGACCACCTCGAGCTTGCTGCCCGGAGCAAAGATCGGTTCCTGGGCCAGTGCCCGTGAATCCAGGATTGTCAGCAGACCTAGCACCAGCAGACCGGCACGCATGGAAAGTCCCTCCAGGCGGGGGCGGGGTCGCCACTGCACGGGCACCAGCCAGAGCGTGGCCACGACCAGCCCCCCGAACAAGGAGTATATGACCGGAAAGACCCAGAGGGGCAGATCAGGATGGATGAGATCGTGTAGCACCTTTCCGATGGGAGAGCCCTCGAACTCAACCTGGCCGGCCAGCTCACGGAGATCGCGTTCCCACCAGGTAAGCGGACACTCGTTCCACAGGGCTGAGCGCAGGACCACACCCACGATCATGGCGAGATGGACCAGGCGAAACCCGCGATGGCGCACCCAGGTCCAGCCGAGAGCATGCCCTACGAGGATGCCGATCAACCCGAAAAAGACGAACGCCACATAGGCCACGTGGATGGCCACTACTAGGTCGGCCAGGAGCCGGTACGTCATGTCGGGCCTCAGGCAGGGTCAGGAAGGACCCGTCCCAGGAGTCGCTGGGCGCGGGCGAGCGGGGGTGCTGGGGTGAGCGGGCCGCGCAGGTGCGGGGCGTGGACTGGCGGGGCGCGCCGGCACCTTTTCCGGCACGGTAACCGGTTCGCGTCGGGGAGTGGTTTCGCGTCGATGTCCACGGCTGATGGTCATGATTCCACCTCCGGGAAGCTCCTGGGAATCAGGGCAACCTCGGCTGCCCCCTCGATGGAATAATAGGCTGCTGCCTGTCGGAACGTGACCGGGTCGGGAAGTTGCTCGAGACTGCATTCCTTGCGAGCAATGGCCCTGCTGACCCCGGCCAGGTACTGCATGGTGGCGTCCTTCCAGGTGGGATCGATGAACGGATCGCCCGGACAACCGTGGTTGAATGACTCCGGGCTGGCCCCCTGGAGGACCTGCTCGAGGCTGCCAGCACTTTCGTAACCCAGCCGGCGCACCTGGTGCAGGAACTCGACACCGCGGGTATGATCGCGCCCTTCGACCTCGCCCTGGTGTAACAGCATGGCCTCGACCCCACGCAGTGGGACAAGCAAGCGCTCCCAGCGGATGTCCGGGTCGTAGAGCGGCACTACCCACTTGTACTGCGGATAAAGACATTCCTCGAGGCGGTAGCATTCAAACGCCTGGACGCGTTCGGCGTGGTCGCCCGGGTTCAAGCGGTGTATGCGCGAGGGATCGCGGTAACGGTCGTGGGCGCGCAGCAGGGCGACGAAGCGACGTTCAAACTCCCGGTAGACCCGGCCCAGAGCCAGGCGGCGCGCGTCGAGCCAGGCCGGAATCTTTCCGGGCAAGAGGACGCGGCAGGCATCCTCAGCGCAGGCCACCAGAAGGCCCAGATTGAGAATCTGAATCTGGTGAAAGAACCCGACGAGGTTCGCCTCGCTGAGATGGACGGGCAGAGGGAAGACGTAATCGAGGCGATGACCTCGAGCCTGGCCTGGCGCGCGCACCTCGACGATGTCGCCGCGAATCACCAGGCCGAACGCGGCGTTTGGATCGCGCGGAGGTCGGCGAAGCAGGGCCTGAAAGCGCTTGTGATCGGTGGTGCAAATGTAGAAGTACAGGGCCAGAAACCGGCTGCGTTCGACCAGGGAAGGCAGGTGCCCGGTGTCGTATCCGATTGAAACCTGGATCTCGGCACTGCCTCCCTGGGGACGATGGAGATGGACCCAGTGGGCCAGCGTGGCGGGGATACTCGTCACTGGCGCCAGGCGCTTTTCTGCGGTGCCTGCGCCTAGCTTTGCGCCCAGGGTCACACGGGCCAGGAGGTCCTCGGTTAGCGGGGTAGCGGCCAGGGCCTGGGCAAAGCTCACACCCTCGAGCACAGCCTCTTCCAGTGAAGGCACGCTCACGACCTGGTTTATCAGCGCCGGCCTGGCTCGCAACAGGGTGAAGGCCGCCGCGATTGCTTGCCGGCGGACGTTTTCGTGCGGATCGCGCAGCAGACGCAAAACGCGGACCAGGTTCGACGGCGTGGCCTGGGCCAGGCCATCGTGCAGGATGGGATCGAGGCGGGCAAGCTTGTTCTCGATCCGGCGACACTGGTACCGGGCAGCCGTCTGCTTGAGAATCTCAATCGATGCCAGGACGAAACTGATGCCGATGACCAACCCGAAGCACTGCATCAACCCCAGGAACGAGGCCAGCGCGCGGTCCCACAGGGGACGTGTCTCGCCGTTGGGATCGGAGCCAACCATGCGAATGCCGGCAATGGCGATGACCACGATGATGCCCAGGATCATGCTGAACTCATGATGGTAGCGCGCGAGGCGGAGATGTGCTTGCGAACGTGCGTTCATTCCGGATTCTCCGGCCCAGGAGGAGACCTGGTTGGGCCGATTTCATCCTACGCGGTCTTGCCGGGGAATGCTAGCGGTCATGCTTCCTGCCACTCAATCCGGGTCAACTCGTTGAACAATGGCCGCTGCGCCAGGTAGCGATCGAGGTTCTCCAGGAACAATCTGCCTATTCGCGAGCGAAAATGGTGGCTATGATCGGCCCCCGAGATGTGCGGCGTCAGCATGACGTTGGGAAAACGCCAGAGCGGGTGGTCGGCGGGTAGCGGGTAGGCAAAATGGGTGTCGAGGGCCGCCCCGGCGATCCAACCCCTGCGGAGCGCTTGCAGCAGCGCCTGTTCCTGAACGATCGGGCCCCGGGCCGGGTTCAAGAGAAAGGCGGAGCGTGGCAGCGCCTGCAGCTCCCGTTCGCCGATCATGCCTTCACTGTGCCGGGTGTGTGGCAGGGCCAGAATGAGGAAGTCGAGTGACCCCAAAAACGTCAGGTCCTGACCCTGGACGAATACGCGGTCGGGCAGGCTGCCGTCCGGGTCGCCGGTGCCTGGTTCGGCCCAGGCGCTCTCTCGCGGAAAGATTCCCAGGCGCGTCATGACGTGGATGGTCATGCCGAAGGCGCGGGCCAGCTGGGCAGTGGCCCGACCAATGCCGCCATAGCCCCAGATGCCCACCACCCGGCCACGGATCTCCTGCTGGAATCGGGGGGCTCGTTCCCACACGCCCTGTTCCTGATGGCGGATCATCGTGCGCAGGTCACGGGTGAGATTCACCATCATTGCCAGGTTCCACTCGGCGATGGCGGTGTCGAAGATGCCGCGCGCATTGCAGAGGCGAATATTCCGGTTCTCGAACCCCAGGTCGCGGAGGTGTTCGTAACCCACGGTGCTGATCTGGATGAACCGCAGCCCAGGCAAGGCATCGAGGTTGCGCGGCGGGCGCTTGCACAGGAGCACCTCTGGCGTTGGGCCTTCCCAGTTCCACCACCCATCGTGCGGCGGTAAAATCTGAACCGGGGAGGGCGTCCGCTGCTGCACGGCCTGCAACGTGGCTGCCTCCAGTTCCACCTCGACGGCGATGTGCGTCATTACTAGCCTGCCTGTCAGAGTAATCTGGGGGGATAATCATGCGCACCATGATTCTGGGATCGATCGTCATTGTCGGCCTGCTGACGGGACTGGCAATGTCTGCGGCCGACGACCGCGATCTTCCATTGACCACCGGCGTCGCCGATGGGACCCCGATCTTGCACACCACTCAGCTGGTGGCGCCGTCGCCTCCTCCGGGGGCCACCGCATCCGATCACGCCGAAGCGCTGGTGCAAGTGCTGGGAGAATTGCTGCGCAGCACTGGAGGCGACGCCAGCCAGTTGTTGCGTCTGAACGTCTATGCCGCCAGCGATGACGCCGCCCAGCAGGCTCGCCAGGTGTTCACCCGGAAGTATCGAGGGAAGCAGCGCCCTTGCCTGAGCATGGTGGTGGGGACGCCTATGGTGCCTGGAGCGCTGGTCAGCCTGGATGCGGTGGCGGTGTCGGGCCTGGAAGGGAAACGCAGCACCGCGCTTCTGGGCAAGCCGGTGAGCATGGGGCGCGAGGCAGCCTGGGCGGTGCTCCCCGGTGGACCAGCTTACTACATCGCCGGGCAGGCCGAACGTGGCAAAGGCACAGCGGAATCGACGCGCAAGACGCTGGGAAGCCTGGATGCCACGCTTCGTTTCCTGAAGCGGTCGCCTCGAGATGTGGTGCAGGTCAAGGCGTTCCTTCATCCCATGAAGGATGTTGAGTTGGTACGCCAGGAAATCGCCCGCTACTTCGGTGAGGCCGGGGCTCCGCCGGTGACCATCGTCGAATGGTTGGCGAAGGATTCCATCGAGATTGAGATGGTGGTGGCTGGTCAGCAGACGGAGAAACGCGCGGCCCAGGCTGTGGAGTACCTGACACCTCCGGGCATGACGGCCTCACCCATCTACAGCCGGGTGGCCCGGATTAACCATGGTGGGCGCATCTATACCGCGGGTCTGGTTGGCGAAGGAAAGACCGGAGCTGACCAGGTACGCGATGTGTTCACCCGCCTGGGTACATTGCTCCGGAATGAACGCAGTGACTTCAAGCACCTGGTGAAGGCGACCTACTACGTCTCCACCGACGAGGCCAGCAACCAGCTTAACGTCCTACGGCCGAACTACTACGATCCGAAACGGCCGCCCTCGGCTTCAAAGGCCTCTGTGCAGAGCAGCGGCTACCGGGGCCGGGGTCTGGTGCTGGACATGATCGCCGTCTCTCCCTGACTACAGGTCAGAACAACTCGGCGATGGGAGAGCCATTGTAGACGATGGGGATGGGCCTCCCAGTGCCGTCGATGTACTCGGTGTCTAAAGGCACGCCCATGTGCTGATAAATGGTGGCCGCCAGGTCGGCCGCGCTCACGGGGCGCGTGGCGATGAAACCGCCGTCGCGTTCGGTGGAGCCAATGACCTGCCCATGCTTCAAGCCGCCGCCTGCCAGGCACATACTGAGGACGTAGGGCCAATGGTTGCGGCCATCGGTGCTGCCCTGAGTGCCCATTTGCGGTGTGCGGCCAAACTCACCCATGGCAATGACCAGGACATCGTCGAGCTTGCCGCGCTGGGCCAGGTCATCGACGAGCGTGGTGAGCAGGTGATCGAAGAGGGGAAGCAGTGGCTTGAGCCCCTTCGAAATACCGCCGTAGGGCGGAATGTTGTCTCCATGGGTGTCCCAGGTGCCCGAGGCGGTGTGATAGCTGAGGTCGAGGGTGACAAAGGCAACCCCCGCCTCGATCATGCGACGAGCCATCAGTGCCTGTTGACACCAGGGATGAGTGCCATACTGCTCACGGATTCGCTGCGGTTCGCGGGAGAGATCCAGCGCCTCCTGCATCTGCCGGCCGATCAGTAGCTCGAGCGCCTGCTGGCCATGCCGATCCATGGCATCGAGGGAGCCGGAAGCGTCGATTTCACGGCGCAGACGGTCGAGCTGCTGCAGCAGTGCGCGTCGATCGTTCAGGCGCGGGGCCTGGAGATCGTGAGGGAGCCGGAATAATTCGGGTTCGCTGTAGCGTCCAGAAAGCTTGCCGACGAGGTCGTAGGTTGGCAGCCGCGCGGCGGTGTTCGCGACGAAGGGATCGTAGCGTTTGCCCAGCCAGCCGGCGAACGCCAGGTGCGAACGCGAGCGCATGAAGGTGGCGTAGGCAGGCATCGACCGATGATTGGGCCCGTGATGCTTGGCGATGATCGACCCGATGGCGGGGTAGTGTGGCGCCTGCGGGTTGGTGCGCGGCTCGGCGAGGCGGTTGCCGGTCTGGAACACGGTATTGGGTTCATGGCTGCTGCCGCGGGCATCGACCGAGCGAATCAGGGTGAAGCGATCCATGCGCGCCGCCTGGCGCGGTAGATGCTCGCAGACCTGGATGCCTGGCACCCGAGTTCGGATGACGCCGAACGGCCCCCGGTTCTCGACCGGTCGGTCGGGCTTGGGATCCCAGGTATCGATGTGACTGGGTCCCCCGGCCATCCAGAGCAGGATGACGCTCTTTTTGCCGCTTCCAGCCGATTTGCCGGTCGTCGTCGCCCCGGCGCGGTGGCGCAGCAAGTCGGGCAGTGTCAGTCCCGCTAGACCGGCGAGGCTCGCCTTGACGAAGTTGCGCCGCGAAGCGAGGGTAAGCCCCTCTCGAACGCGCGGCTGAAAGAACGAGAATGCATGGTCGTGCAGGTGGGACATCGGCGGGTCTCCAAGGCAGGAGACTCGATGCTACCCGGACTTTCCCGCGCTGACAAGCAGGATTCAGATCGAGGTGGTGGGCGGTCCAGGGGATGCCGGGCGCATAGGATATGCGGAGTATCTTCGCCCGATCCCCCCGGTCCGCGCCTCAGGAGCAGCGATCATGGCGGAAAACATCCCACCGGCGTCCAGCGTGGATCTTCAGAACCGTCTCCAGGAAGCCGCTGGGCTGCTGCGCGATTCGACCTCAGTGCAGCCGGAAGTGCGGCAGGTACTCGTGGACTTGCTCGAAGAGCTGAAATTGACGCTGGCCTCGACCCAGATGCCGCCCGAACAACTGGCCCACCTGGCCGGGACAGCGGCTCACCTGGCGGAAGCCCTGCATCACGAGCCGCACAGCTGGGTGGAGCGCGTCCGAACGCCATTCGAGGAAGCCGCCGTCCAGGCGGAGACACATGCCCCGGTGGCCGTGGGGCTGGTCAAGCGCCTGCTCAGCTTGCTGTCGGACATGGGGATCTGAAGCATCGCCCGGCTCGTTCCAACCTTCTCACCAGGAGTGCTACATCATGCGTGGTTGTCTGTTCGTCCTCATTGCGATGACACTGGCCCAGCCCGTGCGCGCGGAGGAAAAGTCGGTCTCGTCTCCCTTCAATGGCAACGACCTGAAGGGCTGGAAGTTCAAGGGCGACGCCAAGCGGAGCAAGTGGGTGGTGGGTAAGGCGGAGTTGGATCCGAAGAACGCGGGGAAGTTCGTCGTCACCCCTGGCGCTCCCGGTGACCTCATCAATGCCTCGACCGGGGTCGATGCCTACACCGAGGCGAAGTTCGGCGACTGCACCATCGAGGTGGAGTTGATGGTACCCAAGGGGTCGAACTCCGGCATCTACGTGATGGGAGAGTACGAGGTGCAAATCCTCGATAGCCACGGCAAGGCCAAGGTGGGGCCAGGCGACCTCGGTGGGTTGTATGGTGCGGCCGCTCCGCGCATCAACATGGCGAAGAAGCCGGGCGAATGGCAGAAGTTCGTGATCGAGTGGCAGGCGCCCAAGTTCAAGGACGGCAAGAAGGTGGCCAATGCCAAGTTTGTGAAAGTAGAGTTGAACGGCACCGTGATCCACGAGAACGTGGAGATGAAGGGACCCACTCCCAGCGGAGTGACGGGCAAGGAAGCAGCAACGGGACCGCTCATGTTTCAGGGCGATCATGGACCCGTGGCGTTCCGCAACATCAAGGTCACGCCTCGGTAATCAAACCGGACATCCGCACGGGCGAGAGAGGCACACTCTCTCGCCCGTCGGCATTTGCGTCAGACCTTCGCCGGAACCTCGAAGCCCTTCCGATAGTCGCGTGTCAGGAGCTTCGACGCAGCCTTGTCGCCGACGATCGATTCGGTCTTCGGGTCGATCTTCAGCTTGCGGCCCATCCGGCACTGGATCGTTTTGAGATCGATCTTGTTGCCGATACTCAGATGCTCCTGCATCCGCTCGATGGTGTCGAGCACGTCCTTGTTGTCGCCCAGGCTCGAGACGCGCGCGGGGAATGCCGCATCCTCGCCGAGACGATAGGAGATGTTTGCCAGGTGCCCCAGTGCGCTGGAGTAATGACCGTCGAGGATATCTGCGTTCAGATCCTGCACCTTCCTGCTGCGGACCGAAGCAATGAAGTTGGCGAAGATGCTGCTCCCCGGGCCGCGGGTGCCGGCTACATCCACCTTGGGCAGGGGCTGCGCCTCGGAACTACCCTGGGGATAGAACCGGTTCCCCGCGATTACCCCTGCTTCTAGATGCAAGATGTTCCCGACCTTCTCCCCGCGCAGGTCGTCGGTCTTCAAACCGCGCACCTCGAAGGTCAGCAGGGTCTTGTCGAACTCCATGAAAGCCAGCTGGGTGTTGGGGGTCTCTCCCTGGTCCTTGTAGCCGAAGCGACCGCCCAGGCTGATCACGCTGGTGGGCAGCGTTGCGCCGGGGATCATCCAGCGAGCGATATCCATCTGATGTACGCCCTGGTTACCGATGTCGCCGTTGCCGAAGTCCCAGAACCAGTGCCAGTTGTAATGGACGAGGTTGCCGTTGAAGTCGCGCTGCGCGGCCGGGCCCAGCCACAGGTTGAAATCGACTTCCCTGGGGGCGGGACTGTTCGGCTTCACCCCGATGCTATTGCGAGGCTTGTAGCACAGCGCGCGGGAGATCAGCAGACGACCGAGCTTGCCGGACCGCACAACGGCGGCGATCTGGGCCCAGGCCAGGCTGTTGCGGCTCTGGGTGCCATGCTGCACGATCCGATTGTGCTTTCGCGCCATCTCAACAGCGATGCGGCCCTCGTGGACGTTGTGGCTGCAGGGCTTTTCGACGTAAACGTCCTTGCCCGCCTGACAGCCCCAGATGGTCATCAGCGCGTGCCAGTGGTTCGGGGTGGCAATCGAAATGGCGTCGATCGACTTGTCTTCCAGCGCCTTGCGGATGTCCTGCTCCACGCGCGGGGTGTTGCCACCCTTCTTCTCCACCTGCTTGATGCGCTTGTTAAAAGTGCGTGTGTCGGGATCAACCACGCAAACGACCTGGACGCCCTTTTGCCCCGCGAAGCCGTCGATGTGAGCGCTGCCACGCCCGTTGAGGCCAGCGACCGCTACACGAATGGTGTCGTTAGCGCCTCGGACCCGGGCGGACGATTTGGTGCCGGCCACGGTGACGGTGGCGGCGGCGGCCAGGGTGGTCTGCATGAAATGCCGGCGATTCAGTGCGTCCATCGCGGGTCCTCAGGTGGGATCGAGAGTGGGAGAGGGAGCCATTTCGACGATGATAACCCGCTCAGAACGGCAGACAACAGAAAATCAGCACATCGCCGCCTTTCTACACGAGGTGCAAGGCATCGAGCGGAACCGTGACCTATAGTTGCCTCAGAACGAGACAGATTCCGTCCGGTTCTCGTTTCCGAGGATGCCACGATGAAGAAATGGTGCCTGATTCTGACCGTATGCCTGCTTGCCGGGCAGGCCACCGGGTGTCGCCGGGCGGCGCAGATGCCGTTGCCGCCTGGAGTCAAACCCGAAGACCGCAACACGCGCCTGGCGGAGACGATAGATCTGGACCTGGAAGCCTGGTTGAGTTTGCCGCGCGCCGAGCAGGCCAAGCTGGCGGCCGAGTGGACCGAGACGCTCGAGAAACAGGTGGCGGCGATCCGGAACAATCCCAACTCCGCCGACCTGCTGCCCAAGCTGCTGCCAGCTGTCTCGGTTCCTATCCTGCAGAAGGCAGCGCTGGCTCCGGCGGCGGGGTTCAGCCTGCCACCATACGCCACCCCCGACAAGAAAGATGCGGGCCTGGCCCTGCACTATGCTCGCCATGGGGACAGCGAGGCAGCCGAGAAACTCGCCCCCGCGGCGTTTCTTTCCCGGCTGAGTGCCTTCAAGGGCGAGAAGAACTATCCCATCGAATGGTCGCGCCTGGTCGCCCTGGTGCAACTATCGAGCGAACTGAAGTTGTCCGTGGGAGACCTCGATGGCGCTTCGCTTCTGGTGGGCGTGCATCGTCAATTAACCAACCTGCTCGACAAGAAGGCGGCAGAAGGGCCGTTGGGTGCTTCCCTACTTGGCACGGGGAAATCCGCGCTGCAGAAGGCGGCCTTGGTCCTGAAGGAACTGAAGCACAACAAGCCTGCTTTGGCTGGTGACATCGAGGCCGCCCTGACCGCCTGGGGCCCAGTGCCGGTGCCGGATCCGATTCTGCCAGTGGGCGCACCGGTGGAGGATGTCTGCGCGGTCTTTGGCTCGCCGCAGCGAGGCAAGGCCGTGATCGCGGACACTCCAGAGCGAGTGCAGCGCCTGGCCGATCTGATGGGACTGCCCCTGCCCCCGGATGGTGTCCAGGTGACGGCGGTGTTCCTGGATAAGGACAACCGCCTGGCCGAATGGCAGCTTGCCTATCGCGGGAAGATTGACACTCTGTACCCCTCGCCGGCGTTCATGGCCTTTCGGATGGCCGAGGTAGGATTCGCCCCACAGAAAGAAGTGCGCATCAACCACCTCGACCGCCAGAGTTTTACCGGAGGCAAGGTGCAGGTCGAGTTGGCGCGGACCAACCGCAGCCCGGCCCTGGGTGCCGTCGTGCGGGTAAAGGCCATCAAGGAAACCGCCGAGGCCAGCGCGACCCGGAGTTTACGCGACTTCGGCCCGCTGCACCTGGATCGTGGGTTTGAGTCCAACCGGCTGGCTCTGGCTCCGTCAGTGCCAGGACCGATAGCGGCCGCGAAAGAGGCCAAGGTGATGCAGAAGATGGCCACCGTCCTCGACACTCCTGTGCCGGACGCCGTGGTCCTGATGCGCGATCGTGAGGCCGACATAGTCGATCTGCTGGAAATGGCCTGGAAACCGCAGGACAACGACCACGCGCTGGATCGGCTGCTTCCCAGCCTGTGGGATGACTACGGCCCCGGTCAACTGGAAGTCGTGGAAGACCAGGCTGGCTCTTACCTCGCCTTCACCTGGCAGGACAAGACTACCCGGTTGCAGCTGCGCCTGGCCTTCGACGAACGCGGCCCCATCCTGGTGGCTCGCGATATCCAGGGCTCGGCCGGGGCGCAGGCCCGCATCGCAATGGCGCAAACTCTGGAGGAAAAGGAGCGCCAGGCTCGCATCGCCTCGGGGAAATCGATCGAGCGGTTGTCGCGTTCGCCGGGCCGGGTGAATGAGATCTCGCTGCCGGGCCTCGCCCTGGGCGCCACGAAGGCCGAGGTGGAAAAGGCCCTGCCGCGCGGCAAGCTCTACCGGCGCAAGGATCTCCCCGATGGCTTTAGCATCCTGTTCATGACCACGCCCGAGCGCACCATGACTCAGTGGGGACGCAATCTCCTGGTCCGTTTCGTGGAGGATCGGGTGGCCGAGATTCGCGTTCGCTACCAGAAGGGGCCGGCGGTCCCCAAGCAGGGAGAGCCGCTGCTGAAAGCCCTGGTCGATGCCAGTGGCGCCCCGGAGACCATTCCCTCGTCGTGGGCTGGCCTCTGGGTCGATCTCCCGGAAGCGGGCAAGACTGTGGAGCATCGCTGGCGGGATGATCGTACAGTGCGTCTCTATCGGGGCGATGCCTCCAGCGTCGAACTGATCCTGCTCGATCGTCCGGTGGATTCGACCCGACTCGACCCGCCGAAATGGGAGTTCGTGAGCACGGGAATCAATCACTGCCACCTCGGCGACCCGCGAACCAAGGTGGAAGAGTACTTCAAATCTCCTGCCACCACCAGCGCCGACGGCGCTTCGGTCTACCGCACGGCTCCGTCCAGCCCGTACGAGATGATCATGGTGTGGTACTCCGGCGATCGCGTCTCTCGCTTGGTAGCGGTCCAGCGCGATCGTCCGGGCAGTATGCCCAAGGAAGTGTCCGAGGCACTCAACCAGACCTGGGGCAAAAACTTCGATGAGTTCGGTTATATCGCTCGCATGGAAGGAGCGAATGGTCACATCCTGGGTGCCTACGCCTGGCATGACGATCGCGTCCGTATCCGCACCAGTGTCCAGTCGACCGACCAGGGGCCACGCATCATGACCGAGTGGCGCTATTTCCCGGTTACCGTCGATCCGACCAAGAAGCAGGATTAATCGGCTTCATCACGGAAACAAACAACAGCGGGGAGCGACATCGCTCCCCGCTGCCATTGTTACCCATTGATCTCGGTTAGATGGATGGCGCGATCTCCACCACCAGCGTTGGCGAGAACTCCACCGCCTCGGTTTCCTGCTCGGACGAAGGTGCCTCCTCCGGGGAGACATACTCCTCCTCGGCAGGCGTGCTGATAGCTGGCTCCTCCAGCAGACTCGTCTCCTCGACGGTGAGAGCCACTTCCTGATCGTCGTCCGTGGGCGCAGTCTTTTCCTCGGGCAGTGCCAGTGCCAGGTATCCCTGGTTTTCATCGGCCGGTGTCGTCGTCAACACGTCCACGGCATTGTCATCCTCGCCAGAAATGGCCACCTGGGAGGTAGCTTCCTGGTTCGGCATCAGATCAATGGTGGCGAGGGTCGTCTCACTTGCCGGGCTATCGACCAGCGGTTCCACGGTCATCAACATGCCATCGAGCGTGGGTGGCTCGCTGGGACGGTTATCTTCCACCTGGAAGAAAGCCAGTTCCACTTTGTCGTTCTCCAAGCCGGATTCCGCCTCCAAGGTGCGGTAATATGGCTGGATGGGGCCACGAGGCGTGCCATCCTCAAGGGATGGGTAGTCAAAGCAGGTGTACAGGATGGACGGGTCGAAATCGGTGCTCTCGCTCTCGGTGGGGTACCCGCCGACCCAATCATCCAGGATGATCTCCCCATCGGTCAGCGGCTCTTCCGTCTCGATGAACTCGCCCGTGTCACTCGGGACCATCGCGTACATCATCCACTCGGCATCGAAATCAATCGGGACAGGTTCGCCGGTAGTCTCGTCGAGAGTGACGGCGACGCATTCCCCGATGAATGGCTCTCCATCGAAGGTGTCGGTCTTGATCTCGTCCTCGCTGGATTCGTCGCTCTGGTCGAGCTGGATTTCTTCCGTGACGTCCACCTGAACGAAGTTGAAATCCTGAGGCTCCTCCACGACCACCGGTGTGATCGACGGTAATCGACGATCTTCCAGCGGTTCCAGGCGAAGCTGACCGAATGAGCGGATCATCCCCTTACGCATGCCTCTCTCCCCCAACTGATTTAGTTGCAGGCGAACCGGTGCTGGCGCCTGCCTTCAGTGAGAGAAACGCCGCCGGGCTCGAAGTTGCTCAGTAAAGGTAACTCTCCGCAAGGGTGGGCCGGCTGGCTAGCAAGTCGCTCAGTTGCTGCATACCGTTGGCAGCGCGTTGGGACAGGGTGCCTCGAGGGCAACCGAGCATCTGGGCCGCCTCGGCCTGCGACCAGCCATCGAGATAGCGCAGCTGCACCGCTTCCCGGAGGTTGCCCGGTAGCTGTTTCAAGGCGGCGTCAATCTCCTCGCGCAGCTCCTTCTGGGTGTCATCCTGGTGGACTTCCACCGCCTGGGAGGCCAGCTGCTCGTGTCGCTGACGGCGATGCCGGGCTCGGAGCAACACGATGGCGGCATTGCGGGCCACCGTGCGCAGCCAGCCGGCCAGGGTGGATTGCAGGCGGAACTGTCCCTGCGCCAGGGCCAGGAAGACGAGCTGGCTTACATCCTCGGCGTCGTGCCAGTTGCCCAGCACGCGCTGACAGGTGCGCATCACCACCGACTGGTGACGATCGATAAGCGTGGTCAGCGCTTCCTCGGAATGACCTGTCTGATAGGCGGTGACGAGGGCGGCATCGCTGCAGCCACGCGCATCTCCCTCAACGAAGACGGTGGTGGTCGTAGCTCCACCGGCGGACGTGCCCTGCAACTGCACGGTCACGATTTCGGGTGCAGAAGAGCCGACGGATAGCTGGCCAGGCAACTCGACCTGATGGACACCAGGGCGAAGAACGGTCGTCCCCTGGTAGCTCCACGTCTGCCCCTGAGCGATGGCGGTGATCGTGTAGCGAACCTCAACACGCACGTCAGGCCCGGCGGTGCGTTGCAGCTGGATGCGCGGCAGGCCGGTGGATGTTTCATTGGGCAAGGAAACCAACGCGACCGTTGGCGAAGCGGTGGGGGCAGACTGTGGGCGCGAGGTAGGTGTCGCCTGGCTTTCGGTGGGCCTTTCGCTATCGCGTACCTGGAAAGTTGGCTCCGAGGAATCGGAGGCGACCATGCTAACCGTCGGGGTCTTGACCGGCGGGGCGGCCTGTTTCCACGGCAGAGCCGAGGACTCGACGGGGACACTGGAGCTAAATACCTGATCGTTGAACCGGGCGCTCGGGGGAGGTAAGTCGTTGGAAGGGAACCCCACGCCTCCCTGAGCCATTTCACTTTCGAGGCCGGGGAGATGTTCAATTTCGAGGAGGGGCGGAGCGGTCTGAAGGTCGGCCCAAAGTGCCTCGTCGGGCGGAGTAACCGGGGCGATCAGGTAGGCTGGAACCTCGGGGACGAAGACCGACAGCACCTGTCGCTCTTCGAGCGCTTCGAGCAACACCAAAGCCGGGCGATGGGAAACTCGAGTCCGCCGGGTCCCAAAACGTTGGCGTACGAGATCTATCAGCCGGAAGATTGGCAGGATGGGCACCCTATCCTCCCCATCGTGGAAAAAGGCCACTCAGCGTTGAGTCGAACGGCTAACCGGTGGTAAGCGCCTGGTGATCCAGGATGAAGAACGCCGGCCGACGGGCCGATGCTCAGAAAATCGATGATTGGTGGACCCGCCCGGGGTGTCGTGAAATCAGCGTACCCGGTTGCCCCACTCTTTGCCAGAGCAGGCCGGGCGCCAGGGTCGGTTGCCCTCCTTAATCATCGACGATACAGTACTCGCATTAGATCGTTTCCTCGGAAGGAGTTCCGCATGGATTTGCTGGAAAGGGCTGCCGCTGGCTTTCAGACCGTTTCGGCTCCCGAACCGCTTCGGCAGCAAGCGCTGCGCTTCCTCCAGCAGTGGCTGACCGGCCCGGAATTCGCACCCTACCTGCCCCAGCTTCGCTGGCTCATTCAGACATCCCAGTGGGCGGGGCTCCTCGACCGGTTCTACCAGATCCTCCCGTTTGGCACCGGTGGTCGGCGCGGCGCAGTCGGCATCGGGCCCAACCGCATGAACCCCTGGACACTGACCGCCTCGGTCCAGGGGCATTGCGATTTCCTTCGCGAGCGATTTCCAGGCGTCCCCGACCTGCGCGTCGCACTGGCCTATGATGTCCGTCAGTTCGAGGACAAACGCAAGCTGTACAACCCCGAGTTGCCCAACCCAGTGCTGCATCTCTCGTCCAGGGCCCTGGCCCAGCTGGCCGCCGGCGTGTACGTCGCCAACGGCGTCCAGGCACACATCCTGCCGCCCGATTCTCCCCGGTTCATGGCTACCCCGGAACTGTCGCTGGTCATCCGTGAGCTGAACGCGCACGGCGGGCTAAACATGTCCGCCTCGCACAATCCCCCGGACGACAACGGCGGCAAGTTCTACGACGAGCGCGGCGGACAACCGGTGCCTCCCGACGATCAGATCATGGCCGACCTGGTCGATCAGGTAACCACGATTCGCCAGCTGCCCTGGCCCGAGGCGGTGCGTACCGGAAAAGTTCACTTCCTCGACGAGAGTCATCATCGCTCATACCTGGAGATCTGCCGGAAGCAGAGCCTGGTGCCGCCCCCTCGCACGGATGATTTCAAGGTGGTCTTCACTCCGCTGCATGGCGTGGGTGCGATGACGGCGATGGAGGTCCTCCAGCTGCAAGGGTTCCGGGTCGTGCCCGTTGCCGAGCAGATGACGCCGGATGGCCAGTTTCCCAACGTCACGAAGACACCGAACCCGGAAGTGCCTGAATCGATGGATCGAGCCGCGAAACTGGCCCAGGAGACGCGCGCGGATCTTGTCCTGGCGACCGACCCGGATGCCGACCGGCTGGGGGCCATGGCGCCGGATCGCGAGGGCCAGTGGCGCGTGATCTCGGGCAACCAGATGGCGGCCCTGGTTACTCATTTCAAGCTCCACAAGCTGGCCCAGTTCGGTCGTCTCCCTGCCTCGCCGATTGTGCTGCGCACCGAGGTGACCACCAGCCTGATCACGCGCATCGCCCGGCATTTTCGGGCCCAGATCATCGATGACCTGCTCGTCGGGTTCAAGTATGTGGCCGACGTCCTGTGGAAACTGGAGCGCGATGGATCCTACGGGGACGTGCAGGGCACCCCGGCCGATTTCGTCCTGGCCACAGAAGAGAGCCACGGCATCCTGCTTACGCCACAGATCCGCGACAAGGATGCAGGCGCGGCCGCACTCGTGTTCGCCGAGCTGGCGCTCGACCAGAAGCGCAAGGGCAAATCCGTGATCGATTATCTCGACAGCCTCCACCGCGAATTCGGTTACTTCCGCAACGAGGGCGTCTCGATCTTCATGCAAGGCGTCGAGGGCAAGCAGCAGATGGCGGCCCTGCTCGACAGCCTCCGCTCCAATCCACCCACAACAATCGCTGGCCATGCGGTAACCGCCTTCGAGGACCTCCGCAACCCCGAGGGGAAGTTCGGCCCCTTGCTCGGCGCTACTGATGCTGCCTCGCGCAATGTCCTGCTATTCCGCTGCGGCGACACCATTCGCGTCGCCCTGCGGCCAAGCGGCACCGAGCCCAAGGCCAAGGCGTATATCGAAGCTTGCTCGGGCCCGTGTCGCAACCCGGAGACCTGGGGTGACAACTGCGCAGAGGTCGATGCCCTGATCAAACAGGTCTCCGAGGATTTCCTGACGCAGGCGCTGGCCCGAATTGGCCTGGATCGCAAGTCCCTTTGATCTGCCTGACGTTAGCAGGTTACAGCATGTCCTCGACCCCCATGGGCCACTGATCGCGCGGGGTGAAGCCGATCAACTGGCGGGTCGGTTCCAGGTCGTAGGTGGCCTGTTGCACCGGCTTGCTGGCGGCATAGAGGACGGCGAAACGAAATGTGGTAGGAGCCAGTGCGGCATCGGCGAAGAAGCGCCCGGCATCGCCCGGACTCAGGTACACTTCCTGGGCCCACAGGCTGGCGCGGATCTCGGCGGCCTGTTCGCGCGTGCGGGGGCACCAGCCCAGCCGGGCGACGATCACGCTTCGGTCGTGCGCCTCGGCAAAGGACCGACCCGCGGCCTCCAGAAAGCACTTGGCGGCAGCATACCACCCTCGGGGGGTCGGCTGGACATCGACCCCGATGGGAATCTCGTTCCGCATACGCTGCCACCACACCACCTGGCCGGTGCTGGCGAGCACGGCTCGTTGCACGCCATGCTCACGCGCGCTTTCGAGCACGTTGTAGACCCCAACGATGTTGTTAGGAAGAAGCCTGGTCATGAAGTCGTCGTCGTCTGGAGTCGCCGCAAGGTGAACCAGGCGCGTCACTCCGACCATGGCGCGGTTAACGTCCGAAAAGGAGGCAAGGTCGCCCACGTGGTGGTCGCCCGGCCCCGGCGTCGGCACCATGTCGAAGCCGCGAACCGCCTGACCCCGTCGGGCCAACTCGCGCACCACCGCCTGTCCGATACGTCCGGCAGAACCCGTGACGAGAACTAGATCATCCGCCATGCTTTGTATTCCTCCAGGCACCGATCATCCGCTAATGTTACGACTGGAAGTGTCTCTCGACATGGACCGTGTCAGCAAAAGCTCGAGACGACAGCGTGTCGCACCCGCCACGAGGAGACCGGAGTGCTTCTAGGCCTGCTAACCGATATCCATGAAGCCATCACCCCTTTGGAGGAGGCCCTGGACCGGTTCCGACGTCTCAAGGTAGATCGCGTGTTGCACCTGGGTGACATCTGCGCGATGCACGAGCGGCTCGAACTCACCTGTCGCATCCTCGAACAGGCCGGCGTCCGGGGTGTCTGGGGTAATCACGACTTCGGTCTCTGTCGCGACATCGATGAGGAGATCCGCCAGCGGTTCTCACCCGCAATCCTACGGTACATGCAAACGCTAGAGCCGTTCCTCATCGAGGAGGACTGCCGACTGAGCCACTGCGAACCGTGGTTAGACCCCTATTCCATCGAGGATCTCTGGTATTTCGAGCGCCTTCCAGAAACACCCGCAGAACTGGCCAGGAGCTTCGGCGCCGTCCCGCAGCGGGTGCTGTTCAGCGGTCATGTCCACCGCTGGTACCTGGCCAACCCGGACGGAAAGATAGCCTGGGATGGCACCAGACCGATCACCCTGCGTGGGCCGCAACGTTACTTTCTCATCCTGAATGCCGTCATCGAGGGATGGTGCGCCACCTACGACACCAGTTCTCAGGTGTTCACGCCGGTGCAACTGCGGGCGCGCGGCTCACGGCCGGGGATCTATCATTGATGGCCACCACTCGCAGCACCTCGGCATGATGCGGCGGGGCGGGGCGCGGCGGCACCAGTGTCCAGTCCCAGCTTTCTCCCTGCCAAGGAAGCGTGGCCCCGTACAGTGTCGGACTCGCGCGGACCACCTGGCCGGTCGCATCCAGCGTCCGGATTTCCATGTCGGTGATCAGTGCCACCTGGCCCGGTAGCCCCGCTAAAAGATCGAGATGCGCCTGGACCAGATTACGACACAGCGTCTGCACGGCGGCGCGCGTGTAGTACCCTGAGCGCAGCAGGTACTGTTCGGGCATGACCGGCAGCTGCGACAGCAGGTTGAGAGAAACCGTAAGGTCGAGGTCGTCGGTTGAGGTGAATACCTGAGGCCGTGGTGTGGGAAGGCTGGCCAGGGTTTCATAGCCCGCCTGCCAGACCTGGTCGAGGACGCCAGTGACATCGCCAGCGACAAGTGTGACATGGCCATGTCGTCTGGCCTGCCAGCGGACCGCCCAGGGATGAAAGACATCGACCAGAATCACCTGCTGAAAACGCTGGGCCAGCTCGTCGAGCGGGACGTCGTGAAGCCAGCCGGAGCCCAGCACCACTACCTTGCGCTTTGAGGGGCATCGATCCAGGGTATGTAGGAGGAACCGCCGTGTGGCTTCGCAATGAGCGCTCCAGGCAGTCCGATGCAGGCGCCAGCGCCGGCGGATGCCCAGCATTTCGCGCAGGCAGCCCAGCTCGCGGAGGGGAAGCGGACAGGTGGAGAACAGACGTTCAATCCACTCGGCAAGCATGGTGTGCCCTCCCCTGAAGAACCGCCACGTTGCCAAGGCGAGGAAGCAACGGTAGGGTGTAGATGTATCCGGTTGCGAGGAGAGGGGTAGATGGCCGAGTCGCGCGTTGTGAAGTTGGCGTTGATCCAGATGCGCTGCGATGCGACGCCGCAGGAGAATCTCCAGCGCGCCCGCGCAGCCGTTGCAGAGGCCGCCCGTAAAGGGGCGCGCCTGGTGGTGCTGCCCGAGCTATTTCTCGGCCCCTACTTCTGTCAGCGCCGGGACGACCTCGCGGCGTTCGACCTGGCGGAGCCAGTCCCCGGGCCGACGACGGCTATCCTGGGCAAGCTGGCCGCTGACCTTGGCGTGGTCCTTGTGGGCGGCTCGGTCTTCGAGCGCGCTCCCGATGGGCGCTTCTTCAATACCGCCAGCGTCTTCGAGGCCGACGGCCGAATGCTGGGCTACTACCGCAAGACGCACATCCCCGAGGATATCCTCTACCACGAGCAGCACTACTTCGCGCCGGGCGACACCGGCGTTCAAGTGTTCCAGACGTCGCTGGGACGGGTGGCTCCGCTGATTTGCTATGACCAGTGGTACCCCGAGGCGGCGCGCATGGCCACCTTGCAGGGCGCCGAGATCCTGGTTTATCCGACGGCCATCGGGGTGATCGATGAGGCTGTCGAACCAAACATCACGGGCAACTGGGAGCAGATGTGGCGCTTCACCCAGGTGGGCCATGCCACGGCCAACAATGTCTACGTCGCCGCGATCAATCGCGTGGGTAAGGAAGGCGCCATCACCTTCTGGGGTGGCTCGTTCGTGGCGGGTCCCGATGGGCAGCTGCTGGCCCTGGCACGTGGGGAGGAGCAGATCGTCTACGCCGATTGCGACCTATCGCGCGTGCGCGCTCTGCAGGAAGCCTGGCGCTTCCTGCCGAACCGTAGGCCCGAAATGTACCAGACGCTGATTCATCGACCAGAATAGCCCCCCATGGCGGTCGAGGCACTTGCGCTCGACCACCATGTGCCGGCTGCATCATCCCACAGGTGGCAGCGGCGGAGGCACGTCGGCGAACAACAATTGCAGTTCGGGCAGGCTGCCGGCAGCCACCCAGCTGGCCAGGCCAGGTTTCCACACCAGGGTGGTGCGCGTCAGCTTTCCTTCGTGAACCCGCGCCTGCAGCACACCGAGATCGAACGGGCCGGCCGGCTTGCCATCCAGCGCCATGTGGAACGCTACGCTGCCCGGCATCGGAGGTGGCGTCGAGGCACTTCCCGCGGCACCTCCCAGGGCGCCGGCCATCTGCGATCCGATGGCCACTCCCGTGGCGATCTGCGCGCCGATACCCGCCATACCTCCGGGGTTAGCAGCCGCCGTGCCGATCGCCTCGGCCGTCTTGTACTGGGTGTAGCGGTTGAGGTCGCCCGTCACGCTCATCTTGGTGCGGATGTCGAGCGCCTGCTCCACCTCGGGTGGCAGCGAGATGTTTTCGATGACGAACGTGGCCAGCTTCAGACCCATGTTGGCGAATTCGTCGTTCATCTTGAGCTGTGCATCAGCCGCTATCTTCGCGTAGTTGCCAGCGAAGTCGAGCACACCCACTCCCAGCTTGCCCATTGCATCGGTGAAGCGGGAGACGATGAGGCTGCGCAGCTGTCCGGTGATCTCGTAGGTCTCGAACGAGGGATCGGTGCCGATCAGCTGGCGTAGGAACGTGGCGGGGTCAGACACCTGAATGGCGTAGGTGCCAAACGCGCGGATCCGCACGGGACCAAATTCCGGGTCACGCAGCATGATTGGGTTCTGCGTCCCCCACTTCTGATCGGTCCAGCGGCGCGTCGAGACGAAGTAGACCTCGGCCTTGAACGGCGACTCGAAGCCATACATCCAGCCCAGCAGCGTTGACAGGATGGGCAGGTTCCGCGTCTCCAGCCCGTAAGTGCCGGGAGGAAACACGTCGGCGAGCTGCCCCTGGTTCACGAAAACAGCCGCCTGGCCTTCGCGCACCACCAGCTTGGCGCCGTACTTGATCTCATTGTTGTAGCGCGGGAAACGGTAGGCTAGCAGATCGCTCTCGGTGGCTTCGTTCCACTCGATGATGTCGATCAACTCGCCCTTCAGCTTGTCAAACAAGCCCATGTTCGTGTCTCCTGGGGATGCCTCGGGTTGCCGGATATGGTACCAGGTGCGCCAGAGAGTGTCTCATTATCCTAGCCTGGGCCAACTTGCCAGATACACACGGTACGGTCGAGGCTGGCGGAGGCGACGAGGTCACCTGTGGGGCTCCAGGCCACCGAGGTGACCCACTGTTGATGCTCCTGGAACACCTCGTTTTGCCTGAGATCGAGTACGTTCCAGAGACGTACCGTGTGATCGCGGCTGCCCGACACGGCGCGCTGGCCATCGGGGGAGAAGGCCAGGCTGGTCACCCGGCGATCGTGGCCTTCCAGGGTGCCCAGCAGGTTGGCCTCCCGGGGCTCCCAGACACGAATTAATCCATCGATTCCGGAGGTCAGGGCGCGGTCGCCGCTGGGGGACAGTGCCAGCGCCGTTACCAGCATGGCCTGCTCGGGGAACAAGATGACCGACTCGCCCGAGGGGATGCTCCAGGCACGAATGGTGCGGTCGCTGCCGCCACTCAGGATTTTCTCGCCCCCAGGAAAGAGTGCCGTCCCCCAGACAGTCCCGGTGTGGGCTTTCCAGCTGCGCTGCACGGTTCCTGTAGCGGCATCGACAAGATGGAGCCGGCCATCCTGGCTTCCTGCCACCAGGAAGCGCCCCTGCGGATCGACCGCCAGGGAAGGAATGCAGAGAAGCTCCTGCCCAGTACTCCAGCGACAGGTCCGGCTGCTCAGGTCCCAGGCCGACAGCCCGCCATCCACTAGCCCAACCAGGAGTGTCCAGGCATCGCGAAGAAAGGCCAGGCTGGCCACCGCCGCGCCTACTTCCAGGGTGGCCACTGGTTCGGCTCCGCCTTGCACAGCCCACACCCGAACAATGCGCGAATCTCCGCCAGCGGCCAGCACGCTACCATCGGGGGAAAAGGCCACCTGGCGCAAACGATCTTCGTTACTCTGGAAGCGCCGGACCAGACCCCGCGGCGCGGAGACAGGCACCGGCTGACTGGCGGGTTGATGGCGATTTCGTAGCGCAGCAACCACCTCGGCTGCGCTCTGATATCGCGCTTCCGGAGACTTGGCCATCAACCGGCGCACCAGCCCGGCCACACTGGGAGGAAGATCCGGACGCAACTCCTCGATGGGGGTTGGCTCTTGCAGGTGATGCTGAACGATCTTGGCCAGGGGCGAGTCGGCCTGGAAGGGTGGGCGGCCGGACAGGACGAAATAGAGGGTGCAGCCCAGGCTATAGAGGTCGCTGCGCACGTCGGCCAGCCGGGCATCCTTGGCCTGCTCGGGAGCGATGAAATCGGGCGTCCCCATGAAGGCACCGATCTGGGTGATGGGCACCTTCTCCGTCTCGTGCGAGGCCGACGGCACCAGCCGCGCCAAGCCCAGGTCGAGAATCTTTAGCTGCCCCACCTTGGTTGGGTCGGTGGAGGTGACGATGAGGTTGCTGGGCTTGATGTCGCGATGGACCAGACCTCGGTCGTGGGCGTGCTGCAGTCCATCGGCCGCCTGCAGGAAATACTCACAGGCTGTCTCCACGGGCAGGGGCCCGGCCTGATCGACGAGATGGTGCAGATCAATCCCCGGGATGAACTCCATGGCGAGGTAGAACGTCCCTCCCAGCACTCCCGCATCGAATACGGTCACGATGTTGGGGTGCCCAAGTCGAGCAGTAATCTCGGCCTCGCGGCGCAAACGCTCGAGCTGCGTGGGATCAACCCCCTGCGGTGGAGAAACCACCTTCAGCGCCACGATGCGGTTGAGGCTAATCTGCCGGGCCCGATAGACCACACCCATACCGCCCTGGCCAACTTTCTCCAGGATTTCGTAGCCAGGCAGCGCCGGTAAGGCCGTCGGAAGGCGGGGCGTGATTGCCTGAGCAAAGATGGTAGGGCCGGGTGGATGCCGGGGGAGTTCTTCCGGTGGTAGGGCCAGGGCCTGATGGACGTCGAACTGTCGGCGGAGCAACGGCGCCAGCCCGGGATACTGCACCAGGAAGTGATCGGTCGAGGGCGTCTCGCCGAGCTGTTCCCGGAGAAGGAATTCGCTGTAGACAATATCGCAGGCGGCCTGATCGTGAGCCGGACCGTCAGGGAGGCGTGCCAGGTAATCGGTGGCAGGCACGCGCTCGCCGAGCGTCCAGCGCTCCACCTGGTCGATGACCAGGATCGAGGCCACATCGAGGGGAGGAAGACCGGGATAGGAAGCCAGGAACGATGACAGATCGGGCCGAAGCCCCTCGCGCCAGAGGTGCCAGTACTGCTGATCGGGGGTGCGGTCGCGGTCCGGATGATGCCCGGGTCCTCGCGATCGTGGGTCACTCGTCATCGGATTCGTCAAGCCCCAGTTCGCGGGACACCCGGACGATCGCGCGGCTCAGTTGCTTGCGTCGGGCGTCGGGCGTGCCTCCCAGGTCGCGAGCAATTTCGGACCATTCCAGGCCCTGCCCGCGTAGATCGGCCAGTTGACGTTCCTCGTCCGAAAGGCGTTCGCGCAAGGTGGCCAGTAGTTCGCGCCCCTCGACCACCCGGCTGGGCCCTGGTGCCGGCGTTTCGATATCGACAGTGTGCAGGCTCGTGGCCCGGCGATGGTCGCGCCGCTGGGCTCGCTGCCTCCGTGTGGCATCGATGACCTTGTTGCGCGTCATGCTGATGAGGAGCCGAATCAGATCTTCAGGGCGATGCAGGTCGTATTCTCCGAGCGCTGCCCGGAGGAAGAAGGAACCCATGACCGACTGGCAGATGTCCATCGAGTCGAACGACCGGCGCAGGAACGGATCGCGGAGCAGAAACCGGACTTCGCGACGGATCTCGGGTTCATAGCGACGGACGAGATCGGCGGCAGCCTGGTCGTCGCCATGGCGGACTCGAGCGATCAATTCAGGGAACAGGGGCTCGGACATGAGCTGATTCCGGATCGCTTCAGGATATTTCTACCCATCTCATTGTATTAACACGACCCCGACTTCGTTTCCATCCATTTGGGGAGATCCTCCAGCGCCTGGCGCATGGACTCCAGCAGCAGGTGCATCTGCTGGCCCAGCGCAGCCAAGCAGGGCGGTGCCTGGTCCATCCGGTTCTCCAACCCCAGGATTTCCAGCTGCTCGGCCAGGCGGACGGATTCGCTGGGCCCGAACACAGATAGCGACCCCTTGATGGCATGGGCCGCGGAGGCTACCTGGTCGGCATCGCGCAACTCGACCCCCTGGCGCAAGACGGCCAACCGCGGCGGGATGGTATCCAGAAAAGTCTGGATCAGACGACCGATCGATTCCTGATCTAACCCCATCTCGTCGATGGCTGGCCACCAGGCAGGGCGGGACAACGCCGGGCAGGTGCAGGCCGGGTGTTGGTGTGGCAATACTCGGTCAATGCACTCGAGCAGGTCGGCCTGGGCGACCGGTTTAGTGATGAACTCGTCCATGCCCGAGGCCAGGCAACGTTCCCGTTCGCCAGGCTGACTGTTGGCTGTGACCGCGATAATGGGCACGCGACCGCCCACCGCCTTTTCGCGCTGACGAATCAGCCGAGTAGCCCGGTGACCATCCATCTCGGGCATCTGCAAATCCATCAGTACGAGATCAAACGTCTGCTCAGCCAGGATGCTCACCGCCTCGGCCCCGTTGGAGGCGCCCTCGATGAAGTGGCCCAGCTTCTCAAGCATCTGACGCAAGACCAGCTGGTTGATCTGGTTGTCCTCCACGATCAGGATTCGCAGTGGAGGGCGATGCGTGGGTACAGGCGTGGAATCAGTCACAAGACGTGGCGCGGAGGGGTCAGTCCTGCTCCGGGGGATTTCGGGCAGAACGCGCAGGATCGGATGCGGCGGCGGCGCCTCGCGCCAGTGGGCCCATAGCAAAAGCAGGTTCAAGCCGACCAGCACCCCCAGGGTAGGCGCTACCCCGATCCAGTGGTCCGACATGCAGAGCAGGTACCCGGTGGCGAGGGCCACGAGGTTGATCCCCATGAGCAGCAGCAACTCCGCGCCCTGTCGGCGCCGAGGACTCCCCTGCTCTGCGTGGCTGTCCAGGTTCGCTCCTTGAACCTCTTCAGGAAGAGAATCTGGCGTGAGCACCAAGGATGGGTTCCCCAGGGGTCGAATCGAAATTACTCCGATGGTAGTGCTTCACCCTCGACCAGGCCCTGAGCCTCGGCCTGTACCCGGGCTAGCGAAGCGATGCGATCGCCCTCATGCAGGTTCATCAGGCGCACGCCCTGGGTGTTCCGGCCGACGATGCGGATCTCGCTGGCGTGGGTCCGGTTCACCATGCCACCGATGGTAATCAGCAGGATTTCCTCGTGATCCCGCACCGCGCTGACTCCCACCACACGGCCGTTGCGTTCGGTGGTCCGTACGTCACGGATTCCCTTGCCCCCGCGCCGTTGCTTCCGATAGGACATCGAGGATCGAGGAGATTCGCCCTCCACATTCTCTTCACCGACGGGCTCGGCGGCGATTTCTTCCACCTCCTCTTCGACCTCCTCGCTGGTGACGGCGGCGGTGTTGGCCCCGAAGGGCGTCCGCTTGCCGTAGCCGTTGGCGCACACCGTCAGGAGGTAACCATCGGGATCGGCCACAACCATGCCAACCAGTTCGTCCTCGGCCATCAAGGAGATACCCTTGACCCCCCGAGTGTCGCGACCCATGGGACGCGCGTCGCTCTCGTCGAATCGAATGGCCATTCCGTTGCGCGTGCAGAGAAGAACTTCATCGCCTGGCCGGACCATGGCCACATCAATCAGCGTGTCTCCTTCGTCGAGGCTGATACCGATGATGCCGCCCGCCTTGGGTCGGCAATAGTTGCGCAGGGGAGTCTTCTTAACCAGGCCCCGGCGCGTGGCCATAAGCAGGTGCAAACCATCGGCGTCACTCCGGTCAGCGTCGAGATGGCGTACCGGGATGACGCTGGTAATCCGTTCCTCGGATCGAAGTTCCAGCACGTTGGCCATCGCTCTACCTGCCGAGATGCGGCTGCCCTCGGGAATACTCAGCACTCGTAACCAGTATAGCTGACCCAGGTTGGTGAAGCACAGCAGGTAGGCATGGGTGCTGGCCACGTAGAAATGTTCGATGAAGTCATCGTCGCGCGTCGAGCCGCCAGAGACACCTCGCCCACCGCGATGTTGCGTCCGGTAGGTGGTCAGGGGCAGCCGTTTGATGTAACCCTTGTGGCTGATGGTAACGGCCTGGTCTTCCTCGGGGATGAGATCCTCGGCGGTGAGATGGGCAGCCTCGCCGGTGATCTCGGTGCGGCGATCGTCGCCGTACTTGTCGCGGAGGTGCAGGAGGTCTTTCTTGATGACGTCGAGGATATTCCGCTCGGTCGAGAGTAGCTCCTCGTAGGAGAGAATCTGCGAGCGCAGGTCGGCGTACTCCTTGAGGATCTCGTCGCGTTGCAAGCGGGCGAGCTGGCCCAGCTGCATCCGGACAACGGCCTCGGCCTGAGCCTCGGTCATGTGGTACTCATCGAGCCGGCCAATTTCTCGCTGCAGCGCCTCGAAGTTGCTGGCACCAAGGGCACGCTCGAGCACCGAGGCCGCCACGGTCATGTGGATGAGCCGAACCTTGGCGTCTTCTCGGCTGGCGGCCTCGCGGCAGATGCGGATCACCTCGTCCAGCGACGAGATGGCGATGAGCTGGCCTTCCAGCACATGAGAGCGCCTCTTGGCCTCGCGTAACAGGTACTCCGTGCGGCGTCGAATGACCTCTTTCCGGTGACGCAGGTACTCCTCGAGCATCTGTTTCAACGAGATCGCTCGGGGCCGGCCATCGACGAGTGTTAGCAGAATGATGCTGGTGGTCTGCTCGAGCGGGGAATACTGGTAGAGCTGATTCAGAATCAGGTGTGCATCAGCATCGCGCTTGAGGTACAGGACCAGCCGGACCGGTTCGCCGTTACGAGCTGCCGACTCGTCGCGGATTTCGCGGATTCCCTTGATCTTCTCGTCCTTGACGAGTTTTCCGATGGCCTCGGCGACCCGGTTGCGCGTCTGCTGATAGGGCACCTCAGAGACGACGATCATCGATTCGCGGCGTTCCTCGATGATCTCCGCACGGGCGCGAAGGGTTATCTTGCCGCGACCAGTGGTGTAGCCGTCGAGAATGCCCTGGCGGCCGCAGATGATGCCTCCGGTGGGAAAATCCGGTCCGGGAACAATCTGGAGCAGCTGGAGGATGGATGTCTCGGGTTCGTCGATCAGTCGCACCAGGGCATCGCAGATTTCGCGAAGATTGTGAGGGGGAATGTCGGTGGCCATGCCCACGGCGATGCCATCCGAACCGTTGACCAGCAGGTTGGGAAACTTGCTGGGCAGGACCAGCGGTTCGCGGTACTTGCCATCGTAGCTGTCGATATAGTCGACCGTGTCGTATTCGAGGTCGGCCAGCATCTCGGCACCGATCGGAGTGAGTCGCGCCTCGGTGTAACGATGGGCAGCTGGTGGTAGGCCGGCGATGGAGCCGAAGTTCCCCTGGGGGTGGACCAGAGGATAGCGCATGTTCCAGTCCTGGGCCATGCGCACCAGGGTGGGATAGATCGATTGATCGCCATGCGGGTGGTAGCGCTTCATCGTCTCGCCTATGATGCCCGCGCACTTGCTCGTGGAGGCCGAGGGACTTAGTCCCAGGTCGTTCATGGCGACCAGGATGCGGCGTTGCGAGGGTTTGAGGCCATCACGCACGTCAGGTAGGGCCCGACTGACGATGACACTCATGGCGTAGTGGAGGTAGCTATCCTTCAACTCGTCGGCAATGTCCAGAGCGGCAAAGCCATCGCCGTTTCCTTCGGGGACCACAGGGGGCGGTGGTGGTGGTGGGGTCGCGTCGGAAGCCACAGTCACTCTCCTCACATGCAAATCACACCGGCGGGACGTCGGCACCTTGTTGCCGCCAGGGCAAGGAAGAGTTATTGTACCACATCGGGTGCCCCGTCTCCACTTTGGCAGGCGAGCGGGGCGCGAGGCCGCCGCGAATCCGGGCGGCTCCCCTGTCGGATGCGCCGTTTCCTGGAGCTGGAGATCTGAAGATGCGTACTCTGCTTTCCGTGGTGCTGGTGTTGGGCCTGGTTGGCTTCGTGCAGGCCGAGGACAAGGCAGATGACACCCCGGCGGCCGCCAAGGCACGCAAGCTGCTCAAGCAGAAGCTCTCAGTGGACTACAAGAACACCCGGCTGGAAGACGTCAAGAACGAGCTGATGGAGGAGGTGAAGGGCCTCAAGATTATGCTCGACGCCAAGGGCGGCGTGTCGAGGAACCGCACCGTGACGTTCAAGGGCAAGGAAGCGACCATCGAGGAGATCCTTGAAGGTGTGTGCAAGAACCTTGGCGGTCTGGGCTACATCGTGGTATCGAAGAAGGGAAATGCCTACGACGGCACCATCATGATTCGCGTCGGCGAGGAGCGCGGGTACGAGAAGGAAAAGAAGTAGGCCGACGAGCCAGAGGCCAATCCAGGTTCATTCCCGCTGCCATGCGAACGGCCTCGTCGGAGGTCCTGCGACGAGCCAGGACAGACCGGCAGGCCGTTTCCCATGGTACCTCCTTTCCAGGAAGGTGACGTGTTCCCTGATCCTTCCACGTTCGATGCCCAGGGCCTGATCGCCGTGGGGGGCGATCTGTCTCCTCGGCGGCTGCTGGCGGCCTACAGCCAGGGGATCTTTCCCTGGTACAACGAGGACACCCCCGTACTCTGGTGGTCACCCGACCCCCGAGGCATCTTTGAGCTGGACGGCCTGCATGTGTCGCGACGCCTGGCTCGCACTGCGCGATCGAGCAAGTTCTCCTTCACGCTGGACACCGCCTTTGGCCAGGTCATCCGGGCCTGTGCCGACCGGGAAGAGGGAACCTGGATTCTTCCCGAGATGATCGCCGCATACGAGACACTGCACCGGCTGGATCATGCCCACAGCATCGAGGTCTGGTGCGAGGGGGAACTGGCGGGGGGGCTCTATGGCGTGGCCATCGGCGGCCTGTTCGCCGGCGAATCGATGTTCAGCCGGGTGCGTGATGGGTCTAAGCTGGCTCTGGTGCACTTGGTGCCGCACCTGCGCGAACGCGGCTTCCGTCTCTTCGACATTCAGTATGTCAATGATCACACGGCCAGCCTGGGTGCAGTGTCGATCTCCCGGAGTGAGTATTTGCGCAGGGTGCGCGAGGCGATCAGGTTGCCCGTGACCTTTCGCTGATCCAGCGAATCAGATATCGCACTACCAGGGGCAGCACGCCAATCAGGGTCAGGGCCAGGAGAAAGCTGGGGGAAAGCACATCGCGCGGATCCTGGATGTGAGCGATCTCCGTGCCGGCGTTGACGAGGACGAACGTGGCCGGCAACATACCCAGCCAGCTGACTCCGGCGAAGACCCAAAGCGGCAGCGGCGTCAATCCCATACCCAGGTTGATGAGGAAGAACGGCACCACGGGCATCATGCGGAGGGTGAGCAGGAACCAGGCTCCATCGCGTTCGATACCTCGTTCGATGGGCATTAGCCGACCAGCGAACTGGTAGCGGATCCAGTCTCGGAACAGGTAGCGGCTGGCGAGAAAGGCCAGGCAGGCACCTCCGGTGGAGGCCAGGCTAACCAGGAGCGGTCCCAGCCAGCGGCCGAAGAGTGCTCCTCCCAGGAGCGACAGTGGGATCGAAAAAGGCAAGGAGAGGGCCGTCGAGGTGACATACAGAATGAAATACAGGGTGATGGCCAGGACCAGGTGGTCTGCGGTTAGCTGCTGCCAGTAGGCAACACGGGAGTGGACCTGGTCCCAGCGCAGCTGCTCGTGCAGGCCAGTGAGATAAACCGAGGCCACTAGCAGCCCGAACAGGGCGACGAGTGCGAGGCGCGGCCAGGGAGCCCGAGGTGGTCTGGCTGGGGGCTCTAGCGACATGAATGGCCTCCCGGCGAATGATGCCAGGAGTTATAGAGATTGAAGGCGCGATACGCTACTGGCGTGTGCCCGCCTCGAGGAGCCCGGTGGAGATTCCGCAGCCATGCAGGACCCAGTTCGCCAGGAAGTGATTGCCCTGGCTCACACGGTGGTGATCAAGGTAGGTACGAACGTGCTGGCGCGGCCGGACGGCTCGCTCGATCCTGCCCGGTTTCAGGCACTGGCCGACCAGATCCAGCGGCTGCGGGACTCGGGCCGGAAGGTATGTCTGGTCAGCTCGGGGGCAATCGGCGCCGGGGTGGGGCGGCTCGAACTGGGCAAGCGCCCGACTGATTTGCGCCAGCTGCAAGCGTGCGCTGCCGTGGGCCAGCCGTTCCTCATGCGAGCTTGGGAAGACTGCCTGGCGCGGCATGGCATTCCCACCGCACAGCTGCTTCTGACGGCGTCGGACTTTGACAGTCGGACGCGCTACCTGAACATCCGCAACACAATCGTCACGCTCTTCGAGTGGGGCGCCTTGCCGATCATCAACGAGAACGATACCGTCAGCGTGGCCGAGATCAAGTTTGGCGACAACGATCATCTCGCAGCCATGGTTGCCAATCTGCTGCAAGCGCCGCTTCTGGTCCTGCTCAGCGTGGTGGACGGGCTATTCACGGCTGATCCCACCCAGGATCCATCGGCCCAGGCGATTCCCACCGTGGCGAGCATCGACGGCGAGGTGCTGGGCAAGGCACAGGCCAGCAAGAGCGCCCTCGGCACCGGAGGGATGCGAAGCAAGCTGCGGGCGGCGCGATTAGTTACCGTCGCGGGAGAGTCGGTGATCATGGCCAGCGGGCATCGTGCCGGAGTGCTTGACGCCATTTTCCGCGCCGAGGCTGTCGGCACGCTCTTTCTGCCGCATGCTACCACTCTGCCTGCCTGGAAACGCTGGCTGGGTTACACCGCCCGGCCGCGCGGCAAGGTGGTGGTCGATCCCGGAGCGCGGAACGCCGTGCAACACCAGGGCCGCAGCCTGCTGGCTATCGGGGTTGTCCAGGTGAGTGGTTCCTTCGGCAAGGGCGATGTCGTCTCCATCTGTGATCCCGAGGGCGTTGAATTTGCCCGGGGGCTGACCAACTATCCAGCCTCGGCAGTCGATCGGTTGCGAGGGGTACGCACCGAACAGATCCGCGATGTCCTGGGGTCGTGCCCCTACGAGGAGGTCATTCACCGCGACAACCTGGTGGTCATCTTGTGAACCCTGGGGGTTCATCGCCGAAGAGAGCCGAAGCGGCCGCACTGGCCTCCGATCGAAGGCCGGGGAAGCGTTCGAGAATGGCGTAGAGGGCGGAAAGCACCTTGCGTGCCTGGCCGATCAGCTCGCTTGGAAACAGAGCCGCGGCGAACTGCAGGGCGTGGCAGGCGGCACGACACTCCTCCGCACTGGCTGCTTCCACCACCTGTTCTAGCGCCGTTAGCATGGCTCCGGGTTGGCGGATGCACTGGGGAAGGTCGAGCGCGGGGCTGGCGGGCTGGAGGGGTGGTGCCACCCGGGCCAGAGTGCGCAGCGTCGCCTCGATCAGGCGTTGCCGCCAGGCAGGGTCGAGGGCCTCCTCCATCCAGCGGCTGAGGATCGTCCGCAGGGCCAGTCCGCGCACGTCCTGGTCGGGATCCTCGAGGGCAGCGAGCAAGAATGGAATGGCCTCGGCAGGGCCGTCGAGCAGGCTGTCAGTGGCGGCGCGACGCAGCACAGGGTTGGGATGCTCGCGGGCGATTTCCAGCACCTCGTCGGCGGCCCCACCCCGCGCCAGCAGCGAGCACAGAAGGTGTGCCACGAACGGATCGGACCACTCGCTCTCAAACTCCTGTAGCCCTGCCCAGGCCAGCTGCAGCACCGCGCCATCGAGATGCGGGAAAAGAAGCCGAGCGCGACGATACCTCAACGGCCGTCCTTCCGGGGCAGCGCCCGTTCGCAGCGCAGCCAGGAGTTCCTCGCCGGCCAGTGCTCCCGACCGTTGCAACGCCGAGGCGATGTTGGGTAACTCCTCATCGGTATGGAGATAGGCCGTCAGCAGCCCGCGCACCGCATGGGGCGAGGGAGGACCTAGTCGGGCGACACGGTCGGCGAAGCGCTCGGCTCCTTCGGGTTGATGCCCGATCAGATCGAAGAGATCCAGAGGCAGGTCGGGGCAGGCCCCCAGCGCCCACAGGGCCGTTCCATGCAGGTGCGGGTCTCCGCGGCGCAGCACCTCGAACAGAATGTCGGGTACCGGTTCGTCCGGTTGCCCAGCGACGGCCAGGGCAGTGGCGGCAGCCACGCGCACCGTCAGGAGATTGTGGGACAGCGCTTCCCGGTAACAGGGTATCACCGGGTCAGGCATCGGGATCAACTCGCTGGAAGCATCACGCCAGAGGATCGCCTGCAATACCTCCTGGAAGTGGTCGTGGAAGTGCGAATCCAGTGCCTCGAAGATGGCCGGGATCACGTGCGGATGCTGGTCCTTCAGCGCTCCCAGCACCAAGGTGGCACGGCTGCGGATGCGGTTGGAAGGGGAGCGAAGCCCATGTAGTAGCTGTGGGATGGCCGCGGAACCCAGGCGGAAGATAGCGGGGCTAGGTTCTGAAGCGCCGGGCATCTGTAGCAGGTCCGGTAGGACATCTAGCGCATCCTCTCCCAGGTGATGCACGACGGCCTCGGCGCGGGTACGCACGTTGGAGTCAGGATGCGCCAGGGCTTCGCGCACCTGGGGCAGACCGCGCGAGCCCAGGCGAGCCAGGCTTTCTACCCGCGCCTGCTCCAGTGGCCAAAGTCGGCCTACATCGGCCGTCAGCAACACGACAATGGCCGCTTCGCTTTCCGGCCCCAGTGCACAGAGGAGACGCAGTGCTTCCACCTTCTCCGCAGGCGTGCCCACCTCGATCAGACCCAGACAGCTGGCGCGAAGTGACGTCAGATCGATCCCGCCCGCCTCGAGTAAAGCGATTAGCCCCGCTCGCAGCGATGGGGCAACTCCGCGCTGGAAGGCGGCAATCAGGAAGCGCAGACCGGCCTCCGGGGCTTGCTGCACCAGGATAGCGAGGACGGCCAGGACCTCCTCGGGTTCCTCGGCCACCGTCTGGCAGCGGACCAGGATCTCGTCGATCAACCAGGTTTGATCGAGGGTGGAGGCGCGAAACTCCCCCGCGAGTGCCACGCGCAGGCGCAACAGGAGCGTTGCCAGATCCATGTCATCCGGAATGGGCAGTGGAATGGGATGAGCGGACGCCATGGTCGCGTTCCTGGTGTTGTGGCAGGATACCAGGATTCTAGCATGGACCCGAGCGTGTGGCGGAATCAACCCGGACGGGCATAATGTTGCAGGATGGCGCGAACCGAGCGCAGGCCATCAACGGCGGCGCTGATGATTCCTCCGGCGTAGCCGGCCCCCTCACCCACCGGGTAGATGCCGGCCAATCCAGGTGATTCCCGGGTCGTCTCGTCGCGCAACAGCCGCACTGGAGCGCTACCACGTGCCTCGGGCCCGACCAGGGTGGCCTCGGCCAGGAACTTCCCCTTCCAGCGGCGATCCATGAGCGGGAGACCGTGGCGCAGCGTCTCGGCGATGAACGGGGGTACCACTTCCTCCATGCGGGCGGCGATCAGCGCTCGCGGATAGCTGCTGGCGATGGTGCCGTCGCTGACCCGGCCTGCGAGGAAGTCTCCGGCTCGCTGGATCGGACAGGCATACTCACCGCGCCCTAGCTCGAAGGCGCGTCGTTCAAAGCGTTCCTGCAGGCGGACGCCGGCCAGAACATCGGTGCCGTCAAACTCCTCGAGTGGGACAGTCACCACCAGGCCGCTGTTGGCGTAGGGCGAGTCGTGCTTCGACAGACTCATGCCATTGGTGCAAAAGTAGCCCGGATCGGAGACACTGGGCATGATATAGCCGCCAGCGCACATGCAGAAAGTAAAGAGATCGTGCGGCCCGTTGGCGACCAGGGAGTAGCTGGCGGCACCGAGCCGCTCCTCCAGGCGATCTTCACCGTAATGAACGCGGTTGACCGTTTCCTGCGGTTGTTCGATGCGGACGCCCATCTGAAACGGCTTGCGTTCCATCGGGATGCCGCGGCGCAGGAGCATGGCATAGGTGTCGCGAGCACTGTGGCCAATGGCCAGGATGGCCACGGAGGCAGTGATGTAGCCGGAGGAGGTCATCAGCCCGCGCAGCTGGCCCTCGGACAGGTCGAGGTCTTCAACCCGGCAGGAAAAGCGCACCTCACCTCCCAACGCCTCGATCCGCTGGCGCATCGCCTTGACGACGGCAGGGAGACGGTTGCTACCCAGGTGGGGCCGCGCCTCGTAGAGGATTGAGGGTTTACCTTTGCACTCGGCAAACAGTTCGAGGATACGCCGAACGTCGGGGCCCGAGCCGCGGTAGGTAAGCTTGCCATCGGAGAATGTGCCGGCCCCACCCTCGCCGAAAAGATAGTTGCTTTCCGGATCGTGGGGGCCACCCTCATCGAAGGCGCGGACGTCCCGGATGCGCTCGGAGACGCGCCGACCTCGTTCGAGCACGAGTGGTTGATAGCCCTGTTCGGCGAGGAAGTACGCGGCGGCCAGACCTCCTGGCCCCGAGCCAATCACAATGGGCCGATGGGGTAGTGGGTTGGTTCCAGTCACCGGAAGGACGAACGGTTCTTCCTCGTAGCGATCGATGCGCACCGGGCCTGATCGCTGTCGGGCCTGCAGTTTCCGCACGGTGTCGGGATCATCGGGGAGGTGCACCTCGACGGTGTAAACGTGGCGCAGTGCGCGAGCATCCCGGGCATCCAGCGCCTTGCGAAGGATGCGGTAGTGAAGAGGTGTGCTACCGGGCACACCCAGGAGGCGAGCCAGGCGCGGCAGCAGAGCCTCCTCAGGCTCCTCGAGGGGCACCAGCAAGTTAGAGATACGAAGGGCCATACGTGCAACCGTCCATCCGCGATCAACCGAATGGGAAAAGAATAAATAAATGTCCGCTTATCGGCTCGCGCACGTTTATCAGGATATCCCCTCGCGCCGAAGGGGAGAAATTTGCCCCCTGCTTTTATTGGGAGATTCCCGTCATGCGCCGAACCGGAAAGCTCACCATCCCGCTCATTCTAGAGCGGCTGGAAGATCGTTCCTTGCTATCTACGGCCTCGCTTTCCAGCACCGTCCTGAACATCTACGGAACCAGCCTGGCCGATACCATCACCGTTCGACAGAGAAGTGGCTACATCTCCATCGATGGTCTAACCATCAGCAGTGGTAGTAGCTCGCTTTCCCGGGTACTAGCCACATCTGTTTCCAAGATCAATATTTACGGCTACGGCGGAAACGACACCATCAACTGCGCCAGCGAGGCCGTCACTGGCCAGCAAGGAATCGCCAAACCTATCCGGGTTGAAGCCGGGGATGGCGATGACAAGGTCTGGGGCAGTATAGGCAACGACACCATCCTCGGTGGCTACAACAACGATAAATTGTATGGTCGCGGCGGAGCCGACCGTATCGAGGGGGGTAGCGGCAACGACTACATGCACGGAGGAATTGGCAACGACACCATGTATGGTGATGAGGGTGATGACGAGGTCATCGGCTCGGACGGCAACGATCTGGTTTCAGGTAATGATGGAGCAGACAAGGTCTACGGAGATGCTGGAGACGACAAGGTCTATGGCGGAGATGGGAATGACATCCTGAATGGATGGACCGGCAATGATTACCTGTCTGGCTGGTCGGGCAACGATACGCTTTACGGCGGCGACGGCAACGACACCATGTACGGCGGTTCTGGCAACGACAAGCTCTATGGCTTCAATGGGATCGACAAGCTGTATGGCGAATCGGGCGATGATTATCTCAAGGGTGGAGCCGGGAACGACACCATCTCCGGGGGCAGTGGGCGCGACACCTTCTATCGCCATCTGACGATGCCCAGCCTGGCCCTGAGTGACGACATGGACGATGAAAACGCGCCAGCCGATGAACCAACGCAGGTCGCCGGCGCCTTCCTGAGCGATAGTGCTCCTCCGGCCAAGGACAATATGTACCACATCGACCAGGAGCAAAGTCCTGTCTGTGCCTTCATGGCAGCACTGGCAGGTGTGGCCGACTGGACGGGGCGTTTCCCGAACCTAGGTGCGTCGAACAAGGACCTGCTCAGCTTTATCAAGTACAACGCCACCTCGGATCAGTATGGGATTCCTCTCTACATCAACGGGAAGTGGTCCACCTATTGGGTGACTGGGGACTGGACTGAGAATTCCATGCCCGCTGGGCCGCTTTGGACCACATTGTACCTGAAGGCCTACCTGAAAGCCTGCAACGTCTCCACGACCTACAGCGATGGCACTCCGATCGATCCGGATTACTGGTACTCGACCACCGGGGCCGACTGGCAGATGGCCGGCTTTGCTGTCAAATCTCTCACTGGCGATTCGTCTACGTGGATCAGTAATGGTTCGATGAATTCCCAGACGATGAAGAACCAGATCACCGGTGGGTGGCTGCTCACCGCATCGAGCAATGAAAGTGCCTCCAACGTCTCCGCCGGCGTGGTTGCGGATCATGCCTACTACGTCTACGACGTGTATCTAAGCAGTGGGGTATGGTATGTGAAACTCTACAACCCCTGGGGACACGATACCAGCGGGGGAGCCCAGTACGGCAGCGACGATGGCCTGATCCGACTGACCTGGGCCCAGTTCGTCGCTAACTTCGAGGGGTATTACAAGAACTAAGCCAGCCGGAAGGAGTGTTGGGTGATTTCTGGCAACGCCTCTCGGGCCCCCGGGAGGCGTTGGTTTGTTTTCTTCACGCTTTCGCTCGCATTGGAGAAACTTCTTGCCAACGAAGAGAAGCTGAGCACAATGAAGGCGTCTCTGGGCTTTTCCCCTTCGTGCGAGCCTGCAGGAATCGATCCATGTCCGGTACGCCCCAGCCGCCTGATTCCGGGCCGTCTTTTCCCGAAGAGACGGCGACACTACCACCTGCGCCGCCTCTACCGGCAGGATCACCAACCGAAACAATACCTGCGGAGTTGGCTGAGCATCCTCGGTACCGCGTGCTGCGCGTGCTTGGACGTGGTGGGATGGGAGCGGTGTATCTGGCCCAGCATGTCCGCATGGACCGCCTGGTCGCCTTGAAAACCATTGCTGGACCCGCTCTGGCAAGTAGTGATGCGGTGGCTCGCTTCCATCGCGAGGTGCAGGCCGTGGCCTCGCTGGTGCATCCCAATATCGTGGTAGCTTACGATGCCGACCAGGCGGGACCGGTTCACTTTCTGGTGATGGAATACCTGGAAGGCACGAACCTGGCCGACGAGGTGCGCCAGCGAGGCCCCTTGCCAGTTCACGAAGCCTGTGAGGTGATCCGGCAGGCGGCCCTGGGGTTGCAGTATGCCCACGAGCAAGGAGTGGTTCACCGCGACATCAAGCCGCAAAACCTGATGCGCACCCGGCAGGGTATCATCAAGATCCTCGATTTTGGGCTGGCACGGGTTCAGCGCGAGGCGACACAGGGTGAGGGTTTGACCCAGTCGGGCATGATCATGGGGACGGCAGACTACATCGCCCCAGAACAGTCGCGTGGCAGCCCCGAGGTGGACATCCGGGCCGATATCTACAGCCTGGGCTGCACGTTGTACTTCTTGCTGTCCGGCACGGTACCCTTCCCAGGTGGACAAGCCCTCGACAAGATTCTTCGCCACGTTATGGAAGCGCCACCCTCGTTGAAGATGCACCGCCGGGATCTGCCCGCTGGGTTAATCGCTGTGGTGGATAGGATGATGGCCAAGGACCCGGCCGGGCGGTATCAGACTCCCGCCGAGGTGTTCTGCGCCCTGACCCCGTTTGCCGGTGCCAGTGGCCAACAATCTCACTGCGGGAGCCAACTATCCAGGTTCTCCGCCCGATGGTCTGTATTAGCTGGCCTGTTACTCCTGGTGGGAGCCATCGGTCTGGGGCTGTCCTGGTGGCCGCGCGGTCAGGGTGAATCTGCCCCCGTGGAGGGGGAGCAACCTCGCGCAGCGACGGCGAAGCAGCCACTGAAGCCGCTGGAAGGAGCATGGTTTGTACTAAACACCGATGGCAAGTGCTGGTCGAACCAGAAGAGCCATTCCCTGGTGAAACGGATCGAGCAGCAGCTGGTCGAGGGGTGGAATGTGCGTCGACCGGCCTTCCATCCATCGGATCAATGGGTGGTGCTGCTGGACGAAAAGGAATACTGGACCAGCAATGTCAATCTGGAGGTGAGTCAACGGATCGACAAATTGCCAATGGGCCAGCCGATCAAGTGTGTGGCCTTCACTCCATGGGGTGGGTATGTCCTGCTCCACGGCAAGAACGAGGCCATCTCCCGGGACATTCCTCCTGAACTTGGCCAGGCGCTCATGCGGCTTCAAGTGGAAGGAGCAGAGTTGCAATCGGTAGCTATCAGCCCCGAAGGAGGCTGGGTGCTACTGCACGGGAAAACCGGCATAGACTGGACAAATCTGCCTAATAGCTGTGCAAGTCGGCTGCAAGCGCTGCAGGAGGCCCGGACCGAGATTGCCTGCGTGGCGTTTCCGACCTGGGGCGGTTGGTTCATCCTTCAGCGCGACGGGACCTGCTGGAGCAGCTATCCGAATCACCCTGTGATCGAGGAGGTGGCTCGCCTGCGAAAGCGGGGCGAACAGGTGGACTGGCTGGCCTTCGCGCCAGGATGGTCACCGTCGGGCTATGTGTTGCAATCGACTCAGACGCAGCGGGTGGAGGTCAAGTACTCCGTAGAATATCGCCTGGCCACCGACCAGGCGCATCTGAACGTGTTTCAAATCAAGCCACCTGATTTGCCGAGTCAGACGATTCGAGCGATGACTTTCCAGCCGCCCGCGGAGACCGTCACCGAGGTGGAGCCACCCCATCGCTCCTTCTTTCTGCTGCGCAGTCGGAACAAGAAGCTGGTGAAGACAGAGACCTCCTTTCAGGCCGAGTTTCACTCGCAGATACTGCTGCCACGGCACCCTGGAACGCCGGAACGGAAGATCGAGCTTTCACCAGAAGAAGCGCGACGCTACCTGCAAGTAACGCCTTCCATCGACCACGACGAGCCTGCCTTTCAATTGTACCTCTCCCAGCACGGTCTAGGTCGTCAGCCCGGCGAGCCGGATCTGCGCCTGGCGATGCGAGTCTATCTGCTCCTCCGACAAAGATTGCGCTACGACAGCAAAGGGGCCGAGAATGTGGCAAGCAAAGTCTGCGCCATGGAGAAGGGCGATTGTGCCAGCTTGAGCCTGGTCTTCGTGGCTGCGATGCGGTCGGCTGGCGTTCCGGCCCGTTTGCTCCAGGGACGCTGGGCCAAATCATCGGTACCAGCAGGGCCAGGTCAGGAGGAGGATTGGCAAGATCACGTGATGGCCGAGTGCTTTGTGCAAGATGTAGGCTGGGTGCCTGTGGACCTTTCCAGCGGCTGCGAGGGTGATGCTGCCGGAGACCTGGCCTGTTTCGGCGTCTCCTGGGGGCAGTTCATCACCCTGCATGTGGATGCCGATTTGGTGATCGATTCGGAGCTATTCGGCCGACAGCGGACGTTCAACTGTCAGAATGCCTGGTATTACTACAAGAACGCGGAGGCCGATCCGGAGGTGAAGGAAACCTGGGCCGTGCGTGTACTGGAGAAGTGAATCTGGACCCGGAAGGTGCGGCCGTGAAACGAAAAGCACCTCCGGCGACGTTGCACGAGCGTCGAGAAGGGCTTATAATATGCGGTTTACCGCCCTGGTAAGGCAGTGTGTCCGCCGCAGGACCGGGGGTTAGGTAGACCTAGCGGGACGGCTCCATGTTTGAAGGTCTGCAACGTGGCCTGAGCGACGCACTGAAACGGCTGCGCGGCCGAGGTCGTTTGACCGAGGCCAACATCCAGGACGGTATCGCCGAAGTGCGCAAGGCACTGCTCGATGCCGACGTGAATTTCAACGTCGTGCAGGCGTTCATCGACCGGGTCACAAAGCGGTCGCTGGGCCAGTCCGTCCTGCGCACCATCGATCCCAGCGAGCAGATCGTCAAGATTGTTTACGACGAACTCGTCGCCCTGATGGGGCCAGTCGATGCCCGCATCCGCTTCGCCAAGGATCGCCCGACCATCCTGATGCTGTGCGGTCTGCAGGGACAGGGAAAAACGACGACGGCGGCCAAGCTGGCGCTGACATTGCGCGAGCAGGGACGCAAGCCGTTGCTGGTAGCCGCCGACTTGCAGCGACCCGCGGCTGTCGATCAACTCAAGGTGCTGGGCCAGCAGATCAACGTGCCGGTCTTTAGCGAGTTTCCCTCCAGCCCGGTCGAGGTGTGCCGCAAGGCAGTCGAGTACGCCAAAAAGAACCTGATCGATACGGTCATCCTCGACACGGCCGGGCGACTCCACGTCGCCGAGATGCCGATGGACGAGTTGAAGCAGATCGACCGGGTAGCGAAGCCCGATGAGATCTACCTCGTCTGCGATGCCATGACGGGTCAGGACGCGGTCAACAGCGCCAAAACATTCAATGATGCGCTCGAGCTAAACGGCGTGATCCTCACCAAGATGGATGGCGATGCCCGCGGCGGTGCGGCTTTGTCCATCCGCGAGGTGACCCGGGTGCCGATCAAGTTTGTCGGCATGGGGGAAAAGGTCGATCGTCTCGAGGAGTTCCGCCCCGAAGGGATCGCCAGCCGGATCATCGGCCAGGGCGACCTGATGGACCTGATCGGCAAGGTCCAGCGGGCGCAGCTGGAGTTGAGCCAGGAGGAACTCGAGCGTCAGCAAGCGAAGATGCAGGAAGGCTCGTTCACCCTGGACGACTTCCGGAAGCAGTTCTCGCAGCTGAAGAAGATGGGGTCGATCAAGGATCTGCTGGGCAGCATGCCCGGCATGAGCGAGATGATCCCCGAAGGCGAAGACCCGGAAGTGGCATTCAAGCGCATTCAGGGCATGATCGACTCCATGACCAAGGAGGAGCGCGCCAATCCGGATATCATCGACCTGACCCGACGTCGGCGTATCGCCGCGGGGTCGGGCACGCAACCGGCCGAGATCAAGCAGTTTCTGGGGCATTTTGATCATGTCCGCTCGCTGATGAAGCAGATGGCCAAAATGTCCATCTGGGAGCGGATCAAGATGATCACCGGAATGAGCCAGGCAGGAGCTTTTCTGCCCGGGGCGAATATGCTGAAGAAGAAGGGAGACACCGGGCACCGGAAGAGCCCCAAGGAGCGAGCGAAGGAACGGAAGAACAAGAAGAAGCGCAAGTAGTCGATCGAACGTGGCTCGCCGGTCCGGTTGCCGAGCAACCTGCACCGGTGGTTGATTTTTTGATTCTCAAGCGAGGAACCGCTGTGGCTGTCCGAATTCGCATGAAACAGATGGGGCGCAAGCACCGCCACTATTATCGCATCATCGCCATCGATGGGCGAAGCCCCCGAGACGGTCGGGTGATCGAGGAGCTGGGCTCCTACGATCCGCACGTCAGCGTCAAGGAGAACCGAGTCACATTGGTGCCGTCGCGCATCAAGTACTGGTTGTCGGTTGGTGCGCAACCTAGCGAGCACGTCCAGGTGCTGCTCAAGAAGTACATGGAAGTGTGGGAGAAGAAGGAAGCCGAGGCCAAGCAGGCCGCCCCGGCAACCGCAGCCGCCCCTGTGACGGCCTGAGCGGTGGCCCATGCGGTTCGATGTCCTGACCCTGTTTCCGGAGATCTTCTCCGGTTACCTGACGCAAAGCCTGCTGAAGGCGGCCATCGATCAGGGACTCGTGCAGATCCACCTGTGGAATCTGCGCGACTGGGCCACGGGCAAGCATCGCAGTGTGGATGACCGGCCCTACGGGGGAGGCCCCGGCATGGTGTTCCTGTGCGAGCCGGTCTACTCCTGTGTGGAAGCAGTGCAGGCTGCCGCCGATCCGGGAGAGCTGATCCTGCTGACCCCCGCAGGCGAACGGCTCACCCAGCCGCTGGTAGCCCAGCTCGCTCAGCACAAACGGTTGGTACTGCTCTGTGGGCGATACGAAGGATTCGACGAACGCATCCGTCTGGGGCTGCGGCCCCGCGAGATTTCCATCGGCGACTTTGTCTGCAACGGAGGCGAAGTCCCCGCGATGGTGCTGATCGAAACCATCATCCGCTACATCCCGGGCGTGCTGGGCGACCCGGAGAGTGTGGTGGAAGAATCGCACAGCGAGGAAGGCCAGCTCGAATATCCCCAGTACACCCGCCCCCGCGTGTTTCGAGGCATGGCGGTTCCGGAGGTCCTCCTCAGCGGGAACCATCAGGCCGTGGCCCGGTGGCGACGCGAGCAATCTCAGTTACGATCCAACAGCCGCCTCGCGGACCAGGGGTCGCTCCCTGGTGGCGAGATTCATCCAGAAGGTAGGGAATGTCATGAAGAACCGAGTGATGGGAATTGTCGATGAGGCCGGGGCCAGGAAGGACATCCCTGAATTCACCATCGGCGATACCGTGGACGTTCACCAGCGCATCCTCGAAGGCTCGAAGGAGCGCGTCCAGGTGTTCAATGGGGTCGTGATCGCTCGCAAGGGCCAGGGCCTCGATGAAATGTTCACCGTGCGCCGGATTGTCCAGGGCGAAGGTGTGGAGCGCGTCTTCCCCGTGCATTCGCCCAAGATCACCAAGATCGAGGTGAAGCGCACCGGTGAAGTCCGTCGGGCCAAGCTGTACTATCTGCGCGATCGTGTGGGCAAGTCCACCCGCCTGCGGGAACGCAAGGTCAAGGGCGATGTAGCAGTCGCTGGTGGGGCCGAGAAGAAGGGGCGCAAGAAGAAGGCCGACAAGCCCCAGGCGTAAAATTGTGGCCTCTCCTTCTCCAGCGCGGAAGCCCTGGTGGCGACGGTGGTTCGGAGACCGCTCCGAACGTGCCGCCGCCCGCTTTCTGCGCCGAGCAGGGTATCGCATTTTGGCACGCAACCACTGGACGTCGCAGGGCGAACTCGACCTGGTCGCCCTCGATGGGACCACCATTGTCTTTGTCGAGGTGCGCAGCACGGGGGAGGCCGACGCCAGCCGACCCGCTGAGTCGGTGGATGCCGCCAAGCAGCAACGACTCACGATGGCGGCGCTCGAGTTTCTCCGGGGGCATGGCTTGCTGGGGCAGCCAGCCCGGTTCGATGTGATCGCCCTAGCCTGGCCGACTGGCCAGAAAGAGCCGCGAATCATCCATTACCCGCAGGCGTTCGAGGCGGTCGGGCGATGGCAGATGTTTAGTTGACGGGGGGTTCTGCGATGAAGAGCGTGACCGAGCAGCTGGCACTCCTCCGCCGCGGGGTCGATCAGATCACGCCGCTGGAAGACATGGTCAAGAAGCTCGAGCGCAGCGTGAAAACGGGGAAACCCCTTCGCATCAAGTACGGCATCGATCCTACGGGAATCGATGTCCACCTGGGGCATACGGTGCCTCTCCGCAAATTGCGTCTGTTTCAAGAACTAGGCCATCAGGCGGTTCTTATCATCGGCAATTACACTGCCCTGGTGGGCGATCCCTCTGGTCGGGATCAAACGCGAGCCCGCCTCACCCAGGAGCAGGTGGAGGCCAACGCCAGAGATTACCTGGCCCAGGTGAGCAAGGTGATCGACATCACCCGGACCGAGGTGCGCTACAACGGCGAGTGGTTCAGCCGTTTCAGCTTCCTCGAGGTGATGCAGCTGATGGGACGCATCACCGTCCAGCGCATGCTGGAGCGCGACGACTTCACCAAACGGATCGGCTCGGGGACGCCGATCTCGCTGCACGAGTGCCTCTACCCACTGATGCAGGGGCACGACTCGGTTGAGATCCAGGCCGACGTCGAACTCGGCGGCAGCGAGCAGCTGTTCAACCTGATGATGGGCCGACGCCTACAGGAAGATGCTGGGCAGGAAGCACAGGTGTGCCTGACCCTGCCGATTCTGCGCGGCCTGGATGGTGAACGGCGCATGGGCAAGAGCCTGGGAAACTATGTCGGTGTCGGCATGGCTGCCCAGGAACAGTTCGACCGGACCATGAGCATTCCGGACACGATCATGCGGGAGTGGTACGACCTGCTGACCGATCGGCCCGCCGAGGAAGTGGCCCTGCTACTGGACCCCGCGCAGACGCATCCGATGGAGGCGAAGAAGCAGCTGGCGGCAGAGATCGTCACCTTCTACCACGGAGCCCCGGCCGCCCAGGCCGCACGTGGCGAATGGGAACGCACCAAGTCGCAGCGCCAGGATCCCACAGAGATTCCCGAGGTGCAGCTGCAGGGTAGTGCCCTGGCGGAAGGGAAGATCCAGGCATACAAGCTGATTGTCGCCCTGGGGATGGCACCAAGCAACAACGAGGCGCGCCGGCTCGTTCAGGGTGGCGGCATGAATACCGGACCGGATCGTGCGAAGGTGGTCGATCCCAACGCCAGCATCGAGGTCGCCTCGGGCCTCATCGTGCGAGTGGGGAACCGCAAGATTGCCCGGGTCCGCGTCGTCTGAGCCGGGCTTCAGACCAGTAGTTCAGGTCGGACCCGGCCGGTGCTGCCAACGGGGACTGGGCGGCCGAGGCGATCGTGGATCTCCAGGTGGGGATCGACTCCCAGGAGATGATACAGCGTTGCCAGCACATCCTTCGGCGAGAAGGCCGTCTCGGCCACATCGCTGGCGATGCGGTCGGTGCGGCCGACCACTCGACCCCGGGCAAACCCACCACCAGCAAACAGTGCAGAGTAGGCGCGCGACCAGTGGTCCCGGCCTCCACCCTTGACGTTTTGCAGTCGGGGCGTGCGACCATGTTCACTGAGCACCACCACCGCTGTGTCGTCGAGCATCCCACGCGCTTCCAGGTCGAGTACCAGGCTGGAAAAGGCCCGGTCCAGACCAGGCCCCAGCTCGTCCCGCAGGCGGGGGTAGTGATGCACGTGAGTGTCCCAGCCGGTGTTGAACAGGCCCACCTCGTCCCAGAAGACGGTCACAAAGGTACCACCAACCTCAAGGACGCGTCGGGCCGCCAGGCAAGACTGACCAAAGAGCGACATGCCATAGCGCTCGCGTAGCGCGGCTGGTTCGGCCTGCACGTCCAACGCCTTGCGCAGCTTCCCTGAGTTCAGGACGGAGAGCGCCAGCGCCTGCTGTCGGTCGAACACCCCGGCAGCCCCGGCCTGGTCCAGCCATTGCTGCTGGCGTTCGAGCTGACGCACCAGCGACACACGACGGTCGAGACGGTCTAGGCTCAGGTCGGATCGACCCGCAGCCAGCTCGAAGCGGTCCTCGGGGCGGATTCCCAGATAAGGGTCGGCCACCATGCGCGGAGGCACCCCCGGCGTGCCGGCATCGCGTTCGACAGTGTGAATCCCCTCGGCCTGAAAATCGGACCAGACGGGATCGAACGCCGGTCCCAGGAAGCCACCAAACGGGCCGGAACGCGCCGGTCCCCGTCGAGCGCCGAACGGGAACGGTAGGCCGAAGTTGCGCGGGACACCCCGGGCAGGGCCAGACTTCTTTTCAGCGAGATGATCGAGGACAGATCCAATGAACGGCCAGTGACGCGGATCGCGGGAGCGCGTCTCCAGGGGGATGTCGGTGGTGGGCACCCCGGTGGTGGCAAAGGCTACCCCGTGAATCGGGTAGGGATGCGTAAGCGATCGCAGCACACAGGTACGGTCGAGAATGCGAGCCGTCCTGGGCAGGATTTCACCCAGGCGCACACCGGGGATGGCTGTCGCGATGGAGCCAAGTTCGCCGCGCACTTCCACAGGCGCATTGGGCTTGGGGTCAAGGGTTTCGATCTGGCTGGGCGACCCCCACAGACAGAGGAGAATGCAGCGCTTTGCACGGCCAAACCCGGCGAGATGCCCGGGAGACTGGTCGCCGGCCTGACCTGGCTGATGCGTCCCCAGTGTCAGCCCCAGGGGAGTCAACGCACCCAGGTGCAGAAGGTCCCGCCGGGTCAACCCATCGCAGAATCGTCGGAGGGAGCCAGTCAATCGGATCAAGGCGCAGCCTCGCGCGGGGAGGGAAAGAAGATGCTTGGGTGGGAAGATTTAGGGTACCAGATCAAGCAGGGAGACTCAACCGCACGCCCCGCTCGGATTTCGCCGGGCCTTAATCTGCCGGTAGAGTGCGACGTACTCGGCTGCGCTGCGCTCCCACGACCAGTCCTGGCGCATACCGTTGCGTTGAATAGTTCGCCAGGTGTCGGGCTCGTCGCGGAGTAGGTGCAAGGCGCGTTTCAGCGCCTCGGCGAAGGCTTCGGAGGTGTAGGCGTCGAAGCGAAAACCAGTAGCCGATCCGTTGGCCAAGCTGTCTGGCGTGGTGTCCACCACAGTGTCGGCCAGGCCACCAGTGGCGCGGACCACGGGCGGAGTGCCGTAGCGCAGGCTGTAGAGTTGGTTCAGGCCGGACGGCTCGAAGGCTGATGGCATAAGGAACAGATCGGCCCCGGCTTCGATGCGATGAGCGAGCGGTTCGCTGAAGCCCAGGCGGACGGCACAGCGAGTGGGGAATCGCGCGCGTAGTTCCTCGAGTTGCGCGTGGATGGCCGGGTCGCCTTCGCCCAGCACCACCAACTGTACGCCCTCTTCCAGAATCCGCGGAGCCACCTCGAGAATCAGATCGACACCCTTCTGCTGGGTCAAGCGCGCGACCACGCCGCACAGGGGCGTCTTCGTCTCGGCTGGGAGATCCACCTCCAGCTGCAGGGCGCGCTTGCACAGTGCCTTGCCCGAAAGATCGTCGGAGGAATAGTTCGCCACGATGTGCGCGTCGTGGCGTGGATCCCAGACGGAATAATCGACTCCATTGACGATGCCGTGAAGTTGCAGGCGGCGCGAACGCAGCACACCTTCAAGCCCCACGCCAAACTCGGCGGTCTGGATCTCGCGGGCATAGGTAGGGCTGACCGCGTTCAGGAGGTCGGCGAAGAGGACGCCTGCCTTGAGAAACGACAGTTGACCATGATACTCAAGCTGTCGGGTCGAGAAGAGTCGCCAGTCCAGCCCGGCCAGGGCCATGTCCTGGTAGCCGAACACCCCCTGAAAGGCGATGTTGTGGATGGTCAGCAGTGTGCCGATGCCGTGCCAGCCGTAGGCGTGTGTCTGGTCGCGACGATGACGATATTGTTCCGCCAGGTAGACAGGGATGAGCCCGGTCTGCCAGTCGTTGACGTGGAGGACATCCGGCCAAAGGTTGATCCTTGGCAGGACTTCGAGGACAGCGCGGTTAAAGTAGGTGAACCGTTCGCAGTTATCGGAGTAGTCGTGCCGCGAGCCGTCGGCGTCGCTCCACTGGTAGATTCCGCGTCCGTGGGTGGGATCGTCCCGGTCAAAGTAGTGTTCGTGATCGACCAGCCACACTGGAACATCGCCAACCTGGGTGTACCAGAGGCGTCCACCCACCACTCGCGAGCCGACGACGACGTTAAAGACATGCTCGGTGGGAACAGGGGCTGGCTTGCGGTTCCGGGCTGAGCGATACAGCGGGAGGATGAGGGCACAGCGATGACCCAGCCGTGCAAGCGCCTGCGGCAGCGACCCACAGACATCCCCGAGGCCTCCAGTTTTGGCGAACCCGACCGCCTCGGAGGAAGCTAGCAATATCGACAGGGGCTGCAGGTTGTTCACGGTGTGCGTTGGCATGGGGTCCCGCGCGGAGTTACCGTCTATAGTATGAAGCAACCTGAATGTACGCCATCATCGCGTTCCCAGACGAGGAGGAATCGTGTCGAGTTCTGTGGTGGACAAGCGAGAGAGTCGTATCCGCGACATGTTCGGCAACATCGCGCCCCGGTACGACCTGCTGAATCATCTCCTGAGCTTCAATATCGATCGTTACTGGCGCTGGCGCACGACGCGGATGGTACCGCCGCGACCCGGCGCGGGCCCGATTCTCGATGTATGTACTGGAACCGGTGACCTGGCCCTGGCTTACGACCGCGCGAGCAAGGGAGAAATCCCCATCCTGGGTAGCGATTTCTGCCGGCCGATGCTGCTTCGCGCGGAGCAAAAGACCTCGGCGCGGAAGGCCAGCGACCGCATCGTCTACATCGAGGCCGACACCCAGCAGCTGCCGTTCCCCGATGCGACCTTTCAGATTGTCTCGGTTGCATTCGGGCTACGGAATGTGACGAATACCCAGCGCGGCCTGGCGGAGATGGTGCGGGTGGCTCGACCAGGCGGCCGGATAGCGATCCTGGAGTTTTCGCGGCCGCGCGGTCTGGTATTTGGCTCGCTCTATCGACTGTACTTCAAGGTGCTTCTGCCCCGGATCGGCCAGCTGGTGTCGCGCAGCCGGGACCGAGCCTACGATTACCTGCCTGCCAGCGTCCTTGAGTTTCCCGACGGCGCTGCGCTGGGGAAACTGATGGAGGCCGCCGGAATGGTCAACGTTCGCTGGCATCCAATGACGTTCGGCATCGCCACCCTGTACGTGGGAGAAAAGCTCGGGTCGGCCTCGTAGTGAGTAAAATAGAGCAGGCATTCCCTCACCACCCCGGGTAGAGTCGGCCATGCTCGACGAGGCAGCATTCCTCCGCCAAATTGACCGCTACCCCGAGGACCTCGCCACCTTGCAGGTTTACGCCGACTGGCTGGAAGAAAACACCCAGGACGATCGAGCCGGTTTCCTGCGACTGCAGATGCAGATTCTGGCGCTGATGCCGCGTGTGCGCGGATTGATCGGCCTGAGTCGTCAGCTTGTGGAACGCGCGCGGAGGCTTCCGCGCGACTGGGTCTCCCTGGTCAGTCGGCCGCGTCTGGTGGACACCTGTTGGGCGGGCCACGACTCCGATGGCAGTTTCTATGTCTTTCGCTACCTGCCGGGGGGTACGCTCAACTACACTTCTCCCTCCGGCAAGTTTCAGAACGGCACCTGGATTCAGGTCGGCAATCAGGTGCTCATGGAGATGAACCGGCACTACGCCGATTACGAGGGGTTTGTGTGTGGTTCCTTCATCCGCGGAACGGCCACCAATATTCTGGGAAATCATTGGCGCTGGCGCGTGAACCAGACGGCCGACCCGGAGTTGTGCGATCCAGGTGACGCGATCATGACCATCTTCGCCGAGCACCAGAGCCGGCGCCGAAGTCGATCTCGGCGCGCTACACGCGCCCGCCGCCATCGACGATCAGGACCTGGCCGGTGACCCAGGCGGCCGCCTCCGACGCCAGGAACAGCACCGCACCTGCGATGTCGCGCGGCTGGCCGTGCCTACCCAGCGGCGTGCGCTGCAACACGGTCTCGTAGGTGGGTTTATCCTCGAACAGCGCCTGCGCGAATCTGGTTTCGACCAGACCAGGCGCGATGGCGTTGACACGAATGTTGTCCGAGCCCACCTCCCGGGATAGGCCACGCATCAGGCCCAGCAGGCCTGCCTTGCTCACGCTGTAGGCTCCCAGGCCGACCATCGGCTCGATGCCTGCCACCGAAGCCATGAACACCACGCTGCCTCGCTGCTGAGGCAGCATCCGGCGAATGGCTCCGCGCGCCGTGAGCAGAGCGCCCGTCAGGTTCACCTCCAGGATCTTCTGCCAGGCATCGAGTTCGACGTCGAGCAGACCACCCATGGCGGGATTGGTGGCGGCGTTGATGACGGCGATATCCGGCACGATCCCATCGCTGTCGAGTCGAGTGAACAGCGCCTCGATGGCGGCCGGGTTCCCCTGGTGGCAGGGAATGCCGTGGATCCGGCCTCCGGTCAGACGTAGCTGCTCGACCGCGGCTTCCACCGTTTCGGCCTTGCGCCCGGTGATGATCACCTCGGCTCCCTGGGCGATCAGCGCCTGGGCCACCACCAGGCCGATCCCCCGGGTTGCGCCGGTGACCAGGGCCTTCTTTCCGCTCAGATCGAACAGGGAGGTCATGACGGCTCCTTGAAGTTAGCCGCAGAGGGGGCAATCCGGGCGACGCTTCACACTCACGCGCCGGAAGCTCATGTCGCGCAGGTCGCCGAGCAGCAGACGGCCCGCCAACGGCTCTCCCAGCCCGGTGAGTACCTTGATCACCTCCATGGCGCCGAGGCTACCCGCGGTGCCGGCCACGGCTCCCAGCACCGGGAAGCGACGCTTCCAGGCGGGTGGCGATTCGGGGTAGAGACACTGCAGACAGGCCGATTGGCGCGGAAGCACCGTCAGCACCTGAAGCTCGAGGGCGTACATGGCGCAATCGACGAGCGGGACGCCTCGCTGAACGGCTGCGCGGTTCAGCGTCAGGCGCTCGCCGAACAGCGGGGCGCAGCAGGCCACCACGTCTACTCCCTCCATCAGCCGGTCGACGTTTTCGTCGGTCACATTCTCGGCCACAGCGTCGATATCCAGGTAGGGGTTCAGGTCGCGCAGGCGGGCCGGGGCGATCTCCATGCGTGGCGTACCGAGGCCGGCATGGGTCATCAGAAGCTGTCGGTTCAGGTCGGCCGGATGCACAGATCCAGCATGGGCCAGGCGAAGCCGACCTACTCCCGCGGCCGCAAGCTGATAGGCCAGCGCACCGCCGACTCCGCCCACGCGAGTCACCAGGACTGTGGCGTGCTTCAGGCGAAGCTGGGCCTCGGGGCCGAAACCGGGCACGTCCAGCTGCCATTCCACCATGGCCCATTCTGCGTCGCTCAGGCCCCGGGTAGACATGGCAGGCCTCCACCGGCGATGGGGGTCATCAGGATGATCTCGTCGCCTTCTGCCAGAGGCTGGTCAGCCGTGGCTTGCTCGTCGCCCACGAACACCAGAAGTGAGGGCGACTTTTTACCTGCCGCTTCCAGCAGTAGCGCACCCGCGGCGGGATGCGTGCGCGCCAGCTGGCCTAGCAGGTAGTGAATGGTGGCGCCAGAGGGCAGCGCCACGGTCTGGGTCACCTGACCGACCTTCTGACGAAGTTGGGCATGAAAGCGGACGCGCACGATCATGGGTGTCTTTCGACCGCGGGCAGCTCACGAAGGGTCCCTTGGTCGACCAGGAACAGCCGGTTGGCCAGGCGCCGAGCTTCGGAAAGACTATGGGTGACGTGCAGGGTCGTCACGCCGGTGCGTGCCTGGATATTCTGTAACAATTCGATCATTTCGCCTCGGGTGTCCTCGTCCAGCGCACTAAGGGGTTCGTCGAGCAGGAGGACCTTCGGATGAAATGAGAGCGCCCGTCCCAGGGCGACGCGCTGCGATTCTCCCCCGGACAGTCCGCGCGGCCGACGATCGAGCAGGTGGGTAATGCCCAGCATCTGAGCCAACTCGGCGACGCGATCGTGGATGGCGGCCCGGGAGAAACGCCGGACCTCCAGAGCGAAGGCCAGGTGATCGCGCACCCGGAGCGAGGGAAACAGTGCCAGATCCTGGGGGACATAGCCCACTTCGCGCAGCGCGGGTGGCAGGTGGGTGACATCGCGTTCCAGAAGCAGAATCCGGCCGGCAAGGACGGGACGAAGGCCGCAGATGGCCTCGAGCAGGGTAGACTTGCCGCACCCAGTTTTGCCCATCAACACGCCATACTCGCCAGCGGCGACGCGCAGGTCGATGCCCTGGAGGCGAAACGACCCGGACGAGATGCAGAGTTGCTCGAGAAGAATCATCCCGCGCGCCCCAGGCCAAAGATCCGCACGATGAGAAGCACCACCAGGGCAGCCGCCACCATGAGCAGAGACACCGCCACCGCGCCGTGCAGGTTTCCGATGGATAGCTCGAGAAATACCGTGGTGGGCAACACCTCGGTGCGCAGCCGGGTAGCTCCCGAAAAGACCAGGACGGGCCCGAACTCTCCCAGTGCGCGGGCCCAGCTGAGTGTGCCGGCTGTCACCACGCCGCGCCAGGCCTCGGGCAAGGCCACCCACCAGAACGCCTGGCTGCGCGAGCAACCCAGGGTAAGCGCCACCTGCTCCAGCCGCGGCGTGATCTGATCGAACGTGACGCGCATGGTGCGTACTGCAAAGGCGGCGGAGACGGCGAACTGCGCGAGGATCACGCTGGGGACGGCATAGGTCACTGGCACGAAACGCTCGATGCCTCGGCCCACCGGCGTCTGAAACAGGATGAGCAGGCTAAGGCCGATAACCAGCGGAGGGAGGACCACGGGAATGTCGAGGAGGGCATCGAGCAGCTTTTTGCCCGGGAAGTCGAACCGGGCCAGGAGATATCCCAGCGGGACGGCCACCCAGAGCGACAAGATGGCGGTTAGCGTGCTGGAGAGCAAACTCAGGCGCACGGCGAATCGGATTTCTCGGCTGGAGAGTGCCTCGAGCAGGTGGCCTGGAGTGGTGTAAGCAAGATCGGCGCCGAGCATGGCCAGGATGAGCACCACATAGGTGCCTCCCAGGACGACCAGGCAGGCGAGAAAAGCGCGGTCTCCCAGCCATCGCCGGGGGAGATCACTCGGGGTCATCGCGGCGCGGCCCCCTTCCATCGAAAGCCAAACGCCTCGAAGCGTTCGCGCGATTCGTGCGAGCGTAGTGCATCGAGCAGCCGACCCAGCAGGTAGGGGTATTCGGTGGAGCGGCCCCGGGCAAACGGCTGATCGGCGATGGCGCAGGGGATGTCAATGGGGATGGCTTCGAGTTGATCCGCGTGGCCGGCTGCGTTGCTGATGTAGGCGATCACAGCATCGAGCGAGCCAGTGAGCATCTGGTTGACGAGCATGTCGCCGGTGGGGGATTGCACCTTCACGTTCTTCATCACCACGTCGTGAGATCGATCCTCGCGCAAGGTTTGCTGGGTGAGTACCCCCATTGCGCACTGTTTCTCGTGGCCGATACCCACCCGCAGGCCTGGTTTGGCCAGGTCGCGCAGGCGACGAATGCCATGCGGATTGCCGCGCGCCACGAGCAGGACTAACTGGTTGCTGGAGAGGGTGGCCGGCTCGGCGAACAGGTCATGGACCTGCTTCATGAAATCGGCATCGCAGGCGAAGAAGGCATCGGGGGTGGCTCCACCGGTGCGCATCTGGGCGACCAGAATGCCACAACCGTTGTAGACCCGGGTGATCTGCACTCCCTCGCGCTGCTCGAAGCGGGTGAGCGTTTCTTCGATGGCGGGACGAAGCATAGCCCCCGCCAGCAGCCGAAGCTGGGGCGCTGCGCTCCAGCGATCCCCAGCCACGACCTCGAAACCAGCCGTTTCAAAGTCACGCAGACCCTGGTCGCGGGCGGCGAGAAAGCGCGCGAACCGGAGCGCCGCCGTGGGCTGCGCAGTGCGCGCCGCCACGCAGACCGAAAGCGACGCCTGGACCTGGTCGAAGACCGGCGCCGGCACCCGTTCGAGCCCCGGGATGGCTTTCAGGGTGACGTCCCACACCATGGCCGCATCGATGGCCCCTAGTTGAACGTCGGTGGCCACGTCGGTCACCGTCGGCTTGGTAACCGCCACTCGTTTCTGAAACTGTGCCCAGCGCTCGGTCGGTTTAAGAGTATCGGCCACAAGCTTGCCGATGGCGGCTGCCTCGGGGTTGGCCTGTCCGATGCGCAAATCTCGTGAGAGGAGATCGTCCAGCGAGCGGATCTGCCTGGGGTTACCCTCGCGCACCACCAGCACTGGGCGCATGCTGGCCAGCGGAACAACCTCGGCGACGAGCCCTCGTTCCCTCGCCGTGCGTGTGTAGCTATCGTCGGCAGGGATGAAGAGATCGGCCCGATCGGCGACCTCCAGGGAGGCGAGCAGGGTGTTACTGCCGCCGTACTGAAGTTGAATCTCAGTGCCGTACTCCTCCTGATAGCGACGGGCGGCCGCCTCAACCGGGATGCGGAGGCCGGCGGCGCAGAACACCATCAGTGGGCGTGGAGCGGTAGTGGACCCCGGGAGTATCCCAGGGGTATCCACCACCAGGGCGGCCACCACCAGCCCAGCGACTCCGATGGAAGCCAGGAACACCAACCACGCGAGGTGGAGCCGGCCTCCGCGACCCGGACAGGTCTGTGCTCTCAAGACCAGCTCCTACTTGCTGCCGCGAGCGGCGAGTTCCTTGCGCGCCTGCTCCATGACAGCTTCGATGCGCACAGGCTTACCACCCGCCTTTTTGCTCTCCTCGGCGGCGACCATGAACGCCACCAGGTTGATGGTCTCCTCAGGTGCGACAGGGGCTTTTCCGGTGCGAAGGAAGGTGGCGATGGCCTGGACCAGTCCCTCGTAGTTGCCGCCGCCGCTCTCGGCCGTTCCCTTGTCGCCCTTCACCACCACCTTGTAACCCTTGGCCGGCCGGAAGATGCCAATTCGGCCGTCCTTCCAGGTGCCGGTCACCACCCCGTCCTTCCAGGTGACACTTTCACACCCGGCTCCCAGCACCGTGAAAACCATCTCGATGCCATGAATCCCGTAGAAGAACAGTTCGGGATGGCCCTTGAGCGGATCCACCGTCCCGGTCGCTTCGCAGGAAACGATTTTCCCCACTTTTGGATCGCCGGCCAGCTCCTTGAGACGGCCGTGGAACCGCAGCGAGGAACTGCTGAAGCAGGGAACCTTGTGCTTCTTCGCCAGGTCGTAAATAGCCAGAGTGTCGGCCAGGGACGCTGCCACGGGCTTATCGATGAAAACTGGCTTGCCGGCCAGAATGACCGGGCGCACCTGCTCGAGATGCGGCCGTCCATCAACGCTTTCGAGAAGGACGGCATCGACCTTCTTGAGCAGCTCTTCGATGGAATCAACGATCTCGACCTTGTGCTTCTCCTTGAGCGTCTTTGTGAAGCCGGCCAACCGGTTGGCGCTGATGGGCAGATCAGGGCTGCCGGCCGGGAAAGCTGCCACCACGCGGATGTTCTCCAGCGCGCCCTTGTTGGGCCGGTTAATCAGCTGCGTGAAGGCAACCACGTGCGAGGTGTCCAGGCCGATGATACCGAGCTTGAGCGGTGGAGGCGGGCTATCGGCTGCAGGGAGCAAGTTGGCAGAAACTACCAGGGCCAGGATGGTGAGGACAACGCGCGACATGGAACGACCTTTCCGGCAGATGGCGGGGTGGGAGACAGGCAGACAACCCTGTTGATGCTACCATGACGGAACTGTTCCGGAAAGATTCTGCCGAGTTCGACGAATTATTGAGCAATCCATGAGCAAGAACTGCGGCAAGGTTCAACATTTTCTTCCCGGGGGGCATATCTACCCCCAGCGAGGAACCAGAATCGGTCCTGGGAATGCTTGACGTGCTGGCCAGGAACCGGGAGAATCATCGCTGTCACACGTCACTAGGACACTTCTCGAGGAACATGGCCCATGACTGGACAGGTCGAGGAAAAGTCCATCGAGCAGTTTCGCACGCAGTTAGGCCTGCTCTACTTACTGAAATACTCCTTCGCTGCCTTGACCGTGTGGGCATTCGTCCTTGGTGTGGCTATCTTCGCCTTGCGCAACTGCACCTACCTGAATATCGAAGAACTCCTGTGGGGCCTGGCAAGCCTTCCGCTTGCGCTGCTTCCTGCTGCCTGGCTGGCCGCCAGGCGATTGCCTGCCCCCAACCAGGTGCGTGCTGCCCTGGATCGCCATGCTCAGTGCGGTGGCCTGTTGATGGCCGGGGCCGAACAATCGCTGGGAGATTGGCAGGGGCAACTGCCTGAGGTCCATCTACCCACGCTTCGCTGGCGCAGTGGCCGCAGTCTGCTCTTACTGAGCCTGGGAACGGCTTTCCTGGCGGCAGCGTACCTGCTGCCTTCCTGGGCGGCTCAGTTTGGTGGCGGTCTGCTCGACGTGGGGAAGGAAGCCGAAAAGTTGAGCAAGCAGATCGACGTGCTTGAAAAGGAGAAGGTGCTCGACCAGCAGCGCGCCGGCGACATGAAGGCCAACCTGGAGCAGGTGCGCAAGGAGGCCCGGGGCAAGGACCCGATCAAGACACTCGAATCGCTGGATCACCTGCAGGACCTGGCCAACAAGGCAGCGCAACAGACGGCGGAATCGGCCACGAAGAAAATGGAAGATCTCGGCCGCGTGGAGGTCTTTACCAAGGCCATGGACAAGCTGGCCAGCAAGATGGACAAGGCGCAGCTGGCCGAGGCCATGAACGAGATGGCCGCCCTGGCCCGGAAAGCGGCGGACGAAAATGAGTTTCTGGAAAGTGGTCTGGATGCCGAGACGCTGGAGGCCATTCGCAACAGCACCCTGACGCCCGAGCAGGCCAAGAAACTCATGGAGGCGCTGAAGAACGCCAAGCAAGGGACCAAGGAGAAGATTGGCCGGCTGGTCAAGGCCAAGCTGCTCAAGCCCGAGGACCTGGAAAAGTGCGACAAGGCCGGCGAGTGTGACTGTGAAGGCCTGGCGGCCTATCTGAAGGAGAATGGGGCCAAGAGCGACCTGACCGACGCCCTGGCCCAGAGCGAGGAAGGCGGTAAGGGGGGTGTCACGCGCGGACCTGGGCCGGCCAAGCTTAACTTCGGAGACGAATCCAGCGAGGAAGGAGCAAAATTCAAGGAAGAAGAGCTGCCGCCGAGCGAATTGCAAGCCATGAAGAAGTCGCAGATCACTAACTTGACGGCCGGGGCTCCCCAGCCAGACAAGTCGCGGAGCGGTCGCAGCGCTGGGGGCGCCCTGGCGGGTGCACAGGCAGGGGGCGGCTCGGCTACTACCCAGGTGGTTCTGCCAAGGCATCGAGGCGCTGTCCAGCGCTATTTCGACCGGCCCGCTGGATCCAAATGATAATCATCCTCGTCTACCTTTCTTCTGTCGCGAGTGAAGTGACCTGATGACCACGGAAACCACCAACGGGGTCTTGCTCCGTCCCGAGGAGTTGCGCCCCTCGGTTGATCTGGCCCGGCGCGTACTGGATCAGCTCGACCGCATGTTGCTGGGGCGGCCCGAACTCCACCGCCTGGTCCTGGCTGCCATCCTGAGTCGTGGTCATCTCCTCCTTGAAGGGGTGCCCGGGGTGGGTAAAACTGCCCTGGTCAAGGCGCTGGGCAAACTCCTTGGGCTGGATTTCAAGCGGGTGCAGTTCACGCCAGATCTCATGCCCTCGGACATTCTGGGGACGCACATCCTTCAGGAAGGCCATGCGGGCCGCGAGATGATCTTTCGCTCGGGCCCCATCTTCACGCACATTTTGCTGGCCGATGAGATCAATCGTGCCTCGCCGAAGACCCAGTCGGCCCTGCTCGAGGCCATGCAGGAACGCTCGGTGACCCTTCTGGGAACGACGCGCGAGCTACCGGACCCGTTCTTCGTTCTGGCTTCCCAGAACCCCATCGAGCTTGAGGGCACTTACCCGTTGCCGGAAGCCCAGCTCGATCGTTTCCTCTTCAAGCTGGTGGTGCCGCCCGCCGATGCCGACACGCTCGACCGGATCATTTCGACCCGACGTCATGGCTCGCCGCCCGCGCCCAGCTGGCACATTCATCCAGACGAACTGCGTCAGATCTTCGCCAGCATGGAGCGCATCTTCCTCCCTCGACCGGTGGCTCGGTACATTGCCCGGGTGGTAGCCGCCACACACGCCCGCGCTCCGGAAGCCCCGGACATGGTGAAATCGTACGTGACCCATGGCGCCTCTCCCCGCGCGGCCATCGCCCTGGCCGAGTCTTCCCGGGCCATGGCCCTGCTGGAAGGCCGCCCGACGGTGGGATTCGAGGACGTCCAGATGGTGGCTGCACCGGTGCTCAACCACCGGCTCATCCTGAATTACAAGGCGCGGCTGGACCAGGTCGATACCTTCGCAGTGGTACAGGAACTGCTTGACAAGGTGGACGCCGCTGGCCTGAACCTCCCCGGTGATTTTTCCCTTGCGGAGAAGACCGATGGCTAAACACCCTTGCTTTCTCGCAGGTCTGGTCGTGGCGGCGGCTCTTCTGCCTAGCGGAGTGGGGTCCGCCTGGGCTGCCCGCATGAGCTACGGCGAGGTTGAAGTGGTCCTCGAGTACGAGCCGCGGGGGCAACCGTCCCACGGCTACACCGAGTATCGCTTCCAGATTCAGAACCGGGGAGCCCGGAGCCGGAACGTCGCCATCGTCATACCCGCCAACAGTTATTCGGTTGGCGGCAACTCCACCGGGCTGCGCTCGCTGAGCAAGAGTGCAGACGTCCCGGCGGGGGCGATTAGCATACTCTCGGTGTTGCAGCCGGCTGTGCCCGACGTGGCAGGAAACTATGCCCGCATCTTCATCGACGGCTTGCGCCAGGACGATGCCTTTCCCTTGAACCCTGTTCAGAGCAATGTCCAGGCGGCGCACTTCCACCCAAGGCGTCCAGCCTTCCGTGGCTGGGGTCCGCGCAGCTCCAACCCTGATACCCTGGTGCTGGTGAGCATGCGGGTGAACGAGCAGTTCTTCAAGATTGAGGGGTTTCGCGGAGGGGTTCCGGTCCCCATGATGGGTGCAGGTATGGGGGGCATGGGTGGGGGGGTACCGGGGGGTCCTCCAGTACTTGTCGCACCGGGGCCAGGGGGGCCGCCTCCCGGCGCGATGGCGGGACCGATTGCAGGACCGCCTCCGGGTCCTCCGGGGGCTGCGGTCCCAGTTCCGGTCTACGATGCATTCGATGGCCAGTATCTGCGGGCCAGCGTCGGCGTTTCCTCGTGGAGTACAAACTGGCTGGCCTACTCGCGGTACGACCTGATCACCCTCCTCCGTGAGGACCTGGAAGAACTTGAACGAAGTTCTCCCGAAACGCGAGCGATCCTGACGGCATTGTGGCAGTATGTGGAGGCTGGTGGCGGCCTGTTGATCGTGGGGCCGGGCCAGGTCAAGTTGCCGGGTGGATGGAGCAAGACCGTCCAGAAGATTCAGGGGCTGGACGTCTATCGTCCCGGCTTCGGCGTGTGCATGGTCGCGCCAGATCGCAACTCATCCAAATGGTCGTCGGATCGGTGGCAGGTGGTTGCCTCGACCGCTTCGGGGACGGGGATGCCGTGGAAGTCCACCCGCAGCCTTCTTGATCTAAACATGAATTTTTCGGTGGTCGATGACCTGGGCATTCCCGTGCGGGGATTGTTTGCCCTTATCATCCTCTTCGGCATCGCCATCGGGCCAGTCAATCTCGTGGTGCTTTCTCGCAAGAATAAGCGAATCTGGCTGCTCTGGACGGTGCCGGTTCTCTCGGGGTTCTTCTGCCTGGGTATCCTGGTCTACATGCTCATCGCGGAAGGCTGGCAAGGGCAGACGCGGGTGGCGGGATTCACCTTCCTGGATGAGAACGAGCGCCGCGCCACGACCCTGGGCAAGGCAGCCTTCTATAGCCCCATGACCCCGGGCGATGGGCTGACCTTCACCGACCAGACCGAGGTCATGATTCAGGGGACGGAACACCCGGCCTTCACCACATTTTCCACCCTCAATTGGACCGAGGGGAAGCAGCACCTGGCCCGGGGATGGGTGGTGGCCCGGGTGCCGTCACATTTCACCCTCCGCCGCAGCGAGACCCGGCGCGAGCGCCTGAATTTGCGCCGGGACGGCAAAGGCATGGAGGTTATCAACGCCCTGGGGGCCGATGTGCGCACCTTGACCCTGGTGGATGAAAAGGGGCAGGTGTACACGGCGGGGCCGATCTCGGCAGGTGGCAGTGCCACGCTGAGTGCGCAGAACAAGGGCCGGCGTAATGCGCTGCCCCTGGAAAACTGGCGCCGCATCTACAATGGTTCGGACTGGGCTCTGGGCATCGCCAGCGCGGTGAAAAAGCCCGAGGATCTGCTGGGTCCCGGGACCTATCTCGCCGTCCTGGAGGAGACGCCCTTTCTCGAGCAGGCGCTCAAGGGCGCACGAGTTCGCCCCAGTGAATCCGTTGTGCTGGGATTGATGGCTCCCCCCGTGGCCGAGTAGCCCAGAGGTAACCATGCAGGTTCAGATCACCAATCTGCGCAAGTCGTACGGTTCGACCCGGGCCGTCAACGACATCTCTTTTTCCTTCGCCTCGGGACAGGTGTTTGGCTTCGTGGGGCCCAACGGTGCGGGCAAGAGCACGACGATGCGGGTACTCTGCGCGCTGGAAGAACCGTCCAGCGGCGATTGCTACGTCGATGGTGTCTCGGTGGTGGAGTATCCCGACAGGGCCCATCGCATGGTGGGCTACGTCCCAGATAGCTTGCCCGAACACCGCGATATCTCGGTGCATGAGTATCTTGATTTCTTCGCGCGAGCCTACGGCATTCAGGGGCAGCGGCGCAAGCGCGTCGTCGAGGAGATCGAGGAGTTCACCAACCTTCTCGGCATCCGCGAGAAGCACCTCAACGCACTGTCGAAGGGCATGAAGAACCGGGTGAGCGTGGCCCGGGCTCTCGTACACGATCCCCCGGTGCTGGTCATGGACGAGCCGGCCAGCGGCCTTGATCCGCGCGCCCGCATCGAACTGCGCGAGCTGTTGAAGGTGCTGGCAGGTCAGGGCAAGGCGATTCTCATCAGCTCCCACATTCTTACCGAACTGGGAGAAATCTGTAACGGAGCGGTGTTCATCGAGCGTGGCCGGCTGCTCCGGGCAGGCACGCTTGACCAGCTCAAGGAAGAAACGCCGCATCGTACCATCATCATTCGGCCGCTGGATCGTCTGGAGGCGTTGCACAAGTATCTGCTTCTGCAACCGACCATCGATGAGGCCCGGCTGCAAGATGATTTCGTGGAAGTGGACCTGGTGTCCGACGAGGAAGGCTGCTGCGCATTACTGACGGACCTTTGTCAGCAAGGGTTCCGTATCCTGGAGTTCCGCCCGCTGCGGGCCGACCTCGAACAGATCTTCATGACCGTCACCAAGGGCGACGTGCAATGAACCTGGCTGCGATCCTCGATTGGTGCGACGACCGGCTCAATCCGATTGTCGTCAAAGAACTGCGCCAGGCGGTCAAGAGCCGCATGGTAGTCGGTATCCTTATCCTGTTCCTGGGCCTGCAGCTGTTTCTGCTCGGCACCTCGCTGCTGGTGCGCGAGGCCCGGGGGCAGTCGTCAGCCATCGACTGGAACGCCGGCAACTCGATCTTCCAGGTCCAGCAGGGCATCCTGCTTTGGACCATCATGATCCTGGTTCCGGTCTATGCATCGATCCGCCTGGGGGCCGAGCGTTCTGACCACAACGTCGATCTCATGTTCATCTCGACATTACGACCGACATCGATCATCTGGGGCAAATTCTTCGCGGCGTCCGTGCTTGGGTTACTCATCTTCAGTGCCTGCGCGCCGTTCATGACCTTCACCTATCTGCTACGCGGTATCGACATTCCAACCATTCTCCTGGTGCTGGGGATCGACCTTCTGGCCATGACCTTCGGCATCATCCTGGCGCTGCTGCTAGCGGCACTCCCAGGAAGCCGGCCGGTGAAGGCGTTCATCTGCTTTCTCGGATTTGTCCAGCTGGCCTGGGGGTGTGCCATGCTCACCATGGGCACGGTGGCCATCATCATGGCCGGCAATGTCGGCGATTGGGTGGCCGAGAACCTGGGCATCTCTTTCAGCATTGTGCTGGGCGTCCTGGCTGTTTCGGGGCTAATGTTCTTTTACTCCGTGGCGCTCATCAGTGCCCCGGCCGCCAATCGCATCTTCCCCCTGCGCGTCTACCTGTTCGTCGCCTGGGTGATTGTTTCGATCTCGCTTGCGATGATCACGCTGTCGATGTCGGCGACCTACCAGTCCATCCCCGTAGGTTTCTACATTCTGACCGTGCCGCCCATCCTTTGTTTGCAACTGTGGATCAGTATCTGCGAGCGCGATCACTGGGCTCCTCGCGTGGCGCGCACCATCCCACGCAATCCGTTGCTTCGGTTAGTGGCGTTCTTCTTCTTTACCGGCGCTGCCGGAGGCGTGGTTTACTCGGTAACGCTCCTCGTGCTCAGCTTCCTGGGATCGGTGTTGATGCTGGAATCGGTCCTAACGACGGCCAACGAGCACGATGGCGTCCTCGCCCTGCTTCGCGGCATGGTGCTGGTGGCCCTCTACGCCTACTGCTATGGCATGTCAGCCGTCCTCGTGCGGACCTACTTGCTGGCCAACCAGATCCGCTCGGTCTTCAACTGGCTCATCGCTGCCCTGCTCGTCGGTCTGGGAAGTTCCATTCCCTCAGTCATCGCCTACATCCTCTTTTACGATCAGATCCGCTACCAGAACGAGCCAGGTTGGTGGGCCCTGCCGAACCCCTTCCTGGCGGTCTACGAGGTGTCCAACTCGCCCCGGACGCAGCAGCTCGAATTCGAGGTCCTGTGCTACTTCTTCCTTGCGATCTGGGGAGTGCTGGTAACGTTACTCAGTCTCCCCTGGTTCGTGGGCCAGCTGAAACGGTTCCGCCCGCTGGTGCCACGCGAGATCCCTCCAGCAGACGTCATCCTGGTTAGCGAGCCGACGTCAGTGGGGGCCGGATAACCCTATGCATCCCTCGCTGCGGAAATACCTGGCCGAGGGTGAGCTGGCAGCCAGCCGGTACACGCTGGGGGTGCCTCGCCAGGCTCCAGTCGGGTTGGCCGGAACCGCCATGGGCCATCGCGCTGGCAGTTCACTGGAGTTTCGGGATCATCGCAGTTATGAACCTGGCGACGACCTCCGCCACATCGACTGGAGCGCCTTTGGGCGCACCGATCAGCTGACGGTGAAGCTCTATCGCGAGGAGGTTACCCCGCACCTGGATATCATCGTCGATGGCTCGCGCTCGATGAATCTGGAAGGCACGAAAAAGGCCGAGGCGGCTGTCGCCCTGTGCGCCTTTTTCGCAACGGCGGCCAGTCGGGCCGGCTATAGCCACAGCCTGTGGATGCTGGCCGATCGCTGCCAGCCGGTGGCCAACGGGAACCGCCTCCCCGGCCTCTGGGAGGGGCTCACGTTTGACCATCGTGGCGCGCCGACCAACCAGCTGCCCCTGCTCCGGCCCCGGGCCACGCGCATCCTCATCAGTGATCTATTATGGCTCGGCGAGCCGTTGCTGGTCACCCGTCCGCTGGGCGAGCGCGCGGCCGTGGCGCTGGTGATTCAGCTTCTGGCCCACGACGATGTGAACCCACCCGAGGGACGCTCGGTACGGCTTGTCGATTCCGAAACCGACGAGGTCCGCGAGATCTACGTGGATGCCATCGCCGCCAGGCGCTATCGTGACGCCATGGCTCGCCATCAGGAAAGCTGGGACCTGGCCTCTCGCCAGGCTGGCGTGACGTTTCTGACGCTCACCGCCGAAACACTGCTGGCCCAGTGGAATCTCGATGCCCTCGTCGCCAACGAGGTGCTACGAGTCCGCTGACCCCTTCCTCCGACGCACTGGCGTGAATTCATGTGGCCGTTGTTCCTGTATCCTCTGGCATTCTTCGGCCTGCTGGGCCTGCCTGCTCTGGTAGCCATCTACCTCTTTCGCAACCGGTTCAAGCGTCAGGTGGTGTCGAGTCTGATGCTCTGGCAGGACCCCCGAGAGGCACGCGAGGGAGGTCGCCGGTTTCGTCGCATTCAGACGCCCCTGTTTTTCCTCCTCGAACTGCTGGCCATTCTCCTGCTTGTCTTCGCTGCAAGCGATCCGCACATGCGGCTGAGCACGGTAGCTCGACCGCTGGTTGTCATTCTCGATGACTCCATCTCGATGCAGGCGGGAGGCGAGGAATCGCCGCGGCTGCGCGCCCAGAAGGCGCTGCTAGAGGAGATCAACCGGCATCATCCCTACACGATCCGCTTCGTGCTAGCAGGAGAAAAGCCGCAGGTGCTCGGCGAGCCAGTGCGCAGCGCGCGCGAGGCACAGCTACTGCTGGAAGGCTGGCGAGCGCGGGCGCCGCTGGCCCGCATCGACGAGGCGGTTGCCCTGGCGGGAGAACTGGGTGGCGACATGGCGCTTCTACTGGTGTTGACTGATCACGCTCCGCCGGTTGCCCTGCCCGATCGCGGCCGGCTCCAATGGTGGGCCTACGGTAGCGCCCGGCCTAACCTGGCCGTGGTCAATGCCGCCCGCAGCGGACGGGATGGCCTGGATCGCTGCCTGCTCGAGGTCGCCAATCTCGCGCGGGAGCCGGGATCGACCACGGTGGTGATCGATGCGCTTGGCGATGGCAAGATCCTTCATCGGCAGAAGCTCGACCTGGCGGCCGACGAGACGCAACGCCTGATCGTGCAGTTTCCCCCCGGTACCCCCGGAGTTCGGGCCCGCATCGACGATGACGCCATGACGCTGGATAATGAGGTATTTCTCTTCTCGCCCGAGGAAAAGTCGGTGCGCGTCGATGTGCGCGTGCGCGATCGCCGCCTGCGCGAACCAGTCGAAAAAGCGCTTGGCTCGACGCGCCTGGCCAGGGTGGTGTCGGCCGCGCCGCAGCTTATCATCTCGGATCGTGATACCGAGACCGATGCCGGATCCGCCTGGGTAGTTTATTTCCTCTCGGAGAAAAACGCGACGGCCTACTCGGGACCGTTTGTGCTCGATCGCGCCCATCCGCTGATGGAGGGGCTTTCGCTCCGCGGAGTGATCTGGGGGGCTGGCAAGGAGGAAGGCCTGGATGGTGGGCCGGTGGTGATGGCTGGCAATGTCTCCCTGCTGAGTGACAGCGAGACCGGAGTCGCTGGCGGACCGACCCGGCACGACATCCGCGTCCGCCTGCGTCCGGACCTGTCCACAGTGCAGGGTTCGCCGGACTGGCCCATCCTCTTCTGGAACCTGTTGCACTGGCGCGGAATGTCCCTCCCAGGGCTCAACCGCGTGAACATCCGCCTGGGAGAGCAAGTGGTGCTGCGCCTGGGAGAGTATCGCGAGCGCATTCGGCTCGATATGCCCAGCCAGACGAGCCAGGAAGTGCTGGTAAAAGGGAGAGAGGTAGCCCTGCGCGGAGACGTGGTGGGACTGCACGAGGTCCGCGCGGATGATACCACTTATCGCTTTGCAGTGAACGCCCTGAACAAGGATGAATCCGACCTGCGAAATGCCACCACGGGCCAGTGGGGCAACTGGCTGGACGATACTGCTCTCCGACTCGAATATCGCGGCATTTACTGGATCCTGTTGCTGGGATTACTGGCCGTTCTGGTGGCGCACCTGATCTTGATGGCGCGAGCGCGCGGAGCGGACTCGCCTGCTCCGAGAGGTTAGTCTGATGACGCTTCTGACTCCAGTCTGGCTGATCCTGGCTGTGCCCCTGACAGTGGCCCTGGTGGTCTGGCGCCCGCCGACACGCCTGTTGCTGGCTCTGCGCATCGTGTCTGCCCTGCTCGTCCTGCTGGCGCTGGCCGGCCTCTCGCTCCGCCTACCCAGCCGGGCCGGCACTGTGGTGGTGGTGGCCGACCGCAGCCTTTCGATGCCGGCTGAGGGGTTGCCTCAGCAAAAAGAGGTGGTCGATATTATCCACAAGGCGATGAGCAGCGACGACCGCCTTGCGGTGGTCTCGTTCGGTCAGCAGGCGCTGGTGGAGAAGGCACCCAGCAGTGCCCCGTTTCGCGGGTTCGAGCATGTGGTGGGCGGGAACGCCTCCAACCTCGCCGAGGCAATCGACCTGGGACTTTCGCTCATCCCCGATGGATCTCCCGGGCGGATGCTGGTGCTTTCCGACGGCCAGTGGACCGGTCGCGATCCGTTGCTGCTCACCTCCTCGGCGGTGGCGCGCGGAATCGCCATCGACTATCGGATTCAGGAGCGGGCCGGCACTGGCGATCTGGCAGTGGCTCGCGTCGATGCACCGTCTACCGTATCAGCCGGCGAGTCGTTCCTGCTGACTGGTTGGGTCAGTGCTCCCTCCTCGCAGCAGATTCAGTTCGTTCTCAAGCGCGGCGAACAGGTGATTGCCGAGGGCCAGCGGGCGGTGACCTCCGGGATGAACCGGCTGGCGTTTCGTGATCGAGCCGTGCAGCGCGGTAACCAGTCGTACCGGCTTGAGATCCGTCCCGTGGGTGACGACAAGCAAGGCGACACGGACCCGGTGCCCGAGAACAACTCCGCCCGGTTCATGGTCGGTGTTGGAGGGCCGCGACCGATCCTGCATGTCACCGAGGCGGCGAATTCGGGTCTGGCGCGCCTGCTCACCCGGGGCGGCCTCGACCTGGTTGTGGCCCGGCCGAATAGCGTGTCCTGGACACTGGATCATCTGTCGCGATACTCGGCCGTGGTGCTGGAGAACGTCCCGGCGGAACGCGTCGGGCACCTGGGGATGGAGACGTTGGCCGCCTGGGTGCGCGAGACCGGATCGGGCTTGCTGATGACGGGTGGGCGCAGCAGTTATGGTCCGGGTGGCTACTACAAGTCGCCGCTGGAGCCGATCTTGCCAGTGTCCATGGAGTTGCGGAATGAACATCGCAAGCTCTCCCTGGCGATTGTAGTGGCCCTGGATCGTTCCGGGTCGATGGCTGTGCCCGTGGCTGGCGGAAAGGTAAAGATGGACCTGGCCAACCTGGGTGCAGTCCAGGTGCTGGATATCATGGGACCGCTCGATGAGTTCGGCTGCATCGCCGTGGATAGCATGGTGCATCCCATCGCCCCGCTGGCCCGCGTCGATGATCGCGACAAGGGAGCAACCCGCAGCAAGATCCTGGGCATTCAGTCAATGGGCGGTGGCATCTTCGTCTACGAGGCGCTGGCGGCCGCCTCGCAAATGCTTCTCAACGCCAAGGCCGGCACCAAGCACATCATCCTCTTTTCGGATGCGGCCGACTCGGAGGAACCGGGTGCCTACAAGGACCTGATGGAGAAGTGCAACAAGGCGGGTATCACCGTCAGCGTCATCGGACTGGGGACCGAACGGGACGTGGACGCGGAACTACTCAAGGACATCGCCAAGCGAGGCAAGGGGCGCGTCTTCTTCACGGATAAACCCGAGGAACTACCGCGACTATTCGCCCAGGATACCTTCGTCGTTGCGCGCAATACCTTCCTTGAGGAGCCAGTGAAGATTCGCCACATGCCCGGGTTGACAACGATGATGGAGCAGAGCCTCCCCTCGCCTGCCGGGCTGGGGTTGGGCGGCTACAATCTGTGTTATTTGCGGCCCGGCGCCACTATTGGCACCATCACACTGGACGAGTACAAGGCTCCCGTGGTGGCGTCTTGGCGAGCCGGCAGCGGGCGCGTCGTGTGCTACACAGGCGAGGCAGATGGCAAGTTCGCCGGCGCCATGGCCCAGTGGGAACACGCGGGCGAGTACTTCACCAGCCTGGCCCGCTGGGTGGCGGGTGCTGCGAATCCGCTGCGCGACAACATGTTGCTGACTCAGGAGATCCGCGATGGGGTCAATGTGGTGACCTTGCATCTGGATCCCGAGCGCCGCAGTGAGCCATTCGCCGGCCTTCCTCGTGTCAGCACGTTGCGTAGTCTTCCCGACGAGGCGCCACGTACCGAGAAGGCAGTGCTGCGCTGGACGGGAGCCGATCAACTGAGCCTGGATGTTGCTCTGGATGGCGGTGAAATGACGCTCAGCACGGTCGAGGTACCCGGTTATGATGCGGTGTCGTTGCCTCCGGTGTGTATGCCCTATTCGCCGGAGTTCAAACCGGCGCAGAAAGGCCGGGGCCTGGTCACCCTGGAGAAATTGGGGCGAGGCACCGGCGGCGAGGAGCGCGTCGCGCTGGCTGGTATCTGGGGGGCCCTGCCGCGACAGGTCCGCTACATCCCTGTGGCCCGCTGGCTTCTCCTGGCCGCGGTGGTACTCTGGTTGCTCGAGGTGCTGGAGAGGCGCACAAGTTTGCTGACCAGCTGGAGGCGCCAACCGGCCAGCGACGAGGCGTTTACCCCCGAACCGCGCGTTGCTCCGGTGCCGCGCCAGGCCAGTACTGCCCGGACAAAAACGCCGGCCCGTGCTCCGGCTTCGACGCAAGCGGCTGCCCAACCTGTGCCGACTCCCGCAGCACCAACAACGCCGGCCTCGCCGCTGCTACCCAACGAGCCTGACGGCATCATGGAGGCATTGCGTAAGGCGCGAAAACGAGCCCGCGGCCGCACCGATTAACGCCCCAGGAGCAGATCGAGCACCCAGCAACCTGGATAATGATACCTGGGTGATCGGCAGTGCTCCAGGATGGTGTCGTCGGTGCAACCGGCGTCAAGCAAGGCATCCCTCAGGATGGGCATGGAATCGAAATCGTCCCTGGCCTCGATCTCCCTGGCCAGGTGCTGCACCGCTCCCCCGTTGTGCAGCAACCAATTGGGGTCGAGTTGGGTGGGCCGGATCGGGTTACCCACAATCTCCCGGAGTGCATTGGCCTTGACCATGGGCCACCTGTTTTTCGCAACCGTATAAGTGGCAAGCAACTCGGTGGCGAGGTTGGCCTGACTTGCCAGAGCATCGCTCAATTCGAGCAGGGCGACATTTCCATCGGTTCGGCCCAGGAGTCGTGCCAGGGCGGCGGCGGCGTCCATTAGGATGGGTGCCATCCACTGGTTGTCGATGGGCTCCGTCTGGACCTGAATCAACCAGGGATAGAGGCGTTCCTGCGCCCGGGTCAGTTCGTGTCCACTCAGGGGAGAACGAGCGTGCCGATGGGCCAGGGGTTGCCAGGCAATTAGAGGTAGACCGCGCATGATTCCCACGGCACTTTGGTAGATAGCATAATCGATCCAGGCCAGGCGGCGATCGCTCATCGAGAAGCGCGGGGTAGTGATCCATCCCAGCCAGCGTGTCCGCCACGACCTACGGGAGCGGAGCAGGAAATCGAGCATCGCTGGCATGTCGTTTGAGCTCAACCACTGCTCTTCGGTCATGTGAGACTCTCGATGGGGTTGATTCCGTGCCAGTGTTCGGGGTATAACCTGCAGGACTCAGGATTCCAAACGCAGGAGGCGTGGGCATGACGGACAGGGACAGTCTCGTCGTGGGTGGTGGGTTTCATGGTAGCATGATCGCCTGCCATCTGGCAGCCCGCGGCCAACGGGTCCTCCTGGTAGAAAAACAGGCCGACCTCCTGCGTCGGGCCTCGTTTGTCAACCAGGCACGGCTGGGTCCTGGCTACTCCACCGATCTTTCTTCTCCACTTCCTGCCCGGTGGCGAGCCGAGCGCTTCCACCAGGACTTCCGCCACTGTCTCTGGCACGACCGCCCGGCCCTCTATGCCGTGGGGCGTTCGCATCCCAAATTGACGGCCAGGCAGTTTCACGCCTATTACCGCCAGCTCGGTATCCCCATCGAGGAAGCGCCCGACACCTGTCGCCGATTGTTCGATCCGGCCCATATCGAGGCGGTCTTCCGGGCGAGCGACACCATGGTCGATGTTGAACTGCTCCGGCGAGAAATCTGGCGGCGGCTGGAAGCTTCCGGGGTGCAGGTCGCCCTGTCGAGTGAGGTGCACCAGGTGCAGGCGACCCGGGGCGGCCGATTACGCGTGCGGCTGGACACAGCCGGTGTCGAGAGGACGCTGGAAGTGCCGCAGGTGTTCAACTGCGCCTACTCCCAGATCAATCGCCTCCTCCAGCGATCCCGCCTGCAACCGGTCCCTCTCCGCTACGAGTTAATGGAACTGGCGTTGGTAGATGTGCCTGGTCAGCTGCGCACGCAGGGAGTGACGGTGCTGAGTGGGCCGTGCTTCTCACTCATTCCGTTTCCCACCACCACACATCATTCCCTGAGCCACGTACGCTTTAGTCCCCATGCTTCGTGGACGGAACTGGGAGGCGGCCAACCCTCGCCTGATGAAATTCTGGCTGAGGTGTCCACACAAACGGGCTTCGAGCGCATGCGCCGGGAAGCCAGCCGGTACATGCCGATGCTCGGCGAGTTACAGTATCAGCGTTCGTTGTGGGAAGTGAAAGCCACGCCGGATGGGGGGCAGGAAGAGTGTGCGTTCTTCTGGCCGCACGCCGGGCTACCGCATTTGCACGCGGTCCTGGGGACCCGTCTGGAAGGGATCTACGACATTCTCGAAGCGGTGGATCGGGTGCTGACCGGCCGTTCCGTCGCCATTGCCGCCTGAAAAGACGAGCGGCCCCGGGAGTGCGCCCGGGGCCGGAGAAGTGCCTGGGAGGCTTACTTGTTCTTGCTCTCGAAGTACTCGCGCGAGCCGACCGGGTCGGGCTTCATGGCCATCTCACCCTTGCTCCAGTTGGCGGGGCAGACCTCGCCGTTCTGCTCGAAGTGCTGCAGGGCATCGAGGGTACGAATTGCCTCAGCCACGCTGCGGCCCAGGGGCAGATCATTGACCAGTGCATGGCGCAGGACGCCATTCTTGTCGATGAGGAACAGGCCGCGCAGGGAGACGCCAGCATCCTCCAGAAGGACCCCGTAATCCCGGGAAATCTTCTTGTTGAGATCGGAGACAATGGGATACTTAATGGTGCCGAGACCGCCCTCCTTGCGGGGGGTGTTGATCCACGCCAGGTGGGAGAACTTGCTATCCACCGAGACGCCAATCACCTCGCAGCCGCGCTTCTGGAACTCGGCGAACTGGTCGCTAAAGGCGACGAGTTCGGTGGGGCAGACGAAAGTGAAGTCGAGCGGATAGAAGAACAGCACGACGTACTTGCCGCGGTATTCCGAAAGCTTGATCGTCTTGAATTGACCATCCACGACCGCATCCGCGGTGAACTCCGGAGCGGGTTTCGTCACTTGGGCCGTCATCCGCGATCCTCCAGGGGAATACAACTCAGGTAAGTCCACTTAGTTGTAGTCACCTGGATGCGTGCCGACAACTGCCCACCCCGTCGTGAGCCGCTGCCGGTCGCTGGATCGCGCATGACCGGTGGAAAGGAACCTCTTCTCTGTGACTGGCCCCATCCATACTCCTCCTCGATAACCCAGCGCCGAGTCGGACAGCAATCTCCTTTTCTGCGAGAAACAACCCATGACCGCTCCGGAAACCCTCGAACAACTCGAGGACCTGCTCAGTACTCCAACGGCCCTGGCTATCGAAACCCTCGCTCGATTCGACGACGATCTCTTGCTGCTGGGTGTGGGCGGCAAGATGGGCCCCACCCTGGCTCGAATGGCTCGGCGCGCACTGGATGAGGCCGGGGTGCGACGGCGCGTTATCGGTGTGGCTCGTTTCTCCGAGCCCGGCCTCGAGGAAAAGATGAGGGCCTCGGGCGTAGAAACCATCCGCTGCAACCTGCTCGACCGGGCCGAGGTAGCCAATCTTCCGCGGGCGGCCAACGTGCTGGTCATGGTGGGAATGAAGTTTGGCGCCACGGGCCAGGAAGGGCGCACCTGGGCGATCAACACCTATCTCCCGGGCCTGGTGTGCGAACGGTTCGCCCAGGCGAGGATTGTCGCCTTCTCAACCGGAAATGTCTATGGGCTCACGCCGGTCTACCTGGGTGGATCGCGCGAGACCGACGTGCTCCAGCCGGTGGGTGAGTACGCTATGACTGCCGTGGGACGGGAGCGCATCTATGACCACTTCAGCCGAACTCACTCGCAACCAATGGCGCTACTGCGTCTCAACTACGCCACGGAGATGCGTTATGGCGTGCTGGTGGATGTGGCCCAGCAAGTACTCGGCGGCCAGCCCGTGGATCTGAGCATGGGCAACCTCAATGCCGTCTGGCAGGGCGACGCCAACGCCTGGGCGCTGTGTGCCTTCGCCCAGGTGCAAACCCCGCCGTTCGTGGTCAACCTCGCCGGCCCGGAGACACTCAGTGTTCGCCGCGTCGCCGAGACGTTCGGCCAGCTGTTTGGCAAGGAAGTTCGCTTCACCGGCCAAGAGGGCGGCTCGGCGCTTCTGAGCAATGGCCAGCTAGGGCATCGCCTCTTCGGGTATCCCCGGGTCAGCGCCGAACAGATGATGCACTGGATCGCCCGCTGGCTCCAGCGCGGGGGGCCCACACTTGGGAAGCCCACCCACTTCGAGAACCGCGAGGGGCGGTTCTGATCAGCGTTTCAGCTCCGGAGGCATCTCACCGGAATAGCTGGCCCACAGCGCCTCGATGGGATGAGCCACCCACATGCCAGCGCGGACCTCGCGCAGATTGCGGGCGATCTGCAACAAGCAGCCGACGTTGCCGGTGAAGACCGCCTGCGCGCCCGTCTCAGCGATGTAGCGCGCCTTGCGCAGGCCAATCTCGTGCGACATATCCGGCTGGGTGATGTTGTAGCTGCCGGCAGCGCCGCAGCAGTGCTCGCTCTCGGCAAGGGGGACCAACTTCAGCTCGGGAATCAGTCCCAACAGCTGTCGGGGCTGGCTGCGAATCTTCTGACCGTGGCTCAGGCCGCAGGCATCATGGTAGGTGGCTCGGATCGGAAGCGGATGCGTTGGGGGCACAGGGCCGAGGGTGACCAGGAACTCGTGAATGTCGCGCACCTTGGCGGCGAAGCGAACCCCCAGGTCGGCCGCGGGGGTGCCTTCGAGCAGGTGGTTGTACTCCTTCAACACGGGGCCGCAGCCACCAGCGTTGGTGATAATGGCATCGATGCTGTCCAGCTCGCTGGCGATGGCCTGGCAGTTCTGCGCCGCCAGCGCCTGGCCCTCGCGGACCTTGCCACCATGAAAGTGCAGGGCGCCACAGCAACCCTGGCTTCGGGGGATGAGTACCTCGCAGCCATTCTTCTGCAGCACCCGGGCCGTGGCCATGGTCGTTTGGGGATAGAAGGCATCAGCCGCGCAGCCAACTAACAGCATCACGCGGGCGCGCTTCTTGCCCTCGGCCGGGAGAAGTTCCGGCAAGCGCCCGTGGTGCGGAGCCAGGTGTGGCACGATTTCCTGCATGCTGCGCAGCGAGCGTGGGAGCCAGCGGCTCATTCCATCGATCAGCCCGCGCAATCCCAGACGCTGGGCCAGGCGCAGCGGAGCCAGCGCCCAGCGCATCCGATTGGCGTAGGGAGTGAGGGTGAAGAGCGCCCAGCGCTGGATCCAGCCCAGGGTGGGATAGCTCTTGCCCAGGCGCTCCATGTCGCGCTTGTAGGACGAGATGATGGCGCCATACTGCACCCCAGAGGGGCAGGCGGTTTCGCAGGCCTTGCACTCCAGGCAGAGGTCGAGATGCTCGCGCACCTGGGGCGTCAACTCGGCGCGACCATCGGTCACTGCGCGCCAGAGATAGATCCGGCCACGGGGGCTATCGTTCTCGTTTCCTGTTTCGACATAGGTTGGACACGAGCCCAGGCACAGACCGCAGTGGACGCAGTCCATGAACAGCTCGTAGTCGATGTTGCGTCCCAGGTCGGACGCGGCCGATACCAGCGGTAGGGGCGAGCGCGAGGCAGGTGCGGTGGGGGTCATGGGTAGCTCGGATCAGATGCCGTCCACGAACCGGCCCGGATTGAACAGGCCGCGCGGATCGAGTGATTTCTTGACCTGATGATGCAGCCACGAGTCCGGTCGGGTCCTACCCCACACGGGGAGTTCGCGTTTCCATGCAGCGGGACAGCGCGGAATGGTGAGATGCCCACCCATACCGGCGACCGCCTGGCTGAGGCGATCGATCCGGGGACGCACCTGGGCCAGGTTTTCTTCCTGGAGGTGATGCATCCGCACGATTCCGTTGCCTGCATGAGCATGTATCAGCGACGAGGCGGAGCCATCGCTAGCCAGCCGAACGAACTCGGCGAGGCGACCAGGGAGAAGGCCGGCCTTCAGTGTAAGCCGGGACTCATCCGGAGCCAGCAGATCTGTGAGCGCCTGCCACAACGGACCGGCGCTGCTGCCCGCCAGCGCTTCCACTCCTGGAATACCCAGGTGCGTCAGTTCGCGAATCGCCTGTTGCAGCTGCCAGCTGACGGCTGCCTCCATGTCCTCGAACCCCACGATGACGACCCAGCTTTGCTCGGGGAGCTTCATGCCGGATCGCTGGCCCAACCACTGGGCGGCAGCGCCGTTGACCAGATCAATACAGGTGGGGCGCGTCCGGCTCTGATGCAGCTCTTCAAACGCCCGCTCGAGCGGAACGCCGTTACAGCCGAATGTAAGAAGCGCCTGTGATTCCGGAATGGGCCGGACCTTGAGCGTCACCTGCGAGATACAGCCCAGGGTGCCCAGCGCACCGGTGTGGAGCTTGCAGAAGTCGTACCCGGCGACATTCTTGACGACGCGACCGCCGGCCTTGGTCTCCTGGCCCTCGTCATTGTAAGTGGTGATGCCGATGATATAGTCGCGGAGGGTGCCCAGCCCGAAGCGGTGTGAGCCACTGGTGTTGGTCGCGATGATGCCGCCCAGGGTGGCCCGGTCGGCATGGGGTACATCGATCGGCAGGCGCTGTCCTTCCTTGCTCAGCATCTGCTGCAGTTCGGCCATACGGATGCCGGCCTGCACGGTGATGGTCATATCCCGGGCCGGGTAGTCGATGACCTGCGTCAGCCGCGTCAGGTCCACCGCGATGCCAGGCTTGCTGGGCGGCAGACCGAGGTCCAGCGCAGTGCGTCCACCCAGCGGGTAGATGCCCTGGCTGGCGTCCCGGGCTCGCTGAATCTGCTCCCCTAGCTCGGCAGGCGAGGACACAGTTATCACTGGGTAGGGACCGGTTTCGTCGATCTGGCAGGTTGTTGAGGTCACGATGTCGATCCAGCCCCGACTCTCGGGATGCGACGCGGTAGGAATACCATCAGGTTAGGCCTGGGAGGACACGCTGTCCACCTGGGCCAACGCTCTAGAGAGCAGCCCGACGGCCCACCCGGCTCTGTTCGATGCAGGCTCCGGCGGTGGGCAACATCTTCCTCGGGCTACAACGTCCCTCGGGGTTGAAGGCCTGGCGCAGCCGGATCATCATCCCAAGGTCCTCCTGCGTGAACATCTTGGCCATGAAGTCGATCTTCTCCACGCCAATCCCGTGCTCGCCAGTCACGCTGCCCCCCAGGCGGATGCACTCCTCGAGAATCTCGTGGCTGGCATCCATCACCCGCTTGACCTGATCGGTATCGCGCTCGTCGAAGAGCAGGATCGGGTGCAGGTTGCCATCGCCGGCGTGGAACACGTTGCAGATCTTCAGCGAGTATTTCTCTCCGATGCGGCGGATTTCGCGCAGCATGTGCGGCAGCTTGGTGCGCGGCACCACGCCATCCTGCGTGCAGTAACTCGGGGCCAGCCGGCCCACCGCGCCGAAGGCCTGCTTCCGCGATTTCCACAGCAAGGCGCGGTCGGCCTCGGTATTGGCTCGACGCACCTCGCGGGCCCGGTTCTTTGTGGCGATGGCGATCATCTGCTCGGCCTCGGCGTCCAGGCCAGCTTCCAACCCGTCCACCTCCATGATCAGCACTGCGCCGGCATCGAGGGGAAACCCAAAGTGGAAGGCGTCCTCGATGGCCGACAGGATCGGCGAATCCAGCATCTCCAGAGCGGCGGGGATGATGCCGGCGCCGATGATATCGCTGATGGTGTTGGTGGCATCGTCCACCGTCTCGAACACGCCCAGGAGCGTGCGGTAGGCCTCGGGATTGCGCGTGATGCGCACCCATTCCCGGGTGACGACACCGAAGGTTCCCTCGCTGCCCACGATGACGCCGGTGAGATCGTATCCGGGGGCGTCTTCCACCGGTCCGCCGATCTGGGCCACCTTGCCATCGGGAAGAACCAGCTCGACACCCAGGACGTGGTTGACCGTGACGCCGTACTTGAGCGTATGCGGCCCGCCGGAGTTGGTGGCGACGTTACCCCCGATGGTGCAGGCGCCCTGGCTGGAGGGATCGGGCGCGAAATGCCAGCCATGCCCCTTCAGGTGGTTGGTCAGCCAGAGATTGACCACGCCAGGTTCGACCACGGCGTAGCGATTGCGATAATCCACCTCCAGAATGCGCTTCATCCGGGCCAGGCTGATCACCACGCCGCCGTCCACGGGCAGGCAACCGCCTGCCAGCGAGGTGCCCGCACCTCGGGGGATAAACGGCACCTTCAACTCGTTGCAGATCTTGACCACCTGGACTACCTGGTCGGTGGTGGTGGGAAAGACCACGACGTCGGGGCGGTTCTTCTCGATGGTGTAGCCGTCGCACTCGTACACGAGCAGTTCCGGGCCAGCGGAGAGTACGGCCTGGCGGCCGAGTGTCGATTCCAGACGTTCCACGAGTTGGGAGACAGCAGCAGGCATCGGTTGGATCCTCGGAGGATACCGCCATTGTAGGGAACCGGCGACCCCACTTCCGCGCCAGGATTATTTGACAACCGGCCTGGCGCGACGAATGTTAACAAAAGGATACACCGGGGGAGTGAGACCGTATTTGCAGGGGTGGATGGAATGATGCTCCTTGCCGGCCTCTCTAATTCGAGGATCTTCGGATGACAGCGGGCCGGCTCATGCTGGTGGCTGATGAACCTCGCCTGGCGGGGCAGATCCAGATTGCGCTGAAACGCCAGTTCGGCGCCGAGGCGCAGCTGCTGGGACTCGATGCGGTGCGCAGTCACCTGACCCGCGAGGACGAGGTGGTGCTGTTGTTAGCTGCTGCCTCTCCCGTGGAATCCGAGCGAATCCTTCGCCTGGTGCAGGAAATCCACCTGCAGAAACTCTCGGCGAGGTTACTACTGCTGGAGGCCGGCACCCCCTCGCCTGGGCGAAGCCTGGCCCGGCTCGATCCCTTTGTGTCCCAGCGTATCCGCTGGCCTGACGAGGTCGACCGCCTGATTTCGGATCTCCGCCAACGCACTCAGGCTGCGCCCGACCTTTTTGATGCGTTCGAGGAAACGATTGAGGATGTCATCGCACGGCGGTTGTTGGTGCAGACACCCTCGTTGCTGCCGATGATCGATCGCATCGCACTGGCAGCCGAGCATGACATTACTGTGCTGCTCACCGGAGAAACCGGAACGGGGAAAACGCACCTGGCTCGTTTGCTGCACGATTGCTCGCCCCGTGCAGGGCATCCGTTTGTGACCGTTCCCTGTGGTGCGGTGCCGGCCAACTTGGTCGAAAGCACCTTCTTTGGCCACGTCAAGGGAGCGTTCACCGGGGCGGTAGATCGGAAGGTCGGCAAGTTCGAGGCGGCCGGGGCGGGGACCATCCTGCTTGATGAGATCGACACCCTTCCACTGGAGCAGCAGGCCAGTCTGCTGCGCGTGATCGAATCGGGTGAGTTCGAGCCAGTGGGCTGCAACGAGACACGCCTGTGCCGGGCGCGCATCATCGTGGCCAGCAACTGGGACCTGGAAGAGGCTGTGCGTCAGGGCCGCTTCCGCGAGGATCTCTACTACCGCCTGAATGTGATGTCGTTCCACCTGCCGCCGCTGCGAGAACGCGTGCAGGACGTCGGCGCGCTGGTGGAGGCCCTGGTGGCGCGCTACAACACGCGCTTCAAAAAGGACCTCGTCGAGATTCATCCCCAGGCTCGGGCTACCCTCGAAGCGTTCCCCTGGCCGGGGAACATCCGCCAGCTGGAGAACATCGTCCAGCAGGGGGTGCTGGTCTCGCAGGGCCCCCAGTTGTTACTCGAGCATCTACCTCCCGCGGTGAGAAGCAGCGCGGTGGCACTGGTCGAACGCACCTCGGCCAGTAGCCATGGTGATTCGCTGCGCCATCATCGTGAAGTGTCCGAACGCAACACCATCCTGCGTGCTCTGGCCGCCAGCGACTATAATCGTTCGCGGACAGCTGCGGCACTCGGCATCAGCCGGGTGACCCTCTACAAGAAGATGGAAAAGTACAAACTGCTCGACCTCTCTGCCCGAAGCGGCCGTTCTGACCGCCCGGGTAGCGGCGGCGCCTAGTATCGAGCGAGAATCGGAATCACCTCTTCTTGCTCGCCTCCGGTCACGTGGACGACCCCGGCTGCGTCAATGAACACATTGACCTCGGAACGTACTCCGAACTCGGGCAGGTAGATGCCGGGTTCGATGCTGAAGCAGGTGCGAGGCAGGACGCGTCGGGTCTCATGGGTTTCGAGATTATCCATGTTGGCGCCGTTGCCGTGCGTCTCCTGGCCAATGGAGTGGCCAGTGCGATGGCAGAAGGCCTCGCCGTATCCCGCCTCCTCGATGACCTTCCGAGCGGCATCGTCCACCTTCCAACCCTGGATCGGCTGCCCGGTTGCGAAGCCATGCCGAACGCGGTCGATGGCGGCCTGCCGCGCCCGGCGGACCACCTCAAAGATCCGAGTATAAGTTTCGGGGACCGAGGTGCCTACGAAACCTGTCCAGGTCAGGTCGCTGTAGACTGCGCGCGGGCGATCGAGCTTCGCCCACAGGTCGATCAGCACGAAGTCGCCTTCGCGCACCAGGCTGTCGTGGTCGGGGCCAGGGGCATAGTGAGGGTCGCCTGAATGCGGACCCACGCCGACGATGGGCGGATGGTCGGTGATAGCCCCGTGTTTGGCGAAATGGTCCATGATGACTGCCTGGACCTCGGTTTCGCGCGGCGGCTGGCTGGCACGAACCCGGTCGGCGATGAACTTCCAGGCCACATCGTAGGCCGACCGCGTGATCATCTCCGCAGCAAGATGCATGGCCCACTGGTGGTCGTCCCAACATGCCTCGAACAGCTGAATCAGATCGCCTGAGGGGACAATCTCAACGCCGCAGGAGCGCACCAGTTCGATGGTACCAGCGTCCACGCGCGAAACATAGGGATTGGCATTGCGAGGCACGTACTCCATGGCCACCCGCGACGAGCCAGCCACTAGGCTGGCGACACCGGCCTCCAGCTCCTTCCAGCGCAGGTAGATGTGCTTGCTGCCAGGGTAGGCGTCCAGGGCGCCAGATTCGATGCGATGCACCAGCTTGGCCGGTTCACCCTGGGCGGGAATGAAATAAAACCAGCGGCGGGTGAAGTGGCCGTCCGGCGGAATCTGAAGCACCCGGCGAGCCAGGACGTTCAGTCCGCGGAAATCGTAGAGGAGCCAGCCATCCAGCCCCTCGGCCCGCAGAGCGGCCTGGATCGCAGCAAGATCAATCATGACGGATCACCTTCGTCGAGTGGCAGGGAGGTTACTTTGACTGCAGCTGACTGCGGAGGTCGGCATAGACCGTATCCGGATCGCGGGTGCCATCCACGCGGACGATGACGCCCTTCTTGCGAAACAGCTCCAGGGTGGGTTCGGTCTTGGTGTGATAATCGCGCAGCCGTTCCTTAATGGCGGCGGGGTTGTCGTCGGCGCGGGCGACCAGGGCGCCATGGCAAACATCGCAGGTGTCGGCCACAGCGGGGCGATGGAAAATCAGGTTGTAATCCAGGCCGCACTTCGAGCAGAGCCGGCGCGAGAGGATGCGCTGCAGCACTACCTCGTCGGGGACATCGATGAGTAGCACTGCGTCGAGATCGTAGTTTTCGAGGTAGAACTCGGCCTGGGCCCGGTTGCGCGGGAAGCCATCCAGGATAAAGCCGTAATTCCAGTCATGCTGCTGAAGGCGCTGGTGGACCACCTCCTCGACGACCTCATCGGGGACGAGCTGTCCGGAGGTGACGATGCGCTTGATGCGAGCGCCCAGCTTGGTGTGATACTTGATGTTCCAGCGAAAGATGTCGCCCACGCTGATGGGCACCAGGTTGAGTTCGTCGGAAAGCTTGCGCGCCTGTGTACCTTTCCCGCATCCCTGCACACCCATGATAATGTACTTGTGCATGTCAGCCCTTGCTACTTCGTGTGACGGCCCAGGGGGCCAGTGAGTGTAGGTTGATCGCGATGGCGAGCCTGGCGGGGAGTCGCCAGTGCATCGAGGGTCGACCCGTGGAGAAGCAGCGGCGCCATGCACTTCCACCCGGGGCCATTTCGACCAAGCAACCACGCGAGGAACACGCCGACATCCTACGGGTGTCGATCTCGGCTGGCACCTACGCCCATCGCCGGAATCTCGACAACCTCGCTTCAGGAAGTCGAATCGGAAGAGGGATTGCGCCGCACCAGCACGAGTAGAAGCAGCCCTGGAACAGCCAGGCCAAGGGCGCCACCCAGTAGCCAGGGCGGGTAGTGCTGCTGGCCTTCTACCAGCCAGCCGGCGGCGACCATGTAGGGCTCATAGTAGCCCAGGAAGACGATGCTGCCGTTGTGAACCAGGTGGAGGAGCATTCCAGGAAGAACGCTGCCGGAGCGGTACGCCAGGCTTCCGAGAACCAGCCCCAGGAGGAAGCTGGGCAGAAGGCGTTCGATCGCAAGGGCATCGCTGACCAGGAGATGGAATGCGGCGAACAGTGCGGAGGAGGTAAGGATGGCGCGACCCGGGCGGACCCGGGCGCCGAGCAGGGCCGATTGCAGAAAGCCACGGAAGAACAGCTCCTCGACCACGGCCGGGATGACCGCCATGGACACGACGAGCAGCACCGGAGAGAGTTCACGCCAGCGCGTCAGCAGCTCGCGACTTTTCTCCTTCAACTGCGCGGGCAGAGACGAAACGCCCAGCTGCTGCAGGAACAGGACTGCCTCGTGCACAAAGGGCCACAGCGAGAGACCTAGTAGCAGGGCGCTCACAAGGGCGAGCGGCGAGGGCACACGCAGGCCGAATCCGCTCTGCGGCGCGACGTTGCCACGCCAGACGGCCAGGAGCGGAAGCCCGGCAAACAGTACGAGGTTGAGCCCGGCGGCCAGCAGCAAGCGGAAAGTCAGGTCGAGGCCGCCCAGTGTGGCCATGCTGGTGTTGATCAGGAAGTAAGCCGGGAAGAGCAGCGCCAGGCACAATAGCGCTGTCGAGAGTTCGGCGGTGGGTCGAGATCTGGGTGGTCGGCGCAGGAAATCCTTCCAGCCGGACGCCTCGGCCGAGAGGACCGCCTCGGTACCGAAGATGCGGGCGGCCAGCACCAACGAGGCCAGAGCATAGAGTAGCGTCGCCACCACCACGATGCTGGCAGTGGGAAGCTGCGCGGTGCCGGCCAGGACCTCGCGGGCCAGCAGCACGATGTTCACCAGGGGAACAATCGCCAGGGGGCCGCGCAGGTTGAGACCAGGCAGCAAGGCCAGGATGCCTGGAGTTAGCGAAAAGAGAATCAACGGGATGAGGTAGGCCTGGGCCTCCTTGAAGCTACGTGCGAAGCTGGTGAGGATGAGGAGCACCGCCGAGAAGAACAGGGCGAATAACAACAACAGCGCCAGGATCTGCACCAGGACCGAGACCGACAGCCCCTCGCCAAAGATGACCGGTCCCAGCCCCGTGGCCTGCAAAGTGAGCAACATACTCCCGAGGTTTACCATCGCCGTGAGCATGGCCACAGTGACGACGGCGGCATACTTCGCCAGCAACACGCTCAATCGGGGAATGGGTGCCGCGACGAGGATTTCCAGCGTACCGCGCTCGCGCTCCCCGGCGGTCAGATCGATGGCGGGGTACACTGCGCCGGTCATCGTCATGAGTATGAGGATCAACGGCACCAGAAGCGGGAGCATGGTGGACTGCGCCCGGCCCTCCTCGGCCAGCGGAACCGCTTGGACCCGGACCGGATCGCCCCGTTGGGGAATGCGGATGAGACTGAGCCCCCGGCTAATCTGCCAGGCGTTGGCGTCAGCGGTGAGCAGCTCGAGGTAGCGCACCGCATCGTGCGAGCGGGTCGAATCGAGTCGATAGAGCAGCTCGCATTCGATACGCATGATGCGTCGGGGGTCGGCGTCAAACCCGCCTGGCGGCTGCAGGCGAACCCCCACATCCACCTCGCCTGCCCGCACCGCAGCCTCGACATCGAGAACAGGCACAGGGAACAGCCGGGGCAAACCTTCCAGGTAAGCTGGGGGACTCTGTTCGTTTACCTCCTGTTGCGAAGGCGTGTGGCGCCGAAGTCGCTGATCCTTGCCGATCTCCCAGTATTCGAGGATCGCCCGTCCTCCGGGACTGACCATCAGGCGCTCCTCCGCCATTTGGCCTGGCACCCCCACGCGAAACTGCGGCCATTCCTTCTCAACGCGCTTGTACTGCATCAGTTGGAGGAAGGCCATGGCGAGCACCGGGTAGAGCAGCAACGGCATCAGCACAAGCGTGAGCACCGTGCGGCGATCGCGGAGGCTTTCGCTGAGTTCTTTCCGGGTGAGGCGGCCCAGGCGCGCCAGAGAACTTCCCAGGGAGTTCATCGCGATCACTCCTCCGGCGGGGCAGGCCGGTTGAGGGCCGGCCCAATTTGCGCCAGGGTCAGGAACATGTCGGCCAGCGAGTCGCAGCCGGTGGCATCGCGCAGCTCACTGAGGGTGCCGGTACGCACCAGCCGCCCGCGATGCATCAGGCCGAACCGGTCGCACAGACGCTCGGCCTCGTCGAGTTGATGTGTGGTGAGAATGACCGCCTTGCCCTGGGAACGTAGATGAGCGACGAACTCGACTACCACCTGACTGAGGAGGACATCCAGCCCCTGGGTGGGTTCGTCCAGAAGCAGGACCGGCGGTTGATGGATGAGCGCACGCGCCAGGTTCACTCGTTGTTTCTGACCAGTGGAAAGCGTCACGCAGCGGCGCTGCAAGAGATCGTCGAGCCCCAGTAACCGGGAGAGATGTGTCAACTCGTGCCTGGCCTGGGATGGTGCCACGCCATAGAGATCGGCGAAGAACAGGAGCATCTCGCGCACCGACAGGTGCGGGTAGAGCCCGGCCGACGTCGAGACAAAGCCAACGCGGCGCTTGACCTCTTGTGGAGCATCGGTGGACGAGTAACCCTCGATGGTCGCCCGGCCAGAGGTGGGGCTGAGTAACCCCAGGAGCATCCGTAGCGTGGTGGTTTTGCCTGCGCCGTTGGGGCCGAGCAGCCCGTAGACCTCTCCAGGGGCTACGGTGAAGGAGAGCCGATCCACGGCGACAACCTCGCCTCCCCCGGGCAAGGGAAATGTGCGGGTGAGGTCTTCTACCTGAATCATGCGCGGCCTTCCTGCTGGGGCAGATACCCCTCCTACGCGGTGCCGATGCGGAAGGTTCGCCAGGTGGGCTCAGCCATTCAGTTCGCTGGCTTCTTCCCAGTGTTCGTACAGCCGCGCGATATCAAGTTTCAACTGCTCGAAACGCGCAGTCGTCTGGCGCACCTTCTCGCCATCTTTGTACAGGTCGACCGAGGCGAGTAACTCCTCGAGGGATGCCAGGTCCGTCTCGGCGGCCGCGATATCGACCTCGATGTCGGCGACCTTGCGATAGGGGAACTTGCGTTTGCGTTTACCCGGCGCCGATGACGCTGCCGTGGGTGGCGGAGGCGGAGCCGCGCGCTGGGCCGCTTTCTCGCGTCGCTCCTTTGCCTCGGCCTTCTCGCGGGCGGCGGCCAGCTTCTGTGCCCGCATCAGCTCGAAGGTGTCGTAGTTCCCATGAATCAGCTCGGCGTTGCCCTGGCCATCGAGCGCGATCAGCAGGTCGCAAACCTGGTTGAGGAAATAGCGGTCGTGGCTGACGACCAGCACGGTGCCCTCGAACGCTTTCAATGCCTGTTCTAGCGAATCGCAGGCCCACAGGTCGAGATGGTTGGTAGGCTCGTCGAGCACCAGCACGTTGACTCCCTGAGCCACCAGTCGAGCCAGGGCTACCCGGCTGCGCTCGCCACCGGACATCAGCCCAACCTGCTGGTAAACCTGGTCCCCAACAATGCCAAAGCGGCCGAGCAGATCGCGCATCGTCTGCTCCTTGATGTCCGGGTCGTCCGGCCAGACGGCGCGGACGGCGGGCTTGTCGCGCGGGAGCATGTCGAGATGCTGATCGTAATAACCTATCTCAACCAGATGACCACGTGTGATCTTGCCGGCATCCCCTTCCTCCTCTCCCAGAAGACAGCGAAGCAGCGTCGTCTTACCCGAACCATTGGCACCCATGATGCCCAGGCGGCGACCCCGCGGAAGGTCAAAACTAAGCTCGCTGAACAGGGGGCGATCGTATGCCTTGGTGAGCCCTTCGGCTCGAAGCACGATGTCGCCGGTGCGGCGTACCTCGCCGAAGTGCATTAGAGGCGATTCGATCCTGGTGGGGCGTTCCACACGTTCGATTTTGTCGAGCGCCTTTTGTCGCGAGGCCGCTTGTTTGTGCAGCTGGCCGTAGTGAACCCGGCGGATGTACTCTTCCTGCTTCTCGATGTATTCTTTCTGGCTCTCCCAGGCCTTGATCTCCTGCTCGTAGCGTTCCTCCTTTAGTTGCCAGTATTTGCGGAAGTTGCCCGGGTAGACGTTGATCCGGTTACGGTGCATCTCGAAGATGCGAGTGACTACGCGATCGAGGAAGTAACGGTCGTGGCTGACGATGAGCATCGCCTCGGGCTGGCGGATGAGGTAATCCTCGACCCAGCGCGTAGTATCGATATCAAGGTGGTTGGTCGGTTCATCCAGCAGCATGACATCCGGCGACGAAAGCAGTAGCTTGGCAAGCATCAAGCGGCTTTGCTGTCCGCCGGAGAAGGTATCGACGGGGCGGTCGTAGTCGGCGCGGGTGAAGCCTAGCCCCTCGAGCACCTCCTCGATGCGGTGATCAACATTGAAGGCATCGTGATGACTGAGCATCTCGTGCAGGCGATCGTAGCGCGCGGCCAGGGCCTTGCGTTCGATGTCATCGGTCGCCTTGGCCAGCAACTCTGCCGTGTGGACCATGTCGTCGTGAGCGGCCAGCAGTTCGTCCAGCGCGGTGCGGGCCTCGGCGAACAGGGTGCGATTGGGCTCGAACTCGGGCTGCTGACGCAATAGAGCCACGCGCGACCCGGCATGGAGACGCACGGCGCCGGTGTCCGGGCGGTCGAACCCAGCCAGGATCTTCATCAGCGTGGACTTGCCGACTCCGTTGGGACCCACCAGGCCCACGCGTTCGCCAGCGTGTAACTCGAACCCGACGTTGGTAAACAGGGGTCCGGCATCAAACCCGCGCTCCAGCCCCTCACAACTCAACAGCAGCATCGTGCACTCCGTCACGCCATTCGGCAATCCAGCTTACAGGGTCGGACCCGCGGGCAAGGCCCGGAGAAACAGTTCTGCAGACCGCCCTTCCTGGGGCAGAGGAAGCAGGCGGCGAAACAGGTCGCTCGCCTCGTCGCGCCGACCATCGAACCACAGCAGGTAACCCACCACGAACAACAGGCATGGATCCGCGGGATGGCGTTGCCATGCCTGCTGCGCCGCCTGCAGGTGCGCGCTATACTCGGCCGCCTCGTCGTACAACTCCAGCGGGCGATAATCGGACAGGGGCCAATCTGGTCGAAGCAATAACCCCTGCACCAGTGCATCGTGAGCCTCGTGGTATTTCCCCTGCGCGATCAGCGCGTGTCCCAGCAGAAACCAGGCGTCGGGCTGGCGTTCGGGCAGGCGGAGGGCCTGCCGTACCCGGGCGGCTGTCCGTCCGTACTCCTGGGTCTGGAAAGCTTCCCGCGCCTGCTGGATCAAGCGGTCGTACTCAGCACCTGGCGCATCGGGCCTGGGCGGCTGAGCAGGGGCATCCGGCTGACGTTCGGGCTGTTTACGCGGTCGGTCCGGCGGCGGTACCGGAGGCGGCGGGGCAGGTGCAGGAGGGGGGGCCGGCGGCATGATAGGAGGAGCCACCCTTGGAACATCGGGCAGGTCGTCTCCCAGAGGATCGAACGGTCGTGCCGGCAAGGGGAGGAAGACAATGGTAGGCGGCGGTGCCACCACGGACACCACGTTCACACTTCGCCAACTCGGTCCACATAAGGGAGACCAACCTGGGCCACCCCACCAGGGGATTCCGGGCCCACACCCATAGAGCTGCCCACCCACGAAGCCGCCACGCACCCGGAAGGGCCCCCGTGAAAACCCGAACTGTCCGGCGACTGTGATGCCGCCAATGCCTGAGCCCACCGGACCCGGCCCGTACGGCCCCCACCCCCACCAGGAGGCCTGGGCATCGGAGATTCCAAGTAGGAGGAGCAGGACCAGCAGTAATCCGGCGGGTCTCACCATGAGCGACCGTCCTTTCGCATTACCCCGTTAGGGAATTATCGAAGGCGAAAGGCAGACACGCAAGGTCGAAGCGCGGCCCAGGCAGAAATGCAACCAGCACCAGGAGCGAAGCTCGTCCTGGCGCTGATGATAGTTGACGCAGACCAGGTACTAGCGGCTGCTGGCGGCGCGACGGCGCGAGGCAGGTTCAGGCTTGGCGCCGACAAGTTCGGAGACACGAATCTTGTCGAGCGACTTGCGAACCACTTCAGCGCTATGGTTGCAGATCTCTTCGAGCTTGGTATTGAGCGAAGCGTTGCTCTTGGCATCGAAGGGAGCCTGGCCGCGAATGGGGCCGTCAACCGCCTCGAGGATCTCGAGCATGGAAATGTCGCTGGCAGGCCGGGCCAGCTGGTAGCCCCCATTGGGTCCCTTGATGGAACGCAGCACGCGGGCCGAAACAAGCGGCTTGAGGACCTTCAGGAGGAAGCGTTCGGGGATGCCTCGGTCGGCAGCAATTTTGTGGGAGGCCACCGGCTTCTCGAGCTTCTGTGCGGCCATGAAGGCCACGGCGTGAATAGCGTAGCTGCTGGCTCGTGTCAGTTTCATACCTACCTCAACCTCGTCCGTTACCGCGAACAACCATCACCAGGACGGTCGTCAGGCGGGGGATCGGAGCCCAGGGGGGCGCTATCAAGCACCTCGAGAGATCCTGTAGCTCGGTAAATCGATCTTCCAGTGCGGAGCGCCGCGCGAAATCGCACAGGATTGTCCGATGGATAGAGAGTGATTATAGATTGAGGGGGGGGCGAGGCAATATGATTCTTAAGCGATTTCAAAAGAAAACTACTCCGTTATGGCTCCATCGCAAATATCCCATCTCTATTGGAGCTAGCTCGTTCGGGCGGCGTAATCCTGGTCGGTGAATTCGACTCCGAATACCGCGGTGGCTGGCAACCGACGCCCCTTCCAGTCGATCAGGCCTCGGCGTACCTGGACACGCCAGTAGAGCTTGCCCTTGTAGGGCTTTCCCCGAGTATTTCCCTCGGCATCCTCTCCGAACAGGTAGCTTGACACAGCCGGGTTCCAGCCATCGGTGGCCACAATAGTCTGCATCGTCTGACCCGGAGCGAGGCCCTGGCGATCGATGTTTTTTCGGCCTTCAAGCCATTCGCGCACCTGGCGCTTGCCCTGGTCGCGCCGCTGGGGAAACCAGTGGGCGGGGCCGCCGAAGAACGTTTCCTTCCCCGCCCGCAGCAGAGTGAGCGGCACCGATTCATCGTTTCCTGGACGCCACCAGCGATCGAAGTAGTTATCCAGCGGGGTGAAGGAGTAGTCTTCGGCGACGTTGCGGAATTGTAATGTCATCACCAGTGCGTCGTGGGGGCTGGGCTCGGCCTTTTCTTCCGCGCCTTCGGCGAACATCGAGATCTTCCGGCGTTCGATTTTTCGCGGAGTCACCTCGAGATCGCCGACGCGGAGCGTGTCGCCCAGCTTGATCTGTAGATGGTCTGGCAACGGCGCTACCGCCAGCTCGCGCGGAATACGCAGGCGTGCCCCGGTTTGCTTGCGGACACCGGGCGTGTCACCGTCCACGTCGGGCATGCTCTCGAATGGGCTAGGAGGCACTGCCTTCAACCGGACATACAGCACACTGGCTGCCGCCGTCGCGAGGATAGCCCAGAGCAGAAGCGGAATGAAAACCAGCGGGATGAACCAGTTGACACCGCTGGCCGTCTCTCGGATGCGCTGGGCGGTTTGCTGCGCGGTCGATTGCGTGCTCAGCGGCTCAGGCGCGACCGGAGACTCTGCGGCGGCATCAGGTAGCGGGCCCACAGGACTCCAGGGTAGCCCGCCAGTGCCGTTCTCGGTGTGCGGGGCCGACTCGGCAAGGGCGCTGTGAAGCGCTGGTGTCGAGTGGGGCTCCGGGGCGGACAGGTCGGGTGGAGCGTCGAAGTAGGTGGGTTCCAGACCAGGAGTGGGCGCGGGCTGCTGCGGCATGTCGAGCCGCGGTGCTTCATTTTCGGAGGCGAACAGCGCGTCTTCTGTCTCCCCCGGTATGTGGAAGATATCCTCGGCTTGCTCCAGGGCAGGGAACTGCAACTCCGGAGTAGGCGGGGGAGCAGAATCAGGTGGCGGAATCACCTCGGACTCGGGTGGGGTGGTCACCGGCGGCGAGTTGGAGGCTGGTGCCAGGACCACCTGCTGGCAGCTGGGGCAGCGCACCTGCCGTCCCAGGTATTCGAGGCTGACGGCCATCAGGCTGCCGCAATGCCCACACTGGAAATTCACCGTCTGCATGGCTTGGCCATCTCCGATTCAATGTCCGGGTGTTGTATCGGTTAGCGCGCCAGCGACCACCAGTTCACGGCGCTGATGGAGGGGATTTCTCCGGAATAACCGCCGGACCGGTGAGGGACCACAGCCAGGATGGGCACGTCGATTCGGCAGCGAAGCTCGGCCACGTTGGTTTCCTCGGCCAGCGAGTTGATCGGGGTAGTTTCGCTGATCACGATGCCAGTCACCCGTAACCGCCGAGACCGGGCAGCCTCGAGTGTCAGCAGGGTGTGGTTGAGTGTCCCCAGCGACCGTCGGGCGACGATGATCACGGGCAGATCGAGTGCCTGCACCAGGTCGGCGACTGTTTCCTTTTCAGTGAGTGGACATAACAGACCGCCCACTCCCTCGACCAGGAGCGTTCGGCCATCGTGGTGCAGTCGGCGCACGGCCAGCGAGAGCTGTTCCAGCGTCAACGATTTTCCAGCCAGACGTGCGGCCACTGGCGGGGCGGCGGGTTCGTGGAACAGATAGGGGGTGATCTCTTCCAAGCACTGATGCGGCGAGGCGAGGCCCAATCGGCCAGGATCTCCTTCCTCGCGGGAGGAACCGGTGGCCACCGGCTTGCACACGGCAAAAGGCCGCCCCTCGCGCCGCCACTGGTGAGCGATGGCCGCAGTCACCTCGGTCTTTCCGGCCCCGGTGTCCGTTGCGGTGATGAACAATCCTTGCATGAACTGGCCCACGGGGTGTCAACCTTCGAGTGCGAAGACTGCATCGTAGAGAGCCTGGCCGAGCCTGTCCATGAGATCAGGTGTGATGGCCAGGGGAGGCATCACCACGATGATGTCTCCCAGGGGGCGTAACAGTATGCCCTGATCGCGCAGTGTTCGGCAGACCCGAGCACCTACACGCTCGGAGGAGGGGAAGCGCTCTTGCGTCTGGCGATTCCGGACGAGTTCCACCCCAGCCATCAGGCCTCGTTGCCGGACTTCGCCGACGTGTGGTAGCTCGCGCAATCGATCGAGATGGCGGCGCAGATGATCGATTTTCTCGGGCAGGCGGGGTAGTCCCTCGGGCCCTTGCAGGAGATCCAGGCTGGCCAGTGCCACGGCGCAACCCAGGGGATTTCCGGTGTAAGTGTGCCCATGGAAGAAGGTCTTGCCTGCATCGGGAGGGCCGAGAAAAGCATTGAACACGCGCTCGGTGGTCAGGGTGGCGGCCAGTGGCAGATAGCCTCCGGTAAGTCCCTTGGCCAGGCAGAGGAAATCCGGGGTTACCTGCTCGAGCTGGCAGGCGAAGAGACGGCCCACCCGACCAAAACCAACGGCCACCTCGTCGGCGATCAACAGCACGTCGCACTCGCGCGTTACCTGGCGCACACGCTGCAGGTACCCTTCCGGCGCGGTGATCATCCCGGCAGCACCCTGCACGATCGGTTCGATCACCACTGCAGCCAATTCGTCGGCATGATCGCGCACCAGCTGTTCCAGTTGCTCGACGCACTCCATCCTGCAGCTCGAGCGTTCTAGCCCCAGCGGACAGCGGTAGCAGTAGGGAGCGGGGGCGCGCAGCGTGGGGAACAACAATGGCGCGAACAGGTGGTGGAAGCGAGCCAGGTCACCCACCGACACGTCGCCCAGGGTGTCTCCGTGGTAGGCCGCGGTCAGCGAGAGGAACTTCGTCTTGCCCGGCCGACCGGACTGGCTCCAGAACTGGAAGGCCATCTTGAGGGCCACCTCGACGGCGGTGGCACCATCATCGGAGTAGAAGACGCGAGTGAGGCCGACTGGGGCCGCCTCGACCAGGCGGCGGGCGAGCACGATGCTAGGCACATTTGCAAGGCCCAGCAGCGTTGAGTGAGCCACCCGGCCCAGTTGCTCTTCGATGGCGGCATCGAGTTGAGGCACCTGGTGGCCATGGACATTGCACCAGAGCGAAGAAACGCCATCGAGATACTCCCGGCCATCGAGATCCACGAGGAAGCACCCCCGGGCCTCGCGGATGATCAGCGGTTGCTCGGCCATGTAGGTCTGCATGGGCGTGAATGGATGCCAGACGTGCTGACGATCCCATTCTTCGAGCTGACTGCGGCTGGGTTGCATGGTTACCATTCCACCCGAACCCGAGCACCGGCAATAAGCCGCATGGTGCGGGCGGCGTTGCCCTGCGCCTCAGCGACCTCGAGCAGACCGCTGGAGGAGATCAGCGCGACCAGTTGGCCCGGCTTGGCATCGGCGTAGGTGCGCACACGGATCAACGGCTGGTGGCCCTCCACCAGGATGCGAACAGAGTGCCCCAGAGGCGGCAAGGCGCTGCAGGAGATGTTGGTGATCAGGTTGCCAAAGTGATCGACGAAAATGACCTCGCCCTCGATGGCGGAGGGGAAGCGCACGGGGCCGGGCCAGGCCAGTTCCTTCCATTCGGTAAGGGCCGGTCCCAGATCGTGGGGAGAAACACCCAGACTCAGGTAGGCACCCACGGGCGCGAAGATGTCGCGGCCATGGAATGTGCTGCTGACGGTGGCGCGCCAGAATCGCGGTTCAGTCACTCCAATGACGCGCAGAGGCCGGGCGTGCCCCTCGGCCAGGAGCGTCCAGCATCCGTTATCGGGCACAAGGAGACGCTGATTGGCAACCGCCACAAAGAGGATATTGCGGTTACTTCCCACCCCGGGATCCACGACCACGATGTGGATGGTCCCAGGAGGGAAATATGGCAGGGCCTCGGCGAGAAAGAATGAGACGTGACGGAGGTCGTATGGGGGAATATCATGGCTGAGATCGACGATGTGGGCAGCCGGGTTGATACCCAGGATCACGCCCTTCATGGCAGCCACGAATGGCGAGCGCGTCCCAAAGTCCGTGGTCAACGTGATGATCGATTCAGCCATGATCTCGCCTTATCGCCGAAGGTCTAGCTAGTCGAGTTCCTTGACGCGGATGTTGCGATAGCGGACGAACTCCTTGGTATAGTCGCCGCCCCCATGGACCTGAAGGGCGATGCTGCCCCGATCTGGCAGGCGCTTCTTCTCGTCCTTGAATTCCATGAACTTCACACCCTTGATCCAGGTGGTAACGGAAGGCGGGTTGTTGGTAATGCGGGCGCGCAGCTCGTTCCATTCGCCGTGCTTCCAGAACTCAGGCCACTTCTCGGGGCTGATGGGCAGAGGCACATCGCTCTTGTTGGGGGTGATCTGCGTGACCTTCTTGCCGAAGGTGAAGTTGCGGAAGTGGAAACCGCCGATCCCTTCGCCATAGACGCCCATGAGGTTGCCACCTTCGTGGTAGTCGATCATGGCCTGGTAGGCCTGGCCGCGGTCGTTGCTGCGGAGGAAGAGGCCGCTGTCGGGGCCAAAGTCGTTCTTCATCTCGAGGACGACCTCGAAGTTGCCGTACTCCTTCTCGGTGAGAACGATGCCGCCATTGCCCTTGATGTCCTGGGTGCCGACGATGGCTCCGTCCTCGACGACCCAACGGCCGCCCGACTTGTGCTTGCTGGCGGCGCTGTGGCCTGTCTTGGCGCTGATCTTCCAGCCCTTGAGCGACTTGCCATCAAAGATGGTGACAAACCCCTTGTCGGATTCCTTATCAGCACGGGCGGGTTGCTCAAGCAGCAGGGCGGTGATGCCGGCCAACAATAGCAGGCAGGATGCAAGGCGGAACATAACTTACCTCCGGGAGAGACTGGTGGGAGTGCTGCGGGCAACATAGGCAAACCGAGCGTTCAGGCCAGTCCTGGTTTTCCATTGGCGCGGCAAGCGATGCGAGTTAGCGTGCAATTCAACCTGATTTTTCAGAGGTGGTTCCATGCATCCGGGCCTGCTCGTGTCGTTGTTGATCCCCCTGGCGCCGGTCGATCTCGAGACGGCCCTGCCGAAGTTGGCGCGTCCGGCCGAGGAGTTGTCGCGCGAGGCGGAGCAGGTGCAGCGCAAACTCCGGGAGGCCGGACTAGCAGAATCGCGGCGCTGGAGCAAGCTGCGCAGCCGCGAGGAGTGGATAGCCTATCGTGATCCGCGCATCGAGGCATTGCGGCGTTCCCTGGGCAGTTTTCCTCCCGCTGGCCCCGCTCCTCGTGTGCGTGTGCAGAAGACACACCGTGGCGAGGGCTATCTGGTGGAGTGCGTCACCTTCACCTCACGTCCGGGGCTGGAAGTCACTGCCAACCTGTATCGCCCGGAGAAGCCAGGTGCCTCGATGCCGGGGCTGCTGCTGGTGCACAGCCATCATAACCCCAAGTGGGAAGGGGAACTGCAGGACATGGGCATTCTGTGGGCCCGGGCCGGCTGCGTGGTGCTGGTGCCCGACCTACTGGGTCACGGCGAACGACGGCAGCACCCGTTCCGCCAGCGCGAGGATTATCCCCAGGCGTTTCGCACAGGACGCCAGGACTATTACTTCCGCTACAACCTCGCGGTGCAGCTTCAGACGGTGGGAGAAAGCCTGATGGGCTGGATCTGCTGGGACCTGATGCGCGGTGTAGATGTCCTGCTGGCCCACCCAGGCGTGGACCGCGAGCGCATCGCCATTTTGGGGTCGGTGGCCGGGGGCGGCGATCCCGCGGCCGTCACTGCGGCGCTCGACCCACGCATCGGCGCCCTGGTAGCCTTCAACTTTGGTGGCCCTCAGCCCGAAACTCGCTATCCCCTACCCTCCGATGCCGAGACGAGCTTTTTCTACACAGGATCAGGCAGCTGGGAATCGACGCGCAACCTGGCTCTGTCGGCACGCGAGGGGTTCCTTCCCTGGGTTGTCGTCGGCTCGGTGGCGCCGCGCTTCCTGGTTTATGCCCACGAATTCAGCTGGGACGAGAAGCGCGATCCGGTCTGGGCCAGGTTGCAGCAGATCTACGCGTGGTATAGCCGGCCTCACCACCTCGCCAGCACTCAGGGCACCGGGCTACTGTCTGGCGAGCCTCCGGTGGCCAGTCATTGCAACAACATTGGGGCGATTCATCGGAAAGGCATTCACGAGGCATTCCGTCGCTGGCTGCACATCGAGGCGCGCGAAATCGCGTCGACCGAGCGCCGCTCCCGGGAAGACCTGACCAGTCTGTCGATTGGCGACAAACCGGAGCCGGTACATCGCCTGGCGGCGCGACTGGGCGAGCAGCAATTGACCGCCGTGCGCGCCCGGTTGGAGAAGATGTCTCCGGTCGAACGACGAGCGCATTTGCGGCAAAGCTGGAGCAAGTTACTGGGCATCACGGAGGAATCTCCGAAGGCGTCCGGTGTACTACCACCTGAAGAGATGCGCCATCTTCCCGGCGTGGGTGTCACCCGGATGACAGCGAAGGGGCTCCTTCTGCTTCGGCCGGTTAAGCCAGTGGGGAAACGACCCGTCGTCGTCGCGGTGGCCCAGGGAGGCTCCCGGTGGTTTCTGCAGAAACGCGGGCGCGAGATAGCCCAGTTGCTCCAGGCGGGGAATGCGGTCGCGCTGGTAGACCTGGGTGGAACCAGCCAGGTGGGTGAGAAAACAGGCCGGGGTCGAGCGAGCGGATCGACCGCTCTGGCCTCGTCGATGCTCATGCTGGGGCAACCGCTGCTGGGTCAGCATCTGCAACGGCTCCGGGAGGCACTGGCACTTCTGCGCACAGTTCCGACGCTCGACGCCCGGCAGATCTCCCTGTGGGGCGACAGCCCGGTGGAACCGACCGAGCCCGACCGCACCACTGAGGTGCCGCTCGACCTGACCCAACCCCCCCAGGTCGAACCGCTGGGGACGCTGGTGGTGTTGCTGGCGGCCCTTTTCGAGGAAGACATGCGCGAGGTGAAGGCCCGGGGCGGCCTGGTCGGGTATGCCTCACTTCTGGAGACTCCCTTCGTCCATGTACCATACGACGCTGTGGTGCCGGGGGTCCTGCCTCAGGGCGATATAGCGGATGTGGTGGCCAGCCTTGCGCCATGTCCGGTGCGCCTGGAAGGACTGGTGGACAGCCACAATCGCGCGGTGCCTCAGCCCCGGGTGGAGCAACTCTTCAAGGTGGCGCGCACGGCCTATCGAAGTGCCGGGGCCGACGAGAAGCTGATCCTCCAGGAGAAGGAAGCCGGGGCCAGGAAGTAACCTGCCTCGGCCTCGCACACTTGCTATGATCTCTGGCATGCCTGCCTGGCCTGGAACGAGGAACCACCGATGACGCGCGTGCTACCTGCCCTGGTTTGCCTGGCTCTCGCCGCCACACCTTTGCTGGCTGCCCCAGAAAAGGCGAGAAAGAAGATCGTTCTTATCGCCGGGAAGAAGAGCCATGGGCCCGTGGGTAATGGCATCCACGACTATGGCTGGTCGGTGCAGCTCCTCCGCGTGATGCTGGAACACAGCAATATCCGCGATCAGGTGCGCGTCGAGCATCACCTGGATGGCTGGCCGAAGAACCCTGCCACGTTGGAAGATGCCGACACCATTCTGATCATCTCCGATGGTCGGGATGGCAACCTGTTCGAGGAGGCGCCACACCTGGCCAGTCCTGAGCGGGTTCGGCTCATCGATCGACAGATCAAGCGCGGCTGCGGCTTCATGACGTTTCACTTCTCCACGTTCGCGCCGAACCAGTATGCGGCCGAGGTGCTGGGCTGGTGTGGCGGCTACTTTCAGTGGGAGCAGGAGGGGAAGCGGCAGTGGTACTCTGCCATCACCACGAAGGAAGCGCAGGTCGAGCTGGGCGCACCGAACCACCCGATGGCCCGAGGGTTGAAGCCGTTCAAGATGCGCGAGGAGTTCTACTACAATCTGCGCTTCCCACCCGAGGGGCGGGGGATCCAACCTTTGTGGGTCGTGCCTGCACTCAACGGCCGCAAGCCGGATGGCAACGTTGTCGCCTGGGCGCGCGAGCGCGAAGACGGAGGGCGCGGCTTCGGCACAACGTGTGGGCACTTCTACGACAACTGGAAGCACGAGCAGTTCCGACGGCTGATCCTCAACGCGCTGGCCTGGACCGCTCGCGTGGAGGTGCCTGAAGGCGGCGTGCAGGCGCGGTTCTTCACGCATGAGGAGATCAAGGCTGCCCTGGGACAATCGAGTATCCGCCTGCTGCTCGTCGCCGGGAATGAGGCCCACAAGTGGCACAACTGGGAAAAGACGACGCCGCGCATCAAGGAGGCCCTGGAACGCGACAATCGGGTGAAAGTGGATGTGGTGACTGATTTCGAGGAACTGGGACGGCGCGACCTGACGAGCTACCAGGGTGTGGTGATGAACTGGTGCAACTGGCAGGATCCGCGTGGCGCGAGTGAGAAGAGCCGGCAGGCCTTCTCCCGGTTCGTGAGCCAGGGAGGCGGCCTGATTCTCATTCACTTCGCCAATGGTGCCTTCCACCCCAGCCTGCCCCGCGCGGGTGAGTCCGACTGGCCCGAGTATCGGAAGATCGTTCGACGGGTGTGGAACCATCAGAAACGCGGCGAGCGGCCTCCCAGCGGGCACGATGCGTTTGGCAAGTTTTCGGTGCGCATCACCCGGGCCGAATCGCCGCTGACAACGGGGTTGAAGGGCTTCGACGTGGTGGACGAACTATATTTCCACCAGGATGGCGAAGACCCCATCGAGCCGCTTCTGGCTGCCGAGTCGAAGGTGACGCGCAAGATGGAGCCGCTGGCGTGGTCGTACACCTATGGCAAGGGGCGCGTGTTCCAGACCGTGCTGGGACACAGCGAGAAGACCTACGACGCCTTCGAGGTGCGAGAGGTTTTGCGCCGGGCGGCCGCCTGGGTGGTCGGGCAGCCGATTCGCCCCCTGGAACCCGCCAGCGAAGCTAAACGCTGAGAGGCCGGATGCCAGAACGCGCCCTGTTTGCGCTGGTCTTCGCTGCCATCGCCGGAGGGCTGGGTGTGGCAGGATCTCAGGGAGGTCTGCTGTGGCTGGCCTTCTGGCCTGCTCTCAGCTTCGCGCTACTGGGAGCGGCGTATGCCGGGGTTGGCCCCGGTTTACTGGGTAAACGGAAGGACGGAACCCGGGCCTGGTGGGCACTCCTGCTGTTTGGCCCGCTATTTCTGCTGCTCGGGTTGATCTGGCAGATTCAGCGGCGTCTGGTGCGAGAGGCCTGTAGTCATCGAGTGGCAGAAGGCCTGTGGCTCGGGCGCAGGCCCTACCTGGCGGAACTGCCCAGCGAGGTCCGGCTGGTGGTAGATCTCACCAGCGAGTTCCCGGCCGCGGCGGGGATCACCCGGCATTGCGACTACCTGGCGATACCTACCCTGGACGGGCTGGCACCGGAGGCTTCCCAGCTGCAAGAGTTGGTGGCTCTGTTGCGCGACCACCCCGGGCCAGTGCTGTTGCACTGCGCCATGGGGCGCGGGCGCTCGGCTCTTGTGGCAGCCGCGGTGCTGCTGGCCCGCCGCATCGCCAACGATCCCCGTGGCGCTGAATCGCTGCTGCAGTCGATCCGCCCTGGTGTGCGTCTCTCCGCGCCTCAACGCCGACTGCTTCGGCAATGGAGTGGCGGATGGGCGCAAAGCAAGGAGGGAGGCATCGCGCCTCCCTCCTCTTGAACTTCCGAACTAGCTCAGGAGTTACTCCGGCTCAGCACTCTTGGGAAGATCCTTCACCGTTGCCTGGCCGTGGGTGACCAGCTTGCCGTCCTCGAGGTACGAGGCGCTGCTGGAGCCCTTGTAGCATTTGAGAATCTCAGCAATCACCCGGGCCTGCTTCAGCAGACCAGCGGCCTCTTCCTTGCCCGGAACAAGGCCAGAGTTCTCGATTCCGTATTCGACCCAGGGCATGGCCACGTTGATGAACTGCGGCCAATCAAGGACCGCCACGCCGACCAGGTTACCCTTCCGTGCCAGCGGGCCGCTCTTTAGAGTCAGTGGCTTGCTGGTGAGCAGGCGCTCGGCGTGCTTTTTCGAGAAGGCCAGCACCGCCACATTCTTCCCGACGCCGAAGATCGGCTGCACCTGTTTATCCAGGCCGATTTCTTCAGGAATCGGGTAGAAGTAGAGGTTGGCGCCGGCCGCCTTCTCGCTCTGCGGAGCGGGGATGGCAAACTCGGGCATGGCTTCCCGGTTGGGTGAGACCTCGCGCACCTTGGCGTACAGCTCGCTGAGCGTGTTGCGGTAGCCGGTCATGGCCTTGGCGAATGAAGCACCATCGCTGACACCCACGAGCAGACCCAGCTCGAGCATGGGCATGGCCTTCTCGGTGCCAGGCGCCTGGTTGTGCCACTGCTTGCTGGTCCACTTGGCATCGATCACCAGGCCCAGGCCGCTTTCGCGGATGGCGGGAAGCATGTCGTTCTGGGTGATGGCGTCAAGCTTCTTCCAGATGGGCAGCAAGGCCTGGGCGACCTTCTTGTACTGCTCCTTGATCTCGTCCGGAGCCGAATCCATCAAAACCGCCTCGGCGTGGCCATGGGCCGATTTGATCCACTTGACGAGATAGCGGTAGTTGTCGCCCGTGGTCTTGCAGCCGAAGCAGGCCGCGAAGATCGGGTTGCCGCCCAGGTTGTTGCGGAACTTGACGTCCACACCTTCCAGGTTCTCATGCTTGGTGTAGTCGTAGGCGAAGCCCTCAAACCCAGTAGGAGTCATGAACGCATACGACATCTGGGCGCCGGGCGTCCTGGTGAGTTTCTTGGCGTCCGCGATGAGGGCGTCGATGTCCTTGGCGATGGCCTGCTTGCGTTCCTCCTTCAACCCCTCTGCCTTGCCGAGCAGTTCCTTGAGCGTGGCCGCAATCGATTCCAGGTCGCCGCTGGTGGCGGTGGCGGCCGCAGCCAGGGCGGCCGAGGCGTAGGAGATACCGGTCAACTTCTTCCCGGAAGCCTTTACGACGGGCTCGAGTTCCGCCACCGTGGCCAGCGATTTGCCCTCGCCGCCAAACTTGGCGAGATCCTTCGCGGCCGGCGTGATGCCCAGCAGCAGGTAGCCATCCTTCACCCCGAGAGAAACCGCCAGTGTAACCTTTTTGGCCGCCTTGATCAGATCTTCAAACTCGTCCTTCTTCTCCTCAAAGTCCTTCAAGTTCACGTCTTCCCAGGGGATCACGCTACCGTCCAGCTCGAGAGTCAGGAAGTCGCCGCCGCCGATCTTCTGCCGCTTCAGTTTGCCCTGGAACTGGGGGGGAGCAGCCGCCATGGCGCCTTCGGCCAGCTTCTCCAGGCGCTTCAACTGGTTGTTCACCCCGGCGACATTCTTGACCTTGAAGGCAAACACCGTCTCAGGGATGGCCAGCATCTCACGGTTCTTTTGCAGGGCTAGAAGAATAGCGCGAGTTTGGGCCTTCTGCTGATCGCCGCCGGTGAGCATGGCGGTAAGTGGAGCCCACGACTGTGCGTTGTTGACCTGCATCGCGAGGCGCAGACCGTCGATCCAGTTCTTGCCGCCGTAGAAGACGACCTCGTCGGAGACCGCCTCACTGAGGAGATCGACCAGCTCCTTGTTCTCCTTGTTGGCGGTGAACTTCTTGTACATCGCCAGAGGGCTGTCGTCCTTCTCCAGGTCCTTCATCAGCTTGGCGTGAGCTTGCTTGACCAGGGGAAGCGCACGCAAGGTCTTGTAGGCGTTGCTCTTGTAGAGCAACTCCACCTGCTCCTTGTTGTTGAGTAGCGATAGGAAGAAGGTGGAATCGGCTGGCACCTTGCTCAACGCGTTCGCGGGCGCCGTATCCTCGGCCCGACCCGGAGAGGCGGAAGCCAGCAGGGTGACGACCCCAGCCAGGAACAGGCCGAGAACCAAGCGCGGCCTCGGCGGGGTAGTAATGAGCGGCTCAGGAAGCATCAGGCGTCCCCTCATGCACGGGATGAATGGTCCAGGGCCAAGGCCCCGGGAACGTCGGCATTCTAGGTTGATGGTGCCAGCCCGACAACCTGCACCACCGCTACAGGCTATACCGCATCTCAGGGAGTTTTGTTTACTCCTGCCACAAAATTCGTTGCTCAGCGCGGGATCTTGCGCACCAGTGCTCTTGACTCCAAACATTTGACATATAAAATATCGTTGTGTAATATTTATCAGGAGGTCCACCATGTTGCAGGTTCGTCGCAGCGCCGAGCGGGGCCACTTCGATCATGGCTGGCTCGACACTTACCACACCTTTTCCTTTGCCGACTTCTTCGATCCGGAGCACATGGGCTTCCGGAGCCTGCGGGTGATGAACGAGGATCGCATTGCCGGGGGACGTGGCTTCGGCATGCACCCGCATCGCGACATGGAGATCGTCACCTACGTGCTGACCGGCCAGTTGCAGCACAAGGACAGTTTGGGGAACGGGGCGGTCCTTCGCGCCGGGGAACTGCAACGCATCACCGCGGGCCGAGGCATCTTGCACAGCGAGTTTAACCCAGATTCCCATGAGCCCGTCCACCTGTACCAGATCTGGCTACTCCCGCGCAATCGTGGCCTTGAGCCTGGCTACGAGCAGAAAAAGTTCGACCTTGCCGGTCGCCAGGGTCGGTTGCAACTGGTGGCTGACCCGGATGGACAGGATGGCGCGCTACGGATTCAGCAGGATGCGCGCCTCTACCTGGGTGACCTGCAGCCGGGTCAAGAACTCGCGCACACGCTAGCACAGGGCCGACACGCCTGGTTGCAGGTGCTGCGGGGCGAGGTGCAGGTAGGGTCGCACCGAATCCAGGCCGGCGATGGCGTGGCCTTCAGCCAGGAACCGCTCGTCCACCTGACGGCACCTGCGCAGGCCGAGGTGTTACTGTTCGATCTCAACTAACGAAAGGATCCAGTCGTGGATCATCTGAAAGGGTTGTTCAGTGTCGTGGGTCGGCTGTTTCTCGTCACCATCTTTCTGATGAGTGCGGCGGGGAACAAGATCCCGAATTTTTCCGGAGTAGTGGGCTACATGGAAAACGCCGGGGTGCCCTTCCCGCAGGTCGCGCTGGCGCTGGCAATCGGGTTTCTGCTGGTGGGGGGTGTGCTGGTGCTGGTCGGCTATTACGCTCGACTTGGCGCAGCGCTGCTCGCGGTTTTCCTGGTCCTGGCCACCTACTACTTCCACCCCTTCTGGAAGCTGGAAGGCCAGGCAGCCCAGGCCGAAATGATTCAGGCGATGAAGAACCTGTCGATGCTGGGGGCGATGCTCTTCGTCGTCGCCAACGGCTCGGGCGCCTGGAGTCTCGACAATCGATCACCGTCGTTTCAACCAGGCGCATAGATGGTGCGGCCGCCATCGACCGGCAGGCAGACGCCGGTGAGAAAATCGTTGTCGATCAGCGAAAGCACGGCCTGGGCCACGTTTCGGGGGCTGCCCTCGCGCCGAACGAGGGTGGCCTCAATGGCCTGGCGTTTTTCCTCCTCGGGCAGATCCGGAGGCAGCATCACCGGTCCCGGCAGGATGCAGTTGACGCGCACATGCGGGTTTCGGCTGGCCAGCTCGACCGCCAGCGACCGGGTCAGCGCGGTGACGGCTCCCTTGGAAGGGAAGTAGGCCGCATAGTGAAGGTAGGGACGGACCTCGGCCCAGTCCCCGATGTTGATGATGCAGCCACCCGATTCCTGCTGCACCATCAGCAACCCCACCTGCTGGGCGCAGAGGAACGTCCCCAGCGTGTTGATCTCGAAGTGTCGGCGCACGTCCGCAGCAGTCACCTCTTCCAGCCGTTTACTCTCCCAGATGGCGGCACTGTTCACCAGCACATCGATCCGACCCAGGCGTTCGCGAGTGTGTCGCACCAGGTCATGGACGGCGTCTTCCTGGCTCAGGTCGGCCTGGAAGGCCTCGACCGTCACACCCAGGCGTGCAAACTCGGCGACCGCCTCGGTGGCTTCCCGCGCCGAGCTGCGATAATGCAGCGCCAGGTGGTAGCCTCGCCGGGCCAGCGCCTCGGCAATGTGCCAGCCGACTCGTTTTTTGCCACTTCCGGTGACCAGCGCGACAGGTGCCTGGCTCATGGGTTGGTACTCCTCTGGGCATCCGCATCTATAGCTGGAATCTGAGAGACCATCTGCTGGCGAGAGGGATTCTAAACTATGATGATGGGCAGGACTGGCCAGTAGCACAGGGACACCCGGGATGAACGCTGAGCAAAAGCGGCTGGAAGAAGACCGCCAGGGGCTAGCCAACTGGCGCCGCTGGGGCCCCTATCTCAGCGAGCGCCAGTGGGGTACGGTGCGGGAGGACTACAGCGCGGACGGTGACGCCTGGCGCTATTTCCCCCACCATGCGGCTCCGAGTCGAACCTACCGCTGGGGGGAGGATGGGCTGGGCGGCCTGTGTGATGACGAGCAACGGCTTTGCCTGGGCATCGGCCTGTGGAATGGGCAGGATCCCCTCCTGAAGGAACGTCTGTTTGGTCTGACCAACAACGAGGGGAACCACGGCGAGGACGTCAAGGAACTTTACTACTACCTCGACGCGACCCCGACGCACTCCTACCTACGGATGCTGTACAAGTATCCCCACCGCGAGTTTCCCTATGCCCTGCTGGCCGAGGAGAATCGTCGGCGCACCCGGGCGGAGCCAGAATACGAGCTGCTCGACACTGGGGTGCTCGACGACGACCGCTATTTCGATGTGGAGGTCGAGTACGCCAAGGCGTCACCCACCGACATCCTCTGGCGCGTGACGGTAAGCAACCGGGGGCCGGAGCCAGCACTCCTCCATCTGTTGCTGCAGGCCTGGTATCGGAATACCTGGAGCTGGGATACGCGTTCGGCCCGGCCATTCCTCCGCGCATCGGGGTCGTCCTCCATTCAGGCCGAACATGCGAAGCTGGGCACCTACTGGCTCCATTTCGACGGCCAGCCCACGCTGATCTTCTGCGAGAACGACACCAACGTACCGCGCGTCTTCGACGTGCCCGGCCAGCCCGGTTACTGGAAGGATGCCTTCCACGATCGCATCGTCCTGGGTCACGAGCAGGCCATCAACCCGCAGCGCGAGGGGACCAAATCGGCCGCCTGGTTCACGCGGAAGCTGGCATCAGGCGAGCAATACGTCGTTCAGGGTCGCCTGACGAAGGGGCCGGCGTCCGTGCATCCATTCGCCGACTTTGCGGAGGTGCTACAGGAGCGAAAGGCTGAGGCCGAGGAGTTCTACGATCGTCTGCAGCGACACATCGCCAGCGACGATGCCCGCCGCGTCCAGCGGCAGGCGCTGGCGGGATTGATCTGGACGAAGCAGTACTACGGCTACGACGTTCAGACCTGGCTGCATGGCGATCCCGCGCAGCCGACTCCGCCCGCCGCACGGTTGCGCGGGCGCAACAGCGACTGGCGCCATCTGAACAATACCGACATTATCTCGATGCCCGACAAGTGGGAGTACCCCTGGTACGCCGCCTGGGATCTCGCCTTCCACACCGTGGCGTTCGCCCTCATCGATCCCGAGTTCGCCAAGCAGCAGCTGGTGCTCCTGACACGCGAATGGTACATGCACCCCAACGGCCAGCTGCCGGCCTACGAATGGGCGTTCGGCGACGTCAATCCTCCCGTCCACGCCTGGGCCACCTGGCGCGTGTATCAGATCGACCGTAGGCATCGACGCGGACAGGGCGACCTGGCGTTTCTCCAGCGCGTCTTCCACAAGCTGCTGCTCAACTTCACCTGGTGGGTCAACCGGAAGGATGCTCAGGAGCGAAACATCTTCCAGGGTGGCTTCCTGGGGATGGATAACATCGGCATCTTCGACCGGAACATTCGCCTCCCCCAGGGAGCGCTGCTCGATCAGTCGGATGGCACCAGCTGGATGGCGATGTTCTCACTGAACATGCTTCGTATCGCGCTGGAGCTGTCGCTGCACAACCCGATCTACCAGGACATCGCCACCAAGTTCTTCGAGCACTTCCTAGAGATAGCCGAGGCGATGACCAACATGGGAGGACGCGAGTCGGGCCTGGGCCTGTGGGATGAGAAGGACGAGTTCTACTACGACTGGCTAACCTGCCCCGACGGACGGACGTTCCCTCTCAAGGTGCGGTCGATGGTGGGCCTGGTGCCGTTGTTCGCCGTCGAGACCGTTGAGCCAGAGTGCTTGTTACGCCTGCCGGATTTTCGCCGACGTCTCGAATGGTATCTGAACCATCGTCCGGACCTGGCCCGGCTGGTATCGCGCTGGCACGAACCAGGCCGGGGCGAACGGCGTCTGCTATCGCTGCTGCGCGGTCATCGCATCAAATGTCTCCTTGCCCGAATGCTTGACGAGAAGGAGTTTCTCTCGCCATACGGGGTGCGCTCCCTGTCGCGCATCCATCATGATCAACCCTACGAGCTACGCCTCGACGGGCGCAACATGCGGGTGCGCTACCTGCCCGCCGAGTCCGACTCCGGGATGTTCGGAGGCAACTCTAACTGGCGCGGTCCGATCTGGTTCCCGGTCAACTATCTGATCATCGAGTCGCTGCAGAAGTTCCACCACTATTATGGCAGCGACTTCCGCGTCGAGTGTCCGACTGGTTCAGGGCAAATGCTGTCACTGCTGGAGGTGGCCGACGAGTTGACGCGCCGGCTGGCCTCCATCTTCCTGGCAGGTCCCGATGGCCGGCGTCCTGTCCATGGCGGCTGTGAGAAGGCCCAGCGCGATCCACACTTTCGCGACCATCTGCTTTTCTACGAGTATTTCGACGGTGACACCGGCCAGGGCCTGGGAGCGAGCCATCAGCTGGGCTGGACTGCACTCATCGCCAAGCTCTTGCAGCCGCGGCGTTCAACCTGACCTGCCTTGTCTGGCAGCTTAAGGCGCCAAACGCTCGATCACCCAGCGTCCCCCGTCGAGGCGGTAGCGCAGCCGGTCGTGGAGCCGGCTGGGACGACCCTGCCAGAACTCGATGCTGGTAGGCTGCAACTGATAGCCACCCCAGAATTCGGGACAGGGTATCTCCTGCTGATCGAACCGCGCTTCCAGCTCGGCCCAGCGCTTCTCCAGCACCTCCCGGGATGCTACCACTTCGCTCTGTTGTGAGGTCCAGGCGCTTAGCTGGCTACCCCGGGGGCGAGTGCGGTGATACTCCTGGGAGACAACGCGTGAGGTCTGGGCAACCAAGCCATCGATGCGGACTTGGCGTTCCAGCTGGCTCCAGAAGAAGACCAGCGAAGCGTGCGGGTTCCTGGCCAGCTCGCGCGCCTTTCTCCCTTCGTAGTTGGTGAAAAAGGCGAACCCCTCGGGGCTGACTCCCTTGAGAAGGATGATCCGCGCCGAGGGAACTCCCTCTGGGGTGCAGGTTGCCAGGGTCATGGCGTTGGGTTCGTCCACGCCGGCATCGATGGCCTGGCGCAGCCAGAGGCGGAACTGCTCGAACGGGTCAGGGTGCAGGTCAGCCTCGTGCAGGCCATTCTGGGTATAGTCGCGGCGCAGATCTCCGAGTTGCACAACAGCGCTCCCGTCATGGGCGAGTGGAAATGGACTGTACTCTCATTCTAGTCATCGCCCAGAGAAGGAGCAGACGGGGAGCCTACCTGGCGGCGGGCTCCCCCGAACAATCAGGACACCTTCTTCAGCTTGGAAACGCGGCCAGTCTGCACCCACTCGGCGACGAAGATGTTGCCATCGGCGTCGAAGCACGCATCGTGCGGGTGGACGAACTTGCCGTCCTTCCAGTCTGCCGGCTGACTGCGCACCTTGAAGCCGGCCAGCACCTTCTTGCGCCACTCGGGATCATCGCCAAGGTGGACGAGAGCCTTGTTTTCCTTGTCAAAGAGCGACACCCGGGCGTGCAGGTCGGGCACCATCAGCACCTCACCGCGAATATCGAAGTGCGCGGGGAAGAGTACCTCTTTGACGAAGCCGAGATGCTTGCCTTCGAGCGAGAAGTACTGCAAGCGGGCGTTAGCGCGGTCGGCCACCACGATGGATGGCGTACGGCCGGGGCGGTTGTCGAGCCAGATGCCATGGGGTGTGCGCATCTGCCCAGCCTTGTCGCCGGTGCCGCCCCACGAGCGGACCCATTTGTCATCCTTGTCGAACTGATGGATGTAGTTGGCACCATAACCATCGGCGACGTAGTACCCACCATCGGTCGCAAAGGCGACGTTCGTCGGCCGGTAGCTACCCGGGTTCGTGTAGACCTTGGCCTCGGCAGGAGCACCCTTCTTCCAGATCAGCTTGCCTTCCAGGGTGGTCTTGGCAACGGGACCGTTTCCGCTCATGTGGCTAAGGTAGATGAACTCCTCGCCGCCTTCCTTGCGGATGTCAATGCCGTGACCTCCACCATGCCATTCCTTGCCGAAGGAACGCACGTACTTACCCTTGGGGTCGAACACCACAACGGTGTCCATCACATCCTTGCCGTAGCCCTGGTGGGTGATGTAGACGAGGCCAGCGGCATCGACGGCCGTGCCATGGGTCGTCTGCCAGCGGATGGAGGACGGTAGCTGGCCCCAGTGGTGGTCGCATTCGTAGGTGTGTTCACCTTTGCCGATGACGGCCGGTTTGGTACCAGACTTCTCGCGGGCGGTCAGAGCCAGGGGAGCCACTCCCGTGGCCAGCATGGTGGCGAGCGAACGAGAGAGGAATTCGCGACGTTGCATGACAGTCTCCAGTGGTGTGAGCAGGAGGGATGCAGGCCAGAGTATCGAGGGAGGCGGTGCTGGTCCACGAAAAAGGAAGCCGAGCTTGCCTCCCCTGGCCTGCTTGCCACGTCCCCGACCGCGCGGCTGGCCGACCAACTCGGTCTGATGCTCCGGGCCGATCCGACCGATACAGAAGGAAGATTCGTACTTTCAGGCGCCCGGAGACCAGGGACATGGCGGAACCACTGTCGCGGCGCGACATGCTCAAAGTGGCGGCAGCCGCAGGCGTTGTGGCCCTGCCGACAGTGGAAGCGGCCGCCGCAGTGAAGCAGGGCTGGGTGGTCGGCAAGATGACCGGCGCCCGAGCCATCGTCGAGGCCCTCATCGCCGAGGGGACCACCTGCGTATTCGGCATCCCCGGTGCGCAGGAGAATGAACTCTGGGACGAGATGAAGGCACGGCACTTGCCATACCTGCTCGTCACGCATGAATACTCGGCCGCGGTCATGGCCGACGGAGCGGCTCGCGCCACCGGGCAACCGGGTGTACTGTGTGTCGTTCCTGGGCCCGGCATTACCAACGCACTGACCGGCATGGGTGAGGCGCTACTCGATAGCGTGCCCCTAGTGTGCATCGCCGGAGACGTGGCGCGGGGAGCGAAGTATCGACCATTCCAGGTCCACGAACTCCCCAATGCCGACCTGCTGCGCCCTGTCTCCAAGGCGGTACTCGAGGTGGCCCACGTCAGCCAGATACCTGGGATGGTCCGCCAGGCCTTTGCCCTGGCGCGCTCCGGCGAGCCTGGCCCAGTGAGCGTGGTCATTCCTTATCACCTGATGATTGAGACGCACGACTACAAGATCGGGCCGGTGCCTCCTCCTCCCCTGCCCTTCGATGAGACGGCCTTTCAGAAGGCACTGGCGTTGCTGGCCGACCGTCGGCACCCGGTGGGAATCTATGCCGGGATTGGCTGTCAGGATCACGCCGAGGCCCTGACGCGCCTGGCAGAAATGCTCCAGGCGCCGGTTGCCACCAGCGTTTCCGGCAAGGGAGCGATCAACGAGTGCCATCCCCTGGCGGTCGGTTGGGGGTATGGTAAGCAGGGGACGCACACCGCTGAGGAAGCGTTCAAGCGGGTGGGGCTGCTGCTTGCGATCGGAGTAAAGTTCAGTGAGGTGTCCACCGGGTTCTACTGTCTGCCGCAACATCCGCTGATGATCCACGTGGATGCCTGCGCCGAGAACCTGGGGCGGGTGATGAAGCCAACCGTATGCGTCCACGCCGACGCCGGTGTATTTCTGTCACGGCTGCTCACTCAGGCCGACGCCGTGGCCCGGCCTCCGCGGAACGAGCTGATCGCCTCGATCCGGAAGTGGAAGCAGGAAGATGCCAGCTCCCATGCGAAGATCGAGTCGAAGTGTGGCGTCGATCCGATGGCACTGATCCTGGCGCTTCGAAGGGCGACCTGTCCCGATGCGCTGGTCTTTGTTGATGTCTCGATGAGCGAACACTGGGCGGCCGAGGCGTTCACAGTGTATCACCCGCGCACCTACTTCAATCCGACGGATAACCAGGCGATGGGGTGGTCGGTGCCCGCCGCGATGGGGGCCAAACGGGTCCTGGCGGGGCGGCAGGTAGTCACGCTCACAGGGGATGGCTGCCTGTTCATGAGCGCGATGGAGCTCTCCACCGCTGCGCGCGAGGGGCTGGCCGTGAAGTTCTTCGTGATCGACGACCACGCCTACCACTACATGCAGGTGCTGCAGAAGCAGGCCTACAAGCGCACCACAGCCACTGTGCTGGCCCGGCTGGAGTATCCCGCCCTGGCGCGCGGACTGGGTGTGGGCCACGTGCAGATCGACTCGATGCACGATCTAGAGGGACAGATCCGGGCGGTGCTTGCCATGCCAGGGCCAGTCCTGGTCAACGTGGTGACCGACTACGGCAAGCGCGAGGTGCGCTGGATCAAGGCCGTGAAGGGACGGTTCACCGAGGAACTCTCGACAGACCAGAAGTTGCGATTCGTTGGTCGCCTGGGTGCGCGGTCGTTGAGTGTGAAGAAACTCGACGACTGAATCAGATCCAGCGCGAGAACCAGGTTCTCCAGCCGGGGGTGGGGTTGCCGCGCGGGGGCGGCTGCGATTCCCGGTGCTGGAGCGCAGCCAGTTCGTCGGCCAGGGCCTGGGCGGTGGAGTATCGCTCGGAAGGATCCTTGCGTAGACAGCGCAGCACAACAGCCTCGACCTCGGGGCGGATTGCAGGCACGAGCAGATGCGGTGCCGCAGGCTCGGATTGAATGGTCGCCAGGAAGAGATCGGCCACGGTGGAGCCCGTGAACGGCATCCGGCCGACCAGAAGTTGATAGAACATGACGCCGAGGCTCCAGATGTCGGAGGCCTCGGTCACTCTCGGGCTGGGACTTTGTAGCCGTTCGGGCGCCAGATAGACCGGCGTGCCGTACAGCATGTTTCCCGGGACGTCGGGTCGTTCGAGTCGCGGCGGCATCTGGCGGACCTCAGCAGTATCGAAGCCGCCGAGCCGCGGATGCACCTGGCCCTTGGCGTCGAACTCGACCATCACGTTGCCGGGTTTCAGATCGCCGTGGTAAATCCCGTGGTCGTGGGCATGCTGAACTGCCTGGGCAAGCTGGTGCATCCAGGTCACCACCTGCTCCTCGGTCGGCTGCGACGTGCGCGTCACCGCATCGAGAAACTGGGCGGAATATAGGGGACGCACCAGAAAATGTGAGCGCTCAAACTCACCGACCTGCAGCACAGGCCAGACGTAAGGATGGGCCAGCAGCGCCACTGTTTGCAGGATGTGGAGCCGACGTTCGAGCATGGGAATGGGCCATTCCTGGCCGAAGGTGCTGAACCACTCGACACAGGCCGACTGTCCGGTAACGCGGTGCCGGGCCCGATAGAAGGTGGCTGTCGAGTTTCGGGCGAAGACCTCAAGCAGTTCGTAACCCGGCACGTTCATGCAAGTCGCCCTCCTCTCCCCTCTCATCGCATTTTATCTGTATTTGCCAGGTAATCCCAGGACAGTCTCGTGCATGACCCCAACTGAATGCGCGCAAGTTGGCTCACCAGGAGAGTTCGAGAAGTGGAAGGAGACGCAGGACAAACAAAACACTCTGCGGATCCGAACTATCTCAAAATAATCTCCATGAGGAGCTGACCGATGATCAAGTCCACGTTGCTGGGTCTGGGTGCGATGCTGTTGGGGCTAACGGTGACGGGAGCCGCCAGCGCTGGTGGGGGCCACGGTGGTGGCCGGATCGGAGTATCCGGGTTTGGGGGAATCGGTGCTCCCCCTGTGGGCCGGATCGCTGGTCCGGGTGGCGTGCAGTTCCATGGGGGACACTACTATCCGGGGCGCCATCACGCTCACTTCGGGCCCCGAGTCTGGTCGGCGCAGTTCGGTCGCTACCACTACTGGGATTCGTTCCATCGCTGCCAGTATTACTGGTACGCTCCCCGGCAGTGCTATCTGCCCGTAGGCTGCACCGTGCCGTTCTGAGCTACGGCGTATCCCTGGGCCCGTCTCCTTCGCGGGAGGCGGGCCTTTGTCGTTGGTCTGCATCGAGCATCCAGCGCATCCAGGTTGGCTACCTCGCTATACTGAGAAGTACGTTTCCGAATCATGATCAAGCGGGAGTCCGATCGCATGCGAAGGAGTTTGTTGGCCGTTGCCCTCCTCGTGGCGTTTCCTGGGCTGGCGGCCAGGGTGAAGGCCGAGGAGTCCATGAAATACCCACCCAGCAAGAAGGTCGAGCAGGTGGATCTGTTCCACGGAACGAAGGTGGAAGATCCTTACCGCTGGCTCGAGGAAGACATTCGGAAGTCAAAGGATGTGGCGGACTGGGTGGGCGGCCAGAACAAGGTAACGATGGGCTTCCTCGAGAAGCTGCCACAGCGCAAGTACCTGCAATCGCGCCTCAAAGAAATGTGGAACTACGAGCGTTTCTCCTCGCCGTTCAAGGCGGGAGGCCGCTACTTCTACCTGCGCAACGACGGGCTGCAGAACCAAAGCGTGCTGTACACCACCGGCGAGAAGCTGGACGGTGAGGCGCGCGTGGTGCTGGATCCGAACAAATTGTCGAAAGATGGCACCGTGTCGGTGTCCAACCCGGTGGTGAGCCCGGATGGCCGACTCATCGCCATCGACGTGGGCGAATCGGGTTCGGACTGGAAAACCTGGAAGGTGCTGGACGTCGATTCGGGGAAGTTCCTGGCAGATGAGCTGCGCTGGATCAAGTTCAACAGTCCCACCTGGACAAAGGACAGCCGGGGGTTCTTCTACGCCCGGTTCGATGAGCCCAAGGGGAGCAAGTTCACCTCGTTGAACCTCAACCAGAAGATCTACTACCACCGCGTGGGGACCGATCAGAAGGACGATGTGCTGGTCTACAAACGTCCGGACCAGCCGGAGTGGGGTTTCTCATGCTCGGTGAGCGAGGATGGCCGGTATCTGATCGTCACGGTGTGGAAGGGGACGGATAACCGGTATCGGGTGACCTACCGCGACCTGGACGAGCCATTTGCCATGCCGGTCGATCTCATCGAGACGTTTGACAACGAGTACAGCTTCCTCGACAACGATGGGCCGATCTTCTATTTCAAGACCGATCTCGACGCTCCTCTGGGCCGGGTGATCGCCATCGACACCCGAAAGCCGGACCGCAAGCACTGGCGCGAGGTGGTCCCGCAGGCCAAGGAAAAGCTGGACGGCGTCAACGTGGTAAACAACATGCTGGTGTGCAGCTACCTGAAGGATGCGCGCACCGTGGTGAAGATGTACACCCTGGACGGCGGCTTCGTGCGGGACGTCGAACTGCCCGGCATCGGCACGGCTAGCGGGTTTGGTGGACGACGGGGAGACACCGAGACGTTCTACACCTTCCAGAGCTTCGCCACGCCGCCGAACATCTATCGTTACGACCTGGCCACGGGGAAGAGTCAGCTGTACCGCTCCTCGGCGGTGAAGTTCAACCCGTCTGACTACGTCGTCGAGCAGGTGTTCTTCACCAGCAAGGATGGCACGCGGGTACCCATGTTCATCACCCGGCACAAGGATACCAAGCTGGACGGCACGAACCCGACTATCCTGTATGGCTACGGCGGCTTCAACATCTCGCTGACGCCATCGTTCTCGGTAGCGCGGCTGGCATGGCTTGAGCTGGGTGGTATCTATGCACAGGCCAACCTCCGTGGTGGTGGCGAGTATGGCAAAGCATGGCACAAGTCGGGCACGAAGCTACAGAAGCAGAACGTCTTCGATGATTTCATCGCCGCTGCTGAGTACCTCATCGAGAAGAAGTACACCTCGCCCAAAAAGCTGGCCATCAAGGGGGCGAGCAACGGCGGTCTGCTGGTGGGTGCCTGCATGACCCAGCGGCCCGACCTGTTCGGCGCCTGTTTGCCCGCGGTTGGCGTCATGGACATGCTTCGGTTCCACAAATACACTGCCGGCCGGTACTGGGTCGATGATTATGGGTCGGCCGACGATCCCGAACAGTTCAAGGCGCTGGCGGCCTACTCGCCGTACCACAACCTTAAGAAGGGAACGCAGTATCCTCCGACGATGGTCACGACGGCGGATACCGACGACCGGGTGGTGCCAGGCCACAGCTTCAAGTTCGCGGCCCGTCTGCAGGAGTATCACACGGGAAGTAATCCTGTGTTGATTCGCATCGAAACCAAGGCGGGCCACGGCGCGGGTAAGCCCACGTCCAAGATCATCGAGGAACTGGCGGACGAATACGCCTTCCTCATCAAGGTGCTGGACATGAAGTGGCAGAAGCGAGGGGGGAAGAGTCCCGCCACGGAGTGAGTCGATGACGTTTTGCTCCTGGAACCACCTGGGCGAGGAAGTCCATGTCTGGAGCGTGTCACTGGCACGCTCCGGCGAGGAGCTGGTCCATCTCCGAGAAATCCTGTCCCAGGATGAGCGCGATCGTGCCTGTCGCTACCTGCACCAGCCGAGCCGGCAGCAGTTCATCGCGGCCCGAGCGTTTCTGCGCCTCATCCTGGGGCGGTATCTGGGGGTGGAGCCGTCCCGGGTGATGTTCCAGCACTCCAACACGGGCAAGCCGATCCTGTGTGGGGGAGGGATTCACTTCAACATCTCACATTCGCACCAGCTAGCTCTGATCGGGATCACCCGGCTGGGGGAGATCGGTGTGGACGTGGAGCACGTGCGCTCGGTAACTACCTTCCTGGACATGGCCGAGCGCTACTTCACCCCCGGCGAGTCAGCGGCGCTAAAGCGGTTGCCTCCCGGCGCACGCGAGCAGGCGTTCTACCACATCTGGACGCGCAAGGAAGCTTTCCTGAAAGCCATCGGCCTGGGGTTGTCACACGGGCTGGAGCGGTTTGAGGTTTCTGTTCCTCCCGACGATCCTGCTCGCATTCTGCACATCGACGGGGACCGAAGCGCTGGAGCCCGCTGGTCGATGACTTGCCTGGAACCACTTCCTGGATACGTGGGCGCCATCGCCATCGAATCGCACCAGTCGCCCGTGCGTTTGACCCATTACGAGGAATAACTTTCCTCACTCACGCCGAAGGCGCGTGCTGGAGATGCTCGGCCAGCCGTCGAAGGCCTTCGTCCAGTGAAACCTTTGGTGCATACCCCAGATCGCGCCGGGCGGCCGAGAGGTCGAACCAGTGCGAGGTGGCCAGCTCCCGGGCGAGGAAGCGAGTCATGGGCGGTTCGCTATCCGGCGCGACGAGCGCATAAATTGCCTCCAGCAGACCGCCCACGGCGTACGCGACGCCGCCGGGGATAGACCGATCTACAGGCGGAAGTCCACCCGCGGCGAGGATGCGGTTGACCAGATCCCAGGTGGGCACCGGTTCGCCGTTGGAAATAAAGTAGACCTTGCCCGCGATGGCGGACCCAGGCGCCAGGCGGTCGGCGGCCAGTAGATGGGCCTCGGCGGCGTTGTCGATGTAGACGCTGTCAATCCGCTTCTCGGCGCGACCGATGCGGTGCAGCCGGCCAGCGCGTCGTCGGGCCAGGATGCGTGGTACCAGGTGGTTGTCGCCCGGTCCCCAGATCAGGTGCGGACGCAGCGAGACGGTAGCCAGGTGGGGCCCGTTGGCGGCGCGCACGGCCTGCTCCGCCTCGGCCTTGGTGCGGGGGTAGTGTGCCTCGTAGTGCCTGGGGTAAGGCACCGACTCGTCCACTCCCTCCATGTCCTGGCCGTTGAAGACCACGCTGGGCGAGCTGGTGTAGACGAGTCGAGCGATGCCAGCCTCGAGGCAGGCCTTCAGGACGTGCTGGGTACCCATGACGTTGGCGCGATGGTAGTCGCTCAGACGGCCGCCGACCCCGGCTTTGGCGGCGACGTGGAAGACCAGCTCACACCCCGCGCAAGCCTGTTGGACGGCTCCGGCATCGGCGATGTCTCCCTGCACCTGCTCCACACCCAACGCATCGAGTGCGGGATAGCGCTGGCGCGACAGGCTTCGTACTTCGTCGCCACGCGCACGTAAGAGACGCACAATGGCTCCGCCGAGAAAGCCTCCACCTCCGGTGACCAGGGCCTTCATGATGCCACCATCCCGATTTGGCG
>JAXMAV010000012.1:0-331539 GCA_046350255.1 Gemmataceae bacterium
GGGACGCCGATCCAGACTTGGCCGAGCGCCGGGCACGGGCTGACGCGGCCGCCTGGGCCCATCACCAGCGGGCAGCCGACGACACCCAGGAGGGGGATCTTGGGTTCGCGTTGGATTTCCACCTGCAGCGGCTGAACGCAACCGATCCGCCGTCCAGGCACCAGCAGTTGAAGCGGGCCGAACTACGGTCCCGGGCCGGCGAGTGGGCCGGTGCCGCAGCCGACTACCGGGCCTGGCTGGGGAGCCGTCCGACCGAAGGGTGGGAGGAAGTCGTAGCCCGGCTGGCGATGGCGGAGGCGCTGGCAGGTCAAGGGGATGCCGGCCGGCGGCTCTGGCCACTTCCAGGGAGCGGACCGGGCAGATTCCACCTGGAACGGGCTGCCCTGACGATGCAGGCGGTGACACCTTCTGAGGGATTGCACGTGGCCCTGTGCCTGCTGGCGTCGTCGCAGACCCCGGAGGTCCGTGCCCTGGTCGGTCTGGCTCAGGTGCGCGCAGGCCACCGAGACGCCGCTCGGACCACACTCCTCCCGCTGGTGCGACCTGTCGTCCCTTGCCCACGTGCCGCGGCGAACGCCAGCCTTGGGCTCGCGATGCTCGAGGCGGCGGAGGGCCGCAGCGAGTCTGCCCGGGGCCTGATCCGCGAGGCCGAGCGGTGGGCCCAGTCGGGGGACGGGTTGTCTCGAATCACAAACATGGACCCCGGCACTTGGCCTGTATACCGTTTGCTGCACCGCGAAGCGTGTCGGGTGGTGGGCGGCGGGGATGACCGAACTGGGAGGCGAGGGACCGGGGGCACGGCATCGGTTCGATGATTACGTGGGACCAAATCCCATCTTAGGGCGATGCCTGGGTTGGCTTCCTGTTCGGCATCCCGAAGTTTCCACCTCGGTGGAGTTCCCCACGAAGTATGGCCAGCGAGTTCTGGGCCAAATAACCCACGACGAACCGGTCGCGACAGGCAACTCGTCTCCATTGAAGACTTGTAATGTCCGCATAGCCCATAATCCCCTGTCCAGGATTCCGGGGGAACGCAAGGAGCTAACGGTCGCACTTGGGGCAGTCGCGGATGTAAGTTATCAGCTCGATCGTCCGATCGGATCGAAGCCAGCCGCACCTTCGCGGCATGGCTACGGCTTCTGGAGTCGGTCCCCGCTTCCAGGATGAACCCAGGCGAGGAAGGCGATCTACTATCTGGCTTTGCCGTCCTGGATTTTTTCCCAGATCCGATGATTTGGTGCAATAGACTACGATCAGTCCCACCGCTTCCAGTGCGACCGGAATTCTGCTTGCCAGCGCAGCGCCGGTCGAGGGCGAGCGCTCCCCAACGAGGTGCCCGCATGGTCTCATCACCCATCCCAACCCGATTGTGCGCACTGCTGGTCTGTCTGGGCCTGACTGCCATCTCCGGCAACGCTGTGGCCGAGGACAAACCCCTCAAGTTCTTGGTCCAAACCGGGCAGGCGCACCTGGGAGGGCACGGGTTCATCAAGGCCGACCCGATGCGGAGGGGGGGCGGCGGTAGCCAGGAGCAAGCCGTCAGGGACAAAGCCACCTTCGACAAATTCATGCACCTTCCCGACAAGGACGTCATAAGGGTCATCCGTGATGAGGGGTGGATTCACAACTTGGGCCGCAAGGGTAAGCTATCGGCCGGGTTCATCATGAAGGACGACTCCATTATCGATGCGTTCGAAGAGCCCGTGCAGTTCATCCACTTGCCGTGGGGCGGGAAAAGCCTGGCCAGGGGCTTCCGCCCGCCGAGCGCCAATGGCGAGGTCGGCACGTTCTACAAGCCAATCACTGAACGCACGAACGCCGTACTGAAGAATCCCATGATGGAGTTCTCGGAGCTCGGGGATAGTGGGTACGAGCTCGAAGGGCTCAGGCGGCACCCGGATCTGAACGACCGCGTCAATACGGCGGCGTGCGAAGGGACGAAGGAATTCTGGCGGCCGGATTCGGTGTCGCCGACCAAACAGGAGTACCAAAGGCATAGTAATGCCGATGGGTGCTACCTGTTGGGTGAGGCGATGAGCACGGCGATGAGGAATCTGTGCGGGAAGAAGCTCGCGTCCGAGGAATCTCTCGACGCCTGGAAGTACTCGGGGACCTTCACGCTGCTGACCACGCCAAACGGAGCGAACCTGCCTTCGACGGCCGTGATCGACGATTTTCCCGTGCTCATTCGGTTGCACTCAGACTGGTTCGACTTTGCGCAAGCCCGTCCGGACGGGGCCGATGTGCGGTTCACTACTCTCGAGGGCATGCGACTAGCCCACCATATCGAGGAGTGGGATGGGAAACTCGGAACTGCGAGCCTCTGGGTGCGTGTACCTCGCATCAGGGGCGATTCGCGGTTACCGATTCGGATGTATTGGGGTAACGGTGGCGCGCCGAACGCGTCCAATGGCAAGGCGGTGTTCAACGAGTCGAACGGCTACCTCAGTGTGTGGCACATGGCCGAGAAGCTCACCGACGATGCAGGCTCGTTAACCACGAAGGACATCGGCACTCGCCTTACGAAGGGCGTCATCGGCGCGGCGCGGCACTTTGATGGGAATGCACGTGTCTTCACCGACGAGGGGATCAAGACGTACCCGACGGGCGACAGTTCGCATACCACGGAGGCCTGGTTTCGCCCCGAGGCGGTCAACTCGACGCTCATCGGCTGGGGCAACGATAAACCGCAGGGTAAGGTGGTGATGCAATTCCGCGGACCGCCCCACATCCGGATGGACTGCTGGTTCTCCGGGGCGAACGTCGAGTCCACCGAACTCATTGGTCTCAACCAATGGACGCACGTCGCGCATGTTTGCCAGCGCGGGGATTCGCGGCTGTACCTGAATGGCGAACTCGCGGGCGTGTCCACGAGCAAAGGCGCGCCGCTCAGGATCGCCAGTCCCGCGGGGCTGTGGATCGGCAACTGGCGGAACCAACACCTCTTCAAGGGTGATCTCGACGAGGTGCGCGTCTCCCGGGTCGCCCGCTCGGCCGACTGGATACTGCTGCAGTATGAAAACCAGAAGCCGATGCAGACTCTCGTGGGCCCGCTCGTGAGCAAGGGGGGCGAGGTCTCGGTCAAGCCGGAGAGCCTCACGGTCAACGAGGGCGGACGCGTCCGTATCACCGCCCAGGCGGGTGGAGCCGAGAAAGTGTACTGGTCGGTGCTGCAGGACGGTCGGGAAGAGGTGCTCGCGGTCGACCGGTTCGGAATCCAGTTTGAACCGGGGCGGGTGACCGGAGATAGGTCTGTCAAGTTGCGGTTCAAGGCTGTGCTGCCGGATGGGGTGAAGACCCGGGACATCCCCATTATAGTGAAGGAAACCATCCCCGATCCGGAGTTCACACTGGAGGGCCCGGCCGAGTGGGATGGCAGGAAGGAGCTGATCCTGGAGTCTCGCGTCACAAACCTCGCCGCCCTGGAGAAGGCTGCCGGGCAAGCGAAGGACGTGAAGATCGAATGGAGCGCTGGTCCGTTCGCCGTCATTCAGGAGATCGTGCAAGGAAAGTTGCATCTGTTCCGCGCGCAGAACAGCGGGTCACTCAAGGTCACGGCCACGCTGAGCAACGGGGGTCGAGCGGTCACCCGTTCCATGACGATCAAGGTGAAAGAACCTGCAAAGGATGCCTGGGTCCACCGCGAACCCGAGCCTGACGAGAAGCCGGAAGAGGGGCAGTTCTACGCGCGGGATGACCGCAATCAGGGCATGCTCCATTACAACGGCAAACTCGACAAACCCGCCAACGAGGTGTTTCTCAAGGTCTACAAGGATAACAAGCCATTCGCGGCAGAGACAGGCAGGCCGGGCAAGGACCTGAGCTATTCCTTCAAGGTGCGTCTCGAACCAGGACTGGTGAAGTACCGTGTCGAGTTCGGCACGCGGAGTGGCGACGGGGAGACCGTGCTGCACAAGGTCGGAAACCTGGTATGCGGCGACGCCTTCCTGATCGAAGGCCAATCCAATGCGGAAGCGCTGGACCTGCCCTGGGAGACTCCGCGCGAGACCAGTGAGTGGATCCGCACCTACGGCGGGCCTCTGGGCCGCGACCAGGATGGCGAGGCATGGGTCCATCAACGGATGCGAAAATCGGGAAGCAAACGCCTCAACCTGTGGTCCCCAGCGGTCTGGAAGTTCAAGCCGCCCGAGCACGAGGCGTTCGTCGGCTGGTGGGGGATGCAACTAGGCAAGCGACTGGTCGAGAGCCGCCGGGTACCCGTGTGTCTCATCAACGGCGCGCTCGGAGGCACCCGCATCGACCAGCACCAACGAAACCCCGACAACCCTGCTGACCTCTCGACGATCTACGGACGATGGCTCTGGCGGCTGCGGCAGGCCCGGCTCACGCACGGCATCCGTGCCATCATCTGGCATCAGGGGGAGAACGATCAGCCGGCCGACGGGCCGTCGGGCGATCACGGCTGGAAGAACTATCACCGGTACTTCGTGGAGATGGCCGCCGGGTGGAAGCGAGATCTCCCAAATGTGCGTCATTACTATGTCTTCCAGATCTGGCCGGATGCCTGCGCGATGGGCGGGAAGAACGGCGCGGGTGACCGATTGCGAGAGAAGCAGCGCACCCTCTCGGGCCTGTTCTCCAACCTCACCGTTCTGTCGACGCTCGGCATCCGGCCCCCCGGCGGCTGCCACTTCCCCAGGGAAGGGTACGACGAGTTCGCCCGGCTACTACATCCGCTTATCGAACGCGACCTTTACGGCATCAAGCCGGCCCGGTCCATCACGGCACCGAACCTGAGAAGGGCCGGCTACGCCAACGCCGAGCGCAACGAGCTAGCCCTTGAATTCGACCAGCCCGTGGTCTGGAAGGACTCGCTCCTCGGCCAGTTCCACCTCGACGGGGTGAAGGATCGATTCGCCAGGGGGCGGGCCGTTGGTTCGACCCTCCTTCTAAAACTGAAGTCCCCGTCCACCGCGAAGCACATCACCTACCTCAGGGAGGCGAAATGGAGTCAGGACCTCCTGCTTGTGGGGGAGAACGGGGTCGCGGCCCTGACGTTCTGCGAAGTCCCCGTTTCAGATCAAGGTCGGTGAGATTCGACCGGACCAAAGAGGATATGAAATGGATCGTTTTGTCTTCCACTCCATGCTGACGATCAGCCTGCTCCTGTCGAGCTATGTCCCGGTCGCGACAGCGGGTGAGAAGCCCAAAGCCGCCGAGATGGCCGGCTACCTGCTCGTCCCCCATGAGAGAGTGGACCGGTCGTACAATGCTGGCTTCTCGATGTACGTTGCCGCCTGGCCCCTGCTGAAGAACTATCCCGGCCAGCAGTTTCAGAGTGGCCTGTTCGGCACGTGGATGTTCGCGCAGTACGACGGAAAGAAGCCGGAGAAAATCTACTCCGACATCGAGGGAGGCCTCGGGTGGTGGCGGGATACCCGCTTCGCGACCGAGACGCCGAAGTTCATCATGGGAGGGGTGGCCCTGAACTTCGTCGAGTGGGCGAACGGCCCCGGGGCCGGCAAGGGCCGCGACTGGAAGAAACCCGCCGGCCACTACGCCATCGCCCAGCTCAGTCCATGGGTGCTCTGGCCACCCGATGGATTGAACCTGAAGCAGGGCACGAACGGTGAGCTGTTCGGCTACGGCTACCTGCCGCTTCCCCTGACCGCCGCCAAAAAGACGACTGCTGGCAAGGACGTACCGACCGGCAATCACTGCTGGACGCTGTTCCTCAACACCGGCAACTTCAAGGGGCCCGTAACGTTCTTCCTGCCGTACTTCTGGAGCAAGCCGACGGTGGGTAAGACTGAACTGGGCGGACTGTTCCTCGACACGCGCCCGTCTGATCCTAACAAGGCCGTGCAGATGGAGACCCAGCATGTGCCGGCGTATATCGGCCAGGATGGCAAGGGCGTGGCCTATGCCCGGGTCGCCCCCACGCGCTTCCCAGCGAAGGCCGACGGCGATGCCCCACTCATCCATCGGATCACCGCATATGGCAAGGCAGCCCTGTGGGACGATGTGGAGGGGTGGTTTAATGGTGGCAAGGAAGCGTCAGGGCGGATCGATCCGAAAGCATCCGTCGTCCACGTCTTCAAGGGCGGGGGCGGGGCGACATGGCAGATCTACCACCCGGGCATCCCACGGGAAAAGAAGGTGCGTCTTGCATGGAATTCCTTCGCCACCCCGGTTGCCCTTAACGAAACCACTTACGGATATAAGTGGGCGAAAGAGTCGGTGACGAGGGGCGATGCACTCGTGACCCTGCCCGAATACTACCGCCTGGAGAAGGACGAGAAAGGCAAGGAGCGATGGGTGGTGGTGGACGCGAAGGACGTGCCCGCTGAGACCGAACTGGCCAAGGCGAAGTTCCCTCGACACCGACCGGCCAAACAGCAGCCTTACGTCACGCCCAATGAGCCGGAGAGTTGCTGGAAGAAGCCGGGGCCGGTAGCCGGGCCATTCGAGGCGAAGCTTGGAGACGGCAGCGTCGTTACCTACTATTGGTACCGCTTCGCCGACCAGCCTGCGTTGCAGAACGCGGACATGACTGACGCGGAACGCGAGGCACTGCAGAAGCGCGTCGAATTGCTCCACAAGAGCTGGAAGAAGGACCGCGAATACCTGCCGCCGCCTACCATCGGCAAGCTGGCCGACCTCGACCCCGCCTTGCTTGTGACTCCCCCGAAGGGCTACGAGATCGGCTACGTTCCGATCGTCACCCGGCAAGCGGCGAAGTAGTGATCTGGCCCCACTGGCTGCGGCGTAAATGCCCTCCACGCGCAGCTCTCAGGTGCCACGGAACGTCGCACAATCGAGTAGTCTTCTGGCCCCGCTTCGACAACGCCAGGAAAGGAAAGGTCGTGATGAGGCAGCTCAATCAACATCTCGCTCGCGGCATGGTGCTGGGGATAGGCATAGTGCTGGGAGTCGGTGGCGCACTCGCCGCCCCGGAGATCAAGCAACCTCCACTGACCCCAACCGGGGAAAAGCTCCGAGCCAGGTACGAAGCCACGCTCGCAGCCTTGCAGGCGGAGATCGTCAGGGTGTTGCCGAGCGTTTCCGAGCAGAGGAAGTCCGACTTCCAGAGTGCCCGTCAAGCGGTCAGGAAGGCCAGGGCCGATGTACGTGCGGCCCAACAGCCCCTGGATAAACTCGCGACAGCGGCTGCGCTGGTGGGTCATGCGAAGGGCAAGTGGCTCGGCGGAGCCGAGAAGGGCATCGCGGCGGCGGAGGCGGCACTGAAGAAGGCGACGAACGAGGCTCAGCGCGAAGCCGCGAAGAAGCAGTTGGCCCATTGGCGGGCGGACAAGGTGGCAGGGCTCAAGGCGCTCGCGGATCGCCAGGCCGCCCTTGATGCGGCGAAGGCGAACGAGGCGAAGCATCGTGAGGCCAGCCAAGCTGCCAGGGCCGTGCTCGTCGCGGCCGAGGCGGATGAACAGAAGGCCGCAACGGCCCTCCTGGCGGAGGTGGCACCGTTCCTCTCGAACGACAAGCTGGACGCGAAATTGGTCCAGTGCGCCGTGCTCGCCCACGCAACGCCGAAGGGTCTGGCGGAGTTCGCCCAGCAGAACCAGGAACAGGAGGCGCTGGTGGATCAACTGCTGGCCGACACCGGTTTAATGAAGCAGATGCTGGAGGCCGACGGTGCTACCGGTGGCAAGTACGGGCGGGCGATGCAAATCCTCGCCGAGATTAGGAAGTCAAGCCCACGCAGCGAGAAGGGCATCTTGCACCGGTTGGCGTTGGGCACCGCCCTGCAGCATGCCGTGCCGGTAGCACAACGTAATGCGGTTGCCAGGAAGGACGCTCCCCTGGTGGTGGATCCGGTGAAGCGCTATCTGCACTACGAGAAGGCCTACCTGGACGGCGAGCTTGATCCGGCCTTCAAAGACATGTCGGCGTGGGAATGTCGCATGATCATCGACAGCTCCGCTCCCGATCACGTTCTGGCGTGGGGACGAGAGATGCTCCGGAACTACCGGCCCGACCACATCCTCAACAAGGACTACGGCTGGCGCTACTCCGGAGCGGTGCGGACAGATGTCGCATATCGAAGTTCGCATCTCCTTCACGACAACGACTCGCTGGAGTTCTTTCAGAACGTGTGCAAGGAGGGGGGCATCTGCGGCCGGCGCGCGTTCTTCGGGCGGTTCATCGTGCAGGCTTTCGGGCTTCCGAGCGTGCCTCGGCCCCAGACCGGGCACGCGTCCCTGGGCCGCTGGACGCCCGATGGTTGGGTGATCAACCTTGGGGCCACCTGGGGAGTCGGCAAAGGGGTGGGTGGCCGCACCGACCTCGATTTCGTGCTGGAAACGCAGGTCCGAAAACACCCGGAGGACCACATCCGAGCTTTGCGTGCCCAGTGGGTGGGTGATGCGCTGGGCGAGGAGAAGTATAACGGCCACAAACAGGGCAGCGGCGGATTCTGGAACACTGTGGCGCACTACGAGAAAAAGGCGATTGTGACCAAGGTCAAGCCGCGTCAACTCGTCGCACTGGGAACGGAACTGAGGGAGAAGAACGAATCGGCGGCCACCCGGGCGACGGCCGTAGCGAAGGCGATCGTGACCGAGGCCGACAGGAAGGCCACCATCGCGCCGGATGGTGTGATTACCGTTCCATCTGGAGCCTGCACCGGTAGGGTACACCACGTAAAGAGTTTCCTCGGGGGGCTGCAGTTGCTGTGCGGTGGAGGCGCCTTCCAATGCGAGATCGATGTCCCTGCAGCCGGCAAGTACGCGCTCACTGCGCGCGTGGTGACGGTGCATGAGGGCAGGAGTCTTCCTTTGGCAGTGAACAAAGCAAGGAGCACGGTGACCATGGCCATCCCCTACACATGCGGGCAGTGGGGAAAGACCACACCGGTCGAGGTCACGCTGGCCAGGGGGAAGAACGTGCTGAATTTCTTGAGACCGACGGGCAACCTCTCGATCAAGGATTTCACGCTGACACCGATGAAGTAGCGGCTCGTACACGCGCAAGCCTTGCAGACAGGAAATCGACAATCAAGGTCCGGAATAATAAGGGCACGGGTTTCGACAGGAGACGTATTGATGAACTGGAATCGGATCTGCGGCGTATGGTGCCTGCTGGGCGCCCTCTCGACGGGGTTGCTCGGCGCTAGCGCACAGGACAACGACAGAACGGACGCGAAGGGGATTGCCAGGCACGATGGCAAGCCCGCGGACACGACCAAGCCGGTCCAGGTGTTCATCTTGCTCGGCCAATCCAACATGGTTGGCCTGGGTAAGGTGAAAGGCAGCGCGGTCTCTCTTGAGCACGCGGTCAAGGAGAAGAAGAAATACCAGTACCTCGTGGATGATGCGGGCAAGTGGAGCGAGCGGAAGGATGTCCGTTTCGTGCGATACATGTCCGGAAAGGGCCCGCTCAACAATGAGTGGATGACCGTGAAGGGCAATACCCTGGGGCCGGAATTCGGGATCGGCCATCAGCTAGGAAACGCAATTGAGGCACCCGTAATGATCCTCAAGTGCTGCATCGGCAACCGCAGCCTCGGCTGGGATCTCGTCCCTCCGGGCAGCGAGCGATACGTGATGGATGGGAAGGTTTATCCGGCCTACAAGGAGAAGCCTGATTCCTGGCCAGCCGATCCGGAGAAGGGGAAGGCCACCGCGCCGCCACCATGGCTGGATAAAAAGGGGAAGCCGATCGACTGGTATGCCGGTAAGCAGTGGGATTTCGACATTGGCGACGCCAGGAAGGCTCTGGCCAACCTCGACAAGCACTACCCGGGAGCCAAGGGCTACGAGGTCGCCGGGTTCTTCTTCTGGCAGGGCGAGAAGGACGTCGGTAATCCTGCCCACGCCTCCATGTACGAGGAGAATCTCGTCCGCTTCATCAAGGCGCTCCGCAAGGAATTCAAGGCCCCGAACGCGAAGTTCGTCCTGGCGACGCTGGGCGAGGCCAAAAAAGGAATCGGCGGCAACGGCGGCAAAGTGCTCGAAGCTCAGTTGGCCGTGGACGGCAAGAGCGGCAAGTATGAGGAGTTCAAAGGCAACGTGGCCACGGTCTACACGCATCCGATGGCGCAAGGCGGAAACGGCAACGGCCACTATGGCGGCAAGGCCGAAGTGTACATGGATGTCGGCGAGGCCATGGGCCAGGCGATGGTTGAACTGCTCCAGGGGAAGAAGTAGGGAGACGGCCCCCTGGGTCGCTTCAATTGCTTCCAATCGCAGGAGCGCTCACGGAAGCAGCGTCAGGCGCTCGGTGCCCCCGAGGTGGCGGTCGGTCAGCGTATCTCCAGTCCGGGCGAAGAACCAGTCGAGCCCCAGGCTGCCTTCCAGCCGATCCACTTCGGCCTGAGCCTGGACAGTGCTGGTGTTCAACCGCACGCTGCCGTTCAGGCCACCTGCCAGGGTGCCAAACAGGTGCGCTGTCCGGGTCGCATAGCTGAGTGAGGCTTGCAACCATTCCGCCATCACCAGGTCGAGCGCGGTCCGGTTGTTGTCGTGGACGGTGGTGCCTCCGATGAGCAGGTCGCCTCCCTCCATGCCGTAAAGCACGTCCGCGCCCAGGCCGCCAACCAACAGGTCGGCAGCACGTCCACCCCGAAGCAGATCATTCCCCTCGCCGCCCAGGAGCACGGAAGCTCCGCTTCCTGCGCGCAGCACATCCTGGCCCTTGCCGCCGAACAGCCAGGTGCGTCCGGTGAAGGCTGAGGCGTCGAGGAGGTTATCTCCATCGCCCCCGCGGAGTTCTGCCTGTTCGAGACGATTGGCTACCAGCACATCGGTGCCAAGCCCTGTGAGCTGACCGTTCGACGTGGCCGTGCCCTGGCGCAGAACGAAGTTCACATCGCCGGACTCTACCAGGCGGTCGGTGCCGTTGGCGCCATCCAGGCGGTCGTCGCCAGGGCCACCCGTCAGGCGATCGTTGGCCGACCCACCGACCAGGACATCGTTCCCTTCGCCACCATCGAGCATCGCAGGTAACGTCACACCCGACACCTGGATCGTATCGCTTCCCTGCAGGCCAAACACCAGGATACGCCCGGTGATGTTGCTCAGGGTGCGCGGCGCCTGGCCGGTCAGCGTGACGACGAACTGCGTTGTTGAGCCGCTCGCCAGCTGCACCCGGATAGTGTCGGCCACCGCGCTGCCCTGGATGATCAGCTGCGTCTTGCCCACAAGGGCAGGGTCGGGCTGCACAAGGACGACGTTCTCCTGCGGCACCAGGGGCACAACTCGAACCTCGCCGGTTCCAGGCAGTGTGATCGTCAATCGGCTGGAAGCCACCTGGTCGCGTGCCGTCCGATACCGAAGGCTGGCCAGGGCTGCGTTCACCTGGAGCAACGTTCCCCGGAAGGTCAGGCTGGCATCCTGGTCGCCATCGCCCTCGGAGAAGATCAACCCGACGCGGGTTGCCAGCGTCAGTAATCCCGCATCCACGCGCAAGGAGACCTCGACCTGCCCGCCATCGGGGTCGTTGATCACCAGCCCGGTGATGGGCTGATCGCGATTTACCACGAAGCTGGCCGATGTAGGGGCTGTGAGCACTGGAGGATCATCGACAGCGGCCACCTGCAACACCACGGTGGTAGATCGACTCGTCGAAGTACCATCACTGGCGCGGTAGGTGAACTGATCGGTGCCGGACCAGTTGAGGCTGGGGGTGTAGCGGAACTGGCCATCGGGATCCAGCTGCAAGGTGCCGTGCGCGGGCCCGCTCCCGAGGCTGACCGTGAGCGTGCTGCCCGGTGGGGCTACATCGTTCGCCAGGACCCCCGATCCGGTGATGGAAAGTGTCTGATCCTCGTTGAGGCTGTAGGTGTCGTCGCTGGTCTGGATGTTGGAGGGGGTAAGTGTCCAGGTGCGAGACGAGGTGGTAGTTAGCAGGTTGCCGGCCGCATCCGCAATGCCGGAACCTGGGCCCGTCAGCGACAGCACATAGGTGCCCGCCAGCGAGGTGACCCCGTCCAGGTTGCCCAGGGTGTAGCTGGTGCCGCTTCCTGTCAGGGTGACGCCCGAAAGATCCACAGCGACCCCATCCCGAGTCAGACTGATGTCTCCCACATCGAGCCCGGTGACCGCCCGGGTGAAGCCAACATCCATCGTCGTCAGTGCATCCTCGCGCGGTGTCGCCACACTACTGAGGCTGGCCGTGGGCGCCGTGCCGACGGTGCCGACGAAGACTGTCGCGCTGGCGGTTGCGGTGCTGTAGGCATGGGTGCCACCCCAGGAGGACGAGGCCGACAGGTCGAAATACCACGCACCCGAGGAACCGTACGGATCTGACACGTTGTGTTCGGTTTGATCCCACAGCCGGAAGGTGAGCGACGCGGTGCCCGAGAAGCCCGAAGCGGGATGGAAGTCGATCAGATCGGTGTCGCGCAGGAGGAGGGCGAACTGGGCGGAGGGGGTGCTGGTCCACCAGGTGCTTCCACCGGTTCGGAAGTAGAATGTGCCCCCCGTCGAGGCCCCGACCACGGCGATACCCACCCGGGCCGATGGATCGACGTCGCGCCCGGCGTTGCCGAGGATGTCCGCTACCTTCCGCCCCGATAGCCCCGTATAGCCGACCGGAACCGGACGTAGCATGAGCGCCGACGCCGAGGAAACCAGCGTCGGGGCATCATTGACGTTCACCACCGTAAGGCTGGCCGTCTCGCTGGCAATACTGAAGGCACTGCTGCCACCCGTCGCACCCACTCCGGCTAAATCGACCAACTGCCCGGCCTGGCTCGACGACTGATCCCAGGCGCGATAACTGAGTGTGACCGTGCCAAAGTAATCCCGTCGGGGAATGAAGCGAAGAAGGTCGCTTGCGCGCAACAACCGGGCCGATCCCTCCTCCACTGCTCCTAGCGCCGTCCAGGTGGACCCAGCGTCGAGCGAGTATTCCCAGGTTCCCTGTTCGGTTCCGGTGCTGGCCACGATGGCGACGCCGGGTAGAGTGCCAGGATCCGGGTCGGTAATACTGGCTCCCACCATGCTGCGGATCGAGGAACCGACCGGAGCGACAGTATCCTCGTTGACGTCGGCCAGGCGCGGCGATCCTGCGTTGTCGAGCACTGGCGCCGAGTTGGTGGCTACCACAGTCACGCTGGCGATTTCGACAGCGGCGCTGTAGGCCGTGGTGCCACCCGTGGCGCTGGTCAGGTTGATTGTGGTTCCGAAGGTGCCGCTGGTGCGGTCCCAGGCGCGGTATGAAATCGTGGCTGTCCCCAGGAACCCCGCAGCAGGAATGAAGCGTACCAGGTCCACCTCGCGGAGGAGCCGGGCTGACGCCTCGGAGACGGAGCCAAGGTTTGACCAGCTTCCCCCTCCGTTGAGGGAATACTGCCAGGTGCCGTTTGATGTGCCCGTGAGTCCAACCACGGCCAAACCCCGCAGGGCAGACGGATCGGGATCGCTGACCGCAGTGCCAAGCAGGGCCGCGACGGCGGATCCCCCTGAGCTGGGCGCCGTCTGAGCCACGGGGGGCATAGTTGGACTCGGACTGGTATCCAGCGTGGGAGCTGTGTTGCTGGCGCGTTCAAAGTTCACCCAGCCGGTCGCCTGCCCGGAGAGAAAATCGACCTCCATGTTCTCGCTGCCCACGCGGATGGCTGCCGTCGCAGTGCCGACGAAGCTCCCTCCCGAGGCGGTAACTAGATACTCGCCCGCATCAACAACTGCGGACCATCCGCCTGCGCTGTTTGTAGTGACACTTTGATTGCCCACGCGGACGGTGACGCCAGCCAGCCCCTCGTTGAGATCGTAGCGGTTGTTCCCATTGAGGTCGTTGAAGACCACTCCCGTGGCGAACGGCCCCCGGTTGGACGAGGCCGTGGCGTGGATGGCCCAGTAATGGTCGTAAGTGGAGGCGGCGTTGTAGGCATAGCCCACGCCGATCTCCCGGCTGTAGGCATAAAACTCGCCAATCCCAAGCAGATGGTTGCGATGGCCCGGCGGGCTCACCCCCTGATCAACGATCAGAGCCCGGAGAGCTACCTCAGCCGACGAGTACCCCGCAGCCAATGACTCGATCTGGTTGCTGTTGTCCGCGAGTGGGTAGGTGTAGGCGCCAATCTGGAAGGAGGCGGGAAGGTCGTAACCAGCCTCGCGCGCCAGTAGGTTGGGCCATTTGCCCGTGACTGCGCTCTGGTGGCCAAAGTAGTTATTGGTGGCCATCTCGACACTCTTTATCTCCGAGGAGCTAAAGAGGCTCTCATGGATGGCTAGAGGCGGCTGCGGCGCGACGTAATCGAGGTCGATGCTCAGGTTTTGCTCGCGCTCGTACGCACCTGGGTCGTGCCGGGCCCGATTGAGCGCGTAAACGAACAGTTGCTCGGCGGCGGAGATAGCCGGGGCAAGACGTGCCTCGAGGGGTTCCAGACGTAGTGGTCGCCTGGTGCCCGATGGATGCGAGCGCATGAGGTGAACTCCCGGCCCTGGCGGCGTGACCGGTATGAACCGCCTCTATATTCTGGGTCGTAATCCGAGGAATGCAAATGACGTGCGCGACCAGGCCAGCAAATGGAGGGAAGCCCACCCAGGCAACAAATGAAAACGCCCGGCTCCTGAAGGGGATAGGAAGCCGGGCGGTCACGGTGTAAGGAGGGTCGCCGATCTCAGTTCAGAGGCACCGCGCTGGGGGGCTCGGGCTTGCGCGCATGCCGACGCGCCGCCAGCGGATGCCTCGACAGCGGGATGTGGTCCTCCAGACCGATGATGATGAGCAATTTGCCCTGCTCTTCCAGTTCGATTCGCAGCTCCTGTAGTTTTTCCATCACGCTGTGATCCACTAGCTGAGCGTCCGACAGGTCCACGGCCACCTCGTCCCGGTTCTGGGCATTCCGAAGGATGGAGGCACGTAGCCCTAGCCAGTTGCTGAACAGGGCGGAGCGGTGGACCTTCAGGATAATCCGCTGGTCGCCATCGACCTGCTCGGCAATATTTGAGCGGAATAGACCCAGGAGCGGAGCCCCATTCCACAGGTGGAAGCCCACCTTGAGCCCGATGCCGACACCGATGCCAATAAGGAGGTCAGTAGCCAGCGTGGCCAGGATCGTCCCGACGAAGACAATGAATTGTTCGCTGCCGATTCGGTAGGTCTTCACGAACTCGCGAGGCGAGGCGAGCCGGCACCCGGTGTACACCAGCATGGCGCCCAGTGCTGCCAGAGGGATGCTGTGAATCAGGTTGGGTAGCAGCAGCACGAACGCCAGCAAGCACAGACCGTGGAAGAGATTGGCGTAGCGCGATCGACCGCCGTTGTCGATGTTGGCCTTGCTGCGGATGATCTCCGAGATCATCGGCAATCCACCGATGGCGGCTGAGATGGTGTTCGCCAGGCCGACGGCAAACAGGTCGCGATCGAAGTTGGTCTTGCGCCGCCAGGGGTCGAGTAACTCGATGGCCTTGGCGCTGAGTAGCGATTCCAGGCTGCCGATCAGTGAGAAGAGTAAAAGATACTGCAAGCCGATGAGGCTACCCAGCCCCCGAAAATCGGGAAAGGCGAACGCCTCGGACGGATGGCGTAGCACCTCGGGGATGGTGACGAGGAACTTCGGCCCGATGTCGAACTCGGTGAACCCTTCCGCATCGAAGATTGCCAGCCCCTTCGGCAGCAGGTATTTGTGCTCGTGTTCAAGATCGAAGTAAACACCCAGCCCGATGGCCACTCCCAGCACTACCAGCTGCGCAGGAACACGTTTGATCCACTGGATCGGTAGGAGCGGCAGGCCAAAGAGGATCACCAGACTCACCACCCCGATAACAGCGATTTCCGGGTTCAGTGTACTCAGCGCACCTGGGATTCCGGCGAGGAGCATCAGCGGACCCGCCTTGGCCGGGGGGGGCGTTCCCAGCACCTCGTAGGCTTGCTTGGCGATGATGATGATGCCGATGGCGGCCAACATGCCATGTACGGGAGTCAGCGGGAAGTAATCAGCTAGCTTGCCCGCGCGGAAGAGGCCAAACAGCATCTGAATCAGGCCCGAGACCACCCCGATCCCCAGGGCTAGCTTGTAGCCCAGCAGCATCTGTTCGGATTCGGGTAGGCCAGCGCCAAACTCGCTGCCCAGTTCCGTCACCGCGCCGTAGACGATGACGATAAGACCTGCGGCGGGACCCTTGATGGTCAGCTCGGAGTTGCTCAGAAGCGTGCAGATGATGCCGCCGATCACCGCAGTCCAGATACCAGCTATGGGGGGGAACCCACTGGCGCGGGCGATGGCCAGGCACAATGGCATGGCGATGAGAAAGACCAGGAAGCCAGCAAAGGCGTTCTGGAACAACGCCCCCATACCGGTGGTCGGCAGCGACGATCGGGGATCACGCGTTTCCATGCAGACCTCTTGCGATCTTTTCTGATTGAACGAGGCTCAACCTGGCGGGTACATCGGGAGGACAGCATACCACCACAGGCAATTTTGATGCCAGGTTGATAGCTGAAGTGTATTTCCGGAGTATGACGTGTGTTTTCAAGGGAAAACACGATAAATCGCTCTTTTCAGGCCAACCCGACGCCGTGGTAATGCGACAACCAGGCTGATCGTTTGACGACCACTCACGCCTGTCAGTCCCTGAAGACAACTTCCCACTTTCACTCGGTAAGGAAAGGAATGGTAAGGTCCAGAGCCGGTTCGGATCCGGCACGAATGTTGCATTAAATATCTCGCTTCCTGAGCTTCCCACCGAATGTGTCCTGTAGAACTCCACTCCTCGGGAGTACGTTGTGTCATCACCGCACATCACTGCTCTGAATGAGCATCATGCCAATGGCCATCATGCTCATGCCCGGGGAGATCGACTTGTAGAGGCGATTGATCAGGCGGCCAAACTGCTGCCTACCCAGGGACCGATCACGGTATTCATCGCGCAAAACACCTTGAATGCCCTGGAGCATCTGCGCTTCGAGGAGGCTTTGCGCCGGGGCAAGGAGTTATTGGGATGCGAGCCATACCTAACTGAGGATCGCTATCGAACCGAACTGAGCCGTGGCCGCATTCGGTTCGACGCCCTGCGGCGCATTCTCCGGGAAGAACTGGCGGAAGGTGCTGAGGATGGCATAGTTGGGCTGACCAGTCGGCTGGATCTGCGTCTGACCATGCTGCAGTACCCCATCTGGGCGCTCGCCCCCAGTGAACTGGATTACTACCTGGCCGAAACCCAAGCCCTGCGCCGCGCGCGGTCCCATGTGTCAGCGGCGGCTCGTGGCCGGTTCCTGGCTGAATCACGCCGCTGGGTGATGCGCGACCTTCGTGGGCGTTCGGGGAAGGGCGGGCCTGCCTGGGCCGATGCGCTACTTCAACGCTTCGGCGTCAAGCACATCGAATCCTGGGACGAACATACATGGGAAGCCATGGCCCTGGAATCACTGTGGCAGGTTTGCCAGGCCGGCGTCGCCGGGGTTCCCGCGGCAGAGATCCCGCAGCCTCCCTCGGAACGGCATCGAACGTTATTGTGGCGAGTCACCGGGATCGATTCCGATCTCTGGGTGCATGATATTCTCGTGCGTTACTGTGCAGCCTTTCTCGATCAGGGGGTGTCGCACTGGCCACTGCCGGATCGAGCCGAGGGGCTGTATCGCTCCTTCCTGCTGCTTTACAGTCAGGGTGGGGGCCCGCCCGATCTGTGGTTGCGCAAGCTATCTACCGAAGCACGTCGGCTGCTCGATCTAAACACCAGTGCCATCGATTCCATTCGCGAATCGCTCTACCTGCTGGGAGTGGAACCGGAGGAGTGGTCGGCCTTTCTCTCCGCAACCCTGCTGGCCCTGCGCGGGTGGGGTGGCATGGTGCGGGAAGTGGAAACTCGCAGTGATCGTGTGGCTTTTCCGATCCCCGAAGGCTCTCTCTTTGATTTCCTGGCCCTGCGTCTGCTGCTGGATCGCCTCTCCGCTGCCCACATAGCTGCTACCACCCTCGACTTCCAGGGGCCCCTGGACCAGCTGCGCGAAGTGCTACATCAGCGTTTACCTTCTACCGAACCACCAACGGCGGCGCAGCGGGCGTTCTCAATTTTCCAGCTGGCCCAGGTGCTAGGGTGGTCCCCGGCCGAATTGCATCGGCTCAAGCCTGATGAGTGGGAATCGCTACTGGCAGAGATTGAAGGGTTTGATAGCATCGAGCGTCGCCGGGTATTTCACCTGGCTTACGAACGGCGATTTCGGGCCCAGGCGCTCGATGCGATCCTCATCCACAACGCAGAGACCAGGGAGGGGCATGGCCCGACCAATCTGCCGCCCCGGTTCCAGGTGGTCACCTGCCTGGACGAGCGAGAGGAATCGTTCCGTCGTCACCTGGAGGAAGTGGCTCCGGATTGCGAAACCTTCGGCGCGGCGGGCTTTTTCAACGTGCCCATGTACTACCGGGGTGCGGCCGACGCCCACTTCGTACCGTTGTGTCCGATCATCATGACGCCCGGGCACTGGGTTGAGGAGCATCCCTGCGATGGTCTGGAAGACACCCATCGCAAACAGACAATCACGCGCAAGGCGTTCGGAAAAGCCTCGCAGGGGTTCCGCGCGGGCACTCGTTCGGCGGCTGCCGGGGCGCTGATCACCAGTCTGGTCGGTCCTCTGGCGGCTGTGCCCCTGGTAGCGCGTATTCTGTTTCCCCGGTTGGCGGCGCGCATCGAAAACTGGCTGGGGCGGTCGGTGTTTTCTCCCCCGGCTACTCGTCTGAAGCTCGAGCGATCGCCTGATCAACCCCCGGGACCCCAGAACGGCAACCTGGGTTTCACAGTGGCCGAGATGGCCGAGAAGTCGGCCCGACTGCTTCGCGACATCGGTCTGACCCGAGGGTTTTCTCGGCTGGTGTTCATTCTGGGCCACGGTTCAGATAGTCTAAACAACCCCCACAAATCAGCCTACGACTGCGGGGCTTGTGGCGGAAGTCCCGGCGCCCCGAACGGTCGAGCCCTGGCGCAGATGCTCAACGACCCACGCGTCCGTAGCAAGATCGCCGCCGAGGGGATTACCATCCCACAAACCACCTGGTTCATCGGCGGCTGTCACAACACCTGCGACGATTCAGTCACCTGCTTCGATCTCGATAGGGTGCCGGCGTCCCACGCCGACGATGTGGCACGTGCCCGGGCCGACATGGAGGCAGCCAGCGCCTGGAATGCCCATGAACGCTGCCGGCGCTTCATGTCGGCACCACTGGACCAGGATGCCAGCGCCGCGCGTTTGCACGTGGAAAACCGCAGCGCCGACCTGGCACAGGTGCGGCCCGAACTGGGCCATGCCACCAATGCCATCTGTGTTGTGGGGCGACGATCCCGCACGCGCGGCCTGTTCTTCGACCGCCGCGCGTTTCTGGTCTCCTACGACCCATTGCAGGACGACGCCAGCGGAAGCACCCTGGCCCGCCTAATGGGTGCCGCGGTGCCAGTCTGTGGCGGCATCAGCCTGCAGTATTTCTTCTCCCATATGGATAGCCCTGGCTATGGAGCCGGCACCAAGTTGCCACACAATGTCACCGCGCTTCTGGGAGTGATGGACGGAGCGGCCAGCGACCTGCGCACGGGGCTTCCCTGGCAGATGGTGGAAATTCACGAGCCAGTACGTCTCCTCTTCGTGGTCGAAACCACCCCCGAGGTGCTGATCGGTATCATGGACCGAAACCCGGACGTGGGCCGCATGATTCGCAACGGCTGGGTTCAGTTGACCTTGCTGGATCCGGTCACTGCAACACTCCGGATATTTCGCAACGGCCGATTCGAGCCCTACACCCCTGCAGTGGACCACCTGCCGAAGGCGGCCACCTCGGCCGACTGGTACCGGGGGTGGCGGGATCATCTTGAGTTTGCCCAAATCGGTAGGTGAAAAGGACCTCGCATGCCGGAACAACCTCTTGCCCTGACTTTGCTGGGTGCGGTGGTGGTAATCGCACCCATTCTTCTGGTGGCCCTGCTCGGCCTGACCTCGCTGGTCAGCTGGAAGCTGTCGGAACGCGCCACCGCCTGGGCCGTGTACCTGACCACGCTGGTGGCCCTGATAGGCACCGTGGGCGTCTTTGTCCTCATGCTGGCCTGGGATACGCGCCACGTGGTGATCAGCTTCGGTGACTGGGTCCACGTGGGGCCGGACGAGGCTCACACCATCTACCACTTTGGCGTGAAGGTGGTGTTCGATCGGCTCTCGGTTCCGTTCGTTGCTCTTATCCTGGTGCTGTGCGGGACCATCGGAGCCTTTGCCAACCGCTACATGCACCGCGAACGGGGGTACAACCGCTTCTTCGTCCTCTACTCGATTTTCATGGCAGGAATGGTGACTGCCTCGTTGGCTGGGACCATTGAAACCCTGTTCGCTGGCTGGGAAATGGTGGGACTGTCGTCGGCACTGCTGGTGGGATTCTTCCACGAACGTCAGGCCCCGGTCCAGAATGGCTTGCGAGTCTGGGCGGTTTATCGCATCTCCGATGCAGCCTTGCTCTTCGCTGCCGTGGTCATGCACCATGCCGTCAGCAAGGGAGATTTCGACCTGGTGCTCGGTGGCGGCCCCTGGCCGGAGGGCCGATCCGGACTGACCGGGCAGCAACTGCTCTTCGTCGGGGCCGCGCTGATCATCGCCGCCGCGGGGAAGTCGGCACTGCTACCGTTTTCCGGCTGGCTGCCTCGTGCCATGGAAGGCCCCACGCCTTCCAGTGCTGTCTTTTACGGCGCGCTGTCCGTTCACCTCGGTGCTTATCTTCTGTTGCGCGTCGGTCCTTTGCTCGATGCCGAGCCCATCCTCTCCATCAGCGTCCTGGTGCTGGGGTTGTCCACTGCCGGGTTCGCCGCCTTGGCCGGCCAGGTGCAGACCGACGTGAAATCAGCCCTCTCGTTCGCCTCGCTAACCCAGGTCGGGTTGATCGTGGCGGAGATCGGCCTGGGCTGGCGCTACATTCCCCTGGTCCATTTCCTGGGACATGCTTGCCTCAGAACCTTGCAGTTTCTCCGCGCCTCCAGTGTGCTGCGCGATCAGCATTCGCTGGAGAATGCCCTGGGTAAACGCCTGACAGGGCCCCCCCGGAAGTCCCTGGACTGGATTCCGGCTTCGCTTCGCCGCTGGGTCTATCGCTTTGCCCTGGAACGGGGGTACCTCGACGCCTTCCTGGGGGATTATATCGCACGCCCCTTCCTGAACCTGTTTCGCTGGTGCGATGCCCTGGAACGCCGGGCCATCCGGCACATGGATACCCAGTCAAGCCCAGTCGTGGTGGAACAACCAGCCAGTACACCGGAGGTCGTGGAGATCCGATGAACCTGCTCACGCTTCCCTGGTTTGAACTGGCCATTCTGACCCCGCTGGTGGGTGCGTTGCTCCTGTGCGTGCTTCGCGCTCCAGAACTGGCCGGGCGCCTGTGCGTGGCTTTCACGCTGGCCACGTTTTTGTTCTCCGCGGTGGGCTGGCTTGCCCTGAAAGCAGGCGCGCCCCACGTGACGGTCTACTGGTTGGATGTGCCAGTATTCGCAGTCGATGAACTCAGCGAACCGATGCTTCCCTTGGTAGCGCTGCTCCATTTTCTGACCGTCGTCTCCACCACGCGCAACAAGGCCGGGCGCTTCTCGTTTCGCCTGATGCTTCTGGGCGAATCGGTCCGTCTAGCTTTGTTTGCCTGTCCGGGCGGTTGGCCCCTCGTGGCCCTGCTCGTCCTCTGCGTCATCCCGCCTTACATCGAGTTGTTGCTTCGCAAGAAGCCCACACGGATCTACGTCATCCACACAGGGTTGTTCGTCGTCCTTCTCCTGATCGGCTGGGCCGGTGTTCAGGCTGATCTTCCAGGAGCATATGCCATCCTCCTGGCCAGCATCCTGGTGCGCATCGGTACGGTGCCGGCTCATCTCTGGGTGGCGGACCTGTTCGAACATGCCTCGTTCGGCTCGGCCCTGCTGCATGCGACGCCGCTCCTGGGAGTGTATGCCACGCTGCGCCTGGTGCTCCCGGCCGCGCCGGATTGGGTACTTCAGGGGATTGGAGTGGCCTCCCTGGTCACTGCCTTCTACGCCGCCGGTATGGCCCTGATCCAGCTGGAGGCCAGACGCTTCTTCGCCTACCTGTTTCTGAGCCAGGCTTCAATTGTCCTGGTAGGGCTGGAGCTACACACAGCGCAGAGTCTGACCGGCGCACTGTGCCTGTGGATCTCGGTGCCGCTCTCCCTTGGTGGCCTGGGGCTGCTCCTCCGTGCGCTTGAGGCACGCCACGGCCGACTGCAACTCACCCGTTATCACGGTCTTTATGAGGAGTCTCCGGCCCTGGCCAACTCCTTCCTGCTGGCTGGCCTGGCCTCGGTTGGATTCCCCGGCACCGTTGGCTTCGTCGCGGCTGATCTGCTGGCCGATGGCGCCATGAATGCCTCCTCCATCGTCGGGTTCGGCCTTGTCCTGGCGGCAGCCTTTAACGGCATCGCCATCATGCGTGTCTACTTCTTGCTGTTCACCGGCGCGCACTACCAGCCGTCGGTGCCGCTCGGCATCACCCCGCGCGAACGATTCGCCGTTCTGATTCTGGCTGCGCTGATCCTCGGTGGCGGTCTGTTGCCCCAGATCGGCATCGCCGATCGCCACGCCGCGGCCCATTCGGTCCTCGAGTATCGCCACTCCAATCTTGGAGAGGATACGCCACCAGTAACCCACGAATGAGTTTTCTCCCAGAGCTTCACTGGTCTTCTCCCAGGAAGCGCAGGAAGCACCCGCTCTTCCGGACTCCCCGTCTGTCGGCTATTCTTGGGGTTATGAGCCTACGTCGTTATCCCAACCGACTCTTCCTCGCCGCCGCGCTGTTCAGTTTGCTGATCCTCGGCCTGTCCGGTACCGTGGCCGTAAGCCTGATCCGCGAGCAAGCTCGCACCGCCGAGGAACTCAGCGAGGATGTCCGCAGCAAACGCGAAACCGCCGACCTCGAAGAGTCGTTAGGCAACCTGATTGTCCTGCATCAGCGTGGCGTCTCGGGTCTGCGCCCCTTGCAGGAGCGCATCGAGGAGCACCTGCGCCAGATTCATCGGCTGGCCAACAAGCCGCAGGAGAAGGAGTTTGCCGCGGCGCTGGAGAAAAGTTATCGAACCTACCTGGTCAAACTGAAACAGGACCAGGACGCGCTGGCCTGGCGCGAACGCATTGTCGCGCATCTACGCGACGACACCTTGCCCACGTGCCAGCAGCTTCGCAACTTCAATGCGATCGAGATCGAGGAATCGGAACAGAACCATCGCCTTTCTCTTGAGCGCATGGCCTGGGGGCTCGCCGTGGTGGGTGGCCTCGCCTCGGTGGGAGGCATGGTCCTGGGCTATGCCCTGGCCCGGAGTCTTCAGCAAACGATTCATCAGTTCTTGCTGCGCGTCCAGGGTGCAGCCGATCGGCTGGGCCAGGAACTGCCAGCTGTCGAGTGGCACCGCGAAGGCAGCCTGATGCAGGATGGAGCCGACGAACTGATCTACAGGGTGGAACAGGCCGTGCTTCGCTTGCAACAACAGGAACGCGAAGTACAACACGCCGAGCAGCTGGCCGCCATCGGGCAGCTAGCCGCAGGGGTCGCCCACGAGATTCGCAATCCTCTGACCTCAGCCATTCTCCTGATCCAGACCGGCCGACATGACCCAGCCGCTGGCGGATTGAACGACGAGGACCTCGATCTCATCGAAAGCGAACTACAGCGCATCGAATCGACCCTGCAACTGTTCCTCGACTTCGCACGGCCTCCTCGGCTCACGCGCTCACCCTGCGAACTCGGCGTGGTGGTGCGTACGGCGTTGGGGTTAATTCGTGGCCGAACCGAACAGCAACACGTCCGGGTCAGTCTGCACGTCCCTGAGCGCGGCTGCGTCATCAACATCGATGCGGAACAGGTGCGGCAGGTCATCCTCAACCTGCTTCTGAACGCCCTGGATGTCATGCCAAATGGAGGCACCCTGCGCCTCGAGACACGCTTCCCCGGCGATGGCCAGGAGTTGGAGCTGGCGGTGCAAGATACCGGACCTGGCATCGCTCCCTCGATCCTTCCACGGCTCTTCCAGCCGTTCGCCACCGGCAAGGAGACCGGCCTGGGGCTCGGTCTGGTCGTTTCGCAGCGCATTGCCGAAGCCCACGGCGGAACGCTTACGGGGCATAACCGCGCCGAAGGAGGTGCTTGCTTCCTCCTTCGCTTGCCCCGCTCGGAGACGCCCTTGCTGACCAGAGATGCCCCGACCCAGCTCGAGCCCACCACCTCGACCTGACCCGGAGCCGACATGGCCACCCTCTTGCTGATCGACGACGAGCCAGGCATTCAGCACGCCATTCGCAAGGCGTTTCATCCGCCGGATTTTGTGACCCTCACTGCGCGGACGGCCGGCGAGGGCCTCGGTCGGCTGGCCTCCGATCGACCGGACGTCATCCTGCTCGACGTGCATCTACCCGATGCCGACGGTTTGCAGGCGTTCGATCGCATCCGCCAGGTGGATGGCCGCACGCCGGTCATTATGATCACCGGCCATGGGACGACCGAACTGGCCATCGAAGCGATGAAGCGCGGCGCGTTCGATTACCTGCTCAAGCCCCTCCAGTACGACCAGCTGCGCAGCCTGATTCAGCGCGCCTGCACCTCTAGCCGTTTGATGAGCGTGCCGGCTGTTGTCGCGGAGGAGGGCACCTTCCCAGACCAGGCCGACGCGTTGATCGGACGATGCCCGGCCATCCAGGAGGTGTACAAGGCGATTGGTCGCGTGGCAGCGACCGAGGCCACAGTCCTCATTCTTGGCGATAGCGGCACCGGCAAGGAACTCGTCGCCCGCGCGATTTATCAACACAGCCGACGGGCCGACCGCCCCTTTCTGGCCATCAACTGTGGGGCCCTGCCCGAGAACCTGATCGAGAGTGAACTGTTCGGCCACGAGCGCGGCGCCTTTACCGGAGCCGACCGCAAGCGCATCGGCCGATTCGAGCAGTGCAATGGCGGCACGCTGTTCCTCGACGAGATCGGCGAGATGCCGCTCCTGGCCCAGGTGAAACTGCTGCGCGTCCTGCAGGAGCAGCGGTTTGAACGAGTCGGAGGTAACGAGACGGTCCGCACCGATTGTCGCGTCATCGCGGCGACCAACGCCGATCTCGAAGGATTGATCTCCCTGGGTAAGTTTCGCTCGGACCTCTATTTCCGCCTCAATGTCTTCTCCATCCGACTGCCGCCGCTGCGCGAACGAGGCGACGACCTTGACCTGCTTGTGGACTATTACCTCGCCCGATTCGCCCGCGAACTCGACCGTCCATGCCCGGTGTTACCCGAGGAGTCGCGACGGCTGCTGCGACGCTACCCCTGGCCAGGCAACATCCGCGAGCTGCAGAGTGTACTCAAGCAGGCGTTCCTGTCGTCGAGCGGCGGCGTGCTCCTCCCCGAGTTGATTGTCCTGCCGCGCAGCCGGTTCGAGCCACCTCCCCCTGTCGGAGAAGCCCGCCGCGGCAACGACTGGGAGGAGTTTATTCAGGGACTCATCGATTCTGGTTCGCACGACATCTACGCTGCTTGCCTGGAACAGATGGAGCGCCCCCTGTTGATGAAAGTCCTGCAACACACCCAGGGCAACCAGCTCCGAGCAGCTGAGTTGCTGGGCATCACCCGCGGCAGCCTGCGGCACAAGCTCCGCGCGCTGGGCATCACCGTCGAGCGCTCGATCTCGGCCGACGACGGCGCCGACGATTGAGGTGTAACTTCACTAGCCAAGCTTCCTGCGCACTCGATCGATGCAGCGCTGCAGAAAGTCGTGATCCTCCGCGTCGTGCCCCCGGCGCAACTCGGCAGCGCGCTCGTACTGTTCGAGAGCCATGGGATACAGACCACCCTGCTCAAACGCGATCGCTTCCTGGCGCAGCTCGTACGAGCGCTGTTTGAGATATTCTCCCTCAATGATGTGCATGTTTCGGTTGGCTTCCTCCACCGGAATGCCATGCGACTGGGTCAGTTGAAGTACCGCCTGCTCTCGCGCTGCGCCTCGTTGCTCGGCTGTCGAATCTTCCAGCGCGGGTAGTTGGCTGGTGTAGATCGCCATCGCCTCCAGATAGCGAGGGTCGTTCATCAACTTCTGGATGACCGGCGGACGCAGCCACTGAATCAGGGCGACCACCACGATGGCCAGTGCCACCCCGCCTCCGATTAGCAGCAGTTCAGGTCCCTCGGGAATGAAGAAGAAGCGCATGGTCGTTCTCCATGGGATTCATTTGAGCTTAGACCAGGAGTGAGCTTAATGCCAGCCTCGGAGCTTCTCCACGAGTGCCAGTACATCTTGCCGCCGTTTCTCGAACACGGCGAAGAGTGCGAGGATGGCCACTCCCAGGACGATGCCAAAGCCCCAAAGTACCCAGGTGTGCGAGCGGTCGATGGCAGCATGCCAGATCATCGCCAGCACGTCGAGGAAGAGAAACCCCAGCCCCAGGAACAGGAAGGCGCGCACCCGGAAGAAGATGCCAGCGAATACGCCGAGGACGCACAGAAGGGCCAGCAACATGGGCAGTGCCAGCGAGTTCCCCAACCCGGTCACCAGGAGGTCGGCCATGGAGGCGACGTAGATCATGGTGATCCCCAGGTAACGGAGCGCCTCGGCCGTGGCCGGTGGCATCTGGCCGCGATGTAGATACTCCGTCACCAGGAGGATCAGCCCCAGTGGGATGATCCAGGCCTGAGGGTGCAGGGTGAAGTGGATCCCGCCGTAGGCCAGCAGAGCCCAGAAGCCGAAGTTGGCCGCCAGCGCCGAAAGGATGCCCCAGGTGGACGAGCGCCGGGTCAGGGCCACCACGCCATACAGCGCCGAGGTCAGCAACCAGACTGATGCGTGGATCTCCAGGTTCCAGGGCAACAGTTCGAGGTAGGCCAGAAACGGTCGCAGGCCGGGTGCATGGTCGTTGACGAACTCCAGCAAGGCCTGCGGCGGCCGAGCCCAGAAGGCGAGAATGGGCAGCGACGGCAACAGCACGCCTGTGCGCATCAGTGGCTCAGCCAGCACGGCATGACCCCGGCGCGAGGCCCACTCGGCCAGCATGACCCAGGCGAATCCGGCCGCCAGCACCACAAACATCCAGTAGCGACCCAGGTTCCCCTGGAACAGCTCGGGTACGCACAGCCGGACATGAGCCAGCAGCAGAGCCAGCAGCAGTTCGGCGAGGTAAACATAGCGTCCTCGTTTGGCCTCGGGCAAACCGAGCGGATCGCCGCGCAGAGCCAGGCGAAGACACTGTCCGATGAGCCCGACCGTGGCCACAGCAGACAGAGCCACGTAGACGCCCTCTAGCTCGGCGCGCTGGCTGGCCGGGTCGTAGTGGCCGACCAGGAGGCCCAGCACCAGGATTACCCAGGCGGAGGCGATGCCTCCGACTCCAAGCGCCAGTCGCTGACCGGGCCGCCACGTTCGGAATAACTCGAGCCCCGCGATCGCCGAGGCGGAAAGCCCGGTGAGAATCAGGACGTGCCGGCGCAGGGCCAGGCCAGCCAGAGTCGGATCCGGTAGGGCCAGGGCCAGGGTTACCACACCCAGGACCGCCAGGCCAAGGGCTGCCAGGCGAAGCTGCTCTTTCAAGGGTTCGACCAGCGTGCTGGCGATCCACCAGGTGGGCGCGACCAGCAGGACCACGCTCAGCACGCCCGCTAATCGGATTATAAGAGTCTCTGATGATCCCGCCTCGACCATCGCCAGAAACAGCACAAGGAAACTGAGGATCGCCTGGGCAGGGACCAACCACCTCGTTTCACGATCCGGTAACACCGGGTATGGCAGGGTCAGCCGCGTGGTGCGGGCCACGGGATGGAACTGCTGCCAGAGTTTCACCACCAGGCCGACCAGGAAGGCGTATCCCGCCAGTAAGAGCGTGGCGCGCCACCACAGTTCGGTAACGCTGCCACCGAGGCTGGCCAGGAGCAGCCCGACCATTACCAGACCCAGGATATACGATCCAGGCAATCCCAGCCGCAGGCGACCAGCCTGGCAGGCTGCGCCCAGGGCCACTCCCACTCCCAGGGCGGCCGCCCAGGCGAATCGCAGCGAGGTCACGTTCGTGTTGCCGTGGAAGGTATCGCGGACGATGGCGAGACTGCACAGGCTTAGGAGGAACAGAGCCACGCCGGTGGCGAGGGGAGCATATCCCGGTCGGCCGGTTCGAAACCGACTTTGCCCGGCCTGCTGCCAGGGCATGTCCACCGCCCACCAAAAGGCCGCGGACACCGCCAGGCCGAGGATGATCACGCATTCGGTGGCCAGGGTCAGCGCGGGATGAGTGGTCGTCCAGGCGAGCAAGGCTGCCAGGGTGAACACCACGCCCGAGACATGAGCGTACCCCCCGCGATTGAACCACAGGGCCATGCCACCCACCAGCGCGCTGGCCGCCAGGACCAGGCCGGGGGGAACGAACCACAGCACCATCGGAAGATCGTAGCCGATCAGCGCCAGGCCGATGGTTAGCAATGCCAGAACCACCATCCAGCGCTGGAACAGATGCAGAGGATGCAGGGCGCGCGTGGGCCATCCCCGGAGCGAAAGCAGCGACCCGACCAGGGTGAACAGACCGGCTCCCCCACCCCAGACCGCGGCGAGAGTGTAATACGAGACCCACGCGGTAGGAGTATCCCATCGGGCCGTCGCGGCCACTGCCAGAAGGCCGCCCACGATTCCAACCACGCCGGCAACATGGAGGCGTCGGGCCCGCCGGGTGATCTGCGCGTGCCAGGCTGCGGCCCATGTCGCCAGGGCCAGGGCCAACCAGCCTTCCATCCCACCGAGGATGTCGAACGCAGGCGACGACGGATTGCCGGACGAGCCGACCAGTTCAAAGGCAATGGGCACGACCAGGGCGGATAGCCCGAGCAACCCCATCCAGGATTGCAGCAGAAGGAGCCGGCCAGTGCCGATCCACTGTCGTCCAGCCAGCCAGGTCAGGGCCGCCAGGGCGGCAGCATCGCAGCCGAGCAGACCGATCCGCGCTGCCGCCGTTTCGCCGATGTGTTGGCCCGCCTGAACCATCCCCAGGGCGGTGCCTCCCATCACGCTGATGGGCAAGAGCAGCCCTGCGGCCAGGGCGTAACCCGATGACCGCTCCCGCACAGCGGTTCCGATCAGCCCCACCACTACCAGGACGATCGGCCCCAGGCTCGAGAGGGTGGCTCCCATCCGGGCAAACGGCGAGCCAGGCAGCGGGCCTGGCAGCGCCGCGCCGGAAAAACCCAGGAAGGTCAGCACACCGGTGAGCCAGACCACCACGAACGCGACAGTGGCGAGTGACCCGTAATCGAGCTTCCAGGTAGCCGGCAGAACGAACCCCCAGGGATGGATCAGACGCGCCAGGGTATCTTTCCCCCACATCAGGGCCGACCCGGTCAGGAAGAACACCCCCAGGCTCCAGCGCGCCGCCGAGGCGCCGGCCAGGTCGCTCCCGTGCCAGGCGGTGTAGACCAGGGGAAGACCCAGCGCCACGAGAAAGCACTGCACCACCAGGGCCAGGTGATCCTGCACATTGATCCGCTCACCCGATTGTCGCAGACGTAAAGCGAGCGGCAGCGCCAGGAGCAGCGGTAGCACCCAGCCCGACCACCCAGCCCTGGCAGCCAGGAAGGCATGTCCAGTGGGAAGCAGATCCTGTCCCCATTCCGTCTGCAGGGCCAGGAACACACCAAACAGACCAAGAAAGGCATGGCCCACGATGGTTAGCAACAGGGCCGCCCGGTCGAAGGTGGGACTGCAGGCATCCCAGGGCCAGGCAGGCGCGACTGGACGGCTGGCCTCCGCCACCAGAGCCATCATACCCAGAGCCAGAACGCACCACTGCAACCATGTCCAGTCGGCCGGATGACCCAGGCTATAGGCCAGGGTGGTGGTGAGCACCAGTGTGGCGATGGTCAGCGTGCCCTGGAATGCCAGGAACCATCCCGCTTGCCCGGTGAACTGCCAGCGCAGGAAGATGGCCGCCGCCAGCACGGCAAGGCTGCCCCCCGTCACCCAGGGAGGCGGTGCCAATCCCGCCATCCCTGCGAAGACGGGAACCAGTGCACCAGCCAGCAGAGCGACCTGATGGGCTGCCCGGGACAGGACGTGGCGGCGCTCCCAGGCGGCCACCTGGAGAAGCAGCGCCACCACCGCCAGGGTGGCCGCCCACCGTTCCGTCTGATGTGGGTAGAAGCCATGGAGTGTCCACAATATCCCTGGAATCAGCACGAAGGCCGCGCACTGAGCTAGCCAGTGTCGGGGCCAGCGGAGGGTGGCGGCTCCGGCCGTCAGCGTTCCCAGTCCATGCACCAGGCCGGCCAATCGGGGATAATCGGGACCATGAGCGGTCGCGAAGAATAATCCCAGCACCCCAACCGAAAAGGCACCCCGGGCGATGGCGACCGCATCGTCAGCGAAGCGTTCGGACGACACCAGGGCCGCAGCCAGCGTCAGAAGCCCGGCCAGCGTCACCAGGACCAGGCTTCCCTCGGCAGCCAGGAGCGCGTGCATTACTTCTGCCGAAGTGGCCGACAGGCCTAGTTGACCGCGCATCAGCTGAACGCCGAGCAAACTGGCCACGGCAACGGCAGGCACCGCCAGGTAGTACAACCAGGTTTGCCGACTCAGGCCAGCGGATCCGGCCAGGGCCAGACCAAACACCGCCAGGGTTGCAAGTAGTGCCAGCGGCATGGGCCAGGCCAGCAACACCCCAGCGGTGAGGAATGCCACGCCGCCCAGCGCTACGCCCGTTCCCGCGGCGCGGAGGGTGGTCGGCTCCTTAGGATCGAGTAGCGAGCGCACACCGAAACCCAGGGCCAGGGCTGGAATCCCCACCAGCGACATCGGCAGCGCCAGGTTGGGCAGGCCTTCGGCCATCGATCCGAATCGACCTAGCAGGAAACCCGCCGTCGCCAGCAAGGCGAATCCGCCCAGTGCCAGGAACGAGAAGAGGAACAGCACCTGGGGCGACTTCAACGAGGGCGACCGAAACATGGTCCCGATGCCGAGGGAAGTCGGCACGAGGAACAGCCCCAGGCCCGCATAAAGCAGCCCGAACCAGCCGGTCGGGGGCGGCAGCTCCAGCGGAGTGGTGAAGAGACTCGGAGCCAGCAGTTGGACCGCCGGAGGGCCGATCACCACGATGCCGAGCAACCAGCGGGGATCTAGTCGTATGGCAAAGAGGCCCGGGGAGAACAGGCTCTGAATGGCGCCTCGAGCGATGAACAGCATCGCCCCGAGTGCAGCCACGTCTACAAGGGCGTTAATCGGCGTAGAACCGATGTCCGGCCCGCGAGCAGACGGATCGGCCAGGATAAGCAGGTTCAGCGGAAGCAGGAGCAGGACGATGACCAGCAGACCACGGCTAGTGGAGGTCAGCTTCCAGTGATGTAGCGTGTAGTGGCCGGCCGCGAAAAGGGCGGCGGTGAGGGCGGAGAAGATCAAGAAGGGAAAGAATGGCAGCGCTTGCAGGTTGTTCCACAACGAGAACACCAGGGCGATGGAGCAGCCCACGATCAGGAGTCCGCCTACCAATTCGCCCCAGAGGATATTGCGTTCTTCCATGAACCCCGACAGCATTTCGCCCAGCGTGCGGCGCGGAGCGACGGGCTCCGGTTCCACTGGAGCAATCAGTGGAGGAGCCTCCTCGACCGGTACCACCTCGAGCACGTCTGGTAGCTCGGCCGCCCATTGCGGTTCCGGCCGGGGAGGGACTGGGGTCGTCCGCAGGGCTTCCACGGGGGCGGGTTCGGGAGTGGAGGCAGTTGTCGCAGCAGGAGCTTCCTGGTCGGGGTAGATGAGGAAGTGCCGGCGCTGGGCCAGCGCCTTCAGTACCGTGGCCGCCTGCTCGTCCTCCAGTTCCTTGTGTCGAATCAGCGACCGGATCAATTGAACAGCCAGCTGAATCTCTTCCAGCTCACGGGCGCGTTTGCCGTGGCGCGCCAGCCCACACGAGATGCAGCGGCGCTCGTCGCCGCGGTAGTAGGTCTGGCAGGCGGGGCAGTAGTCGGATTCGTTTCGGGAAGGGCGGTCGATTGGTGGTGCTGGCTTCGCCTCCTCGCCGGCCATGCTCCGAAACAGAGCAGCTAGCATGAGCCAAATGCCGTGGCCAACGACTGTGATGACCAGGAGGACGAACACCACGCCACACACGAATTCCATGGCACACTCCGCGAGAGGCCAGCGCGAGGGATCAATCTATTGGGCCCCTCGCGGAGTGATCTGTCACGCGCGCGGTCATTTTCCGCGCGGAGCGAAGCGGAAGAGCCCCTTACCGGTGGGAGTACTCGTCAGCAGGTAGACATCGCCCTGGTTGTCCTCGCCAAAGGAAAACACCGGGAAGCCGCTCTGGCGAAGGGTGTGGTTGGCGGTGACGCGCTGGACCTTGTCGTCGTAGCGCAGTGCCCAGATGGTGCCCGAGACGTAGTCCGCGTAGAGGTACAACCCTTCGAGCGCGGGCACACGGCTGCCTCGATAGACATGGCCCCCGGTGATCGACTTACCGATGTCGTGGTGATACTCCCAGATGGGGTCGATCATCGCCTTGTTGGGCCCCACTCCCTGGATGCCGAACGGGTGCAACCCCTCGCGCGGGTTCCAGCCGTAGTTGCCGCCGCGCTCGACGAGGTTGATCTCCTCCCACAGGTTTTGCCCGACGTCAGCCGCCCACAGTTTGCCCGTCTTCCGGTCGAAACTCATCCGCCAGATGTTGCGGAAGCCGTACGCCCAGATCTCCGGCCGGGCCTTGTCGTTCTTCATGAAAGGGTTGTCTGCGGGAATGGCATAGGGCAGGCCGTTTTCCTTGCGATCGACGTCTAGGCGCAGCACCTTGCCCAGAAGCGAGCGCAGATTCTGGCCATGGCCGAATGGATCGTTCGCGAGCCCACCGTCACCCAGCGCGAGGTAGAGATAGCCATCGGGGCCGAACGCGATGGTGCCGCCATCGTGGTTCCAGAAAGGCCGTTTGATCGTCAGCAGCACTTCCTCGGAGTTGGGGTCGGCCCGGTCGGGATCCTCCTTGCTGACCCGGAAGCGCGACAGCACGTTGGTCAGTTTCTGGTTGCGAAGGGTGTAGAAGACGTAGAACTCGCCGTTCTTCTTGAATGCGGGCGAGAACGCCAGACCGAGGAACCCCTCCTCGTTCTGGTTATCGTCGTAGCGCACGCGCGACTGCATGTCGAGGAAGATCTTCGTCTTTGTCGCCTTCTGGTCGTTGGGGAAGGTGTGAATCACCCCGTGCTGCGTCGCCAGGAAGATGCGGTCGTCTCCGGCGTGGGTCAACACGATGGGACGATGCGGAATGATTCTCCCGGAGTCGGTCACACCTTGCCATCCCGTCCATTGCAGATCGGGAAAGGCGGGTTCCAGTACCACGGGGAGGGGTTGCTCATTGACCTCGGCTCCGGGCACCTTGCAAGGCACCTCGGTGAGCGTGCCGGCCTTCATATCGGGCACGAGGATCGACTTGCCATCACGGGTGAGGCAGATGTCTGCCGCCGCCTGGAATCCTGAGGCCAGCAGCACCGGCTTCTCGCCGGGCCGGGGAATGACGTGGACCTTGCCGCCCTTCCAGTCGGACACGTAGAGTCGGCCATGGTAATCGAAGGTGATGCCATCGGCCCCGCCGAACCCCTCGGCCAGCTCGTTCACCTTGCCGTCCGAGAGACGCACCTCGAACAGTTTGCCCGAGGCGAAATCAGCCACATGCAGGTGGTACTCGTTCACCAGGCGCAGGCCGTTGGGCGAACCGATTCGTTTGTCCCGAGCCTTGTTCACCACCACACTAACCTTGCGATCCGTGCCCACACGGAACACCGCGCCATGGTCGCCCTTGTGGTTCCCGGTGTCAGCCACGTAGAGCACTCCCTGGTTGTCGATCTCCAGGTCGTTGAGAAAGACTGGCTTCGTGGGGAACGCTGAGGCGGCGACGTGGACCTCGGCCTTGCCCTTGCTGTTGATGCGCCAGATCCGGTTGCGATCGGTGACGTACAGCATGTCGCGCCAGACCACCAGACCCTTGGGATCGTCCAGGCCAGTAGCGAAGGGGACCGCCTTGCCGTCCTGAATCACGACGATGCCGCCATCGCCTTCTTTGTCGAACTCTCCAATGACGGAAACAAAGATGCGCCCATCTGGCGCGATGGCCACCGACTCGGGGTTTTTCATGCCCGACGCAATCGGTTGCAGAGGCGTACCCTGGCCCGCCAGACGCGGCCCGACCTTTTCGGTCTCGGCCCCCCCAGTTAGCGCCACCAATAGAAGCACACCGGCGAAGAGGCCGAATCGAAACATGGTCAGTCTTCTCCTCAACAGGAAAAGGGAGAGAACCCGGGACTAGGAGGCGAACTGCGCTTCGACGGCATCCGCGCCCACCAGCGGAGCCGCACAGGTAAAGTTTCGGCAGACATAGGTGGTGACCCGCCCCTCCACCGTGGACTTATCGTGGAGTAACGCGATCGCCTTGGGAGGCGAAGAGCCAGGCACTTGCAGAGCCAGCAGCCGATGTGGCTGAAAGCCGTTGCGGGCTGCGCGCAGCACACGCCTGGTTTCCTCGGCGTCGGGCGGACCCACCACCACCACCGATTCCACTGGGCCGAGACGGAAATCAAGTGCCAGCAGCATCTGCGCGGCGGCGAAGGGGCGATCCTCCATCAGGTCACGATAGAGATCCATCGTTTGCCCAGCGCGGTCGAGCAGGTCGGTGCGCCCGGTGAACTCGAAGAGCCGCAACAGCGCCGTGACCGCAACACTGTTGGCGGCCGGCGTCGCGTTGTCATGCGGATCCTTGCTGCGAGCGATCATCACCTCGTGATCGCGACCGGTGTAGAAGAATCCGCCACTTGCGGGATCCCAGAACTGGTCGATCATCGTCTCGGCCAGGGCGAGCGCCTCGGTGAGCCAGCGGGGCTCGAAGGTGGCCTCGTACAGGGCGACAAGTGCTTCGGTCAGGTAGGCGTAATCTTCCAGGTAGGCGTTGAGCCGGGCCGAGCCTCCGCGCGACCAGGTACGGAAGAGCTTGCCCTCGCTATTGCGCATATGCGTCAACAGGAAGTCGGCGGCCCGGCTGGCTCGCTCGGTGTAGTCCTGCCGCTGCAACGCGACCGAGGCGGAGGCCAGGCCCGTGATCATCAGAGCGTTCCACGAAGTCAGCACCTTGTCGTCCAGTCCCGGCCGTACGCGTTGTTCGCGTGCGGCCAGCAGCTTCGTGCGCGCGGCATTTAGGCGATGGCGGAGCGCCTCCTCGTCAATGCCGTGCATGGCCGCAAGCTGCTCGTAGCTCTTGGTGCGGTGCAGGATGTTCTTGGGCGTGGTGGGATCGTGCGGATCGGTCCAGTTGCCATCGCGGACCACGCCGTAGCAATCGGCGAACAGGCTGGCCTCTTCCGCGCCCAGGACAGCCTCGATCTCCTCCAGCTTCCAGACATAGAACTTGCCTTCGACGCCCTCGCTGTCGGCGTCGAGGGCGGAGTAAAACGGACCTTCGGGGGCGGTCATTTCGCGCCGCACCCATTCCAGCGTTTCCTCGATGATCTCGCGGAAGTAGGGCTGGCCGGTCGCCTGGTACGCCTCACTGAGCGTCGTCACCATCAGACCGTTGTCGTACAGCATCTTCTCGAAGTGAGGCACCAACCAGCGGTCGTCGGTGCTGTAACGCGAGAAGCCGCCTCCCAGCTGGTCGTACAGCCCCCCCATGGCCATGCGCTCCAGGGTGTGCTGCGCCATATGCAGCGCATAGCCGTCGCCGAACCGCCGGTGGATGCGCAGGAGCAGGCGGAGATCCATCGTGTGGAGAAACTTGGGCGCCTGACCAAATCCGCCGTGGGTGGGGTCATAGGCGCGTTCGAGCTGGCGACCTGCCTCGCGAATCACCTGCGGGCCAGGTTCGGTGGTCGAGGTGGAAGCAAGCTGACCCAGCTGTTGCAGATGCTGGGTGATGTCGTTGGCGGCGGCATCGACCTCGGTGCGGCGGTTTTTCCAGGCCTCGGCCAGCATCTGCAGGATGCGGCGAAAGCCGGGCCGGCCGTACCGATCTTCTGGAGGAAAGTAGGTGCCTCCGGTGAACGGCTTCAGGTCGGGGGTCAGGAAGACCGTCATGGGCCATCCGCCCTGCCCGCTGATCATCTGCACTGATGCCATGTAGATCTGATCGACGTCGGGTCGTTCTTCCCGGTCCACCTTGATGCTCACGAAGTGTTCGTTGAGAATCCGGGCGATCTCCTCGTTCTCGAAGCTTTCGTGCTCCATGACGTGGCACCAGTGGCAAGCGCTGTAACCCACTGACAGGAAAATGGGGCGATCCAGCTCTCGGGCGCGGGCGATGGCTTCGGGGCCCCAGGGGTACCAGTCTACCGGGTTGTGAGCGTGCTGGCGCAGGTAGGGACTTGATTCGCGGGCCAGGCGGTTGGTGAAGCGCGGCGTGGTCATCGAACATCCCCCCAGGCAACAATATTGGCATCTCATGCCATGGTAGGGATGGGACGCCTCGGGCACCAAGTTCGCGGTGTTACTTCGTCAGGCACCAGCCCTTCGCAACGACGGTCCGACCCGGGTGGAGGACGCGAAAAAGCCCACGGTCTGCCTGGCTGAAACACCATGTCGAGTTAGTGCCTGACCATTCCATTGAAGGTGGGAGGTACAACCGACTGTGCCAGTGTTAGACCGGGGCGCATTCGCGCGTTGAAGGCGTTTCTTCAAATCGAGGCAACACCACTGCATCGGGCCCCCCAGGCTGGTGCACCCACAATCCGGCTGCTGGCAGGTCGATTCCCTGGCAACTCAGAAAGCCCCCCTCGGGTCGCGGTTCACAGGTCAGAAGTGGTTGCAGATCAGCGTTGTAGCACACTACTTCGCGAGTCTCTGCCGCACGCGCCATCAGATGCACCCGGGCAAACACAGGTTCGAGCGCCTCCCAGCGAAACAGCCGCGCCAGCTTGGCCAGGCTTCCTGGCAGCGTGCGATGAAACACAAAGTCTGGCGCGGCCCTGGCGGCGTCAGCCAGGCTCACGGTGGCGGGGCGCACGGCTTCCCCCACTGCCGACAGTGGCAGACCCTTAAACGCGGTGCTCCAGGGAAGGTCGAGGGGAACTGCTCCGGGGAACTCTCTGTTCAACATCTCCAGGCGCTCCCGGGCGATGGAGTCGCTCGATGCCAGGCTCGACAAGGCAGGGGTGCGATCCACGGTCCGGGCGCCAGTTCCTGCGCCGAACGGACGGTCGAGAAAGACCGCCGCGCCCAGCTCGCGCAGCTCCTGGGGCTGATCGAGATCCGCGAGTGATTCCTCAAGAAGGGCGCGCGCTGTCGAAGTCAGCCGCAGTGGATCGTCGGCGAACAACCGACGTTGCCGTTTGCCGGGGTGCAGAAGCTGTGTCTCGGATATGCGTCCGCGCTGCCCAGGAAAGACTCGAAGCGCCTCGCCAGGCGAGGTGGGGACGTCCGGCACCGGATGGCCTTCGTACCTGCGCCGGGCAACGTAGGCCTGGCGCAAAGCCCTTCGGCGGATCCGACCTGGCCCGCCGATAAAAAGGTCAGGATGCCGTTCCAGGTGGGCCAGGTAGTCGGTCAGGATTGCGTCTAGAAGTAGAGCATCGGGGTAGTTGGCCCCTCGATGATGGAAGGTGACCAGGTCGTAGGCCGTCAGGTGGCGCACCAGCAGCCGCAGCAGCCACGATTCAAAATCGAGAATCGACGCGGGAGCCAGGACGCTGCGTTGCTCCAGGGAAGCGAGCAAGAGCAACACCTGGTGGCAGAAGTCGGTCCACGGCGAGAGGGAGACATGGAGGAACAGCTGACGTAGCACAGCGAGGACCTGGCTGGCTCCGGCCGCACTCCAGTGCTCGACTGCTTCGAGGGTGGATCCGGATCGCAGTGCGAATTCGAGTGCGCGCCAGGGTTCGGGGCTGGGGGTGCGATACCAGAGCAGGCCGAAGCTGAACGCCGGATGTGGCGCCTCGACTGCGCTGAGAGGCAGCCGGGTCCCGGTCATCGAGCGGGAGATAGCCGATTCCAGCTCGCCATGCAGGTCGTGGACGTGGGCCAGGTCAATGGTTTCGACCAGCTCCTGCACCCAGCCGATCTCCTCACGGGTGACGATGCCTTCCGCTCCGTCCAAGGTGGTGTGCACCCAGCTTTCCACGCCACGCACCACGTGGAGCAGCCCCGCAGCCAGGTCGAGCTTCACAGACAGGATCGGAGCCGGGGCGGGCTGGTCGGCCTCTCCCGTGTAAATGCTCCAGCTCTCCAGGGTGCATTCCTGACGCGTGTGCCGCGGATCGACAAGCCGGCCCTGGAAGATCTCCCAGCGCTCGGTTTCGATGCCGTGCAGGCATGCAGCCAGGGGAAGCGTACCCGCAAATCGATCGCGCGAAAGCAACTCCTCGATCAGAGCACGCAGTCCGGATGTCGCGCGTTCCACAGCGAGCCTCAGCGGCGCATGTCGATGAGCGACACGTTTGGCCAGATCTCCTGCACCTTGCGGGTGAGGAAGCCACGCACTTCGCCCATGGTCGGCATGGCCAGGATGCGCTGACAAATCTCCTGGGCCTGGGGCAACGGCGTGCGGCGGACCAGTTCCTTGATGGTGGGCACGGCGGCAGCGCTCATGCTCAGGCGGCGAAGGCCCATGCCAAACAGCGCCAGGAAGCAGCGCGGCCAGCCAGCCATCTCGCCGCAGAGTGTCACCGGCTTGTTCCAGTCGTTACAGGTCTTGATCACCTGAGCCAGCAGCCGAAGCAGAGCCGGGCTGAATGGTTCGCACAAGTGAGCGACCTGGGGGTTGTCTCGATCCGCCGCCATCAGGTATTGCACCAGGTCGTTCGACCCGATCGACACGAAATCCACTTCCTCGAGAAGCTCTTCGATGCACAGCGCAGCAGCCGGCACCTCGATCATGATACCGATGGGCATGTCCTCGCCAAACGGGATGCCCGCCCGCTTCAACGCCATCTTGGTGCGATGGACGATGCGCTTGATCCGCTGGACCTCCTCCAACTGGGAGATCATCGGAAACATCAGGCTGACCCTGCCATATCGGCCGGCGCGCAGGATGGCACGGAGCTGCGCCTGGAAGAACTCTGGATAGGCCGAACTGAGGCGGATGCTGCGGAAGCCCATGAACGGGTTGGCTTCCTTCCGCGTGCCCAGGTAGGGAACGTGCTTGTCGCCTCCCAGGTCGAGCGTGCGGATGGTCACCACCTTGTTCGGGGCCGTCTCGATCACCTCGCGATAAGCGTTGAGCTGTTCTTCCTCGTCGGGCACTGAAGGATGCGTGAGAAATAGATACTCGGTGCGATAGAGCCCGATTCCGGTGGCGCCGGCCTGGGTTGCCAGCACGGTGTCGGCCACGCCGGAGACGTTCGCCAGCAGATCGACCCGCGTGCCATCCGGGCTGACGGCCTCCAGGTCATGGTTCTCGATCAGGCGGTGGTAGACGTCGGCGTATTCCCGGGCGAGCTTGCGGTAGGCGATCTCCACCTCCGTGCCCGGGTTGATGTAAACGTGGCCTTCCCGGCCATCCAGGGCGATGGTGTCGCCGTTGCGCACCTCGCGGAGGATGCCGCGCAGACCCGAAACCGCCGGAATGCCCAGCGAGCGAGCCAGGATGGCGGCGTGCCCAGTGGCAGCGCCGGTTTCGGTGACGATGCCGGCGATCCAGCGTTTGTCGATCATTGCCGCCTGGGACGGCATGATCTCCGGAGCCACTAGAATGATCGGCTCATGGACATCTAGCGTGGTGTGCTGTTCGTCCCGGGCCAGATGGACGATGACCCGCCCCACGACGTCCCGCAGGTCAGCCAGGCGCTCCTGCAGGTAGGCGTCGGGAATCTGGCGGAACAACGCCGCGTATTCCTCCAGCGTCTCTTGAAGCGACGAGGCGGCATCGAGTTTTTTCTCGGAGATGCGCGCCTTCACCTTGTTGAAGAGGGTGGGATCGCGGAGCAACTGGCGATGCGCCCGAAAGATGGCGGCCTCATCTTCCCCAATCTGCCGGGTAACCCGGGTGATGGTGTCGTCCAGTTCGCGCACCACCAGCGAGCAGGCGCGCTCGAACCGGCTGACCTCGGCGGAGAGGTTGCTGTCGTCCAGCATGTACGGTTCGTGACTGGTAATGACCTCGTCCACGCAGTGAGCGTGGGCCACAGCCACACCAGGCGAAACGGGGACGCCTTTCTTCATTGCTCTCAGCCAGGGAACCCCAGAGATACCGAGGAAGCCGGTCCCCGGGGATTGTTTCGATGGGGGCGCACGAGCCCAAGCCGGAGGAGAAAGGGGTAGCCTCCTTTTCTCTCCCGCATGGCTGTTGTAGCAGAGTTGCCTGGTTGCATCAAGCAGGACAGAACGACTGCGCGGGCGGGGTCCTCCGGGGAAACGAGGGAAGCCACGAATTCCATATCGAATGTTCGGCCTCCGGGTCGATCCAGGGAGTAGATGCTCCCCGGATAAACTTCATGAGACTTCCTCCCATGCGCACTCTGATCTGGGTGGTGATGTTTCTGTGTGGGCTGAGTTCGTCGGTGACGGCCGCCTCGTTTCCAGGGGGTATCCTCGATTCCACGGGACGGACAGCTTACCTGGTTTCCGAGGGCGGCATCGATGCGGTGGATTTGCTCCGGGGCGAGCGGCTCTGGAAGTCCCGCGAGGCGCAGTTGCCTCTGCTGGTGGCCGCCGACCGTCTCTACGCTCTGGGCTTTTTCCAGGGACCGCGCTTCTCCGTGGTGGCGTTCGACCTGGCCAGCAAGGCCGAGCGCGTCTTCCGGACTGAGGTGACCGATCTGCCGCGCTGGGTCAACACCCGGGGCGGTGCTGGGCAGTCGTTCCACTGCCGCTGGGAGCAATCGGGGCGGTTCCTCCTGCTAGATTGGGAGGCCCGTGCTGATGCCGGAACCGGCCCGAGTAAGCAGGTAGCCGGCCAGGTGCGCATCAACCTGGAAACGGGCCGCGTGGAAACAGTCCCCGTGGCGATCAAGGCGCCGCGGCCAACCGATCCCTTGCCGCGCCAGTTGGAGAAGAAGGCGATCCGCTGGCAGGGGCGGGCCGGCGGGCAGATCCTGGCCGTGGTGGCGGAAGAACTGCCTGAGTCCACCCTGACCCGCCGTCAGGAACGCCTGGTGCTGCGCGCCTGGGACGCGCGCACTGGTAGGGAAGCCCCAGCCCGTGAGTTAATGCGCGGCGGTCGGCCCACAGTCCTGCTCGACCTCGATGGCAAGCACCTCTGGCTGCGCGACGCCCTGAGCGGTGAGGATGTCTTCACGCCCGGTCCCTGGTCCGTCGTTTCTGTGCTGGATGGTCACCTGGTTGCTCGGGTACCGTTCCTTGCCGGCACTCAGGTCGCCACCCTGATAGGCTCGCGCGCCTACCTGCTCAGTGCTTCCGTTGAGAAGAAGGCCTTTGGCCAGAAGCCTCCCGGCCGTCAGGTGGACCTGCACGCTCTGGACCTGGACGCGGGGGGTCTGGTGTGGAAGCATCACCTGGGCGCCCTGGGCTCCGAGCAATCCCGGGCAGCATCTGGTGCCCCGGCTCGGTAGTGACCTGTCACTAGACCGGTCAACCGTGCGCCCACAGTTTGCGGTCCATGGTGCGATAGCCGATTGCCTCCACCACGTGGTCGGCACGGAGCGCCGTCGAGCCATCCAGGTCGGCGATGGTGCGAGCCACGCGCAAAATCCGATCATGGGCGCGGGCGGACAACCCCAGGTGGTCCATGGCCTGTTGTAGCATCTCGCGGCCGGCAGGATCCAGCGCGCAGTATCGGCGGAGTTGACGCGTATTCATCTGCGCGTTGAGGATTACCGTCCCGCTGCCGAAGCGCTCGTGCTGAATCTCCCGTACTCGCAGTACCTGTTCGCGCATGATTGCGCTGGAGGTGCCATCAGCCTGGGCAGACAGTTCCTGAAAGCCCACGGCGGGAATCTCGATGTGCAGGTCGATGCGGTCCAGCAGCGGGCCCGAAACTTTGCCGACATAGCGTTCGACCATGGGTGGGCTGCACTTGCAGGCGTGGCGGGGATCACCCAGGTACCCACACGGGCAGGGGTTCATCGCAGCCACGAGGATAAACCGGGCAGGAAACGTGATGGAGCGTAAGGCACGCGATATGGTCACCACGCCTTGCTCGAGCGGCTGACGAAGGACCTCCAGGCTGCGCCGATTGAACTCCGGTAACTCATCGAGGAACAACACACCGTGGTGCGCCAGGCTGATTTCGCCTGGCGCTGGGGGATTCCCTCCTCCCACCATGCCAGCATCGCTGATGGTGTGGTGCGGAGTGCGGAAGGGCCGACGAGTCATCAGCGGCTGATCGCCCAACCGTCCCGTCGCGCTATATATGCGGGTGGTTTCCAGGCTCTCCGCCTCGGTCAGCGGGGGCAGGATGGTGGGCATTCGCTGGGCCAGCATCGACTTGCCGGTTCCAGGGCTTCCCAGGAGCAGGACGTTGTGCCCCCCGGCGGCCGCCACCACAAGCGCTCGCTTGGCAAACTCCTGGCCGCGCACGTCGGCGAAGTCAATGTCGTAACGATTTAGCTGAGCGAACAGTTCCTCGACATCGGACGTGGTGGGCGGCACTTCCAGCTGTCCAGCGATCAGCCCCACCGCCTCGGTCAGGGTGTTGACTCCATAGACCTCAACCGCCTTGACGACGGCCGCCTCGCGCGCACTGCCGGCGGGCACCAGTAGTCGGGTCAGGCCGCGATCCCGGGCGCTCATGGCCATCGCCAACGCACCACGCACGGGCCGCACCGATCCATCCAGGGCCAACTCGCCAGCCACGGCGAACTCGGCCACCCGGTCCATGGGAAGCTGTCCCGTCGAAACCAGCAGCGCCAGGGCGATGGGCAGGTCGAAGGCCCCGGCATCCTTTTTCAGCTCCGCCGGGGCCAGGTTGATTACCGTCCGCCCGGTGTGGCGCTGGTAACCCAGGTTCACCAGCGCGCGCTCGATTCGGTGAATGCTCTCCCGCACCGCGGCCTCGGGCAAGCCCACCAGGACGGTTTTGGGCAACCCCACCGAGGTGTCAACCTCGGCGACCACAGGCACGGCATCGATCCCTGCCAGGGCAAACGTGTGCAGTTTGGCCAGCATGGGCGATCTACTCCGGCAGAACAGAACGTGCGATACAGACGATCAGAGAGCATTTGTACCCTGTGCACAACGAGAAGGCAACCGATGCATCCGGCATAATCTGCACCTTCCCCTCCGATCGCACAGGCTGAACGGTTGACTTCTCCTCTCTTTGACCCATGATTGTGCAACTCACCAGGATCCTGCTCCGGGTTGCATGCTTTGGGTCGCCGGACCGCAAGAACCCCGGAGGATTGGAGCACCAACTGGGAGCCTCCTACCCGTTCGGAGATGCAGCCCGTGTCCCCTCGCAAGCCACGCTGGGCTCCCCTGCAACTGATGGCCCTGGAGTCGCGCGTTACTCCCTCGGTCGCGGCTTTGCCCGATGATCCGTACGAGAACAACGACACGCCAGCCCGCGCGTACTCCCTTGGTACGCTCACCGGCACGCGCGCTTTGTACGATCTGCGTCTGAACGACTCGGCCGATTGGTTCTCGTTCTCCACCGTGCAGACCGGTAGCATCCTCGATCAGGTGGTGCTCGAGTATGACATCACCCGGGGCAACCTCGACCTCGAAGTGTTCGACTCGAGCATGAATCTCGTCGGTCGATCGTCGGATACCGGCAACTACGAGAATGTCTTCCTGACCGGTGCTGCGCCGGGCACCTATTTCGTCAAGGTGCTGGGCAAGAACGGCGCGACCAATCCGCACTACACCTTGTTCGTCCAGGCTCCGCTCGCGCCACTGCCCGATGACCCGTACGAGGACAATGACTCGTTCAATCAGGCGTTCTCGCTGGGCGCTGTCCAGGGGACGACGACGATTCCAGGCCTGAAGCTTCAGGACGGGTCCGACTGGTTCTCCTTCCAGACACTGGCCCCTGGCACTGACTCGGATGCCGTGTCGATCACCTTCACGCTGAAACAAGGCGCGGTCGGCGATCTGACGTTGACTCTCTACGACGATCAGGGCCTGGAGGTGGCTACCGCCAACGGCCCTGGATCTGCCGAGCGAATCAGCCTGCAGGGGCTGCCTGCCGGCATTTATTTCGCTCAGATCACTTCCACATATGGCAACAAACTCGCCGGCCGTTACACCCTTTCGATCACCGGACCCGAACCGGGTGACGACGCCCACGAGGACAACGACACCGCGAAGCGAGCAGCCCCGCTGGGGTGGCTGACCGGCCAAACCACGCTGAGCAATTTGAAGCTGAACGACCGGGCCGACTGGTTCAGCTTTGTCCTCAATGCTGCGGGGAAGAAGGGAGACACGGCCCAAATCACCACCACCTCCGGAGGACCAGCCCTGCGCCTTGAGCTGACCGACGCCAACGGCAAGCATCGCCGCGATGGCAAAGTCCAGGGGGATACCACGACGGTGTCGCTAGAAGGGCTCGCGGTCGGCGTCACCTACAAGTTGCGCATCTATCGAGCGAAGCACGTCTCCGCGGGCGGCGCTTCCTATCAGCTAGTGATCAATCCACCGAAGGTGACTGACTGGTACACCCAGAACCTGACCGACCGTCGCCTGGCCAAGGTGGTGCAGCTGGCGATGAAGGATGGTGTGATCAGCCGGTCGGACATGATCAGCGTGCTGGACCTGGTGGGTGAGGATGGCTCGGTAAGCGCCCGGGAGTTGGCCAGCCTGCGCCTCGTCGTCCGCAATCCCACGACGATTCAGATGCCGGACTACGTGCGGTATCTATCGCAGCAGGTGGTGCTGGGGAACCAGGCCAACAAATTCTTCCAGGGTCTGCCCCTGGGCAACCTCGTGGCCGGATCGACGGCGCAACAACTGAACAACCTGGTGGCCAAGTGGTTCCTGGGGCAAGAACGCCCGGGAACTGCCTCGACGCGGGGAGCCGCTCCCTCGGCCACGCCGTACCCCTACTTTTACTATCCGGGTACTCTGTTTGGCGACATGGTTTGGATCACCCCGCCGAGCTTCCCGGACTGCCCGGAATACTACGTGCTACCGGTCCCGCCCACCCCGGCGCAGCCCACACCCCTGCCGACGAACATCCACCAGGGCTACCTCGGCGATTGTTACTTCCTCTCCACCCTCGCTTCCACGGCCCAGCAAGATCCTAGCCGCATCCAGGACCTGTTCGTCGATGCTTCGGATGGCGTCTATACGGTCCGCTTCTTCGTGCATGGAGCCGACGGGACGTACCGGACCGCCTACGTGACGGTGGACCAGTTCCTCCCCACGCTGGTGACCGACGGCACCTCCCCCTACCAGGGGAATCAGGTACCTCCAGGCGTCGGTGGCAACAACATCCTCTGGGCCGGACTCCTGGAGAAGGCCTACGCCATTTTCCAGCAGACGGGCGGTACCCAGCCCAACGGCGCCCAGGGTATCAACCGTTTCCGCTACCAGGGCATGTCGGGCGGCTACGCCAACGCGGTGATGTCGCAACTGTACGGCCAGGCTGCCGTGAGCAAGGATGTCGATGCGAGCCTCACTTTCGCCGAGATCGTGGCAGCGTTCGATGCTGGGGGGCCGGTGGTGTTCGGTACCGATCAGCCGAAGGACACAAAGTGCGTCGTTGATGGGCACGACTACGCCATGCTCGGCTACGACCTGGCCACGGAAAAGATCCTGCTCCTCAATCCCTGGGGCGTGGGAACCTCGGTAGACATGCCACCGACCCTGCTGGTGGACATGGCGTTTCTCCAGGCCAACTGGGCGGATTGGTTCCACCTGAAATCAGCCCCGGTGATCTAGCAGGGGGATGCAGCGAGAAACTCGCATTGTTCCCCATTCGCCCCGAAGCTAAGATCGAGCCCATTCTCACAGCCTGCTTTTCAGGCGGACCTTTCAGGGAAGAAAGGGGCCACGCGTGCCGATCACCCTTGCCGAACTCGCCTCGTTGGTCGAAGGACAGGTCCATGGCTGCGGCCAGCTCAGCGTCCATGCCGCCCGAGCGTTACAGGATGCCGGCCCTGCCGACATCACCTTCATCGAGCACGAACGCAACGCGCGCAACCTGCGCGAATGTCGTGCGGGGGTGGTGGTGGTGCCGCGCGGCCTGGCCAACAAGCTTCCCGAGGAAGACCGAACGCGGCTAACACTCCTCGAAGTGGCCGACCCCCTGGGGGCCTTCGTGCGTATCGTGCAGCATCTTCAGGGTGAACCGCACGTGCCGCCAGCCGGAATTGACCCCTCGGCCCGCGTCGATCCCAGTGCCACCATCGGCCCCGATTGCTCGATCATGCCCCTGGCGGTGATCGGCCGAAACGTCAAGATTGGGGCGCGGTGCCAGATCCACCCGCACGTGGTCATCGGAGCCGACTGCACCATCGGAGCCGATGTCATCCTCAACCCGGGGGTGGTACTGTACTCGAACACCGTTATCGGCGACCGGGTCATAGTCCATGCCAACACGGTGCTCGGCGCGGATGGGTTCGGCTACCGCTTCCAGAACGGGCGCCACGTCAAGGTCCCGCAATTGGGCTACGTGGAAATCGGCAACGATGTCGAGATTGGAGCCTGCACCACCATCGACCGGGGCACCTTCCAGGCCACGCAAATCGGCCAGGGAACCAAGATCGACAACCTGGTGATGATCGCTCACAACTGTCGCATCGGGGCGCACAATCTGATTGTGAGCCAGGTGGGAATCGCCGGCTCGTGCAACACCGGTGAGTTCGTCGTGATTGCCGGCCAGGTCGGCGTGGCCGACCACGTGACGATTCACGACCGTGCGGTCATCGGAGCAGGGTCCGGCGTGCCGTCGGACATTCCTGCCGGTCAGCGTTACCTGGGCTATCCCTGCTGGCCCGAGCGCGAGGCACGTCGCATCCTCATGAGTATGTCCAGCCTGCCAGGGGTGTGCAAGGACGTGCGGCTGATCAAGCAGCGACTGGGCATCGATGAGCCCAAGCCGAGCCGGAACGCCGGGTGAGCCAGGGGACGAGCATGACGGAACAAACAGCGTTTGCCCCGACCCCGCAGCTGCTGCTGGGGCAATCGAGCGGAGTAGTCGGGCTAGTGGCCGGGTGGGGTCGCTTCCCCGTCAGCTTCGCCGAGAAAGCCCGGCAGATGGGTTTGCGCGTGGCCTGTGTGGGGTTGACCGACAGCGCCGACCCGTGCCTGGCTGACCTCAGCTGGAAGTTCACCTGGGCAGGCCCCGTCCAGGTTGGTCGGATGATCCGCTTCTTCCGTCGTCATGGCGCCTATCGCCTGGTGATGGCAGGGAAGGTGCAGAAGGCCGACCTGCTCTATCGCCCCTGGAAGATCCTGTCGTTACGACCTGACTGGCGCGGCTTCCATGCCTGGTACTTCCGCAAGCGGCGGGACCACAAGGATGATTCTCTCTTGCTGGCGTTCATCGATGAATTCGCACTCGATGATATGCATTTTGCGTCCGCCCTCGACCTCTGCCCGGAGCTGCTAGTGAAACCTGGTGTGCTGACTCGGCGGCAGCCGACATCCTCGGAGTATGAGGACATCCAGTTCGGCTGGGAAATGGCCAAGGAAATGGGCCGGCTCGACGTCGGTCAGAGTGTGGCCATCAAGGACAAGGCGGTACTCGCTGTCGAGGCCATCGAGGGGACCGACCGCGCCATTCTTCGCGCTGGCGAGTTGTGCCGGGTCGGCGGTTTTACCGTTGTCAAGGTGGCGAAGCCCAACCAGGATATGCGCTTCGACGTGCCGACCGTCGGTGTGCAGACCATCCAGACCATCCAGCAGGCGCGCGGCCGGGTGCTAGCCATCGAGGCGGAGCGTACCATCGTCCTCGATCAGCAGGAAACGATTGCCCTGGCCGATCGGCTGGGCATCTCCATCGTGGTGCTGCGCGGGTGATTGCACCTCGACGGGTGGCGAATTACTTTGCGGACGTGCCGCCCCTCCTCCTATAATTTCTCAGCAGGTGGCGCGCCAGCGGCTGATATTGTCCGACCAGCGCAAGGAGAAACCACCCGCTACCCCCGTTTCAGGCCAGGGCAAGCCATGGGCACACTGACGTTCCAACTTCCCGCCGGGCTTCCGCCCGACCTGTCCCGGGAACTGGAACGTGCCTGCCTGATCGGTGGCCCCGACACCATGCCCTACCCCACCCGGCAGCACCTCTTGCCGGATCGAGTCTTGCTCCAACGGCCAACCGATGAAAGCGGCTACGTCGTGGCTCCCTGGGCGCTCCAGGGTGGCGCCACCCTGATGTGTTCGTCGGCCACACTTATGGAGCGGTCCGCCCCCTACCATCTCCTCGTTGAGCTGGCCCGTGGCAAAATCAACCAGGTGCGCAACCAGCTGGTGGACTGGGAAAGTGCCGGGCTGAAGGTTGCACCCGAGCTGCGTACGCGCATTCACCAGGCGAGCCTGCGCTTTGGCCGGGCCGTTTGCTCGGGAAACCAGGCCGAGCTTCTGCGGGAAACGCAGCACGCGCTGGATGAAGGACACCGGGCGTCGGGCGACCTGGTCGAGGCCTACATCCGCCAGGTCATGCAAATCCGCCACCAGCACCAGGACAAGCTGGAAACGGCGCTGGCCATCCGCCTGGCGTCGGGCTTTGAAACACCTCCATTCGCCGAACACATCACCTCAACCTTCAACCGCGTGTCGGTTCCGATTTCCTGGCACCAGATCGAAGCGGAAGAGGCGCGATACAATTGGGCCGCCACCGACCGGATGCTCGACTGGGCCGAGCGCGCCGAGCTGGACGTGATCGCCGGGCCGCTTATCGATTTCAGCTCGACGCAGTTGCCCGCCTGGCTGTGGGTCTGGGAACGCGACGTCCACAGCATGGCGACCTTCATGTCGCGGTTCGTGGAAGCCGCCGTACGTCGTTACCGCTCGCGCATTCGACGCTGGCAGCTGACCGCCGCCACCAACTGGGCCAGCGTGCTGAGCCTGTCCGAAGAAGAGATGCTCGGCCTAACCTTCCGCCTGGGTGAGGCAGCCCGGCAGATCGATCCGACCCTCGAAATCATCCTCGGCATCAGTCAGCCGTGGGGTGAGTACATGACAGCCAGCGAGCGCACCTCGCCATTCATCTTTGCCGACAACCTGATTCGATCCGGCCTCAACCTTGCCGCCATCAACCTCGAAATCGTCATGGGTGTCCGCGGGCGCGGCACCTACTGTCGCGACTCGCTCGAACTATCGCGACTGCTCGACCTGTATGCGCTCCTGGGCGTGCCCCAGCATGTGACGCTGGGTTATCCCCATACCGAGGTGTATGACCCCGAGGGCGACCCGGAACTCGCTGTGGGATTTGGCCACTGGGCCCAAGGGTTCACCCCCCAGACGCAGGCAGCCTGGGCGCGTCACTTCGTCTCACTCGCCCTGTGCAAGCGCTATGTGCAGAGCGTCTCCTGGGTCCACCTGAGTGACAGTCTGCCGCACCTGTTCCCCGGGTGCGGCCTGATTGACTCGCAGGGCAAACCATTGCCCGCCCTGGAGACACTCCGCCAGCTGCGCCAGGATCACCTGCTTTAACTCTCGGCGGGACGGGACAGGCGCAGGCCGATTGGTAGCGAGTCGCCCAGCATCTGGCCCTGCTCCTCGCTTTCCAGTTCGCTGACCTCCTCAACCATCTGAATCCAGTGCCCTGGACAGTGCAAACTGCCCAGCACTGTCAACACACTCTGACGATGGCTGTCATCGACGTCTAGGGCGCGTTGACCGGTCCGCCGCGCGAGTTGGGCCAGGCAGAAGCCCCAGGCCATGCGTTCGCTATCATTGCCCGGCTGGAAGGTGAGGAGGCCGTCGAGCCATCCCTCGACCACCTGGTGGTGGACCACGGTGTTAAGCGGTCCGTAAAGAAGGGTACGGGCTCCCAGGCGCGTTAGCGCCCAGAAGGCGTACGTCGGCACCGGCGAACGAGATAGCGGTTTCAGAAGCGCTGCCCCCATTGACTCCTTGATCGGCGGCGCCAACCGCTCGAGGCTAGCGGCTGTGCGCCACATCTCAGCCAGCTCGTTCGGGTTGGGTTTGGGCAGGTTGCGGCCTTTGGTGGGCAGAAGCACCGGGCGCAAGCGGTCGAAGAGGGCCTGCTGTACCGGCGCGTTTAGACCTCCCGCGACGCGCCGCCACATGATCCAGTGATCAGCCCCCCCTTCTGGCACCCGGGAGATGGCCTGATTGGGTACCCGAGGCGGAGTAGCCAGCATCTTCCACAGCTGCTCGACGCGGTGACGATCCAGGGGATCGCCGAACCCCGGGCGGAGGCAATGGCCCACCAGGTTGTACCAGCGCGTCAGATGCGCAGGCGAGGCCCGGCGCTGCTCGGCCACGGTGGACAGATGATCCCAGAGCCGTCGACACAGCCCGGTGGGCCATTCGGACCGCGAGGCTTCGAGGGCGGCTTCCAGGACGCGCGGCAGCTCCTGTGGGGTGACACCCGGAGGTTCGGTCTGGTAGCAGGCACGAATAGCCTGACCAGCAGCCTCGACCTGGCTCTCCAGCCAGACCTCGGTAGGGCCCGAGGCCGACTCGTCGGCTTCCTCGCGCGGCAGCGATTCCTTCACCAGCTCGCGGATATTGAACTCGAGCTTCCAGCGGTTGGATCCCTCCTTCGCGACGCAGTACAACTCCAGCGTTCCGATGGCTGACAGCTTCCCCGCCAGGGTAACGGGAACGCGACGGGTCCCGGCTCGCTTGCCGCCGCGCAACACCGTAGTCAGAGGAGGCAACGTCAGTAACTGATCGCGCGACAGGCGCAGGTGGTCTCCCGGGCGGTCGTCGCCACGCACAGTGGAGGTAAACAGGGGGAAGAGCACCGGCTGGCCCAGCGATAGCTCGAGTTCGGGCTGGGTAATCTGTACCTCGTGTCCCTCTTCCAACTGCTGAGGCACGACGCAGATGACTTCTACCTCGGAGGCTGCTGGCTGGCTGGGCTCGACGGCGACATAGTACGAGCGCGGAATGCCACCCCCGATGCGCTTGCCGCCACTATGGCGCAGCCAGGCGTAGAAGGCGGCTCCCAGCGCCACGGCTAGGTCGAGCGAGGGGTTGGTAAGCACCAGCGGCTGCCAGGCCTCGCCGTACCAGTCCCGCATGACGTCGAGCAACCGGTCGCGGAGCGCCTGCGGCTGGAACACCCCGCCGTTGAAGAGCAGCGCATCCGGGGCTTCGGGTTGGTCGGCCCGGTGCTGCGTGTGCAGAAAGCCCGCCAGGTGCCGGGTGATGGCGGCATCGCTCACGTAGGGCAGGCCCATCTCATGGAGGCCGGCCCGCGCCCCGCGTTGCGGCATGGCGTGCGGTGCGACGCTGGGGAAGAAGCCCTCGAATAGGACCTCCCGCACCTGTTCGGGCGTCAGCGTGGTATGCAGCGTCCCACCGATGACCGAGCGACCACGCCCGACGACCGTGACAGTCTGTTGGGCTGGCGGGTTGGGGGCGAGAAGCACCTCCTTGGCCTGGCGACAAGCCTGGGTCAGCAGGGCATACTGTGAGGCGTCGAGCCGTCCTGCTTGAGGTAATTTGCTCTCGATGAACTTCGCCAGGGCGAGGTCCATGTTGTCGCCACCCAACAGGAGATGATCGCCCACAGAGCGCCGGACAAAGCCCAGCTCGCCGCGCTCCTCAGTCGCCTCGATGAGACTGAAGTCGGTGGTGCCACCGCCGACATCGACCACCAGGGCGCGGGAGCCTGGCCGAAGGCGGGTCAGCTCCTGGGGGGGATGTGTCGCCAGCCAGCAGTAGAAGGCTGCCTGCGGTTCTTCCAGCAGCGTGACGTGCTCGAGCCCGGCGCGAGTGGCTGCCTCCATGGTCAGGGTGCGTGCCACGTCATCGAACGAGGCCGGCACTGTCAACACCACGTCCTGCTTTTCCAGGCGGAGGGAATCATCGTTCCGCGCCATGGTGTGGTTCCAGGCATCGATGAAGTGACGCAGATACCGCGTCGACGCCTCGACTGGCGATAACCGGGCAACATCGGGAGGCGCACTCCAAGGCAGCAGAGGGGCCGAACGATCAACGCCTTCGTGGCATAACCAGGACTTGGCCGAGGTGACCAGGCGGCCGGGGATCTTGCCGCCGTGGTTGCGGGCGAACTCGCCGACAACTATCTGCCTGGCGGGGTCCCAGGGCAAGGCGGTGCTGCCCACCGGCAGGTCGTGCTGACCGGGAAGATACAGAAACGAGGGGAGCAGGGCGCGCTCCTTCATCTCCCCCGGGGCCACCAACTGCGAAACGGGAAAGGGGCGGATATCCACCCGCCCATCGGCCCGGGGCGGACGGCTGGCGTCCAGGTAGGCCAGGGCGCTGTTAGTCGTGCCCAGGTCGATGCCGATCAGGAAGCGAGACATGGAGTGCGGTTCCGGCGCGTGCGCGATTGTGGGGCTTCAGGTATTTTAGAGATCGGGCCCCGCAGATCACCAGATCAGGCAGATCCTGGCCCTGGGGGAGGATCGCAATCGTTCCGGGTGGGAACTCCGGAATCGCCGGGTTGGTAGAGCGTCTCGGCCTCGTTCATGGCATCCAGGGCGAAGCGAAACTCGGTGTGGCCAATCCGGATGATGTCGCCGTGATGGAGTTCCTGCTGCGCCGCGGGAACCCCGTTGACCAGCGTGCCCCGGGAGCTGACGTTCACCAGAATTGCCTGGGTACCATCGTAGAGGATCTGACAGTGAACCCGAGAGACAGCCGCATCGGTCAACTGGGTGGCGGTGGCCAGACTGCGTCCGACTTCCAGGGGTGCGGCGGGGGTCAGGACGAAGGTACGGCCACGATCTGGGCCAACGACGATCTGTATCCGGGCAGTCATCCTGGCTCCTTTCCTGGGGACGGATTGCAGCCCCAGTGTTCAACCTAATTCCGGCCCTGTCAACCAGGAGAACCCATACCTCAGGACAGGTGGGTGGGATTCTGATCGAGGCCGAACTGATTTTGCTCCGGGCGGAAATCCTCGGACCTTCGTCGAAGGATTTCGACCAGTCTGTTTGACTGAACCTTGCTATCAATCTATGGTTTTGTCGTGATCAGTGATGCACGTCTTGGTTCTCCCCCACCGAACGCGAGCACTGAATCTTACCGGGTTAGAACTCTGCCCGGTCCTCAAGGTCCGTCCAACGCCAAGGGGTCGTTGGAGCGCGGTCGCGGGTCTTCCACGCAATATGGGGTGGCACAATCATGCAAGCACTCATTCCAAGCATAGCAGCTCTGGCAGTTTCAACGATCTACCTGGTGTACCAAAACTACCGGCTCATTCAGAGGAAGAAGGAGCGCGTACTTCGGTCGCGCGTTGCCTACATGCTCTGGTGTGCGGCCAACTCGACCCGATAACTGTAGACACATCCCACCAGGGGGCCACTTCGGTGGCCCCTTTTTCATTTCTCCAGTGCAAAGGCGCGGACCGCCTCGACGAAAGCCGCCTCCTGGTCGAACATGACCAGATGCCCCGATTTCGGAATCGTCTGCCAGCGCGCCTGCGGTAGATGACGCGCGTACTCCTGTCCGAACGCGGGTGGCACCAGGCGATCGTTCTCACCCCAAAGCAGGAGCACCGGACACTTGACCCGGGACAGGCGGGCGGCCAGCTTGGGATCGTAGGGCCGCTCCCACACCAGACGCGCCAGCACGGTCATCGACTGGTAGGCCATCATGCGGCGTTCGTCGTCGGGTTCGTCGGAGATGATCATCTCCGCCACGGCACTGTTCGGATCGTAGAAATTCAGCTCGCGCAGTTTGGCTGGATGGGTGAGATGGCGGAACAGGTCGGGCATTTTGGCCTCTGTGGTCCACAGGCCAGGCGCGCCAGACAGCCACAGCTTCTTCACTCGCTCCGGCCAGCGCACGGCGAACTCCGCGGCGATCCACCCACCCAGGCTCACGCCACCCAGGATCACCTCGTCCCAGCCCAGGGCGTCGAACAACTCGATGTAGTGGAAGGCCATATCCTCGATCGACTGGACCAGGTCGAAGCCACCCGAGCGATGAAAACCCGGGTGCGACGGCACATAGACCGTGAAATCTCGGGCCCACAGATCGTAGAATGGCAGCCAGCGAAGTGACTCGCCCAGGGTGCTGTGCAGATAGACGAACGGAGGCCCCTCGCCGCCATGGATGATCATGGTGGGCTGGCCCGCTACCTCGATGATCTCGGGTTCGCCGCCCTTCCGGGATAGCAGCACACGCGCCGCATACTTCATCTTCTTGAACATCTTGAACATCGACTTACTCCCCGGCGCAGCCGCTCACCGCGGCGTATTGTACGAGCAGGAGGCCAAGATGGCGGCAGGTACCCCCGAGGACCTGAAACGGCGCTGGTTTGCCTCCCAGGATCCCAGCGACCTGGTGCAGTGCCTGGAACAGCACGCCTCGGCGCGCAAGCTCCGCCACGTCATGTGTGCCTCGATTCGTCGTCTCTGGCCCCTGGTGCTCGACCCCCGCAGTCGTGCCGCGGTCGCGCTGATCGAGGCGCTTATCGAAGGCGAAGTCAGCATCGAGGAAGCACACGCCTCCGCCACCCCCGCCTTCGAGGCCTACACCGAAAGTCGGGCCAACGGCTACGACCCGGCCATGGCCAATGCAGCCTACTGCATCTCCTACTCGACACCCCAGCCGCAGCTGCACCAGGTCGCCCATGCCGTGTTCGCCGATTGCCGGGCTGCTGCCGAGCGCAATCGGCACCTGGGATACGATCCGCTGGTCGAGCAGGCCGCCCAGGCCGAGTTCCTTCACTGTGCGTTTGACCATCTCTATCAGGCCGGGCCACTCCCGGTCGATGCCTGGTTATCGTGGAATGATGGAATCGTTCGCCGACTGGCACATCAGCTGGTGCACGATCAGAACTTTGACACCATGCCCATCCTGGCCGATGCCCTCGAAGAAGCCGGCTGCGTTGATCCCACCCTGCTGGCTCACTGTCGCGACGACGTGCTGCATGTACGGTCGTGCTGGGTGCTCGACCTGCTCCTAGATCGCGCCTGATCATCAGTTCTTCGAGGCGGAAGATTGGCGCAGGGCCGGGATGACCTTGCTCGCAAACAACTCCATGCTGCGCCGGGTGCGAGGGTGGTCTGCCGCTCCGGTCTGGCAACCTGTCAGTAGGGTGCCGACCCCCAGCTCCCGGGTATAGTGTTCGAGTTTCTGCCGGACGGTTTCGGGGCTGCCAACGATGGCGTAGACTCCCTTCTCGATATCGTCCCAGCTCTTGACTTCCGAGAGGAAGTATTTGCGGTTGTGCAGGAGCGAGATGGCCGACTTCGCCGAGGTGTAACCTGGCGGGGTGAGCATGATGTTGCGAAGCAGCTTGCGGATGAAGTACCAGAAATGCGGCTCGAACTCCTCGCGCGCCTTCTTGTCGGTCTCCGCCACGTAAACGGGTACACCCCACCCCATCTGCTCGGGAGACGGCGTGTAGCCGGCCTTCTCACACGCATCACGGAACTGACCGAAGACCCGGCGAAACACATCGATGTGGAAGTATGGGATGCCCATGTAGGCGAAGCGATTTTTGGCCACGAAATCGATGGTCTCGGCGCTGCCGGCCCCCGGGATCCAGATGGGAGGATGAGGCTGCTGCATGGGGCGCGGCCAGGGATTGACGTAGCGGTAGAAGTAGTGCTTGCCGTGCCAGGGGAACGGGCCGGGCCGTGTCCACGCCGCCAGAATCAGATCGAGCGCCTCCTTGAACTTCTCTCGCGCGTGCGTCGGATCCAGATTATAGGTGAAGTATTCTGGTCCACCGCCCACCACCATGCCCGCGACGAGCCGGCCGCCCGACATCACGTCGAGCATGGCAAACTCCTCGGCCACGCGCAGGGGAGGGTTGTACAGCGGCAGGGCGTTGCCGATGACTGCGATGCGACATTTGCGGGTGCGCTGCGTCAGGGCGGCGGCGATCAGGTTCGGCGAGGGCATCAACCCGTAGGCGGTCTGGTGGTGCTCGTTGACGCAGACGCCATCGAACCCCAGCTCTTCGGCGTAGGCCAGCGTGTCGATGTAATCGCGGTAGAGATCGTGGCCCAGCTTCGGATCGTACAGGGAGTTCGGCACCCAGACCCAGGCAGAATCGTGTTCCTTCTCGAAGTCCTCCGGCAGGTAAGGCCAGGACATGAGGTGGAAGAAATAGAATTGCACAGTCAACGCCTCCTGGTTGATCGGTGGACGACGATCGCCCGCTATTGTAGAGAGCGCGGTCACTTCTGAAAGCGGGTAACCCGGGTCGCTCCATCCTCGAGGCGGAACTGGTACCCGTCGCTGAAGGCCTCGGCGAAATCTTCCTGGTGGGACACCAGCAGGATGCAGCGCATCTGGCTCCGCAGGTTCTGTAGTTCCTGGATCATCACCTGCCTGCCCTGGTTGTCTAAACAGCCGAACCCCTCGTCGATGATGACCGATTCAATGGGCCGATGCTGCCGGCTGGCATACTGTCCGATCCCCAGGGCCAGGCTGACGGCGACGCGAAACTTCTGGCTGCCGGACAGGAAGGCGACGTTGATGGGACGCTCGCCCGTGGTTCGATTGAACGCGACGAGATCGAGCGCCTTGGCCGAGTTCCCCTCGCCGCTGGCCTCACCGGAGAGTTGCAGGTAGAGGTGTCCGCCGGACAAACGATCCAGCACCGCGTTTGCATACTCCACTACCTGGCGCTCGGCCTGGCGCACCAGGTAGAGCTGCAGGCGGTCCTTCCCCAGCAGGTCGGCCAGGAGCCGGTAGATGACCACCTCCGACTCCACCTGGCGGTATTCTTCGTCGAGCTGGGCCCGCTGCTTCAGGTAACTGTCGAGAAGGGCCAGCCGCTGCTGAGCCTGGCTGAGACGGTCGTCGCTCGTCTTTTCGTTGCCCCGAGCGGCGCTCATCAATGCGGCCAGGACGGCGGGTTCGTTCCGCGCTTCGGCGGGGAAGCGGGCTTCCTTCTCCTCCAGCTGCCGCACTTCCTGCTCGAGCAAGGTGACGTGCCGACGAGCGTGGTCCAGGTCGCGGGCCAGGTCGTCGGTTTGTTCCTCTTCCAGATGTTTACGTTCGCCATCGAGTTCGTGAAGCTCGCGCAGACCGATCGACTCGGCCAGACGATGCCAGGTAGCGGGGAGCAACTTCATGTGGTTGGCTAGCGCGCGTTCCGCGGCCGCCTTCTCCAGCTGGCGCTCGCGGAGCTGGCGCTCGACGCGTTGCAGCTCGGCGTGATAACCCTTGCAGTCCTCGTCGATGCGGTTGATGCCGGTGTCGGCCTCGCTGATCTGCTTGCGCAGGGCATCGATGTTCTTGAACAGAGCGTTCTCGCGCGCCTCCAGCTCGGCATGGGTGCTACGGATGCGGGTGCGGTCCCTGGGTAGGTCGCGCAGCAGACGGTTGATACCCTCGAGGATTTGAGCTTCCTTCGCGCGGAGTTGTTCGTATGCGCTCAGCTGCCGTTCGGCCTCGCGCAGACGTCGCCGGGCCTGCTCTAGCTCGCGTACCTGGCCGCGTAACTGCTCAAGGGCCGATTCCTCGGGATAGGTGGTGCCCCCCCAGTCTCCAGGAGGCGACGGAGCAATCCGGGTGCGCTGGGCTGCCGGTAGCTCGTTCCACAGGTCACTGCATTCTTGCTGCATGCGCTGCACTGCCTGCTGCGCAGTGCGCGATGCATTGGCCAGGTCGCGATACTCGTCCCGTGCCGTCTGATAGGCGCTGTCGCTCTGCTTCAGCTCCTGGCTGAGACGCATCTCCTCGATGCGCGCCATTTCCAACGCCTTGGCCGTTTCCCGGGCGCGCGTCTCGGCGTGCTGTACGCCGCGGGCTCGCCTGCGTTTCTCCTCGCCGAGATGGGCCGGCGTCAGCGCCTGACCGCAATGCCGACAGAGCTTGGCCCCGTCGATCTGCAGCAGTTCTTCGTAGGCCTGCTCCGCCTGGCTCAGCAGCGTCAGCGCCTCGGTGGCGGCATCGCGGGCTGTCTGCAGAGTGTGGGCGGCTGTCCGGGTCAGTGGTTCCAGCCGGGTGCGCTCAGCCCTCAATCCCTCACCTTTTGCGCGCACCACCTCCATTTGCTGTCGGCTGCTCTGCTCCGTGTTGATTGCCGATTGCAGCTCGGCCCGTCGCTGACGAAACCGGTCGAGCGTGGGTAGCACCCTATCCAGCGCATCTATGCGCTCGAACGCTTCCCGCGCGGCCTTGAGGGCTTCGACTGGATCACCCGGCTGACGGTTGAGCTGCTCGCGCAGATGGGCCAGATCGGTTTCCAGCTGCTCGCATTGCTCCAGGTCGCGCAGCTGAGTCGAGGAGGAGCGCAGCCTGGTTTGCACCTGGTTGCGTTCTTCCTCGTCGCGAAACTTCAGATGCTCCAGCTGCGCTCGCTTCTCGCGTGCCTGCTTGCGGTTGTTCTCGGCAATGGCTAGCGTCTCGGTCTTCTCCCTCTGCTGCCGTTGATAGTTGGCGACGTGGTCGTCGGCCTGCTTGATCAGGCTGCGGTTGCTTGCCACCTCGCGCAAGTTGGGTAGCACCTCGCGCAGCTCGCGCAGACGCGCGGCCGCCTGCTCAATCTTCGAGGCATCCGCCAGGGTGGATTGCGCTTTCTGCCAGCGGCCGCGCACCTGCTTCAGTTGCGTCACCACCTCGCGCCAGGCCCGCGACTCCGATTCGAGCGCCACCAGGCGCTCTACCTCAGCCCGACTGGTTGTCCTGGCCTGTTCGGCCTCCTCGATGTTCGCCTTCGCCTCCGCCATCTCCAGCGGTTCCACAGTCGGCAGGGCGGCCAGCCGGCTGGCCAACCCCTTGAGATGCCCTTCCAGTGTCTTGCGCTTCTCGTCCGTTTTCTGATGTAGCCTCTCGTACCGGCTCAGGTCCACGATGCTGGCCAGAACCTCGCGCCTGCCCTCGGGCTTGCTGTCCAGCAACTTCTCGGCCTTGCCCTGCAACAGTAGCACGCTGGAGGTGAACGTCTCGTAGGTCAGGCCGATGTTGTCCTCGATCCACGTGTCGAACTCGCGGCGCTGGCCCGTTCCCTCCACCGGAATCAGGTTACCTTCCTCCATCCGGAAGATCTGCTGCGTGCCGCGAGCTCCTCCCTTGGCGTCCCGCCGCAGGGTCCGACGAATCCGATACAGTCGGCCATCGAGCAGAAAATCAAACTCGACCACCAGTGTGTCCGAGTCCTTGTTGATCAGCTCCGAGGCATGGGTGCCACCTCCACGGTGATGGCCAAAGAGGGCGTACGTGAGCGCGTCAAAAATGGCCGACTTTCCCGATCCGTTGAGGCCACATAGCATCCACAGAGTGGCATTGCCATCGAACTCGATCGCCTGCTCATCCTTGTAGCAGAGAAACCCCCTGAGCCTGACACGCTGGGGTATCATCCCTGGACCTCCTTCAGTAGCGCTTCGACCTTCTCGAACACCGAGGCCCGAGTGGTCTCGTCGTGGTTGGCCAGTTCCTGATCGATGAAATCGCGCACCGTGTCCTCGAAACTCCTGGCTCGACCTGGCCCTCCCACCACCAGGGTGCCGGTCAAGGTGCTGCTCTCGCTGATTTCCCGGTCGTACCAGCGGGGAAAGAGTTCCTCCAACTCGCGGAGCACTTCCTCGCGGTTGTCAAGGCCGGCGGTGTAGGCACAGCGTATGCGAACAAGATCCTGGCGTGCTTCTCGATGTTGTCGGCGTAGCTCCGGTAGCTCGTCGGCCGGCCTCGCGATATCGACCTCGTAAATCGGCGTCGATTCGAGTGGCAGAAGTCGCGCCTCGCCTTGCAGTCCATCGGGACCGATGTCGAACACCACCACGCTCTTCTGGTCGTCGCGCTCACCCAGGTCCATGCGCTCGATGCTGCCCGAGTAACGCACGTGTGGCAGACCGCCGATGCACTGGGCACGATGAATGTGTCCCAGAGCGGTGTAGTGGAAAGCACTCAGAAGCGCGTCATCGGTCAGCACCACGTCTTCCTGCTCGGAGAGGCGGAAGAGTCGGCCGAGGTCGCATCCCTGCACCGCGATGTGTGCGGCCAGGATGCCGGGCAGCTCCTCGCTGTAGTGCGGCCCTTGACGCAGGTCGTGCAGCGTGCTGGTGAACGAGGCCATCAGCAGACGATTCTTCTCGTCCAGCCCCTGGTAACGCTGCGCAGTTCCCTCGACGAGGTAGCGCGTTGGCGTCGGATAGGGCATGAGCAGAAACTGCACAGGCAGGCGGGAAGCGCGATCTTCCAGACGGAGCAGAGTTGGCTCGGTGGCCAGGTAAAGCCTACCCGGCGGGAGCAATTCGCCCGGCTCGTCACCCAGGGGAGCGGCCAGCGACATGGCATGGCGCAGGGTCTGACAGAAGTTTTCCCGGTCGTGGTTGCCAGTCAGGGCCAGGATGGTGCCGCCTTCGCGCAGAAACCGACCAAACACCTGCTGCAGATGCCGGATCGACTCTCGGAGAGCCTCGGCCCCGGCCAGCTCGCTGAACAGGTCGCCGGCGATCAACAAGACATCCACGGCCTCCGACTTGCAGTAACTCGCGACGCGCTCGACCGCCCGTCGAAGATCGGCCGTGCGGTCAATGCGACCCAGACGATCGGCCAGGTGCCAGTCGGCGGTGTGCAGAATTCGCATGAGCCATCCTGGGAGAGCGCCTCAACCATGCCTGAACAATTGCCTCCTATTGTCGCACAGCGCGGGTACCCCTGCAAACCCAGTTGATGAGGTTGGGGAAGGAGCAGACGGTGGAATCGCTACAACCAGAAGGGTCGATCAGAGCGGAGTCTGGCCAGTGCCGAACAGTCGCAGGAAGAGAGTTAACAAGGCGCGACGCGGCAGCCGGGCACCATTCTGCTCCTTCCCAAGCTCGGTGCAGACTTCATCCACCAGGCGTTGAATCATCCCGGCGGTGAACTGGCCTGCGCTCGCTGCGTGCAGCTCCCGCAGGCTTCGCAGCAGCTCGGAATCGTCGCCGCCGGGAGTTGCCTGCCGAACCCGGTCGAACACCTGATCGATCTTCTCGCCGTCGATACCACGACGAGGCGTGCAGGCGTCGGCCCGGGCGACGGCTTCGGTAATAGTGCGGGCCAGTCGCTCGCCCGACAGATTCTGTTTGCCCAGGAAATCATCGGCGCCGGCCTCGAGCAGGTCAGCGGCTACCTCTGGCCGGGCCACACCCGAGACCACGACGATGGGAACAATTGGATTGATCGCCCGCAAGCGGCGCAGGCAGCCCAGGCCATTGCCCGACTCCAGCTGGTAGTCGAGGAGGACGACGTCGAACGGCTGGCTCTGAAACAGGGCGATCGCCTTTTCCTCGCTAGGCGCCTGGCTAATGGTGCAGCGAAACGTGCGCAGCGAAGCCAGGTGCAGTGCCAGCGCCTGCTGTTGCAGGGGATCGTCCTCGATGTGCAGCACGCGCAGGGCGCGAGGAGGCGATGGCCCGGGCGCACCCCGGGTCAGCGCACGGGAAAGACGATCCACGGAGTCGGAAACCGGCTGGATCGTTACGCCGGACACCGCCCTGGCCAGCGAACGGATGTCCGCCAGGACACGCGAGTACGGCGCCGCCTTCTGCAGCGGCTGGGAGCTGTTCATCGCGGACATCACGGAGGGATAGTCGTTGGCAATGGTGTGAAGATGCTGCCCTCCGAGAAGGTCCCCCAGGCGGGCGGCCGAGAAGCCGGGCAGCGATTCCTCGTAGCGATTGATTACCAGCCTGCAGGAGCTGATTCCCTCCTCGCGTTCGAGCGTCTCGCGCACCATCTTCAGAGTGCGAATCGAGGAGACTGTCTGCACACCCACCAGGAGCACCTGGTCAGCCATCGCCATGGTTTCAAACTGCAGATCGTCGAAGGCGCAGGGTACGTCGAGCACGACCAGCGAGGCCAGGCGACGAGACAACTCGATCAGCTGGTAGACGTGCCGGGGGGAGTAGGGCTCGGTTGGCATGGTCAGGTACGAGCTAACCAGCACATTCAGCCCCGGCGCGACAGTGGTGATGGCCTGGCGAACGCCAGCGGGTGTCAAGCGGGCCGGGTCTCCCAGGATGTCGTGGACGGTCCAGTGCGGTTCGATGTTAAGGTAAGCGGCCAGGCTACCCATCTGGCGCGAAAGCTCGATGAGAAGCACTGAATGCCCCGGGCTGCGGACCGGCGCCTGGGTCAGTTCGTGCGCCAGGTTGAGCGACACCGTGGTGGCCCCGGCTCCTCCGGTGACGCCGCAGACAGCCACCACTCGGGCGTCGCGATCCACCCGGGCAAATTGCACCGCCATGCAATCCAGGGCGTGCAGAAAATCCTCGGATTGCCAGGGCAATGGCACCACCTGCGCTGCGCCGGCGCGCTGCGTCGCCAGGATGCGAGACACATCCGCCCCGGGTGGGAGCAGCACCAGCACCGGGTGGCCCGGCAAGCTGGAGGTCAACCCAGTCAAAAGCGCGGGGGATTCGGTCGGGCCCTGCTGCACGATGAATAGGTGCGCAGTTCCGACATGGGCCAGAGCCTCTCGTCGCGCGGCCTGAAGATCAGGGCAAAAGGCAGCCGGGGTCGCGGATCGGGAAGCGAGTGCCTCGACGATCTGGGGTCGCAGCGAATCCTCAACCGCAACGAGAATAACGCGATGTTCTACACCCTGTGCCAAGGGGACTGCCTGTTAGAGAAATAGGCGAGAAAAAGTATCATGGCCTTGGGCCATCCGGCCTGTCAAGAAGCTAGCGCCATAATCGAACGACGACGTGGCACCTTATGCAGGATGCCACGTCGTCCAGGGTAGACGAGAAGACTTACTTCTCGACCCGACCACCGAGATGGGTGGACAGGAAGAGTTCGGCGGCAGCGAAGAACTTCATCCGGTTTTCCGGGCGGGCGAAGCCGTGGCCTTCATCCTTGAAGAGGAGATACTCGACGGGCTTGCCGGCCTTCTTGATGGCAGCCACGATCTGCTCACTCTCGGCCTGCTTGACGCGAGGATCGTTGGCACCCTGAGCGATCATCATCGGGATACGAATCCGATCGGCGTAGGTCAGCGGCGAGCGTGCCAGCAGGAACTTCTCGTCCTCCAGCTCGCCGACGCGCACCGAGAAGAGCTTTTTCAGCGGTTCCCAGTAGGGCGGGATGGAGCGCAGCAAGGTGACGAGGTTGCTTGGCCCCACGATGCTGATGGCGCAGGCGAAGGTGTCGGGGGTGAAGGTGGCCCCGGCCAGGGCAGCGTAGCCGCCGTACGAACCACCCATGATGGCGACCTTTTTGGGATCAGCGAAGCCTTCCTTGACGGCCCAGTTGACCGCGTCAATCAGATCGTCGTGCATCTTGCGGCCCCACTCCCGATCACCGGCGTGAAGGAACTTCTTCCCAAACCCGGTAGAGCCGCGGAAGTTGACCTGCAGGACGGCGTAACCACGGTTGGCCAGCCACTGCGCCTGCGCATCGTAGCCCCAGCTATCGCGGGCCCAGGGGCCGCCATGCACCAGGAGTACCATGGGGAGCTTTTTGGATTCCAGCCCCTCGGGCAGGGTGAGGTAGGACACCAGGTCGAGCCCATCTCGCGACTTGATGATGACCGGCTTCATCTTCGCCAGGGTGTAGCTGGCCAGCTTCTGGTTAGCGGTGAATAGCTTCGTCAGTTTCTGCGTCGGTCGGTCGTAAAGATAGTAAGTGGTGGGGGTCACGTCGGCCGAGTAAGCCACCACCCAGGTCTTGCGCGCGCGATCGTAGCCAGCGATGGACGGTTCGCCCGGGGCAGCGGTTTCGAGAAACTGCAGATCCTTGGCGATGGCCGGGTCGAGAGCCTTCCACTTCTGCTTTTCGTAGCTGAACGAGACCGCCTCCACCTCGTACGTTTCGGGGTTGAGGATGACCCCGCCGGCGTCGGCGCGAGGATCGCTGGCTACCAGCTCCTCCTTGCCTGTGGTGAGATCCCGCTTCACCAGCGACATGGTGTCACGATTCTCACTGGTCAGCAGCCAGATATGGCTGTCGTCCTTGGTGAAGCTGACCACGCCACCATCAGCATCATCGGCGCTCCATTTGAGAAAGGCTTTCCATTCCGCCTTCTCGTTGGCACGGTGCCGAAGCTCGGTGCCGCCATCCGGGGTTGGCGCCTGGGCGATCCGTACGCGGAACTTTGTGTCGGTTGTCCAGCCGACCACATCGCCAGGGTTCTCTGTGTCGAGCTTCGCCTCGCCGGATTTGAAGTTGATACGGTAGACGTCGAAAACGCGCGGATTCCGGCGGTTCAACCCCACAAGCATCTCGTCGGGAAAGTCGCGATGCAGGCCGAGCACCTGGGCCCGGACACCCTTGAATGGAGTGAGTTCACGCACCAGTCCCTGCGCGACATCGACGGCATAGACGTGGAAGTTCTCGTCACCCTCGTTGTCCTGCAGGTAGATCAGCGTGTCGGGGTGGTAGGTCCACTGGTGGATGCGGATGCCGCGCCGTTTGTCGTTGGTCACCTGGCGAGCATCTTCCTTGCCCAGCGTCTGGACCCAAACCTGCAGGACGTTGTTCTTGTCGGGCGCCAGGAAGGACAGCCTTTTTCCATCCGGAGAGATGCGCGGAGCCGTTTTGACGGGATTGCCAAAAAGGACTTCGCGAGGAATCAGCGGAGGCAGCTCGGCCAGGACAGGGTTCGATGCGAGAAGAGCCACTGCCAGGCTGGCGAATAACCTGAATGATTTCATGCAACATCTCCGAGATGAATCTTCCAGACGACCCGAACAGGGAACAAGTTCACACAGAGATCATTATTGTCGGGCGGGGAAGAAGAAGACCACCATCTGGCCTGCGCAGGAAGAAAGCCAGCCGACGCGAACGCCTGCTGGCTTCCTGATGAACCCGGGTTGAAGACCATTACCGGCCCGGCGCAGGCGGGGCCGGGTTCACGCCGGGGATGCCCGGAATGCCAGGCGCCCCTCCAGGAACACCGGGGATGCCCGGAATCCCGGGGATGCCACCCTGCTGAGGCGCACCTGCCGGAGCGTTCGGCGACACGCTTCGGGTCACCTGCTTGTAGTAGTCCCGGATCTTCTTGTGGATCGCCTCGGCCTCAAGGGGGGTGTCGTCGATGAACTTCACCCACCGCGTCGCCAGGGTGGTCAAACGAGCCTTGTTGACCGACTTGTCCGGATTGAGGCAGTCGAACGATCGAGCGAAACAGGTCAGCAGGACCTTCTCGTCAAGTTCGACATCGCGCGGCATCTTGCTCAATTCCTTGAAGTAGCGAAGCAGCCCGTCCCGCGTGGTGTCGCTCTGGGCCAGGAAGTAGGTCAGAGCCCACGAGGCGGCCCGGGCTCGTCGCAGATTTGCATCCGGAGTCTCACCCGGACCCGGAGGCGCCCGGAAGCCGGCATCGGTCACCACGCGTACCAGGGCATCGTAAGGGCTGGGTGCCGCGGTCCGATCCTTGTTGTATAGCTTGGCCTTGTAGGTTTCGCGGAAGCGAGGCATCCAGTACGGGCTGGCGGCACCGGCTCCACCCCAGGGCGATTGAAGAGGAATCTCGAAGAAGCTGCCCAGGCCAAACTGAATCCACTCGGGAGCGTTGACGTTCCGCGGGAGAAGTCCTGAGGCGTGGACGAGCTGCCGGGTGGCCTCGTGGCTGATGCCGGTGGCTTCCCATTCATCTTCCAGCGCCTTCATCAGAACGGCATAGGTCCGAGGAATGAGGGCCAGCTGCGGCAAGGTACCCTTGGGCATGCCCCGACTGCCGACACCAGCAAGGAGTTCATTGCGAACAAAGCCCTTGTCCCACTCCGGCTTCGAGATGCGTTCGAGCGTCACGTACGATTCGTCGGCACGCTTGCTGGAGAACACGGAGAGCCCTTCGCGCCGGGCCGTGAAACTGTCAGCCATGGGAGGACTGGCGGTCAGATGCTGCTTCAACCGGCGGAAATCGTCGCCTTTCTCGGTGACGATGGCAACCAGATGCTCGGTGGGCACCGGCAGGGCAATGCCCTTCATGGCCCACCAGTAGTAGTAGCTCAGTACGGTCTTTTCGAGCCGGGCCTGGTGCTGCTTCAGCTCCGCCTCGTTCTCAGCGCCCAGGTTGTGCAGGATGGCGAAATGATGCTTCTCGTCCTGCAGTGACCGATAGCCATCGAGCATGCGCCCCTTCCAGCGGTTGGCGACGTCATCGCCTCGCACAGGTCGTGCCAGATCAGCCTTGATCTTCAGGTACGTCTGCACCGCCTTGTTGGCCTTGTCTGTCTCGGCCAGCTTGTCCATGACCTTCACGAAGTCATCGACCAGCCCATGCTCCAGGGCCCACTGCGCGAGGTTCTTGATTACCTGCTCGGTGGTTGGCTTGCTGGCGTAGACCTGTTCCTGCTTGGCCTGAAAGCGTCGAGCCGCGCTGGGCAACGGCTTGCCGGTCCCGGTCTCGAGGGGGATTACCTCGTAAAGGTAGGTCTTGTTGTAGAACTGGGTCTTGCCCCAGCGATGGTTCAGCGTCAGCGGTTGGCCCGCCTTGAATAGCTTCGTCTTCTGAGCCAGGTCCTGCACCTCCAGGACCGTTACGATGATGTACGGAGCATCATCCGCAGCATCGTCGCCGATTCCAGGGCCAAACATACCCATCATACCCATCATGCCGGGGCCACCCATTCCGCCCATCGGTGGGGCACCGCCCATCATGCCCGGAGCCCCACCTGCCATACCAGGCATGGCCCCAGGACCGCCACCCATGCCAGGAGGCCCACCAAGCATGCCTCCCGGAGGCCCACCGCCACCCTGAGGCCCACCCACGAAGGCCGGGGGAGCGCCCCCACCTAAACCGGGAGCACCACCAATCATGCCCGGACCACCGCCAATCATGCCCGGGGCACCCCCTGGACCACCGCCTCGTCCGCTACCTCCTCCCGCACCAGCGGCACCGGCAGCACCGGAGTCCGGCCGGGCCAGAAGGTTGGCAATGATCACCACATAATCGGCCTGGGCAACGGCAGCCGCTCCGAGCAGAGCGAGCGCAGCCAGTAGACGACCTCTCATGACAGGGTGTGCTCCAGAGGTTCCGGGAGAAGATGCTACTGATATTTTGACGTGCTGTGCCAGCGACAGCAATTGCAATCTGGAGGAATTGCAGGGGCTGCCAGGATTCTGAGCCGCCCCGCGCTCACGCGCGTTGTCGTCCGCATAGGATGAACGCATGGGGTTTCTTGCCGGCCATATATACTGTCTGGCGTTAAACCTGATTCCGGAGGCAGCCTATCATGAGCTTCAAACTGGATCGCATGCATGTCTGGAGCGGCGAGGTGGCCGACCAGGCCGGTGGTGTCTCGTCCAAGCTGGCTCTGCTCGCGCAGGCGGGCGCCAATCTTGAATACATTTACACCCACCGGTCTCTCGACAAACCGGGAGCCGGCGTGCTGTATGTCGCCCCGGTCACTGGTCCGATGGCCACCCGTGCCGCCAAGGCTGCCGGCCTCCATGAAACCCACCAGCCGATTGTCATCCGGGTCGAGGGCGACAACGCCGCTGGCCTGGCCCATCGCCTCACTCAGCAGTGGGCCGTCGAAGGGCTCACCCTGCATGGCCTGATGATGTCGGTCCTGGGCGACAAGTTTGTTGGCTACGTCTCGTTCGACAACGTGACCGACGCCAATCGCGCAGCGGCTATCCTTGGCGACCTCGGCTCGGCTGCCGCCACGGGCGAAAAGTAGACGATCCCGACCCACTGGTGCCTACGGCCAGTGGGTCCCTCTCCTTCCTGAAAATCTACTAGCCTGGCGGCTCTCTCCTGCCGAAGCATCTACGGGAATTCCCTGCGGCCCACACATCCCAAAATATGAAGCCTCGACCCGCACTTGTTGCCATGCTCGGCCTGGTCATTGGACTTCTGGTCCCGTGCGTGGCCCTCCTGTCCAACCCGAACCGGGCCGACTCCTCCCGGGCCAACCTGGCGCGCTTTCCCTTTGTACCCATCTGGGTCCGGCAGGAAGCTCCGCTTGAACCTGCCTGGCCGGATCAGCAGCGCTTTTCCACCGATGGCGCCTATCAGCCCGTCGTGGCTGGATCGATCGTCCTCTACACCTCTTCCCGGCACGATCAATTGACGGCGGTCGAGCGCGAGACTGGGCAGGTGCGCTGGCGATTCACTGCCGACGGCCCGGTTCGTTTCGCCCCTGCCGTCTGGCAGGATCGTGTCTATTGCGTAAGTGACGACGGCCACCTGTACTGCCTGCACCGTGAGTCTGGGCAGGTTGCCTGGAAACTTCGCGGCGGGCCATCGGATCGGCGCATACTCGGCAACGAGCGGCTCATTTCCACCTGGCCCGCGCGAGGTGCGCCGGTGGTGGCGCCCGAACCCGATGGCGAGGCCACGGTGTACTTTGCAGCCGGCATCTGGCCCTTCATGGGGGTATTTCTCCACGCCGTCGATGCACGCACCGGGGAGATTCGCTGGCAAAACTCCGGTGATGGATCGACGTTCATCAAGCAGCCGCACCAGGCCGACGCCTTCGCCGGGTTCGCTCCCCAGGGGCAACTCGTGGTGGCGGGTGACCGCTTACTGGTGCCCTGCGGGCGGTCGGTCCCTGCCTGCTACGATCGCCATACTGGCCGCATCCTTCACTTTCGCCTGGCCGACGTCTCGAAACTGGCCGGGGGCCCTGAACTACTGGTGGCAGGCGATGTCTACCTCAATGGTGGGGCGGGGTTCGACCTGGCCACGGGGGCGTTTCTCGGCCAGGCCGGCGAGGTCCTGGCGGTGGATGGCAGCCTGCTTTACAGTGTGGTCGGCACCAGTTGTCGCGTCTTCGACCTGGCCGCCCGGCCTCGCATCGTGCCAGCAACCGACAAGGCCAGCCGCAAGAAAGCCGGCGTCGAGGACTGGATGGGGACGCCGCTCCACACATTCAGTGTGCCGCGCACGACGGCCCTGACAGTGGAGGGCGGCCGACTTCTCGGAACGGGTCCCGGTGTCATCTATGCGGTCGATCTACCCACCGAGAAGGGCAAGGCTCCCACCTTCTGGAAGGCTGCCATCGACGGCATCGGCGCGCAGCTTGACGGAGACGGCGACCGCCTGGTAGTTAGCACGCGGGATGGCAGAATCCTCGCCTTCGGCACCAGCCAACTGACGCACAAGCTCCGACATCCGCTGGAAGATGTCCCCCTGCCCGCGCCCGATAAAACCGACGAGGCCCGCCTGCGCGATCTGCAAGCCAGCGGCGCGCCTCGGGAGGGCTATGCTGTCCTGTGCGGAGGGACCACGCCGGGTTTCCTCAGCGGCCTCCTTCGCCAGACGCGCCTCCACCTGATCGTGCTGGAACCCGATGCCGAACGATGCGCCCTGCTCCGCGAAACGCTGCGCCGCGCGGGGATCGATGGCAAACGCACAAGCATCCTCTCCACCCGGCTCGAATCCGCTGCTCTCCCTGCCTACCTGGCCAGCTTGGTGCTGGTTGATGACCTGGGTCCCTCTCCGGCCACTCCAATCGCGCTAGACCGTCTTTGGGACGTCCTGAGGCCCTACGGAGGTCTGGCCATGATGCGTCCCAGCTCTGGTCTGGTGCCCCATCTCGATCCATGGATGGCCGGGCGTGGCAATTCCGAGAAGGTGACCCGACGCACGCAGGGCGAGCATACTCTGCTGCAGCGCGAGGGAGCGCTTCCGGGGGCGGCCGACTGGACGCATCAGCACGCCGATGCCGCGAACACACGGGTTTCGCGCGATGGCCGGGTGAAGGCGCCACTCGGGCTCCTCTGGTTCGGCGGACCCGGCAACCAGGGGATCCTGCCGCGCCATGGGCATGGTCCAGTGCCGCAGGTCTGCGATGGCCGACTGGTGATCGAAGGCCCCGACCGCCTGCGCGCCATCGACATTTACACGGGCCGACTGCTGTGGGAAACTGCGCTACCGGGTGTGGGCGCGATCTACGACAACACCGCCCACCAACCAGGTGCTAACGCCGCGGGAAGCAATTACGTCACCACCTCCGACGGCGTGTATGTCGCCTACCGCAACACCTGCCTGCGCCTGGATCCCGCCACGGGTAAGACCGTCCAGCGGTTCTCCCTCCCTCCGGCGCGGAGTAACACGTCCGGCCCCGAGTGGAGCTTCTTGACGCTGGATCGGGAGTACCTCGTCGGAGGCGATGGCCCTGTGGGTGTCCCTGCCGGCAAGAAGAACCAACCAAGGGCTCCCTCGGCGAGCAAACGCCTGACCGTGCTCGACCGCCGCTCGGGAAAGGTGCTGTTCCGCATCACCGCCCAGGATGGCTTCCGTCACAACGCCATCATCCTGGGCGGCTCGCACCTCTTCGCCATCGATCGTCCTCTGGTGGTAGAAACGAAGTCAGGCAGCAAGGAGAAACCCGCCCCATCCCGCGGCCGGCTCGTCTGCTACGATCTGCGCACCGGCAAGGAAGTCTGGGCCAGGAAGAACGACATCTTCGGCACCTGGCTGAGCTACTCTGCGAAGCACGACATTGTTGTCGAGGCGGGGCTCATGTCTCGGGACACCCTTGCGGATGAACCCGCTGGCATGCGCGCCTATCGCGCTGGTGATGGTGCAGTCCTCTGGCACAACGTGGATTACTACGGCCCCGCGCTTATCCATGGTGATCGGATCCTGAAGGGGGGAGACCCTCGTTCCGGCTCGGGCACCGCTTGCGATCTGCGGACGGGCCGCCCTGCCCTGGTGGCCGACCCGCTCACCGGTGCTCTCATGGAATGGAAATGGGTGCGAACCTACGGCTGCAACACCCCGGCCGCCTCCGAGCACCTGGTCCTGTTCCGCTCCGGTGCGGCTGGGTTCTACGACCTGGCCAACGAGGGAGGTACCGGCAACATCGGTGGCTTCCGGTCGAGTTGCACGCTCAACCTGCTTGCGGCGGGTGGCGTACTCACCGTGCCAGACTTCACCCGCACCTGCACCTGCAGCTATCAGCAGCAATGTTCGGTCGGCCTGATTCCCATGCCCGAGGCGGAGATGTGGACCTTCACCACGGCCCGGCCGGTCCAGGGACCGATCCGTCGTCTGGGGGTTAACCTGGGCGCACCGGGCAGCCGTCGGGCCGACAACGGCATCCTCTGGCTGGAGTATCCCACGGCAGGCGGTCCGTCGCCGCGGGTCAGCATCACCTCGGTCCCTGCCAAGCCCGAGGGCTTTCGCATCCACTCTAGCCGGGTGAATGGCACCGGCCCGCACTGGGTGGGCGCCTCCGGATTGCGGGGGCTGGAGCGGTTGCAGGTAAGCGTGGACCCCACGGCCACCCGCTCGCGACGCTACCTGGTGCGGCTGGTCTTTCTCGAACCCGATGCCGTGCCGGAGGGGGCCCGCCTCTTTGATGTCCTGCTTCAGGGCAAGCCGGTCCTTCAGCGGTTTGATGTGCGGCAGCAGGCCGGGGCGAGCCAGCGAGTGGTAGTGCGCGAGTTTCCCGACGTGTCGATCCTTCGAGACCTGCGGATTGAGCTACGCTCCTGTCCCGGGGCCGAGGTGAGGCAAGCGATTCTGTCGGGCGTGGAGATCGTGGAGATGGCGAAGGAGACAACCCGGGCAAACGATCCCGATTGACACGGTTCGCTGGCCCGGAGTACAACCTGTCGTCCGATTGTTTCGCCTAGCTTGTCTCCACCGATGTTCTCGCTCTGGACGCAGGACGCGCACCAGCGAGGGGAAGGATTCCCTGTTGAGCACCTGTCTCCATCCCCTGGAAACCTGGCACGATCGCTACCTGGCGCTCGTGCGCGGCAGGTCCGTGGGGTGGATGCCCTGGCTGCTCCGGGGGATGCTCTGGGTCGCCTCGTGGGGATATGGCCTGGCCGTCCGCTTCCGCAACCAGGCCTTCGATCGGGGCTGGAAGAAGGTGCATCGCGCGTCCGTGCCTGTCGTCAGTGTCGGAAACCTGACAACCGGAGGCACGGGTAAGACGCCGATGGTGGAGTTCATCAGTCGGCTGCTGCGCCAGCGCGACAGTCAGGTCGCCCTGCTCAGTCGGGGCTATGGCAGCGAGGCCGGGCGCAACGACGAAGCACTGGTCCTCGAGGAGAACCTGCCGGACGTTCCCCACTTGCAGGGGGTGGACCGGGTCGCGCTGGCCCAGACGGCCGTCGAAGAACTTGAATCGGAAATCCTGGTGCTCGATGACGGGTTCCAGCACCGTCGCCTGGGACGCGATCTCGACGTGGTGCTGCTCGACGCCACCGATCCCTGGGGAGGCGGCTACCTTCTGCCCCGGGGTCTGCTACGAGAACCGCGCTCGAGCCTGCGCCGGGCGGATGCCATCGTGCTCACGCGCTGCGACCAGGTCGAGGCAGCGACGTTGACCCAGTTGCGTGCGGAGATCGCCCGGGTGGCTCCGGCGGTTCCACAGGCCGAGGCGACGCACAGCCCGCGCGATCTGGTGAATAGCAGTGGGACGCAAAAACCAGTGGAGTTGATCCGCGAGCGGCCCGTCGCAGGCTTCTGCGGCATTGGCAATCCCGAGGCGTTCCGGCGGACGCTGCAGGACCTGGGAGGCCGCGTCATCGAGTTTCGCGCCTACCCCGACCACCACGCTTACAGCCGCGAGGATGTCGAGACGCTCTGCGAGCGGGCCCGTCATCTTCCGGAAGATGCCCTGGTAGTAACGACTCAGAAGGACCTGGTGAAGATTCGGCTCGACCACCTGGCCGGGCGTCCGCTCTGGGCGGTGCGCATAGGCATGGAGTTCCGTTCGGGGCAAGATGTCCTGGAGCGGTTGGTCGAGTCTGTGGCGGGGGCGTGAGGAAACCTTCAGGGAGGAACGACCGTGTCAGGGACGACGCCAAACTTCGAGAAGCCATTCGACCTCCATGGCCTGCGGACCTACGACCTCGATTCGCGACCCAGCAAGGTGTTTCGCGAGGACCTGGGCCGGCCACTCCCTCCGGGCGCGGGTATCGAGGACTGGCTCGATTCGCTACCCCGCCAACTGGCCGGCAACGGCATACGCCGTGTGCGCTATCAGCTCACCCGGGCCCATGCCGAGGGGCGCACTGTGGTGGCGGCCCTGGGTGGCCACGTGATCAAGACCGGCTGCGGTCCCTACCTCATCGATTGGATCCAGAAGGGGCTGATCAAGTCGGTAGCCATGAACGGCTCTGCAGCCATTCACGACTTCGAGCTAGCCCTGGCCGGGAAGACCAGCGAGGACGTTGGATCGTCCCTGCACGAAGGCACCTTCGGCATGGCGCGGGAGACGGCCGACGCCTTCGCCGTCGCCTCGCGGATCGGCATGGAGCACGAACTGGGTCTGGGTGTGGGCCTGGGCCGCTACATGGATCAGACCCGTTTGCCCTACCCAGAGTGCAGCGTCGTCCTTGCTGCCTACCGCGCCGGGATTCCCTGCACCATCCACGTGGCACTGGGCACCGACATTGTCCACATGCACCCGCATGTGTCCGGCGCGGCCCTGGGAGAAGCCTCCCTGCTCGATTTCCGCCATCTGTGCCGGGTGGTCTCCACCATGGCGAAGGGCATCTGGCTCAACCTGGGTAGCGCCGTCATTCTGCCCGAGGTGCTGCTCAAGGCGGTGAGCGTCGTTCGGAACTTCGGCCACAGTCTCGACGGCCTCGTCACCATCAACCTGGACAAGGAATCGCGCTATCGCAGCACGGTCAACGTGGTGACGCGCCCAGCCCAGGCAGGCGAAGGACTTGAACTGATCGGCCATCACGAGATCCTGATTCCTCTGCTGCATGCGGCCATGGCGGCTCACCTGGCCCGGGCAGCGGCCCCTTCCCCGGTCGTGGAGCAACCTTCGCAGGAAACTCCCGAGGTCCCCGTGTCTCGCGCGGCGTGAGTGAGGTAACCACCATGAACGACTCTTCCTTTGCTCCGGCCAGTCCGGAGAGTGAACTGGTCGATGCCGTCATGCGGCTGGGACAGCCTCGTGTCCTCGTCGTCGGCGACGCCATGCTTGATCGCTATGTCTGGGGCGATGCTGCCCGGATCAGCCAGGAAGCCCCGGTCATCCTCTTGCAGGCCGACCGCCGTGAGGAGCGCCTGGGTGGAGCCTCCAGCGTGGCCATGATGCTGCGCGCCCTGGGTTCCCGCGTGATGCTGGCCGGGGTGGTCGGGAACGACGCCGACGGGGAACGCATCCGCAAGCTGGTGGTCGATCAGGGCATCGAGGACGAGTGCCTGCTCGTCGATTCCGACCGACCCAGCACTGTCAAGGAACGCTACATTGGCCGGGCTCAGCATCGCCATCCGCAACAGATGATCCGCGTGGACTACGAGGTGAAGGCGCCGCTCTCTGCTCGCCTGGAGTGCGAACTGGGCCAGATGATTGTCCGCCAGTTGCGCCGCTGCGATATCGTGCTGATCAGCGACTACGACAAGGGCGTGTGCTCTCCGGGGTTGTTGTCGATGATCCTCCAGGGGGCTCGGGCATGCGGCGTGCGTGTCGTGGCCGATCCCATCCGCGGAGGCGACTACCGCAAGTACCACAGCTGTTCTGCCATCACCCCCAACCGCCTCGAAGCGGGGTTGGCGACCGGTCGCACCATCACCACGCTGAGCGAGGCCTTCGAGGCTGGCGCCGAACTGCGTGAACGCCTCGACCTGGAAGCGGCCATCATCACACTCGATCGCGATGGCATGGCCATGGTGCACATGGATGGCCGTCGGCGTCACTTCCCCACCCGGCCGCGCCAGGTCTACGACATCACCGGGGCGGGCGACATGGTCATGGCCGTCCTGGGCATGGCGCTGGCGGCCGGCATCGACTACGACCAGGCCATCCGACTGGCGAATGTGGCTGGCGGCCTGGAGGTGGAAAAAATCGGTGTCGCCACGGTGACCCGCGATGAGATCCTGGCCGATCTTCTGCAGGGCGGTATCCGCGGGGACGGCAAGGTGATGACGCGCACCGAGCTGACCCGCGAGCTGGACCGTCGCCGGGCGGTGGGGCACCGAGTGGCATTCACCAACGGTTGCTTCGACGTCCTGCACGCCGGCCATGTGCAGTACCTCCGCGAGGCGCGAGCCCAGGCCGATCTGCTCGTCGTGGCGCTCAATAGCGACAGCAGCGTCCGGTCGCTCAAGGGGCCATCGCGCCCGGTGAACTCGAGCGTGGATCGAGCCACCGTCCTGGCCGCCCTGGAAGCCGTCGATTACCTCACTGTTTTCGATGAATCGACGCCGCTAGAGTTGATTCGTTTGCTTCGACCCGACGTGCTGGTTAAAGGCGCGGACTATAGCCGCGAGCAGGTGGTCGGCGCTGATTTCGTCGAATCGTACGGCGGTCGGGTCCACCTGGCGACTCTGCGCGATGGCTTCTCCACCACCCGTCTCCTTCAGCGTCTGGGAGCAGCCTGATCCATGAAGATTGCGGCATTTCTCCCCAACTGGATTGGCGACGTGGTCATGGCCACTCCCGCCCTGCGCGCGTTGCGGAGACACTTTGCCGGAGCGCGCCTGATTGGGGTCGGGAAGCCGTATGTCCTGGGTGTGCTCGACGGTTGCGACTGGTTCGACCAGCTGCTACCCGCGCATGGTGGCACCTGGTCGCAGGGCATCGCTTCCACCGCCTGGAAACTGCGCGCCGAGGGAATCGACCTGGCGGTACTCTTCCCCAACACGCTGCGATCGGCCCTGACTGCCTGGTTCGGCAGCGCCCGACGCACCATCGGCTATCGACGCTACGGACGCGCCCCCTTCCTGACCGATGCCCTGGAGCCGCGCCGCACTCCTGAGGGTCGTCTGGAGATCAGCCCGGTGGTTGATGCCTACAACCGCCTGGCGATGCAGGCCGGCTGCCCAGAGCCAGGGTATCAGCTGGAACTGTTCACCACCCCCCAGGATAACCAGGCTGCCCAGCAAGTGTGGGAAATGGGACGTCTTGGAGACTATCCCGAGGTGGTCTGTCTCAATTCTGGGGCGGCTTTCGGCGCCTCGAAGCACTGGCCGACCGATTACTTCGCCGAGTTGGCCCGCAACCTGGTAGCGCGTCGGGGTTGTGCCCTTCTGGTGCTTTGCGGCCCCGCGGAGAAGGCACAGGCTGCCGAGATCGTTCGGCTGGCGAATCTGCCCCAGGTGGTGTCCCTGGGCGAGCTGAGCGAACGTGGCGGGCCGCGGCTCTCACTGGGACTGACCAAGGCCTGCGTTCAGCGGGCCGATCTCCTGGTGACCACCGATTCGGGGCCGCGCCACTTTGCTCATGCGTTCAATCGCCCCGTGGTCACGCTCTTCGGGCCCACTCACATCGCCTGGACCGAAACGTATCATCCCCGGGCCATTCACCTGCAAAAACAGGTGGAGTGCGGCCCCTGTCAGAAGCGTGTGTGCCCTCTCGACCACTGCTGCATGAAGCTGTTGACGCCGCGCGAGGTACAGCAAGCGGTGGAGTTGTTGTTGCAAGGCTCGTAACCCGATCGCGATGATCGAGACCCGACTCATGCTATACACAATCCTGATTATCGTGCTGGCTGGGTTGACTGCCGCCCTGGGTCGTTGGACCTGGCGCGAACGGGCTCGACGTCGCGCGGGAGTGGTACGTCGCGGTTTCGTGACCATCCACCCCGAGTGGCGCACCTGGTTGCGCGACCTCCGGCTGATCGAGGCCGAGGACTTCGTCGATCTGCAATGTGTCATCGTCAGCGGCCATCCCGGCCGGCAGGTCGGCAGGCTGACCCTGGGCCAGGGCGAACATGCGCAGGTTGTCTACCTCAAGCGCGAAACACTCATCCGCTGGACGACCCGCCTGGTCAACTTTTTGGAGGGCTTCGGTTGGGTGTCGCGCTGTGTGCGTGAAGCCGCCATCCTCGAAGCACTGGAACGAGACGGGCTGCCCGGTCCCAACTGGCTGGCTACCGGAGAGGACTCGCAAGGTCGAGCTTTCCTGCTGGTCCAGGAGGTGCGAGGAGCCGTTCCGCTTTCGACATATCTGGGCACCATGGAAGATCCTCGCCTGCGCCGGCAGGCGCTCGCCTGCCTGGGTGAGAAGTTAGCCCGTCAGCACGATGCCGGCTTCTTCCATCGTGATCTGTACGCCAAACACGTCCTCATCGACCCGGAAGGCCAGGGGGTGATTTTCCTCGACTGGCAACGTGCCTGGCGCGGAGCATGGACCCCCTACGACTGCCGTGTTCGCGACATGGCCGCCTTGCATGCCACCCTGTCGGATCGCATTGCTAGCCCGCGCGACCGGCTGTCGTTCCTGCATGCCTATTTGCGTCACACTACCTGGCGCAAGCGCAGCATGAACCGGCGTAGCCTGATCCTGCAGATTCAGCAGCAGGCTCAGGTGATGCGTCAGCGCCGTCACATCCGAGAGAAGCGTCAGCCACCACTTAACGATCGGCAGATGTGGATCTGCCTGGACGAAGCCGGCTGTTGCATCACTCCCGAACTGGCTGCCCTGACCCGGGGCCGTTCCCTCGACTGGCTTCGGCTCGATTCCCCGCCTCCGGAACCGGGCATGGTGTCGCGACGCTGGATACCCCTTGGGCCGCGCCGGCAGATGTTGCTGGAACGCCGGCTCGAACGCCCTTCCATGCGAGCTGTGCTGCGTAACTGGCTGCTGGGCCGCCCCATCACCACTCCCGAGCAGAGGATGGCCACCCTGCTCTGGCGGCTCGAACGGCATGGAGTACGCACACCCAGGGTCCTGGCCACGGGATGCCGGGCGCATGGCGGTGGGTATTCCGATTCATTTCTCCTGGTGGAACCCCATGGAGGAACGATTCGCCTGGGGACCTGGTTGACGCATTCGCTCCCGCCAGAACGACGAGAAGTCCTTCGGCAGGTTGGCCAGATCCTGGCACGGATGCACGACGCCTGCTGCTACTTCACGCAGGAATCGCTGGAGAGACTGGCCGTCCAACCCAATGGTCCTGACTTCAAGCTCGTGCTGGAAAGCGTCGAGGGCATCCAGGCCACGCGAAGGCCCCGGGGCGACCTGGCCGAGCGCGACGTGTCGCGGGTAGTCTTGGTGCTGAAAGAGATGGGTTGTGATGCGGGCGACCTGCACGCCTTCTTTCAGGGAAATGCCGAGTACGAGGCCGAGGATGCCGCAATGATGCCATCCAGTCCGATTGAACGAACGCAGGCCCGTCCGGAGCCCGACCTGGAGGGAGCCACCCCCTCGCTCTGGAAGCGCCTGACCCAGGGTTGGCGTCGGCTGCATCAGCGGCCTGACTGGGCCAGCTTTGCCGGTCCTGGCTGGCCGGATCGGATCATGGACGTCGCGGTGACCGATCAGTTCCACGCCAAACAGGGCCGCTCGACGGGCCGCTGGCGGCTCAAGGCCGTGGACGGATCGGGCCGGGAACTGGTGGTCTACCTCAAACGGCACTATGTCCTGCCCATCTGGCATGGAGTGCTGGCCACCCTGTGGCCCTGGCGTAGCTGGTCGCCCGCCATGCTGGAGTACGACCATCTGGAATGGGCGCGTCATCAGGGGGTGCCTGTCCCCGCTACGGTGGCTGCAGGGGAAATCATCGGGCCCTGGTGTCATTTCCACAGCTTCCTGGCCGTGGAGGAACTCACCAACATGCTGCCCCTGCACGAGGCGGTGCCACTGGCCTCGCGCAAGCTGCCCCCCGAGGTGTTTCGTCGCTGGAAGCAAGGGCTAGCTGCCGAGATGGCGCGTCTGTCGCGTCTGCTGCACGATCGGCGACATTTCCACAAGGACCTCTATCTCTGCCACTTCTTCATCCACGAAAGCGACATCACCTCGCCTCCCGGGCTTGAGGTGACCTCGTGGCGTGGCCGGGTTGTTCTCATCGACCTGCACCGGTTGACGCATCATTCCTGGACCTGGTGGCTATGGCAGCTGAAGGATCTGGCGCAGTTGCTATACTCGTCCGAGGTCGAGGGGATCGACGCGCGGGATCAGCTCGCCTTCTGGATCCACTATCGCGGACCTGGGGCCCAGCGCTGGTCCTGGCGCTGGATGCGCCGACTGATTCTCTTCAAATGGCGACGGTACAGACGCCACAACATGCGACGGAAGCAACGGCTGGCGGTTCAGGGCGGCGATAGCCCTACTTGAGCCCCGTGGTGTCCTCGGTGAGCATCGACCAGAATCAAGCTTCAGATAGTTCTGAGGTCCAGTATGAAAATCGCGCTGTGTCACTCCAGCGTTCTTCCCCGGCGCGGCGGCTGTGAAACCTACATCGCCAGCCTGTCCCGACGTCTGGTAGCCGACGGTCACGAGGTACTCCTGCTGGCCAGCGAGTGGGATGCCGAGGCTCTTCCCTCGCGCCTGCAGGTGCGCAAGATCGAGCTTCCCTCCTTGCCCCGGTTCCTTCGCCCTTGGTGGTTCAGCCGGGCCTGTGTAGAGGTGATCCAGGAGAGCGGGGTCGATGTCAGTATCGGCTTCGACAAGATCCATGGCATCGACATCTACTATCCGCAGGGCGGCATGTACGATGCCTCGGTGGCACTCAGTCTCGGCAAACATCGCTCGCGGTTGCTGAGAAGTCTGCTGCTATCGTTGAAGTGGTTCGAGCCAGCTCATGTCTCTTACCTGCTGCTCGAACGGGCCCAGTATCGCCAACCGCGCTCGATGATCATTGCCATCAGCGACATGGTCCGCCGGCACCTGCATGAACGCGGCTATACGAATGCCGACATTCACCGGGTACCTATTGCCCCACCGCGCGAGCGACTCCTTGAGGAAAACCGGGCCAGCCGGCGCACGGCGTTTCGCCAGCGCTGGAACATCCTGGACGATCGGCCGGTCGCCATCTTTGTGGGTCTCAATCATCGGCTAAAGGGGCTCGAACCTCTCCTGCACTCGCTGGCCCGGCCGGAGTGTGCCTCCATTGAACTCGTGGTGGCCGGTGCGCCGTCCAACTGGCAATTTCGCCGGCTCATCAGTTCGCTGGGGCTCGAACCACGTGTGAGGTTTGTGGGATACTGCGCAGATATGGGTGAGGCTTACTTTGCCTCGGATCTGCTCGTGCACCCGACCTTTTATGATCCGTGTAGCAATGTGGTGCTGGAGGCGCTGGCCTGTGGGCTCCCCGTGATCACCAGTAGGCACAACGGTGCCGGAGAACTCCTCACGCCCACCGGAATCGAGGGTGTGTGCCGCGAAGGCTTTGTTATTCCCGATCCTCATGACCACGATCGGTTGGCCTGGTGCCTGGCCCAGCTCGTAGATCCGGCCCGGCGCGCGGAGTGCGCAAAAGCGGCCCGGGAGACCTCCCAGGGGTGGACTTTCGAGCACCATTACCAGGCACTGATGGGCGTGTTTCGGACGTTGGTGGAACAGAAGGCCACGGCCAGACGGCGGGCCGGATGACTAGCGGAAGCTGATCTGAGGCCCGGTAGCTGGTTCGGAACAGAGCCAGGCCGACTCACAACCATCGCGCTCAAAGCGATCGTGCGCCGAAGACCATTGCCATTCGTGGGGTCGGGCCACCAGGCCTGCCTTCAGCGGATTGAAGGCGATGTAATCCGCCAGGCGGTTCAGTTCCTCGGTATCCTGGATGGGCTGAATATAAAATGCGGGGTGCCAGAGCGGGCCAGAACGTCGCAGGAGCGAGTTGATGCGGTGCGTGGTACCCAGCGTCCAGAAGGCCAGGAAGCGATCGAGCGGTTCAGGTGCAACGGCTTGCTCCCCGACCGCGAGGTTAGCCTCGATGGCAAACGGTTCGGGCAGAAACAGTAGGGCGTGGACATGGCTGGGCATGATGCAGTAGGCGCCCAGGCGATAATAGACATCGTTATAGCGGAGCAGAGAAGTGCGAATAACATCCGCCACGCCGGGGCGGATTAGCAGATCGGACTGACCCGGCGCGTCGAGGAGATCATCGAGCCGACCCAGAAATCGTTTGCTGGCACTGGATAGCCATTGCCTGGCGTTGATGCCACGCTCGGTGATCTGAGTCAACCAGCGATGCTGTTCTGCCTCCAGGCGATTGATAGTGGCAGCGGGCACAGACCCGGCTGTGCGGAAGGTCACAAAGACGCCGCCGCACAGGGTCTGAGGTTGCACGAGATTCCACTGCTCGTTTGCCATGCTCCGCCTCCTGCTGCCTCTGGCGGGCGCCAAAGTCAAGGCCAGCTTTAGAAGCCTACCAATACCCCCCGACAACAGCAAGGGGCCGCGCTCGAAAAATGAACGAGGCGCGAAGGCGGGGCTGTCAAACGTGAAGACCACGGGATTAAATCCGGTTAGGTCGGGTTTCCCTGCCCCGGGCCCGGCGAGGTTCTGTTGCCGCAGGAGGCGTGGTACGACGGGTCGATTCAAACGATCGCGTTTGCTCAATGGCAAGATCGATGGCCGGTCCCGACCAGCGCGTCAGATCTTCATCCAGACCAGCAGCCTTCCCCGCTGTCACCACGTGAGACACCAGTTCTCCCGGCTGACATACCCCCGCACGGACCAGCTGTTCGTCCTTCTCTGTGAGCCGTCGCTGTAGTTCCTGGCCACTGGCTGGCTTGTTCCGGCTCGGCGCATGCGCGGGGAGGTCCACGTGGTTCTTCCGAGCTTGCTCCGGGGTCGTCGTTGCTTTACTCGCCTCTTCCGATCCCAAATGAGGCAAACTCGGCGGCCGGACGATCTGGCGTTTCTGTGGATCATAATCGGCCCACTGCGGCTTGAGACGATACAGATAGCGTCCGATGCCAAACTTCACGGCCGCCCGTTTCAGTGCATCCGAGAAGGCGGCCTTGCGTCGATCCCCCTCGTCCGGTTGCTCGCTGGGGCCACCCACATCCTCTTTGGTGATCCATTCCGCCCCCAGGCGAATCCGCAGACGACAGACCACGGAGCCGTCCGACAAACATTCGTAACTGTCCTGCCAGCCCATTACGCCAAGGACATCGTCCAGGCGGTCCTGAATGACGCGGGCATCCACGAAGGGAATGGCCAGGGCCCGGTTGCCACTGATCGTCTGCGGCTTGAACTTTACCTCGGCGGGATCGAACGGCGCAGCCAGGGCGTGGGCGACGGTGTGCTCTTCCCCTCCACCATGTTCAGCGGTATCTCGCACAGGTTTTAACAAGCTCGTAACCACGGTTCGACCTCCATTGCTCTCCTAACCGGAAGCATCGCAGGATCGGTGCTTCCTCCTTTGTTTAGTGTACACAGGTATACATGTGGGTCAAAGTCAGCAGGGGACAAATCACTCGGGGTAGGGCAGAAAAATCACTGGACTCTTGCCAGGAGTGGGTGGGGATGCGAAGATGAGCAGACGCTTGATAAAACCAGGACTCCTCATGCCTACCTATGGGTCCTGTCCCCGCATTGCCCGCATACTCCCACGAACAGCCTGCGAGGTATCTCTCTCATGCTTCGATTGCGTTGTCGAATGGTCGGACTGGCGTTGCTAGTGCTGGCCGGAGCGGCGCTGAGCGACCCCAGCAAGGACAAGGCCAAACCTTCCGGCCCGGTGAGCTACTATCGCGATATCCGGCCGATCTTCCAGCAACACTGCCAGGGATGCCATCAACCCGCCAGGGCCCAGGGTGGGTACATCATGACCACCTTCGCAAGCATGATGAAGGCTGGTGATAGTGCCAAACCCGCGGTGGTGCCCGGCCATCCCGAGAAAAGCGAACTGATTGCCCAGATCATGCCTCAGGCCGACACCAAAAAGGCGCTCATGCCCAAGAACAGGGATGCGCTGCCCGCGGCCGAGCAGACCCTCATTCGGCGCTGGGTCACGGAAGGCGCCCGGGACGACACGCCTCGCAGCGTGCAACCCGCCATCGACGAGAAGAACCCTCCGCAATATCGTCTGCTGCCGGTGATCACGTCGATTGACTATTCTCCAGATGGAAATCTTCTTGCCGTGGCCGGCTACCACGAGGTGCTCCTCCACAAATCAGATGGATCAGGCCTCGTGGGGCGACTCATCGGGCTGAGCGAGCGCGTTCAGTCCTTGGCGTTTTCGCCCGATGGCAAGTTCCTGGCCGTGGCGGGAGGCTCGCCGGGCAGGTTCGGCGAGATTCAGGTCTGGGACGTCGCCAAGAAGAAGCTGAAATACTCGGTGACAGTGGCGTTCGACACCCTCTACGGCGTCAGTTGGTCGCCAGATGGCAAGGTGCTGGCGTTCGGCTGCCCCGACAATACGGTACGGGCCCTGGATGCCGAGACCGGTAAACAGGTGCTCTTTCAGGGGGCTCATGGCGACTGGGTGCTGGGCACCACCTTCTCGCAAGATGGCGAGCACCTGGTGTCGGTCTCGCGTGACATGTCCATGAAGCTGACGGTGGTCAAGACGCAGCGCTTCGTGGACAACGTGACGAGTATCACCCCGGGTGGCCTCAAGGGTGGGCTCCTCGCTGTGGATCGCCGACCCCAGGCCAAGTCGCGCATGGTCAAGGGTGTGGATGGCCAGGAACGCCTTTACGATGAAGTGATCACTGGTGGATCCGACGGTCAGCCCCACCTGTTCAAGATTCACCGCGAAGTGCAGCGCGTGATCGGCGACAACGCCAACAAGGTGCGCGATTACGCTCAGATGCCAGGTCGCATCTTTGCCATTCGCTTCAGCAAGGATGGCTCGTTCTTCGTGGCTGGATCCAGCCTCGACCGGCAGGGCGAGGTCCGCGTCTATGTCACCGATAACGGTAAACTCCAGTCGAAACTCGACAAGATCGGCTCCATCTACACCGTGGCGGTCCATCCCTCGGGCAAGACCATCGCCAGCGCCGGCCTGGATGGGACCATCCGTCTCTCGGACCCCGCCACGGGCAAGGTCATCAAGGAGTTCGCTCCGGTGACCCTGCAAGTCAACACGGCTAAGAAGTAAACTCGCACTCCTCGGAGGTTTCCGCATATGACCCGCCTGTGGATGCTGGCCGTGTTGCCAGCCCTGATCAGTGGCTCCGCGGCCGTGGCTGCCCCGGAATCACTGCCTGCTGGTGCGAAACTCGCTCGCATCGAGGTAGCGCCAAACGCCGTGCGCCTCGGTTCTTCGTCGGAATATGCTCAACTGGTGGCGACTGGAATCCTGGCCGGTGGGGAGCGTCTGGACGTCACGCGCATGGTGTCATTTCAGGTGCCTACCTGCGTCAAGGTCAGCGAGACTGGCCTGGTTCGCCCGGTAGCGGATGGGTCAGGCACGCTGCGCCTGACACTTGCCGGGCAAAACCTCGACATCCCCGTGGAAGTCAAAGGACAGAAGACGAAGGTCGATCCCAGCTTCGTCAAGGATGTGATGCCGGTGCTTTCACGCATGGGCTGCAACCAGGGCACCTGCCACGGCGCCGAGGCTGGCAAGGGCGGCTTCAAGCTGTCACTGCGAGGCTACGATCCGGTGTTCGATCACCGCGCTTTGATCGACGACCATGCCGGTCGCCGGGTGAACCGGGCTGCCCCGGACGCAAGCCTCATGCTCATGAAGCCGGTGGGAGTGGTGCCGCACGTCGGCGGCGTGCTGACCCAGCCCGGTGAGTTGTATTACGAGATCGTCAAGGGCTGGATCGGCGAGGGCATGAAGATCGATCTATCTAGCCCGCGCGTCAAGTCGATCCAGGTGCTGCCGGGTAATTCGGTCATCCCGCTGCCACGGCAGAAGCAGCAGCTAGCGGTGCTGGCCAGCTATACCGACGGGTCCGTCCGCGATGTGACCATCGAGGCCTTTCTCGAGTCGAGCAACCCCGAGGTGGCCACGGTGGACCGGCAGGCCACAGTGACGGCCATCCGTCGTGGTGAAGCCACCGTGCTGGCTCGCTACGAGGGCGCCTACGCTGCTACCACGCTGATTGTCATGGGAGATCGATCTGGCTTCGTCTGGAAGCCGGTGCCGGAGTACAACTGGATCGATGGCCTGGTCTACGAGAAGCTGCGTCAGGTGAAGGTGCAGCCCTCGGACGTTTGCACCGATGGCGAGTTTATCCGCCGGATTCATCTCGATCTGTGTGGTTCACTGCCCACGGCCGACGAGGTGCGCAAGTTTTTGTCCGACCCCACACCCAGCCGCGAGAAGCGCGAAAAGCTGGTGGATCGCCTGGTGGGTAGCGACGACTTCGTCGACCACTGGACGAACAAGTGGGCCGACCTGCTCCAGGTTAACCGCAAGTTCCTCGGTCAACAGAACGCCCAGGTCTTCCGCGACTGGATCCGCAAGGCGGTTGCCAGCAACATGCCATATGATCGGTTCGTCCACAGCGTGCTGACTGGGACGGGCTCGACAGTCGATCAGCCTCAGACGAACTACTTCAAAGTGCTCCGCTCCGCAGACAGCGTGATGGAGAACACCACGCAGCTGTTCCTGGCGGTGCGGTTCAACTGCAACAAGTGCCACGACCATCCGTTTGAGCGCTGGACCCAAGACCAGTACTACCAAATGGCCGCTTATTTCGCCCAGGTGCAGCGCGCCGAGGACCAGCGCTTCCGGGGGCAGCGCGTTGGTGGCTCGGCCGTCGAAGGCGCTCAACCGCTGGTGGAGGTGATCTCGGACGGCAAGGGCGGCGAGGTCACCCATGCACGCTCCAACCAGGTCACGCCACCGAAGTTCCCCTTCAATCACGCCGACCTGGCGGCACCGACCGCTCCCCGGCGCGAGCAGGTGGCGAAGTGGCTGACCTCCCGCGAGAACCAGTACTTCGCCCGCAGCTATGTCAACCGCCTCTGGGCTTACCTCCTGGGCGTCGGCCTGATCGAGCCGATTGACGACATTCGCGCTGGCAACCCGCCGACGAACCCCAAACTGCTCGACCGGATGGCCGAGGAATTCGTGAAGTCCGGGTTTGATGTCCGCCATCTCATGAAGCTGATTTGCAAGTCGCGAACCTATCAGCATTCCGTGGCGGTCAACGCCTGGAACGCGGACGATCAGATCAACTACAGCCATGCGATCGCCCGCCGTCTCCAGGCCGAAACGCTCTACGACGCCATCCATCGCGCCACGGGATCGCGGAGTCGTCTGCCAGGACTGCCAGTAGGTGCCCGCGCGGTGCAGCTACTCGATAGCACCCAGGATGTGAGCGGAGGCTTCCTCGATATCTTCGGCAAGCCGCCGCGCGAGAGCGCCTGCGAGTGCGAGCGCGTTCAGGGCCTTCAACTGGGGCCCGTGCTAAATCTGGTCAACGGTCCAGTGGTCGGAGATGCCATCAAGGACGCCTCTAACCGGCTGACCGAACTGTTGCAGAAGGAGAAAGATTCGCGCAAAATCATCGAGGAGATGTATCTGTCGTTCCTGGCACGCTTCCCCACGCCCCAGGAGGTTGAGGCGGGACTGAAGGCGATGAAGGACGGCGAGCAGGATTTCGCCGAACTCGAGGCCGAGGCCCGCAAGCGCCGTGAAGCTCTGGCAGCCTATGAGAAGACCATCCCACAACGGCTACCGGGCTGGGAGGCGGGTTTCTCCCGTCGGCCACAATGGCAGGCGGTCGAGGTGGTGTCCCTGAACTCCAATGGGGGGGCCACGCTGACCAAACAGGCGGATGGCTCGATCCTGGTCTCGGGCAAGAACCCGCCGCAGGACGTCTACACACTGGCGGTAAGGACGCCGCTCAAGGGGATCACTGCCCTACGGCTAGAACTACTCCCCGATAAGAGTCTGCCCGCGATGGGCCCCGGCCGTGCCCAGAACGGCAACCTCGTGTTGCAGGAGTTCCGGGTGACGGCGGTGGAGGCAGGCAAGACCGAGAAGCCGAAGCCTGTGGGCCTGGTGAACGCGCAGGCGACTTTTGCCCAGGATAGTTTCCCCGTCGCCAATGCCATCGACAACAACCCGGGCACCGGTTGGGCGCTGGCTCCGCAGTTGGGCAAGGCCAACGAGGCGCTGTTCCAGTTGCGCGAACCGTTGAACCACGCCCAGGGCTCGGTCCTTAACCTAACGCTGGTGCAACGGTTCGGGAGCCAGCACACGGTGGGCAAGTTCCGGGTGATGGTGTCCACCTCGAAGCCGCCGCTTTCGCTGGTGGGGCCGCCCGAGCACCTGGCACCGCTGCTGGCGATTGAGCCGAGCAAGCGAACGCCACAACAGAAAGCAGCGCTGGAAGGCGCCTACCGCGCGCAGGATGCCGAGCTGCAGCGCCTGCAGGCCGATGTGGCTGCAAACCCCACGCCCGTGGATCGTCGGCTCCCGGGGCTGCAGGATTTGGCCTGGGCGCTGATCAACACCAAGGCGTTCCAGTTTAACCACTAACCCGGACTTGCTCCGCGTTCGGGCAGAGTGCTAATGGCACTGCCCCGGACGCGGTCCCTTGCGAGCCGCCGGGCCCGGACCATCCCCATCCAGCCAGGGTCGAACCTTGGCTGGATGTTCATTTCCAGGGCAGGCAGTCCATCGCGCAGGAGGATCCCACTCGCACAGTGTCAGATGGCGATCGATGTAGGGGTTGATTGACCGCCCGAAGAACAGATCGCGCGGGAAAGTGGCCGAGGGGCGGGCTGTCTCCGGATCCAGCGCACAGGCCGCTACCAGCGCCTCGACGACAAGCTCCGAGCAGTAGTACGACTTCTTCAGCCCATCGCGGGTACCATCTGCCTCGAAATCCGCGGCCCGGGCATGGCCGACAAAGGCGGTCCGCACAGGGCCTCGATGGCGCAACGGCGTGAGCTGCTTCAACAGCTTCCCGATCGAGAAGCATTTCCCATCCACGGCTTCGGCAAAGGCGGTGAGTCGACGGTTTTGCTCGCAGGTGAGCGGGATAGAACGCCGCCGAATCCAGACGCGCTCGTGTTCGGCGTACTGGGCCAGGTGCGGCTCCAGATCGACAATCCGGCAGTGGAATGTGTTGAAGGGCCCGCCCTCGAGCAGCCCTAACCGACCGTCGGACCGCTGCACCACCAACCCAGAGTGATGCGGGGCGGCCGTCAGGCCCAGACGATGGCCCATCTTCGCGAAGAAGCCCTTGTCGGTGGCCAGGAAGATATCGCCAGGCTGAGGATGGTACGGTCGCGCTGGCCCCCGCAGGAGGTGGTCCATGCAGAAGGCGGGTTGGTACAGGTAGGACTGGGCTTCGACCACATCCCCAGGGGTTGCGGTCGTGGCCAGCAGGATGAGAACGAGCGATGACATGCGGGCTCCACCAGGCCGGACAGAGGATGCTGGTGGAGTCTACCCCGTAATCTCGGAAAGCGGTGCACTCTGGGGGAGCGATGTCCGGGTAAATCCAGGCCGGACGAAGGGGAACCATCGAGTTTAGGCCTGGTGCCGGGCTGACCGATCAATCCGTCTGCTTTTTATTGTCGTTGATCTGCCGGAGCGACTGTGAGGCGGCTTTCTTCAGTGCCTTGTTGCGCTGCTTGCCCTCACTGACCGATTTCAGCGCCGAGATAGCCGACTTGTCCTCCGGCCTGGCCAGGGCTCCCAGGGCGACCGCGACATCGACCCGGAAGTCATCGTCGTTGAAGTTCTTGTTCTTCTTGTTGGCCTTGGGGCTCTGAATCTTCCCCGAAAGAATATCGGTCAGGACAGGCACTGCCCCACGAGCACGCGGCCCCATTGTCGCCAGAGCCTGAGTCGCCTTTTTCCGGACCAGGGCATCCTTGTTGAGGTCCTTGATCGCGATGGTCAGTGCGGGAATACTCTCGGGGCCAATCTTTCCCAGCGATTCGACCGCGGCGATTTGCACCTCTTTGCGCTCGTCATTCATGGCCATGGTCAGCCCAGGGATTGCCGAACGGGCATCCGGCCCGATTTTCCCCAGCGCTTCGGCCACGAAGCGACGGACGAACAGGTCACGATCCTTCAGCGCCCTAGTAAGTTCCGGTACCGCATCCTTGGCTTCGGTCCCCAGGTCGCCCAGCTCCTTGGCCGCACTCCGTCGCACGTCGCTGTCGGGCGACTTTAATTTTGCGGTCAGGTCGCGCACCTCGGCCCCCTCGGCCGACGCCACCGCGCAGATCGCCAGGAGAAGCAATCCCTGAAAGGAGTAACGCATAAGCACCTTCGGATGGGAGCAGGAGATTTGAGGTCAGAGTCGCGGACCACCCACGAGAGGATCCGGTTGTCCCATTGAACCCGTGTCGTCGAACCTGGGTTCCGGGCTAAATGGAGAGAAGCCCAAAAAGGAACAGCAACACGAGGACCGCCAAGCCAGTCGCCGCGAGGAGCAAACTCCAGAAGGTGGGCAGTGTGTCTGTCGGTGCTGTACCCTCGCCGCGTGGCTTCCCCAGAAGAGAGGTTTCCGGAGCCAGGGACGTGAGATAGGGACGGAACTCACCGAACGAGGAAAGCGCCTGGAACTGCCGCTCGGCTGGCCGGCGTACCTCGGCTGCGAGTGGCAATGTACCTTTTTTTAGACGTTCGATCACTGCCGCGGTGGTTAACCGAGCGGCGAAGGGCCGGCCAGCGCGGTTGCGATAATGGACAATCCACTCGTCGTCCTCATCCGGCTCTGAGGCGTCTACCTGGGAGGTACCCTGGGGATCCAGTCGTGTCGGCTCGCCTGGATTCATGTAAGCCTGCACCCAGGGATCCTGCCGAGCCAGGTCGGCATCGGCAAAACTGGGCACCTCGGCTGCCAGGCGCGAGCGTTCGAGATCGATGATCAACTCGCTGGCAGTTTGGTAGCGATCGCGGGGATCCTTCTCGAGCATCCGCCCCAGAATCTGATCCAGCACCACGGGGATGGCCGGGTTCAGCGAGCTCGCCGGGGCGTACTCCCCCTGGTTTTTCTTCTCGATCACCTCCAGGTGGTTCTCGCCCGGGAAGGGCACCTTGCCGGTGAGCAGGTGGTAGAGCGTGGCCCCCAGCGCGTACAGGTCGCTGCGCCCATCGGCGTACTTGGCGTTGATGGCCTGCTCGTAAGGCATGTAGGCCGTCGTGCCGAAACCCTGTCGGGCCTGGGTCAGGTGGCTGGCCTCATCCACGCGCTTGGCCAGGCCAAAATCGCCGAGCTTGGTCAGCCCGGACCGGGTGATTAGCAGGTTATCCGGCTTGATGTCCCGGTGAACGATGTTGCGCGAATGGGCGTGCTCGAGCGCACGGGCGACGTTGATGGCGATGTGCACGGCATCGCCGACACTCAACTGCCCGTATCGCGCCAGAAGCGCCTGGGCGCTGGGCCCCTCGACATATTCGAGGACGAGGTAATACTTACCGGTGTGAAGATCCTGGCCGAACGAGAAGGTGCGGACAATGTTCGGATGGTTCAGGTGTGAGCCGCTCCGCGCTTCGCGGTAGAAACGGTCGATGTGCGTTTGGTTGGCAACCAGGTGGTCAGTGAGGACCTTCAGTGCCACCTGGCGTGCATTCTTGTCGTCGTACCCGAGGTAAACAGTGCCCATGCCTCCTTCGCCCAGCCGGCGCAGGATGCGATAATCACCCAGTGTACGCAGATCATGCCCTTCTCCTGTGCCGTGATTGGAGGAAGGGCCTCCAACAGGGAGGGTTGGGTCAGAGCTGAGGCGAGGATCCCCACTGGCCTTGCGGTCCCCCGGCGGGCGAGGCGGAACCACTGGGGTGGAGTCGATTTGGGTTTTTTCCATGAGGCGCTCATCACCATCCAGGCGGTCTCTTCCCCGCGGCCGCTGGACAGGTTTGGGGGGAACAGGCGAGCACCAGGAAAGAAGGCCACATGGTCCTCCTCGGCTTCGATGAGTCGCATGCACCCCAAGTTCTTGCTAAGGATCCGTCCCACACTCTACCGTGATGGCGCAGCCAGGGCAACGAGAAAGGGACTGATTCAGAGCGATTTCGGTCAGATCACTCCAGCTGACCGACCCGAAGCCCTGCCGTGCGGAGTACCACCTCCGGTACGGCTGGCGACGATGACAGCACCCCACCCAGCCGTCGGACAATTACCAACTCATTCGCGCCGCTACCCACGGTCTCGAGCCCAACCGGTTCGCCCGCCTTGTCTTCGGCACGCACCGTGATGGTGGCTGCATCCCGGAGTCCCAGGTGCAGATGGCGATAGTTGTAGTCGGCATCGTCAAGGTACTGATGCGCCCCAACCTGGATCGCCTCCACCACGGTGACGGGACGTCCATCCGCTCGGCGCGGCAAAGGCAACCTCAGTAGCGCCAACCGCGCCTTCACCCAGGCCCGATACTGTCGTTCCCACCGTCCGGGTCGCACCAGGGTTATGAAGTGGGGCCAGTCCAGAGCGTCGAACTCCTCGACGGTCAGGCTGAAAAAGCCCAGCCCCGGTACCAGGGGCTTACCCGGCTCAGTCCCAGGTCTCCGTCGATCGAAGAATGAATCAACCATGCCGACGCGGCCTCCCTGCCAGGTGCCCACACACACCCAGTGTTCGGCATCGCGGATGCACGGCAGCAGGTATGAGCCCCGGGCAAATTCGCTCGTCAGTCCATCCAGGAAGTCGCGGGTAGATTGCCGGCGTGGCTTGCGGAGGAGACGGGGATCGAACCCCAGGCGGCGCAGGCAGGTGCGCAGGGCCAGGGGAGTGGTCCCCAGGTTGTCGCGAATCTCAAGCACTGCTTCGAGTGTGGCCGCCGGGAGGGTCAAGCCGCCCAGGAGCAGCCCATGACGAATGGCCGCCGCGCCACAGGTTTGCAGGTCCGCCTGTCGGGCAAACGACCGACGAATTCGGTCGAAACCCGAGGGAAAGGCATGGACGGTCAAGAGCTGGGAGAGGTTTCGCATCGCCAGACACCATTCCAGTTCCATTACCGGGATCATCGACCCAGAATAACCAGGGACTTCTAGACGAGTTGCGTGGCCACGATGGCGTCGAGCCGGAAGACATATTCCGGAACGTCAGCGTTGTCGTGGCCCGACTCGTCACTCGGCCCGTCCCGGACGATTATGACGCCGGTATCCTCATGAAACTCAAACTCGTCACTGGCGGTGAACTCCCACGGGTCACTGATACCAGACACATAGAGTTGCAAGGCCTCGTAGAGGTACGAGGGATCACGAAGAAAGGCCAATTGTTGACGGATGTGATCCGTGAATGTGGGGTCAAGCACCTTCCGAGGCACGTGGGACCTCCCTGTATGTTTGGTCACCGAGGTGGCGTTCCTGAGCACTCTCATTGTATCCAGTGGGTGAATCCCGGAACTGACCCTGGGTTGTGAGATTCCCCGGCGCACCTCTCGCTGAGGTCCTACAAACCGTTGGATTGTGAACATCTGTATGGGTGTCGAATGTATATTAATCTGCGCCATATCCCTGGGCAAGGTCAGTGACAGCCTGGGTGTACTCCTCAGGGGTGTTGAGGTTGCGGAAGCTGGCGCCGTCCGGATCGGCGGAGGAGAACTCCACAGTCTGGGCAAAGTAGGTCGGCTGGCTCTCGAAGAGAAAGATCGGACGATGACGTCCCTGGTCCAGGAGCCTCCGGGCGATCCCAGCCATCTCGACGCGGTAGATGCCCGCCAGTGGATGCCGGAATCCGTCCACCTCGGGTACGCAGATGGCATACTTACCCAGCAGTTCGATCATGCGACGGATGTAAGCCGGTCGCAGGAACGGCACGTCGCAGGAGGAGACAAAGCCCGCCTCCGCGCGACCTTCCAGCGCTGCCAGACCAGTGGCCATGCCCTCCAGCGGCCCCTGGCCCCTCGTGTGATCGTGAATCACGGTGACCTCCACGGGTAAGGTTGGCAGGCTTTGACCGGGGGCAGATACAACCACCACGGGATCGGTCACCGAACGCAGGATGCGAACCACGCGCTGGAGCAGCGTCTCGTCTCCGAACGGTAGCCAAGCCTTGGGCCTCCCCATGCGGCTCGACTGGCCCCCACACAGAACCACTCCTCCGATACGGATCATCGCGCACCCCCTGGTATTTCGTACCATTTTTGTGCTATTATACTCCTCGATCCGGAATGACAGCCGGCGTTGGGTTGGTTCGTTGCTCGGCAGGCGGGGTGGGATGTCCAAGCCGAAGGGGTACCTGGATCCACGGATGCGCGGTTTCCGCGACCGGGTGGACGTGGATGAGTTCCTCGCCGCCCTGGATGCGCGGTTACGTCCCCTGCCTGTAGAGACTGTCCCCCTCGCCGAGGCGCACTCCCGGGTGCTGGCCGAGGAAATCATCGCGCCCGTGGCAGTGCCGGCCTTCGACCGGGCGGCCATGGATGGGTATGCCCTGCGCGCCGAGGAAACTTTCGGGGCCGGGTCCTACAACCCGCTAGAACTTGCCGTGATCGGTGAAGCCCTGCCTGGTCGGCCCTATGCCGGCATGGTCGCACCAGGTACCGCTATCCGCATCATGACCGGCGCGGCCATTCCCAGCGGAGCCGATGCCGTCCTGCCCGTGGAACAGGCGCAGGAAGCATCAGGCCGGTTGCGGGTGCTGGAACCGATCTCACCGGGGCGGCATGTGGGACGTCGCGGCGAGGATATCGCGGTGGGACATGCCGTTCTGGCAGCAGGTCGCCGATTGCGTCCGCAGGATGTGGGACTGCTGGCCTCGATGGGCGTGGGCCAGGTGCGGGTGATTCATCGGCCCTGCGTGCGCATCCTCGTCACCGGCGACGAACTGCTACCAGCCGGTTCAACCCCCCAGGGATGTCAGATTGTGGATAGCAATTCTCCCATGTTGGCGGCGCTGATCCAGCGCGACGGCGGCATCGTGGAGCTTCCACCCATCCTGCCCGACCGCCGGGAACTGCTCCGCGATGCGATGCTGAACCCGGGTGCCGACGTGCTTCTGATCTCGGGAGGGTCGTCGGTGGGGCAGGAGGATCACGCGCCTTCGCTCCTGGGTGAATTCGGCGAACTGGTGGTGCATGGCGTGGCCCTGCGCCCAGCCAGTCCAGCGGGGTTCGGCGTGCTGGGCTCCACCCTGGTGTTTCTGATGCCCGGCAACCCGGTGTCGTGTCTCTGCGCCTACGATTTGTTTGCTGGCCGTGTCGTGCGCCAGCTGGGGGGCCGGCCTGCCGCCTGGCCCTATCGCAACATCACGGTACCCCTCGCTGAGAAGGTTTCCTCCGCAGTGGGGCGAGTCGATTACGTTCGCGTGCGTCTCACCGAGCAGGGAGCCGAGCCGCTTGCGGTCAGCGGTGCCTCGATCCTGAGTACGACCACCGTGGCCGATGGTTTCTTCCTCGTGCCGCGCGACCTGGAAGGCTATCCTCCGGGCGAACCCGTCCTCGTTCACCTGTACGACCTCCCATGAGCGCCCTGCAGCAACAACAGTTCCTCGAAGTGATCGACCGCGATGAGGCCGAGCGCCGATTCCGGGCGGTGCTCGATCTGACGCCGCTCGAATCCGAGGTAGTGCCGCTGGCCCAGGCGCACCTGCGCATCCTGGCCGAGGAGGTGGTTGCCCCGCTGGACGTGCCTGCCTTCGACCGCAGCAATGTGGATGGTTTCGCTGTGCAGGCCGCCGACACTTTCGGCGCCAGTGAAGATGCCCCCCGCGAGCTGCGCCTGGCAACCGAGACACTGGCGCCGGGGCGGGCTCCGACGCAGACATTGCGTCCCGGCCAGGCGATTTCCATCGCCACCGGAGCCATGCTGCCGCGGGGTGCCGATGCCGTCGTGATGATTGAACACACCGTCTCGCGCGGCCAGACGATCCGCCTGAACCGGCCGGTGGCTCCCGGCGCCAACGTCACCTTCGCGGGGACCGACATCGGCATGGGCGAGGTGGTGCAGCGTCGAGGGGATCTGCTCACGGCGCGCGAAACGGGTGTACTGGCAGCACTTGGCATCGATCGGGTCACCGTCGTCCGGCGGCCGCGCGTCGCCATCCTGTCCACCGGCGATGAACTCCTGCCGCCCGGCGCGGCCATGCTCCCCGGACACGTCCACGATAGCAACGCCACTGTCCTGGCAGATAGTGTGCGCGAGCTTGGAGGCGAACCAGTGCCGCTTGGCATCGTCCCCGACAACGAGGCCGCCCTGGATGTCGTCCTGGCCCGCGCCCTGGAGTGCGACGTCGTCCTGCTCTCTGGCGGAACGTCGAAGGGGGCGGGGGATGTCTCGTTTCGGGCGGTGGCGCGCCTGGGCCCACCCGGCATTGTCGCTCATGGCGTGGCCTTGAAACCGGGCAAGCCGCTGTGCCTGGCCGCCGTGAAGCGCCCGGGTCGTCGGTCCGTTCCCGTGGCGGTGCTTCCGGGGTTTCCCACCTCGGCCATCTTCACCTTCCACGAGTTCCTGGCGCCGGTCCTGCGCCTGCTGGCTGGGCGGCCCTCCGAACCGCTGGGACAGGTGCGGGCCACGCTGCCTTTGCGTTTCAACTCCGAACGCGGCCGGACCGAGTATCTGCTGGTGGGCCTGGTGGCCGCCCCGGAGAACAGCCCAGAGCGGTTCGTGGCCTATCCGATGGGCAAGGGGTCGGGCTCGGTGACAGCGTTCAGTCGTGCTGATGGCTTCATCGTCATCCCCCGGCAGCGCGAGTATCTCGAGGCCGGTTCCACGGTCGAGGTGCAGCTGTTGTCGCGCGCGCTGCAGCCCGCCGACCTGGTGGTGATTGGCAGTCACTGCACCGGGCTGGATTACCTCCTTGGGTTATTGCATCGCCGCGGTGTCAGCAGCAAATCGCTGGCCGTGGGCAGTCAGGGGGGGCTGGAGGCGGCCCGCCGGGGCGAGTGCGACATCGCCGGCATTCACCTGCTCGATCCGACCACGAACCGGTACAACGCGCCGTTCCTCTCCCCCGACCTGGAACTCGTGCGTGGCTACGGCCGACGGCAGGGCATCGTCTTTCGGCGCGGCGATCCGCGTTTCGAGGGGCATCCCCTGGCCAAGGCCCTGGCCTGCGCGCTGGAGGACCCCGATTGCGTCCTGATCAACCGCAATCGCGGCAGTGGAACCCGGGTGCTGCTCGATCGCCTGGTGGAGTCACACCGACCGCTGGGCTACCTGACCGAGGCGCGCTCGCACAATGCGGTGGCCGCAGCCGTCGCACAGGGTCGCGCAGACTGGGGCCTGGCCATCGAACAGGTGGCGCAGTCGCTGGGCCTGGGCTTCCTGCCAGTGCGGGACGAACAGTACGATCTCGTCGTGCCCCGGGCTCGACGCGACCGCCACGCGGTGCAGATGTTCGTGGAGTTGTTAGGCGACGCGGACGTCCGCGCCGGGCTGGCCGCCCGAGGATTCACCCTCTCTGGGGAGTAGCCATGAGCGAGGTGGTTGTCGAACTATTTGGCCTGGCCAGGGCCCGAGCTGGCACGGCCAGCGTCCTCGTGAAGGCTGACACCGTGCGCGAGTTGCTCGTCGGGCTGGCCAGCAGCTACCCCCGCCTGGGTGAGCTGATCCACGGGGAGCGAATGTCTCCGCACTACCTCCTTTCTCTCGACGGCGTACGCTTCGTCACCGGTCTGGATGAACCGTTGACCGGGCAGCGCCTGCTTCTCCTGGCAGCCGATGCGGGGGGCTAATCATGGGCGGCTATCACGGGTGCTATCTCCGGGTTGATGCCCAGACAGGGGAGGCGCGCCGGATTGTCCTCCCCGAGCCCGTCCTGCGCCGCTACCTGGGAGGCGTGGGGCTGGGAACCTGGCTCCTGCACCAGGAATCTCCCCCTGGGGGCGATCCCCTGGCGCCGGTAGCACCGCTGATTTTCTGCTTCAGCCCCCTCGTGGGGACTCCCCTGACCACCTCGGCCAAGTTCGCTGTGGTCGCCTGTTCTCCGCTAACGGGGCGTCTGAACGATGCACTGTCGTCCTCGCAGTTTGCCCTGGCAGGCAAACGTACCGGCGCGGATGCCATCGTGGTCGTCGGCGCGGCCCAGGCCCCCTCGGTCCTGGTGATCGACCAGGATGCGGTGCGCCTCGAATCAGCCGAGACGCTGTGGGGGACCACGGCACCCGAGGCGACGGCAGCGCTGACCCAGCGTTTCGGGCCAGACTCGGCTGCGGCTGTAATCGGGCCGGCGGGAGAGCACCTGGTGCGGTATGCCACCCTCAGCCATGGCAATCGCCATGCAGGGCGCGGAGGCCTGGGTGCCGTCCTGGGCAGCAAACGCCTGAAGGCCGTGGTGGTGCGCGGAACCCAGCGGGTGCCTGTGGCCGACCCCGAGGCAGTCATCCGGGCGGCCCGCGACCTGTCGCGTCGCTCGTTCGGCCCAGCCACCGCCAAGTACCGCGAGCTGGGGACGGTGTCGAACCTTCTCACCTTCAACCGCCTCCATGCCCTCCCGACACGCAACTTTCAGGCGGGCAGCTTCGAGGGTGCTGAGGAGATCTCCGGCGAGAGGCTCAACGAGTCGCGCCGCATGGCTCGGGAATCGTGTGCGGCCTGCACCATCGGATGCGAACACATTTACGCCACCGAGGGCGGCTCCGGCGTTCGGCTGGAGTATGAATCGCTGTTTGCCCTGGGTCCCCTGTGTGGGATCGCCGACCGCGACGTGATCCTGCGAGCGGCGCAGCTCTGCGATCAGCTGGGGCTGGACACCATCTCCACTGGCGCCACCCTGGCCTTCGCCATGGAGTGCGCCGAACGCGGACTGCTGGAGGCGCCCGACCTCCGTTTTGGCGCGGGCGAGGCGGTGCTGAACCTGATACCACGCCTGGCCCGGCGAGCCGACCCGCTGGCGCATCTTTTGGCCGAGGGTACCCGGCGAGCCGCGGCGCACATCGGAGGCGATGCCCCACACTTCGCACCGCACGTGAAGGGGCTGGAGATTCCGGGCTACGAGCCGCGGACCCTGCAAACCATGGCGCTGGGGTTCGCTGTCGGTTCTCGCGGGGCGGATCACAACCGCTCGGGGGCGTACGAGGCTGATTTCTCCACCCGCGCCAACCGGCTACATGGGTCGGTCGAGGCGGTTCCCCTGGCCATCGACTCCGAGGATCGGGCTGCCCTGATCGATTCGTTGATCCTGTGCAAATTCCTGCGTGGTGTCTTCAGCGACCTGTATGGCGAGACGGCCGAGTTGCTGCGGGCCGTGACCGGTTGGGAAGTAACAGCGCACGAGCTGCGCCGCGTGGCTCGGCGCATCGTCACGGCCCGGAAACTGTACAACCTGCGCGAAGGCTGGACGGCCGCCGAGGATACCCTGCCCGGCCGATTTCTCGGCGAACGCCTGCCAATGGGTGAGGATCGCCAGGCTGTCCTTCCCCGGGAGCGTCTGGAGAGCATGGTGAAGGCCTACTACCAGGCGCGCGCCTGGCTCCCCGATGGGCGCGTGCCCTCGGAGCAGATACGCGAACTTGACCTGGACGACCTGGCCAGGGCGTCTTGGTGATCGACGGGCTTCCGTCTAGGATGAGGAGACCTGGAAGGAGACCTCCCCATGCGTCTGGACCGACGTCTTTTATCCTCGCTACTCCTCGGGAGCTTGCTGACTGTTGCCACACTCTCCGGACAGCCCGCCAGGGAGGCACCGCGAGTGCTCTCCTACGGCGCGCTGGGCCAGCAGGTGCGCGGCCTGAAGGGGAAGGTGGTTGTCGTCTACTTCTGGTCGTTTGGCTGAATACCCTGCAAATCCAAGGGGATTCCGCGTCTGGTTCAGATGCAGGACAAGTATGCGAAGGATGGCCTGGTGGTGGTCGGTGTGCTGCTCGACGACCCCCGGGACGAGGGTACCCGCGCCGCGGGGCTGAAGTATCTCGACAAGGTGAAGCCACCTTTCGAGAACGCCTATCTCGACGCCAAGCCCGAGGTGTGGCAGAAAAAACTGCGCCTGGACACCTTCCCTGGGGTGTTCATCTTCAACCGCGACAACCAGTATGTGAAAAAGCTGCCCGTGGTGAATGAAAAAGGCGAGGAGGTGGAAGAGGTTGACTATGATGTGGTGGAGAAGACCGTTGCCGACCTCCTGAAGAAGTGAGCCAGATGACCAGCCCCGAAGATGCCCTGCAAGCGATGGCCATGAGCCTGGGCCGGTTGCCTAGTGGCCTGTCGATACTGACAGTGCGCCACGGCGAACGCGAGACCGGCATGCTTGTCTCGTGGGTGCAGCAGTGTTCCTTCGAGCCGCCGCAGATCACCGTCGCGGTCCGACAGGGTCGTGAGGTGCTGGGTTGGCTGGAGCCAGGGACCTCCTTTGTGCTGAACTGTCTCGCCGAGGGACAGACCCAGCTGTTGAGTCACTTCGGCAAGGGGTTCAACCTCGACGAGCCTGCCTTCACCGGCCTGAACGTGGATCGCTCGCGCGGCACACCCATCCTGGCCGATGCACTCAGCTACCTGGAGTGCCAGGTGGAGCGCCGGGTAGCCACGGGCGACCACGAGCTACTGCTGGGCACGGTGCTGGCCGGAGCGCTGCTTCGCCCCGAGTCTCGTCCCTATGTCCACGTGCGGAAGAATGGTCTTCGCTACTAGGGGCCAACTGCATGAGCGATCGAGAAACTTCGCCCATCATCAGCCCAGATACACACCGAAGCCAGCGCATCCCGCCTGGCCAGGTCGAGACTCGCAAGTGGCCGGTACTTCACGCGGGACCGACCCCAAGTGTGGACCTGGGCGCCTGGCGCTTCCGCATCTGGGGGGCGGTCGAGTCCGAGTGGAAGTGCACCTGGGACGAGTTCACCGCACTGCCCCGGGTGCACGTGTTCGCTGACATGCACTGCGTCACCCGCTGGAGCAAGCTCAACAACGACTGGGAGGGAATCTCCACCCGCGAGGTCCTCTCCCGGGTGCAGCTTCGCCCAACTGCGCAGTTCGTTCTCGTCCATTGTGCTTATGGCTTCACCACCAACCTGCCGCTGAGTGACTTCCTCGAGGACGATTGCCTCTTCGCATTGCGCCACAATGGCGCCGATCTCACCCCCGACCATGGATATCCCGTGCGCCTGGTGGTGCCCCGTTTATATGCCTGGAAGAGCGCGAAGTGGGTGCGCGGCCTGGAGATTCTTGAGAAGGATCAGGCTGGCTTCTGGGAGAGCTGGGAGAACGGCGGTTACCACATGCGTGGCGACCCATGGGTGGAAGAACGCTTTCGCAACGGCTGAAGTCGGTTCCTGCTTGCATCGCTCTCTCCGGCGCGAGATCATGAGGCTGTCCTGTGGGGTTTGCCGCAGGCATGTGCCGTTCGCCTCGCCTGGAGATACAAGCATGTCCGAAAAACTCACTCCGTATTGTTCGGAATGTGATGAGGCGTTTGCTTTCCCCGAACCGGCGCCCGTGGCGCGGCGCGACTTCCTGCGCGCCGTGGGCGGTGCCACCGCGGCGGTAGCTCTGTCGAGCGCTGCTCTCCGCGCTGAGACACCGGCAAAGCCTGCCCGGCCTGCCGAGGAACTCATCCGCGAACTGCATGCCTCGCTGTCGGATACCCAGAAGGCCCGGGTTATGCTGCCCTACGATCACGGCGCGGCGAAGAATCGCCGTCCGACCCGGATGGGCATGTACAACGATGCGATCAACAACATTCGTATCGGCGAGGTCTATACCAAGGCACAGCAAGAACTGGTGGATCGGATCGTCAAGTCGATGTGCTCCGGCGACGAGGGGTATCGACAGATCAGCCGCCTGGGCCGCTGGGATGCCTCGAAATCGTTCGATCGCTGTGGGGCGCTGATCTTCGGCGACCCAACCGCGGGAAAGAAGTTCTCCTTCGTGTTCTCGGGCCATCATCTGACCATCCGCTGTGACGGCGACAGCGAAGAAGGGGCTGCCTTCGGTGGGCCGATCTACTATGGCCACAGTCCTCAGGGCTACAGCCGGGGCAACGTCTTCAACTACCAGACGCGGAGCGTGGTGAAGGTCTACCAGGCTCTGTCGGGCAAACAGCGCGAGGAAGCCACGGTACCGCGCGGTAACCCCGGCGAGATGGATGATTCCGTCCGCTTCCGCAAAAAGGCCGAAGAGCGTCCCGGCATCGCCTTTGCCGGTTTGTCGAAGGATCAGCAGGCCCTGGTCGAGGAGGTCATGCGCACCGTTCTATCGCCGTATCGCAAGGAAGACGTGGACGAGGTCATGGCGATCATCAAGAAGAATGGTGGCATGCAGAAGATCAAGCTGGCCTTCTACCCCGATGGAAACATGGACGACAAGGAGCCCTGGCACTTCTGGCGTCTGGAAGGTCCAGGATTCGTCTGGAACTACCGGGTGCTACCTCACGTGCACACCTACGTAAACATCTCGAGCAAGTTGGTTTGATGCTTTCGCACCTCGGGTGGGACCGCGGATGGTCCCACCCGACTGCTACATAGTGCTTTCAGAGTGATCCTGCACCGGGATGGGGCGATCGCGCTCGGCATCGACCATGCAGAGAAAGCCGAATGGTTCCTCCTGCGCGTTACGCAGTTGATGCACCTCATGTGGCGCCACGTACACCGCATCTCCAAACGAAAGTTCGTACCAGATTTCATCCAGCCGCAACTGCCCCCGGCCGCGCAGTACCACCACGACATGCTCGTGTGCGTGGTGTTCCAGCGTGGTGTTGCCATGCGGCGCGATCTCGAAATAGCGGACCTGAAAACTAGTCTTCTCGCCCGCATCACCGATGAGCACCTGTCGCATCACGCCGCAATGATGGTCGGCCGAGGGCTTGTACTCCTGCAGGGGGATGGCCTCCCAGAGATGCGGCGTCTCCCCCGTGGCGGCCGCCTGAAAACGATGAATGCGCGAGCCCTTCGCACTTACCTTCGCACGCTGGGCCTGAGATGCACCCGGTAGGGGCAGTTCGCAGCTACTCATCCGATTGGCTCCTCGGGAAACGTCACGATGACCTTGACCGCCGCTCCCCCTGAGCGGGCGGTGTCGAATGCCTGCTGTACCTCGTCGAGTGGGAAGCGATGACTGATGGGCCCCACCACGGCCTGGGTGCGCAGCAACCGGGCAGCCTCCAGGGTGTCAGAGGGGCCACACGAGTAGGAGGGAATGAGGCTGACCTCGCGGAAGTACAGATCGCCCAGGTCCAGTTCGGTGGTGATGCCCGTGGCCGTGGGCGTAAACAAACAGGCGGTTCCTGCGTTGCGTACGAAGTCGAGCGCCTGCCGGATGACCGGGGGAAACCCAGGACCAATTACGACCAGGTCGGCCTGGCGTGCGTAGCGCTTGGCCGCTTCCTCAGGGGTGCAGGTCAGGGCGCCCAGGTGACTCGCCCATTCGAGCCGGATGGGATCGGGTTCAACGGCAATCACCTCGGATGCGCCATACGCGCGGGCCACCTGTAGGTTCAGAAGGCCCATCACGCCGCAGCCGACGACGATCACGCGGGTTCCTGCCACCGTCCGGCGACCACCGACACGCTCGAACGCCTTGACGCAACAACCTAGTGGCTCGATGAAGAGCGCCTGTTCCGGCGCCAACTCCGGTACAGCGAAGGCATCGGCCCGCACGATCTCGGCGGGAACCCGGATGAACTCCGCCATGCCGCCCGGATCCAGGCTTGACCGTTTCCAGGTGGAGCAGTGAACGGCAGCGCCACGCAGGCACTCCGGGCAGGCCAGGCACGGCGCATGATGATGGACGAAGGCCAGATCGCCCACGCGGAGATGCTCGACCTCCGGCCCCACGGCGACGACTCGTCCCACGGGTTCGTGCCCCAGGACGGTTCCCACCTTTTTGGCGAGATACCAGGGCATGAGATCACCTGAGCAGATGCCGCAAGCGAGGGTGCGGACCAGCACCTCGCCGGGATGCTGCAGCGCAGGACGCGGTGCGACCTGCACCTCGAACCGGTCTGGCGCCCGGATGACAGCCTGACGCATGCTACTCATTGACAACGACTCAGGGTTGGATCCAGCGAGCGATCTTCTGACAATATACGGGACCCGGGCCCAGAGGCAGGGATTCGATCCATCTGCGATGCTCCCTCGTAGAATAATGCGGTCCTTCATCCCAGGGATAAATCCATGTACGCCGTCGATGCCAGGGAACGGGTCGTCGATCTGACCGACTCCAGCCGCAACGTCCTGTTCAACCTGACACTGGAGGAAGCCCGGCAACGGGTGGCCTCGGGCGATCCGCAGGCGGTCGCAGGTATTGATGGCCAGTTCGCCCTGGTGGCAACCTCGGGCATTCTGGTGCGGATGGCTCGATCGATCAGCCGGCCGCTTCGCTTCTTCATCGCCAAGAAGAGTGAGGGGCCCTACCTCCTCGTGGCCGACCGGATTGACGCCATCCACGCCTGGCTCGAGCGCGAAGGGCTGGCGGATCAGTTCCATCCAAGCTACACCCGCATGATCCCCGCCCATCACCTGACCGAGGTGGCCCTGGTCGGATGCCCTGACCCCAGCCCGCGTCATGCACGGTTCTTCGACCCGCCTCGGGGTGATCGACCGGCCGATGTGCCCGCCCTGGGACGGGCCTACATCACCGCTCTGGCTGATGAGTTGCGCAAATGGTTCACCACCCGAGCCCGGACCGGGCCCATCGGGGTCGAGTTTTCCGGGGGAATTGATTCCGGCTCGGTGTTCCTCGTGGCTCTGCATGTGCTGCGCGAGCTGGGGGAATCGCCTTCTCGTCTCAAGGCGTTCACACTTGCCGTGGATGGAGCCGGGAGTGATGTAGCCCAGGCGCGCCAGTTTCTCGATACCCTGGGACTCGGCTACTTCCTCGAACCGATCGAGGTCGCTGCCAGCGCCATCGACTGGCGCCGGGCGGTGCGAGTCGTGGAGGATTACAAGCCCCTGGATATCCAGGCTGCCGCCGTGGGCGTCGCCCTCGGTGAGGCGATCCGGCAGCGGTACCCGGAATGGAAGTATTTGCTCGATGGCGACGGTGGGGACGAGAACCTGAAGGACTACCCCATCGAGGAGAATCCCGAGCTGACTATTCGCAGTGTGCTGCACAACAGCATGCTGTACCAGGAGGGATGGGGCGTGGGAGCCATCAAGCACTCCCAGACCTATTCCGGTGGGTTGAGCCGTGGCTATGTCCGCACCTATGCCCCTGCCTCGCAGGCCGGGTTCGAGGTGTTTAGCCCCTACACCCAGCCCTCGCTCATCACGATTGCCGAGGGGATTCCGTTCATCGAGTTGACCCAGTACGACCACGAACGGCTCTATCGGCTCAAGGGAGAACTGGTCGCCTCCGGAGTCGAGGCCGTCACTGGATACCGGATGCCGATCTTCGAGAAGTGTCGGTTCCAGCGCGGTGCTCTCGAGGAAGGACAGTTTTCGCGTTTGTTCCCAGCCCGGGAGACCGATTATCGGCGAGCGTTCCATGGCCTCTACGAGTGAGCTGCCGCTCTGGGACGATGATCGCATCGTGGCGAAGCGAAGGCCTCGTCCTCCCCACGACCCCTGGAAGCCGCATGGTGTGCTCGTCGAGAAGGAGCGGACCCGGCAAGGTCTGGTCGAGGACGTGGCCACGGTCTTCCTGGTAAACCGGGAATGTCCATTTCGCTGTCTCATGTGCGACCTGTGGAAGTTCGCCGTCGCCCAGCGGGTTCCCTCAGGTGCGGTGGCATCTCAGGTGGCCCAGGCAGTGGCCGGGCTGCGCGACGTTCGGCATATCAAGCTCTACAACGCTGGCAACTTCTTTGATGCCCAGGCCATCCCGCCCGAAGATCTGCCAAGCATCGCCGAGAAGGTAACCGACTTCGCGTCGGTGCTGGTCGAGTGTCACCCGCGTTTGATTCGACCCGCTGTGGTGGAGTTTCGCGCTCGGCTACGGGGAGAATTGCAGATCGCCATGGGGCTGGAGACCGTCCACCCCGAGGTGCTGCCCAGGCTCAACAAGCGCATGACGCTGGACGACTATGCCCAGGCGTGTCGGTTCCTGCGCGAGCACGATATCCCTGTGCGTGCCTTCATCCTGGTGCGGCCGCCCTTTCTCGGTGAGCAGGAAAGCCTGGAATGGGCCCGACGCAGCCTCGACTGGGCCTTCGAGCAAGGTGTGGAATGTTGCGTGCTCATCCCCACGCGCGGTGGCAACGGTGCGATGGAGGAGCTGGCCCAGCAGGGATGGTTTGTACCACCAACCCTGGAAACGCTGGAAGCCGCCCTGGAGTATGGCCAGAAACTGGGGCGTGGTCGCGTTTTCGCCGACCTGTGGGACGTGGCAGGCGACCCCACCTCTCTGGCTCGGATCGAACAGAGGAACCTCCAGGGGTGGGCCGCATGCGCGAACGCTTCGACGTGATCATCTTGGGGGCCGGCTTCGCCGGTAGCTTGCTGTCCCTCATGCTGCACCAGCGCGGCTTCCGGGTGGCCCTGCTCGAGCGCGGCCGGCATCCCCGCTTCTCCCTGGGTGAATCGTCTACTCCCCTGGCGAACCTGGCGCTGGAGGAGATTAGCCAGGAGTACCAACTCCCCTGGCTGGCAAACCTGGCCGAGTATGGTCGCTGGAAGAAGCACTATCCCGATCTACCATGTGGGTTGAAGCGCGGCTTTACCTTCGTTCGGCACGTGCCGGGGCGTCCGCATGAAGCCTTGCCAGATCATGCGAACGAACTGCTGGTAGCCGCCAGCCCCAACGATGAGGTGTCCGATACCCAGTGGCTGCGCGCGGATTTCGACGCTTTCCTGGCAGGCCAGGCGGTGCAGGCGGGGGTGCGCTACCTGGATCAGTTGCACCTCGATCAGTTGACGAACGACCCTGCCTCTGGTTGGCACCTGGTCGCTGGCCGCGACGGAGAGCGAATCGAGATCGAGTGTACCTTTCTCGTCGATGCCACTGGCCCCACGGGAGCGCTGGCCAGGGAGCTGCGGATCGATAGTTCCCCCACCCAGATGCGCACCCACTCCTGGGCGATCTTCAATCACTTCGAGGGTGTGGAACGCTGGGAAACCCTGGCCCGACACCACGGCGTACGAACGGACGAGCATCCCTATCGGTGCGATGATGCTGCCCTGCATCATGTGATGGATGGGGCCTGGATGTGGCTCTTACGGTTCGATCACGATCTCACCAGTGCCGGCATCCTGGTAGATGGCCAACAGCACCCGTGCGATGCCCGGCTAGACCCCGAGCAGGAGTGGAACGCCTGGTTGGCGCGCTACCCGGACATCCAGGCGCAGTTCGCCAGGGCTCGGCCCATCCGTCGCTGGGAGCGCACGGGACGCATTCAGCGCTGCGCGGCACAAACCGCCGGGTCGAACTGGGCGATGCTGGGGCCGGCGGCCTACTCGCTCGATGCCCTGTACAGCACGGGCAACGCCCATGCCCTGGCGACGGTGCAGCGCCTGGCGCGGTGTCTGGAGCAGCACTGGCACGGCGATCTACCCCGGGCACTTGTCGACTATGACGCAACGCTGCGGCGCGAGATCGCTTTTCTGGATGAGATCGTCAGCACGACTTACCAGACGTTCCGCCAGTTCGGATTGCTCTGCGTGTACGCAATGGTCTACTTCGCCGGGGCGATCACCTCTGAGGAACGCCGCAAGGCCGGGCTGGCCACCCCACGTGACGAGTTTCTCCACTCGCACGATCCGGAGTTTCGGGCCGCTGTGCTGCGGTTGAGCCAGCGAGCGCGCAGCCTGGCGACAGAATCGAACCCGGATGTCGAATCATTTCGGCAAGAAGTGGCGCAGGGCATCACCCAGTGGAACAGCGTTGGCCTGTGCGACCCGGGCAAGCGCAACCTCTATCCCTATGCGTGAGTCATGAGGCTCGACGCTGTGGAGGGACGGACAGGGTTTTGAGGATACTCTGTACATGGTCCGCAGCATCCAGGTCCGCGGAGCGAGGCGTTAGTTCGACGGTGAAGGTGAACCCGCCTATCCGCAGGAGGTCGCCCTGGTCCAGTGGAGCCTGTAGTACCTGCTCCCCATTAACGTGAATGCCATTCAGGCTGTTCAGGTCGATCACTTGCCAGTGGCCATCCAGGTACTGTAACCGGCAATGTCGCCGGCTGACGTCTGGAAGTGGCAAGCGAATGTCAGCTTCGGTGTGGCGGCCAATCAACATGTCCGGGCGCCCGACATCGAGGACTGCGCCCGATGGCTGTAGCACCAGGCGCATGGGCACGAAATCAGCTGGTGCCTCCCCATCGTCGTGGAGACGAAGGTGGGGAACCTGCACCTGGCTGCTGCCACGCTCGGTCGGATTGTGTTCGTGATCCATGATCGAGACCCGTTCCTGTTCCGAAGGCGGGGAAGCTGGAGATATCACCCAGCCGAGGGGTGGCTTATATCAGATTGGACCGGGGTGGAAAAGAGGATTCAAGGAGGCAAGAGGTTCGGGTGGGAGGGCTGGTAGCAAGAAGGAGTGATGTGCGGGAGATAGGGAAAAAGCGGTTCCTACGGTGCAATCGGATTGAGCGGTACAACTTCGCCAGAGCTTCCAGGTTTTCCAGCACTTTAGATTTACCCCGCCGGCCGGATCTGGCACATTTTCTCCAGTCTGCGAAGCCATCCCAGACCCCGCTCTTTGCATGGGTTATCGGGGGATGCATCGCATTGTGAGGACGAGGAGAGAGAAATGAGGCTTCAGGTTGCGATTCTCCCGGTCGCTACCGTGCTGGGATTGCTGATCGTGGCATCCTCGGCATCAGCATCGCACTGCGGGGCGTGCCAGTACCCAGTGCATGCCTCGCACCCGGAGCAGTGCTGCCCCCCCGCGGTCCGTTACCGGATCTGCTACCAGACAGTGTTGGAGGACCAGCCGCAGGTATGCTATCGGCCGGTCTATCGGACAGTGATGAAGGAATGCCGGTACACCACCTATCGGCCGGTGTACGAACAGCATGTGCGCGAGCACATGGTCCCGGTGGTTCGGGCCGTTCCTGTGGAAAAGGAAGTGGTACAGCGTTACTGCGTCATGAAGCCCGTCTATGAGACGGTCATGACGCCAGTGACGCAGGTGGTGTGCAAGCCGGTGGTGCAGACCTACCAAGTGCCACAGCATTACTGCACTTATCACCCCGTTTATCAGAACCACGAGCGCGTGGAATGTTACACGGTGTGCAAGCCGGTGGTGCAGACCTACCAGGTGCCACAGCATTACTGCACCTATCACCCCGTTTATCAGAACCACGAGCGCGTGGAATGTTACACCGTCCCGCGCTACTACACGCAGTGTTACCAGGTGCCGCAGTATTACTGCACCTATCACCCGGTCTACCAGCAGCACTTCCGCACGGAGTGCTACACGGTGTGCAAGCCGGTGGTGCAGACCTACGAGGTGCCGGTTCGCTGGTGTACCTATCACCCGGTGTACGAGCAGCACGTCCGCAAGGAATGCTACACCGTTCCGCGCTATTACACGCAGACGTATCAGGTGCCGGTGCACTGGTGCACCTATCACCCGGTCTACCAGCAGCACGTACGTGAAGAAAAGTACGTGGTGCATCGTCAGCATGTCGAGTGCTACCAGGAACCGTATTGCTACACCACGCATCACCCCATCTACGAGCAGCACGTCAAGCACGTGCCTGTGACCTGCTACAAGCCGGTGATGGAGCAGGTGTGCTACCAGGTGAAGTCCTGCGTGATGGAACCGGTCTATCGCGACGTGGAAGTGTGCGTGGAGTCGGGTTCATGGAAGTGTGAGCCCTGCTACGTTCCTGGCCCGGTGGTATGCAAGAGCTATCGCGCCGAGGGAATCTGGCATTTCGACCCGTGCACCTGCCAGTCGTACTACTGCCCTGGTCCTTGCGTGTCGGTGCCCGTGCAATGCCCGGGTCACTGGACGACGAAGAAGGTGTGGGTGCCGCACATGGAAAAGAAGACGGTCCGCACCTGCTCGTACGTCCCGCGTGAGAAGGTCGACACGGTCACCTGCAATGTCTGCAAGATGGTTCCATACACAGTCATGCAGCAGGTGCCCTATACCACGTGCCGAGTGGAGACGAAGCAGCATGTCGGCTACGTCACGAAGCAGCGCTGCACGCTGATTCCTGAGGTGAAGACACGCTGCATCCCGTACACCACCTGCCACATGGTTCGTCAGGACCACTGCAAGATGGTGACGCACTGCAAGACCTACTGCGTGCCTGAGGTGAAGGAACGCTGCATCCCCTACACCACGTGCCGGTATGTCCGTCAGGACCATTGCAAGATGGTCACCTGCTGCAAGACCATCATGGTTCCCGAGGTGAAGACTCGCCAGGTGCCTTACACCACCTGCCACATGGTCAAGCAGACCCACTGCCGGATGATCACCTGCCAGCGCACCTACTGTGTGCCGGAAGTGAAGACCCGGAAGATCTGCTGGCAGACTTGCCGGATGGTGCGCCAGGATCACTGCCGGATGATCACCTGCCAGAAGACCATCATGGTCCCTGAGGTGAAGACCCGGAAGGTGTGCTGGCAGACCTGCCACGTGGTGACGCAGCAGCACTGCAAGTGGATCACCTGCCAGAAGACCATCATGGTGCCCGAGTGCAAGGTCATTCAGGTGCCGACTACGGTGTGCCGCATGGTGCCCGAGGAGAAGGTCTGTGTGCAGAAGGTCTGCTCGGTGAACTACGTGACCGAGTACCAGAAGTGCGTCACTCCGTACGTGACCTGCAAGATGGTTCCCGAGGAGTGCGTGAAACTGGTGCCGACGACCACCTGCGAGATGCAGGCCTGCGTGGTCAACACCAAGGTGTGCCGTATGGTGCCGGTCTGCGTGCCAGTGTGTGAGGAGCCAGCCTGCCCGGTTTCGGTGAGCCACGGCGAGTGGTTCGCTCGCACCATCAACAAGGCTAAGTGCTGCAAGTAACTGTCAAACAGGGGGAGTGATCCTCTCCCCGTGAGACCACCGCAGAAGAAGGCCGGGCTCGTCCCGGCCTTCTCGCGTTTGCCAGGTGCATTCCCCACGCCGGAATGCTAAACTGGGCGCTTCCTGCCGTGGAGTTTCTCATGCGCACGCTCACACCTTTGCTGGCCCTGGCCCTGCTGCTTCCAGGGAATGGCAGAGCGGCACCGCCTCCTGCTAAGCGGATCGATTTTGTTCGCGATGTGCGGCCGATCCTGGAGGCACGCTGCCTGCGTTGCCATGGCCCGGAACGTCAGAAGGGCGACCTGCGCGTTGATCGCCGCGATTCACTTCTTCGCGCTGGCGTCGTGCCGGGTAAGAGTCGGAACAGTCCTATCCTCGACCGCCTGGCACCCCATGCCGACGATGGGAAGATGCCTCCCACCGGTCCGCGCCTTACTCCAACCCAGTACCGCATCGTGGCAGACTGGATCGACCAGGGCGCCCAGATGCTCGACGCGGATACACCTCCGATCATGCACTGGTCATACCGCCGGCTCAGTCGTCCCCAGGTGCCCTCGGTGCGCGATGCCCAGAGTGTGATTAACCCTGTGGATGCCTTCCTTCAAGCGCGGCTCGAGCGCGCGGGGCTCCGCCCTGCTCCGCCTGCTGAGAAGCGCGTGCTGTTGCGCCGGCTCTACTTCGACCTGCTGGGGCTGCCTCCCGCGCCCGAGGCGCTGGCTGCCTTCGAGGCGGACACCCGGCCGGACGCTTACGAGCGCATCGTCGAGCAACTGCTGGCCTCACCTGCCCTCGGCGAGCGCTATGCCCGGCACTGGCTCGACGTGGTCCATTTCGCCGAGACGCATGGCCACGATCAGGATGTGCCGCGCGAACATGCATGGCCCTATCGCGATTATCTCATCCGGGCATTCAACGAGGATCGCCCTTGGCCCCGGATGATCGAGGAGCAGATCGCGGGCGATACGCTCTATCCGGAAACGTCGGAGGGCATCGTCGCCACTGGGATGCTGGCTGCCGGGCCATGGGACGAAAGCTCGCAGCAATCAATCCGCGATGACACCCTCGACAAGAAGCAGGCCCAGAACCTCGACCGCGACGACATCGTCTCGACGGTGTTTGGCGCCTTCACCAGCACCACGGTCCACTGCGCGCGCTGCCACGACCACAAGTTCGATCCGATCACCCAGCGCGAGTATTACGGCCTGCAGGCGGTATTTGCCGGGATCGATCGCGCCGAGCGCAAGTTCGACCCCGACCCGGTGGTACATCGTCGTCGGCAGACTCTGCTGGAACGTCAAAAGGCGATCCTGGCAGCTCCTGCGACCGAGTTGCTTTCTGCTGCGAACGAACGTCGCGTCTCCGACTGGGTGACGCGACGCGCAGGGAATACCTGGCAGGTGCTGACTCCAATCACGGTCACAACGAGCCATGGCTCAGTCCCCACCACTCTGGGTGATGGCTCCGTGCGCTTCGGCGGACCCCGGCCCGAGCGCGATACCTATTTCGTGACGACCAGCGCGGCCCTTCCCCGGATCACGGCAATCCGCCTCGAGGTGCTAACGGATGACAACTTACCGCACAAGGGCCCGGGTCGGCAGGAGAACGGCAACCTCCATCTCAACGAGTTCCGCATTCAGGCCGGAACGGCCTCCGTGGCGATTCGCTCCGCGACGGCGGACTTCGATCAGCTGGGCTGGGACATTCGCCGGGCAATTGATGGCCAGCCAGCCACAGCATGGGGCATTTACCCGGCGGTAGGTCGCTCGCACCAGGCGGTATTCTTCCTTGCTCAGCCACTTGTCCAGAGTGGGGGAGTTCGCCTGCGCTTCACGCTCGAACAGACGCACGGTCAGGGGCACCTGATCGGTCGATTACGGCTGGCCGCCACCGGAGCAATCCACCCTGGAGCCATCGAACCACTCCCTGCAGAGGTGGCCGCTAGCCTGACCGTGGAGGCTTCTCGCCGAACGGTGCAGGAGCGAACCATCCTGACTCGCCACGTACTCATCGAAGAAGTGAAAAGCGATCTGGCTCGTCTGCCTTCTGAACAGCGCGTCTTCGCCGCCGCCAGCGATTTTCAGCCGGTGAGTAGCTTTCAACCAGCGAAGGGCTGCCGCCCGGTGCAGATTCTTGGACGCGGCGAGATCACTCGTCCCCTGGGACTGGCCCAGCCGGGGGCGCTCTCGTTCCTGGTAGGGGCTCCTTCGACACTGGCTATCGATCAACCTGAGCTGGAAGGAGCGCGCCGGGCAGCTCTGGCGCGCTGGATCAGCGACCGGCGCAACAGCCTGGTATGGCGATCGATGGCCAACCGCCTGTGGCATCTTCACCTGGGACGAGGCATCGTGACCTCAGTGGGCGATCTCGGCAAGATGGGTGCGCCGCCTAGTCATCCCGAACTGCTTGACTGGCTGGCGGCTGAGCTACGCGACACGGGGTCGCTCAAGCACATCCACCGCCTGATCGTCACCAGCGCTGCCTATCGCCGGGCAGTGCGGCACGACCCAATCGCCGCTCGGATTGATGCCGACAACACCCTGCTCTGGCGCGGCAATCGTAACCGGCTGGACGCCGAAAGTCTGCGTGACGCCGTCCTCGCCGTCGCTGGCCAACTCGACCGCCAGATGGGCGGCCCATCGGTCAAGCAGTTCACGGTGTCGCCTGGCATCCACGTCACTCCCAACGTCCACTACGAGCAGTTCGATCTCGATTCGCCCGGCGCCTCACGGCGGAGCATCTACCGTTTCCTGTTCCGCACCTTGCCAGATCCACTGTTTGAGACATTCGACTGCCCCGATGCCTCGCTCTTCGCGCCGGTGCGTGCCTCCTCGATCACCCCGCTGCAGGCGCTGGCCCTGCTCAACGATCGCTTCATGGTGCGGATGGCCGAGCGATTTGCCCGACGACTAGAAGCGGAGTGCGGCCAGGATGTCGAAGCGGCGGTGCGTCGGGGCTTTCCTTTGGCCCTGGGCCGGCCCGGTCAGCCCGATGAGGTGCGCTGGCTGACGACACATGCCCGGCAGCACGGCCTGGCGGCGGTGTGTCGGCTGCTGTTTAACTGCAACGAGTTTCTCTTCGTCGAGTGAGAGATCGAGGTGCGAACATGACACTGCTACATCGACGAGAGCTGCTGTGGCACCTGGGCGGAGGCCTGGGCGGTATCGCGCTCACCCAGCTGCTCGCGGAGGACGGAGTTCTTGCAGCTGCGCCGCGCGACGATCTCGCTGGCGGCATTCACCATCGGGCCCGGGCTCGGCGAGTCATTCAGCTATTCATGAATGGTGGCGTCAGCCAGATGGACACCTTCGATCACAAGCCGTTGCTCGACAAACAGCACGGCAAGAAATTTGATCCCGGCGGCGGTGTGCGCGTCGAGGCGGTCACCTCCACGCCGGGCCAGGTGCTTCGCTGCCCGTTTCCCTTCGCCCAGCATGGCCAGTGCGGACGCTGGGTGTCGGGCGTCTTTCCCCACCTGGCGAAGTGCGTCGATGACCTGGGGTTCATCTTCGGCATCGGATCGAAGACAAACGTGCATGGTCCGGCCAGTTACATGATGAACACCGGCTTCACTCTGCCGGGGTTTCCCTGCCTGGGTGCCTGGCTCTCCTACGGCCTGGGAGCGCTAAGTCGCGACCTGCCTACCTTCGTCGTGCTGCCGGATCAACGCGGCCTGCCGTACAACAACCTGGGTAACTTCTCGTCGGGCTTTCTGCCGGTAGTGCATCAGGGCACGGTGGTACGTCTCAACGCTGCGGACCCCATCCCCTTCCTGGGGCCACCTCCCGGAACCCGGTTTATCACTCCCCCCGGAGAACAGGCTGGGCTGGAGATCCTTCGCCGAATGAACCAGGCTCATGCCGAGCGCAACCCGGGCGATTCCCGTCTGGAAGGCCGGATAGCGGCCTACGAGCTGGCCGCCCGGATGCAGCGCAGCGCACCGGAGGCGTTTGACCTCCACCGCGAATCGCGCCCGGTCCGAGATCTCTACGGGGTGGACGATCCGACCACGGGCCCCTTCGCCAAAAGCTGCCTGACCGCCCGGCGGCTGGTGGAGCGCGGAGTACGGTTTGTCCAGGTCTGGTCGGGCGCGGGTGGACCGGCAAACAACTGGGACAACCACGGGAACATTCAGACCGAACTGGCCGGCATCGCCCGGCAGGTGGACCAGCCGATAGCCTCCCTCCTGCGAGATCTCAAAAGTCGAGGATTGCTCGAGGACACTCTGGTGGTCTGGTGCAGCGAGTTCGGCCGACAGCCGTTCAGCCAGGGATCGCTGGGACGAGATCACAATGGCGGCGCCGGTGTGGCCTGGCTTGCCGGGGCCGGTATCAAGGGCGGCACCGTGACCGGGGCCAGCGACGAGTGGGGCTGGCGCTCGCCCAGGCCGCTGTACAGCTACGATCTTCACGCCACCATTATGCACCTGCTGGGCATCGACCACGAGCGCCTTACCTTCCGCCACAACGGAGCCGACCGCCGGCTGACCGACGTGCATGGCCACGTGCTGCACGATCTGCTGGCCTGAGTAAATCGGACAATCTGAGTCCGATGAGAGTAGATGCTTGACCGCCCTGGATTCGGCCGTTAGGATTCTGAGAATAGCAGAACCACTGGCGCACCCGCGTTCCCACCTGCGTTCTGCAGCCTCCCACCACCATCGCCTTGCCGAACCTTGCGACCGTCCGGGATAGCTGATTTACCAGGGGAGTCCCAATCGATGACCACGCCTCAGCGGCTGCGCCTGTGTTGCGCGTTGGCTTTGGCCCTGTTCGGCTGGGCCGTCCCGGTCCAGGCACAACGCAACCCATCCGGGTTACCCAGCCCGCGGCTCTACCAGATCTCCCCGGCTGGCGCGAAGGCTGGCGCCACTCTGGAGGTCGTGGTGGCAGGGCGTCACCTCGAGGAGGCGGAAAAGCTGGTTTTCAGCCACCCCGGCATCAAGGCCGAGGCGGTTCCTGTGCCGAAGCCCGAGATCGACCCCAAGACCAAGAAGCCGCTGCCCGTCGCTGGATCGTTGCCGGCCGACCTGTATCGATTCAAGGTGACCGTCGCTCCCGATGTCCCACTGGGCAATCACGACGTGCGTCTGATCAACAAGTGGGGTGTGAGTAACCCGCGCGTCTTCGTGATCGGAGATCTGACGGAGATCGCCGAGAAAGAGCCTAACAGTGACGTCGATCAGGCCCAGAAGGTGCAGCTGAACACAACCATCAACGGCGAGATGCAGAGCCCGACCGACGTGGACTATTTCCTGGTGCCCGTCAAGAAGGGCCAGCGCGTGGTGGTAGCCTGCCTGGCTTCCTCCATCGATAGCCGCTTCCAACCGCAGGTCGAGGTGTTCGACAGCAAGGATCGACAGTTGGCCTCGAACCGGATCTACCAGGGTTACGATGCCGTCACCGACTTCACCGCGCCGGAAGATGGCGACTACCTGGTCCGGCTGTATCAGTTCACGCACACGTTCCGAACGGCCATTGTGGGAGGCATCCCGGCCGGTTCGTCCGACAACTTTTATCGCCTGTCGATCACCACGGCGCCGTGGATCGATGCCATCGTTCCCTCGGTGGTCGAGCCAGGCAAGACCACGACGGTGACACTCTACGGCCGGAACTTGCCTAATGGCACGCTCGATCCTGCTTCGCGCACCGAGGATTCGATCCTGGAAAAGGCCACGCTCACGGTGACGGCGCCGGCTGACGGACGCGGAAAGTTGCGGTTTTCTGGCCATGTCAGTCCTTCCACTGGCTGGCAGGACGGTATTGAAGTGCGGGTGAAGAATGCAGCCGGCGCGTCCAACCCGTTCCTGTTGGGGTTGGCCGACGCTCCATTGATCCAGGAGGCCGCCAACAACGACACCCCGGAAACGGCTCAGGAAGTGCCCCTGCCCTGTGAAATCGCCGGGCGCATCGAGAAACGCCGCGATCGGGACTGGTACCTGATCACGGCGAAGAAGGGCGAAACCTGGAACATCGAGGTCACTTCCAGCCGCCTGGGCGCCCCGACGTACATGACCATCCTGGTGCGGAACCAAAAGACCAAGGCGGAGATCTACGAATCGCCGCTCAACGAGAACACGAACTTACTTTCTCCCAAGTTCTTCAGTCGAAGCGAAGATCCACCTGTTTATCGCTTCACGGCGGCCGAGGACGGCAAGTACGAACTCCTGGTGGCCAGTCGCGCAGGTGACACCATCTTTGGCCCCCGGCACTCCTACTCCGTGCGCATACAGAAGGATGTCCCGGATTTCCAGTTGGTGGCGCTGGGGAGTTCCGACGAGTCGCCCGATGTGCCCAGCGTCGGCCAGGGCGGGCACGAGGCGCTGACCGTGGTGGCCAATCGAAGCGACACCTTCAGCGGTGACATCGAACTGGCAGTGGAGGGCCTGCCCGCGGGTGTGATCTGTCCGCCGCAGGTGCTAAACGGTTCGGTGCGTCAGGCTTCGCTGGTGCTGACAGCCGCACCGTCTGCCACCCCTTGGGTGGGGCAGATCAAGGTCAAGGGGACAGCCACCATCAACGGGGTCAAGGTGGTCCGCGAGGCCCGGACCGCTGGCATTATCTGGCCGGTACAGCCCAACCAGAACACACCCACCATTACCCGCCTCGAGCACGAGCTATGGTTGTCGGTGCGCGGCAAGGCGCCATTCACGTTGTCGCCCACCATAGACCGAGCCGAGATCGTGCAGGGAGACAAGGCAACGGTCACGATTGCCATCAATCGGATGCTGCCTGACATCAAGAATCCGGTGCAGGTGAGCCTGATGGCGCCCCAGAACCGCCCGGGGCTGGAGCTCGCCAATAACCTGCGGTTCAACAACAACCAACCAGTGAACATTAACGCCAACCAGAACGGAGTGCCGGTGCCTGTGACCGTGGCGAACGACGTGCCTCCAGGTACCTACAACATCGTCTTCCGGGGGCAAACGCAGATCCCCTTCAACAAGAATCCGATGGACAAGAATCGGCCGAACACCTTCATCGTCCAGGCGTCGGCTCCCATCTCGGTCACGGTGCTTCCCAAATCGCTCGCGCAGGTTTCCCTCTCGACGACCAATCCCACGGTAAAGATCGGCGGGCAGACCGAACTGATGGTTCGGGTCGTCCGGCTATTCAACTACCAGGGCGAGTTCAAGGTCCAGGTGGTGCTGCCGGCTGGCATCGCAGGGGTCGAGGCCGCCGAGGTGACAATCCCCGCCAATCAGAACGAGGCCAAGTTGGTTCTCAAGGCGCCCGCCGGCGCGGCACCCGGAGGGAGGTCGAATCTGGTGGTCAAGGCGACTGCGCTGTTCAACGGTAAGACGCCAACGGTCCACGAAACCAAGTTCAACCTCAACGTGACGAAGTAGGCATCCGCTCGTTCGCTGGAGAGACTCATGACACGTGTCTTGCTGCTTGCCTGCCTTATCGGCATCCTCCCCGCCGGGTTCGTCGGCGCACAGGAGGAGAAGCGCTCCAAGCGGGAGCAGATCATCAAGGAGATCAAGCTCGATCGCAAAACTCCGGTGATCTACGAGAAGGAGATCGAGCCCATCTTTGTCAACAAGTGCGCCTTCTGCCACTCGGGCAACATCAAGGAAGGGAAGTTCGACCTGTCCTCCTACGACGCCATGATGCGTGGCGGCAAGCGTGGACCGGCGGTGATCCCGGGTAAGGGGGCTGAAAGTCTTCTGTACAAGCTTTCGGTCAAGACGCAGCGGCCGTACATGCCCCCCAAGAGCGAGGAGCCGCTCACGCCCGAGGAACTGGCGCTGATTCGCCTGTGGATTGACCAGGGCGCCAAGGCGCCGACCGGAGCCCGTGCCGCGGCCAAGATCGTGCTCAAAGCACCTCCGGTCGCTGTGACGCCGGTGCTGGGCCTGGCGGTCAGCCCAGATAAATCGGCGGTGGCGGCCTCGCGCGGCAATCAGATCCACGTCTACGATGCCGGGTCGGGGGCTCATGTTCGAACGCTGATCGATCCGAAGGTCGAGAACGCCGAGAAGAAGCCGCTGAACACCGCGCACCTGTCTCTGGTCGAATCGCTGGCCTTCAGCCCCGATGGCAAGTACCTGGCCTCGGGGAGCTTCCAGGAGGTCAAGCTGTGGGATGCCCGCACTGGTGCGTTGAAGCAGGTGATTCCCGGATTCGGCGAGCGCGTGGTGACGATGGCCTTCTCCAGTAATGGCAAGCTCCTGGCCTGCGGAGGCGGAGCGCCGACCCAGGAAGGCGAGCTGAAGTTGATCGACGTCGCTTCCGGCAAGGTGGTGCTGGAGATCAAGGAGAACGTCCACAGCGACACGGTGTTTGGGGTCGCCTTTAGCCCCGACGACAAGCTGCTGGTCAGTTGCGGTGCCGACAAGTTCGTGAAGACCTTCGACGTGGCCACCGGGAAGTTTCAGAAGGCGTTCGAGGGGCACACCCACCATGTCATGGGCGTGGGCTTCTCGCCCGATGGCAAGCTGATTGCTAGCGCTGGGGCCGACAACGTCGTCAAGGTTTGGGACTTTGCCAAGGGCGAACAGGTGCGGACCATCAACGCTCACGGCAAGCAGGTGACCGCGCTCGTGTTCATTGGCAAGACGAGCAACTTTGCCACCTGCTCGGGCGATCAGCAGGTGCGCGTGTGGAACCCCAACGGGAACAACGTCCGCAACTTCTCGGCCGGGAATGACTATCTCATGGCCGTGGGGGTCAGCCCGGATGGAGCGGTTGTGGCAGCGGGGGGGCAGGAAGGCGTCGTCCACCTGTATAACGGGCAGACCGGCGCACTGATCAAGACCCTGCAACCGCCAGGGACCGAGAAGCCCGCAGCGGTGAAGAAGTAACTGTTGGATGTCGAAAGCTTCGGGTCGGGAGGGGAGAGGGGGGCCTCTCCTGCCCGGCTCGGGCTTTTTTGGGGCCTATCAAAGCAGGAAGCGACCCACGATAAGCCCCAGGGCAAACGCCACGGCCAGCAGCAGGATCATGACCACGGTCAGCACGGTGGCTCCCGCTGGAGATAGGACCAGGCCAGCCGGTGTTGGAGCTACCTCGGCCTGCTGCATCTGCGGAGCGGACCAGCTAGTTTCCACGAACGGAGGAGGAGCCGACGGAGCCGTCCTGGGGGGTGGAGGCGGCACCGCGGGGCTGGCCCGTGTGGCCGGCGGCGGAGTGCGCACGGCGCTACCCTGAGTGCGGCCCAGTTCCTGCGAGGGCAGACCGCCCTGGAGCAGGTCCTCGAAATCGTCGCGTTCAAATAGTGGGGGGGGCTGGCCGGGCTCCTGCATGGGAACCACGTCGGGCTCTTCCACGCGCGAGGGCTCGTCCTCGTAGGGCACATCCACCGGGTTGCGGCAGGTGGGGCAATGGACCTGCGACCCAGCCTTGCGGCGGGCGATCCCCAGTAGCTGGTCACAGTGTCGGCAGCGGAAGCGTATGGGCATGGAGGGAAGGCCCCTCGAGCGAAACTACAACAATCGTCTCCTGGAGATATTCTCGGATTTATTTTTTCGAGATGCAACTGCTCGCTTGACGCTCGGCCCATCTTCGCCAGAGAATGTGAGTGACTTTCCGGGGGAAGAGAGGGGAAACCCCCTGCCAACAGGAGCCTACCATGCGTCTTGCATCGCGCGTTTTTCTGACTTTCTGCGCGTTGCTCGCCATCGCCATCCCCCCGGCTGGGGCCGACCTGATCTTTCTCAAGGACGGGTACGTGGTCCAGGGGACCGTTCGACGCGAGGTGACCGCAGAGTTAGATCCGGTCAGCCGGGAGATGACCCTGATCCCCAAGGGCTTCTTCATGATCGATGATGGCCCCCGGCGCATCTATTTTGCCCCAAGTCAGGTGCGCATCGTTGAAAAGCTGGCCAACCCGGCCGAGGAACGGGTTCTAAGCCGGAGCGGACGATTGATCGTCAATCCCCGCCCACTCCCGCCCCATCTCGAGGTGGTGGAGGTAGGTAAGTGGGACCTTAAACGCTGGGAGCGTGAGTACGCCTTCCGGTCGCCGGGGTACGGTCGCGTGGGTGTAATTCAGGGGCTGGCCACGCTTTCGCCGTACTTCGCCCGGGTCGATGCGGTCACGAAGTTTCGCTGGAGCGCCGCCTACCTCACCCGGGAGTGGGAGCCGGGCGAGGTGCTGCAACTGCTGAAGAGCAACCCTTCGTTGATGGAAGCCGACAAGGACAAACCGGCTGAGGCGGTGGCCAAGCGGTTGCGCATTGGCGATTTTCTGGCTCAGGCTGGCTGGTACGACCTGGCTCAGAAGGAACTGACGGGAGTGCTGGAAACCTTTCCCGATCAGAAGGAGCGTGTGGAATCGGCCCGAACGCTGCTCGACAAGCTACGCAACCGCGAGGACTGGGAGCAGGTCAAGAACTGGTACCACGCTGGCCGGCACGAAGCCGTGCGCAAAAGGCTCGAGTCGTTCCAGAGCCGGACACTGACCGACCGCATACAGGCTGACCTGCGGGATATGCGTTCCCGCCTAGCTGGCGAGGCCGACCAGATTACCGAGACTACCCGCGCGCTCGAGCAAACCCTGCGCGAGGCCACCTCGCCCGTGGGAAAAGCCCTGGGTTCGGCGGTAACGGTGCTACTAACCGAGCTGCATCCCGCCACGGTGGCTCGACTCGATGCCTTCCAGGGGCAGTACCGCGAAGCTCAACGCCAACTGACTCGAGGAAGCAAATCCACGGTATCTCCCGAGCAGTTGCTGGCACTGGCGGTGTCCGGGTGGTTGCTAGGCAGCCCCTCGGCCGAAGCGCGACCCGACACGGCGGTCAACCTGTGGAAGACCCGGCAAATGGTCCTGGAGTATCTCCAGGAGACCGATCTGGCCGCCCGCAAACGCATCTTGGCCGAGTATCAGAAAAATGTGACCCCGCCGGTCGAACTCGATGAGATCGCACAGATGATCGATCATCTCCCACCGGTGGAGCCGGCGCGCGAACGATCTACAGAGGTGATCGAGTGCAAGGCCGGCAGCGGGCGCAATCCTTCGACCTATTTCTTGCAGCTGCCTCCCGAGTACACGCACAACAGGCAGTATCCGGTGCTGGTGCTGCTGCCCGAGGCAGGGATGACCCCCCGGCAGATCCTGTCTCGCTTCGAGAAGTTGGCGGCCGACCATGGCTACATCCTGGCGGCTGCCCAGTGGGCCCGGGGGCTGGCGGATGAGTACGCCTACACTGAACGTGAACACGACAGTGTGCTCGATACCATTCGCGACTTGCGCCGGCGCTATCAGATCGATTCCGATCGTGTCTTCCTGTTCGGGCAAGGCGAAGGGGGCAAGGCGGCGTTCGACATCGGTCTGGCCCATCCCGACCTCTTCGCCGGCGTCATTCCGATGGCGGCAGGTCCCAACCTTTTTGCCAAGCGTTGCTGGCGGAATGCCCAGTATCTTCCCTTCTACGTGGTGAACGGCACCCGCGGGTCGGACTCGCAGACGCTGCTTCGCGAGCAGTTCAACAACTGGATTTTGCGAGGCTATCCAGCCCTGTGGGTGGAGTACAAAGGTCGGGGCACCGAGTTCTTTTCGGGCGAGCTGCCGTTCATTTTCGACTGGATGCGTTTGCAGCGGCGCGTTTTTCCGCTTCGCCAGCTGGGTACCGATGGCAATGGGACGATTTTTGGGAACGAGTTTTGCACCATGCGTCCCGAGGACAATCGCTTTTACTGGTTGAGTGCTCCGCACATTAGCCCACGCAACCTGGTGGATCCGCTCCGCTGGAACAACCTGGCCTCGCCCGCTGCCCTTACGGGGCGGATCGACCCGGCAGCAGCGGAGATCAATCTCAAGACCCAGGGGATCAACGAGCTGAGCCTCTGGTTCGGCCGCAATCCGGTCGGACAGTACATGATCGACTTCGAAAAACCGCAAACCATTCGGGTGGGGCTCAAGACTGTCTTCACGGGGAAAATCACGCCCGCACTGGGAGTTCTGCTCGAGGACCTGTACCAGCGGGGCGATCGGAAGCACCTGTTTCTGGCGCGGCTGGACTTCAACCTGAGATAGCGCGAGATCCATTTTCCGTCACAGTGTCCGTTTCTGCTCGTACAAGAGGTGCAGACCCACGGGGAATGTGTATCGTCCTCGAGTAACAACTTCAGGAGTCATGCAATGGTCGCCCGGCATAGCCAGTTACTGGTGGTATTTGGGGCCGCCCTTGTGTGTGCAGGTACGCTCGATGCGGCCCCCGTGGTCAGCACTCCGACCGAGATCCGCCATCTGCATGTTTTGCTGGTGGTGGACACCGGAGCCAAGGATCTGGCGTTCAGTTTGAAGATCGACCGCGAACGGATGGAGCAGTTTCTCGAACGCACCATCCCTGTTGATCGGTACACCCTGCACGTTCTCGAAGGACAGAAGGCCAACGCCCGGTCCATCCTGTCGCACTATCGAAACTTGAGAGTGAACAAGGAGGACGGCCTGCTGTTTTACTACGCTGGCCATGGGGCTCGTGAGGAAAAAACTGGCCGACCCTTCTTCGATCTAAAGCAGGGGGGGCCATTGTTCCGCCAGGACGTGGTCCGTGCGATGGAGGCCAAGGGGACCGACCTGGTTCTCCTGGTCACTGACTGCTGCAGCACCCCACAGAAGCTCCGGGATTTTACCATGCCCAGGGAGGCCTATCCTCGGGCGAAGACCTTGCATCCCACGGTGCGCAACCTGATTTTCCAGGCTCGTGGGACTATCGACGTGACGGCGGCCACAGACAATACGTCGTGGAGCGACAATCAGATGGGCGGCGTCTTTACCCGGTCGCTGTGCCGCATGTTGCGGCAACCCATCACGCTTCTCGATGGCGACAAGGATGGGTTTCTGACCTGGCGCGAGTTCTATCCCCAGTTGCGCGACGAGACGCAAAGTCTGTTCGGCGAATGGCGGAAGGAGATGATCGGTCGCGGTGAGCGCATCGAAGATCGGAAGCAGGTGCCGCACGCTTTTCACCTGGGTCGGTCCAGTGCGTTGGTGGCCATCGAGAATGCAACCGATCGTCCACGAAGTTATCGCTACCGCTGGGCGGGCCAGTCTCAGTGGAACGACGTGACGCTGGAGGCTGGTGAGCGCAAACTGCACCTGCGGGCCCTGAAGGACACCGACCGCGTGCTTCCCGCCCTGGAGACTCAGTTCGAGGGGTTGCGCAAGCCGGTGATGTTGAAGGCGTTGGAATGGACAGGCAACGGTGAGCCAGCGGAACCGGCGCGGATTGTTCGCCTGCGGTCCCGCTAATCGATGGATCTCCATCGAGGTTTCTAACCCTTGAGGTGTACGATGACCGCGAATCGGATGACTGGATGGGCCATGGCCCTGGTGCTGACAGGAATCGGCTGGGCAAGTCTGCCTGCCACGAGTGAGGCCGGCACCCTGGATCGAGGCCTCCTGGATAAAAGCAGCGAGATCATCTCCCACCTCAAGCGAAAGAAGATCGACACCGTAGGTGTCCTTCCCTTCCGGGTGCAGGTGGGCAGTCGCAAGCCGGCCTATGGGGGGGCACCGCTGGGAAAAAACATGCCCACCCGCATCGAAAATGCTCTGATCATGACCATGGACTCCAACGAGAGCCAGGCGATCGGAGTGATTCGCGGAGCGGCCAGCCGGGCCATGCAGGGGAAAGTGGGCTCCTACACAACCAGCGAGGCGGAGTTCAAGAAACTATTCACCCAGAACTACGACCTGGCCTGGGGAGGCAAAACTGTGAAGGCCCAAGGCTTCCTCACGGGGATTATCACCAACGAGGGGAACCGGCGTGACGTCACGCAGATTCAGATCGACCTGCTGACGCCAGCCAGCAAGTTTGAGCATGGGAAGGTGGTTCCTACACAAAGCTGGAAGTTCCAGGTCCGCACCGACGCCATCCTGACTGCCGACCTGGGATACAACTTCGCCCTGGCTCGCAGCCGGGCAGCGGCGAAACCGTCGAAGCGCGATGAGCAGATCGTGGGTCAGGTGACTCAGCAGGACCAGACCGGGAAGCTGCAGCAGCCAACTGGAGGCGGTCAGGGCCAGGTTCCTACACCGGATCATGTCGCTGGGTTTGCCTTCGAGCTTCACTACGACGGTGTGAAGCAGGACCTCAAGGCGATGACCGAGGGCCAGGGAGCCCAGGCGCCGATCTACACGGCACCACCAGCCAAGCCTGGCACCAAGGTGGCCATGTACCTGACCCGCAACGACGACACGAATCGGAAGATGGGTGCCCTGCTCCTAGTCAACGGCAAGAGCAGTTTCGCCATGGATACGGGCGAACCGTACCAGCTGCGGAAGTGGATCTACGATGCCACCCGGAAGGGAGTCCGCGACGAGTTCAAGGGCTTCTACACCGACACAGAGGGGAAGAACCTGCTCGAGTTCAAGGTGCTGACGCCGGAAGAATCGCTGAGCCGGGCCAGCGAGTTTGGCAACAAGGCGGGCTGGATCGACGTCTTTGTGTTCGCCAGCGGCGATCAACGGCCACCGGTGGGGCCGGATGAAGTCGATATGCTGGTTTCCAGCCGCGCCCTGCCTCGGAATGTCTCGAAGCGGGCGTCTCTGAAAGAGGTTCGAATGGCGCTGCTGAAGGCCAATAACATCCAGCTGCGTTCGAGCGGCAACAAGATCGCCATCGGTCGCGATGTCGGTGGTTTGATCGTCAACGAACTTGAGCCGATCCGCGGAGAAGTCCTGCAGACCGACGACCTGCCCAATCCGATTCTGCTCGGCCATCTGACGATCCGCTACTGGGAAGGTCCGACGAAGAAGATCCAGGCGCAGAACTGATCTTCACTCGGACACCACGCTGAAACCTTGGGGCCGATCCGCTACTCAGGCGGGTCGGCCCTGTGCGTTGGGCTGGCCGAATGGTATTATCTGCGGTCAGGAGGACTTCGGCATGAGCATCTGGCGTTTCGCCGATTGGATCGACAAGGTACCCCCCGCCGCTCGCATTACCCTGGGGGAAGGAAACTCGCCGCTGGTGCAATCCCGGCGTCTGGGATCGCGCCTGGGGCTTGCGAACCTGTACTTCAAGCTCGACTATGTCAGCCCCACCGGATCGTACAAGGATCGCTTTGCCGCGGCCGCCATCTCGCACATGGTGGCGCAAGGGCGGCGATTGTGTGTGGCCACATCCAGCGGGAACACCGGGGCTGCCCTGGCAGGCTACTGTGCCGTTGCCGGGATCGAGTGTGTCATCGCCATCGTCGAAACTGCCCCCGCCGAGAAACTCGCCCAGATGCTGGCCTATGGCGCCAGGTTATTTCGCGTCCGTGGCTTCGGACTCGACCCTGAAGTTTCCGGCCAGGTTTTCGGTGCCATTCAGAAGCGGGGTAGCGCCGAGGATGCCGCCGTACAGATCAGCGCGTATCATTTCAGCCCCGCTGGCATGAGCGGTGTCGAAACCCTGGGACACGAGCTGGCCGATCAACTACCGGAGCGCATCGACCACGTGTTCTGCCCGGCGGGGGGCGGCGGTCTGGTCCTGGCTCTCACGCGGGCCTTCGCCCGACAGGGGCGCTCGGTAGCGGTCGAATGCGTTCAGCCGGCCGGCAACGACACCATCGCCACGCCTTTGCGCTCCATGGCGCGTCAGGCCCGCGATGTCTCCTGCACCACGAAGATTAGCGGTCTACAGGTGCCAAACGTGATCGATGGCCATGCGGTGATCGAGGCCTGCCGGGCCTGCGGCGGCACGGGGCACACCGTGAGCGACGAGGAAGTGTGGAACGTGCAGGCGCTTCTGGCACGTGAGGAGGGTATCTTCACGGAGCCAGCCGGCGCGGTCTCCGTGGCCGGGGCGCTCAAGGCTGCCGCTTGTGGCGAGTTGCAACCCGATGCCGTGGTCGTCTGTGTGGTTACTGGCATGGGCTTCAAGGATCGACCGGCCGTGGATCGGATGGTTCAGCACCTGGATGCTCCCCTGGTCGATCCAGTCACCTTTGTCAAGCAGCTGCACAAGGAGTGAGGCATGGCAGGCGATCCCTTCGAGGATGTCAACCAAAGCGATGCCCGCCAGGGTCGTGCCCGTCGGCCGCGTGGAGGCGCCACCTGGCTCCCTTACGTGCTGGGCATCCTGGCAAGCCTGGCCACCACGCTGTTGGTTGTGGTGCTTGTCCTAGATTCGACGACGGTGAAGGGCAGCCTGACCCTGGAAGTGGACCAAGCAGGGGCGACGATTCATCTCGATGGGAAAAAGTGGAGCACCGAAACCCCCGGCGGGTTGAAGCCGATCAAGATCCCGGTACGCGAGGGCCGGCATGAAGTTCATGTGGCCAAGGGGGGATTCGTGGCTGAGACCCGCGAGTTCGAAATCCGCCGGGATCAGCCCAATCCCATCATCCAGGTGCGGCTTCGACCCAGCAAGAAGCGCGCGAACTGAGTCGATTCCGCACACTGGCCGGGCCGTCCGCGTCACGCTGGGACGACCCGGCCAGTCAGAGACCATGGGCGAAGTGGGCCGTCAGGCTTGTTTTCTCAGGGGAGGAGAAGCATCCGTTTCCAGGTATTCCGTCACCACCAGAATCGGATCAGAATCTTCGAGAGGCTGAGGCTGAACGCGGAACGGCTTGTGACAACGTGGACACTGGCGAGTTTGTCCAACGAGCGCGGCAGGTGCTTTGATACGAGCTTTGCAGGCGCTACAGCGCATCGAGAAGTGGACCATGGCCTGGTCCTCCGAGGAAGGATAGGGTGTGTGGGACACTAGAAGGCCCCACACGGAAGGTATTGCGATCCGGTTCGCATCGAGGGTGATACGGGGCTCGCACCTGGTACTATCCTAGCTCATATGCAAGAATCAAGCCAAACTGATTCTTGAACTGCGCGAGATGTCAGGAATTATAGTTCCTTGATGTAGAGATTACGGAACTCCACCTTACCACCATGTTCCTGCAGGCCGATGTGCCCCTTCTCGCGGAGGATGCCCGGGTGTGCCTTGGCGTGCTTCTCCTTGTGATCGTCCAGGTTGGCATCGATGATCTTTTCGCCATTCAACTCGATGAGCACCTTGCGACCCTGGCACAGGATGCGATAGCTGTTCCATTCACCGAGCGGCTTGGTGGCCAGCTTCGCGGAAGGGACCACGCCGTAAATCGATCCGGTCTGCTGCCACTTCTGAATGTTGTGGCTGGCATCGTCGAGAATCTGGATCTCCATGCCGGTGTAGGCGGGGTCGCCCTTGAGAGGCGAGCGGAGTGCAACGCCACTGTTGCCGCCCTTGGGTAGCTTGAACTCGAGGCGTAGCTCAAAGTCGCCGTACTCTTTCTCGGTCATCAGCCAGCCGCCGCCACCCCCCTTGACAAAAAGGATGCCGTCTACGGCCGCCCAGGAGCCGAGCTTGCCTCCGTGTACCTTCCATCCTTCGAGGTTCTTGCCGTTGAACAGGGGTTTGAATCCCTTGGGAGCCCCGGGCGACTCGCCCTGTACCGACGCCACCACGAGCAGCCCACTTAACGCCAGCACCATCCAAGCAGTTCGCATGACTAGTTCTCCTTGTGTGGATCCATGCACGGCGATTATCCGTGGTCTGGAGAAGGACGGCAAGGGGCTGCTCGACGTGGGATGCAGCAAATAATCCGGACGCACGACGCCTCGGCCACGAAAGCCCGCAACTGCCGCGTGGAATCCGACGACAGCCGAATACTGCTGACGTCGCCGGCAATCGGGAATCTCTGCCTTGCTCCTGTCTCGCTGTACAATACCCTTCCCGACGATGGATCGGTCGGGTGTTAAATTGCCCGGGTCTGAGTCCGACACCCCATTACGAGACCCGCCATGATTTACGATATCTCCTCGGTGATTAGCCCGCGCTTGAAGGTCTGGCCCGGTGACACTCCCATGTCGCGCGAGATGCGTCTGTCCCGGCAACGTGGGGACGATGTCACACTGTCGACATTGCATGCCACCGTGCATCTGGGAACGCACGTTGATGCGCCCAACCACTATGGCGACGGCCCCGGCATCCATTTGCGCGACCTCGATTATTACTTGGGCCCCTGCCAGGTCATGCAGGTGAAGGCAGTCCGAGGAAGCCGGCTGAGCGTGTCCGACCTGCCGGGACCGGTACTGGCCTCGCGAGTTTTGTTGGCGACGGGCACCTACCCCAACCCCGAGGAGTTCAACACCGACTTCGCCGCGTTGTCGGTCGATCTCATCGACTTCCTGCACGATCAGGGTGTGATCCTCATTGGCATCGATACTCCCAGTGTAGACCTTTTTGACGCTCAGCCTCTCGAGTCGCATCAGCGGTTTTTCCAGCATGACATGGCCATCCTGGAAGGGCTGGTGCTGGCTCATGTCCCGGCCGGCATTTATGAGTTGATCGCGCTGCCGCTGAAACTCGAGGATCTCGATGGCAGTCCGGTCCGTGCAGTGCTGCGACGATAGGCGATGCAATTTTTCCGGGCGCAGGGACGTTTACACGTTAGAATGGCCCATGTCGGGGAACGGCTCATCCGGGCCTGCCTCATGCCCACGAGATTTCAGGCATGGACTCATCGCAATCCGAAACAGCTGGACGGCACATCAGTCAGATCGACACGTTATGGCCAGTGCTCATGCAGGCGCATGCCGGGGCGCCGGACGAGGTCAACCTGGCGCAGCAGGCCATCCTGCAGCGCTACCGGCCGGCCATCCAGCGCTATCTGCTTGCTTGCCTGGGGAACCCGGATGCGGCCGACGAGGTGGGCTCCGAGTTTTCGTTGCGGTTTCTCCGGGGAGATTTTCGCAACGCCAACCCCGAGAAGGGGCGCTTCCGCGATCTCCTAAAATCGGCGCTGTATCACCTGATGATCGATTACCACAAGCGCCGACAGCGCGGCATGGCCAACCTCTCTCCCGAGAATGAAGATCCGGTGGCGACGTTTGATTCCACCTACGACTCGGATCGGGAGTTTCTGAAGAACTGGCAGGCCAACCTGCTGAACAAAGCCTGGGACACGCTCGGCGAGGAAGAGAAGCGCACTGGCCGGCCGCTTTACACCGTGCTCCACTTCCGTGCCGCCCATCCGGATAAACGGTCGCACGAGATGGCCGAGCAGTTGAGCCGGCGCCTCGGCAAGGAGTTGACCGCCGACTGGGTCCGCAAGTGGCTGAGCGCGGCCCGGGACCGCTTTGCCGATATCCTGCTGCGCGAGGTAGCAGCCTCGCTGCGGAATCCCACGCCGGACAGCGTGGAAGAGGAACTGATCGATCTGGGATTATTCGAGTATTGCAAATCCGCTCTCGCGACCTGGCGCAGTGACCTGGCTGGATGAGACGGGATCAGGCCAGGCAGAATGACCGGTAGAGTGGTTCGCCAGACAGGTCGGGGAGGTGCCGACATCTGACCAACCTCCTGGAAGGAGCGGAAGTGTTTGCTTCGGTTGATGGTAGTAGTCCCTCGTTCTGGTGGAGCCTATTCGGGTTGCTTCTTGTCCCGGCGCTGGTGGTGCTCAACGGCCTGTTTGTGGCCGCGGAGTTTGCCCTGGTGTCAGTGCGGAAAACCCGCGTCGAAGAGATGCTTGCGCGAGGAATTGCCGGTTCTCGCTCGGTGCTGGACGCTATCACGGTGCTCGACGATTCCATTGCCGCCACGCAGCTAGGCATCACGGTGGCGAGTATTGGGCTGGGGTTTGTCGGTGAACCCGCTCTGGCGCACGTGCTTCGACCTATGTTCGCCTGGCTACCGGAAGGATGGCAGGGGCTGACCTCGCATTCGCTGGCCACGGCGGTGGCCTTCTGTCTGATCACCTATCTGCATGTGGTTTTCGGTGAGCTGATTCCCAAATCTGTGGCTCTGCAGGTGCCGGATCGCGCCGCACTCTGGCTGGCTCGCCCCTTGCTCATTTTTGGGCGCCTCGCCAGCCCGATCATCAAGGCGATGAATGGCACGGGCAACCGTCTCTTGAAATGGTGCGGTTTTGAAACCGCCACCGGCGAGGATATGGTTCACTCCGTGGAAGAGCTTCTTCTGCTCATCGAGGATACCGAGGAGGCCGGCATTCTCGATGCTGAGCAGGCCAGCCTTCTGGAAAACATCTTTCACCTCTCCGGTAAGTGTGTGATCGATTGCATGGTGCCGCGCGATCGGATGGCCACCCTGGAGTTGAGCACCCATCCCGATCAGGTGCTCGAGGCAGTTCGGACCAGCGCCCACACGCGCATGCCGGTCTACGAGAGCGAGTTGGATAACGTCGTTGGCATCGTCAACACCAAGGATCTCTTCTACCTCTTCAGCCTGCAAGGTGTCGTGGTGCTGTCTGATGCGCTCTATCCACCCCTCTACCTACGGCCTCATGAAACCGTGGCCAACGCGCTGCGCCTCTTCAAGAAGGCCCACCGTCACATGGCTCTGATCCGGGATGACGATGGTCGTATTCTCGGGCTTCTCACCCTTGAGGATGTGCTGGAAGAAATTGTGGGCGATATTGAGGATGAACACGACCAGCCCACGCCCCGGGTCAAGGTGGTGCGGAGGACACGCCGCTTTCCGTTGCCCCGCCGGGAGCCGCCACCCGACCCTCGACCCGCCAGCTAGTAGGGGTAGCGGAATAATCGGCGTTGTCGGCATGCCCAGCGCAGGTTTCCAGGTTGAATCCATGTCAGGGTTGGCTGTCCAAATTGGTAGAATGGTCCAGGAAACCCATCTGGAAGGCAGACCATGCGGACACCCACACCCACAAGCTGGACCCTCGGCCTGATCGCCCTGACCGCCGGGTTGTTGCTGGCCCAGGCGCCGGAATTGCCACCTCCCTTCGAGCGCTCGGCCCTGCCGGGCGATCCGCCCCCGGTCCCAGGTGCTGAGCAACGAGACAGGGCGGGACCTGCCGAACCCGAGGTGCTGGGCCGCGGACCTCTGCACGAAGCGTTTGCGCAACCGCCGGAGCAGCGACCCCGGGCTCCCTTCGTGGTTCCGCGCAAACCCCCGGAACCGGTGGCCGAAACTCCGCCGGAGGAAAAACCCGAGGGAGACAACCTCGCGTGGATCCCTGGCTACTGGAGCTGGGATGACGAACGAGAAGATTTCATCTGGATCTCGGGTATCTGGCGAATTCCTCCTCCAGGACGTAAATGGGTGCCCGGCTACTGGAACCAGACGAATGAAGGTTGGCAGTGGGTGCCGGGCCTCTGGGCCAACGATGGCCAGCCAACCATGCCGTACCTGGGCACCCCACCCGAATCGCTCGACATCGGACCCAACCAACCGGCCCCAGCCGACAATTACTCCTGGGTTCCCGGCATATGGCTGGGGCAGGACGAACGCTGGCTGTGGCGCCCCGGTTTCTGGTGCCCGCCGCGCGATGGTTGGGTTTACACCCCCGCGCGCTATCAATGGTCGCCTGGCGGCCTTCTCTACGTGGGCGGGTTCTGGGACCGGTGTATGCTGACCCGTGGGGTGCCCTTCGCTCCCGTCTACTTTGGCGGGGGCGGGTTCTGGCGCGTTCCGGGGTATAGCTTCCGGCCCAGCGTCTGCCTGGGTATGGGAGCGACGATGAACGCACTGTGGGCAAGGCCGGGCTGGGGCTACTATGCCTTCGGCGATTTCTACGGCGCTCGCTTCGCCGCACGCGGCTTCCAGCCCTGGCATCTCTATGGACCCCGGGCACGCGACACGTTGTTCGCCTATCACGGCAATGCCTTCGCTGGAGGCCGGGGCGCCTGGGCCAACCGACTGGCGGCCACTTACGATGGTCGTCGGACGGGAACCCTCCCGCTTCCACCGAGCACCCTCGCAGCCCAGGAACGAGCCGGTGCCGCCACGCCCCGCGTCCTTCAATCGCTTGCCAGCTATCGCAATACCGCTCTCCCTCTCACTCGGGTTTCTCCAGCGGAGCAGACCGTCAACACCCGCTACGCCAGCGCTGTCCGCCAGGCCGGGATGGAACGAGCCAGAACCGAGGGGCCGCGCCCGGGTATCCCCGGTGGCACGCGCGCGCTGGCCCTGTCGGCGATTCCATCTATTACCCCTCAGCGCGAACCCGGCCAACCCCTGTCGCTCGACACCGGCAAACCGCAGACAGACCCTGGCCGAGCCAGTTTCTACTCCGGTTCTTCGGGGGCTGTCATGCCACCCGCACGCCCTGGTGCCAGGCTTGTTGAATCGCCGGCGTCTGGGCCCCTGCGCTCCGAGGCGCGACGTCCAGCCATCACCCAGAGTTCGCCGATCAATCCACTTTCCAGCACGAACTCTACGATCAAACCGGGACGGCAAATGCTGCCAACCGAGTCCGGCCTGGGCAATCCAGGCGGACGGGTTCCGCTCACGCTGCCGAATCCGCGCACGATCCCCATGCCGACTCCCTCGGCACCGAGGATGACCGCCCCTTCCCTGCCCAGAATGCCCTCGGCCACCCAGCAGCCACGGAACGCTCCTGCGCCCTGGGGCGGAGCTATTCCCTTTTCAGGCAGGGGCGATAGCATGGCACCTCGTCGGCGCTAAGTGATTCTTCGTCGAACGACGTCCACAAGGTCTCACCAGGGATTGGGAAAGAAAGCATGCAAGCTAGACACCGGGTGGTGATCGTCGGCGGAGGCTTCGGCGGGTTGTACGCTGCCCGTGCCCTGGCCCAGGCGCCCGTGGAAGTATTGCTGCTCGACCGGCGCAACTTCCACCTGTTTCAGCCGCTGTTGTATCAGGTGGCAACAGGGGGGCTCTCTCCCGCCAACATAGCCGCACCCCTCCGCGCGGTGTTGAAGAATCAACGGAATGCCACCGTCTTTCTCGCCGAGGTGCGCGACTTCGACCTGCAGCGCAAGGTGGTCCTCACCGTCGAGGGCGAGGTTCCCTTCGATTCGCTGATCGTCGCCAGTGGTTCGCGCCATCACTATTTCGGCCACCCCGAGTGGGAGGCACAGGCCCCGGGGCTGAAGACTGTGGAGGATGCCCGGGCCATGCGGACCCGCATCCTGGGGGCATTCGAGGCGGCCGAACGCGAAGTAGATCCAGCCAGGATTCGCGCCCTGCTCACCTTCGTGGTTGTCGGAGGCGGCCCCACCGGAGTGGAACTGGCAGGCACTGTAGCCGAGCTGGCCCGTCATACCTTGCGCCGGAACTTCCGACGCATCAACCCCGCCTCGGCTTCGGTCGTTGTGCTCGAAGCCGGCGACCGCCTGCTCGCTGGCTTCGATCCACAGCTATCAAGCAAGGGACGGAAGCAACTGGAATCGCTCGGCGTGCTGGTGCGAACCACCACCGCCGTCGTCGGCATCGAACCCGGTCTGGTGCGCGTCAAGCACCAGGGTCAGGAAGAAACCATCGCCTGTCATACCATTCTTTGGGGCGCCGGCGTTCAGGCCTCGCCCCTGGCTCAGCGCCTGGCCCAGCAATCCGGGGCAACGCTGGACCGCGCGGGGCGAATTCGGCCAGAGCCCGACCTCACGCTACCAGGTTATCCCGATGTGTTCGTGCTGGGAGACATGGTGCATTTTCTCCAGGAAGGTCAACCCCTCCCCGGTGTCGCCCAGGTAGCCATGCAGATGGGATGCCATGCGGCCCGAACCATCGAACGGCGCTTGACAGGCAAATCGCCTCTGGGTGCGTTCGTGTACCGAGATCCGGGAAGCATGGCCACCATCGGCCGGGCCCGGGCCATCGCTCAGGTTGGGCGATGGAAACTCTCCGGCTTCCTGGCCTGGCTGGCCTGGCTCTTCGTCCACATTCTATATCTTATTCAGTTCGAGAATCGCATCCTGGTGATGACCCAGTGGGCGTGGAACTACTTCACTCGCAACCGCTCGGCCAGGCTCATCACCGAGGTGCCGCCTGAGAAGTAGGCAGCTGTCTCAGGAACGTAGCACGGCCACCTTCTTGAATTCGGAACCCAGCACCTCCCGGTGTGGCACGCCGAGCCAGTCTTCCAGCAGGCTGGCGTAGACCTGACGGAAGTCGGTGTGATGCTGGAGATTGCCCATCTCCAGTTCGGTCAGGCTGGGATGCTTGCCGATTACGCCCGATCGCACCCGCCCGCCAACCAGGAACAACGGCGCTCCCGAGCCGTGATCGGTGCCTCGGCTGCCATTCTCGCGGGCGCGTCGGCCGAACTCGCTGAATGTAAGCACCAACACTCGCTCACCCATGCCGCGTGCCTTCAAATCCTTGTAGAACGCCGCGATGGCTCCGGAGACCTGCCCCAGCAGGTTGGCGTGGGCTGGAGCCTGCGTGGCGTGGGTGTCGAAGCCATCAATCGAGACATAAAAGATCCGTGACCCTAGCTCGGCGGTGATCAGCTGCGCTGCCAGACGCAGGCGCGCGGCCAGCGGCGTGTTTGGGTAGGTAGCCTTCGGCTGGTAGTTCTTCCCGATCTCCGCCAGTCGCTTACTCGACTGATAGGTGTTCGACGCCGTGCGCGAAACGAAGTCGAGAAGCCCTCCCTTTCCTGAGCTGTTGGCAGCCCCCTCGATGATGCTACTCTGTTCGCGACGGTCAGCCCCGGAGCTGGCCCGCATTTGTAGCTGAAACTCATCCAGGGTGCCAATCGAGGGCACGCGCATCGGCGCTCCCTCCATGGCCAGCGGCGACGTCTGGTTCGCTTGCTTGAGATGGAATGACTGACTCCCCGTAGGCATCTTCTTGAGCGCCTTGCCCAGCCAGCCTTCGGCGATGTTGTCGTCGAGCGTGCCGCCTTGCCAGATGTCCATCGAGCGAAAATGCGACTGACTCGGATTGGGATAGCCCACCCCCTGCACGATGCCCAGGGCCCCATCCTGGAGCAACTCGGAGAAGCTGACCAGCGAGGGATGCAGGCCCAGTTCATCGTTGACCTTGCGCAGCTGATCGGTCGGCAGCTTCAACGTGGGGCGCAGCTTCGCGTACTCGGCATCCTTGAACGGAACGACGGTATTGAGACCATCGTTGCCGCCCGTTAGCTCCACCACCACGAGAATGGTATCCTTGTTGCCCTTCTTCGAGGCATCGCCAGCCGCGTGAGCCGTACGCGTCACGAAGGTCGGCGAGGTCATGCTCCAGGCCACCAGGCCCGAGGAGGCGACGGCGGTCCGGAGAAAATCACGTCGGTCGGCGGCCATGGCGCATCTCCTGTAGTACGGGATCTCACTGGAGCTGGAACTGGGGCAGAGCAAGGATCAGATGACAAAGGGACCGGACGCGCTGGGCGGCGGCATCCTCGGCGGTCCAGTATACCGGAACCGCGGTGGTGTGCGATTTCTTCATGTAAGCGATGAGCTTCTGACGGACCTCCGGCGGGATGTCTCCTTGAAGCAGCAGACGCACGAAGAACTCTACTAGCTCCTCATCACCCGATTTGCCGTACTTTCGGGCCAGCGCAGCCGGGTCGATTCGGGTGCCGAAGCGAGGATCCTCGGTGGAGGAGAAGGCCAGCGCCAGATTCTGCCGAAACAGCAAGGTTTGCCCGTTGAGCCAGGCCTGCCCGCCGTCCCATCCCTTCACCGATGGCGGGTAGAAGACATTCTGCCCCAGCTGTTCGAGCACCTGCGCCAGTGCCGATGTGCCGATGCGCCCTTCGAGTGCACGGACGATGCCTAGCGTGAAATCGACTGGCGACTTGACCTGCGAGCGATAGACCTCGTCCGAGAAGAACAGGTTGCTGGACAGCACCCGGCGAACGACGGCGCCGAAGTCGTATCCGCTGGTCCGGAACGTCTCGGCCAGGGGGGCCAGCAGCTCCCTGGTTGGGGCGATGGTGTCGCTCACCAGGAAGCGGAAGAGCTTGGTGCAGAGGAAAAATGGACAGGCGGGCTGCTCCAGGCAGATGCGCACAATGTCGTCCGGTTTCCAGGTGCCTTGTTGCTTCAGAACGCTCTTTTCACCCCCATCGAACTGAGCGGGCGAGAAGGTGGCGCCGGCGGGGGTCACCTCCCATCCCGTGAAGGCACGGGCCGCCTCGCGGATGTCCTTCTCGGTGTAATTGCCGATCCCCAGTGAGAACAGCTCCATCAGCTCTCGCGCGTAGTTCTCGTTGGGGTTACCTTTCTTGCTGCCGCGACCGTCGAGCCAGACCAGCATGGCCGGGTCCGCCGACATGCCTCGTAGCAGGTCAGCGAAGTTGCCCAGGGCGTGCTTGCGAAGGAGCTGATACTGCCCGAGCATGAAGCGGGCGTTCTGTACCTTGGCGTTGCTGGTAGCGAAGTGGTTGTGCCAGAAGAGCGTCATCTTCTCCTGTAGCGGATGCGGACTGTACAGCATCCGCGTTAACCACCAGGCGCGGAGCGATAGCCCGTTGTTCGTCCGGCTCAGGGTCTCGGCCAGGGGTGCCATGGTCTGGTCGAACTCGGCCAGTCCCTTGCCTCCCGCCAGCAGACCATCGATGCACTTCTCGGGGCTGAGCTTTCGCCCAGTCTCCAGGTCGGCCAGGGTCACGCCGAACGACGCCCGGCGATACAGGTGCCCCACCCGACGGTAATTCCAGGGTTGGCTGGCCGAGGGACGGAACGGTTCCCACGCCCAGGCCGGATCGATCTTCCGGGGTTGGTCTGCCATCGGAGGTCTCACTTTGCCAGACGGAGGTGAAGGTCGTAACGGAAGGTCTTCGCCTGGAAGCGCACTGCGCTGCGCACGCTTCCCAGACCCGCGATAAAGTCAATCAGTTCGTCCACTTGTTTACGCGCCTCGGTGGGTAGCGTGGCCTGGTCGAGAATCGTCTGGGTGATCAGCTGATCGTCAATGTCGCGAAGGTACCCAGCCAGGCCCTTCGACGAGAAGTACTCCCACGCCTTGACCGGGACCGGAGACGGAGCTTTGCGTTCCTCGGCCTGCACCAGGTCAAGAAGTTCTCGGCACAACTCCAGGTTCGAGCAGAGGATGAACTGATTGCCGGCCCGGGTGAAGCATGGCACGAAGTTGTAGCGAAGCAGGTTGACGTCGTCGCGCACTTCTCCCTTCTCCTTGAAGCGATAGGCCACGATGTCGCGCCCTGCATATTTCTCCTCGTGAAGCTCGAGTTTAAACGTGTCAGTGGTGAAGAGTCCGACGGTGCGCAGCAGAGTTTCCATGGCGCGGCCAAACCGCTCTGGCTCACGCAGCTGTGAGACGAAGGCAAACGCGGGTAACTTTACGTACGGTTCCCGTTGGTAGGGCCGTTTCACCTGGTTAGCGACGATGAATCGATGATTGGCCCCGGCCGATTCCAGCAGTGTGCTGATTTTCACGCCACCGAGGATGCGGCCAGAGTTCTTCTCGAAGGCGGCCAGCCCCTTGGCCGCGCTTGTCGGCAGCAACTGATCGCGATGCTGCCAGAACGATGCCAGGTCGAGGTGGAAGCTCAACGAGTACAGGGTGTTCCTCGGCTGCAGGGGGGGGTAGGTGGCCGGCTTCTCCAGGGGAGGCATGTGGAGGTAGCGGTCGCCGCCGGCTCCCTCAAGCCCCCGAGGCGCACGGATGGTGGCGAGGAACCCGTTCTCGGCCGATGCCAGCGCTGCGCAGAGAAACGGCGTCCGGCCCAGCAGGTCGAGATAGCCGCCGAACAGAATTGTCTGGATGGTGTCGTCGCGGGGTGACTTGTAAAAGGCCTGGGCCTCGGGTCGCTTCTGGATCGACTCCATGTTCAGCCAGGCGGTTACCAGTGGCTTCTCCGGCAGCAGGCGAGCAGCCTCCTTCAGGGCCGGCACATCGGCCAACGATTGTTTGCTGCCTTCGCGGTGCAAGTCGAGTACCTTGCGGAAGGCCTCCTTCTTGTTGGCCAGCACAAGTGCTGCTCCCAGCCTGGCTACGTACAGGTCGCCGATCTTGAAGCCGGGGATGCCGTGGTAGTCGCCCTTTTCCACGCGCTGCTTGCTCTCCTGGCGGGCAAGTTCGGCCTCGGCAACTTCGATGGCAGTGGCCAGGAATTTCTCCAGCAGTTTTTCGTCCTTCCCCTGGATGGCGAGGACCACGGGGGCATTGTCGCCAAGCTGGGCCGCCACGACCGCGCCATGACCGGCCAGGCGTTCGACGAGATCGGGCCACTGTGCGCCAAGCGATTTCTCGAAGTGTGCCAGGAACTGGAATAACCGCCGGGTGGAGGTCGAACCCAGCGCCTCCTTGATGGCGGGCAGTGCCAGAAGCTTGTGGACGGCTTCTACGCGCGTCACTGCCTGAATGGCGGCGGAGGGGTTGGGCACCTGAAACACCAGCTCTGCCCCGGTGGGAACCAGACGGAGAGCCGACGGTGGAGCCGCGGGGACTTCGGCCCGAACGGCAGCGACCAGGCCAGCCGCGGCTAGCAAGGCCAGCGGGAACAGGCGGTTGCGAATCATGCCGCACTCCTTGGCACCGAGGGGGGTGGTACGAACAATAACAACAGGCATGCCGAAGCATACTCGCCGCGGGCGCGCCAGGTTTCAACAAGGAGTCCGGATGAGGCTGGCGATCACCGCGGATCTTCACTGGGGACATCGCCGCGGGCAGAGCGCGACCACGCATCTCGCCGAACGCGTCCGCGCCGAACCGCCCGATCTGCTCCTCCTGGGCGGCGATATCGGCACCGGGGTTCACTTCGAGGATTGTCTTGGCCTTTTCGGCGATCTTGATTGCGCCAAGGCTGTGGTGCCAGGCAATCACGATATCTGGGTCCCTCCCGATGAAACCAGCCACGACTCGCTTGATCTTTACGAACGCATCCTTCCCGAGGCGGCGGCCAGGCAGGGGTTTCATTACCTCGATCGAAGTCCACTCTTCTTCCCCGAGGAAGGGCTTGCGGTAGTCGGCTCCATCAACTGGTACGACTACTCCTGGGGTCTGGAAGGGCTGACCACCTTTTTCCCCGAGGAACTCGAGCGTCTCCATAGCAAGCGATTCACTCGGGGACGGCACAACGACGCCGTCTTCGTCCGCTGGCCCCTGGACGACATCCGCTTCACCTCCCTGGTGGCGGGCACACTGGAACGCCACTGCGAGCAGGCAATTCACACAGGTAGTCGGCTCATTGTGGTCACCCATCATCCGGCCATTCGCGGGCTGAGTTTCCCGCGCACGCGCCAGCCGCGAGAACTCGACGAGTTTCTCTGGGAGGCGTTCTGCGGCAACGTGGGGGTCGAGCAGATCCTGGCGCGATACGCCCCCTGGATCAACTACCTCTTCTGCGGTCACACCCATCGCATCCGTGAATCGCACTGGGAGGGAATCGCTGGGTACAACGTGGGCAGCGATTATCCGATGAAGCGCCTGCTCTGGCTGGACTGGCCTGGCGGTTCGATAACGGTCGAGGAGTTCCACGAGGACGCCTGACAGCTTTCTCCTCGGTGGCCAGGGATGCTCGCCGAATGCGTCATAAAGGTGCTTTTTCCTGCCGATTCTTCGGGGTATGCTGAGGTTCTGCTGGAATGCTTGCCTCCGCCTGAATGAGCACACACCCATGCATCGGCTGGTGATCCTGTCCCTCGCCCTTTCCCTGGGGAATGTTGCAGCCCCTGCAACGGCTGCCGATACGCTCCCCCAGCGAATCGATGCGCTGATCGACGCCCGGGCGAAGGGCAAACCGATCAGCCCACCTGCCGACGACGGCGAGTTTCTGCGCCGGGTGACGCTCGACCTGGCCGGGACGATTCCCACAGCCGAGGAGACCCGGCGCTTCCTGGCCGACTCGAGCCCCGACAAACGCGACAAACGCATCGATGACTTGCTCAAGCGGCCTGGGTACGCCCGCCGCATGGCCGACGTTTTCCATGTCCAGCTCATGGAACGGCTGGGCGATCATTCCGAGTGGCAACGCTACCTCGAATCCGCCTTTGGCGAGAACCGCCCGTGGGACCAGATAGTCCGAGAGATCCTCCAGGGGCAACCGAGCGAGGGACGACGCGGCGCCGCCTTCTTCCTGGCCAAACGGCTGGAGAACTTCGGGCAGAACCCCGTCGATTATCCTGGCCTGGCGCGCGATGTCGGCCGGCTGTTCCTCGGCCGCGACCTCCGGTGCGCTCAGTGCCACGACCATCTGTTCGTCAAGGAGTACAAACAGGCCGACTTCCAGGGGTTGTTCCTGTTCGTGCAGAACGCCTACCTCGTGGATGGACCCCGGATGATGGTCGGCGAGAAGCCCCTGGCCGAGAAGGCCTCGTTTCAGTCGGTGTTCGGTAAGGTGCGGCAGCAGACCGGGCCGCGCGTGCCGGGCCGCAAAGAGGTCTCCATTCCGAAGTGGACGAAAGCCGAGGAATACCTGGTTCCGGCCGACCCGCGCGCGAAGAAGCCGGGTGTGCTACGGTTCAGCCCCCTGGCCGCTCTGGCCCGCGAAGTGCCCGACAGCCCGGACTTCGCCCGCAACTTCGTCAACCGCCTCTGGTGGATGCTGATGGGCCGCGGCCTGGTGCATCCCCTCGACCTTCATCATGCCGACAACCCACCCAGCCACCCCGAGTTGCTCGCCTTGCTTTCCCAGGAGTTTAGAGAGCACCGGTACGATATCCGCTGGATGATCGGCCAGATGATGCGCACCCGGGTGTATCAGCGCTCCAGCCTGCTTCCCGAGGGCGCTTCGCCTGGCCCGCCTGGTCTGTTTCTAACGGGCATCGAGAAACGCCTCTCCGCGGAACAGATCCTGGCGGCGACGCTCCAGGCGACTGGAATGCGACCGGAACTGGAACAGATGCCGAAAGATGCGGGCAAGGCCACGCCGCTGGAGCAGATGCGCCAGCGGATGCTGAAGGCCTACGCGGCCCAGCCCCGAGAACCCGAGGACGAGGTGGTTCCTGCGCTGCAGGGGGCGCTGTTTCTGCTCAATGATTCCACATTCCTGACCTGGTTTGCGCCACGTTCCAGCAACCTGGCCGCTCGTCTGGACAAGCTTGATTCCCTCCAGGCGCTGGCGGACGAGCTGTATCTCAACGTGGTCACCCGGCTGCCCTCTCCTGTCGAGCGAGACGAGGTGCGAGCCACCCTGGCCGGCAGGAGCGGCACAGATCGGCAGCGGCGGATTGGCCAGCTGATCTGGGCGCTGGTAGCTTCCACCGAGTTTTCGGTCAATCATTGAGGGCGACCATGAACAATCCCCTGTGCAGGCCGCACGAGCATCGTCTCTCCCGGCGGCAATGGATGGGCCAGGTGGGCGCAGGCGTCGTCGCTGGCGGGCTGGCTCCTCCACTCCTGGCCGAGACGGTGGCGAAGAAGCATCGTCAGGTGCTGATGGTCTGGCTGGATGGCGGCATCAGCCAGCTGGAAAGCTGGGACCCCAAGCCCAACACCCGGTTCGGTGGCCCCTTCCGGGCGATTCCCACCACGGTGCCTGGCATTCACGTCTCGGAGTTGCTGCCGCGTACCGCACGCCAGATGCACCACCTGGCCCTGGTGCGCAGCCTGAGTACGCAGGATAACTCACACTCTGCCGGTGTTGCGCGCATCCAGCGGGGCGACCCGAAAAATCGCGGCGTGACCTACCCCTATTTCGGATCCGCCGTGGCGAAGTTCCTAGGCCAGGGCCCCAGTGGCCTGCCTCCCTACGTGTGGATTAAGCCAGGCAACGGCGGCTTCATCACCCAGGACACCGGGTTTCTGCCCGCGCAGTACGGCGCCCTGGCCCTGGGTGATGGCAAACCGCCCGACAACTTGCTCCGCCCTGCGGCGATGTCGTCCCAGGAAGATGCCGACCGGCGTCGGCTCCGTGAGGCGGCCGACCGGCGCTACGCCAGCCGGCGCGTGCGCCAGAACACCGAGGCCAATTGCCAGGTGTTCGATATGGCGGCCCGACTCGAAGCGCACCGCGCCCTGTTCGATGCCTCGACCTTCCCCCGCAAAGATGTCGACCGTTACGGCCCATCTGACCTGGGCCGGCACATGCTGCTGGGTCGTCGCCTGCTGGAGGCAGGAGTCACCTTCGTGAAGGTCAACTCGTATGGCTGGGACACGCACGGCGATAACTTCAACGGGCAAAAAAGCCTTGTGGGGAAGTTCGATCAGGCGTTCGCCGCGCTGATCGAGGATCTGGCTGACCGCCGGATGCTGGATCGGGTGCTGGTCATTGCCATCTCGGAGTTTGGCAGGACGCCGCGCATCAACGGACATCTGGGGCGCGATCACTGGCCGGAAGCCTGGTCAGTCGCGATGGCAGGCTGTGGGCTGCAACGTGGAGTGGTCGTCGGCAAGACCAACCCCGAGGGGACCTGGGTGGTGGGCGACGAGCATGACATCGGTCATGTCTTCCACACCTGGTTCGCCGCCCTGGGCATCGACGCCAAACAGGTGGAGTACGACAACGCCGGGCAACCGCTGCCGATCGCCCACGAGGAATGTTTCCCGATCCTGGATCTCCTGGCCTGAGCCGATGCGGGGGAAAGTCATGCCTGACGAAACCAAGAAGCAGCCACTCGTCGAGGTCGGCAAGCCGGTCACCACTGACTTTCAGCTGACCCTGCTGCGCTACAACCCCTCGGGCACACTTCTGGTCGGCGGAGGTTACGTGGGCCAGGTTCACCGATGGAATGCCTCGGGCGACAGCCTGGTGCCGCTACCCCCGCTGCAGGGCCATCAGGGCTGGGTGCAGGGGGTAGCCTTCCATCCGGCAGGAAAGATCCTCTATACCGCCGATAGCTGGGGCCGACTTTGCGCCTGGGACATCGAGGCCCAGTCACCCAGTGTTCGCTGGCAGCATCCCCAGGCGCATCCAGCCTGGATCCGCCGGCTGGCGGTCAGCCCCGATGGCGCTCTGCTGGCCAGTTGCTCCTCGGATGGCCTGGTGCGAACCTGGGCCAGCCCAACCGGACAGAAGCGTCTCGACTACCAGCACCCAGTAGACGTGCTGAGCCTGGCGTTTACTCCCGACAGCAGTGCATTGTTCCTGGGTGATCTGCACGGCGAAATCCATCAGTTGGCGCTCGAGACCGGCAAGGATGTGCGCGTGCTCGATGCGCGAAAGATGTACCGACTCGACCGCATTCAGGATGTCGGCGGCGTTCGCTGCCTCGAAATCGATCCGACGGGCAAGATCCTGGCAGCGGGTGGCTGCCAGCCCACCAGCGGCGCTTTTGTCCAGGGCGCGGGGCTGCTGATCTTCTTCGATCTTGCCACCGGCAAGGTCCGCCAGTCGCTCGATATCGGCGGCACCAACGATGGGTTCGTCTACGATCTAGCCTGGCATCGCTCCGGTTTTGTTCTGGCCGTGCTGAGTGGCCAACCCGGAACGGGCAAGTTGATTGCCCATCGCGTGGGTGAAACTCAGCCCTGGTTCACCACGACGAAGATGGCCAACTGCCACTCGCTGGCGTTGCATCCGAAGCAGCGTCGGCTCGTAGTAGCCGCTACCAACGCGGGAAGCTCCGGCAACGGCCGGGTGAAGACGAAGGACGGAATCTACCCGGGCAACTTCTCGCCGATTCACCAGTGGGAGCTACCTGCCTGACCGCTGCGTTCCGCGCCACCGGTAAAGTGAGTACCACCCCTCAGCTGACCGGAGATTCTCCAGGTTTGCAAACAGATTCAGTTCAGGAACAGTTCTGCCATGTGATAGATCTCCCATAGACGCTTTTGCACAGGGAGGTGCAGCAGGCCGCAGGCGTTCGAGGAATCCGGGAACAGACCCTAGACGGGGATTTTGGAGCGGCCTGGGAACCCCGTGTGGTGGGCCGAGGCATGAATACGTCGCTGCTGCGGGAGATCTCTATCTCTTCCCGCCCAGGAGAACCGACCGAGGCGCCGCCCGGTAGCGCCCGGAAGATTCTCGTGCTGATGGAGCGCGCCTCTCGTCGGGAGCCCCTTTTTCATCCCAGGGACAACCTGAAACGCTGGCCCGAGGAACAGGCCGACGAGCTGGACGAGCTACTGGACGAAGACCTGGAGGCCGATCTTGCGGGATAGCCTCCGGAAATGCACCAACGCGTCGGATCGGACGAGGCTCGATCCGGCGCGTTGCGTGATTTTCGTACCTGCGTCAATCCTTGATCACCCGATACTTCCCGCGGAACCCCTTCCCCTTCGGAGGGATTCCCAACGGAGGGAGGTTGCCCGCGCGACGGTCAGCCTTGCGCTTGGCGATGCGTTTGCGGGAAGCCACGGTTCGAGGACGAGAGTTCATCGGAGTGCTCCGAATAGTTCGCTGAGATTCTGTAAAGCACCTAGTATAGATGCTCGCAGACATTTCAGCCAGAGCAGCTAACGCACGAAGGCAACGCCAACCCTCGTTAAAAGGATGGCGCTGCCTGGCGCTACTCTGGAAACGAGGTGTTCCCACGCCTCGTCTCGTCGCATCTTGGCCGGACAACCCGAGCGATCTCTCCTATTTCTGAAAATAGACGACAACCGCGCCGGCCGAGACGCACCCCTTATCGGGGCCATTCGTGGTTCATCTTCACCGCCTTTCCCTGGCTGCGCCAGCCGGGGGACCCTGCTATCAGGTAAACCCTCGCCAGCTCAGCGAATCCACCTGGATTATGCCACTTCACATTCGCCTGCGAGGGCCTTCCCGGGGTTTTTCCCGCCGATTATTCCTGCGGATCTTCGTGAGATGTCAGCCCTGACGGACGTGCCGGGATCTCCCTCTTCCTCTGTCAGTGCGGCGAGTCGGGTCGTATGGATAACCCTGACATCTCGTCGAGGAGAAGCTGCGATGGTATTCCGCAACCTGGGCTCCGTGGTGCTGGCACAGGCCCGTCGTCTCGGTCCCCGTCCTGCTCTGCGATACCGCCGGCATGGCCTCTATTATGATCATTCCTGGAACGATTACGCCGAGGAAGTCCGGACCCTGGCCAGCGCTCTGATCCACCTGGGGCTGGCTCCCGGTGAAAGGGTCGGCCTGCTGGGAGAGAACAGCCGAACCTGGCTTTCCACGGATCTCGCCATCCTCCTGGCCGGCGGTGTCAACGTCACACCCCACGCTCCGCTGACCGCCCGTCAGGTGCACTACCAGCTGCACGACTCTGAAACCTCCTGGGTGTTCGTCTCCGACCGCATCCAGCTCGACAAGATCCGCAGTATGCGCTGCGATTTACCCCGGCTTCGCGGTGTAATCGTGTTCGATGCCGCCGCCTGTGGGCCCGGCGAGATTCCATGGTCGGCGCTGGTCCAGCAAGGTCGAGTCGCCCTCTCCAGCAACCAGGAAGAACTCCTGCGTCGGGAACATGCCATCGGCCCGGATGATCTGGCCACCCTGATGTACACCTCGGGAACCACCGGCCAGCCCAAGGGGGTGATGCTCACGCATGGCAACGTGCTCTCCAACGTCGAGGCAGTTCTGCAGGTCCAGCCCCAGGAACCTGGTGATGTTATCCTTAGCTGGCTGCCCTACACCCACATCTACGCGCGCACCTGCGATCACTATCTTGCTTTGCTCTCCGGTACCACCCTGGCTCTTGCGGAATCGCCTGAAACTCTGGTCGAACGCCTGGCTGAGGTCGCTCCCACGCACATGGCCAGCGTGCCGCGCTTCTACGAAAAAGTGTTGAACGCAGTCGCCTCCTCGGATGCCGCCGTGACCGCCAAACGCCTGCGCCACGTGTTCGGACCGCGCATCAGCTGGTTATCCTCCGGTGGTGCTCCCTTACCGGTGCCCATTGCCCAGGCTTACCAGGCGGCCGGTCTGCCCCTCATGCAGGGTTACGGCCTGACCGAAAGCTCTCCGGTCATCTCATTCAACTCGCGGGCGCACAACCGCCTTGGCACCGTGGGTCGGGCCGTGCCCGGCGTCGAGGTATGCATCGCACCCGATGGCGAGGTCCTCTCGCGCGGGCCGCATATCATGAAAGGCTACTGGAAGAATCCGGAGGCCACCGCCGAGGCCATCCGTGATGGCTGGCTGCACACCGGCGACCTGGGTACGCTAGACGCCGATGGCTTTCTCTCCATCACCGGGCGCAAGAAGGAACTCCTGGTGCTGTCAAACGGCAAGAAGGTGGTGCCCAGCTATCTCGAAGGACTGCTCATCGCCGACCCCTGTATCGATCAGGCGGTGGTCTGTGGTGAGGGGCGGAACTTCCTCACGGCGTTGCTGGTCCCTCACTGGGACAATGTCCGCAAGGCTCTCGAAATTCAGGGGCAGGTCGTCCACGGTGACGCCGACACACTCTCGCAGCATCCTACCGTGATCGAGCTGGTCAGCCGACGGTGCCGCCAGGCCCTGGCCGACCTATCCAGCGCGGAGCAGATCAAGAAATTCGTCCTGCTCAGCCGCCCCTTTAGTGTGGAGGCAGAGGAACTAACCGTCAGCTTGAAGCTGCGTCGATCGGTCATTCTGGAGCACAACAACGAGGAACTGGAGAAGTTGTACCAGGAGTGACCCGGCGTGGTACGATGGGTGTCCCCTCTACCGGAGTATCCTGGAAGCAGTCATGCAGCACCATCGAGCCTTCACGCTGATCGAACTTCTGGTGATCCTGGGTATCATCGCAGTGCTCATCGGGTTAATGTTACCCGCCCTTTGACGATCGCGTTCCGCCGCTGCGGTCATGCAGTGCCAGAATCGACTCAAGCTACTCGCCATCTCGGTACATAACCACCTGGACGCACATCCGGCTGGCATGGTCGGAACCGTGGTCACCTCGGCTCCGGAACCCGAGGATCGACTCAGCTTGCATGTCAGCCTTCTGCCATACCTGGAAGCCGATCATCTTTATCGTCAGCTGGACCTGAAGCAACCGTGGCATGCCTTCCATCACGAGGAGATTGTCCGCCAGCGTCTCGCGCAGCTATTCTGCGGGTCGGATCATCGCAGCGGACCGGAGTACATCAACATCACCCACTACGTCGGTATCACGGGAGTGGGAGAAGATTCCCCGGATCTGCATCTGAAACATTCACGCGCGGGCTACTTCAGCCACGGCCGACCCACCAAGCTGGCAGACGTCGTCGATGGAACGTCCAATACCCTCCTGTTTCTCGAAACCCAGGAAGACAACGGCCCCTGGGCGGCGGGTGGTAGACCCACGCTGCGCTGCATCGATTCCAGCAATCCCACACCTTTGGGATCGCGAAACGGGTTTGGTATCGTCCACAGTGACACGCGCATGAACTGGGGCAACATCAAGGTCAGCGCGAACCTGGCGATGGTGGATGGGTCCGTGCGACGCATCAGCCGCGAGATCTCCGGCCAGTTCCTGGCTGATCTCGCCACGCTGGCCGGTGGCGAAGAGATTCCCGCTTCGTGGTAGCGGTTACGTCCCATGCACCCAAAGCGTGACCAGGTCCCAGGCCCGGTACATGACCAGCGGCGCCGTCAGCGTGAACAGCAAACCCCACAGCACGATGAGCGACACGGGGATCGCTGCGCGACTGCTGCGGCTCAGGTCCGGCGTGGTGGCGACCACGTTGCGGAAGCCCGACTCGATGGCCCCCGCGCCGCGCAGACCAGCCACGAACGGGAGCAGCAGACTCAGCCACAGGAACGGGTTGATCAGCTCCCCGGGAAGACGCGCCAGGATCATCACCGCCAGCACCACGCCGTAGATCGGCATGATACCCAGCACCAGCACTGTGGTGGCCGCCTTCCCCTTCAGCGAGTGCGTCAGCACCTCGCCCAGAGGCATTTTCACTCCGCAAAGGAGGCAGAGGAACCAGTAGCTCGGCAGCACAAGAAAGGTAGACGCCAGGACGCCGGCGGGGTACGCAGCCAGCAGTCCCGCCAGCCCGGCCGTTCCGTGGTCCCAGCGGTCGCGGAGCAGCCCCGGAACCGCCTCCGGGGGGGCGAAGTAAAGCGCTGCGAAGATGCTCAGGGCGTACAGACTCATCCCGACCACGGTAATCAGACCGAAGCGGAACGATAACTCGCCCTGCATCTCGGGCAGACGAATGAACGGGTTTACCCGGTCCGGCGCTTTCAGCAGCACCTCGAACAGGCCCCAGGCCGAGCGAATCGATCGGGGCGCTTCCTCCACTCCCGCGGGAAGGGTTTCCAGGATTTCCTCGTCTGTAGCGCGATGATGACGCTTTGTCATGGTCCCCTCGAATGGGCGGTGATTAAACTTCAAAGGTTACCAGGCCGAAGGTGTACAGGAGTTGCACCTCCAGCAGCACGAAGATCCACAGCCACCAGACCCGGCCGCCTCCGCGACGCGGTTCGAGATGCTCGATCTGCCGGCCGAAGATGTAGGCCATGCTGAATCCCACCAGGCAGAACACCACCAGATGCGCGAAGAGGGCTACTGCCTTGTTTCCGGGAAATGTCAGCAGGTACACCAGCGCGATCGGTAGAAACGCCAGGAAGGCTAGCCCACCCCAGGCAGCCGTCACCAGCGCGGCCAGAAACGTGGTGCTGGCTCGCAGGCGCATCCCGGTCATGCTGTTGAGGATGTACACCGCTGGCAGCGGGACAAGCCAGGCAATGGCCGCGGCCAGTGTGTTGGCGCCAGCGGCATAACTCACGTCGCCCTTCGCAGTCCCAAAAAGCCCCATCATCGCCCCATAGGCGGCGGTCCCGGCCATGGCTACCAGCGCCAGGAACAGGAACACTCCCAGGGAGTAGGGCGCACCTCCGCGATGCCAGCGCCCGATGAAGGATTCAGGGTCCCGAAAGACCTGGATGGGCGAACCCGAGGCCGGGAGCGGCGCAGCCTGTGACATGGGGTGGGCTCCAGTGTAGCTGTTTGGGATGGAGTTCCACCTTGAATACCGCATCCATCCAGGCCAGGCAACCACCATCCCGAACTTCCCCGGGATTTCATTCTGGAGGTAGAACGCACTCGCCTAGAGGCCGCGCAGACTGTGGGCCAGTAGTTGATGGAAGTGATACCCCGTTGATTCCCGCCTCACACTGAACCGGCCCGTGTCAAATGAGCGACTGCGCAGCCCCTTCTGGACTTCCTCGCAGATCTCCATGTCCTCGCGCTGCACCTGCTCGGCCACCGCGATGCTACGGTCGATGTACTCGCGCGCACCAGGAGATTGCGAATCGGCAAAGTAGAAATCGAAGATCACCCGGCACGCGTCCGGTCCCTCGGGCAGCACCAGGTTGGTGTCCAGCACTCCCTCGTAGAGATTGACCATGAAGTTGGGGAAGATCCACGCATAATAGGCTTCTGCGCCCTGACGCACGCTGGCCACGGAATCGCTGTTCGTCTCCAGCGGGCTGATCTGCACGCTGGTATGGCCGTCAATTTCGCTCCGATATCGGGAGTAATCGAGGACGCTCGCCAGCCCTGGATGCACGGTGTTCACGTGGTAGCCGCCATCGAGGTAGTTATCGACGTAGACCTTCCAATTACAGGCGATTTGATAGTTGCGCCGCGCCACCCATTGCAGCCCGTTTAGCCGAGCAAACCACGCTCGCCGAGCCAGGGGCTCTAGCCAGTGGTCCAGCGTGCTGTGCGCTGGCCCGGCATGGATCCACACGAACGGCCCACCCACACCCACAGCCAGTGGCACCAGGCCATGCTCTTCCCGGCAGAAGTTGGCCACCCCGTCAAACTCCGGCGTGCCGCGCAGCTTGCCGGTCAAATCGTAGGTCCAGCCATGGTAACGGCAGCGCAACCGGCTGCACGTCCCTTCCGCCTCGTTCATCACGCGGGCCGCCCGATGACGACAGACGTTGTGGAACGCATGGAGCTGCCCCTCCCTGTCGCGCACCACCACGATTGGCTCACCGGCCACCTCGGCCGTGAAGAACTGCCCCGGACCAGCTACCTGATCGGCGCGTCCTACCACCAGCCAGCTATTGCCGAAGATGCGCTCACATTCCGCCCGATAGAGGACACCAGAGAAGTACCAACTGGCGGGGATGGTGCGGGCCTGGGCCAGTGGAAGCGCGGGGTTGAACTGCCCCAGCAACTCCTCGAGCGACTCCGTCATGTCTCCTCCTCCGGAGACCCATGGCCGTTGGCCTCGCCCCGGAAGCGGATAGTGACATCGGGGCCCTGGATGTGGTGAAACAGGTGGCGCGGCAACGCGCACTGCAGAATCACCCGATTCTCGCGGTACTCCTGGTGGATGATGTCGGCATGGGCGCTCAGGTACGACAGCACCTTCCCGTTGGCCGCGCTTGTTTCCACCGTGGCCTCGACGAAGTTTGCCGAGAGCATCTCAATGACCGCCTCAGCCAGTTGATCCAGCCCCTTGCGCTGAGCTGCGCTGATTGTCACCGCGCGAGGATGCAGTTTCTCTAGCACCTGCAACAGGGAGAAATCCGATACCTGATCGGCCTTGTTGAGCACCAGCAATGTTGGCTTGTCGCCACAGCCCAGCTCGCCAAGCACCTTGTTTACCGCCTGAATCTGCTCCTCGGCCAGAGGATTACTCGCATCCACCACGTGCAAGAGCAAACGGGCCTGGCGCGCTTCCTCCAATGTGGCCTTGAAGCTGGCCACCAGATGATGCGGCAGGTCGCGGATGAAGCCGACGGTGTCACTCAGAAGCACTCGGCCCCAGTCTTTCAGGTGCCACTGCCGGGTGCGTGTGTCGAGGGTGGAAAACAGCCGGTTCTCCGCCAGCACATCCGCGCCGGTCAGCACATTCATGAGGGTGCTTTTGCCGGCGTTGGTGTAGCCAACCAGCGACACGGTGTGCTCTTCGCGCCGGCTGGCTACCTCGCGCTCCTTGCGGGCCTGCACTTCGTGCAGCCGCGCCTTGAGATCGCGAATCCGGGTGTCGGCCAGGCGCCGATCTTCTTCCAGCTGCGTTTCACCCGGGCCGCGCGTGCCAATGCCGCCCGCCGCCCTTCCCAGGTGCGACCACATCTGTCGTAACCTTGGCAGCGAATACTCGAGTTGAGCTAGCTCCACCTGCAGCCGGGCTTCGAGTGTTCGCGCCCGTGTGGCGAAAATGTCGAGGATCAGCTCGCTGCGATCCAGCACCTTGATGCCGGTGGCCTTTTCGAGGTTGCGGATCTGGGCCGGCGTCAGATCGTTGTCGAAGATCACCACGTTGGCCGAGGTGGCCTCCGCAACCTGCTTCAACTCCTCGAGCTTGCCCTTGCCGATATAGCTGCCGGGGTTGATGGTCTGGCGTTTCTGCGACAGTTCCCCCACGACGAACGCCCCGGCCGATTCCGCCAGCCCGCGCAGTTCTTCGAGAGGATCACTTCCCAGGAAGGGCCTGTCCGGAAGTGCCACACTAACCAGGACAGCCCGCTCGAGCTGGACATTGAGTTCTTCACGCGGTGTATCGAACGGCACGGTAGATGAATCCCTCCTGTAAATCTTCCCCATTGTACACCCTCCTGACGGGGATGGAGAGAGAGAATAACCTGCCGCGGTTGCACAACCCAAACATTTGACACAGATGGAGCAAGCGGAATAAAATAAAGATGGGAAGACATGTGCCTGGCTGCTTGAGATGGAACCACCACCCGGATAGCCAGCTCACCCCCGAGGAGTCCACACCATGCGTGTACAGCTGTTGATAGCCGGCGCGACATTCGCCCTGGCGCTCGGCCTGGTTTCGGCAGCCCAGGCGGGAGACACTTATCGCATGAACCTGCCGACCGATGTGGCTGCCCCCACCATCGATTTGAAGTTCCGCCCCTCGGAAGGTGACGCCGAAACCACCGCCGCCTGGTGGGGTGCGCGTCGTTGGGGTGGCTATGGCTGGGGCGGCCCCCGCTTCGTCGGTGGCGGCTTCTGGGGCGGTCCGCGCTTCGTCGGTGGCGGCTTCTGGGGTGGGCCCCGCTTCATTGGCGGTCCGGTCTGGGGCGGCCCGCGCTTTATCGGCGGTCCGGTTTGGGGTGGGCCTCGCTTCATTGGCCCTTCCTTCAGCTACTACTCACCGCCCGTCTTCTACTACTACCCCAGCTACACCTACTATGGTGGGTTCTTCCCCTGCTCGTTGGGCTCTGTGGTTGGCGATCAACCCGTGCAGCCGAGTCGGCCACGTCTCATCGAAATTCCGGATGTGCAGCAGCCGGTTCCGACGCAGCCACCACCGCAGCGCAATCCCGAACCGCTGCGGAAACCGGCACCGGGTGGCACCTTCGAGTATGATGGCGGACCAAAAAACCCGGTACCCATGCCTGGCAACGTCGAACCCACACCGGCCCCTGCCCCTTCCACCACCATCACCCCGCGTAAACCCCGGATCGTTAACGAACTCCTGGTAAGCATGCCGGTAGAAACGAAGCCCTCACGCTGGGTCTACCCCGCCTATGGCGAGACCAGCCGACGCGAGCGCTAATCTGTTAGTGCCGACAGCATGCGCAACGACCCTGAGACACACTGCTCGGGGTCGTTCCATTTTGCAGTCTGCGCCAGTCTCCCGGGTTGTTCCGCGGGGGGCATTCTGTTTTTGGGGCACCCATCGGACAAATGGAATCCAGACCCGGCCGGTAAGTGCAATACTCTCTTTGTCCTGTCTCGGTTGAGGAGCCGGGAGGCGGACATGGGTTGGTGGAACCGCTGGCGGGGGGCTGGAGTGCCCCTCGCCGGTTCCGGGTTTTCTGCCCTCATCCCCTCACCAGCCAGTTAGACTTCCCAACATACTACTCTGCCAGTTGCTCATTCATTCACTCACTTCCTCTCCCCGCACACCGATGGTGGTCTCAAGGCCGCTGGTGAGTTTAACGATCATATATACCAAAAAGAAAAACCCCGCTGCTAGCTCCTCAGGTGGTGCCGACACCTGAAGAGCCGCATGGCGGGTTCAAGGGAGCTTGCAGGGCGTCAATCGCCCGGGTGAGCCAATACATCGCCGATGGCTTGCCGTAGGACCTCAGCCGTGGTCATGCCGCGGAGAAATGCAACACGTTCCAGGGCCGAAATTTGCCACACCGGCACCAGCAACGGGATCTCCACCACCTCGGTGGTCTCGTAGGGGGTTGGCACCTCGAATAAGTGTGTTTTTGGATCGCAGTACATGGCGACCATGCGGTTTGGAGGAAGTTCATCGAATTCTGCAATGATCAAAGCAAACCGGATGCCACGTCGGCGCGCGCGAGAAAAAATGATCGCAACCCATTAATCTGTCAATGGATGGGATGTGAGGCCAGGGGGGGCGATGCTGGTCCTCTTCAGAAAATGCCTGGATGTTGCACAGAGTACTGCCCGCGAGATGGGCAGCACCGGTACAATAGGGAGCAGGACGCCGACCCCGGGAGGTACCATGGCCAAGAAGAAAAAGATCCGGGTGGATCTTCGCAAGAACCGCAACAAACTGCCCCGGGAGCGCGACTGGCACAAGCGCTTGGAGAACCCCGGCGCCGAGGATTCCATCCAGGGAGAAGAACGCGTCCGCGCCCGAGGCGAGTTATCGCGAAAACGCACCATCATTCAGGAAGACAGCCCGACGCCGACCGAGGGCACGCAATCCACCGAGATGCCTTCTGTCGATACCGGTGATTGCTGGCCAGGCCGGGTGTTGCGCGTCTATCGTGATGTTTGCATTGTGCAACCGGAGTCTGACCTGCGTGAGGTCCGCTGTGTCGTGCGCTGGTTGCTTCGCAGCCTGTCCACTACCGAACGCAACATCGTCACCACGGGTGACCGCGTCTGGTTTCGCCGTGCTGAGCAGGTTTCCGGCAACACAGAAGGCGCCCCCGAGGGTGTTATCGTGCGTGTCGATCCACGCCATGGCGTTCTTACCCGCGCCTCGCGCGGCCGGGAACACGTTCTGGTCGCCAATGTCGATCAGGTAGTCTTCGTGGTCTCTCTGGTAGAGCCCACCCTGAAGCCGCATCTGATCGATCGCTTCCTGGCCAGTGCCATCAAGGGGAACATCCGTCCCCTGCTCTGCCTCAACAAGGTCGATCTGACCGAGGCGGTTGAGTATATCCCCCTAATCGGCTTCTACAACCAGCTAGGCATCCCGACCTTCCTGACCAGCACGCGTACCGGCGAGGGCATCGACGAACTACGCGGCAGGTTAGTGGGATTTCAAACAGTCTTCTCGGGACAATCGGGCGTCGGCAAGTCGTCGCTGCTGAATGCCATCCAGCCCAACCTCGGGCTCAGCGTCCGCGAAGTCAGCGAGGTCAACCAGAAGGGTGTCCATACCACTACCACGGCCCAGCTCATCCGGCTCGATGTGGGCGGCTGGGTGGTGGACACACCCGGGGTCCGGCAATTTCAACTCTACGACACCCAGCCGGAGGAAGTGGAAGGCTACTTCGCCGAATTTCGTTCGTTCGTGCCACTCTGCGCCTTCCCGGATTGCACGCACACACACGAGCAGCGCTGCGCCATCAAGCGAGCCGTCTATCGACGCCAGATCAGCTTTGACCGTTACGCCAGCTACCTGGGGATTTGCCAGGGCATCGAGGAGTAACCCCGGCCTCAGGGACGAATGGCTGCCGCCCAGTCGCTAAAGTTGGCGCGATAGGTTGCCCAGTCCAGCGTCACGTAGCCGTCGTTGGTTCCCTGGCTGGTGTAGCCATCCTTTCCCCACGGGTTATACAGCCGCACGTACCAGCGCGAACTATTGGTGTAGACTCGATCCACCATGTAGGCGTGCCCCGCGACCACCAGTGCATTCTGCGCATTCCACCGGCTACCAGTGGTGATCGCATCGCCATGGTTCAAACGCGCCTGCATCGCCTGGGGACTCGTAGAACTTGTCAGGGTCCACACCACGTTCCGCCCGGTTAGAATGGCCAGCGGACGATCCACGGTATCACCGCGGAAGTTGGACACCGCATTGCCATCCATCGGATTGACGCCTGAATAGGCCAGGTAGGCGCGCTGCAAGATCAGCATCCAGTACTCGCCCTCGGGGGAGGTGGCTGGATCGACCACGCGTCCCTGAGAGTTCCGCACCATGGCTCCATCAAACCGCACGTCCCGATGGGTCCAGGTGTTGGCGTTAATGTCGAAGAGTCGGACACGGAAGACGAAATTACCCAGGTAGTTGATCTGGCTGCGTAATGGGATTCCCTGCCGTGTTGCGGCCGCCATGGCAGCCAGCACGCTACAGGTGGGTGAGGCCTGCTGATCGATGTCGCTGGGCGTCATGCCCTCACTCACCATCCGAAACGGATTCCATCCTCCGGAAGCCTCTTCGCTCACCGCGCCTGGCTCCACCCAATCATTCCCCGATCCCCCATCGAGCGCGTCGATGCCACTGCCACCGAAGAGACGGTCGGCGCCTGCATTGCCAACCAGCTGATCGTTGCCACCCTCTCCACGGAGGACGTCGTTCGCGGAGCTTCCCGTGATCACATCATTTCCGGCTCCGCCCCGAATGACCGACGGCTTGCCCAGGGCCTGGGCGCTTTGCGACTGGAGGTCAATAATGTCGTCGCCACCCAGCCCGTTGATCACCAACGAGCGGACCTGAGTGGCCGAAAAGGTGCGCCCCACGCCCGAGATCTGGATGGTGGAATTGATTCGCGAAACCTCGATCGTGTCGGGCCCCGCGCTTCCGGTGATGGTCAACACTCCGGCCGGACTGAGAGTGGCACTGATCAGGCTGGCCGGCATCGTGCGCTGCTCCAGCCCTTCCAAATGAAGAGGCCGGGCTCGTGGCGGATCAACGCGCTTCTGCAAAGTTGGCCCGGTCCACTTCCCCAGGAGCTGCCTCAGACTGTGCATCATGACTTCTTCCCTCAGGAAGTAGACCCAGGTGGATGTGGATGAATCGGATCTGCAATGTTGCCAGGGAGATGGGCGCTATCCTCGGAGTGTTACAGCCAGGTGCCGAACCAGTCCACCGTGAAGGGTAGCTGGCTCGCTGGACGTCGATTCACTCCGCCTGCTATACCATAGAGCGCAGAATAGGAATAATCACTGAATTGGACACTAGCGGTGGGAAAAAGAAGCGTTGCCACGACTCCGTTGAAGGTAAGCTGATCGTTCCCGGCGGAGTCGTAGAGATAGGCCTCGTCTTGCCCTCCTCCGGATTGCACCTTGATGTTCTTGAAGTTGCTCAGCGCAATGAAGGTGGTGGGTGTTGCCAGCGAGCTGTAGGTGGGCGTGCCGACGAACACATCGTTGCTGGTAGAGCCAACCAGGTCGGCCCGATCCTGCCCGCCGCGTGAATTCACCTCGACCTGTTCAATCGATATTCCAGAGTAGGAATAGGTTCCTACCCGGCTGGCCATCGATAGTGTCAGTGGGCCGAACTGGAAGAGATCGTCGCCCAGCGAGTCGGTCCACTTCGCCAGGTCGTTGCCGCCCAATCCATCCAGCGTGCTGTTTTCATAGCCTTCTAGTCGAAGTGTGTAGCCCGGGCCTGACAGCGTTGAAGCCCCTGGCGAGGCCGTCCACGTATCGTCCCCGGCCGAACCCTGCAGCGTGGCGAGGTCCATACCTCCTACTCCCTGGGCACGCACCGAACCAAACTCCCGGACTACATAGATATAACCCGGAGAGTTCATATTGACGAAGCCAGGCCGACCCGTGAGCCGATCCACCTGGGCCGACCCCGTCATCATCACGGTGTCCCCTTCGCCTCCCCACACCTCAAAAATCTCACATTCCTTCAGGCTTAGGTTCCATTTGGGACCGGTCATCGTCAGTTGCTGCGGAATCAGCGTGTAGGCTTCGGCACTACTGGATCCACGAATAATTGCGTGGTCCACCCCGGACCTTCCCATGAAGGCCACTGTGCGGATTCCAGCCAGGTTCCCTTCAAACGCCTTCCCATTGAGGGTGACGCGCGGGGAGGCCCCGGCATCGAGGATCAGGACATCGTTGCTTTCCGTTCCATTCACATATAGGCCATTACCGACCACTCGGAATGTTTGCCCGGTCACATACTGAGCAGTTAGAGGAGTGACGCTTCCTTGCCCGGGACCATACAGGGCCTGAATGCCGGCAATGTCATCTGCATGGAGGAAACTGGTGCCCGGCCCCCGGTACGAGGCGCTGTAACGAGCCGACATGATGGCCGGACTGGTAGTCGGATGCGCGAGCCCCAGAGCATGTCCTAGCTCGTGCACCATTACCTCGATCAGATCGATTCCCTGCGAGGGGTTCAGCGCCCATTTCTCGGCTGTATCGACGTGAACATCGCCGGAGAGACCGGTCAGGCCGGGATAGAAGGTGTACCCCAGTGAGCCCATCGCTCCATCCATGGCCCGATGTCCGATGCGGATCATCGGTTTGTTCGTGGCGTCGTAGTTAGTCAGGGAAACCGCTGGCCCCGCATCCGGCACCTCGATGAACCGCAGCGGAGCATACGTCGCCCAGCGACGCAAAGCTTCCTCCACTGCCGAACGGATCTGTGCCGCCGTTAGGCCGCCTCCCAACCGGCCATCGAGCAGGTTGGAATAGCTGTAGGTGATGGAGACGGGAGTTCCCCGTCCTCCGGGCTGCGCCCATCGGGTGGGAACCGTCGTCCCGTTGGGGCCTGTCTCGGTGCCCAGGGTGTAGGCCGCACCCATGCACGCGGGACACGTGCATCCGCCTGGAGAAAGGCTCGAGGTCGACACCGATGGCGCCAACCGCCCTTCCAGGTGTTCGAGTGTGGGATGAGCCTGGCACTTCAGGTGGACGGCCTGTCTGGAAGTCCGTGAGATACCACGAGTGATGGTGGAAAGGTACCTGGTGAAACAAGGCATGATAAACTCCCTCACATCGAGCCGCTGATGGGGGAATCAGCGCGACCGATGCTGGCGCGTCGAAGCAGAATTACCGGGGCCAGGGGCGCAAACCGTGCTAGCCAGTGGAGGGGAGTTAGGTGACGTTGCTGCTGAGGGGGCAGAGGACATCCATGCCCGCAACGTGACCGAGAGGGGGTGCCCGCACGTTTCTTGCACGAACCCTAGTTTTTTTCCGACCGGCCGTGTGACAGAAGCGAGAAAAATCATCCTGCCCCGATAAGGAACCGGACCTTCCCAGACGGTATATTCGACGCAGTCTGCATGACTGTTAAATTCCAAGGTGACGCGAACGCGAACCCGCCCCCAGACCTTATCCAGACGTTAAAGTTTCACCATTCTATCGATTTGAAGAAGACCAGCTAGTTTGAAGTGTACCAACGCGAACACACCTCGCAAGACGACCCAAAGGGGGTCAAGCGAGGTGCATTACAGACATTGTTTGTTTGCCAGGCAGGCTGCCCGATCAGGCCGATCGCTTCCGCAAGACCTGGGCCAGTCGGGAGATTTGCCGGGCTATCCACAGCCCGTAACTCCGGCTTCGGGGCCCCGTGCCATGAATCAGATGCTGGTAAGTCGCGTCGAGGTGCTGGTAGGCCTTTTCTAGTGCCTGGTATTTCACTTCCTGGGCGTTGATGTGTTGATGCAAATTGCCTAGCTTGCCACGCAGATCAAGCACATCCGACACGATGTAGTTGTCGAACACGTTGGGTGGTAGCTCAAACCGCTCGGCGAGGTGCAGGTCTTCCTGACGCAGGTAGTACCGGTTCAGCCCATCGAAGTACACGAAATGGTAGTCCGCCTGGAGGAGTACATCCTCCCACTCCACGTGGTTTTGCGTCGGAGTCATGGGCAAGGTTGACTCGACCAGAACAACCCGGGGTCGATACTTCGTCCAGTTATTCCCCAGCAGCACCGGCCGTTCGTACATCTCGACATCCACTGACATGAAGTCGATGCACGGAGGGTGAAACTCGTCGAAGATGTCGGCGAGCGTTCGCACCGGGACCACCCGGCGAATCCGCTTGAACGCCAGGTCAGGTCTGGGGGTGGGAATATGATCCACCAGCGAGGAAAGGGCGTGTTCGTTCTCGCCTTCAAACTCGTAGAACGGCAGCTCGCCCTTCTGGTCCGATGCAGCCACGTTCAGATTGATGTCCCGGGGACGTTCCTGCACCAGCTTCGCGAAAATGCGCCCTGGCTCCAGGTTGATGCCACGCCAACCCAGATCGTAAAAGTGCCGGGTAACCGAGCTAACGGTTGGATCGTTGGCACCGACATCGACGTAGAACCCTTGATCGACTTCGGAAAACACCCTGGCCAGGAGTACATCCTCGCGATTCTGGGCGAAGCTGACAATCGGCCCTTTTTCGGCCATGGCTGTATCTCCCGCCGAGGCAACTTCCAATCCCAGCAAACCAGGCCATCCTGCGCTCATGCGGCGTTTGGAATGGTCTGAGCCACTAGCCCAAGGTACTTTTCAAGTATCCTTATCGTCTGATTGGCGCACGAACCCCAGCTTGTTTGGCGATAATCGCGACAAATTCTATCCCGTCGCTCGCGCAGCCACACCGGGTCAAAGCTGGCCTGCTCGACCAGGCTTACCAGCGACGAGGCATCATACGGGTCGTGATAATCCACCAGGGCGCCACCTACTTCTGGTAACGAGGTGGCTGACGATGCGATGCAAGGCTTGCCATTCACCAGGCTTTCTGCCACCGGCAGCCCCCACCCCTCGTACCACGACGGGTACAGGGTGAACTGACAATGGCGATACAGCCAGCGTAGCTGAGCATCCGGGATCCCATGTAGATGATACACGTGGTCGCGCAGACCCGGGTCACCTGCCAGCTCTTCGATCAGCGCCTCGTGTCGCCAACCCGCTCCGCCTACCAGGAACAACCGGGGTACCCGGGAACCATATCGGCGAATCAGCCGGCGCCAGACTTCCACCAGCAACCACTGATTTTTATGCAAACTCAGGGTGCTAACCATCATCGCAAAGGGCCGGTCGTCCTGGGGCAGCACCGTGGGCCGTTGCGCCACCTGATCAATCACCGGTTCGTCCCCCAACCGAATCACCTCGACCGGAGGACAGTAAAGGCCACGGGTTGCGCAGTAGGTCAGTAGGTCGTCGCGCGAGTATTTGGAGATGGTCAGAATCACGTCGGAGTTGGCTAGTGCGCAAGGCAGCCATGCCGCGAAAACATCCTTCAGGTACGGCGCGAGCAAATGCGGACAGCGCAGAGGGCTGATATCGTAGATGATCGATGCGACGCGGAGTCCATATCCCGCTCGCAGCTGCGGCAGGACTGCCAGGGTCCGATCGTCGCCCCAGTCGGTTCCGGGGAGAAACAGCGCATCACCTGGTTGAAACGGAGGCCGAGGTGCCACCTGCAACACCTGGGTCAACGCAGCCCGCCCTTCGCCCGCCAGCGCACGCGTGCCCAGGTAGTAATGGTGCAGCGCCGTCTGCACTCTCCCGGGTAAGCGGCGTGCCACTTGTCCCAGTCGGCGTTTGACCCGTTGCATCAGCCTTGGTCGAGTCGGCACCGGGGGCGTCGCTGCAACCGGAGCAGGTGGGGGAGCTTCCTGCGAAGCAGAATCGTGGGAGACATAGGTGCGACCGGTCGGATCGTAGCGACACGGTCGTACGTCGTAGCTGGCCTGGCTCTTCCAGTGAAGAGCGAGTTGCTGAATCACTCGAGGGATCCCCGTGACGTGCGCCAGTCCCACCAGCGCGCTCACATCCAGCCACAGGGTCGGTCTGGGCGTGCGTTCACTCATCGCGACATACTCCTGTCCATGGTCCCGGTTGTCCCGCCAGTTGCATTCCATCCAGGTGGTGGCTCGATCCCCGGATCAGGCGCTTCGACTGGTGGTGCGATGGGGAAGCTGCAGTGCGCTTCCAAAGTGGTTGTTCAGGATCCCGGCAAACTGGCGCGCGGTATCCGCCCACGAGGTGCGCCGGAAGTCGCGCCGGATGCGCTTTTCCTGGGCGGGCAGGAAGCCAGGCTCCAGCGTCTGTTTGATGGCTGTCAGCCACCCGGGCACGTCACCGGGATCCTGCAGAGAAACAAGATCGCGAGCGATCTCCGGCATGGAGGAGGTGTTGGAGCAGATGCAATACTTCCCGAACGCCAGACTCTCGGCTATGGGCAGGCCCCAGCCTTCGTAGTGCGACGGATAGACGGTGAAGAGGCAGTGCTGATAGAGCCAGCGCAGCTGGGCATCATCGCAGGTTGGAATGATCGTCACCCGGTCGCGTGTGAGTGGATCGGTGCGCAACAGATGCAGAACTTCCTCTGCCAGCCAGCCCGGCGAGCCAATCACCACCAGGCGCGGGGCTGCCTCACCCAGTTCGTCCACCAGCCGACGCCAGACGTGGTAAATCAAGTGATGGTTCTTGCGAATCTCGAGGGTACCCACCGTCATTACAAACGGCTCGCGCGGGTTGAACGAGTCGCTGATCGGCGGATAATTCGGTGCCGGAGTGGGGGAGATGCCCTCGCCGAGGCGAATGACCTCGACTGGTGGAACGGGAAAGCCATGCTGCTGGCAGAACTCGATGAGATCGACCCGCGTGTGCTCCGAGATGGAAATGGCCAGGTCGAGCGAATGCAGCGTGCCCGACATCCAGTCGAAGAAGTTGGGGTACATCCCCTTGGGGTAGAACTGCGGAAGTTTCAGAGGGATCATGTCGTAGATGACATGCACCGATCGATACCCGGTTCTTTTGTGCAACTGAGCAAGAAAGTTCGAGCTACCCGGTTGCGTCCAGCCACCACCCAGGGTGACCACCAGATCGGAGGGGCCCAGCTGCAAGGGAGGCACTGGGGTCAGCACGGACGAGACGCTCGGCGGGGCTGATTTCCATTTGCGAAAGTTGCGCACTGCGTCACGCAGGGCCTCCTGCATGTTCGATGGCAATCGGCGCAGCAGGGCCCGCCCGGCGCTCCGAATGCTGCTCTTCAATGAGTGCACTGGGACCGGCGGTGCTATCTCGGGCGCTTCCCCGGCAGCCTCTTCGGCCACCAAAGGAGCCGACCCGAATCGCTGCAGCACTTGCTGAGGATCAACCGGAAAGTAGCCACCCTGCTTGATGTCCAGCCGGCACAGGCGGAGGTTGGTGTATCCCGTCTCCCACCAGTGGCGAAAAATGTTGATCGTCGTGCGGGGGATGCCAGTGGGCTGGTTGGTGTTGCATTCAAGGAGCAACGAGACATCGAGCCAGACCTGCGAGATAGGCGTGTTGACGAGGTACATCCGTTTACCTCAAAACTCTGGTGATCGGAGTGGCCTCCGTGCCGGCATTTGTTCAGGCAAAGCCGGGCATGGTTATAACCCAGCGCTGATTCTCCAGGCTAGACGACTTGCCCGGGCTTTGTCCCAGGTTCATTCCCCAAAAAATAAGGACGCCCCGAGTTCCCATTTCTGGAGGGGCGTCCTCGCACATATCGGAGGATCACGCAGCGCGAACTCGGACCTCCTTGAACGCCAGGCCCAACAGACGTTTGTCTTCACTGCCCGGAATCACATCGCATGGCCGGACGGCGCGCGGAATATGAAAATCCAGGCGAATGGGCTCGGTGCTGGGTTGCTGCAAGTCCAATTCTCCCAGGTAGCATCGACCCAGTTCACGTTCAACTGGGGTCACCTGGACCGGCGTCCCGTTGATGCGTAGTTCCAGAGGGCTCTGATGCTCGGGAGGCAGCAGGCTGATCGTCTCAATCTCTACCTTGAGCCGGCTTCCAGCCACGGGTGGACAGGATAACCAGGCCCGGCTGTCGCTGTGGCAGAAGCTCACGCCGCCCAGGTGTTCGCGCCGATGCCAGCCATACCCCGGAATCGGTTTTTCGAAGTTCAGGCAGTATTGCTCCACCAGGGGAAGCCCAGCGGTGGTAAGCGGCTCTCGCTCGCAGTGGCGTTTCCACTGTTCCTGGAAGAGCTTGCGCCCGTAGTCATAGAGTTCGATGTCGTGGGCGGTGGATTCCTGCAGCCAGGCCAGTACCTCCGGATCGTACGACTTCGATTTCTTTGGACTCCGGTTCGACTCCGACACTCGATCGGGCGGCACCCAGCCATACTCCTGGCTCAGCATCACCAGAGAATCATGGAGGTGTTCAGTTAGTCCCACCACACAGCGTGACAGGTTCCGTTTGGCGATCTCGCAGTCGTATCGGTCCACGGGTCGGGGAACCCAGTCGTGCCGTTGCAGGTACTCCCTGGCCAGGTGAGTCGTCATCGAGTTACCAAACACTCTCCGGGCCACTACGGGATGATTCTCAATGAACTCCTTCATGGAGAGATCCTGGATGGGCAACAGGTGCGGCGAGTATCGTGCAAGCTCCTCTCGAGGGATATTGTGATAGAAGGAATAAGCAGAGAACGACCGCTCGATGGGGTCGCGCAGCACGGTGAAGACCCGGGTGTCATCGGGGAGATATTTCATCACATTGCGATAAGCCACGTGTCCAGCCAGGCACCCCGTCAGTTGAGGTGGTAGGAACTTGGGCGGAAAGTCGGCCCATTCCAGGCCTATGTGATGAAACTGCCCGGCAGGAAACCGATTCACCAGGAAGTCCATGACCGAGGTACCGGCTGTCTTGGGGATATGGAGAAAGAGCAGCAGTGGTTGGGGCTTCGAGGGAGGACTCAAGGGCTCTGCAGGCGCAGCGGGCACCGGGGTGGACCGCACCAATTGAATACACCTGTTGAAGATATGCATGAGCGCCTTCATGGTCTCTCCTTGGCATCACGGCAGACGAATTTGGCCCTCGTTGGCCGATGATCGCTGGAGGGGGCCTATAGCGAAGAGCCATTCTTTGTGAAAGTCAGGATTCTCTCGATGCCTGGCCTGGGCTAGGACCGGATCTGGAATTGACTCCCATTCGGCGCGACCGTATCTAGCCTCTCGGCTCTTGATCGACTTCTAGCAGGCCAGTTCTGGGCCGGGCTCTTCTCAGAGGGTACCGCTCGACGAACTGGCGCGGACTGCGACGATTGGGTGGATTAGGCAGACCGCTTGCCGGGGTACTTCAGGAAGAATGTGGCAATCGCTGGTGCGGAACTATCTCCGCCTGCGCGAATCTGGCCGATGAATACCTGGCGCGATCCGAGCGCGATGAAGAGCAAGGAGTTTCACGCATGGGGATGGCACTCTGCCGGGGTGTGGGGAATTACTTCTCCGAATTGTGGTCCTTCCGCCACTTCTGGATGAACCTCGTCCGTGCCGAGCTGCAGCGCCGTTACCGCCGTTCCATCCTTGGACTCGGCTGGTCGATGTTGCAGCCCATCTGCATGACCCTGGTCCTCGGAGTGGTGTATCGCCGGGTGTTCCAGATTTCCTTCTGGGAATTCGCCCCCATGCTGCTCACCGGACTGGCTTTCTGGAACATGTTTAGTCAGACAATCCTGCGCGGCTGCGACTCGCTTGTCACGTCCGAATCGTACATCCGTCAACAGCCTCTGCCACTGGCGCTGTTCCCTCTGCGGATCGTCCTGACGTCCGCCTTCCACTTTCTTATCTCGTTCCTGCTCACGTTGCTGCTCGTCTGGCCACTGCGTCAAATGTTCGCGCCCCTGGCGCTACTTAGCCTCATTCCGACGTTCTTCTTGCTATTCTGCTTCTGCTGGTCGTTGTCGATCATCGCAGGGTTTGCCCATACCTTCTTCCCGGATACCCAGCACCTGGCCGAGGTTGGCTTGCAAGCCCTGATGTTTCTGACGCCGATCATGTATCCGGCCTCAATTCTCGAAAAGAGCGGCGTCGGCTGGATCCTCCACTGGAACCCTCTGGCCGTCATCCTCGAGATGCTCCGCCAGCCTGTCCTCACTGGAGAGGTTCCTCTGTTCTCTACCTATGCCATCGCCACCGGTCTCGTTGCTCTGCCGTGTATTGTTGCGGGATGGATGATCTCGCGTTACGAAGATCGCCTGATCTTCGCGCTATGAGCCGACACTCCGGTGGAGGGACACCCCATGCTTCGTATCGCGTTGCAAGATGCCAGTTTGACCTTTCGGTTGCACAAACGGGGATCGACTTCCGTCAAGGATTTCGTCCTGCAAAAACTACTGCGCCGACCTGGTCCCCCGCAGCCCGTCGTCGAGGCGCTCAAGCAAGTGAGCTTCGAGGTGCACGAGGGGCAGCGACTTGGCATCATCGGACACAACGGTGCTGGTAAGAGTACCCTGCTCCGTCTTCTGGCGGGAGTATACCAGCCTACTTCGGGCTCCATCCACGTGCAGGGGAAGATCAGCTCCATGTTCGAGCTTTCCCTGGGTTTCGAGCCTGACGCCACTGGGTGGGAGAACATTCGCTACCGGGGCTATCTCCTGCGCCAGAGTCCCGAGACGATTGCTGCCAAGATGAAGTCGATCTCTGAATTCACAGAGCTGGGCCCCGCGCTCGACATGCCCATCCGCTACTACTCGGCTGGTATGTTGGTCCGCCTGGCCTTTGCCATCACCACTTCCATTGAGCCAGAGATCCTGCTCATCGACGAGGTACTTGCAGCGGGCGACATGGCGTTCATGGAGAAGGCCAAACGACGGATCCACGATCTGATTAAGCAGGCCAAGGCCATGGTCATGGTTAGCCACGACCTTGTCACTCTGGGCAAGATGTGCGATCGGGTCATCTGGCTGGATCATGGTGAGGTGAAACAGATGGGACCCGCCCAGGAAACCATCCAGGCCTATCAACGGTTCATGCACAACCTAGTCAAGCGCCAGGCTGCCGCCTGAGACCGCCTCGCCAATCGGCCAGCCATGCGGTAGAATACTCCGGAGTTACTCTTCCGGAGCCAGCGAAGTCCATGTCGGATCTCTGGATTGTGCGTCACGGGGCGATGCGCTTTCTGGGTCAGTTTGACCCCGAGATGAGTGCTTACGCGCGTGGCGAAGACGTCCTTGTCCGCACCGACCGAGGCCAGGAAGTTGGCTCCATCCTGTGCCAGGCCACACCTCGTGCCGTGGAGATGCTCAGTGATCCCACCCGGGGTCGCATCCTTCGCAAGATGACCGACCAGGACCAGGCCGAGCGAAGCCGTCTTAAACAGCTCGAGCAACTGGAACTCGAAACCTGCGAGCGTTTTGTCGAGCAGCGCAAACTGCAGATGGAACTCGTCGATGTCGAGCATCTGTTCGGCGGCGAGCGCATCATCTTCTACTTCCTGGCCGAGAAGCGCGTCGATTTTCGCGAACTGGTCAAAGATCTGGCCCGCGAGTACCAGACGCGAATCGAGATGCGCCAGATCGGCGTCCGAGACGAGGCCAAGCTGCTGGCCGACTTCGGCGATTGTGGCAAACCGGTATGCTGCAACTCCCATATGACTACCATGCCCCCGGTCACCATGCGGATGGCCAAGCTGCAGAAATCGACGCTCGATCCGACGAAGATCTCCGGCCGCTGCGGTCGGCTCAAATGCTGTCTCCGTTTCGAGCAGGACGTCTACGAGGATCACCAGGCACAGCTGCCTGCCATCGGCGCCCGCGTGCTGACCGACAAGGGGCAGGGCCGCGTCCTGGCTCAGGAGATCCTCGCCCGAAAGATTTTGGTAGAGTTCGAGGACGGTCGGCGCTTGCCCGTCCATGCCCACGAGGTCCTGACAGAACTGGGCCGTTGAGAGAGCCTCAAGGATCGATTCATGCATCATCCGAAAGTCGAGGAAGTGGTTCGTCGCGACCCCCGGTACACCCTTGAAGCGTACGAGTTCGTCTACGCTGCCCTGTCCCACACCCAGGATATGCTGGGTTTCGCCAACAAGGGCACGGAGGAACACCACGTCACCGGGCCGCAGTTGCTCACGGGCGCGCGTGACCTGGCGCTCCGCGAGTACGGCCTGATGGCCCGGGCGGTGTTTCGTATGTGGGGCATCAATCAGACCGACGACTTCGGCGAGATTGTCTTCAATCTCATCGAGGCGGGGTTGATGAGCAAGACACCCGAGGACGAACGCCAGCATTTTCACGCGATCTTCGATCTCGACCGGGCTCTGACTCAGGACTACCGCATCGAGGTTCCCACCGAGTAAACGGAGGAAGGATGAAACCGGCTCTGGCTCGCCTGGTGTTTGTGGCCGCGCTGTTTCTGACCTGGTTGGGCTACCTGGGGTTCCTGGTGTTGACGCGCCCGGTGACGGCTAACGGTTTTCCCCTCGTTCTCTCCCATCCACAGATCCTTACCTCACAGGTGGACATCGTCGGGGTCGTCGAGGATCCAGAGAAGGAGATCGTGGTCGAGAAGGTGCTATGGCCCGAAGATGCCCCCCTCAAGGAAGGCGACCGCATCGTTGTCGGCCAGGTGGGTGAGGCCGGTCCACGCACCCTGGCGCACGGCACCAATCTGCGCGATTATGCCGGACCCGGTCGTTATCTACTACCTTTGCAGGTGCTGGCACCCGGAAAGTACCAGGTGGCTCCCGTGCCGCCCTCACCGGGGTTCAGCGCTATTCTGTTCCGGCTCTACCCGGCCACCAGCGAGGCGCTGGCGCAGTACCGCACCATTAAGAAACCACCAGTCGGACAGTAGCGATTAACCCCGGGGCAGCAGAGCGAAGATCAGCGTCATCGCGCTCAACGCCAGGGCAACAAAGAGCGGAATCCGCAGTGCGGCCTGCACGTTGCGATGGTTGGCACTGTAATGGACCAGCGGCGAGAGAATCAGGCTACCCAGCGACCCGCAGGCGAACAAAAGACCAAAGGCGCTACCATGCACACTCTCCACCTCGTGCCGGGTGAACAGGATGCCCAGTAGCATCGGATAGACTGGCCCCAGGAAGCAGCCCAGCAGAAATAGACCACCCCGAGCGAAGGTCAGGCGCGTACTCCCGGACAGGTTGCCAAGGATGACCGCCGCCAGGATGGCAGGGATGACGAGGAACGGTGCCAGGTAGGTGTTGCGCAGGTCAAAGGCGTGCAGAGTGACCGCACAAACGAGCCGCGACAGGATCACCGCTAGCCAGAACCAGCCCAGCCAGCGCTTCTGGAAGCGCGCCTCGCCGTGATTATCGAGATAGGCCACGGTCCAGACACTGATGAACGCCTCCAGCGGGGCATAGGCCGCGAAGACCAGCCCGGCCGCCAGAATGTTGGGATCGGTCAACATGGGAATGACGCGCCCCAGCCCCTCGGCCGCTGGAAACATTTGTTCACCCTGCGCCGCCGCCGCCAGGAACGCCGGTACCAGGAACAGCAGCGCCAGCATAGCCATGGCACGCTGGAACCCCACTACGATGAGCAGTAGATCGAGCAGCGGCGGCGCTAGCAGTCCCCCCAGGGCGATGAAGATCAGCCCCATCTGCAACGAAGCGGCTATTTCGCTGACGCCGAAGATCCCTACAGGAAGCTGCACGATGGTTGCCACATGTAATGCACTGGCGCCTGCGGCGCAGGCCAGCACTGCCACCAGCGTTCGTTCGTAGGGTAGGCTGGCGCTGAAAGCGAGAAACCCCAGCGCCAAAAGCACTGAGCCAGCGATCATCATGGCTCGGACACCCACCTGGTCCACCAGCAGTCCCGCCCCGAGCATCAGCGGAATCAAGAGGGTATTGAGCAGGATGAGCAACCCGCGCACCCGGGTCTCGGCATATTCTGGCCGCCGCGCCAGCGCCAGCTTGAGATTCCCCAGCAATGCCATCACCATGCCAACCGCGAGGGCGGACGTCACGGTCAGGACGGTTAGGACCAGGTGCTGCATCAGTGCCTCGGGAAACTCCGTCGTGGGGCCATACCAGGGACAGGTTAGGAGGTTCTCCGCCCACCGGGTACTTCGTTCGGGCGGATTCGCGCTTTACGATCCTCGCCCTGACTGGCAAAATCAACCTCGCAGATCACTCATCCGGAGAGTCATCCCATGTCTGAGGACGGGTCGGTTACCACCTGGCTGCGGGCGTTGAGCACCGGCAACGACGATGTGGCGCAGAACCTGTGGGAACGCTACTTCGGCCGTATGGTCGAGCTGGCCCGCAACAAGCTCCGCGCATCGGTCAGCCGCGCCTCCGACGAGGAAGACGTGGCGCTGTCCGCCTTCCACAGCTTCTGCCAGGCCGCCAGCGAGCAGCGTTTCCCCCGCCTGGCCAATCGCGATGATCTCTGGCAGATCCTGGTGATGCTGACTGCGCGCAAGGCCATCGACCAGCGCAAGTACGCCCTGCGCAAGAAGCGCGCCGACACCGCCACCCGTGGTCTGGATGATGCCGCACTGGAGGCGATCATCGGCATGGACCCCGACCCGGCCTTCGCCGCTGCTGTCGCCGACGAGTTTCGCCACCTGCTCGATCGTCTAGAGGACGAGGAACTGCGCAAGATCGCCCTCCGCAAACTTGAAGGCTTTACCAACGACGAGATCGCCGTCGAGCTTAACTGCACCGTTCGCACCATCGGGCGTCGCCTGGCAATGATTCGCGACATCTGGGAAGGTGCCGACGAGGGAACCTGAAGGAACAAGTATGCCCGACTTCCCCGAGTCGAGCTTCGAGCAGTTGCCTCTGGAGGCGAAGCGGCGCATCGACGCCGTCTGCGAGCGCTTCGAGCAAGCCTGGAAGCAGGGCCGTCCTAACCTGGGAGACTTCCTGGGTGACCTTGCCGACGTTGACAATTCTGTCCTTTTGCACGAACTGTTGCAGATCGACATCGAGTGCCGTCGCCAGCGCGGAGAACAGCCCCACCTCGAGGATTACCTGGGCCAGTTTCCCACCCGAGAGATGCTGGTGCGCGGACTGTTCTCGCCCACGGTGTGCAGCGACGACCAGGACTTGATCATGGGGTCTGGCCCGGTGGATATCGTCGCCCCAGCTACGGGACCGAGTCAGGTGCCCGGCTATGAACTTCTCGAGGAACTGGGCCGCGGGGGGATGGGCGTGGTTTATCGCGCCCGGCACCTGGCCCTGAACCGCCTGGTGGCGCTCAAGTTCATCCTGGCTGGAGCCAGTGCGCAGCAACGTCATCTTGAACGCTTTCGGCGCGAGGCGGAGGTGGTGGCGCGCCTGCGACATCCCAACATTGTCCAGATTTACGACATTGGCGAGGTCGATGGTCGGGTTTTTCTCGCCCTCGAATATGCCGAGGAGGGTAGTCTCAAGGATCGCCTTGCCGGCTCGCCGCTCGAACCGCGCGCTGCCGCCATGATGCTCGAACCGCTGGCCCGCGCCATTCAGCACGCCCACCGCCTGGGGGTGGTCCATCGCGACATCAAACCCGCCAACATCCTCCTGGCCCTGGGAGGCGACTCCGTTGCAGTCGGCAACCGCGCACTGCCCGACTATTCTGCCCCTTTGCCCGACCGTCTCGACTTCCGTGGCTACCAGCGTCCCCTCAGCGCCTGCACGCCCAAGCTAACCGACTTTGGCCTGGCCCGCATGATCGATGCTTCCGCCTCGCTCTCCGAGAAGGGCCTGGCCGCAGGCACGCCCCAGTACATGGCTCCCGAGCAGGCCTTTGGCGACCCCAACCTCGGTCCTCTTGTCGATGTCTGGGCCCTCGGAGCGACTCTCTACGAACTACTCACTGGCCGGCCTCCCTTCCGGGCCGCCAGTGCGCGAGAAACCTTGCAGCTGGTGGTTGAAACGGATCCGGTACCGCCCTCGCACCTGCAGCCCTCGGTGCCGCGCGATCTGGAAACCATCTGTCTGACCTGTCTCGAAAAGGACCCCACCCGACGCTACGTTGGTGCCCGCGAGCTGGCCCAGGACCTGCGCCGCTTCATTGATGGCCAGGCCATCCTCGCCCGGCGTTCCTCGCTGTCGCTGAAAGTGCGTCGCTGGGTCCAGCGCCGACCCTTGCGCGCCGCTTTGGTGGGGCTGCTCCTGCTGGCGAGCCTGGCCAGCCTGGTCGCGCTGGTGTCGGTCCTGGTGGTTACCCTGCATGGCTGGCAGCAAGCCGACCAGGTGGGCCGGGAGTCCGCCGACCTGGCGCAGCATGCGCGGGAAGATGCCGCCCAGGCGGAGATGCAGCGGCGCGAAGCCGAGGAACGCCGGGCCGCGGCGCAGATTCAGGCCGGACGCCTGCTATTCGACCAGGGACAACTCCAGTGGATGCTCGGCGATGCTGATCGCGCCGTCCACGACCTGTTCGCCGGCCTGCGGCTGACTCGGGGTCGCGACCGTCTACTGGCCCGTGCGGCACGCGTTAACCTCGCCGCCTACCTCGACTTCGTCCATCCCGTCGAGATGGTTCTATCGGTCAGTGAGGAGGTGGTTGCTCTGCTGGAGCTACCCGGCAGTCAGTATCTCACCGGCGATCCCCGCGGCATGCTGCACCACCGCGATGCTCAGGGCAATCTGCTCTGCGAACCCTGGCGCGTCCGCCCGCCCATCCAGGTGCTGTCTCGCACTCCCGATGGCAAGTCGATCCTGGTTGCCAGCACCTCGGAGGTAGTCCTGCGCTGGCTGTCCGAAGGACCCACCCAGCGACGCTGGTCGTTCCCCGCCGGCAACGTCACGTCAGCAGTGATCGCCACCCCCACGGGCGCCGTCCTGATTGGCGATCAGGCTGGAATAGTGCAAACCGTCGGTCCGGGTCCGCTCCTACCACAGCCGCTTCGCCACCCGGCTCCGGTCTGGCATCTCGATTACTCCCTTGCACGGAGGCTACTGGCCGTCGCGCTGGGCGACGCCGAGGGTGGCGCGGTCTGGGTCTGGAACCTGGCTGATGTTGCGGCTCGTCCCCTGGTGCTGCCTCACCCCGCCGCTGTCCGCGCGCTAGTCTTCCATCCCGAAGAACGCACATTGATTACCGGCGGCGACGATGGCCAGATACGCATCTGGTCCCTGCCGACCGGCGACATCGTCGAGGCTCCCATCCCGCTGCCAGGGCAAATCCAGAAGCTCGCGCTCTCCCCTGATGGTCGCACTCTGTTCTCCGCCTCAACCGACGAGGTGGTCCGTCTGTGGGACCTGCCACGCCGCCAGGTCATTGGCGCCTTCCGCGGCGCCGATGCCGCCTCCCGGTTCAGCCAGGAGGGGGATGCGGTCCTGCTGAAGCTACCCGGCGAAATCCGTCGTCGATCCTTGGCCTATTCGCCGACGCGCCCACCTAACCTACGCCCCCGGCTCGCCAGGCCCTCTGGGTCGTCCACCGAGGCGGTTGCCCGAGGACGGACCGGCTTCCTGCTGTCCCGTGCTCCGGGCGAGGGGCTGCCTGCTCGCGCCTGGGTCGAACCTCTCGCGCCGATTGGCACCTGCACCCGCTTCTGGACCCAGCCACTTGAGGATCTGGGCCCTATCGCTCTCGATACCACGGGACAGAAGGCGCTAATTGTGTCTCGCCATGGACGACTATCTGCCGTCCAGGTCTGGGAGGTGACCTCCGGCCAACCGCTGCACGCCCCCTGGTGGATTCCCTGTCGCGCCACCTGCGCTGCCTTTGCTCCCGACGGCACCGACATCGCCGTCGGCGATGAGCACGGCGCCGTTCGCACCTGGTCCCTCACCCGCAAGGAGGTGCGGGGCACCTGGTTCGGCTCGGGCCCCATCTCGGCTCTGGCTTACCACCCGGGGGGCAAACTGTTGGCTGTGGGTCACGCCAGGGCCGATGCCAGTGAGATCCTCCTCCTCGATCGCCTGGAGAATCGCCCGATCCCTGACCGCATGTATCACGCCTCGCCGCTTCGTGCCATGCAGTTCACCCCGGATGGCCAGCACCTCCTGCTCACTGGACCCCTCACCCAGTTTCAAGAAGTCCAGCCTCCCCACGCTCGCGGGCCGGCTGTCCGGGGCGTGGCCGTGGTGCTACTTAGCCAGGACGGCACCTCGGCACTGGTAGGCCGAAACGATGGGCAGGTGATCCGCCTGGACCGACAGGGCGAGATTACGCCGCCACTGCTGAGCCATCCGGGGCCGATCACTGCCCTGGCCCAAACGCCGGACGGTCGAACAGTGGCTGTTGGCGGAGTTGAGGGCACCATTCGCCTCTGGACCCTCGAAGGCCCCAGCCGACCCCTGGGCCCGCCCTTCATGGCGAACCACCCGGTCACCTCCCTTCTGTTCGCCGAGGATGGCAACACCATCGCCAGCGTGACAGCCGACGGCGAGGTTCGCACCTGGCCCCTCCCTCGGGGCGGCGAGGAAACTCTGGAGATGCTCGAGGAACAGCTCACCACCTGGACCGGCCGGCAGATCGACTCGCGCGGTCAATTGGTGCCGTTGTCTCCCACACTGTGGACAGTGCAGCGCCAGCGCCTATGCGAGCCGGGCCGGCCGGGCCGACCCACCACCGACTGGCACGACCGCCAGGCTCGCGATGCCCGCCAGGATGGCGACCTGTGGGGTGAACACTGGCACCTCACTCGGTTGATCCAGCTGCGTCCCGCAGATCGCGACCTGTTTCGCCGGCGTGCCATCGTCCTGGCGCGCCAGGGCCGAATCAGCGAGGCGCTTGCTGACCTGCGCCAGGCAGCTGCGTCGCCGGAGGATCTTGCCAAAGAGGTGGCCTCTGCCCGTATCTTGTGCGAGCTATTGGGCGACCGCCATGCCGCGGCCCTGCTTGTCCGCCATCTTCCAGCACACCCCTAGCGAGGGTTCTCATGCAGGGCGATGCGGTTGCCCTCGGAGTCGAGCAGGACGGCGCGGAAGCCATGTGGGCCAATCGCATGGCGTTCCATCAGCACGGTGCCGCCCTCCTGGCGCGCAGCCTCAAGTGCCTCGTCGAATCGCCCATCGACGCTGAAGTACAGCAGCGGTCCCGTCGCCGAGGGCTGGCTATCTGGCAACACAGCCAGGCATCCCGAGACGTTTGAATCACTATGCGGTCGCAGCCCAAAGGCGAAACCTTCCATCGCCTCCTTCCGCACCGGCTGGCCCAGCATCGCCGAGTAAAACCGGATGGCTCGGTCGAGATCTACCACGGGGATGTCCGCCCAGCAGATGGTGTTGCCAACGCTCATCGCAAATCCTCCCTGAAAACCAACCCTGGCCGGATGATAGATACTTGCACTCGGTGGCACAATGCTCACCCGATCAGCTGCACAATGGCTGGCACATCGATCTCGGTCAGCGAGTGGACCACGCGATGCGCCCCGGACTGCACGAGCGTATCCGCCGAATGATGGCCCACAAAGCTGACGCCAATGGCCTTCATCCCGCCTGCCCGGGCAGCCTGGATGCCTGCCGGCGCATCCTCGAACACAACACAGTGGGAGGGCAGCACATCCAGTTTCTCGGCACCCAGGAGAAACACCTGGGGATCAGGTTTACCCCGCGAGGTATCCTCCGCCGCCACCACGGCGCCGAGCAGATCGCGAATGCCCGTCTGGTCAAGAATCATCTCGAGGTTCGCCCGAGGCGCACTTGAACCGATGGCCTGGCGAAACCCTGCTGCCTGCAGCTGCACCAGCAACTCGCGCACACCCGGCAGGAGTTCCACCCCCAGTGTACCCGCCGCCGCGCGATAGAGTTCCTCCTTGTGCTCCCCCAACCTGGCCATCTCGTCGGCGCCGAAGCGGTCCGGAAAGAGATACTGCAAGATCTCTGGGTTGCGTCGGCCGAAGGTGGCGGCGAAGTAGGCCCGGGTAAACGGACGGCCCAGCTCCTCGCAGACCCGGCGCCAGGCCTCGAAGTGCATCTCTGCGGTGTCCACCAGTGTGCCGTCCATGTCCCAGATCGCGGCGCGTACCATGCTTGCTCCTTCGTGAAGACTCCCATTCCGTGCCCTGCCGGCACAGATTATTGATGAGCTTGATTCCTCGGGCCTCATACTCGGTGTATGTTAGGAGGGTCCACCCCGGAGGCATCCATCCTGTTATGCGCACCGTTCTTTTCTTACTCGCCGTCTCGACCCCGGCGCTAGCGGCCGACGAGGCGGGCTACACGAAGGTCGTGGCACCATTCTTCGCCACCTACTGCAACAAGTGCCACGTCGGAGAGAAACCGCGCGGCTCGTTCTCGCTGGAACAAAAGAAACTCTCATCCGACCTTCTCGATCCTGCCACCCGGGGTCGTTGGAAGGAGGTGGTGAACGTCCTGCACTCCCATGAGATGCCACCCAAAAAGTCGCCCCAACCCTCAGCCCGCGAAGTGACCGCCGTGACCGACTGGATCACACAGCAAGCCGTCCAGGCCGAGCTGACCCGGCGCGAAACGGCTGTTGTCCTTCGACGGCTCAACCGCGACGAGTATCGTAACACCATCCGTGATCTCGTCGGCGTGGACGTGGATGTGAGCGGCTTCCCGCAGGATCCTCCCGCTGGAGGCTTCGACAACATCGGTAGCGCGCTAACGACCTCGCCCTTGCACCTGGAAATCTACCTCAACGCCGCCCGACAGATACTGGACCGCGCTTTGGTAGAAGGGGCTCAGCCACGTTCCATTCGCTGGCGGTTCGAGCCGCGTGTCGGCCCCGGCGATCAGCGGCGCGTCCGCCTCGACGAACGCAACAACCCCATCGTCAATGGCTCGAACAACAAGCAGGATGGCCGCTGGGTGATGATCCATCACAACAGCTGGGACAAGACCATCAACGCCCGCGACTTCCGCGTCCCCGTGGCGGGAAAATACCTCATCCGCCTCTCCACTGCCCATCGTATCCCCGACCGCGCCGAGGTGGTGCGCTCGGCCGAGAAAATACTGGCCCATCGCCGAGATGAGCAGGACCGACAACGGCCCGCCGGGGCGAAGTGGCACCGCGAACAGTTCGATCGCGACCTCGAACACTTCCGCACCGACCGGATGTACGACTACGGCCCACCCCGGGTCAAGCTAGTGTTGCAGCTCGGCTCGCAGCCGCGCACCGTGGCCGAGTTTGATGCACTGGGCACGAAGGAGCGTCCCCAGCTTCACGAGTCCACGGCGCGCTTCACCACTGAGAGCGCCGGTGTCACCTTCGAGTATGCCTATAGCATCCCCGCGGTGCTCGAAAACTTCTGGCTGCAGCGCAACGACGTCTTCGCGCGGCCCGAGCTGCTCATCGACTGGTTCGAGATCGAGGGGCCAGTCTTCGATACCTGGCCGCCACGCTCGCACACGGGCATTCTCTTCGATTCACCCCTGCGAGCTACCGATGAGCCACGCTACGTTGCCGAGGTGCTCCGGCGCTTCATGCAGCGAGCCTTTCGTCGTCCCATTACCGAGGAGGAGATTACCCCACGGCTACGTCAGTTCGAGCGCGCCCGGACCGAGGGTGCATCGTTGATCGAGGCACTTAAGCGCTCGCTGGTGTCGGTGCTGACGTCTCCTCACTTCCTCTTTCTGGTTGAACCTGCCCGCGAGGGTAAGGGGCCGTTCTCGCTCTCGGACCACGAGTTGGCTGCGCGCCTCAGCTACCTAACCTGGTCGAGTATGCCGGATGCCGAGTTGCGTCGTCTCGCCGATGCCGGTAAATTGCGCGATCGCGTCACACGGCTGAAGCAGCTCGACCGATTGCTCGCCGACGAGAAAAGCGCGGCCTTGACGCGCAACTTCGCAGGGCAGTGGCTGAACCTGCGCCTCGTCGGAACCAACTCCCCGGCCACGGATCTCTACCCCCAGTATGACCGGCACCTCGAAACCTCCATCGTCGGCGAGAGCGAGGCCTTTTTCCACGAGATCCTCCACCGCGACCTCGATCTCCGTAACTTCATCCGCTCCGATTTTGTCGTCATCAACGAGCGCCTGGCCCGATTCTACGGCATCCCGGGCGTGCGCGGCGATGCCTTCCGCAAGGTGCCCGTCCCTCCGGGAGTGAAGCGCGGCGGCATTGTCACCCAGGCGTCAATCCTGACTACCACCTCGAACGGAACGCGCACCTCACCGGTGAGGCGGGGCACCTGGATTCTCCGTACCCTGCTGGGTATCGACCCTGGTCTTCCTGTGGCCAACGCCGGCGAGATCGCCCCGAAAGTGCCGGGTATCGACAAGGCGACAGTAAGAAAGCGCCTGGAGATTCATCGCCAGCTCGACCAGTGCGCCCGCTGCCACAACAAGATTGATCCCCTGGGGTTTGCCCTGGAGAACTACAATGCCGCGGGCGAATGGCGTGACCAGGAGGGGTTTGGCTACAAGGGACGCGTCGAGAAGAACGACCCGAAGATTGACGCTAGCTCCGAGATGATCGATGGCACGCGCATCGTGGGCGTGGAGGGCCTCCAGGAAGCCATGCTGCAGCGTGAGGATCTATTCCTCGCCAGTCTGGCGTCGAAACTGCTGACCTACGCCATCGGTCGCGAACTGGGCCTGGCCGACCAGCCATCTGTGCGCACCATAGTTGCCTCCACAAAGAAGCACGGTCGCACGCTGCGCGCCATGCTTCAGGCAGTGATCACCGCCGAGGCGTTCGAGACCAAATAACCATCCCCCGCAAGGGCCGGAGATGCTCATGCCGCACCGACCAATCTCTCGCCGCTTTCTCCTCCGTTCCGCGGGGGCTGCCGTCGCCTTGCCGTTGCTCGACGCCATGTTGCCTCGCGCCTGGAGTGCACCATCCACGTTTAAACCCTGGGAGAAGTCGCCCACGGTCGCCCCACGGCTTATCTGTTGCTACATCCCCAACGGCGTGAACATTCTCGAATGGGTGCCCAGCGACGCCGGCACGAGCTACACCCTCTCGCCGACCCTGTCGGCCCTTCGGGAGCATCGAGACGAATTCACCGTTCTCAGCGGGTTGGGGCATCCCAGCTCCGAGGGCGGCCACAGCGGCGCCGACACCTGGCTGACCGCCGCCCACCTCAAGGCGAAGCCGGGCGCGGACTACACCAACTCCGTCTCCATCGACCAGGTGGTGGCGAATGTCCTGGGCCAGAAGACCCGCTACGCCTCGCTGCAACTGTCCGACATGAGTGGTACTGGCGGGGCTGGCCACTCGCACACGCTCTCGTTCGATGCTAATGGCACCCCGTTGCCCGCCGAGAATTCGCCCCGTCGTCTGTTCGAGCGTCTCTTCGTCCCGGACACGGCCGGCGACCGTGCCGCCATGCTCCGCCGTTTTGCGGAGAAACGTTCCATCCTCGACGATCTACGGACCGAGACCACCTCGCTGCAGCGCCGGCTGGGAGCCGCTGATCAAAAGAAGCTGGCCGAGTACCTGGCAAGCATCCGCGAAACCGAGAAGCAGGTCGAGCGCATGCGCGCCTGGGTGGACGTGCCCAAGCCGCGCCTCGCCGAGACGGGCTTGCAGCTGGCTAGCAAACCCGGCGACGGGCACGACCGGCCCATGTGGCTGGATGTCATGCTGGAACTGGCCTACCTGGCCTTCATCACCGACACCACCCGCGTCATCACCTTCGAGTGGAGCCGCGAGGCTGGGGGTTACGGCGGAGGTGGCGAGAACCACCACGAGCTGTCACATCACGGCGGCGATCCGGGAATGCTCAAGAAGCTGGCCGCCATCGACCGATTCCATCTCGAGCGCCTGGGGCGCTTTCTCGGCCTGCTGAAATCCACGCGCGAGGCCGACGGTACCATGCTCGATCGCACTGTCGCCCTCTATGGTTCGGGCATGAACAGCGGCAAGGGCGGCGAGCATTCACCCCGCAACCTGCCCCTCCTCGTCGCCGGCGGTCGCAAGCTGGGACTCAAGACCGGCCAGCACCTGGCGCACCATCCCGACAAGCACCCGCCCCTGTCCAACGTCCTGCTGACCGTCGCCCAGAAAGTGGGGGTCGAGATCGACCGATTTGCCGACTCCACCGGCACGCTCACGGGGCTGGTCTGACCCTGAAAGGGCGATCGGTTTCCTTGGGTTAATATCTGGTTGCTTCCCACCTGTGGCTCAATTAGGATGAAGAGGTCTCTCCCGCCTACTTATCCTTCCCGGGGGTGTCCCCATGCTACGTGTCCTCGGATCTCCTCAGCGGCTGTGCGATGGCTGGACGCGCCGCGAGATGCTTCGTGCCGGCGGGTTAGGCTACCTCGGTTTGTCCCTGGCCGATTACTTCCGTCTTCAGGAAGCCCAGGCCGCTTCTGCCAAGACGCGCTCCGACCGCTCCTTCGGTAAGGCCAAATCCTGCATCCTGCTCTTTCTCTACGGCTCGCCCAGTCAACTCGAGACGTTTGACACCAAGCCCACCGCTCCACCGGAGATCCGCGGCGAGTTGGGTACTATTCGCTCCAGCCTGCCTGGCTGCGACGTGGGCGAACTTCTACCGCACACTGCCAAGGTGATGCACAAGGTCACTACCCTGCGCTCACTGACGCACCCCTACCCGATTCATGGCGTGGCCTACGCCACCACTGGGGTCCCCGCGATAGACGTGGCCATGGAACTGAGCCCGCGCGATCCGCGCCACTGGCCGTTCGTAGGCTCGGTGGTCGATTTCCTCGATCAGCAGGCCCGCCGCACCCGCCCTGTACCTGGCAACATTGCGCTGCCTTTCCCCATGTCGACTCGCCGCGTAGGGGAAGTTCACCGCGCCGGCCCCTACGCGGCCTTCCTGGGCAGCGCCTACAACCCCGTCTGGACCAACTTTCGCGGCAAGGCCACGGGCAAGATGACCAAGACGCTGGCGGCCCAGACCCTGGACGTGGACGAACCGTACATTGCCATCGATCCACACTGCCAGTTCCCCATCTCCTCGAACGATCACGACTCGGGTGGCATTGCTCTCAACCGTCTCGACGCTCGCCGGTCGCTGCTCGAACAGATGGACCGCGCCCGGCGCGACCTGTCCGACTCCGACGCCGGCCGCAGCTTCGACCGCAACCGCGCTCGCGCCATGGATCTCATCCATTCCTCTCGCGTGCAGACAGCTCTTGATGTCGAACGCGAACCAAGCTCGCTTCGCGACACCTACGGCATGTCGCTCTTTGGTCAGAGCTGTCTGGTGGCCCGTCGCCTCGTCGAGGCTGGCTCCCGTTTCGTCACAGTCTTCTGGGACGAGTATGGCCTGGCCGGCAGTGCCTGGGATACCCACTGGGACCACTACGACCGAATGAAAAAGGAGCTATGCCCCGGCTTCGATCGCGGCTTCTCGGGGCTGATCAACGATCTCGACGCCCGCGGGATGCTCGATGACACACTCGTTGTGTGCATTAGCGAACACGGCCGTACACCGAAACTTACGCGAGCCTCGCGCGGCATGGGACGCGATCACTGGTCTCGCGCGTACAGTGCTGTCCTGGCTGGCGGTGGCATCGCTCGGGGTCGGGTCATTGGTCGGACCGACAAGATCGCCTCCGACGTGACTGAACGTCCCATTTCACCCAAGGACATTCTGGCCACTACCTACCACCTGCTGGGCATCGACATCGAAACCACCATCGATAACCGCTTCGCCCAACCCCTACACCTGGTTCCTGGTGGCCACGTGCTCACGGACGCTCTGGTTTAACCTTCGTTGTCTCCGACGTGGGCAAACCAAACCGAATGACCTCTGCTCCGAAGAAGATGATCTGGGCGGAGTAATAGACCCAGGCGAGAAACACCACCAGCGACCCCGCGGCCCCATACAGGGATGCTAGGTTCGTCAGTGCCAGGTAGTAGCTGATCGCCATCTTGCCGAAGGTGAACAGGATGGCGCTGACCACCGCGCCTCCGACCAGTCTGCTGAAGGGCAACCGTCCATCAGAGAGGAAGCGGTAGGTGAACAGAAACAGCCCCGAGAGCAACAGGGCGGAGGCAGCCACATTGAGCAGTGGACCTGCCCAGGCCAGGACGGGATAGCGCGCCGTCAGTTGTGTCGTGACGACAGCCAGCATCGCCGATCCAAGAAACAGAGCGACGATGAACGCACATGAGAACAGGACCATGGTCAGGGCGATCATGTAGGTTTTCACCACGCTAGCGATCACTCCCTCCTGCACGGGCGGCAGCCGCCAGATCCGCTGGAGTGAACTTCGCAAGCTGGTAAACATCCCGGAGGCGCCGAACACCAGCGCCCCCAGGCCAAGCGCCGAGGTGGTACTTCGGTTGGTCGTGGTCAGGAAGTTATTCACCATGGCCTCGATGGCCTTAGTGCCTTCCTCGTTGAGAAAACCACCAAGATGATCCAGCAGGTATGTGCGCGAATCTTCCTGGTTGAACATCACACCCAGGACCATCAGGGCCAGGACCAGTAAAGGAGTCAGCGAAAAGAGCGTGTAATAGGCCAGGGCCGCTCCCATCTGGCCGGCCTGATCTTCGACCCAACCAGTGGCGGCGGCCTTCATCCTGTGCAACATCGACGAAATCCTCCAGAAGCCGGGAGCGAGCGACTATCCTCCCGGCACCCGGAGTGAAGAGCATATCACGCGCTCAGATCACGGGCCAGCAACTCGTTGATCCGCCGCGCCATCGACACTGGATCCTTGATGCGCGATCCCTCGGCGATCACCGCCTGGTCGTAGAGCAGCTTGCCGTAACTCTCGATGCGTGGATCGTCGGGCTGCTTCTCGAATAGCTGCAACAACCCCAGCATCACCGGGTGGCTGGGGTTCACTTCGAGAATGCGCTGGGCCTTGCCCATCTCGTCGCCCTTGCCCCAGCGCTGCATCATCCGTTCGAGATGCGCTGACAGCTGCCCCTCGGTCACCAGGCAGGCGGCACTGTCCTGTAGCCGGCCGGTCAGCCGCACGTCGGTCACCTCGCTCAGCTTGGTCTTCAGCGCTTCCAGCAGGCGGGCAAACTTCCCCTTCTCGGCCTCATCGACCGGATCCTCAGTCGCCCCGGCTCGATCGACTGGCTTGAAGCTCTTTCCCTTGTAGTGCAGGCTGGGTAGCACGAACTCATCTACCGGATCGGTGAGCAATAGCACATCCTGCCCCTTGCGCCGGTACGATTCCAGGTAGGGCGAGTTGGCCAGCTGCTCGCGCGTCTCGCCGATGAGGTAGAAGATCTCTTTCTGGTCGGCCGGCATCGCCTCGACATATTTGGCCAGGCTGAGAAACTGCCCCTCGGGCGTCTTCATCGACTCGAACAGGAACAGATCGGCGATGCGCTCGCGGTTGGCGAAGTCGGCACGCGGTCCTTCCTTCAGGATGGTGCCAAACTCCTTGTAGAAGGCAACGTACCGATCGTATTCGCTGTCGCGGAGATCCTCCAGCGCCTTGAGCACACTGCGCGTCACGTTGTTCCGAATCTGCTCGAGCAGGGGGTTCTCCTGCAGCAGTTCGCGCGAGATGTTCAGCGGCAGATCCGAGGAATCGACCACCCCCTTGACGAACCGCAGGTAGCTGGGCAGAAGCGCCTGGCAGTGATCCATGATGAGCACGCGCTGGATGTACAGGCGCAGGCCCCAGTCATAGTCGCCACCCATCTGCATGTCGAATGGCTTCTCTGCCGGCAGAAACGCCAGGACCTTGAACTCCTGCGCCCCCTCGGCCGCGTAATGAATCCACCGGAGTGGGTCGTGGAAGTCGTTGGAGATCTGCTTGTAGAAGGTGCGGTACTCATCGTCGGTGTTCTCCGATTTGCTCCGCAGCCAGAGCGCCTTCCGCGCGTTGACCACCTCCTCCTCAACGACCTTCTGACCGTCCTTCTCGCGCTCCACGTTCATCACCACGGGATGCTCGATGAAGTCGGAGAATCGCTTGATGATCTGGCGGAGTCGATACTCCTCGAGGAAACCTTTCTCCTCCTGCTTCATGTGGAGAATAACATCGGTGCCGCGCGTGGCCTTTTCGTGGCTTTCCACGCTGAAATCGCCCTGTCCGTCCGACTCCCAGCGTACACCATCAGCGGGGTTGTCAGCGGTGCGCGACAGTACTGTGACGCGGTCCGCCACCATGAATGCCGAGTAAAAGCCGACACCGAACTGGCCAATCAACTCGGGATGGTTGCGCACCTCCTGGCTCCGCAGCGCTTCCAGGTAGGCCCGCGTACCTGACCGGGCGATGGTGCCCAGGTTTTCGATGGCGGTCTCACGCGAGAGGCCGATCCCATTGTCCGAGATGGTCAGCGTGCCTGCCTCACGATCGACACTGACCTTGATCTTCCAGTCCTTGTTCCCTTCCAGGCGCTCCTCGTGCTGGAGTGAGTCGAACTTGATCTTGTTGATGGCATCCGAGGCGTTGCTGATCAGCTCCCGCAGGAAGATCTCCTTGTTGGAATACAACGAGTGCGTGATCAGGTGGAGCAGCTGCTTCAACTCCGTCCGAAACTCGAGCTTTTCCGGGGTGCTGGTGGTGGTCATGTCGCGATCATCTCCATCGGCCAAGAAACGAGCCCCGTGAATGCGGGGCCGGGTACTTCTCAGGTTCTCTGCTTGCAGAGGTATTATAAGGCAAATTCGCCCGGCGATGAGATGGTCGGGAAGATCGAACGAGTGTCGCCATGAAATGCCTTGGCGGGCACCGAGCCGGTTGGATAGATTGAGATCGAACACGATTGGGACCGCCAAGCGCGGAGCCCTGGAAGGTGGTTGCATCGATTTCGCCCGCAGTGCGGCTTCGCGGCCGAGGAGTGATGTTATGGGACGGGCAGAGGCGTTGTTCGACCAGGCCCGCAACTATCTGGCCGGCGGGGTGTCCTCGTCCACCCGCTTGAATCGCGCAGTCGGCCATCCGATGTACTTCGACCGCGCGAAGGGATGCCGACTCTGGGACCTCGACGGCAAGGAGTACATCGACCTGTGTACCAGCCATGGTGCCACCCTCCTGGGGCATGGCGACGAGCGCGTCCGGGCCGAGGTTGAACGCGCTCTAAGTCGAGGATTTGCCTGCTCTTACGAGAACGAGCTGCAGGCCGAGTTTGCCCACCTCCTGTGCGATACCATCCCCTCCTGCGAGCGCATCCGCTTCACCGGCTCGGGCAGTGAAGCCACCATGCATTGCATCCGCCTGGCCCGGGCCTTCACTGGCCGGACGCGCCTGCTCAAGTTCGAGGGCAACTTCCATGGCTATCACGACCAGGTGATGTACTCGATCGGCACCCCTGCCGATCACCTCGGCCCGGAAAGCACCCCCACGCTCTGGCCCGGCTCGACCGGCCTTCCTGAAGGGCTCGAACGCAACCTGATCGTGGTGCCCTATAACCGCCCCGACCTCGTGGAGATGGCGTTTCATCGCCATCCGGACGACATCGCTGCCGTGCTTATGGAACCGGTCTACTACAACGCCGGTTGCATCCTGCCCACCCGCGAGTTCTTGACGGCCGTGCGCGAGCTTTCGCAGAAGCACGGAGCGCTCCTGATGTTCGACGAGGTGCTCAGCGCCTTTCGCATGGCCCCAGGCGGTGCTCAGGAGTATCTCGGGGTCACGCCTGATTTGTGTACCATCGGCAAGGCGGTCGGCGGCGGGATGCCCCTGAGCGTCTTTGGCGGCAAGAAGGAGATCATGGAGCGGCTAATGCCGACGGGCGACTGTCAGCACTCCGGGACCTACAATGGCCATCCTCTGGCTGTGGCGGGAGGTCTGGCCGCCGTTACAGCCTACCGCCAGCCGGGCTTCTACGAGCACATCCACGGCATTGCGCGCACCCTGTACGACGGTCTGAACGCTCTCTTTGCCCAGCACGGCGTGGTTGCTCATGTCCAGGGCTTGGGCGCACGCTTCGGCATCTACTTTGGGGTGCCGGGCCAGATTCAGAGTTACCGCGACGCCGTGAAGCACCAGCGACAATCGATGCTGCAGTTCATCGCCTCCGCCATCCGCCAGGGCGTCTACTTCCACGACTACGGCGGCGGAGCCTGCCACCACGGTTTCTGTGCTGCCATGACCCAGGCCGACGCGCACGAGGCACTTTCTAGGCTGAATCGTGCCATTCACGATCTGTCGATCCGCAATTAATCCCACCTCATCACGTGCAACTTTACCTCATCGACAGGGTCAAGTCCGGGGGTGCAAAGATCCTCCGGACGATCGGCCTGTGACGAGCCCTTCAACCTCGCCCAGATACTATCATCCGGTGAACCGTTCCATTCCGGATAAAGCAGTATCTTTGAGTACCTTTTCTCGCTTCCCGAGGATCGATTCCTTTGCCAGTTTGCCAGGATAGGGCATATTGCCAGTGCAGAGCTGATCTGTGCCCGACGCGAGCCTCGCAGAATGGTCATGGGGGTTTCGCTCGGGAAAACCGGAAAAGGAGAACGAGGTAATGTTCCACCGTAACCTGATCAACAGCCTCCTCGCTGCGTTCGCCCTCTTGGCGGTGAGCAGCCTGGCCCAGGCGGCCTGCTGTCCGCCGGCTTGTGGCTGCGGCAGCGCGGTCGTGAGCGCTGCTCCGATCACCCGCACCATCACCGTGATGGAGATGGTTCCCGAGCAGTACGAGACGACCCGCACGTCCTACAAGACCGAGACGGTCCAGGAGGCCTACACGGCCTATCGCACCGAGTGCGTCCCGGAAACTCGCACGATCCAGAAGCCGGTCACCCGGTGGGTCGAGGAGTGGAAGGACGTCACGGTGACGACCTACAAGACCGTCCCGACGATGGAAACCCGGACCGTCATGAAGAAGGTCCAGGTCCAGGAGCAGGTCACGACGATCGAACGCAAGACGGTGCGTCAGACCCACTACGTCACCGAGTGCGTGCCTGTTCGTCGCCTGTGCGCCAAGAAGTCGAGCTGCTGCGATCCTTGCGGCTGCCCGACCGAGTGCCAGGAGTTCCGCGAGAAGACCAAGAAGGTTCGCGAAAAGGTCTGTGTCGAGTGCCCGGTGACCAAGACGGTCTGCAAGACTGTGTGCGTCCCCGAGACCGTCACGGTCTGCGTGAACAAGTGCGTGCCCTGCACGGAAGTCAAGAAGGTCTGCTGCAAGAAGTGCGTGACGGAATACGTCGCTGAGACCTGCACCGTGAACGTGACGAAGTGTGTGCCCTACACGGCCACCCGCTGCGTGACGAAGTGCGTGCCGGTGTGCGAGAAGGTGATCTGCACCCGCATGGTGTGCAAGCCGGTCCAGAAGACCATCACCGAGTGCGCTCCGACCTGCTGCGAGCCGACCTGCTGCGAGCCGGTCTGCTGCGAGAAGGCCAAGAAGAGCCGCAAGTGCCGCTAAGCTTCTGAAGTAAACCCAAACAGCAGGGGCGAGGGACTTCGAGTCCCTCGCCCCTCTGTGCATTCCACCATCTAGACAAACCAGGCTGGTTAGCTAGCGCTGCCGCCGATGACCGCCCCGGTATAGGAGAAGGTGTTGTTGGCGTTGCTGCCCAGTGTGGTCACGGCCGTGATGCACACCACGATGATGAGCGCCAGCATGACCGCGTACTCGACCGCCGTCGGGCCACTCTCGTCCTTCACGAAGGCAACCAGGCTGTTCATGATCTTCTTCATCGCATACCGCCCTTTCGTTAGTCCCACAAAAGGTAACCCTTACCTACCCGCCTCACCCTGCTCAACGTCCGGCGACGTTCTCGCCACGAGTAACAATCGTGGGGGTTCCGGCAGTGTCCCGGAGTAGGGGGATCCGCTTCGGATCCCCTGGCTAGGAGGTAACCACCGCTTCTACACGAAGGGGTGGGTGAGCAATAGTTGCTCGGCCACGCTTCCCCTGAGAGTCAGGAGAGGATTCCCGGGTGGACCAAAACCTTTCGGCAGCCTGGCGATCCCGAAGGACCCATGGCTTTGCGTCCCACCCTTACGGATGGTTTGCCTTTGTCGAGGAACCCGGTGGCTTGGCACTGCTCCGCTTCATGTTCCCTGGGAGAGAGACCAATCTCCCTCCGGGAAAATCAGGCCGAGGTGCGAATCGATCTGACTGTCTTCCCCGATCGAATCGCCACAAAAACATGGGATACGCCTTTGGGGATGTCAAGCAGACCGTAGAAAAATCCACACAACCACCCGGACTGGCTTTCCCGGCTCCTAGTTCCTGAACAGGATGCCGGACCGGCTGTCCTTGGGCTCAAGATGTGGGGCGATGGTCAGGAAGGTCGCCGCGAAATCAGGTTCGAAGTGGCTTCCCGACCCTTCTCGAATGATGCGCAGCGCATCGGCCACCGTCATCGCGTCGCGATAGGCACGAGACGTCGTCAGGGCGTCGAAACAGTCTGGAATGGCTATTAATCGCGCCAGCAGTGGTATCGCGCTGCCGCGCAGTCCATCGGGATATCCGCCCCCATCCAGACGCTCGTGATGCCCCCGAATCGCTGACAGGATCTGCCGGTTCTTCAACACAGGCCGCATGATCCGTTCGCCGGTCACCGGATGTTGCTGCACGACGGCGAACTCTTCCGGCGTCAGCTGCGCTGGTTTATGCAGGATCCCATCCGGCACAGCCACTTTGCCGATGTCGTGCAAGAGCGCGGCCACGCTCAACAGTTTCAGCAGCGGACGATCCAGCCCCAGAGCCCGCCCCAGTTCGATGCTGTAGTATCGCACCCGGCGCGAATGCCCTGCCGTGTAGGTGTCCCGTTCTTCCATCGCCTGGGACAAACTGGTGATGGCCGACAGATAGGTCTTTCGCACCCGGCGCGTTTGCTTGCGCACGGCCCGTTCGAGTTCCAGCCTCTGGAAGCGGATCTCGTTTTGCGCGCAGCAAGTCCGCCATGTGGTCTCCAGCACGTGGCGAAACTCTTCCAGCTTGATTGGCTTGAAGAAGTAGTGATGCGCCCCGGCACGGATGCACTCGCTGGTGGCTTCCGGGTCGTGTCCAGCGGTCAACACGATGATGCCCACGTCAGGCCAGCGATGGCGAATTTGCTGCACCAACCACAGACCGCCCTTTCCGGGCATCCGCAGGTCGGTCACCACAATGGGTGTAAGATTTTGTTCGAGGAGGACCAGAGCCTGTTCTGCAGAGCTGGCGGCCTGGCATTGAAACTGCCAGCTGCTGGCCGCTCGCACCAGGACGTCCTGGGCCATGGGCTCGTCATCGACGACGGTCACGGCGAAGGGCGGCTTCAGCTGTTTTCGCAGCATGTCAACATTCAAGAATGCCCGCTGCTTCTTCCTGAAACCTCAGATCGGGTCGTTTTAACTATCAACACCTGAACGCAGTGAACCCCGATCCCTCGGGACTCCTCTCGCCTTCAGGTTCCGTGGATCGTGGCCCACCCCATGGCATCGTTCCCTGGGGGAGAGTTATGTTCGTATGCATTCCTGCGTGAGTATAATTGTGCGAATCTTTAGCTTTCAGAGTATAGATTGACTCCTTCTCCACAGCAAGAATCTTTTCGTTCGTCCCTAAAATTGCTCTAATCCCGTCGCCCGCAACCTTATCCCGCGATAAGAACCCAGGTAGGTCGATATACCATCCCCAGATCGACGCGCCACGTGTCAGGACTCTACCCAGTTATGACCCGGTCAAGTAACCCACCCCAGGACGAGGAACTCGCCCAGGCGCTCGATGCCGTCCTCGAAGCCATCCAGGCTGGGCTGCCGGTCGATCCCGGATCTATTCTCGAGAAGTATCCCCAGCTCGCCGGCGCGCTCGATGGCCTTCGCGAACTTATGCCCTGGCCCACCCTGGAAGCCTATCCCGCTCCCACAGTTCCTCTGGCCCGACCAGGCCAGGTCGGCCGCTACCAGATTGAACGTGAGCTAGGCGCCGGCAGTTTTGGCGTCGTCTACCTGGGTTACGATCCAGACGTCAGGCGCCGCGTGGCCATCAAGGTGCTGCATCCAGGGCGCATCGATCAACCGTCCATTGTTGATCGCTTCCAGCGAGAAGCCCAGGCCTGCGGCCGATTGCGCCATCCCGGGATTGTGCAGCTCTACGATTACTCTCGCCAGGGACCGCCCTACTACCTCGTCACCGAGTTTGTTTCAGGCATCGATCCTCGATGCTGGGTGCGCGATCGCGAGCGGAGTCCTCGCGATATTGCCGGATTGCTCGCAAGCATCGCCGATGTGGTGCAGCACGCGCATACCCAGGGCGTCTGTCATCGCGACCTCAAGCCAGCAAACATCCTGATCGACGAGCACGGCCAGCCTCACCTGCTCGATTTCGGCCTGGCGCTCCTGCAATCGTGGGAGGGAGAGACCTTAGCCGTTCCCACTACCGAGGGGCACATCCTGGGTTCTCTGCCCTACATGGCCCCGGAGCAGGCAGCAGGCAAGAGCCACTCGGCCGATGCTCGCAGCGACATTTATTCGCTTGGCGTCATTCTGTTTGAGTTGCTTACCGGCCGGCTACCCTTCCAGGGGCCGGCCCACTCCCTGCCTGCGCGCGTGATCGAGGATCCTCCTCCCTCGCCGCGCTGCTGGAATCCGGCTGTCCCAGCGGAACTCGAGGCGATCTGTCTCAAGGCCCTGGCCAAGCGACCCCAGGACCGTTATTCCTCCTCGGCCGCTCTGGCCGATGACCTCCGCGCCTTTCTGGCCGGGGAACCGATCGAGGCCCGTGAAATTGGTTGGTGGGGCCAGCTTCGCCTGCTGCTCAACCGCAGGCATCTCGAAACGCTGCGCCAGGGGTGGCCCCTACTGCTAATCTTGCTGGGCGTCACCATTCTGGTGGGAAGTGTGGTTTGCAACTACTGGGAGATGAACCTGCGTGGCAAGCGAGTCTGGTTGGCTATCTTCGCCACCAAGGCAGTCCAGGTCGCCCTCATGTTGCTCCTGGCCCATCGCCTGCGACCTGTAGAGTCGTGTCCTGCCGAGGCATCTACACTCTCAGGGAAGCCAGGAGGCCCTTCGCCTAGCAACCTCTCAGCGGCCGAGCGCCTTATCTGGAGCCTGGTTCCCGGCTACTATGGCAGCCTGACTACCCTGGTCATCATGAACCTGGTGCGCGACTCTTCCATCCCCCTCGCGCCGGTGCTTTGCCTGCTGAGTGGCATGGGCTTCGCCTGTCTCGGGGCGGCCATCTGGGGATGGTTTTTCGTCTGGAGCGGCGTGTTCTTCCTGCTCACCTTCGCCGCCGTCCTGGGAGCACCCTACGGGCTCACCATCCTCGGCGTGGGCTGGTTTTTCTGTCTGCTGATTGGTGGCGTCCACCTCTACCTCACCCGGTAGAGAGGCTGGATAAAACGAACGGGGGCCTCGGAAGGCCCCCGCCATGATCCACCGCCGTGATGAGCAGTGCGGATCAGCCAACCACATTTACGCGGCGGCCCTGCATGTCAAACTGCACCACGCCGTCCGACAGGGCGAACAGCGTATCATCCTTGCCCCGGCCAACGTTCCGGCCCGGAAGATACCGCGTGCCGCGCTGCCGCACGATGATGCTTCCGGTGGTCACCGGGCCTCCCCCGTAGACCTTGATGCCCAGCCGCTGACTGTGCGACTCGCGACCGTTCTTGGACGAACCTTGACCTTTCTTGTGAGCCATTGCATCCCTCGGGATCGTGATCCAGGTGGTAAGAAATACAAAAACCGGGGATCAAGGCCCCCGGGGTGGTTCGGGTCGTAGGGTGAAGCCCGGTCTACTTTTTGGCTGTCCCCTTCAGGTCGAGCGTCGAGGACGCCCGGTACACCCATTGTACAGGAGGCACAAACTGGATGGCCTCCGATTTGGTCGAGAACTTATCGGCCAGTCGACGGAACGTCAGTTGCAGTGTCTTCCGTCGAATCACATGCTTGGTGTCTGGTGGGATCGGATCGGTGATCGACCAGCCGTTCGACAGCCCTGCCACAAAGATACTGAATCGGTTGCTTTCGGCCAGCTTCTCGGTCTTCTCCTTACGCTTCTTCGCGTCATCATCGTCCGTCGGCGCTACCTCGTTGGGGTCGATCCAAATAGCCACCCCAGTCACCGCCTTCGGAGCTGCCTTGGCCTGGCTAGGCGGAATGGGCTCCCGGGCGATGGTCACCGAGTTTTTGATGTTGTAGTAGCCCGTCGGATCTTCCACCCGACTGATGGCCTCCTGCGCGCTGGGCAGGATTTGATCACGATACACCATGGGCGTCCGTGTGTCGTTAGTGACCAGCTCAAAATCTGGGATGAACGTGCGAGGCTCTCCCGTGCGATTGATCACCTGATACCAGAGGTACCAGCACACACGCTGGCCCAGCCCAGGCACGTTGACCTTGATCAACCGGGGATCCTTGAACTTGAAGTCCAGCACCCACAGCTTGCCGCCCTTGGCCGCCTCGGCCTCGACGACAGGATTATCATCCTTGACATAGCGTTCGTTTGGATTGGCGGACAAAGGTAGTCCTACCACGAACACCAGGCCCAGCGCGAGTAACAACGCCAAGATGACGTATCGGCCGCGTCGGGAGGCCATGAACATCTCCTCCGTCTGTCCGGAAGCGGGGCATCCTTGCCACGCGCAAACCGCCAGCGCGTTTAACTCAACCCCTTATAGCAGCCCTTTGCGCAGTGGGTCAAGGCGAAGGGAAACCTCATGCCCAGGGATCCAGGGCGTACTGCATCCCTTCGCCCTGATCCAGCATGCGCAAGGCGTCGTGGATGCGATCCAGCGGCAAGCAACCGCTAATGAGCGGGGCGCAGCTCTCCCCAAGGTCCAGCAGGTATTCCCGGGCCCGAGCCACGTCGGCAGGGGTAAAGTGGAAGCTGCCCAGCATCCGCACTTCTTCGTAATGCACCCGGAAACTATCTGCCGGAAAGACGGTGTCGCGCGGCAGCCCACCGAAGAATAGTACCTGCCCGCCAGGGGCAGTGCGTTGGAAGGCCTCCTGCCAGCCTTCGAGTTTACCTGTGCATTCGATCACCAGATCGAACTGCTCTGTGGCTGGCCAGTGCTCAGCTAGACTTATCGTGCTGAGGTCAGCAACGGGGTCGGCGCCAAACTGCCGGGCCAACTCCACCCGCGAGGCCCGTCGGCCCGCTCCCGCGATGTTGGCACCAGTGTAACGCGGCATTAGATGGACGAACAGCAGGCCCATCACTCCCAGGCCCAGTACAAGTACGCGATCCACGCCGCGCCAGTCGATCATCTCCAGGGAATGCACCACGCAGGAAAGCGGTTCGAGCATGGCCGCTTGCTCGGCGGAGAGTGTAGCCGGTCTCGAAAACAGGTTTTGCCTTGCCACCGGTGCTGGCACGCAGAGATACTGGCCAAACGCCCCAAGTACCTTCTCGCGCATGACATGGGGACAGAGGTGCTGCCGATCTTTCTGGCACAGGGCACACTGCTGGCATGGCGCGCTATGCACGCCCATCACAGGCTCTCCGGGCTCAAACCGCGGAGCACCGGGTCCCAGGGCTGCCACGGTACCGGCGTAGCGATGTCCAAACGGGCCCGGCATAGGTATTTGCGGGTGCCCTCGGAGAAACGCCTTCCGATCAGTGCCACCCACCAGGGCACGGTCGATGCGGAGCAGAACCTGACCGTGACCAGGGGTGGGAATGGGAACCGAACGCACCTCAACCTGCCCCGCACGGACAAGCACGGCACTACGATGCTCTGTTTTGCAGGCCACTGCCACAACCACACCCACTCCAGAAGACGGCGCGAATCCTGTTTGGAACTATACAGGCTCGTCGGCTCGGCTTCCAGGCGCGGCCTCATCGTCGAGTCAACGCCGCAGGCTTTCCCCCGGAGGAAGCAAACCGAATGGCCCCATGCCGAAGAATCCACCGAGCCCCTCCCGGGACATCCCCCTCCTCTGGGCGGATCGATACCTGACAGCGGCCAGCGGGCAAATCCAGCGGCACTTCGACGGTGCCTGCTTCCGTTAGCGGCACAGTCCGAGTTTGATTCCCAGCAATATTCAGGTTGATCGCTTTTGATCCAGGCTTAGCGCCAGTGTTGCCGACTTCCAGGGTCAGCACCGCTTGGGCAGCCCTGGGAGAGTACACAAACAACCCCACCGGCGATGCCGTATCCAGGCGAATCCACTTGCCCCCATCCGGGTGCGGCTGTAGTCCGCCATGTGCAGAGTGCAGCAGGTAGACGTGGGGCACGGCTGCATCCAGCCGTTTATAGTTGAACGGCAGTGTCTCCAGAGGAGTCTCGAAGGGAGGTTGATGGCTTGTCACCAGAAGAGTTTTCTCTGGCTCCTTGACCTCAAGATCCAGTGTGTGGTGTAAACTGGGTTGGGTGGCGCTCAGGTGGGGAAGTTCGCAGAAAACCATCTTACTTATGGTTTCATCCACCGGGTTCATGCCACAGTAGGCCACATAGACATTCTCGAAGCCACGCTGTTTCACCTGGCGAGCCAGGTAGTGACGCGCGATATCCGGAGCGTGGCAGCCAAACTGCAGGAAAGAGGAGTGATAACAACTCTTGGCCTGGGGGTAACTCACATAGCACAGAGTCAGAAGCACCACCCCTGGCGCAATGAACCAGGTGGGCGCCACACGCCAGTTCCTCACCAGGCGATACGATCCCGCCAGAGGTAGGGCCACCACCACTGGGAATGCCCACTTGGCTAGCTTGAAGAGGTTCCAGCGATGACCCTGGGTGTGGGTAAAAGGATCCTCCTTGTGGAGGAACACACACATCAGAGCCAGGAACACTGCCACGAGCATCGGTACGATCCACCGGCGCTGTTTGAAGCAATAGAAGAGTTCAACGGCTGACAGCGGAATGGCAACTACAAGTAGCATCATCAGCAAGCTGGGGCTGAACCAGCCTTGGGCATTCCAGGGATACAGTCCATAAAGGAAGAGTAAGTACTGGGTCGGACTCCAGGGAATGGGCCATCCCACCACGGCGTTGATTTGAAGTCCCAACGCCTTGTAAAACCTGTACCACTCCACGTTTCCAAGTAACACTAGTGCCAGAAAGGTGGTACCTGCAAAGGGAACTAATTGACGCCAGTAACCACACGTCCAGGCACGCAGAGCCATCAGCCCCAGGGCTCCCAGCGATAGTATTCCCGCCAAAGGAGTCATCTCGTTATAAGCACTCAACAGGGCCAGTATTCCCATCGACAGTGGGATAGCATTAGAGACTTTCCACAACCGCGGGGATTGCAATCTCCCAAGCAAAGCGGCTATGAACGCCAGATAGGCCGTCCCAAACATCTGGGGTTGGAAACCGCATTGGATCGAGGTGATTAGAGGGCTGACTGGTAGGCTCGCGAGCAAAGTAATGCCCAGAGATGGCCACAAGGGCAATCGAAGTGTCCACCGAGCCAGGAGATAGATACCCAGGAAATTGAGAGCCAGACCAATGCCATTGAGAGGAACGAAGAGAGCGGTGACATCCCACCGCGTCAGACCCTGTAGTGAGGCAAGGATCCAGGTCGATCCCATTCGAAGGCCGTGGTGTTGGTAGAAATACACCCAGAAGGCCGACGGCAGACGATGATCAATCTCTTTCGACGACGACAGAGAAAACCTGTTCTCCTGCAAATAATCCGCTAAAAGTGCGTAGGTTCGAGCATCACTGTGCCAACTGGGCCAGGTGCATTCCGAGTAACTGATTATCTGCCCAACCAGACCCAAGGCCACTATGCCACCCACCAGGCCGCATCCACCCCACACCCGGCGCCCGGCCACACTCTTCCATGAAGCAAACAGAGGTTTGGCGCCGACCACAGCTCCCAGTGACCAGGCGATTGCAGAGATGCCGAGCGGGATAAGTGCTGCCCGAGCCGTGAAACCCAGGTACGCTAGCCAGCCTGCAAACAGCATCCACCAGGCGAAGCCAATAAACGGCCAGACCACTATATTCTCAAGCCGAGGACGCACCAGCCACCGCACGCGGAACACGGACAGAATACCGCGCCCCACGCACGCTGTGACCAGGAATACTCCGACCAGGAGCACCATGTAGCGGATCGACGGATGCATATTCGAACCTCGAATGTGCGGCGAGGTACAACCGAGTCCCTGCTCAGTTAGGCGGCCGAACGCCTGGCCTGGCTTTGTTCCGCAGGTTCCTTCAACCGCTGACTCAGCGACCGGAAGTAGCCGTGGACCATCTTAAACAGCGTGTACAACTTCTTGACGTCGTGGCACGATTGTCCGGCCAGGCGGGCACTGTGGGTCACGTACACCTCGGAGACTTTCAGTCCGGCCCGGCGAGCGCAGACGTATAGCTCGGGATTGGCCAGGTTCAGACGATGCTGGATCTCGGCGCAGGCGACGAACCTCCGGTCGAACATGCGCAGGCCCACGTTGAGGTCGTGCAACGTCGAGCCGATGTAGTGCCGGGCCAGCACCCTGAATACCAGCGACATTACCTTGCGCGACAATGGATCATGCCGGACCTTGCGCCAGCCAAACACCAGGTTCGAGCCTGACTCCAGGGCGACCAAAAACCGGGGAAGATCATCCGCAGTGAACTGCCCATCGGAATCCATGATGGCGACGTACTTGCCTCGGCATTCTCGCAGGGCTGTCTGACACGAGCCGGAATAGTAGCGGTTCGTCTCATGGACGATAAGTCGTCCCCGCGGTTCCTTCGCGAACACCTCGCGAACCACCTCGGGCGTGCCGTCCGACGAGTGATTGTCAATGACCACGAGTTCCCACGGCAGGCCAAGGCGCTCCAGACTGACAATCGACCGCCGAATCACCTCGGCGATGCCCTCGCGCTCATTGTAGCAAGGCATCGCCAGGCTAATGACCGGCTGCGTGGTACTCGACATGACTTCCCTGCCTCCTCGATTTCCTGTCGTCAACCGGCTAGCCGTCCGGGGTTCCGATCCCGGAGCGCCTGCCCCACTACCTGACCTTGATGGAAGGCCTGGTCAGACCAGACATACTTCCATTTCCCATAAAGCCCCGTGGAAGTAATTTCAACCTGAGCCAGCCAGGTCAGGATGCACTCGACTGCAGCCGCCCGGTGATGATCCGATACGATGTACGCTTGAGGCACCAGGACGTGACCCGCCTGGACAACTTCGTTGGGGTGGAACCCCAATAGATGACCCAGGTCGGCAATCGATTTGTTGACCAGTGCATCCACCGCCAGCGGCTCTTCGGGCAACCGGAAAACCTCTCCCTGAATGGCTGACTGCCCTTCCACGACCGATTGTGGAGCGAGATTGGAGGGAATCGAAACCCGCGATGGTTCTAGCTCCGGGTCATACACGTAGAACCAGTGTGCATCGGTTATCCGCGGCCGATTGACAATAAGATTCACGCACAGGAGCCGGGTTGCCCGCAGGCGCGCGGCTGACTCGCGCACCTCAACTGGCGCATCCTTGATCAACCCCACCAGCGTTGGCAAGGGAATGGTGGAGACAAGTTGTTCGTACCCTTCACTCCGGCCCGAGGCGAACTCCACACGTTTCCGCCGCACGTCAATTTCCACAGCGCGCTCGTTCAGATGCAGATCAATGGACGAGTAAAGCGCTTCAAAAAATCGGTAGAATCCTCCTTGAGCCGGATAACGAAACTGGGCGAAGACTGCCTGGGATTCTTCGGGCGGGCCAAACGCACCCTGGATGATGCGCGGCAACATCGAGGGCAGCAAACGCCCTGCCAGCCAGTCGGTTGCCAGGTCCTCAGACTTCACCCGCCAGTATTTCGATGTGAACACATCATAAAAGTGCCGCGTGAGATACTCGCCGTACTGGGCAAGGCACCAGGCCCGATAATGGGCCGGTGTCGTTGAGGCTGGCGCCTGAGCATGCGCAACAACCAGGTCGGTCAGAGCCTGCACTCGATCCGCCAGCGGTAACTCATGAAGGTTATTCTGGATCGGGTAAGTGCCCCACCGGCCCGACCAGAAGTTGCGCACCGTGCTACGAGATGTTCGCACCACCGCGCCGGCGGCGTGGTCGGTTCTCGCGATGAACCCCTCGTCGCGCGAATGTGAAATATGCGCACCCTGATCGAAGCCCACTCCACCAAGTTGGAACGAGTAAGCTCGCCCTCCTGGATGTGGCGAGGCCTCGAACACCCGGCAACCGGGCAGTTCCGACGCGCAACCCAATCCCGCCAGACCGCCACCCAGGATCATCACGCCGCGCATGCGCTGGGCCTCCTCGCTGCTTCAATAGTTTCGTCCATCCCCTCGCGCCAGGGGATCTCTGTGCGCCAGCCAAATTTCAACCGCGCACGCTCGACGTTGGCCACGTGCAGGGCTGGTTCTCCGGGACGGGCCGGGCGGGCGCCCAGCTTGAACAGGGCATGGCAACTCAGACGGTCGGCGATGTGGTGCAGCACCTCGCACAGGGCGACCCCCTGGCCCGACCCGGCGTTCACCACCTCGAAGCCGCTCCACTCCGCGTGCAATAACAATTCGAACAGACGCACCAGGTCGCGAACGTGGACCAGGTCGCGCTGCTGCACGCAGGAAGAGAAGCTGGCTGGTAGCCCCGCCAGCCCCTGGCGAACGGCGTAGGGGATAAGCATCTCGCCCCCCTGGCCTGGCCCATAGACAATGAATGGCCGCACCCACACGCAGGCGATGCCTGCCCGCTCCGACCACGCGCGCAGCATGTCGCCCGCCGTACGTTTCCCCCAGCCATAGGGCGTCAGCGGAAACTGCGGCGGGTCATTCTCGCACAGAAACCCGTGCTGCGGACCATATTCTTCCGATGTGCCGGTGCCGACAACCCTGGCTAACCCCAGCGGAACCAGTGCCTCGACCACCTCGGCCAGGCGATGCACCTGCGCAGTGTGTGCCGCATAGTACACTGGGCGCGAAGTATCCCACGCCAGGTCGAACAGGGTAAACGACTGACCGTTCCAGCGCTCACTCACCTGGAGGACAAACGCCGCATCGATGCGCCGCGGCACCAGAAGGCACTCCACGCCCTGGCGTTCCAGGGTTTGGTGCAGATGCCGTCCGATGAAACCGCTACTCCCTGTGATGGCAACACGCATTGGGCGATCTCCGGCCGGAGCCATCCTCATGCAGCCCTGCGACTCTCGACTCCGCGCATCCAACCGGGGCCGAACCCTTCCTGCAGCAGCATTCGCTGCTGATAGGTCTGGATCTGCCTCCGTGTCTGCGCCCAGCTGCCGGCCGGATCGGCCTGACACTGCTGGTACCACTCGACGGTCCAGGCCAGCCGCTCTTCGGGATTCAGCATGGGCCGCCAGCCCAGCTCATTAAGCGCCTTGCTCGAATCCAGCTTGAGGAAGTGCGCCTCGTGCGGGCCGGTCATCTCGCGTTCGATGCGAAGATCGCCTGAGCCCCAGAGATCGACAAGGCGTCGAGCCAGGGTTCCCACTGGCATCGGATCCAGCTCGAAGGGGCCAAAGTTCCACCCCTGGCCCCAGCGCTCTCCTTCTTCCAGGAGCGAGGCGCCCACCAGGAGGTAGCCGCTCAGCGGTTCAAGCACATGCTGCCAGGGCCGAATTGCGCCTGGACGGCGGATGATAATCGGCTGGCGGTCGATCAGGCCGCGGATCAGGTCGGGCACCAGGCGATCTTCTGCCCAGTCGCCCCCGCCGATCACGTTGCCTGCGCGGACCGTGGCGATGGCTGGAGCGCCCGGGGCCTTGCCGTACGAGGTGCGATAGGCAGCAGCCACCAGTTCGGCGCAGCCCTTGCTGGCGCTGTAGGGGTCGTGCCCACCCATCGGCTCATCTTCGCGGTAGCCCCAGTGCCACTCACGGTTGGCGTAGCATTTGTCGCTGGTCACCACCACCACGGCGCGCACCGAAGGCGTGTGACGGGCAGCCTCGAGCACATTTGCTGTACCCACGACGTTTACAGCGAAGGTTTCGACCGGGATACGGTAAGAAAGTCGCACCAGTGGCTGGGCCGCGAGATGGAAGATCACCTCGGGTTGATGTTCGTGAACCACCTGGTGCACCAACGGCTCGTCCCAGCTGGCCCACATGGCGCTTGCCCCAGGCCTGGCCAGGAATTCTCCATGGCGAGCGCGCAGGTGGGCTTAGCCCAGTGACCTTTGCGCCCAGCGGCGCAAGCCACTCGGCGAGCCACACTCCCTTGAACCCCGTGTGCCCGGTGACCAGTACTCGTCGCCCGCGTAGGAATGCAACATCGCTTCCCCCTTACCGACCAGCGAGCGCCCTGCCCCGAAACCCCACATCTCCTCGAGCATCTTCTTCTCGCGGAGCGTATCCATCGGTTGCCAGTACCCTTCGTGCCGATAGGCCATCAGCTGACCTTCTTCCGCCAGCCGGGTGAGCGGCTCGCGCTCCAGAATGGTGGCATCGTCGGTCAGATAGTCGAACACGCCAGGTTCAAACAGGAAGAACCCGCCGTTAATCCAGCCAGCCTCGGTCTGCGGCTTCTCGGCGAACCGTATCACCTGACCGTCCTCGATGTCCAGGCAACCGAACCGGGCCGGTGGGCGCACTGCGGTCACTGTCGCCAGCCGGCCATGCGCGCGGTGGAAACGCACCAGCTCCGATAGATCGATGTCAGCTAAGCCGTCGCCGTACGTCGCCAGGAATGTCTCAGAACCGATGTGCTCGGCAAGGCGGCGTATGCGGCCGCCCGTCATCGTATGCAGCCCGGTGTCCACCACGCTGACTTGCCAGTCCGGCAGGTTGGAGCGCAGCAGGATTGAATCGCCGTGGGCCAGACGGAAGGCCCAGTCGCTGAACTTCATGTGGAAGCGCGAGAAATAGTCTTTGATGTACTCGCTCTTGTACCCGGCGGCGACCAGGAACTCCTTCATCCCCCAGCTGGCACAGATGCCCATGATGTGGACGAGGATCGGAAAGCCGCCGATCTCGATCATCGGTTTGGGTCGAAGTTCGGTTTCCTCAGACAGACGGGTACCCAATCCTCCCGCGAGAAGGACGACCTTCAAGGTCATGACTGCTCCTGTAGGATGCACGACGTGCCCGGTGGGCAGGTGCCAGGTTTCAGGTGCGGGAAGCGGCGGTCGGCAGAGTTGAGCGGCTAATTCCCGGAGGTGTAACTGGTTACACCCAAGGTAGGGAGAGGATACCCATCGCGCCAGCACCAGTCAATCGGACTTGATGGGTGATATAAGTCCCTGCGTTGCCAGGCATTCCGCCAGGTGGTCCACCTCCGATTCCGTGTTGTAGAAGTGGGTGGAGGTGCGTAGTAGCAGTCGATCGGGCCGTTCGATAACGGGCGTCTCGATCCGGGCGCGCCATAGCGCATCGCGAAGCCTGGCAGGCTGCACGTCCTGGGGAAGCTCGAACGCCATCAGCGCGCCCGATAGCTGCTCATGTTCCGGTGTGGCTGGCCTCAGTCCGCTCAGCCGGTGTCGTACGTGGGCGACCAGTTCGCGCTGCCGGGCGCGGATTTTCGCGGGGCCAAGGCTGGCCTGAAAATCGATGGCCTCGGGGACAGCTAGCCAGGGGCAAATATCCCGGGTGCCCTCGAACTCCAGCCGACGCAGTCGCGGAGTGGAGCCAAACTCGTCCGGCTCATCCAGTTGCTTGCTGGTCGAGTGCCAGCCCCAGCTGACCTGCAGCGGTGCCAGGCGATCGAAACTCCTCTGCCCCAGGTATAAAAAGCCGGTGCCGATGGGTGCCAGCAACCACTTGTGCCCGTTGGCGCCGTAGAAGTCCGCTCCAATCGCCTCGACATCCACAGGGACGAAGGCCGGAGCATGAGCGCCATCCACCACGGTGAGAATGCCGCGTCGTTGGGCTTCCTGGCACAGCTCGCGCGCGGGAAGCACTAGCCCCGTGGGTGAGAGTACATGGCTGAAAAAGAACAGCCGGGTCCGCGAGGACATGGCCGCGACGGCTGCCTCAACGATTTCGGCAGGGTTCTCGGCGCGTGTTGGCAGCGGAAAAGTGCGCAGAGATAGCCCCAGGCGTCGGGCCGCGCGCTCCCAGGTCCAGTGCATGGCGCCATATTCGTGATCGGTCAGCAGGATTTCGCCTGGGGCAGCCAGCATTAACGAGGAGGCGACCAGGTTGATGCTCGCCGTCACATTAACGGTGAACACCAGTTGCCGCGGGTTGCCACCCAGGTAGGCGGCGAATCGCTCGCGCGCGGTCCACAACAGCCCCGGCACCTGTCGCACCAGGAAGTCCATCGGCTCGGCAGCCAGCGCATGACGCAGCGCGGTCACTCGCTCGAACACGACTCGTGGGGTAGGCCCGAACGAACCGGTGTTGAGATTGACGACCCTGGGGTCAAGAAGCATGGCGGCGCGGGCGTCCACCCAATCGGCGGCAGGCATGAGTTCGAGCCAGTAAGACCAGAGGCCGCGCCAGGCTTCCAGCGCGGCCCCGTGATGGAGTGCCTCAATCGCGTAGCTTCATCGCGATGTACTTGGTTTCGAGATAGGCCTCGAGTCCCTCATGAGCCAGCTCGCGCCCCAGGCCCGATTCCTTCATCCCGCCAAAGGGACATTGCGGCGTGGCCGGCACCGGGTCGTTGATGCCAATGATGCCCGCCTCGATGCCTTCGGCCATTTTGAAGGCCGTCGTCAGGTCGTTGGTGAACACGTAGGCCGCCAGCCCATAGCGCGTGTTATTCGCTGCCTCGATGACGCTTTCCAGGTTCGTGAAGTCCAGGATCGGCATCACCGGCGCGAACGGCTCCTCTACCATCATCCGGGCCGAGGCCGGCACCTCCGAAAGCACGGTCGGCTCGAAGAAGTAGCCTCGATCGAAACGGTCGCTGGTTTTCCCGCCAGTAAGCACCTTGGCCCCGCACGACCGCGCATCATCCACCAGCGACTGCGTCGAGCCCAGCGCCTTTTTCTCGAACATCGGCCCAACCTCAATGCCCTGTTCCAGGCCGTTGCCCATCTTCAGCGCCCGGGCAAACTCGACGCTCGCCTCGACAAACTTCTTTTGCACGTCGCGATGCACATAGAACCGACTTGGCGCGATGCAGACCTGCCCGTTGTTGCGAAACTTGCCCGTCACAGCGATTTTGGCGCCTACTTCGGGGTCCGCATCCGGGAAGACGATGAACGGAGCATGCCCGCCCAGCTCCAGGCTCAGCCGTTTGACCTGGTCCGCCGCGGCACGCATCAACTGCTTGCCCACCTCGGTTGAGCCGGTGAAGCTGATCTTCCGTACGGCCGGATTCTCCAGGAACTCGTCGGCGATTTCCTGGGCCGGTCCCACCACCACGTTGGCGACCCCCGCCGGAGCTCCAGCATCGGCCAGGCACTCGAACACCTGGATCAGACACAACGGAGTCTGACTCGCTGGCCGCGACACGATGGTGCATCCCGCAGCCAGGGCCGGGGCAATCTTGCGTGCCTGCAGCGTGATGGGGAAATTCCACGGACTAATGGCGGCCACCACGCCCACAGGATGCTTGATGGTTAGGTGGCGTTTCCCCGCCATCGAGTTGGGGATGACCTGCCCGTAGGCCCGCTTCCCTTCCTCGGCGAACCATTCAAAGGTGTCGGCCGAGTGCAGCACCTCGGCCTTGGCCTCGGCCAGGGGTTTGCCCTGCTCCATGGTCAGCGTCCGGGCGATGGTGTCGGCTCGCTCGCGCATCAGCTCGGCGGTCCGCTTCAGCACTCGGGCGCGGTCATAGGCGGTTTGCTTCATCCAGGCGGGCAGCGCCTTCCGGGCGGCTTCAACCGCGCGATGGGCATCCTCGCGGGTCCCATAGGCGACATCCTGAATGATCTCTTCCGTGGCGGGGTTGATGACTCCAAGCGTTCCCCCCTTCGCCGCCTCACACCATTTACCATCGATGTACATCCGCGCCACGTTGCCCGTTGCCGTCGCCATGGTTGCTTCTCCTCGTCGATTCAGTCTCACAGATCGTCATTGTAGCGAGATGAGGACCGGCGTCCGCTTGTAGGGTGGGCTAAGCTACGGGGACAACCTCATCAGGAGACGATCCATGAAGACTGATTGCTGCATTGTGGGTGGCGGGCCGGGCGGCATGTTCCTTGCCCTGCTCCTGGCCAGGCAGGGCGTCCAGGTCCGCCTGCTCGAGTCGCACCACGATTTCGACCGCGATTTCCGGGGCGATACCATCCATCCCCCCACATTGGAGCTGATCAACGATCTTGGCCTGATGCCCCAGTTACAGGCCCTGCCCCACGGCCGGCTAACTCAGTTTCGCATTCACTCTCCGCGCGACACCATCACCATCGCCGACCTGGGCTGCCTGCCGGTCCGGTTCCCCTACATCATGATGCTGCCCCAGGCCAGCCTGCTCGATCTCCTGGCGACACAGACGAAGCGCTATCCCAACCTGCAAATCGAGCTGGGAGCCCAGGTGAACCAGTTGGTGCGCGATCAGCACGGCGTGCAGGGGGTGATCTACCGCCAAGACAACGCCGATAAAGAGCTGCGCGCCACATTGACGGTTGCGGCTGATGGCCGGTTCTCCAAGGTGCGCAAGTTGCTTGGCCTCGAGCCGCTGAAAACCTCCCCACCCATGGATGTCGTCTGGTTTCGCCTGCCGCGCCTGGCGACCGATCCCATGGATCAGGGCATCGTCGCCGATCAGGGCAGGCTAATGGTGCTGCTCGAGCGCGCTCACGAGTGGCAGTTCGGCTTCGTCATCCCCAAGGGAGGCTTTCATCAGCTGCGTAGCCAGGGGCTGCCGGCGCTGCATCGGGAGATCACCGCGCTGGTGCCCTGGCTGGCCGACCGCGTCGCTCAGCTCGACAACTGGCAGCATCTAACGCTTCTCGCCGTCGAATCGAACCGTCTCCCCAAGTGGTATCTACCCGGTCTCCTGCTCATTGGCGATGCTGCCCATGCGATGTCGCCGGTGGGAGGCGTCGGCATCAACTACGCAGTGCAGGACGCCGTGGCGACGGCCAACCTCCTGGCGGAACCGCTTCGCCAGGGCAAGGTTACGGTTGCCGACCTGGCCCGGGTGCAGGCGCGCCGGGAAACCCCGGTGCGGATGATTCAGGCATTTCAGGGGCTGATGCAGCGCGCCCTGATTGCCCGGGCTCTGGACCGGGGCCGGCCCTTCTCCCTGCCGTTAGCCCTGCGATTACTTCTGGCCACACCGATCCTGCGAGAGCTGCCCGCCCGCCTCATCGGGCTGGGTTTTGGCCGCGAACGTGCTCATCGACCTCGCAGTAGAATCTGACGGCGAATTCCTCTCACACAGGAATCTTTGGGCGGACAAAAAATCCGACTGATTTCAGTAGCTCGCTGGGGTGTCCGGTCGGAAAAATCAGAGGCATGGCATTGGAATGCGTGCTAGGGTTCTAATGAGGAGATGGACTCCCTCTTGTCCTGATGACAAGCCATCGACAAAGCCAAACCCGTCGCGAGGCGGGGACGGAAAGCCTACGGGCCTCTCTGAGGCGGCCGGGTTGCCGAAAGGTCTAGCCATGTTCAAGCATCTTCCCGTCATTCTGGTCCTGGGAGCTGCGTGCTGCTGCACCAGTCTGGCCGAGGCCCAGTATCTCCGCAAGAACGCCATCGTTGAAGCCGTCAACAAAACCAAGGACGGCATCGTGACCCTGAAGGTCACCCGTGACAGTGGTTACGGCAAACGTGAGATCGTGGGCACCGGCGTCATCATCGACGAACGCGGGTTCATGATCACCAACTACCACGTTATTAACGATGCCACCCGCATCATGGCCACCCTCGCCGACAAGACGCGCGTCGAGGCCACCATTCATGCCTCGCTTCCCAAGCACGACCTGGCCATCCTACGTCTGCCGATTAGCAAAAAGGTGAAGGCGCTGCCCCTGGCCTCCGGCAGCGATCTGATGGTGGGTGAAACCGTGATCGCGGTGGGCAACCCGTACGGCTTCACCAACACGGTCTCCACGGGCATCGTCAGCGCCCTGGAGCGCGAGATTCCCGGCCCCACCGGCGACTCGCTCACCGGCCTGATTCAGCACTCGGCCAGCATCAACCCCGGCAACTCGGGCGGTCCCCTGCTGAATGTCAACGGCGAACTGATCGGCATCAACGTCGCCCTGCGTGAAGGCGCCCAGAACATCTGCTTCGCCATCAACGCCGAGACGGTCAAGGACGTGCTCGCCCGCCAGCTGAGCGCCTCGCGGGTTTCCCGGGTAGTACATGGTCTTGTCTGCGATGAAGAAGTCGCCTCTGAAGGCGCCGATCGCCAGAAGGTCGTCCTGAAGAAGGTGGCCAGCAGCGCCGAGACCGTCCAGTCAGGCCTGAAGCAGGGCGACATCATCCTGCAGGTTGGTAATCTGAAGACCCAGAACCGCTTTGACGTCGAACGTGCCTTCTGGGGATACAAGGCCGGCGATCAGGTGACGGCTCAGGTGATCCGGGCCGGCAAGTCGGAAATCATCTCCATCAAGCTGCGTTCCGCCGACGAGACTCGGATGGCCTCGCACTAACCCTCGCAGCAGCTGCGAACAATCTACCGACCCGGACCAGGCACCCCCGCCTGGCCCGGGTTGTTTTTGCCTCATCCTGCTCGTGGATTGCTCGACAAGAACCGGGCAGGACGCACTCCCAGCAAAAATCTCAGCCCCTGACGACAAGAAGCCAAAACGCGACCTACACTTGAGCGACGTTTATGAGTTCCCTTTTTCTCGTGGACAGTTCCCCCCATGCTGGGCCACACCTATCTGGGTCGATATAAAACGATCCGCTTGCTGGGCGAGGGAGGCATGGGCCGGGTGTTCCTGGCTCATGACACCAACCTTGACCGTCAGGTAGTCATCAAGGTCATGCACGACCACATCGCCGCGGACCCCACGTTCCGCGAGCGGTTCCAGCGTGAGACCTTCCTCACGGCCCAGTTCACGCACCCCTACGCCGTGACGGTTTACGATGCCTACCCCAACGATTCCAAGGGACCCTTCATTCTGATGGAGTACATCCAGGGCGAAACCCTGGACGTCGTGCTCAATCGGAACCGTCGCCTGGACGTTGTCCGGGTCGGCCGGCTGCTGCACATGCTTTGTGAGGTGCTCCAGGCGGCCCACGCCAAGGGATTGATCCATCGCGATCTCAAACCCGCCAACCTGATGGTGGTGGATCCCGATACGCCCTACGAGATTCTCAAGGTCATGGACTTTGGCCTGGCCAAGCTCCTGGGCCCACAGTCGATGTCTGCTGTCACCAACGCCGAGTTCGCCGTGGGCACGCCGGGTTACATGTGCCCCGAGCAGGCCCGTGGCGAGGAGATGGACCATCGCGGCGACCTGTATGCGGTCGGTGTCATCCTCTTTGAATTACTGACGGGCCAGCTGCCGTTCGCCGGCCGTTCGACCATGGACGTGCTGATTGCCCACGCGACGGAGGAACCACCCTCTTTCACCACACTGGGTCTCATGGGCCTGGTGCCGCCCGCCATCGAACGTGTGGTGCAGGCCGCGCTCGCCAAGGATCCCAATCAGCGTCCCCGAAACGCCCGTGAGCTATCCGAGGCGTATGCTGCCGCTCTGACCAGCAATTCGGCCGAACCTTCCCACAAAGGAGCACATCCGACGGCGCGTCCTCCACGGGGACGTTCCACCATGGGAGGCCATGGCGCCAATGGAATCGCTTCCCCCGTGGCCCGGTCGGCCCCGGTTGCAGCTCCGCCACTAACGCCTCCGCCCGGCATGTATCCGCCCCTGATGCCCAGCGCCCCGGACCCAATTGTGGTCAAGGCGCCGCAGCCCACCCCACCGACGGTCAACGATCCATTTGCGGTGGTGCATCACCTCGAAGCCTGGATGCCCGAGAAGATCGCCACCTACAAGCTTCGCGGCTTCATCCAGGATGTGGGCGGCGAGGTCGTCGAAAACGTACCGGGCCGCATCAGTGTCCGGCTGGGAGGCAAAGGCTGTGCGTATTCCACCCCCAACCGGGGACTTTCCTGGTTCGGCCTGGGACGCAAACCATCCATCCACCTCGAGCTACAGCTGACTCGGGGCGAAGGCGGCCGTGACAACCAACTCAAGATCACCGTGGTGTTCCGCTCGCCGGGCAACGACCTGAAAACTGACACAGCCTGGCGTGCCGTTTGCACACAGATCTACTGCGACCTCCGCGCCTATCTCATGGGCCAGTCCAACGGCCGCGTGGATGGGACAATGTAGCCATCTTGAGTGCGATTAAACACCAGGGGGCGTCGAGAAGAAAGATTCTCGACGCCCCCTGGCTGTTTAGAGCAAGCTCAGGTCACTGCCCACTGACTGGCTCCAAGTCGGTGGGTTGAATCTTGATGGTCAGGCGAGAAACCATCTTGGGGTTGGGGAAGGTTGTCAGCTGGATCCGCTGGTCTGCCTGGATTGCAGCAGTATCCGGCACGATCGTCTCCTTCTTCACCACCAGGCCGCCCTCGCGCTTGGTGACGACCGTCGTGGTCAGCTTGCTGCTCTTCAACAGCGCGCTGCGAAGCCCCAGGTAGCTCGAACGAGCCTGTTTCTCTCGCGACGGAGGCAGTCCCTTGGGGCTGACCAGCATGGTGTCATCCCCGGATTCGCCTTCCTCGAAGACATCCACCTCGATCAGGCCCTTCTTCGTCCCAAACTCCTGGGCCACTTGCTGACCGGGGCCTTCCACCAGCACCTTGAAGAGCTTCACTCGGGTGGGGTTCTTCTGGGCCGGCTGGGGCTGGTTGGGATCCTTCGGCTGGTCTCCGTCCTGGGGTTTCTGCTTCGGCGTGGCAGGGCCCACATCACCCTCGTCGATCTGCTCCTTGGCGGCCGTTCGCTTGGACGAGCGACCACCCTGGGGGCTGGCAGGAACCTCTTCCTCCAGCAGGTAGAATCCCTTGAGCAAATAACTCTTCTTCGGCGGAATGATCCATTTGGCCGCCTGCTCGGGATCGGTCCGCTGCTCGTTGATGGTGCTGACGCCATTCAGCTGCACCACCACGCCAAGGCGCCGATCGGTCGTGTTGCGCAGCCGCAGGGCGATGGTGCTATTCGCCGGTGGCGTGTCGCACTGCCAGCGGATCGCCTGTCCCTCGAAGTTGGCCGGGCGGATGCTGACCGGCTTGCCATCCACCACCAGTTCCAGGGCGATGCCGCCGATGTTGGAGGGCTGCGCCTCGTTCGGCTGGGGCTGCTGCGTGCGGTCCGTGGTGGACTTCTGCCCCTGGCCCAGTTCATCCAGGTAGATCTGCTCTTCCTGCTGGGTCGTGTTGCGGCTGCGCGTCAGCTGCGTACGGGCACGCTTGCTCACCACCAGGCTATACCCCAGGTCGCGCAGAATGAAGTGATCGGTGTCCACCGTGATGCTGCCCAGGCGATGCAGCTCGGCGGGGTTGGCCCGGTCGAACGATTCCAGCGTCACCAGGGTCTTCTTCCGATCCTTGCTCAGGCTTACCTTGCCAGTCAGGAAGGCGTCCGGCGAGGCGGTTTTCGCTCCCCAGGCCAGGGGATACTTCTGGGCCAGCAGCTTTTTCCGCGCCTCCACGCTGTTCGACCACGAGCCGATCTTGTGCCGGGCGGCCACGGCGGAAACATCGCGGACCAGGCCCAGGGCCTGCCGTTCGTCGGAACCGTTGTGGATCATCACCAGGTTTTCCACGCGCTCCGCCATCCGGCTGGAGAGCGGCGACGCATACGATTCCTTGCTGGTGCCTTCCTGCACCCGGAAGTGCAGCACACCGATGGTGCTGTACTTCCGTTTCAGCTCAGCCACGATCTCATCCATCTGCGCGTGCAGTTGGTTATCGAGCCTGTCTGCCCGGCTTACAGCGGGGAAGGCGATCCCCGCACTAAGCACACAAAGGCTCACGAGATAACATCGTTTCAGCATGGTTGGACCCCCCATGACGGAAATAGGCAGATGCGTTCCTGACGCAGGTTCAACATCTAATACGATCCGGCCGTCGGATTGTGACGGCCAGGCTCAGGGTTTGCAGAGAATCTCTTCCCGGCGCGTTTCGCGCGGATGCGGGACAAACACTGGGGTTTGGTTCAGGCGCGATTGCTCGAACTTGACCAGCAAGTTGCCCACAGTCGTCTCAATGGAATCCGCAAGATCGCGCGATGAGATCACCGTTTGACGTCCTAGTTTTTTGTCGAACAACTCCGGTCGTCCCAGCGCCTCGAGGATTCCTTCGGTGAAAAAGCCGTGGCGATACCGGGCCAGTTCGGGTTTGAGTTTGAAACCACTCGGGTTGGGTTCCCGGGCTTGCTGGTCGATGGCGCAGGCCGTGAAGATCCGCAACCGGTCGTTATCCCGGAGTAAATCACGCAGCGGGTTGGATACCAGGCTACCCGAGTGGCAGGTATCTAGCAAAATTAACTTTCGGCACGGAATACTACTTAGCTCTCGCAGAAGGTCCTCTCCATTGAGGCTCGAAGCAGCATTATCTCCATCCGAGCCAGCTGACAAGTAGATGAAGCGATCGTGCTCGTCGCTCAACCCATGGCCCGAGAGAAATAGCACCATAAAATCGTCGGGTTTGGCCCGGGTGGCTATGGCGCGAAGGCGCGTCAGGATCTCCTGCCGGGTCGTCTGTTTGTCTAGCAACGTCTCCACGTGCGCTTGACGGAATAGCCGGCTGTTTTCGTGCTGGGCCAGGATGGCAGCCACTGCCTCGGCATCGGGGCGCGAATAGTTCAGATTGCTAATCCTCGGATAGTTTTTGACGAGGCGATAATCGTTGATACCGATGGCTAGACCGTGAAGACTGGGCCGGGGGCGAGTCGGATCGTCGTAGACGACCACAGCAGTTTGCTCGGCCCGTCCACCCTCGACATTGAAGCCAGCCAGGGTGATTTCGTTGCGTCCCTGACGCAGTCGGGATCGAGGGATTACCAGTGTGGTTTCCACCGCGCCCGTGGCAGGATCGATGGCCGGGGGCTTCTCGAAGTGGGAGTCGTCCAACCAGAGCACCACGCGGCTCAATTTTCGATCCGCCAGGTTGTTGCGTGGCCGCACCACTACCTTCAACTCCAGGTCGCGGTTGTTCTTTGGATTTTTCGGATCCGTGACCGGAGTAGTGACGACGGTCAGCTGGACCTCGGGCGGCTCGATGTCGGCGAAGAGAACCTTTTGGGCGTCCTGAAAAGGGAGGCGAACATACCTCCAGATCTTGTCCGGGTTACGAAAGGTCGAGCCATCGCGCCGCGCGTTGATGTTCTTCAGCGGATGGAACGCCGGCCGCACGTTCAGGTTTTCCGAGTGTACCTGCCACCCCAGGAGTCGGTCGGCATTCGGACCTGTGGTGTCGTAGTAGAAATCGCGCCAGCGCCAGATCACCCACTGGCTGCCCTCCTCCGCGCGCGTCGGGAAGAAACGCCACAGGGGACGCTGTCGCACCGTGGTCAGCTGGATGTTCTGCTTTCCACCGTGCTTCCAAACAAAGATGTACTCGCGGCCTGGCTCAGCAGCATTAAGTAGCCGGGCCGCCTCGCTTGCCTTGACCAGGGTGGGATTCGCCAGCACTAGCCCGTGTTGCTTGAGCGTCTGCCCAGGCGTCAAATAGGCAAACCCCCCGGGGCCTGTGCGGTTCTTCGAGACCACCAGCAAGATCTCGTCCTCGTCCGTCATGCCGGTTTCCCAGCCAGGGCTGCCCGGATGCACCTTTCGCACGCGCAGCGTGCCTCCGCGTTCCTGGAAGAGTGCCCCCATCTCGCGGTTGTCGGGCCAGTCTTCCAGCGACCAGCAGGCGATGGTCTGATCGCGTCCCGCCGAGAGTAGCAGCTTGCCATCCGGCGACGGGCCTACCGCCATCACCTCGCTCTCGTGGCCGACGAGAAGCCGGGCTAGCCGAACATCGTTGGGGCGAAGTTCGTAAATGCTAATCCCCCACGTATGGCCCACCGCCAGACGCGGTGGTTGGGCGCCACGGGCCGGCAGGAACGTGTAGCAACGTGGCAGTTGATTGACACGCTCGTCGTAGAGGCCATTTCTGCGGTCGAGGGTCACATCGGTTCCATCGGGACCGAGGATGCGCCAGTAGAAGCCCGAAGAGGTCGGCTGTACGCGCCACTCGTCCACGGTTGGCAGCGGCAGGACTGGTCGAAAATCGGCAGGCGGGGTCGGCAAGATCGAACGCACCTTCTGCCCGGGCAAGAGATCGAGCGTGAAGACCCGCCAGGGGCCCGCGCCACGATCGTTGGGATGGCGCGGTCGGGTGTTTAGTTGATCGCGCCAGGCCAGGTACTTTCCCTGGGTGGAGAATGCAACCGACCACAAACAACTGCCTGGACTCCGGATGGTAGAGAGTAGCTTGCCCGTGCCTCGAAAGTCGAACAGGCGCACCTCATGGTTGGGTCCCCCGGCCACGGCCAGCTGAAAGGCCGATTCGGGGTTCTCTTTTCGAGCAGGACGAAACGCCAGACCATCAACGGTGTAGCCGATGGGCAGGCCAGTTGCATTCACCATGCGGAGTGCCCCCTCCTGAGGTCGAAACACATGGACTCGCCCCCCGATCACGTTGGCGAAGTCCCTGCTTCCCTCGCCCACCGCTCGCGCCTCGAGCGACCCAATGGCAAACAATTCACTCGTCGGATCGAAGGCGACCGCCGTGGGCACGAGATCGAACCCCGGCGTTGAGGGAAGATGAACCTGCTGGATGCGCCCAGGATTCCGCAGATCCATCAGTTCGCCATGCAAAGACGCGGGACCTTTCTCGCCCGTGACGTTCTGGACCAGGGCGATCAACCACCGATGGTTCGGTGACAACGCCGCCGTGATCAGATGCCGTCGCTGAAACGAGGCTAGCGGAGTCGCCGAGGCGGACCGGGGTTCCCGCACATCGCGACGCCAGATCTTGCCGTCCGTCATCACTGCCAGGAAGTGATGAGCATCGACAAACGCCACGAGGCGGACGCGGTTGGGCTCCGGCGCGGGGCCGGCAAACCGTTCGGGCGAGGTACTCCCCGTAGCGGGTTCCCAGCGAAAGAGTTCACCATCTGCCGAGCCGAAGACCACATACTTGCCATCGGGCGACCAGGTCAACGCAGTTGTGACCTGGGTGGACAGCGGCTTTTCCAGTGTGTGGAGGATGTCGCCTGTGTGCCGGTTCAGCACCGTTATCAGGCCGGTCTTCACTCCGAAGCCGGCGACGGCCATGCGTTTGCCCGCATCGTTGGGAGAAAGCGCTGCCGCAAAGATGCAGCCGCGTTGCTCCCGGTAGGTGGGCCATCGCAGCGTTCGTCCCCCGGTGGGCAGGATGCTCTGTTGTCCGACCTTCCACACGCGGACAACCTTGTCGTCCCCCCCGGCGAATAACTCCAGCCCCGACGGCGAAAAGAACAACACATCGCACGAGGCATGTCGGGCGCCTGTATCAAGTACAAGCCCAGGGGTCACCCTGTTCCGCCGTTCCTGCGAGAACCCGGGCGGACTTCCCACAACGAGGGTGAGCAAGACCAGCCACCAGCATGAGGCTTTCATGGACGGATACCTCCGCGGGGTCGAGGTGGACCCTGTTATCTTACCTAGTTTCAAGGATTCTCTCTGCATCGGGGCATTTTTTTCGCAGCCCACTTCCCCCAGTCCGCCCAGAAGGAGTAAGTCGTACACCAGATCAAACGAGAGGGGAGGGAAAACAGGACAAAATCTCCTCATTAAGCGCGACTGCGACCGATCAGAAAAGGTAGGCTGAATCCTGCGAGCGTCCCAGGATAAGCAAGCAAGGCAACGGCGCCTTACAGTTGGACATCGACCACAGGACGTGGTCCACACATTTTGCCCAGGTTAGGTCCGGTCACCGCCTGCTCTCCGGGACCCTCTCCTTCGAGTGGTTCCCACTCACTTACTGCGAATCGGTCGGGCTGTGACTGCGCTAACCAATGTCACGAGAAAGGAATCTCCCATGCGCTGGAAGGTTTGCTTTGGTGGAGCCAGTGTCTTGCTAGCCGGAGCCGTCGGCATGAGCCATGGCCAGGCGTATCGCAGCACCACTGTGGTGCCGCGATCCAACCCCGTGTACTCCGCGCCGGCCCCCATCCCTGCCATGCCTGCCCCGGGCTGCGCGACGCCGGGTCTGCCAGGTGCTCCTGGAACGACGGTCCTGCCCTACGGCTCAAGCGTCATTCCGCCCAGCACCGGCTCGATGCTGCCGGGTTCGACCATCCCCAGCGCCCCGGGCAGCACGGTGCCGAGCGCTCCTGGTAGCAACGTCCCAGGAGCCCTGCCGCCAGGAGCGATTGCTCCGGGTTCGGGTGCTGGTGCCGCCGCAGCTGCTGCTGCAGCCGCAAGCCCCGCCAGTGGCGCTGTCGGCGAACGTGGCTCCGATGCCCAGGCCTCGGCCGCTCCTCAGATGTTGGGCGATCTCATCTCCAACGGCTTCGGTACGTACCGTCCTTCTGGGCGAGGCACGTCCTCTGCTTTGATTTCTCGTCCCAACCCCGTTAACCCTTTTAACTCTGCTATTCTCGGAAGCCTCGAGTCAAACACCAACGGCAGCAGCTCGGGTTCCAGCCACTACCGCACGCCCCTGGTGTCGCGTTCTGGCATCAAGATTGCCGAGAACGAAAGCCCCCGACCGATTGACCGTGTGTTTGCGACCTACAACTACTTCAACAACGTTCTCTCGGGTGGCGCGGGTGACCTCAACCTGCATCGTGGTTTGATCGGTTTCGAAAAGACGTTCCTCGACGGCAATGCGTCCATCGGCATGCGTCTGCCGTTCATCCAGGGTACCGGCGCAGCTTCCGGCGGCACCGATGGGTTCGGTGATGTCAGCCTGATCGGCAAGTACGCATTCTACAACGACGTCGAGTCGGGCAACCTCGTCTCCGGCGGTCTGGTCATCAGCGCCCCGACCGGCATCACCGCCCGCCTGTACGACGGCTCCGAACTGAACTCGGTCCTCTTCCAGCCCTGGGCCGGTTTCATCCTGAACGTCGATAACTTCTACACCCACGGCTTCACCGGGGTGATCATTCCGACCGACAGCCGGGACGTCACCCTCTACTCAATCGACCTCGGTGTGGGCTACCGTCTCTACCAGACCGACGAGGATCGCCTGATCACCGCGATCATCCCGACGTTTGAAGGTCACTTCAACACGCCGTTCAGCAACGCCGGGCCGAGCGACCTGGTTTACTTCCCTGAAGGCGTCTTCCTGACCGGTGGCTTCCACTTCGGTCTGTGCAACCGGGCCTGGTTCACCCTCGGTGCGGTCATCCCCGTCACCGGTCCGCAGCTCTACGACGTGGAGTTCATGGGCCAGTTGAACGTCCGCTTCTAAGATCCAGAGTGTAGCTCAATCCTCCAGGCGGAGGGCTGCTGGTCAGCCTTCCGCCTGGAGTCTTTTTCCTGGGGTCTTTCCTCCCTATCCTGGGATCATGTCCTCCTCCTCCGCCAACTCACCGCCCGTTTCTCCGGCCGCCTGGCTCAGCCTGGCCCTGGGGTTATCGTCGTTCTTGCTTTGTCTGCTGGGACTGACCGGCCTTCCAGCCGCAATCGTAGGGTTGCGCGCGGTCCGCGCTATCAACACCAGTGATGGACAGCTGGGGGGCGTCCGCATCGCCCTCGCGGGGCTTATCCTGGGCACCTGTTCTAGCCTGCTCACAGCGGCAGGCCTTCTCGCCATCCTCCTGGTGAAATTGCAGGCCGCGAACCAACGTATGGAATGCAGTGATCATCTGCGTCAGCTCGGGCTCGCGCTCAATCGCTACGCCGACGACCGAGGGGCGTTTCCTCCTGCCACTCGCACCCCCGTCTCGGCCCCACCGGCAGATCGCCTCGGCTGGATCGCCGAAACTCTGCCCTTCGTTGGCGAGGGCACGCGCATGGAGGCAGTTTACCGCAAGATCTTCCAGTCCATCTCCCTTGAACACACCTGGCAAGACCCCGCCAACGCGTCGGCGCGTCAGGCCCGGCTGCGCCTGCTCCACTGTCCCGGCCAGCCAGGCTCGCTCGACAACACCACCAGTTACGTTGGAGTGTCCGGGGTCGGGCTCGATGCCATCAACCGAAAGCGTGATCAACCCGGGGCCGGCATGTTCGGCAACGATCGTGGCGTGCGCCGCAACGAGGTCCACGACGGCATCAGCTTCACGCTTCTGGTCCTTGAAACCGGGCACGATCCAGGTCCCTGGCTGGCCGGCGGCTGGCCCACTGTTCGCGGTCTCAATCCCCAGGTGGACATCTATGGTGGGCCCGGTCGCCCCTTCGGCGGGCTGCACACCGGCATCACCCAGGCTCTGTGGGTCGATGGTTCCGTGCGCCCCCTCGCCGACTCCACGCCGGCAGATCTATTCCGCTCACATGCCACCTTGCGCGATGACTGAGGCACCAGCGCTCAGCGAAGCTGCACCGCACCGGTTCCCAACAGCGTTTCCAGCTCATCGCGCGGGTAGGCGGCCGGGTTGATGTAGCAATCCCGCCCTAGCCGCAGCACGCAGCGCTTCCCGTTGAGATCCTTCACCGTGACATAGACCGGGCAGCTGCCTGGCGCCTTGCGCAGCAGTCCCGCCAGCACATCCACGTCTAGCGGGCGATGCAGATCGAGCCGAAACAGCAGATGCAGTTCGCGGGCCAGCTCGCGCTGCGCCTGTTCCATGGTGATCACCCGTGTGATCTGCAGGATCGGCTCCTCGGTTTTTCGTTCCAGTATCCCGCGCACGAGAACCACCTGATCGTCGACGAACAGGTCCTTGTACTTGACGAACTCGTCCCCCCACATGACCGACTCCAGAATACCGCTGAAGTCCTCGATCTTGCATCGGCCGTAGCGCTGGTTCCCATTCCGCTGCGGCTTCTTGTAGGTCATCACGCGCACCTGGGTCAACATGCCACCCACCGTGACCTCGGTGTCCGCCGGCACTCCCTTCAGATCGCTGATGATGTGCGAGGCGAAGCGACGCAGCATGTCTTCCTGCTGTGCCAGAGGATGACTCGAGAAGTAGAAGTCCAGCACTTCCTTCTCGAACTTCAACTTCTCCGTCTCGGGCCAGGGCTCGACATCAGGGAGCGTCTCCGTGGCCGGGATGCCGTTGCTGCCCAGGTCGGCCGCCGCATCGAACAGGCTCATCTGCCCCACCCGGGTGTCTCGTTGACGATCCAGTGCTGACTGCAGCGCACGCGGCAGCGCCTGAAAAAGCTGCGCTCGATGTCCGCCCAGTCGATCGAACGCCCCGGCCTTGATCAGCTTTTCAATCGCTCCTCGGGTGACCTGGCGCTGATCGACTCGTTCGCAGAAATCGTAGAGGTCGCGGAAGGGGCCTCCTTCCTTGCGCGCACGGACGATGTCGTCGGTGCAGCCTCGCCCGCACCCCTTGATGGCTGCCAGGCCAAAGACGATGCGATTATTCACGACGCCAAAGTCCGACTCGGACAGGTTGACGTCGGGCGGAAGCACCTCGATCCCCAGCCGACGGGAGTCGGCGATGTGATCGACCATGATGTCGCGCTTGTTGCCGTCCTCGATCTCGCTGGACAGTAGCGCGGCCATGAACTCGGCCGGGTAGTGCGCCTTCAGGTAGGCGGTCTGATACGAGACAAACGCATAGGCCGCGCTGTGCGACTTGTTGAAGCCGTACCCGCCGAAGAAGACGATCAGCCCGAAGATCTCCTCGGCCGTTTCTTTCTTCAGCCCGCGCTCCTGGGCGCCTCGGAGGAAGTCGATCTTCCGGGCGTCGATGATGTCCTGCTTCTTCTTGCTGATTGCCTTGATGCAGGCGTAGGCGCTGGCCAGCTCGATCCCTCCAAGCCGGTTGAGAATCCGCATGACCTGCTCCTGGTAGGCCAGGACGCCGTGCGTCTCCTCGAGAATCTCCTCCATCACCGGATGAACGTAGACCGGCTTCTCGCGCCCGTGCTTGCAGTTGATGTAGGCATCAACCATGCCGCCCCCCAGCGGGCCGGGACGATACAGCGCCGTGCAGGCGATGATGTCGCGCAGCGTATCTGGACGCAGGCGCTTGAGCAACTCGCGGATGCCGTCGGATTCAAACTGAAACACCCCCTTGGCATCGCCGCGCTGCAGCAGGGTGAATGTCTCCGGGTCGTCGGTCGGCAGGTTGTAGATGTCGATCCGTTCGTTTCGGGTCTTCTCGATCAGTCGGACCGCGTTCTCCAGCAACGTCAGCGTGCGTAGCCCCAGGAAGTCCATCTTGAGCATGCCGACCTGCTCGAGGTCGCCCATGACCCACTGGGTGGCCAGCACCGCCTCGCCCTGCCGCGTGCCGGCGTCGTCTCCCTTGCGCACCGCGCGATGCAGTGGCACATAGTCGGTCAGTGGCCCGTTGGCGATCACCACCCCGGCCGCGTGAATGCCCGACTGCCGATTTGTCCCTTCGAGCGTCTGCGCGATGTCGAGCAATCGCTTGACCTCGTGGTCGCCCTGGTAGAGCGACTTCAGGTCGGAGTTCTGCTCCAGCGCCTCCTCGATGGTGATGCCCAGCGTTTTTGGAATCATCTCCGTCAGCTGGTTCACGCGCTGCAATGGCACGCTGAGCACGCGCCCCACATCCTTGATGGCGGCGCGGGCCGCCATGGTGCCAAACGTGGCGATCTGGGCCACGCTCCCTTCGCCGTACTTTTGCCGAACGTACTCGATCACCTCTTCACGGCGATCCTGGCAAAAGTCGATGTCGATGTCCGGCGCTTCCGAACGGTTCGGATCGAGGAACCGCTCGAACAGCAGGTCATACTCCAGTGGGTCCACGTGGGTCAGCTTCAGCACGTAGCTGACAATCGCGCCACAGGCGGAACCACGCGCACTGCACGGAATGCCCTTCTCGACGGCAAACCGCACGAAGTCGGCCACGATGAGAAAGTACGAGGCGAACCCCATTCGGCAGATGACGTTTAGCTCGAGTTCCAGCCGGGCACGTACCGCATCCGAGGGTTTGCCCCGGTAGCGCTCCAGCATTCCCTGCTCGCACAACTCGCGCAGGTACTGCTCGGGCGTTCGTCCCTGCGGAGGCGTGTAGACGGGGAAGTGGCGCTTCTTGAAGTCCAGTTGCAGATCGCAGCTGTCGGCGATCTCCTGCGTGCGACGCACGGCCGCCTGATGCTCCGGGAAGAGCTGGTACATCTCTTCCGGCGCACGCACGTAGAACTGATCGCTGCCGTAGCGCATCCGGTTCTCGTCCGTCAGCTGTCGACCTGTGTTGATACACAGCAGCACGTCGTGCGGTAGTGCGTCTTCCTGCCGCAGGTAGTGCGCGTCGCAGGTAGCCACCAGCGGTAGACCCAGTCGGTTGGCGATGTCGATGGCCCCTGCCGCACACAGCCGCTGAATGTCGAGCCCGTTGTTCTGAATCTCGATGAAGAAGTTATTGCCGAACACCCCGGCGAACCACTCGGCCACCTGCCGGGCCTCGTTCATCTGCTCCTTCAGAATCAACTCGCTGAATTCGCTGGAGGCGCAGCCCGACAGGCAGATCAGCCCCTCACTGTGCGCCGCCAGCAGTTCCTTGTCGATGCGAGGGACATAGTGATACCCCTCGAGAAAGGCGATCGACCCCATCTTGATGAGGTTCTTGAACCCGGTGGCATTCTTGGCCAGCAGCGTGAGATGGTAGCCGGCATCACCGCGCCGGCGAGCGTCCCGCTCATTGCGTCGCGCGGGAGCGACGTAGGCTTCGTACCCGACGATCGGATTGAGCCCCTTGCTTCGACATTCTCGGTAGAACTCGATTGCCCCGTAGAGGTTGCCGTGGTCGGTGATGGCGCAGGCGTTCATCCCCTGCGACTTGACCAGCTGGGTCAGTTCTGGGATACGGCTGGCGCCGTCGAGCAGGCTGTAGTGCGTGTGGCAATGAAGGTGAACGAACGGACGAGTGGACATGGGGCCTGGTTCTCCAGCGCGAAAAGACCTTCACCCAACGAACGCCAGCTACCCGCGCGGCTCACCTCGCCCGACGATGACCGGATGGCGCGCCCAAGGCGCAGGGCCAGGCTCGATCAGGCCGGGGTGTGGTGAAACGCCATGGCAAGTTAATGGTCGAGAATGTCCGGCTCGGAGACGGCACGCAGGTAACGGGCCAGCAACATCTGGATGTTCAGGATGCGCTGCCAGTCACTGTAAGACAGGTTGACGCGCGACAGATCGTCCGAGGCGGAGATGCCTTCGGTGGCGTTGGTGAGCTGTTTATGAAGGAAATCGAGTAACTCCGCTAGCCTAGCCCCCTGCGAGGGGGACATCTTCTGCGGTAGAGGAGGTAGCTGCTTGTTCCCCAGGAATAGTTCGCCCCGGGTGAACGTGATCGGTTCCGTGACGTTTAAATCGATATCCAGGTCAGCATCGATGGAAGCGGCCAGGGTATTCTGTGGCACCGTTCCGGGTTTGATTGCCGCGGTGTTCGTCGCCGGGCCCGCCGCGCTGGTGCCACTGACGGTGATGGACCGCGCCTGAATCTCCTGCTCCGACCCAAACAGTAAGAGCGAGCGCCCAATGTGGACGCGATCGCCGGGACGCAGCCGGCGAATCTGAACCACGTTGCCGTTGACTCGGGTCCCGTTGGTGCTGTCGAGGTCCGTGATGATCACCTCGCCGTTATCCACCTGCACCTTGGCGTGAAACCGGCTGACGCGCTCGTCATTCAGGCGAAGAACATTGCCATCTTCGCGGCCAATGGTCACCGGGGTCGGCAATTCGCGGAAGATGCGCCCTTTGTCGATTCCGTCGAGAATCTGAAATGTGACCACCGGCATCGGCTGAACCTCCACGTCATCCAGCCTCCTCGCCCGGGGAGCGGCGGGATGGTTACCTCCCCTATCGTCTTATAGCACGTCTCAGGACAGCGGGAAAGGGAGAAGGCACACCCGGAATCTGATTCCGATGCTGCGAATCGATGTTTTCCTTAGAGGTGACTCCAGGCTTGTTCAATCGCCTCCGCCGGCTGCATGGAGCATCCTGGCAGGTTCCGAAACCAGGTGAGCTGACGTTTGGCGAACTGGCGGCTCCGCGTCTGGATCGTCGTGACCGCCTCCGTCAAACTGCAGCGCCCCTCCAGGTGCGCCATCAGCTCATTATAGCCCAGCGCCTGGCTTGCCTCGCGACTCAGTGGGCGTTCCAGGTCGCGTAATCGGCGCACCTCGTCGAGCCATCCCTGGGCGATCATCTCCTCCACGCGCCGATTGATCCGGTCGTACAGCACTTCCCGCGGGAGATCCAGGCACTGGAAGCGTTGCGACTCCGCAGGTGATGTCCGGTTCTGGCTCCACTGGGTTTGCCAGGCGCTGATCGGCTGGCCCGTCAACGAATGGACTTCCAGCGCCCGGATAACCCGGCGAACATCGTTGGGATGCAGCCGGGCCGCCGTCGGCGGATCCACCTGTGCCAAACGGTCGTGCAGGGCCTGTTTCCCTAGTTGTTCTGCCTCAACTTCCAGACGGCGACGCAGGTCGGCATCGCCGGGGGGGCCTTCGAACAGACCTTCGAGCAGCGACTTGAGGTAGAGAGCCGTACCCCCCACGAACAGCACTCGCCTCCCACGCTGCTCGATCAAGCGCACCACCTCGGCGGCCTTGTCGAGCCACCAGGCCACGCTGGCCGACTCCCAGGGATCAAGCACATCGAGCAGATGGTGCGGCACCCGGGCGCGTTCGTCCGCCGTCGGCTTGGCCGTGCCGATGTCCATGCCTCGATACAGCGTCATCGAGTCCATTGCGACGATCTCGGCACGCAATCGCGGGGCTAGCTCCAGAGCCAGTCGACTCTTGCCGGAGCCGGTCGGACCGGTCAGAATGTACACCTGGCTGAATCGGTCGTCCTTCATGGCCTGGATTACAGCGCAAGGCGCGACCGGGAGCAAGAGGTTCCATGCCAAGATTTGTGGTGACGCAGCGGTTTGACGTGCCTCGAGCGATACTCTTCGATGTGCTCTGTCGGCCGGGCAACATCCTGGCGGCTTCCCCGCCCGACCTGGGGCTGGAACTGCTAGAGGCACCGGAACGCCTGGGCCCCGGTGTCATCACCCGCATTCGTGCCCGTCGTTGGGGCTTCGCCACGACTATCGAGACAGAAGTCATCGCCTGGGAAGAGCCAGTGCGCATCGTCGAGGTACAGCGCGAAGGCGTCCTCCGCGCCTGGACGCTGGAACGCACCTGGGCCGACGATGCGCCGGGTACCACGTTAACCGAAACAATCGACTACGAGCCTCCCGGAGGTTTGCTCGGTCAACTGCTCACGGCGAAGGCCATCGAGGCGGACCTCGCCAGGGCGTACCAGAGGCGCGAAGCCTGGCTCCGCGAGAAGCTAGCGCTAGGGGATTCAAGCATGGTCTCGCCGGGCGCAGGCGACGCGGAACGACCCGGATAAGCGTTCAAAGTCAGCACAGTGGAGCAGCACCGCCTCGTGATGGGTGCCACCCTCCAACACGATCCAGGTTTCTGGTGGCAAGCTGGGATCGATCAGCGTTGGCAGGCCATAGCGATTCCCGAAGGGCGAGACGACTCCCCATTCGCAATCGCGAAAGACGCGAGCCACCTCGTGATCGCCGGCGATGCGCACGGGGCCGCCCCAGAATCGGGCCAACCCCGGTAGATCGACCCGATGGGTCGAGGGCAACACGGCCAGGAAGTAACCTTCCGGTCCGTGCAACAGCACCGCCCGGGCGACGCGGTTCCCAGTCACGTGCAAATACTTCGCCCGCCTCTGGGCGGAGAAGGCAGGGGGGTGCAAAATCGTCTGGAACGGCACCCGTTGTTCGTCGAGGTACTCGACCAGGCTCATGCGGCACTCCGTGGTAGAGACGTGCGACGACAGTCATTCCCCGGCGCTGGTCCGGGCTGGTTCCTATATCTTGAAACTATACCAGAGCCGGGTGGGGTGAGCATGAGTGAAAGGGTGACGAAAGAGATTCCTTCTCGAGAAAAAGTTCGCGTCGTACCGGATGAAACGACGGCAGGACAGGGGGAGCTGATGTTCATTGCTGACGAAATCGAGATTCGCCGTCAGGATATGAGGCGAGGCCGTGTTCGCTCTGTGGTCTTCGACTTTGACGGGACGTTGTCGCTGATCCGCGAGGGCTGGCCGCAGGTCATGATTCCGATGATGGTTGAAGCATTGCTCGAAACGGGCACCCAGGAGACGCCCGCCCAGCTCGAGCAGGCCGTCGAAGATTTTGTCATGCGCCTCAACGGCCGCCAGACCATCTACCAGATGATCCAACTGGCCGACGAAGTGAAGAAGCGTGGCGGTCAGCCCCTCGAGCCCATCGCCTACAAGCACCGCTACCACGATCGCCTGATGGAGCGCATCGAAGGACGCCTCGCCGCTCTTGAATCGGGTCAGTCTTCACCTGAGGAATGGACGGTGCCCGGCAGCCACGCTCTGCTCGATGGCCTGAAGCAGCGAGGTGTTCGACTCTACCTCGCCAGCGGCACCGACCTCAAGTATGTCCGCCGGGAGGCGGAACTGCTCGGCGTCGCCTCTTATTTTGGCGAGCACATCTACGGTGCGCTGGACGACTACAAAAACTTCTCCAAGAAAATGATCATCGAGCGCATCCTTCGCGAAGAAAACCTCCAGGGCGAAGAACTCGCCGGTTTTGGCGACGGCTTCGTCGAGATCGAGGAAATTCGCAAGGTCGGCGGCATTGCAGTGGCGGTCGCCTCCGACGAGGTTCGCCGCCAGGGCGTCAATCAGTGGAAGCGCGAGCGCCTCATCGGTGCAGGCGCTGACATCGTCATCCCGGAGTATCGGCAGGCCGAAGCTCTGCTACGTTTCCTCTTCGACGAATAGGATGGGTCCGATCATGCGACAACATCTCTCCCTGTTGGCGGTCATTCTCTTGGCGAGTCTGACCCCCGCCGCGACTGTTGAATTCACCGTATCGGCCGGCAAGCACAAACGGACGAACGAACCCGTTCGCGTGCCGCTGTTGCTGAGTAACTCCGTCCCGCCCGGCGCGCAGGTGACGGTCAAGGACTCCACGGGCAAGCAACTGGCGGTGGGGCAGCTTACCCAGCCCGACCTGGTCACCGAGTCGATCGAAGGCGCCAGGGGCAAACAGCGGCTCGACCTGCACTTCATCCTGCCTCAACTCGACGCGGGCAAGGCACTCGCGCTGAAAGCCGACATCGACGAGAACCCTGGCAAGGCAGCAACAGATGCGTTTGCCTTCGAGAATGGCTCGAGCGACCGCGAGAAGTGGATTGAATTGCGCCAGGGAGAACGACCCGTCTGGCGCTTCATGCACACTCCCTGGAGTGGCCCTGCGAAGGACACCGGCAACCCGACCTCGAAGGTCTACCACCATGTTTTCGATCCCGCGGCGGGCAAGCAGCTTCTGACCAATGGTGCCGAGGGGAAGTTCCCGCACCATCGCGGCGTGTTCTACGGCTTCTCGAAAACCACCTACGGGAAGAACACCGTGGATATCTGGCACTGCCGGGGCGACGTCCATCAGTCGCTGGCCAAGGTGGAGAGCGCTATCGCCGGCCCCGTCCTGGGCCGACACCTGCTCAACGTGGACTGGATCGGCGTGGGCAAAAAGCCGTTCGCCCACGAGCGACGGGAATTGACCGCCTACGCTGTGCCCGGGGGCACATTGCTAGAGTTTGTCTCGAAGTTGACCCCTACCGGTGAGTCTGTCCGGGTTGATGGCGACCCCCAGCACGCCGGGTTCCAGTTTCGAGCCGCCCAGGAGGTGGAAGCGAAGACTGAGAAGCAGACCATCTACATTCGGCCCGATGGAGTCGATAAGCCCGGCGCGACGCGCAACTGGGACGGCAAGAAGCACACCGATCACGTCAACCTGCCCTGGCTGGCCATGAGCTTCGTTGTGGGTGGCCAGCGCTACACGACAGCCTATCTCGACCGGCCGGAGAACCCCAAGGAGGCGCGATTCAGCGAGCGCGCCTATGGTAGGTTCGGATCGTACTTTGTGGCCACCGCCACGCGGGAGAAGCCGCTGGTGGTACGCTATCGCCTGTGGATTCAGCCCGGCCAGATGACCCCCGCTCAGGTGGCCCAGAAGAGCCACGCCTGGGTCGAACCAGTTGAAGTGCGCGTTAAGTAAGCAAGCGTCTACAACATTTCTTCGCAGGGTTATTGCAAATCGCCCCTCACCCTCTTAGAGTGCCTCTACATCTCCTTGCTGAGGGCACTCACCAGGAAGGAGTCTCCCTTGCTGATCTACCCGGCCATCGACCTGCGGGGCGGGCGGTGCGTCCGCCTCCGGCAAGGCGATTATGCTCAGGAAACCGTCTTTGGCGAAGACCCCGCCGAGATGGCTGGTCGCTGGGTGGAAGCCGGAGCGGAATACCTTCACCTGGTCGATCTCGACGGAGCCCGTGAAGGTCGGCCAGTCAATGGCCCCAGCATTCAGTCCATCGTGGCGGCGACCGGCGTGCCCTGCCAGCTCGGTGGAGGCATGCGCGAGGAAGCGCATCTCGAACAGGCCCTCCGCTGGGGTGTGCGGCGCGTCATCCTGGGCACCCGGGCGCTTCGCGATCCCGATTGGGCCCTGGGGTTGTGCAAGCGGTATCCCGAGCGCGTGGCCTTGGGAATCGACGCCCGCAACGGGATGGTGGCCGCTGAAGGCTGGCTGACCGACTCGCAGGTGCAGGCCGTCGATCTGGCTCGTCGCTTCCTGGGCAGCCCGGTGGCCGCGATCATCTACACCGACATCAGCAAGGATGGCATGATGCAGGGGCCTAACGTGGAGGCCACCGTCTCCCTGGCGCGTGCCGTGCCCGGAATTCCAGTGATCGCCTCGGGAGGCGTAACCACACTCGACGACGTGATACGGCTCGCTCGCACCGGTCTGCATGGGTGCATCATTGGCCGCGCCCTGTACGAGGGTCGTATCGATCTGCGCCAGGCCATTGCTGTTGCGAAAAAAGAGGGACCGCCCGTGCAGGCGCCTCTGTAGTCACGACCGCGGTTACTCGCCGCGGCCGGCTTGGGAACTCGAACTCATTCTCGATCTGGAGACTCTCCCATGTCGAAATTTCGCACCGAGGATATCCGGAACGTCGCCCTCGCGGGCCATCGGGCGTCGGGCAAAACCTCTCTGGCCGACGCCCTGCTCTTCCAGGCCAAAGCCGTCGAACGCAAGGGTAATGTTGATGACGGCACCAGTGTCTCGGATTACGACGAGGAAGAAAAGACCCACCGCTTCTCCATCGACACCTCCGTCCTTAACCTCGAACACCACAACAAGCACGTTAACCTGCTCGATACTCCCGGTGCCCCGGAGTTCATCGGCAACGCCCTTAGCGCGCTGACCGCCGTCGAAAACGTCGTGCTTGTCATCTCGGCTGTCAACGGCCTAGAGGTGAACACCCGGCGGATGTTCAACGAGGCCACCAAGCGCGGCCTTGCGCGAATCCTGGTGATCAACAAGCTCGACGCCGACAACATGAAGCCGTTCGGCGAGCTGTATCAATCGATCCGCGAAACGTTCGGCAAGGCATGCGTGCTGTTCAATGCTCCGCTCAATCCCGGCCCTGGCTTCTCCGGAGTGGTCTGCCTGCTCGATCCCCCCAAGGGAGATCTGACCGGCTGCCCCGTCGATTTCAAGACTGCCCGCTCGCAGCTGCTCGATGCCGTCGTCGAGTCTGATGAGGCGCTGATGAGCCGCTACCTCGCGGAGGAGCCGATCAGCCATGACGAGCTGATCCACGCCTTGCCTCACGCGCTGGCGACCGGCACTCTCATCCCGGTGTTTTGCACCTCGGCCAAGAAGGGGATTGGCATCGATGAACTGCTCGAAGCAGTCGATGACTATACTCTGAGCCCCGTGGAAGGGCCGGCCCGCACCGCCGCCAGCCGCAACGGTGGAGGCGACCTCCCGCTGAATGCCGATCCCGCGGGCGAGATGGTGGGTCAGGTCTTCAAGAATGTCTCCGATAAGTTCGTAGGCAACCTCAGCTACATGCGCATCTTCTCCGGCACCTACAAGGCCGACCAGGCCCTCGTCAACGCCCGCACCGATCGAGGCTCCCGCTCGGGTGGTTTGATGCGCATGCAAGGCGCGAAGACCTCGCCGATGACGGAGGCCATCGCAGGTGACATCGTGGCGGTCAGCAAGATCGAGGACCTGCATATCGGCGACACTGTCGGTACCGCGGCCCATCCTCCCCGCATCCCCGAACCCGTTTTCCCGCGTCCATTGTACGGTCTCGCCGTCGATCCCAAGGCGCGTGGCGACGAGCAGAAGATCTCGGGCAGCCTGGCCAAGATCGCCAACGAGGATCCCACCTTCAAGGTCACGCGCGACGCCCAGACGCATGAACTGGTCATCACTGGCATGAGCCAGCTACACCTGGACGTGATGCGCGAACGGCTCAAACGGCGCTATGGCCTCGAGGTCGTCACCCACGAGCCCAAGGTGCCCTATCGCGAAACGATCATGGCCCAGGGCGAAGGCAGCTACCGGCACAAGAAGCAGACCGGCGGCCGCGGTCAGTTCGGCGAGGTCCACATGCGGGTCTATCCCTTGCCGCGTGACATTCACTCCAAGGAACAGTTCTTCACCGACTTCGCCAACAAGTCGCGCTTCGAGAAGCTCCGCGAGGATTACTGCCGCTACGACGTCGAGCACAACTTCGGCTTTGTGGACACCATCGTCGGTGGCTCTATCCCCAACCAGTTCATCCCCGCCGTCGAGAAGGGCTGCAAGGAACTGCTCGAACGCGGCGCGCTGGCGGGCTACCGCTTGCAGGATGTCTGCGTCGAGATCCATTTCGGCAAGTATCACGACGTGGATAGCTCCGAGCAGGCGTTCAAGACAGCCGCCCGCATCGCCTTCAAGAACGCCTTCCTGGCGGCGAAGGCAGTGCTGCTCGAACCGATCGTCCACATCGAGGTAACCGTGCCGTCGCGGTTCACCGGAGCAATCCTCGGTGACCTGAACACCAAGCGGGCACGCATTGAGAACCAGGACAGTCTACCCGGCGACCTCACCGTCATCATTGGGCAGGCCCCCCTGGCGGAAATGATGCGCTACAAGGCTGGCCTCGACAGCATCACCCAGGGGTCTGGGTCGTACTCGATGGAATTCAGCCACTACGACCAGGTGCCAGGCAACGTGCAGCAGCAGATCGTGAAGAGCGCCAAGGTCACCGCCGACGAGGACGAGTAACTCTTCGCCAGCAGCCATCTTCACGGGCGAGGGGTCTACTTACCCTCGCCCGTGGCTTTTCTCTTGGCAGCCCCGAACCTGCCGCGATAATACAGGTAGAGCCACTCTCTCACTCACCTCGTGGAGCACCAAGCCGATGCAGGCATTCTGGAACTTCGTCACGAAGGACTGGTACTTCTTCTGGCCCATGTTCTTCATGTCGGTCACGGGGGTGGCCCTGGTCATCTGGCGCGCGCTCCTGAACCTCAACGCCGCCACGAACATGAACGAGTTCCTGCCCGCCTTCCAGCAAAAGCTGGAAAAGGACGGCGTCGATGGCGCCCTGCGTTTCTGCCGCGCTCGCACCGACGTCATCCCCAAACGGCTCTACGCCGCCGGCCTCGAGGTGTCCAAGCAGGGATTGTCCGCCGTCCGTCGCTCCATGGCCAATGCCATCGAGCTAGAGATTCTGCCCGATCTGAACTTCCTGCTCCCCAGTATCCTGGCCATCGCCAAGATCGCCACCATGGTCGGCCTTCTCGGCACCGTTATCTCCATGATCGGCACCTTCAACGAGATTCAGAAAAGCGCCGGTCAGGGCGGTGTCGCCACTCAGGCTGGCGCCATCGGCCTGGCTCTCTTCGCCACAGCCCTGGGTCTGGTGACGGCCATCCCGCTGGTGTTCAGTCACGTGCTGTTCAAGGCCTGGGTGGCTCGCTACGAGGTGCGCATGAAGAGCGCCGCCCAGAAGCTACTCTTGCTCTTGCAGGCGCAGAAGTCCGGTGCAGGCAAGGGCGCGACTGGCTCCTCGGCCGGCAGCAAATCGCCCGATTTTCAATCCACGTCGAAACGATGATCGGCCTTTGATCTTGCCAGGTGCCCTGCATGTCCGACAAACGATTCCTCGACGTCTGGATCGTCGAGACCAACACGGTCTACAAGGAAGTCCCCTACACCGTCGTCACCGACTGGCTGCAGCAGGGCCGGCTGCTCGAGGACGATAAGGCCAAGTCATCGGGCACCAAGGACTGGGCTCGCCTGGGTGATCTGCTCGAGCTACAGCCGTTTCTCCCCCGCGCCGAGCCTGGGCGCGTCGAGGACCAGGCCGAGGCGCTCGAGTCGGTCCATCTCGATTTCGCCTACAAACGGCCCAGCGAGGAAGAAGACGACGACGTGGACATGATCCCGCTGATCGACGTCAGCCTGGTCCTCCTCGTCTTCTTTATGCTGACCGCCAGCACTGCCGCCGTCGCTCATGCGATCAGCGTGCCGGAGACCGAGCATGGGATCATGTCCGATACTCCCGCTGAGTATCGCATCGACATCGATCTCGACGAGAACGGCAACCCGGTCTACTCGCTTGGCCAGGGCGACAAACCGGCCGAGGAGGAAGAACGCAATCTTCACTCGGCCGCCGCAGTCCTCGACCGCTTGCGCGCCCGTCTGGTGAAAACCTCGGGCACCGTCGAGTTGCAAATCAACGCCAACAAGGAGCTGAAGGCGAAGGTGTGCCGCGACCTGCTCCTGGGTTTACGCGCCGAACCGTTCCGCAGCCGAATCAGTGAGAGCTTCTTTGGCGTCAACGAGAAAGAGTCATGAACTGGAAGGTCCGCCACGAGGGGTCACCCCAGTTCGTCGAGATGACGCTGGAACAGATCCAGCAGGGTCTGGTCGATGGCCTGTGGGAACCCACCGACGAGGTGCAGGGCCCTGGGGAAACCGAGTGGGTCGCCCTCGAAAACCATCCGACGATGGCGGAGTTGATTGAGGAGCTGGAACCGCCTCCCATCAAGCATTACGACGACGAGTCGCACATCGACATGAATGCCCTGATCGATGTGTGCCTCGTCTTGCTCGTCTTCTTCATCCTCACCACCACCGTGGCCGTCCTTCAGAAACGCATGGAGGCGCCCTCGGTCGAGGAGAGTGGCAAGGTCGGCGTGCTTCGGGTGACCAAGGAGCAGATCACCCAGTCGATGATTCATGTGACGGCGAAGATGGAGGGTGACAGGCCGGTCCTCCGCGTCGAGAGCAAGGAGGTCGATCCCGACCGCCTGACACTCGAGCTGCGCCGCTTCGTGCGCCAGTCGAGCAAGACCATGCTCCTGCTCGAGCACGACGACAACGTCCCGCAGGACCTCGTGGTGCGCGTCATCGACAGCGCCAAGGGCGCAGGCATGGACAAGGTGCGCCTGCTTATCCCCTGACCGGGGTCATGCGGCGGCACTATTCGGTCGGTGCAGGCGGGGTCGAGTTCCATACCAGTCATCCCGGGTGAGCGGCAATCCAGCCTGCCCAGCGCTGGGTCGCGACAGCAGCGACTGGTAGATCGTCGGCTGACCGATATGAAACGCGTGGGCCGACATGGCGAGATACAACCGGTAGATGCGATAGGTCAGCTCCGAGGTCATGCGGCGCGCATCATCGGCCCGACTTTCCAGGCGACGCAGCCAGGCGCGGGTGGTAAGTTCGTAATGCTCGCGCAGGCACTCCACGTCGCGCACCTCGAACCCGGTAGACTCGGCGGCCCGCAGTGAGGCACTGATCGGTTGCAGCTGACTATCGGGGAAAATGTAGAGGTAAACGAACGGCGTCCCGACAGGCTGAATCGGCCCAATGTGCATGGCGATGGCGTGATTGAGAAACACTCCCCCTGGCCGGAGCAGCGTCCAGGCCTGGGAAAAGTAGGGAGCCAGCATCGCCTCGGTGACGTGCTCGAACATCCCCACCGAGACAATCTTGTCGAACGGCTCCGCGGAGCGCATCTCGCGATAGTCGCATAGCTCGACCCGGCAGCGCGATTCCAGCCCTGCCCGCCGGATGCGCTCGCGAGCCAACTCAGCCTGCGCGTCACTAATAGTGATGCCAACCGCCTCGACTCCATAATGCTGACAGGCGTGACGGATGAGCCCCCCCCAGCCGCAGCCAATGTCGAGGAGCCGCTCACCGGGCCTAAGGCGCAGTTTCCGGCAGATGTGGTCCAGCTTTTGCCGCTGAGCCTGCTCGAGGCTCTGGTCCACCTCTGTAAAGTAGGCGCAGGAGTAGATCATCTCGTCATCGAGCCACAGAGCATAAAACTCGTTGGAGACATCGTAATGCGAAGCAATCGCCCGCCGATCGCGCTCCAACGAGGCCAGCTCGCCCGTCATGCGTGGAGCCGCCCGACTCGTGCGCGCGGGACCCTCCCTGGGGATGTCAGCCAACTCCTGTTCCACTCGACGTCGATGCAGCCGGCCTGGTTCCAGCCCCTGGACAAAGAGGTACTCGATGAGCGCCCAGAAGGCCTCGATGTCTCCCTCGATATCGATATCACCGTAGAGATAAGCCTCACACAGGCTCAGCATCCGGGGCGGCGAGAACATACGTCGCACTGCGGTGGGATGGTTCATCACCAGGGTGCATACTGGCGCGTTGTTTCCTTGCCAGGTGGCTCCATCCCAGGTACGCACAGCGATATTGGCACGCGGGTACCCGGTCAGAATGTCAGAGAGGAAGGCAAGGCTGGACCTAGCGACGGCATCCAGGCCGGGAATGATCGAGGTGGACATCCTTGTACCTCGCGGTGTCCGGGCAAGCTGCGGGAGGAAGGCGAAACTGTACCCGAAAGTCAAACGACCAGGCAAGGCCTTCCCTCTTTTAGGGAAGCGGCGCGACTCTTGACGGAATCGGGGCGACCTGTCCATGCTGAACGCGGGAGGGAGTGAGGATCATGACCACCAGGACCCTGCCGGGGAACGTCTTCATCGCGCATGGTGATATTACCCTGCTCCGTTCCGATGCCATCGCCTTCTCGGCGAGTAACATGCTGGCTTGCAATGGCAACCTCTACTCCTCCTTCGAGAGGTGCGTGCCTGGTTTCCGCCCCTGGTATCGTTCGCTGCGGCGCAACCGGGAAGAACCGTTTGCTGTCGGCACCACCTTCTGGATGCCTCTGGAACCCGCGCGACGACCCCAGGGTGTAGTGGTAGTGGTTTCCACCGGCCGAAGCTCCGACGAGGACAAGGCGGGAACAGCGGTGCGTCGGGCGATCGATCGGGCCGTGCGCGAACTCCGCACTGCTGGCCGACGGGACCGGTTGCTGATCGCTCTTCCGGGGTTTCGCCTGGGAATGGGGGGAGATCACTATCAGCGCCTGGCCTCGGCGCAGTCGCAGGTGTATGCAGCGAAGGCGGCCCTCCAGGACCACGAGGGTGTCGATGTCGCCTTTCTCACCTACACACCTGCACTCTATCGCATCTTTCTCGAGGCCCGCCAGCGAGTGAACATTGCGGCCTCCTCATCGGAAGACGAAGTCTCCAGTCTCGAACAGGCCATCGCCGACGATTCAGCTGTACTCTTCATCGGTGCGGGTCTTTCCGCCGGGGCTGGCTTGCCTGGGTGGAATCATCTCATCGACCGACTCAAGCAGCAACTCGGGCTGGAAGGCGCGGCCGACCTCGATCATCTCGACGTCGCCCAGTGGTTTCGAGAAACTCGGGGCAAGGAGCAACTGGCCCAGCTCCTCGGCGAGATCTACGGCGGCGATCACCTGCCTACCCTGGCCCACTACCTACTCCTCAGTCTGCCTGTCCGCCACATCCTGACGACCAACTACGACCAGCTGCTCGAACGCACCCTGCTGGCTCTGAAACGCTTCCCCGAACCGATTGTTCGCCAAGCCGACGTCGCGCGAACGGGAGGGCCGGGTGTCTACGTCGTCAAGATTCACGGTGATGCCACCCATGCCAGCGAGATCGTCCTGGCCCGCGACGACTACCACGCCTACTTCGAGCAGCGCCCAGCGATGGCACTCCTGCTGGAAGGGTTGCTTCTGAATAAGACGTTCTTCTTCGTCGGGTACAGCCTCCGCGATCCCAACTTCCAGCAGATCTTCAGCCGGATCGCCCGGATGCTCCGCGAATCGCGCCAGCCCGCATTCGCCACCAGCTTCGAGGCGCAGGGTGCGGCCGGCCCCTTCCTGCGTGCCCAGTGGGAATCCAAACAGCTGAAGCTGATCACCGTGCCGGGAGTGTCGCCCGAGCAGCAGAACCTGGAGTTCCTCCGTTTTCTCGACGCGCTCAGCGAGCGCATCACCATGAAGGCCCCAGCGCTGGTACTTGCGGCCGACATGCCACCTCCCCCGGGCGTTGGCCGGCTGCGCGACCTGTTTCAATCGGTCGGGCAGGAATTGGAATCTCTCTGCGAGGATGGCGCCGCCGAGGAGGATGTCGGCTTTCTGGCGCAGGTGCTTGATTTTCTCGTCAAGCACGGCTGGCGGCCATCGCTGCCCGGCTCGCTCTGCAGCCTCTATGTCGAGCTGGCAAAGTACACCGGCGACCTCCGCCAGAAGCGACGCCTGCTGGTGACCGCCCTGCGCCAGGCCGACACTCTGGCCGACGTCCAGCGCCTGCGCGAGATTCTCGACCAGCATGACGAGCCTTGAGAGTGTTCACGCATCGGGCAGTGGGCTGCGATCAAACCGCCGACGGATGAGCCGGTCCCCCAGCCAGGGCCCCAGTAGCTGATCGAGTGCAAGCATCGGGGCCACGAAGCCCGGTAACAGCGCCTCAGCCTGGCGACGCTCGATCAAACGGATGAGTCGATCGACCACCATGTCCACTGGCCAGACGCGGAACGGCGCGGGGGGCGGCATCTTCCACGGATGGCCATCCGGGCCCAGGACGCGCTCGCGCAGCGGCGTCCCCACATGGCCAGGCGACAGCACCCCCACATGCACGCCATCGGGTGCCAGTTCGAGACGCAGGCTCTCGTATAGCCCCTGGACGGCGAATTTGCTCGCCCCGTAGACCGAGTAGGTTGGCGTGCCGCGCTTTCCCACCAGGCTGGAGATAGCCACCAGCGAGCCGCGCGTCTGCTTCAGGTGAGGAATGGCATGCCAGGTAGGGTAGAGCGTACCAAAGAAATTGACGCGCAGCACCTTTTCGATGGCATCCAGCGTCGTTTCGGTGAAGATAGCTCGCATGGACACGCCAGCCGAGCAGAGTAGCAGGTCGAGCCGGCCGAAACGCTCCATCGTGTGGGTCACTGCCCGTTCGCACTGGTCGGGCAGGGTGACGTCGGTGGGCAGGACCAGAGCCGCGCGCCCCAGGCCGGCCACCTCGCTGGCCAGCTCCGCCAGCGCCGATTCGGTGCGGGCTGCCAGGGCCACTTCCATACCCAGCTGGGCCAGGCGCAGCGCGGCCGCCCGGCCAATTCCGGATGAGGCCCCTGTCACCAGGGCGACCTTGCCGGCAAATCGTTGGCGCGCGTGCTCGCTCATGGGAGCAGATTTACCATCCCGACCCAATCGCGGCCAGTCCGCGCAAGTTTCTCGTTTCTCGTCGTTCCGCTCGGTTCTCTCGTCCGAGTCGGACCCATACTCGACTTTCCCAGGCCAAGGAACCTGACCATCATGCGACGTACCGCGTTGTATCTGGCCATCGTGGCACTGTGTCCCGTGGTCGCCCTCGTGGCCTGGCGCCTCGCGCCTTCCCACGCGCAACCGATACCCATTCCGGGAGGCGAGCCAGTCTCCAAACGAATCCCCCTCACCCGGGTGACGCTCTTCAACACCGGTCTGGGCTACTTCCATCGTGAGGGCGAGGTTACCGGCGAGGCTCGCCTGCACCTCACCTTCCCCGCCGAGTCGATCAACGACATGCTCAAGACCATCAAGATCGATGATGGCGGGAAACCGGGAGTGGTGAGCTACGACGGCCCGGACCAAACCGAGCAGGGCTTGCGTGCCTTCGCCATTGACCTGGCCGGCAACCCCACCTTTGGCCAGCTGGTCAACCAGGCCCGTGGCGCTCGTGTCGAGGTGACGCTGGACTCCAGCGGCACCAGCCAGCCGATGAGCGGCACCATCGTTGGGATGGAATCATCGTTCGAGGGAGCCACCACAGAGGTTCACCACCTGAACATCCTCGGCCCCGATGGAATGCGTCGGCTACCCCTGCAGCGTATCCAGCGGCTCCGCTTCCTCGATCCGGTGCTGGAAGAAGAGTTCCGCCGTGCCCTGGGGGTGCTAGCTGGTGGACAATCGGGGCAACGGCGCAGCGTCACCCTGCATCTGCGCGGCGACGGCAAACGCCTGGTAAAGATCGGCCACGTCGCCGAGGCGCCGATCTGGAAGCCGAGCTATCGCCTGACTCTGGACGAACGTCCGGGGAAATCGCTGCTTCAGGGCTGGGTGGTGGTGCAGAATACGACTGAGGAAGACTGGAAAGACATCGCGTTGACCCTGGTCTCTGGTCGTCCCATTAGCTTCGAGATGAACCTGGCTCAACCGCTCTTCGTCCCTCGACCTACAGTCGAGCCGCAGGTCTACGCCTCGCTTCGGCCACCCGAGCACGAGCTAGGTCGTCCCAACATGATTCAGGGTGGCATCCAGCTCGGCGGATTCGGCGGGCAGATCGGCGGGCCTGCCAGTGGCGCCGGCGCGCTTGGAGCGGCCGGTCATCCGCCGGTGGGCCTCGGCATTGCTGGCGGTATGGTCACGTCGATCGGACCTGGTGCACTGATGAACCGCTATCAGGTACCCACACTGGCGCATGGCGATTCCGGTCGCCTTACCTGGGAGACTTTGCGCGAGCGCCAGAAGGAGAACCTGGAGGCAAAGAAGAAGCCTGCCGCGGTCGATCCGAACGCCGTGGACGAGCGTCTGGAAGGGATCGCCCTGGATGCCGACCGCATCGGCGAAGGTTTCCGTCACACCTTGCCCGATCGCCTGTCGCTCACCCGGCAGAAGTCGGCTCTGGTACCGGTCGTGCACCAGATGGTGACGCTCGATCGCTACAGTTTGTTCGACCCCCGCGTCCATCCGCGCTTCCCCCTCCACGCCGCCCGCCTCAAGAACGTGACCGAGATGCAGCTTCGCCAGGGTCCTCTCGCCGTTTTCGACGAGGGATCGTATCTCGGTGATGGGCAGGTGCCGGACCTGGCTCCCGGGCAAGAGTGCGTGGTCAGTTTCGCCATGGATCTGGGGCTGGAAGTGCGACGCGAGCCGACCACCGAGGAACAGATGCTCGAGCGCGTCGAGATCGCCAAGGGGCACTTCCACCGCCATGTCCGGCATGTGGAATCGACTCCATACCAGATGCGCAACCGCTCCCGTGAGGTGCGAACGCTCATGGTCGAGCATCCGCTGAAACCAGGCTGGGAACTGGTCGGTAAGGACAAGTTGGTGCAGGCCACCGAAGCTGCCTACCGCATCGCCTGGCGCGTCCCGGCGGGTAATTCTCCGCGCGAAACCATCGCACTCCAGCGCAAGGCTCATGAGATGGAACCCCTGGCCACCATGACCGACGACCGCCTCCGCGAGGCGCTCCGCCTGGAAATCGCCAGCAAGGAGGTCAAGGCCGCCCTCGACAAGATGCTCGAGTACCGCGAAAAGCTGACCAAGCTCCGCGAGGAGCGCACGGCCACCCAGGGCAGGCTCGATCGCCTCTCGCAGGAGCAGGGGCAGCTTCGCCAGCGCCTGCAAACCATGCCTGCCGGCACGCCTCCGCACAAGCGGCTGCTCGCTCAATTCGAGAAGCAGGAACCTGAACTCGAACAGATGCAGAAGCAGTTGCTCGAACAGCACGTCGCCGAGAGCAAACTGAAGGCTGAGTCCGATAGCTACCTGCTCTCGCTGGCTGTGAAGTAGCGCATCTTCTCTGGCCGGGGCTGGCCTCAGCGGCCCCGGCTGGAGTCGAGCACCGTGACCCAGCCGCGCTGGGGATGCTGTGCCTGGCCGTATCCGATCCGCTTCACGCGCGGATCGAGCAGGGGAATCCGGTGGTAGAGCGTAGCCATCCAGTTTTCGACGGAGTCGCCTGGATCGGAAATAATGGCGATGACCGAGGCCGGCCCTGCCTCGGCGCCTTCGGGGGTGTAGCCTGGCAGCGAATTGTCCTCGTCGTGAATGCCCAGCCCCTGCACCTTGGGATGATCCACGTTCTTCACCACGTAGGCGGCGTGCTTCTGGCAAGCCTCCGAGAGCTTCTCGTCGAGCGTCACCGGTTCCAGTCCCGCAAGCGCCCGGATGCGGTTGAGCTGACTCAACAGCGATTCCGCCGTCGCCTGGCGAAACTTCGCATGATCCAGCGTCGTGAACGACCACTCCTCGGCCCAGGGTTGCTCCTCGACGCTGGCGCTCATGCTGGCGGTGTAGGTGACGCCGGGCTTCAAGGGTGCTCTGGGAAGAAGCATGATCTGCCGGTAGGTACCTGTCCCCGGTAACGGCTTTTCTGGTGTGGACACCCAGCACTGCACCTCGTCGCCTGCGGCGTCGCGCAGTGCCGCCTGGGAGTCGCTCACTCGCAATGTGGGGAAGAAGTTCGCGGTGATGGGGTATCCAGCCGCTGCCTCCCGCGACTGCCCCGCAACCATGGAGGCGATTTCACGCCCATAGAAGATCGGGATGTGAGTCTGATTCTTCCCCGGGTAGAGGATGGCAGTTGGCCCATCTCCGCGACGTCGGCTGGTGGTCGGATTAAACACCCAGATCCAGCCGCGCGGCGCCTGCAGCGCCGTGCCGATCCCCATCGATTTCATGCTCGGATTCAGCGCCAGATGCCGATTAAGCACCGATGCCATGATCCAGTCGGTAGCATCGATCGGCCCCGAACCTCCGCCTAGGCGCACCATGGCTCGGGCCGAGGCCGCCTTGCCCTCCGGGCTGAAGCCCGCCTGGCCCTCCACCTGTGTGTCCGGGCGAAAACCTTCGGTCCGATCCAGGTGCAGCGCCAGGTAGCGTGCGTGCGCCTGCGATCCCACCGACAGGGCCGGATCCAGCGTGATGGGCCCCAGCGCAGCCGCCTGGCGATACACGTTGATTTGCTCGATGGCCCTTTCGTGGATACGCCGACCCGCCTCGCGCGGCGACTGCGTGGTGAAACTCCAGGTGCGCGCCCAGTCGTCGTCCACCTCGACGCGCACGACGTAGCGCTGCCCGGGTAACAGCGGCGTCCGGCTCATCAGGCAGACGGTGTTCTGCTGCGTCCGCGGGTACTTCTCGTTGGCAGGCCGCGCCGGCGAAGAGAGCCACAACGGCACGCTCTCGCCGCGCTCGTCCTCCAACATCCCCCGGGCACTGCTGACCTTTCGTCGTGGAGGGAAAGTCACCGTGATGGGGTACCCGGCCAGCTTGTCCTTCACATTCGGCAGCGGGTCGGGCACCTCGTTCCCCGGAAAATAAAGCGACACCTGCCCCTGCCCCGGAGCAGGATAGAGGACCGCCTCGCCGGGTCGCGATCCAGGTATCTTGTTCCCGCGGATGAAGTCGAATACTCCGATCCACCTATCGTCTGGCCCCCGCGTTAGGCCAAGCCCCAGTGACTCCAGGCTCGGCGCCAGCAACAGGGACCGATGCCCCGGCGCAATCAGCCACTGGCGAAGGGTGGCGCGAAGGTCGCCGCGCGCAAGAGTCGCCACTCGCGCAGCCTGCAACCCAGCCATCGTGTGGCGCGGATGCCTGGTATCCTGGTCGTGGCTATCGATGAGCACATCGTCTGCCTGATCGCGCAAATACTCGGCATGTTCCTGACAGCCGCGTGAATGATCCTGGTGCAGCGCCAGCGCTGGAACCCCCTCGCTGGCGCGTTGCCGGTTGATCAGCCCGAGAATGCCTGCGCGAAGATCCTGCACTGGATCCGGTGCGGATGGCGCGGGTGGGGTTGGTTCTGGGTCTATTGGCCGGGGGTTCTCTTCCGGGGGAGTGGGCCGCTCGGGAGTCGGGGAAATCTTCGTAGGCTCGTCTGTGCGAGAGGCTTCACTCTTCTCGACCTGCGCGACCGGGGAATGCGGCTGGTTCCCATGCAGGTACACCGCCAGGCCCGTGCCCGCGCCGATAATGATCACCCCGGCGACCACCGCCACCCAGGGCCAGGGAGAGCGCGTCTTCGGCCGGCTGCGTGGGCTTGATCTCCTGCGCGTGAGGGTTTGCTCTCCCGAGAGAACAACCGGGGGCGGAGGCGCCACTTGTGACTGCACTGCCCCAGGCACCCGAAGGCGTTGCTGGCAGCGGGCACAGGCGACCAACTTCCCCGCCATGGTGGGGCCCACCTGTAACACCGTTTGACAGCCCGGGCACTGAAAGCGGATCACCCTGCACCTCCCGGCAACACGACCTGCAGCCCGGCGGGATACGCACTTTCTCCGTGACGACCGCCTGACCAGAAGGTACACTGTAATACAAACTGGTCGGGCCCGGGTAGTGAAGTCGTCGCCACTCGCGCCTCATGCGGTATCCCACCTGGTTATCATCCCGCCTGTTGCCGGCTGCCTCCCCACCCTCGCCGCCTACCCGGGAACCCTGATCATGAGTCTTTGTCGTCTCTGCCGCCCTGCCCCAATCCTGGCGATCCTAACTCTTTGCCTGGTCGGACCGCGCGAAGTCGTTGCCGAGGATGCCCGGCTGGCCTTCTTCGAGCAGAAGATTCGCCCCGTATTGGTCGAACAGTGCTACGCTTGCCACTCGGTTAAGGTCTCGCGCGGTGGTCTGCGCCTGGATCATCGGGCAGCGCTGCTCAAGGGGGGCGACCTGGGACCAGCCGTAGTGCCCGGCAAACCGGAACAAAGCCTTCTCCTCCGCGCCTTGCGCTACGAGGACGAGACGTTGCGGATGCCGCCGAAAAAGAAGCTGTCCTCCGCTATCCTGGCCGACTTCGAGCGGTGGATTCGTGACGGTGCGATCGACCCGCGCGACGCCGCTGGCTCGGTCGCGGGAGGGCTGACCAGCGAAGCCGTTCGCAAGCACTGGGCCTTCCAGACTCCGACCCGACCTGCGGTTCCGGCAGTGGTTCTCACCGCATGGACGCGCAACCCCATCGACCGCTTTCTGCTAGCTCGCCAGGAGAGCAAGGGCCTGACACCGTCGCCGCACGCCGATCGACGTACTCTGATTCGGCGTCTAAGCTACGACCTGCTGGGGCTGCCACCCAGCGCCGATGAAGTCGATGCCTTTCTCGCCGACACTCGCCCGGATGCCTATGAACGCCTCGTCGAGCGGATGCTGGCCTCGCCACATTACGGCGAGCGTTGGGGTCGTCACTGGCTCGACGTGGCCCGGTTCGCTGACACGAAAGACGGCGTCCTGCAGTTCGGTGACGACCGGGTGCGTCCCTATGCCTACACCTACCGCGACTACGTGATTGCCGCCTGGAACGCCGATCTGCCGTTCGACCGCTTCGTGGAAGAACAGCTGGCGGCCGACCTGTTGCCACAACCCGGCGATCCATCTCGCCTCGCTGGCCTGGGGTATCTCACACTCGGTCGGCAGTTCGACAACAACATCCACGACGTCATCGATGATCGCATCGACACCGTCGCCCGCGGCTTTCTCGGGCTGACTGTTTCCTGTGCCCGCTGCCACGACCACAAGTACGATCCCGTCTCGATGAAGGATTACTACTCGCTCTACGGCATCTTCGCCGCTAGCGAGGCCCCCCTCGAACTCCCTCTTCTCCGTCCCGCCAGCGGAGGTGCATCTACGGAGGTAGAAAACCAGATCTCCAGCAAGCGGAAGGAGATACAGGAATTTCTCTCCCGGCAGCATCGGCTCTTGCTCGAACAGTCGCGCCAGCGGATTCCCGACTATCTCGTCCGCGTCGCCACCACCCGGCCCGATCCCCTGGAAACCGCCATCTTCTTCCTGTCGCTTGCCCCCGAAGATCTTCGCCCGCAGACCGTCAACACCTGGCGCCGGCTGATCGAACGGCGGGCCCAGCCTCTCGACCCCGTCTTTCGCCCCTGGTACGAGGTGATGCGTCTCCCCGAGGATCGCATCGCCAGTAGCTACCCTGCGCTGCGCGAGACCTGGAAGAAACTCCCCGTCGGAACCGGCGAGGGACAGATCAACTCGCTGGTGCTTCAAGCTCTTAGCCATGCCACTGTGACCAGCCGGGAGAGTCTGGCGCGGACCTACGGCGAGCTTTTCCGCAAGCTCTACGACACGTCGAAAAAGGCCCCGCTTTCCACACCCGCCGAGCAGCAGCTTCTAGCCCTGGTTACCGCGACGGACAGCCCGGCCTACATCCCCCCTGGCCGGACGCGCGACTTCATGTCGCGGTCCGAGAAGGACGCCTTCGGCGGGAAGATGCAGGAACTCGACCGACTGGCGGTGCGCTCACCACACGCCGCGCCCCGGGCCATGGCCCTGGTTGATATTGAGCATCCCACGAACCCCCGGATCTTTCTACGTGGAGACCCCTCCCGCCCAGGCGACGAGGTGCCCCGCCAGTTCCTCCAGGTGCTGTCCCGCGGCGAGCGCAAGCCATTCAGCCACGGTTCGGGCCGGCTTGACCTTGCTCGCTCCATCGTCGATCCGAATAATCCTTTAACTGCCCGGGTGGTGATCAACCGTGTGTGGATGCACCACTTCCGTGAGCCCCTCGTCGATTCGCCCAGCGACTTTGGTCTGCGGACCGTCGCACCTCTCCACCAGGATCTGCTCGACTGGCTGGCGGTGGAATTCATCGAGGGCGGCTGGTCACTCAAACGATTACACCGCCTCATTGTGCTGTCGGCCACGTACCAGCAAACCAGCGCCGACCGTCCGGACATGGCCCGGCTCGACCCCGACAACCGTTTGCTCTGGCGGATGCATCGCCGTCGCCTCGACCTGGAGTCGATGCGCGACACGCTCCTCAGCCTGTCCGGCCGGCTCGATGCCTCCCTCCATGGCCGACCCGTGGATGTGGCCGGCAACCCGCTGGAACGACGGCGGACTGTCTACGGCCTGGTGGACCGCCAGAGCTTGCCGGGCCTGTTCCGCGCCTTCGACTTCGCCAGCCCGGACCAGTCGATTGAACGACGACCGCAGACCACCGTCCCCCAGCAGGCGCTCTTCGGCCTTAACTCGCCTTTTGTGGTCGAGCAGGCACGAGCGCTGGCCGACCGGATGTCCGCCGCGAAGTATCCGTCCGCCAATGCGCGCATCCAGGCGCTGTACCGGGAGGTTCTTGCACGGCAGCCTTCTTCCCACGAGCAGCAACTTGCCCGGGAGTTTGTGAGCCAGCCGCGGCCGGCCGACGCTGCTTCTCGCCTCGATTCCTGGCAGCAGCTCGCCCAGGTGCTGCTCCTGACTAACGAGGTCCACTTCGTGGACTGATTTCCGGAGTGCCTCCCGATGCTGTTCACACGCCGCGACCTACTGCGTCACACTGGCACTGGCCTGGGAATGATCGGGCTGGCAGGGTTGCTCGCCGATCCGGCTCCAGCAGGCCCTACCAGTGCTACAGCACTGAACCCCCTTGCACCGCGCCCTCCGCATTTCCCCGGCAAGGCGCGCCATATCATCCACATCTATCTCAACGGTGGGCCGTCTCAGATCGACACCTTCGACCCCAAGCCGCTGCTGGCGAAGTACCAGGGGCAGAAGTTGCCGCAGGGGAATCTGACCACGGAGCGTCCCACCGGCGCTGCCCTGCCCTCGCCTTTCCGCTTTCAGCGCCATGGAAAATCGGGTCTCGAAATCAGCGAGATCTTCTCGCGGACGGCAGCTCATGCCGACAATCTCTGCATTATCCGGTCGATGCATGCTAACACGCCCAACCACGAACAGTCGATGCGGCTGATGAATTGCGGTGACGAGCGTCTGTCGCGCCCCAGCATGGGCGCCTGGGTGACTTATGGCCTGGGTACTGAGAACGCCAACCTTCCAGGGTTCGTCGTCCTGTGTCCCGGCCTGCCCGTGGCCGATGTCTCCAACTGGCGCGCTGCTTTCCTGCCCGGCATCTACCAGGGTACGCACATCGACACGCGCAAGCGTTCCGTTGAGGAACTGATCGAGAACATCCGCGGTCAGCACGTCTCGCGCCAGGACCAGCGTCGCCAGCTCGACCTGCTCGCCGCGCTCAATCGTGCTCACCAGGAGCCGCGCGCCGATGAGGCGGCCCTGGAAGCGCGCATCCAGGCGTTCGAGCTGGCTTACCGGATGCAGATGGAAGCCACCGATGCCTTCGATCTCTCGCGCGAGCCGCGTCGGGTGCGTGAGATGTACGGCGACACTCTGCACGGCCGGCAAATGCTCACCGCTCGGCGGCTGATCGAGCGAGGTGTGCGCGTGGTGCAGTGCTATCATGGCGATGTCCAGCCCTGGGACAGCCACGACAATATCGCCGCCAACCATCGCAAGCTGGCCGGCGAATGCGATGGCCCGATTGCTGCGCTGCTCACCGACCTGAAGCAGCGCGGCCTGCTCGAATCGACGCTGGTGATCTGCGGCGGCGAGTTTGGTCGAACTCCAGCAGTCGAACTGGCCGGAGGCAAACCTGCCATGGGACGGGATCATAACCACTGGGGTTTCTCGGTCTGGCTCGCCGGCGGCGGCGTGAAGGGCGGCCACATCCATGGCGCCACCGACGAGTTCGGCTATCGCGCCGTCGAAAAGAAGGTGCATGTGCATGATCTGCATGCCACCATCCTCCATCTGCTCGGCTTCGATCACACACGCCTGACATTCCGTCATGCTGGCCGCGATTATCGGCTGACCGACGTCCACGGCAACCTCGTCAAGGAGATCCTGGCGTGAAACTGCTGCTCCGTCTGGCTTTCCTGACGCTGCTCCTCCCAGGGGGCGCGCTGCATGCTGCCAACCGCATCGATTACCAGCGCCAGGTCAAGCTTGTGCTGTCCGAACGCTGCTACGCCTGCCATGGCGCCCTGCAACAGAAGGGCGGCCTTCGTTTGGATACCGTGGCGCTCATGAAACAGGGTGGCGAGCGCGGCCCCGCCATTGTGCCCGGCAAGGCCAACGAGAGCATCTTGCTCGACCATCTGCAGGGCAAGCCCGGCGCGCGACGGATGCCGCCGGCTGGCGAGGGTGACCTGCTCAAGCCCACCGAGATCGAAGTTATCCGCCTGTGGATCCAGCAAGGCGCCCCGGCCCCCGCCGACGAGAAACCCGAGCCTGATCCGCGCGATCACTGGGCCTTCAAGATACCGGTCCGGCCAGCGCAGCCCCGGCCTCGCGATGCCGCCTGGGTGCGGAATCCGATTGATGCCTTCGTCCGCATCGAGCAGGAAAAACGCGGACTGCGCCCGCAGCCCGAGGTCGATCGTCGCGTCCTCCTCCGCCGGGTCTACCTCGACCTGATTGGTTTGCCTCCGACGCGCGAAGAGCAACAGGCATTCCTGGCCGATACTTCACCCCGTGCCTACGAGCGCGTCGTCGAGCGCCTCCTGGCCAGCCGGCAATACAGCGAGCGCTGGGGCCGTCACTGGATGGACATCTGGCGTTACTCCGACTGGTGGGGACTGGGCGCAGAGGTTCGCAACAGTCAGAAGCACATCTGGCACTGGCGCGACTGGATCCTCGATTCGCTGAACGCCGACAAGGGCTACGATCAGATGGTGCGCGAGATGCTCGCCGCCGACGAGTTGTATCCCACCGACGCCGACCGCCTCCGCGCTACCGGTTACCTGGCGCGTCAATACTTCAAGTTCAACCGGAACACCTGGCTGGAGGAGGTAGTCGAACACACCTCCAAGGCGTTCCTGGGTCTGACCATGAACTGCGTGAAGTGCCACGACCACAAATACGATCCCTTCGTGCAGGAAGACTTCTACCGCTTACGCGCCTTCTTCGAGCCCTACCAGGTTCGCACCGACATGGTGGCCGGCGTGAGCGATTACGAGGCCAACGGCGTGCCGCGCGCCTTCGACTGCAACCTCGACGCTCCCACCCATGTGTTTGTGCGAGGCGATGAGCGCCAGCCGCGCAAATCGCGCCTCATTCGTCCCGGCCTTCCTGCCTTGCTGGCACCGGGCGGTGTTACCATCCAGACCGTGGCTCTGCCAGCCGAGGCGCACCAGCCTGGCCTGCGTCGCCATGTTGTGGAGACGTTGCTTCAGGAGGCGGCCGCACGTACGCGCAAGGCCGAGGCAGACCTGGCAGCAGCGCAAAAGGCGCTGGCTGACGTCGAACTGGCGAGCAAGGCCGCGGTCAGCCAGCCCGAACCGATTCTCCGTCCGTTTGTGCAGGACGATTTTGCGAAGCCGGCACCGGAGCGCTGGGAGATGCGGGAGGGCACCTGGCGCTACGAGAAGGGTAAACTGAATCAGTCAAAGGTGGGTGCCGTCCGCGGAGCCCTGCGCCTGAAGCCGGCAGCACCGCGGGACTTCCAGGCAACGGTGCGCTTCACCCCTACCGGCGGCGAAATGTGGAAGTCGGTCGGCATCAACTTCGACGCCGGACCCCAGGGAGAAGTCCTCGTCTACCTCAGCGCGGTAGCCAATAGCTCAAAGCTGCAGGTGGCCTACAAGCAGCCGGGAAGCGAGTACATCTACCCCCCCGAGGGCACTCTGCCGCGCGACGTGAAGCTAGGGACCCCCCAGGAGGTAAAGATTCAGGTACGGGGGCGCCTGCTGAACGTGTCGCTGCAGGGCAAGTTTGTCCTGGCTTATCAGCTGCCGATCGAGCGGCGAAGCGGTGCCATTGAGCTGATCACCTACGATGCCAGCGCCGAGTTTGCTCGCTTCGAGCTTTCGCCCCTGCCCGATGGGGTTTCCCTTCATCTTCCTGGAAAGGCTGGCTCCAGTGTCACTGCACTGACAGTGCCGCAGGCCAAGGCCCGGGTGGCGTTCGCCGAGAAGCAGCTAGCTAGGCTGCGTTTGGAACCCGCCAGCATCGAGGCTCGCGCTGCTGCCGACCGGGCGCGCTACCAGCCTCCGGCCGGAGCCAGTGCAAAGGAGCAGATTCGCAAAGCGGCTCGCGCCGAGCGCCTGGTTGCCGTGGCAGCGGCCGAGGAAGCGCTGGCCCAGGCGCAGGTGGATGTGGTCCTGGGAACCAAGGGCGCCTCCGCGCGGGTGGAGGAAGCCACCAAACAACTGACCCAGGCCCGTCTGAAGGTCGATGCCCCGGGCGAGGAGTATACCCCCCTTCGTGGATCGCTCAAGACGCTGGAGTCGAACCTTGAAAGCGAGGCCTCGCGCAGCAAGCCTTACCCGACCACCAGCAGTGGCCGACGCTCGGCCCTGGTCCGCTGGCTGACCGCGCCAGAGAACCCCCTGACTGCCCGCGTCGCAGTCAACCACGTCTGGGCCCGTCATTTCGGCAAACCCCTGGTCGCCACCGTGTTCGACTTCGGCCGCAAGGGAGCGGTACCCACGCACCCCGAACTGCTCGACTGGCTCGCGGTCGAGTTTCGCGAGAATGGCTGGAGCCTCAAGCATCTGCACCGGCTCATGGTCACCAGCGCGACTTATAGGCAATCTTCCTCGTCTCGCGATGCCGGCGAGAATGCCACTCGCGACGGGGAAAATCGCTATCTCTGGCGCATGAACCCCCTGCGGATGGAGGCTGAGGTGGTTCGCGATAGCCTGCTTCATCTGGCGGGCGATCTCGACCTGACCACCGGAGGACCGCCCGTGATGCCTACCGTGGCCTCACGTCGGCGCAGTCTCTATTTTGTCCATTCGCACAACGACCATCAGAAGTTTCTCAGCCTGTTCGACCACGCCAACGTGCTGGAATGCTACCGCAGGGCGGAGAGCATCATACCGCAGCAGGCGCTGGCACTGGCCAATAGCGCCCTGGCCCAGGAGACGGCGGACCGCCTGACGGCACGTCTCGACCAACCGGCGAAGCCGTTGGCTGAGGATGCCTTCATTCAGGCCGCCTTCGAGGCTATTCTGGGCCAACCGCCCAGCGGAGCCGAGCTGGCAGCCTGTCGCGACTCTCTGGCGGAATGGCGCAAGGTGCTTGGCTCCACCCCCGCCGGGCAGGCTCGGAGTCGCCGTGCCCTGGTGCTCTCGCTGATCAACCACAATGACTTTGTCACCATTCGCTGAAAGGGACGCCATGCAGCGCCATGTTGCCTGTCCGGGATTGCATCGCCGAACCTTTCTCGCCGACCTGGGTATGGGTTTCACCGGCCTGGCACTAGGTGCCATGCTAGCCCAGGATGGCATCGTGCGCGCCTCAGCCGAGGCGGTGCATCGCCCACCCGATGGCCAGCCGCACTTCAAGCCCAGGGCCAAGCGGGTGATCTGGCTATTCATGAACGGCGGCGTCAGCCATATGGAGAGCTTCGATCCCAAGCCGATGCTGACAAAGTACGCCGGCAAGACCATCGCCGAGACACCGTACAAATCGGTGATGGATCCCGAGAAGCTCAAGCTTGCCCGGGTTGTCGTCGCCAACGATGCCAACGGTCAGCAGCGCACTCGCATCCTCCCATTGCAGGTTGGCTTTCAGAAGCGCGGCAAATCCGGCATCGAGACGAGCGACTGGTTTCCCCACATTGGCGAGTGCATCGACGATATCGCAGTGGTTCGATCGATGTACACCACGGACGACAACCACGGCGCGCAGACACAATTTCATTCCGGCCGTCACATGCTTGACGGGGAGTTTCCCACCCTGGGAGCCTGGGTGCACTACGGCCTGGGTAGCCTGAACAACAACCTGCCGCAGTTCATCTCGATGGGCAACCGGGAATACTGGAACGCCAAGGATGGCCACTACCTGGGCCCGCAGCACGACGCCGTGCCGCTCCGGGTGGACCCGGCCAATCCCCTCGACTACGGCAAGCCCGAGAAACCCACTGTCGCCGCGGAGCAGCGTATCGGTTTCGACCTGGTGGGCCGACTCAACAAGCTCCGCGCGGTCGAGTATCCGGACGACCCCGCACTGACGGCCCGCATCCGCTCCTACGAGTTGGCCTTCCACATGCAAACATCGGTGCCCGGCATCATGAACTTCGCCGAGGAAACCGAGGCCACCCGGAAGCTTTACGGCATGGATGATCCCGCCACGCGCGGCTTCGGCATGCAGTTGCTGGCCGCGCGTCGGCTGGTGGAAAAAGGCGTGCGCTTCGTGCAGATTCAACACGGCGCGGGCGGCGCCGGCGTGTGGGACGCCCACGGTGGACTGCGTGCTAACCACAGTGCCAACGCCAAAGCCGTCGATAAACCGATCGCCGGGCTATTGAAAGATCTCAAGCGGCGCGGTCTGTTGAACGACACCATCGTGCTATTCGCCACCGAGTTCGGCCGCACGCCCGGCACCCAGGGCAGCGATGGGCGTGACCATCACATTTTCGGCTTCAGCGTCTGGATGGCGGGTGGAGGCATCAAAGGTGGCGTGGTCCATGGGGCAACTGACGAAATCGGCTTCCACGCCGAGGAGAATCGCCATTACGTCACCGACATCCACGCCACCATCCTGCACCAGCTAGGACTCGATTCGCGCCGCCTGGAGGTGCCTGGCCGTAAGCGTCTGGACATCGACCACGGCAAGGTGATCCGAGAAATCCTCGCCTGAGAATGCTTCAGTCCCGGGCTGCTATCTCCAGGATGGTATCGTTGGGCAACCGAATGGTGATCTCTTCGCCCCGCGGAATAAACAGTTCCTCGGCGGGCTCAATGAGGCGATCCTCAGGAGTCAGGAGCCTGGTTCCGTTGAGCGGAGGCCGGATGCCTCCGCCTCGACGTGGTACTCCATTGGTAAAGAGGACACCGGCCCCAAGTTGCTTGAGCATGAAATGGGCTCGACTCACGATTAGGTCCCGTTCGGTGTACTGAAGGACCGATTCGCACGTCCCAGGCATCAAATCAAAGGAGTGATAGCCCACCTCGAGGTAGGGAACCTCATAGTTTGGGTCGGGGCATCGGCCGACGATGGTGGGTTGATCGGGTTGTAATTCCAACCGCACTTGTGTGCATGAATCAGGGACAGGGGTTGGATAGTTTGTCGAAGTGATGGTCAATGCCGTGCCCTGCAGGAGGCTCAGCGTGGCGGTGCAGGGCCAGGGCTCCCGCTCCATTGTCCCAGGATGCTCCTGGGCCTGGTTTTCAATTCCCACGTCGGGCATGGCATCGCCTCACTCGGGGGAGTTTACCCAACGCGCGAGGCCTGCTGACTGGGCAGGCCGTTACGATAGGCATCGCGCGGCAGGTAGCGATCGAACACGGAAGCGACGACCCGCACCAGCAGCCGACCCAGTGGGGTGGTGAGGTGCAAACGGGACCCCTGGCGTGTCAGCAACCCCTCGCCGGAAAGGTCGTCCAGCCGAGGTAGGTCGTCTGCAAACGCCTCAGCGTACGATAGCCCCAGGCGCGCGGCCGGCTCCCCCAGGTCCACCTCTCCATGTCCGTACAGTTGTTGCAGCACTTCCTGACGAAGGCGATCCTCCACCGTCAGGTGCATGCCGCGCTCGGTGCCCAGGTCAGCGCGGACGGCGCGACTCCAGTCGGCAGTGTCCTTGTGGTTCTGTGCGAAGGCCGACTCCAGCTGACTGATCGCCGAGGGCCCCAGCCCGACGATCTCCAGATCCTTGCGGGTGGTCATGCCCTGGAAATTGCGACGCAGCGTCCCCGCCTCGCGCGCCTGGAAGAGGGCCTCGTCAGGCCGGGCAAAGTGATCCAGTCCGATGAAATCGTAGCCGGCCTCCAGGAACGTCTGAATGGCCAGTAGATTCAAATCCAGCGGAATGTCGCCCCCGGGTAGATCGTCGGGACGAAACACATTCTGCCAGCGGAAGATCTCCGGGATGACCGCCAGGCGATAAAAAGCAACACGGTCCGGTGCTAGACGCAGGGTCTTCTCCAGGGTGTCTGCCATCGAATCGAGCGTCTGGAATGGCAGGCCGTAGATCAGGTCGAAGTTGATGGAGCCGAACCCCAGTGACCGCACCGTCTCGACACACTGTTGCACCATCTCGAACGGTTGCTGCCGATGCACTGCCTGCTGTACCCGTGGCGAGAAATCCTGCACACCCAGGCTGATCCGGTTGAACCCTAGCCCGCGCAGAGTTTCAAGATGTTCGCGCGTTGTGACGCGCGGATCGACCTCGACCGCACGTTCGCCATGGTTGGTCAGCACGAAATGCCTGGCCAGTATCTCCCCAAGACGTTCCAGCTGGGCCGGCGTCAGAAACGTAGGCGACCCACCGCCCAGATGAAGTTGCTCCACCGGTCGCGGCCCCAACAAGTTAGCGATGCGCCCTGCCTCCAGCTCCAGATGTTCCAGCAACCCCTCAGCCGGATCGCACTCGCGACGTTTCTGGGGCGGGATGATCTCCTTGGTGCAGGCGCAGTAGTAGCACAGCTGCTGGCAGAAGGGGATGTGGACGTAAAGCGACACCGGCTGTCCGGCCTCGCGCCCCGTGGCGAGGTCGGTGGCGAACTGCGCGGGCCCAAAAGTTGGTGTCCAGACTGCAGCGATGGGGTAGGAGGTATGCCGGGGAAGTGCCAGCCGCGCGAACCGACGATAGATCTCGCGCTGCTCTTCGCTCAGGAGATAATTCGAGGGTTTCTTCTCGACCACTGGATCCTGCTCCCCCATTGAAGGTCTCTATGCACATTCATTCTGCAAGTGACGTGCCACGCGTTGAAGCGTCATGTTCTAGGCAGAATCGCTCTTTTTCTGTCGCTCTTCTGCGCTAAATCGCACACATCACCACGTTCGCCGCGCAGCCTCGAGCATGGCGGCCGCCTCGCGCCGGGTGGTTTCGCTGCGGGCCTCGCCGCGCAACATGCTGGCCAGCTCTTCCAGCCGTTCGCCTTCTTCCAGCGGCTTGATCTGGGTGACGGTGCGACCCGCGCGTTTCATCTTACGGATCGTCCAGTGATGCCGGGCGAAACTGGCGACCTGGGGCAGGTGGGTCACGCAGATGATCTGGTGCGTCTGACCCAGCGCCGCCAACTTCTGCCCCAGAATGTCACCCAGGCGTCCGCCCACGTTTGCGTCGATCTCGTCAAAGACCAGCGTGCCCGTCTGATCGTGCCCAGCCAGTACGGTTTTCAGCCCCAGCATGGTGCGCGAAAGCTCGCCGCCCGAGGCAACCTTGCGCAGCGGCCGGGCCGGCTCTCCCGGGTTGGCAGCCAGGGTGATTTCCACGGCGTCGATCCCATGGGCAGGTGGCGCGCTACCTGGATCATCCGCCAGCTCCAGCGTGGTCAGCTCGACACTCAATGCGGCATCCGGCATTCCCAGGTCGGCCAGCTCCTGCTGCACACTGGCCGCGAACTTCTTTGCCACCCGATGCCGCTGTTTCGATAACGCTTCGGCCGCCGTCTGCACCTGGGTAAACAGCGTCTTCATCTCGCCTTCCAGCGTGTCGAGATCCTCTTCGGCCGACTGCAGGCGGTTCTCCTGCTCGTCGAGATGGACGCGGTAGACGATCAGATCGTCGATCGTTTTGCGGTATTTCGCCTCCAGCTTGCGCAGAAACTGCATTCGCGCCTCAACGACACCCAGCCGTTCCGGATCAGCCTCCCAGTGTCCGCCCAGTCGGCGCAGGGTCTGGGCGATGTCCTGCACCTGCCCCTGCACCTGCTGCATCTGCTCGACCACCAGCACCAGGTCGGCATCCAGGTTGGCCCACCCCGCCGCCTCGCGCTCCAGGCGCCCCAGGCGCTCGACGATGGAGCCATCTTCCTCGTACAGGGCCGCGTAGCTCTGCTCCGCGAATGCCTGCAGTTGCTGGGCGTTGGCGAGGCGCTCGCGCTCCCTCCCGAGGTCCTGCAGCTCCCCGGGTTCAAGGTGAGCCTGGTCCAGCTCGTCACGCTCGAAGCGAATCAGATTCAACTCGCGCTGCCGATTTTGCCGCTCGGCCGCCAATTGCCGGTAGCGCTGCCGCGCCTGCGTCAACTGCTGGGCCGCCTCGACATATGCCTGCCGATTGGCACCCAGATTGCCAAAGGCATCCAGCACTTCGAGCTGATAGGCCGGATCGAGTAGCGATTGCGTCTCGCGCTGCCCATGGATGTCGATGAGCATCGCCCCGATCTGTTCCAATGTTTTCAGGGCAACGGGTTGATCGTTGACGTAGGCGCCGCCTCGACCGGTCCGGCTGAGTTTGCGGGCCAGGAGGAGTTCTCCGTCGTCGAGGGTGGTATCGAGCAGGCGCTCCACCGCTTCGCGCGTGGCTGCATGAGTCAGCTCGAACCGCCCGGTGACACGAAGGTCAGCCGCTCCGCTGCGCAGCAGCTCGACCGAGCCGCGCTCGCCCAGCAGTAGCCCCAGGGCACCCAGCAGCAGCGATTTACCGGCGCCGGTTTCTCCGGTCCAGGCGCAGAAGCCGGGCTGCAGTTCGACCCGGACATCTTCGATCAAAGCCAGATTCTGAACGGATAGCTCGCGGAGCATGATCACTCAACACGGGGATGATGATCGGTCGTCCACGTGCATTCTACCCGGCGCGATCAAGGCAGGACAGCCGGGAAGCAGGGCCCAGGGCAGATAGATTCTGCCCTGGGCCCTGCTTCGTCAGTCGATCAGCATGAAGAACGGCACGACGTCAATGTCGTTGCGCGGATCGTAGCGAGACATCGGCCCGGGGTTACCGCGACAGATGACCTTGCAGCCATTTCCGTGGGTCCTCTGGAACACCGCCACCAGCTGGCCCGAGCCATTGGTGTAGGCTCGCACCGTTTCCTCGTTGTCGGTGTTGGGATCGAAGGTCAGGTAGACGTTGTTGGTCACCGTCCACTCGCGACCTGTTCGTACATCAGCGATGTTGTACGGCGGCGGCTGGGCCGGCGGTCCCGCTTTGGTCACCCAGGGCAACTGGAGTTGACGCTCCTGTCCCGCTGTGAAGCCAGAGAACGCATCCGAGCTGGTGGTCTCGAAGGCCGACAGGTTGGTGCGGTCCACGATGGCGAACATGCGGTAGCGGACGTGTTTGTTCTCGTCCTTGCCGATCTCCAGCCCCAGGCGCGCCGGGGTGACGCTATCATCGGTCACTTCGAAGAAGCCAACCGTCAACCACACCGCGTAGACATTGCCGTGGTCAACTGGCCGAGGGCACCTTGGTGGTAACTCGGCTTTCACGGTACCGGATGTAGGGAGGTGGCGGCGGAGTACCTGCTGTCGATCCGGCACATTGAACCAGTTGGCACGCAGGATGGTGTCATCAAGGCCGGTCACCGTGGCCCGGTTGGCAATACAGCCGTGGCAGCCGGGCTAGCACCATACCCCATGGCAGACTCCAGATGGGGCGGTCGATGGGAGTACCCATAGGAAGCCCCAGGGCCGTCACCACGTTGTTGTTGTCGGTGGGACGAAGTACTGGGTTGTACTGCCCACTGTAGGCGGGCGCCCGCCTCGGTCACGCCGGTGCTGCGTTGAATTAGCGTCGGAAAGCATCATCGATGATCTTGTCCGGCTGCAGTCCCAGTTGAACGAGTTCCCTGCTGCGGATCGGCGATGGCCCGAAGATGTCCGGCACTCCACACCGAGTTGATGTTCACCGCCCCGCCCATCACCCGGTCCATGGTTACCAGTGCGTTGCCGAGGTCGCGGTGCCACTGTCACGAACTCAAGAAGCGATACAGACGGCTCGTCGATCACCTTGAGGCGACGCGTGCCCGCAGCTGGCCGCCGCAGTGGGCCTCTCCGCCTCCGAACTCCTGGGTGACCAGGTGCGGAGTCGGGCGAAACATGCAACAATTCCGCCGAAGGTTGATGACGTTGCGATCCAGGTGGATCAACCAGTCGTGCGGCAGTCGCAGCATGGTCTCGTCGCCACCGCTAGGTGGAGTTCCTTGGCAGCGTTGAGCAGGGCCTGGGTGTCGTTGAACGAGTTCTGCCGGTAAAGGTATTCTTGGCACTTTCCATCGCCGGAGGCGGCATGACCGGCAGGATCAGCCGCCGCCGCTGCTGAATCGCGGCCGTGTACGAGCTGCAGGTACCCGTAGGTTTGCCGATCAGCATGATCCCCGCGGCAGGGTCGGATTGGCGCCATCGGTATCGAAGTATCGGCCATCCTCCACCATGTTGTCGGGATGCTCGACAAAGTCGATGGTCACGAACAGGTTGTAGTTGGGCATGCCAGGGTTGAGCTGCTCCGGCAGCGGCGGGAAGGCCAGACGCTGCAGAGGATGGTGACCTTCGGCTTGTTCTTGTTCACCGGATCGTTTTGCCGGCAGCGTGTAAGTTCAGGTCGGTGGACTTCAGGGCTCGGCTGCGGGAAGTTCGGATCGCACAGGGCGGTTCATCGGATCGGTGAAGAACTTCACGTCAGGCATACGACGTAGAACCGTTCGTTCTTCGTCGGTGCTCCGTTGAAGAATGGCGTTTTGTTCACGAACTTGGGGATGGTCGAATCACCCCAGTTCGACATCGATCTTCTTGATGCACGACGGGTTGCCTCCCTTGTTGAAGTCAGGATCGCCCGTAAAGTTGCCCGGGTCGCGCACGCTTGCGTTGGCGTCCTTCTGCAGGTCGCCTTCGGCCAGCACGATGCGATACATGGGATACTGCTGGGTCCCCGCCATGTCCTGGGCAGCCAGACGAGCGATTGTGTCATTCATGCCAGACAGCGTTGAATCATCGGGCACCGGGTTGTACAGCTCGGCCCAGACGTTGACGTTGTAGTTCTTCGTCGAATCGACCTTGTCGTTGGTGGCCAGCAGCGAGCCATCCTCGTTGTCGTACTGCACGTAAGGTCTCGTTCAGCACAAGACGCGGCATCTCCGAAACCGACCACCTTTTCAACGATGGTGTTCCCACCCGAGGTGAAGTTGCACCACTCAAAAACGGTCAGATAGTCGTCCACATCGATGTAATCGACGATGTTGACCGCCAGCTGAGCCAGGGCGCGGATAGCCCGAAACTCCGGGGTATCGGTCTTGTTGAACGTGCTGTACACCGCGCCGTTCCCCTGCGCCCGGTGGCCTGGCGCCGCGCGCCTCGGGCTATAGGTCGGCGGCGAACTGCTGCCGATCCGGACACTGCCTGCTGATACTGCTGCAGGCGGTCTTCCCATTGGCGTCCGCCGTCATGTCCGCCGGGTCGATTTTCCCAGTGGGCGCTGTTCGGCGTGGGATACAGTACAGGTGCAGAAGCAGGTTCACCCGTTGCCGTTGCGTCCGCAGCCCGGCCAGTGTGTTCCGCAGCTGCCGGCATCGAATTCGCTGTTCGCCGGGATCACGTCGCCCGGAAGTTCGCCGGGATGGGGAATGGGATGCCGTTGTTGCCCGCCAGCGATGCAGCGAATGCCGTTGGCCTTCGGCCAAGCCCAGGGTATCGGACGAGTCCGGCAGGTTCGTACCCATGCCGTTGTTCGCCACTGGATCCATACGTACGGCGTTGCGGGACGATCCAGGTCGGCCGACAGCAGGGTGATCTGGTTGCGACGACGCGTGGCGTTGGTGCCAGTCCAGGGTTATAGCGAGCAGACCACGCAGATCCGACGTGCATGTCACTGCCGAGGCCACCGCCATCGCGCACGCACCGCACCAGGTCCTTCAATGGGAAGCGACGGTTACTGCCCTGGTCAGGTGTCGTCGCCTGGCGCGGTGTAGGGCCGAGTAGATGGAAGCGTGGTCTGGATTCTCGGCCGTGCCGCCGTTGCTGAACAGGTACCCGTGGTGAAGTCAGGGAAGGCGTTGTAGGCGTTACCCGTTCCCGCAGTCGCCACCATACATCGTCGACTGACTCTTACCAGCGTCTTCCTTCCGGCCGTTGTAGTCGACCTGGCTCCAACCACGAACTGGACGTCCACCGTGATCCTTTGGCCGTGGGATCCGTCTCTTCGGTCGGGCTGGCCCATTGCCGGTGCTGGGTTGTTCGTGTCGTATCGCCCGGCATACCTGCCGCGCTGGCTCGTGGCCGATGAGCCGTAGTAGATGTTCTCCCTCTGCGTTATCAACATTCAACAACCGCTGGGGGTTGATCTCCCAGGCGCTGACCCCTGGTTGCTGCGATGCTCCTGGTTCGGGAACGTGCCACCCATCAGGTTTCCGATCACGTTCAGATCCAACCGCCCCAGCCAGGTCGAGAATCAGCACCAGCATCTTGTACTTGCGGCCATCATTCGTGACCATCACCGGCACCGATGTCAATCCAGCTGCTATCCGCATACCGGGTACGCCGTCCAGGTTCTTCGTCGCCGCCCGAGCGGTCGGGCGAAGGTCACGCTTCCGGAGGTGTGATACTGGTCGGTCGGTCGAGAAGCGTCTTGTACTTGCCAATCTGGCTCGTGAAGTTCGTGTTCGCGCACTTCCAGATCGCCGAAGTAGTAATCGCGATGGTACGATGGCGCGACGATCTTCCCGGTGAACGGATCGATCTGTGCCGAAGCAGATTATTGTGATCCGGATAGGTATACGGAACGGCCCCCGTCGGAATGTGAGGGCTGCTTGGCAGGATCGACAGGTCCGGCGTGCGCTCAATCTGCGGCGGGTTCCCGGTCAAGTGGCAGCAGGTATCGTTCCGGATCGCGGATTTTGAGATCGGCGTAGTAGAGATAGTTCAAGAGCGCCAGGTCATCGACCATAGTTCCCCGCTCCCGTAGGATGCTGGTAGCTGATGCGGCCGAGAATGCCTGTGTAGGGCTTGTCGTTGATCTGACTGGGGTTCCACCCATACATGTTCCGGGCCAGGCTATGCCCGCGGAGTGCGGAGTAGACCCCTGCATCGGTGTCGTTGCAATCGTAGATGATCTGCCCCAGCGCATACGCGAAGGCCGCCTCAGGGTCGATCTGCGGGCGAAACTGTGTCTCGGCCTCGCGAGCCACTCGGGCCGAGGCCTCCTGCGCGTTCGCCACGTAGACAAACGAGATGCCCACGATGGCGAACAGGGTCATCAACGCCAGCACCACCATGAGGATCATGGCGCGTCGGCCGCGGGGGCGATTGGTCCGTTTCAGGATCATGATCTGTCGTCTCCATCACCTGGCCACGGGAAGGCCGGCCGTTCTCGGGGTTCCCTCCTGGGGGGGAGGAGGAAAGTGTACCTGTCCGTTTCCCACCGTTTGTGAACGGTGGCTGGGAGACTCCCTCCCGGCGTTACATGTCCTGGATCAAGCTGACTTGACGGGTCTGCTTCGTCTTGTTGTCCCAGATGCGCAAGGCGATTTGAATGGCCCGGATGCGGATCGGTTTTGTCCCCACCACATTGGAAAACATCGGGATGGCCTGGCCGGATCGCTGGTCCACTCGCGCCCACGTCGAGTAATCCCACTTGTCATCTTTTAACTGCGACCAGGTGTCAAACACGCGGGCGGTGTTCGGAATCTCAGAGTTAGCGGTTTGGCCGGGGGGATTCCCAGTGAACATCATCCGGTACTTGTCGATCTGGCCATCAAAGAGATGAATGAAGTTCTCCTCGGCCCCTACGTAGCCCTCCGAACCCAGCAGCACGCGAATCTCCATGGAGATTACATCGGTCAACAGCACGTCGCTGCCAGACAGGGTAGTGCTTTCATCCTGCAAGCGCGGATAGTTCAGCGGAGCCACGTTGAGCGCCAGACTTGGAGGGGTAGAATTCCCAAACCGCCGCGCCGGCATGGTGATGTCGGCTGGCGTGTTGAATGCCAGGTTGGTCCCGTCGGCGAACTGGCTCACCTCGAGGTACTGATTTGCCTGCCCCGATGGCACCGCGCCAATGGAGTCCACATCGTCCCGCGAGGGGACTAACAGTCGCTGCCGCAAGTACAGCGTGTTGAGCGGCAAGGGCGATCCCGAGGTAGCGTTGGGATCCTCGGTGTCTTCGCCGCCCGGCACTGGTCGCAGAAACACCGCCACTTCCGCCCACGACGATGTGTACTCGTTGGTGCCATCCTGGTAACGACTATCTGGCTGCGGCAGACTCAACAGCGGCGAACCCGCTGGCACCGTCGCCCGGAAGTAGTCACTCCGCTGTCCACCGCGTAGCCGCACCGTGAAATGCATTCCATGGTCCCGGGCGCGAAACGACGGCGCATTGTCCAGGTCGTTGCCCTCGTTGAAGTAGGCGGCGCCGGTCGTGTTCGTGGGCGCACTGTTCTGCCAGATGCGGAAGAAACCCATCCGCGGCGGACCTTCCTGCCAGAAGTTCGGGTCGCTCAGTCGCTTGCGGCCCTCGAAGTGGTCGGCAGACAGCAGGCGGCGCAGCGTGCTCGTCGCCGTTCGCAGACGGGTGTTCAGATCGCCCACCGCCTTCAGATCGCGGAACGTCTTGGCTCCCGCCGAGAAGGCCTCGGCCAGGATGTACATGATGAAGACGATCAGGGCCATCGCCACAAGCAACTCCACCATCGTGAAGCCGCAACGACCCGCTCCATTCCTGTGTTGCCGTCTCATGGTCCTGTCTCCCCTGTTCACGGCTTCCAGGATGTGCCGCGTTCGACCACCGCAATGGCGCTGGGCATCTCGGTGACCAGCTTCATCGCCGCCACCCGGATCGGTCGGTCCAGCTCTATCATCATCTTGTCGCTGGCAGTGTCGGTGACGTTCTCCACCCGGTAACACAGGCCGGTGACCGGCTGGCCCGTCGGTTGCGTTGTGTCCAGAATCCACCGTCCCTTGCGCAGGTCAGGCCGATCTCCGCTCCATTGAATCTCGACCGAAGTGCTGCTCAGGGCGCCGCCGGAGCTCACCTGGTAGACGCGCTCGGGGTCGGAGTTGTCGGTGTCGCGCTGGCTATAGACGATGACCGTCAGCTCGGCCAGTTCGGCGTTAGTATTGCGCGGCCGACGCAGCAGATACGCCCAGGTGTAGGTGCCGGGACGATTGACGTAGTTGATTGATCCCGTTGTGTTCTGCTTCGCCCCGCCAAAAGTGTCGAACTCAATCTCGTCGTTGAAGGTGAACCAGCGATTGGCAAGAGCCTGCGTCACTGAGCCACTCGATTTGGTAATGCCGGGCGCTACTCTCTTGATACCCACCGAATTGAATGGCGCGGCAGAGGTCGAGCGGCCCACATACTTCAGCGGGGGCGCAGGCGGATCCGCCTGGCCCTGGAAGCGGATCACCATGGCTGGGTCGATCAACAACGGATGACTGGCCGCGTTCGGATTGGTGACAGCCGTAAACTCGTTGGTGATGGTGGCATCGTTGCGGAAATCCAGGGCGGACGCCAGCGCGGCGGCGTTGGCCGCGATGTGCGCTGCGCGATCATCACGGATGGCCCGGGCCATGCTCAGCGCGCCCAGTGGAAACAGGGTCAGCAGCGCCAGCATCCCCACGCCCATGATGAAGATCGCTGTCAACACTTCCAGCAGCGAGATACCCGGGCGTTGTCCGGTCGGTCGCAGGAGCATGATTGCCTCACATTCCGGAAGATCGTGCGTCCATGGCGAACAGATAGGGATCTGATCCCGGCGCCACGGGATGAGCGGCCACGGCACCTGTCCGCGGCTGGATGGTGATTAGCGTGGGATGCCCCGCATTCTTGTCGCTGCCGTTGGTGCCATCGCGCACCCACAGAATCGCCATCGCGTTGCCAGTGCTGCGGCCGATGAGGCCGCCACTGGGTGCGAACACGATGTCGAAATACGTTTGCCCACTGACCACCGTCAGGTTTGCCGACGCGCCCGACGAGCAATCAATGATGACCGGTTCCGGCAACAGGATATCCTGCTCACCCACCAGGGGGATCGGCTGCCGGATGATGCGGTAGTTCACCGGCTCATTGTTGTAAGCAGGAATCGGACTCGGCGGCGGATTCGGCCCCGGCAGAGTCATTGTGCCTTGTGCCAGGTCCAGCACATTGCCCGACCCACCCGTGGGGACGTTGGTAATCCGGTGTACAATGCCCGTCCCGTAGATCTCCAGATAATCACCCGCCTCAGCCAGGATATGGTTCGTGTTATTGGGGTCGTTGCCGAACCGTTTGCTGGTCGGAAGACTGAACCAGGCTCGAGCTGCCTGAAAGGCTGGCGTGGTTACCTCGTCGTTGCAACCAACGAACCGACCCAGGCCCGAATCGACCGGCTGCTGGATGTACTGCAGCCGGTTTACCACGGTCCCATTCTGATACAGCCGCACACCCGTCGGCACCCGATCGCGTAGCGCCATCTGACGGGCCATGACCAGCGTACCCTGCAACTGATCCGCCGCACGCGAGACCAGCTCTCGATCCTGGTAGCGCGGGAAATATAGCGCCGTCAGTCCCATCAGGAAGATGATGATGGTGATCACCACCAGCAGCTCCACCAGGGTCATGCCGGAGCGATCTTGGCGTGTGCGCATGATGCCTCTCCCCAGAGCGTCCGCCTCAATCCGGAATGGTGATGTTGTCATCCGCATCCACCTGCGAGGTGATGACCAGGTTGTGGTTGCTCGACGAACTCACGTCCACCTGCACCCCGGCCTTGCCGTTGGCACCCATCGACACGATGCCCAGCGTCGAGGCCGCGTTCTTGTAGTTACGACTGAACAGCAGGGGCTTACTCCAGCCATCGACAATGGCCTGAACCTGCTTGTTGGTCAGCCCGGAAATGTTGGTGGGATTCGTTTGAATCTGCTGAATCAGCGAGGTGCCAAGTTGATCGACGCTCAGGTCGGCGTGCGATGGGCCCCGTTCGAGAATCATTTGCAGGCAGATCCCCTGCTGCACGTCGGCCGGGTATTGCGCCGCAGTGGTCGAATTCAGACCAAGCCCCAACCCATCGAGATACTGTTTGTAAGGCTGCCAGACACCGATCGATGGCATCTTCGTTGGGTCGTATATTTCCACAAACGAAATCGGAAAGGCCTGCTTGATCCGCTGGTTGATCAGCTGATCGCGGGTGACGCCGGAAGGCAACGGATCACGTCGCGCCTTGTCCACCACAGCCTTCCACTGCGAGTCCAGCACAGCCTTCAGCTTGCCCAGATTCGCAATCGTCGCCTGAGCCGGGCCAGTGTCGCGCATCCGCAAGATGGCATACGCGCCAATTCCCATCAGAATCATGATGATCACCACCGCAATCAGCATCTCGGCCAGGGTGAAACCGGCCCGCCGAGAAGGAGTCGTTCTCTGCTGCATGGTCGGTCCTCGGTTACGATTGCGGTTCGCCCAGCTGCGCGCCACTGAAGTTGGCCAGATCGTCCGTCCCGTTGTTGGCATCGCCGTACCCGTTCCCCGGGCTCCACGACGAACCTCCAGCACCGAACAACATGTTGGGCCCCGCCGAGATGATCTGGTACGTCTTGGGATTCACCCAGTTACCTGAGCTGCCGTACGGACTGACCGTGCTGGCACCGAACGTCTCTGCATGCGTGCTGTCGTAGTTGTTCGGCGAGTAAGCCCCAAAGAAGGCGTAGGGCGTATTCCACGGGTCGCGATACTGGAAGAAGGTCCCACTCGGCCCAGCACTCAAACGCGAGGGCACGAACGAATAAAACGGCCCGATGCGCTCGCCTCCGCTGGCGGTGGGATCCAGTGGATTGTTGGAGAAGCCCAGACAGCGGCGATTGGCCACGTCCGTCATGCCACCCAGGTAAAAGGTGAGACACTCCGACCCAGTCAGGGTGGCCCCCCCCGCCGTCCCTGCCGCTGCGGGACCCCAGGTCACCGTGCCGCCATTGGTGATGAAGCGCCGGCCAAACATCTTGCGCAGCACGTTTGCCGACCGCTTCACCTCGGCATCGGTGGTGGTGCGATATACATTGATGTCGTTGAACAACCGCAACTTGCTGGGCAGGTACTCAATCTGCCCATAGGCTGCCCGGGCGGTCTCAAGCGACTGCTGCATCCGCGTAATGTCGGACGATGCCCCCATCCACGCCTGCATCTTCAGGACGCGCGAGGCGGCCGCCACCACCAGCGCTGCCAGGATGGCGATGATCGTGATCACCACCAGCAGTTCGACGGCCGTGAACGCCGGTCGCTTCCTACCGGCCCAGGTACGCTTCATGTCTCACTTCCTCGTTGTCTGCGTCAGGCTTCCACCCGGGTTTACTTGCTCAACCCTTCCAGCAGCTTGATCAGCGGCAGGAACAGTGCGATGACGATCGAGCCAATCACCAACCCCAGGAACACGATCATAAGCGGTTCCAGCAAGCTGATGAGGCTTTCCACCATCACGTTGACTTCCTCGTCGTACACGTCGGCCACCTTGTACAACATGGTGTCCAGGTCGCCGGTTTCCTCACCGACGTCCACCATGTTCACCACCATGTCGTCCACCAGCCGACTCTCGCGCAGCGGCTGGGCGATGGTGTCACCTTCGCGGATCGACTCGTACACACGCTGATACATGCGCTCGAAGACCGCGTTGGTACTCGTTTCGCGAACAATGGCCAGCGCTTCGAGAATCGGCACACCGGACGACACCAGGGTCCCCAGCGTGCGCGTGGTGCGAGCTACCACGGTCTTCTCGATCAGTGGCCCGATGACGGGTATCCACAGGTAGACTCGATCCACGGCATAGTTGCCGGTCTTCGACAGACGACACAGTTTAATGAGTAACCAGAAACTCAACGGGAACAGAGGCAGGATGTACCAGTAGTCCACAAACCACCGCGAGGTGGCCATGAGGATCTTGGTCATGTCCGGCAGCTGCATGTTGAAGTCTTTGAAGATCTTTTCGAACTTCGGAATGATGTAGATCATAATGAACGTCAGGATGGCCACCGCGACGAGGATAACCACGCACGGATAGACCATGGCACCGGTGATCCGGCGCTTCAGCGACTGGGCCTTCTCCTTGAAGTCGGCCAACCGCTTCAGGATGATTTCCAGCGCACCGCCGGCCTCGCCGGCCTTCACCATGTTCACGTACAGCCGATCGAAGCACTTCGGATGCTTGCCGAACGCCTCGGACAGCGTGCTGCCCGACTCGACGTCATCGACTACGTCGATGAGCGCGTTCTTCAGCGATCCGGGCTTCATCTGGCCTTCCAGAATGCGCAACGACCGAAGCACGGGCAGACCGGCGTCCTGCAACGTCGAGAACTGACGGGTGAAGGTACACAGCGCCTTGGCGCTGACGCCACCGATCGTGAAGACCTGGCCCTTCTTCCGCTTGCCCTGCTTGCCCTTCTTCTTGCCCTTGCCAGACTGCACCTCCGTGATCTTGGTCACGAAGTAGCCCATCTGGCGGATCTTTTGTTGGGCTTCTTCCTCGTTCGTCGCGTCGATGGAGTCCTTGACCTCTCCACCGCTGGTGTCCATCGCCTCGTACTTGAACGTCGGCATAATCAGCTCTCCCCGAAGCAACCCGCCTCAGTCGTCGGTAGATCCCCGTTACTTGTCGTCCACCACGGTTTCGCGCACAACTTCCTCGATGGTCGTCGATCCATCAAAGATGGCCCGCAACCCCGAATCGCGCAGCGTCACCATACCCGACTTCCGGCATGCGGCCGTTAGCTCATCCACAGAAACGCCCTGCGAAATCAGATCGCGAATGTCGTCGTTCACCACCAATAACTCGTACAACCCCATGCGACCCTTGTGCCCGGTATTGTTGCACCGGTCGCAACCCCGACCGTAGTAAAACTTCTTGCCGCGCACGTCCGCCGGAGTCAGGTTCAGCTCCATGAGCATGTCCGGACTCGGCTCGAACTCCGTCCGGCAATCCACGCAGATGCGCCGTACCAACCGCTGCGCCAGCACCGCCTCGACCGTGGCCGTGATGAGGAACGGTTCCAGGCCCATGTCGCGCAGTCGGGTGATCGTGCTGGGGGCATCGTTGGTGTGCAGCGTGCTGAACACGATGTGCCCCGTCAACGCCGCCTGAACGGCGATCTGTGCTGTTTCCAGATCGCGAATTTCGCCGACCAGGATCTTGTCGGGATCCTGCCGCAGAATGGCTCGCAATGCCGAAGCGAACGTCAGGCCAATCTCGTGATTGATCGGACACTGCACGATGCCGTCGATGTCGTACTCGACCGGATCCTCGGTGGTGATGATCTTGTCGGTGATGACGTTCAGTTCGTTCAGCGCCGAGTACAGTGTGGTGGTCTTTCCGGCACCCGTCGGCCCCGTCACCAGGACAATGCCGTTCGGCTTGGCAATCAGGCCGCGAAACTCTTCTAGCATCCGCGGGTCCATGCCGATCTTGTTCAGATCCAGCGAGACCACCGTGCGATCAAGCACTCGAACGACCACGCTCTCGCCGAACATGGTCGGCAGCACGCTGACGCGCAGATCGACCTGGTTACCACCGACGTTCAACTCGATACGGCCGTCCTGGGGCATACGCCGCTCAGCGATGTCAAGGTTCGCCATGACCTTGATACGGCTGCTGATGGCCGTCGCGAGATGGCGTGGCGGCGGCACCATCTCGTAGAGCACGCCGTCGGCTCGCATTCGGATCTTGTATTCGTCCTCGAACGGCTCGAAGTGGATGTCCGATGCCTTGTCGCGGATACCCAGCAGGAACACCATGTTGATCAGCTTGCGGACCGGGGCCGCCTCGGCCATTTCGACCATCGACTCGAGGTCGATCGATGTTTCCGCCTTCCGGCCACCCAGGGTCGGGTTGTTCTCGATCTCCTGGATCAGGTCGATGATGCTCTCTTCCTTGCCCTGGTAGATCTTGGCCAAAAGCTCGTTGATGGCGTTGGCAGAAGCCAATTGGGCGACAACCTCATTGATGTTGAGCAGGTTGCGCAGATCGTCCAGGGCGGGCAGGTTGGCCGGGTCCCCGATCGCCACTGTCAGGACCTTGTCCTTGAAGCTGATCGGCAGCACCTTGTAGACGCTGGCCATGGTTTCCGGAACCAGCTGCAGTGCCTCCGCCGTCGGCTTCACCTCGGACAGGTTCATCACCTTGAGGTTGTTCTGCTCAGCCAGCGCCTGAATCAGCTGATCCTCGTTGATCAGACCCCGAGCGACGGCCACTTGCCCCGTCAGCTGCCCGGTGCTCTTGGCTTCCTCGAGAATCTCCCACAACTGATCCTCATCGATGAAGCCCAGATCGATCAGCACCTGGCCGATCTTGCGCCGTCCTCCCCCGCCTGTATCTTTTGCCTTGGCCACCGGCTTCTTGACCGGTGCCTTCCCCGGTGGAAGCCCCTTGGCTTGCGGCGGCGCCCCCTGGCCAGGCTTGGCCGGCACCGCGCCGGGCTTGGCTGGCACTGCCCCGGGCTTGGCGGGAACCGCGCCTGGCTTGGCCCCCGGCGTACCCGGCGCCGCGGGACGGGCCTGCTGCGGTACTCCGGGCTTGGGTGGGACCCCAGCAGGACGGGGCGCTCCAGGCTGGGCCGGGCGGGGTGGCACACCCTGAGGAGGAGTCGGTTTTTTAGGATCGTTGGGAGTCGCCATGCTATGCCCTGCTACTGGAGGTACTGGGATCGCGTCTATCTGGATTTCGCCTCACCAACTAGCGACGGATGCCGGTCTTCCGGCGGGGACGATCATCGTCGTCGTCATCGTCGTAGTCGTCGTCGAAATCCTCCTCCTCGAAATCCTCGTCCTCCTCGTCCAGTTGTCCTTTCTCGTAGGCCGCCATCTTCGCCGCCAGCTCGGCAGGCTTGTTAGCCCGCATGAGCGCCTCTTCCTTGTCCACCAGCTGTTCCTTCCACAGACGGAACAGACTTTCATCGAGCAGAAACATGCCGTGCTTACGCCCGGTCTGGATGCTTGAGTCGATACGGTAGGTCTTGTTTTCGCGGATGAGGTTCTGGATGGCGGGCGTCATCACCATCATTTCGTAGGCCGCGATGACCCCTTCCGGCTTCTTGGGCAGCAGCGTCTGCGACAACACCCCGATGAGAGCCGTAGAAAGCTGCGTGCGAATCTGGTCCTGCTGCTCCTTGGGGAACACGTCGATGATTCGGTTAACCGTGCTGGCTGCCCCATTGGTGTGGAGTGTGCCGAACACGACGTGGCCGGTTTCGGCCGCCTCGATGGCTGCGTGGATGGTTTCAAGGTCTCGCATTTCGCCGACCAGAATGCAGTCGGGGTCCATACGTAGAGCACGTCGGATGCCCTCCTTGAAGGAGGGGCAGTCCACGCCGATCTCGCGCTGGTTGAAGGTGCTCTTGTTGTGCTTGTGGAAATACTCAATCGGATCTTCGAGCGTGATGACGTGCTTGTCGTAGTTGTTGTTGATGAAGTTGAGCATACTCGCCAGGCTGGTAGTCTTGCCCGATCCGGTCGGACCAGTCACCAAAAGCAGCCCGCGCGGTCTGGTGATCAACCGCTTGATGGCCTCGGGCATGCCGATCTGCTCAAACGAGAGGAAGGTGCTGGGAATACGCCGGAGCACCATGCCGATGCTGCCACGTTGCTTGAACACCGCGACACGGAAGCGTACGCCGTCGGTGTATTCGATGGCGAAATCGGCTCCTCCCACCTCCTGCAGCTCCTGCTGGCAGCGATCTGGCGTGATGCTCTTCATCAGCGCTGTCGTGTCATCCTGCTCGAGGACCTTGGTGTCCAGTTTCCGCATGCGCCCATGGTGGCGCACCACGGGTGGCTGACCCACCGTGATGTGCAGATCACTCGCCTTGAGCTGAATGATCGTGCTCAACAGCTTTTCCATCTGGGGAGTATTGGCAGCCACGGAGCCTCCTCATCATCGAATGAAACAGTCCGGCACGGCCTCCCAAGGGGAAGCCGCTTCCAGAGTACCTGCGATCCTAGAACGACAGGCGATGCTCCTGGCCCAGACCAGGAAGTGACCGGACCGTTGGTCGATGCGAGAGTACGACGTGATTCGCGTCCTCACTCGCATTATCTCCTCCGGTTGACCTCGATCAATTCGCCACCTGCGAAAACCTGCGAAATCTTGCCCCAGGTCCCACGAACAACCGAAAGGGATCATCTTTACCTTCCCTTCCAGGTGATGAATCGGCCTGTGTGCAGGCGCGTTGGTCACATTTCCGCACAGCGCGCCCTGGAAAGTTGTCACAGAAACCAGGTGTCCTGTCCACTTTCTTGTCTTTTTCTCCACCAATCTACTCATGATAGCAAGATTGCCCCTTACTCACCGGAGTGATGGCAGGTGCTTAGCACTTCCTCCAGCGTGGTGATCCCACGAAGTGCCTTGCCGACACCATCTTCCAGAAGTGTACGCATGCCCATCAGTCGAGATTGCCGACGGATGCTCTGGGTTGGTTCGCGCTTGAAGGTCATCTCGCGCATCGCGCTGGTCATCTTCAGCATCTCATAGATGCCCAGTCGGCCCCGGTAGCCAGTATGGTTGCAGTGATTACAGCCCACCCCGCGCATGAAGGTTGCCGTCTTCAATCGGTCGGGCGAGATGCCAGCCGCCTTGATCTCGTTGGCGGGAGGCTGGTCCGGCGCCTTGCATTTTGGACATACCACTCGCACCAGTCGCTGGGCCATGATGGCGATGACCGACGATGCCACCAGGAACGGCTGAACACCGATGTCCACCAGTCGAGTAATGGCTGAGGGGGCGTCGTTGGTGTGCAGGGTGCTGAACACCAGGTGGCCTGTCAGCGACGCCTGGATGGCGATTTCGGCTGTCTCGTGATCGCGGATTTCGCCGACGAGGATGATGTTGGGTGCCTGGCGAAGCATGGCTCGAATGATTCGGGCGAAGTCAAGCCCGATGCCGTGCTTCACCTCTACCTGGTTGATACCGGGCAGGTAATACTCCACGGGATCTTCGGCCGTGATGATCTTTCGGTCCGGCCGATTCAGTTCGTTAAGCGCTGCATAGAGCGTCGTCGTCTTACCCGAACCCGTCGGACCGGTGACCAGGAAGATGCCGTTGGGCCGTTTGATGATCTGCTGGAAACGACCATAGTCGTCCTCGCCGAACCCCAGATCCTTGATCGAGATCTGAATGTTGCCGCGGTCGAGGATACGCATCACGCACGACTGGCCGTTGGTCGTCGGCAACATACTGACGCGTAGGTCGTAGTGCTTTCCGGCCAGGTTCATCTTGATCCGACCGTCTTGCGGACGTCGCTTCTCGGCGATGTCGATGGACGACATGATCTTGATACGGCTGAGAATGGGCGCCAGCAGTCGCCTTGGTGGGCTATCGCGCTCGACGAGAACGCCGTCAATGCGATAGCGGATGCGAATGCGGTCAGCAAACGGTTCGATGTGAATGTCGCTGGCCCGGAGGCTGACCGCTTCCTGAATCACCAGGTTGACCAGCTTGACGACCGGTGCCTCGCTGCCATCGTCCGCCCCACCCGAGGCCGTTGCTTCGGTTTCGGTAAAATCGATGGCAGTGTCGGTGAACTCGGCCAGCATCGAGTCCACCGATTCCGTTTCGGACTGGCCGTAGTGTCGGTTAATGGCCTCCACAATCTGCTCGCGCGGTGCAAGGACGGGTGTGATCTGCTTGTTCAGGATGAACTGCAGCTTTTCCATCTTCGCGACATCGGTCGGGTCGTCGAGGATGACCTTGATGACCGGCCCCTCGATGGCCAGCGGCAGCACCACGTTTTCGCGGGCAACCGATTCAGGCACCTGTTCGACCACGGCCGGGGGAATTGTAATGTCGGTCAGATCGATGAACTGGATGCCGTTGAACTCGGCAACCGCCCCCATGACCTGTTCTGTCGAGGCATAGCCCAGCTTGACCAGGGCATCAGCCAGCTTGGCACCCGTCTGCGAGGCTACCCCCCGGGCTTCCTCGAGCTGATCGGCGCTGAGAATCTGTTTTTTGACAAGGAGGTCCGTGAAGTCACCGCGCGACTTGGCCATGTTGTGCACCTGGGAAAGGGACCGAGAGGGCGGGCGGATCGAATGAGCATTGGTCGGAGAGAGGCTCGACGATAGGGTAGGCGAAGGAGCATCTCGATTGGAACGAACCAGTGCCCGGAACATCTGATCGGATATAGACTTCAAGATACGAGCGCTCATCGCGAGAATCAAGGAAAAAGCCACCCGGGCCAGCCGTTGCGCTGGTCCCGGGATCGCTTCATCGTCGCCACGAACCTCATCACTCCGGCATTTTTCCGTGCCGTAACACCAGGTCGAAGAAATCGCACAGAAGGGCGTTCGATTCTGGTGTTGGGGAGTGCGTCTTGCGGTTGGTCATGCCCACCCTGCCCCGGTAGCCCAGCAGGGTGTTCACCGCGATGGAGTGATTGAGCGCCTTCCACCGTTCGGGCGGATCCTCCGACCCACCTGAAACCAGGAATGGCCGGGGTGCCATCAGCGCGTGGAGTTCGTGCAGGTCGAGTTCCTGCTCCACCATCGTTTTATAAGGCCCGGTGCGTGGATTCTCGGGAGTGATGACGCCGCGCTTGCGATCCTTGCCTGGCTCATAACCCAGGTACCACGGCTCCCAGTAGTTCACGCTGGGCCGTTTCTCGTCGAAGACGATGCCGGGATCGCACCAGCATGCGGCCGCGAAGCGCGGATACAGGCACGAGCCGAACATGGCCCACTTACCGCCGTACGAGTGTCCCACGATGCCGATCCGTCGAGCATCGACCTGCGGGAGGCTGGCCAGGATATGGAAGCAGTTGGCCGCCTCGTAGGCATGGTACGAGAGCGGTTGCGGAGCTACCTTCTCCTTGCTCGGGTAGTAGGAGAACGGATCGCTCCCCAGCGACAGCGTCACAAACCCTCGACGGGCTAGCTGAAGTGCGAAATCACGGTGTGGGGTTTTGCCCAGTCCGATGCCCGTCCTCGACTCGTAGAAGACCACCAGCACTGCCGGAAACGGACCCTTCCCCTGGGGCAGAAGAAGGTGGGCATCGTCGGTCTTCCGCCCTGGAGCCACTTCCAACCGAAGCTGCTTCTGGGTCAGCCCCTCGCGCTGTTCGGTCTTCAGTACCTCGATGGTCGGCTTCTCGATGACCGGAGGCCAGGCCCCCAACAGGCCGTTCCACCGTTGCAGAATCTCCTTGCGTCGCCGCTGCCAGTCCGCGGCGCTGGCCACAGGGCTACCGTCGTAGAACTTCAGCGGTGAACGGTACGTCCCGTAGTCACGAGCAAACTCTGCGGGCGGCCGAAAGTACGGACGCAGTCTCCGGGCCAGGTCCGCCGCATCGGTGTCTGCGGCCAGCACCAGCGAACCCACGCCCAGCCAGGCGCACAGTACCAGGCGCATGGTCACTCCTTGCTGATGTCGTAGCAGAGAAGCACATCCCGGTCACGGATGTACATTTTGCCCCCCGCTACTACCGGATGCGGCCAGCTGGGTCCGCGCACTGAGGCCAGCTTGAAGGAACCCTTCAGGCGATACTCCTTCGGCGTGGCTTCGATCAGGGCCATTACGCCGTTCTGGTAGCGGAAGTAGAGGTGCCCGTCGGCGAACACGATGGCGGCCGACCCAGTGCCGGGGCCGCGCCCGGGACGCCAGGCTTCCAGCCCGGTCATCAGGTCGATGCAGAGCGGGAAGCCCTCGTTGTGGCCATGCCCCAGGTAGACATGATCGCCAATCAGAATCATCCCGCCGTGATGGTTCTGTAGCTTGTTGGCCTCGAGGAAGTACATTTCCTCGACGTCCAGATCGTTCCCCTTCTTGACCACCTTGAGCAGGGCTGCTCCGGTGCCGTATCCCGACGAGCAGAAGACGTAATCATCCTTCACGATTGGCGTGGGAATGTTGGCGGTGCTATTGGCAACGCGGTTATACGACCACAAAGGTTTGCCGTCCTCAGCCGAGACAGAGACAACTCCGCGCCCGGTCAGCTGGATGTACTGCTTCACGCCGCACGCCTTGCTGGCGACGATGGAAGAGTACCCCGCTCCTTCGCGGCCACGCTTTCCTTCTATGGCTACCTGGCTTTTCCACAGGGTCTTGCCCGTGGTTTTGTCCAGCGCGACAATGTCGGCCTCGCGCGCGCCTGGCGTACACACCAGCCGGTCGCCATCGATCAGGATCGACTCACTGTAGCCCCAACCCGACATCATCTTTCCGCCGAAATCCTTGCTGAAGCTCTTGCTCCAAACCTTGTTCCCCGTCTCGGCCTCAACGCAAAGAAGGTCGCCATCTCGCCCCAGGGCATAGACATACTTGCCATCCACTGTGGGTGTGCTGTTCGGCTCGCCGCCCCCGACCTTCGTCGCCCACAGCTCCTTACCCGTCTTGCGCTGCAGAGCGATCAGCTCGGCTCCCTTGCCCCGATCGCCGAGGGTGTAGATGTGGTCATCGACAATGGCCACGCTGGCGTAGCCCGACCCCAGGCTCTTGGCTGTCCATAGCAGTTTGGGTCCTTCCTTCGACCAGGAGTCGAGCAGACCCTTTTCCTTACTAATGCCATCGCGGTTCGGGCCACGCCATTGGGGCCAGTCGGCCGCGCAGGCCTGGCTCAGTGTCCACGTCAACGCGAGAATCGGCAGGCAACATCTCATGGATCGATCCTTCGGTGGGAATGTAAGGCAGATGGAGTGAGTCTGCCAACCCTCTCCTTAGAAGACAAGCAAAAACCGGGACAGGTGTGCTCGCCTCCCCAGCCGCGCTGGATTGCCCGACGCCGGTCTGGAAAAAACAACGGGAGAACCTCTGTGCTCCAGAGGTTCTCCCGACAAGAGATTCATCGCCTGGATCGTACCAGATTACTCGGCGTGTGAATCGAACACGCGCACCTTCTTCCAGGTCGCCTTGTTCTCCTCGATAAAGTCGATGTGCCGCTTGTGGTCCTGATACTTGTCGTGGGCTGCCTTGTCCTTGAAGACGATCGTCAGGCAGACGTCAAAGTCGCGGTCGTTCACCTCGCGGTTGAACTCCTCGGCGATGGGGCCAGCCGCGAAGTAGACCTCCCCCTCGTGCTTCGTGAGGTACTTCTTGCAGGCATCCACCAGCTTCTTCCGGCTGGCGGCGTTGCTCTCTTTCAGCGCGAAAAAGACGTTGTGAACGATCATCGGTCCCTTGCTCCCCTTTTCCTCGCCCTGTGTCCGCGGGGCGAACGCCAGGACCGTCGCCGCCACCACTCCAATTGCCAGCCCCAGTGCCATCTTGCCACGCATGGTTTTCTCCTTCGGCCAGAAATATCTCTAGCCGATGGTGTAGCGACGCGGACCGGGCCGGCAACCGGACCCGATTATCCCACGCTGACCATGACGTTGTAACAGGCATGCGCGCCGACCGCGATACCGAACCCGCGCAGCTCAAACAGGAGCGCGAAGTACAGCCCGGCGAGGAGGCGGAAGAGGAACAGGTAGTTGGAGTACGGCTGGCCGTATGGCCCGATATGATGCGCCGTGGAGAACAGGATGGCTGAGCCCACCGCTGCCAGGAAGACAGCCACCACGCGCGAGAGATCCAGCACGCGAAGCAACGCCACCAGGCTGGCGAAGAGCACCAGCCGGAACACCGTCTCCTCGTAGATCCCCGCTCCCAGGTAGGTGACCACCTGGCGCAGTTCGGAATCCGCGGCGCTACTGACGCTCAACTCGATGCCCGCCTGCACCAGAAGCGGAGCCAGCAATCGGCTCAGCGCCCACAAGCCCAGCGCGAAGGTGACACTCTCCAGCACCATCCCACTGAGTACCCCGACGAGGTCGCCGGGGCGGTCCGACCAGCGCTGGATGGCCCATCCGACGAATACGCAGGCCAGGATGGCGGGCGGCACCCACGAGAATCGCACCCCTAGCGAGGCCAGACCATAGCGCAGCCAGTGGTCCGCCCCGTTGCGAATCGATTCGGCCTGCGCCCCACCCAGGTAAATGACCCCGGTTTCGTAGGCCACCAGCAGGGGCAGCACGAACCACAGGCATGGCCAGGGGTGGCGGGTCGCCTGGGCGTACCCATTTGGCAGCGACATCGCGCGCTCCTCGAGCAGAGGAATCAGGTTCGGGCCCCAGGTTGCACGTCGATTCAGGCCGCCCAGGCGGGGAACCGTGTGCTCAGCAGTTGACGCCGCTCCCCACTTGTCAGGGGTCGCACGATGCTGTGATCCTCGGCCTCAGCCAGGTCCAGATGATGTGGACGCGGCAACGGCGTGCCTTCTCGATCAGTGAGAAGAGCCACCACCGGGCGCGAGGGGTTTTGCAGATCTCCCCGCGAAGCTGGGGTGGCCACCACCATGCCGATCTCGCCCTGGGCCAGCTCAACCAACGAGCCCACCGGGTAGAACGACAGCGCCAGCAGGTGTTCCGCCTGGTCGCGATCCAGCTCGCCCTGATCGGCCAGCAGCAGCGTGTCAGCCAGCGCCGTGCGTGTGGCTCGCGCCGGCCGATGCGGTCGCGTGCAACACATCGCCCCATACACATCGGCGACGGCCAGCAGACTGGCCAGCGGATGGATCTGGGTCCCCTTCAACCCCTCGGGATATCCCGTGCCATCGATCCGCTCGTGGTGGGCGGCGATTCCTTCGGCGATCCACGGCGCATCGGGAAAGAGGGGCCGAGTAATCTCGGCTCCCAGATGCGGATGTGCCTCGATGATTCGGCGACTTTCCGGATCGAGCACATCGGTGTTCGAGAGGATCGACACCGGCACCTGCAGCATCCCCACGTCGTGAATCAACCCGGCCACAACCACATCGTGGGCGTGATTCTTCAGGTCGGCATCCTGACGGACGATCCGGGCCAGGATGCGTGCCACGGTCAGCCCATGGCAGGCGATGTAGCGAGCCACGTCATCGGGTTCTTCTTCGAGAAAGTACAGCGGCTCGCAGTGACGGGCCTCGATCAGCACTTCTTCCGCCAGACCGTGTAACCCCGCCAGGTTGATGGGCTGGCCTGCATCCATGGCAAACAGGTACGCCGCCAGTCGGTCCACCTGGGCTAGCTGATGTTTCTCGCGCTCCGTGCCGGCGATAATGGTGCGCAGCCGACCGGCCACCTCTTCCAGCGTGACCTCCAGCCCACGGCACAGGTGCATCTGAGTGGCCACCGAATCAGGCAGCAGTGCCACTGTTCGCAAGGCCGTGTCCATCATCGACACCGTGTCGCGATACAGGTGCAGAAGCGGCGAGGGATCGCCATCCCGAGTCAAGGGCTCGCCTAAATCGCGAAGCTGACCGAGCAGGTCTCGGCCGCGCTCCAGCACCCGACGCGCCCGAGAGCTAAGTTGTGCCGGCGTGCGTCGTGGAGCAGCAGGCTCACCTTGATTCAGGGCAGCATCCAGAATCAGGTCGTGTTCCTCGGCGGCCCGCAGCGTGGACTCCAGGGCCACGCTTTCATCGAGGATCGTGGCGGCCGCACTGCGGGCGTCGTTGACCAGTCCCTGCGCCTGATCCAGCTGCTGCCTCAGCGCGGTGATCCTGGCCAGCAATTTGCGCGTTTCGCTCATCCCACCTACCCCCAATCGGCCGAGCCGATCCCCCCCGGGATCGACCGTCCTTTCCCCATACTCTGATGGAATCGTCGCGGGAGTCCGGCTGACTTTAACGGCCGTGTCGAAAATGCCGACGATTCTCAGGATCAGGGCTGGCGAAGGTGAGCAGACTGGGCGAGCGTGGAAAAACAGAACGGGGGGCTTACGCCCCCCGTTCACCCACTCCCCCACGGATGCGGTCTACTACGCGCTTTTCTTCTCGCCGCCGGTCGGCGGGTTGGACTGATCGAATAGCGACTTCTCGCCTCGAACGACCGCCCCATCCACCACATACTTCGACTTGTGTTCGAGATCCGGCAGCTCGTACTGGATGTCGAGCATGATCTCTTCGACGATCGAGCGAAGACCGCGTGCGCCTGTGTCGCGCTGCTTGGCCTTGCGAGCGATTTCGCGAAGGGCACTCTCGTCGAACTCCAGCTCCGCGTTCTCCATCTCGAAGAGCTTCTGATACTGCCGCACCAGGGCGTTCTTCGGCTCGGTGAGGATACGCATGAGCGCGTCCTCATCCAGCGGATTGAGCGGGGCTAACACCGGCAGACGGCCGATGAACTCGGGAATCATGCCGAACTCGATCAGGTCGTCGGAGGTCACCTGGCTGAGCAGCTCGCCAAGCTCGCGGTCGCCGCTGCCTCCCACCCCCCCGAACCCGAAGGTCCGTTTGCCGATGCGCTTGGAGATGACGTTGTCGAGTCCCACGAACGTCCCACCGCAGATGAACAGGATGTTCGAGGTGTCCACCTGGATGTACTGCTGTTCCGGATGTTTCCGGCCGCCCTGCGGAGGCACATTGCTCACGGTGCCTTCGAGCATCTTCAGAAGCGCCTGTTGCACCCCTTCGCCCGACACGTCGCGAGTAATCGAGACGTTTTGCTGCGTCTTGGCGATCTTGTCCACCTCATCGATGTAGACAATACCGCGCTGGGCTGCCTCGATATCAAAATCGGCGGCGTGCAGCAGCTTCAAGAGCAGGTTTTCCACGTCCTCACCGACGTAACCCGCCTCGGTCAGCGTCGTGGCATCTCCGATGGCGAATGGCACATCGAGGATGCGTGCCAGCGTCTGGGCTAGCAGCGTCTTGCCACTCCCAGTCGGGCCGATGAGCAAGATGTTGCTCTTGTCCACCTCGATCTCACCCCGACTGGCCTCGGCCAGGCTGAGGCGTTTGTAATGGTTGTGAACCGCCACCGACAGGACCTTCTTGGCGCGCTGCTGCCCGACCACATACTGATCGAGCTTGTCCTTGATCGTGCGGGGGGCGGGAATGTGCGCGATGTTTGTTCGAGTCGTGCCGCGGCGCCGTTTCTCCTGATCGATGATCGACTGGCACAGCTCGATGCATTCGCCGCAGATATAAACATCGCCCGGTCCTTCTACCAGCGGACCGACGTCTCTGTAGTTCTTGCGGCAGAAGGAGCAGGCGGCGTTGCGGTTGCGCCCGGTGTTCCCGGTCGGCCGGCGTCCCGATCCTCCAGTGCCCGAGTCTTTGGTCGGCATGCGGTCTCCTTTGTTTTCCCGGTCAGGGGGCGTGCGAGCCCGACCTGAAAGTGGGAAATGGCGGCGGTGACAGTCCAGAGGCACCGGGTCCGGTGTGACGCGAAATATCTGGGGGGATAAGTTCGTTGCGCCGCGCGCGCCAGACCGGAGAAGGTGTTGCCTCGAAACAGGTTCAGGTCCAGAGACGAAACGGATTCTACGGGGTGGCGAGAACCTCCGCAAGGAGTTTCGCCGCGTGGCTCAACCGGGGTGGATACCCGGACCGGACGACGTTGGACCGTCGCCGGCCTTGTCCTGGTCGTATTCTACCTTGGCTTCAGCCCGGATCTCCCGGAGGGGTGACGGCGGCAGTTCATGCTCGCGGCGAATCTCCCCGCTCAGGATGTTCCGGAGTCGCTTGAACTCCTCCGCACTGATCTGGCCTTGTTCGTACAATGTCCGAAACTCGGCCAGTTGATCGCTCGCGCTGGGACCGAGCGAACTCTCTTTCTGGTGCCAACGACGCACCATGGCCACGATCAGCGCTCCCACGAGTAGGGCTCCTGCCATGCTCAGAGCAGGAATCATCAGAGCGGGATCGAGTGCCACCACTACCCGGAATACCTGGATCCCTTCGGTGGCCATGCATGCCTCATCGGCGATGGGGGTGAGGCCGTGTTCCCAGCGGCGGCCTCGGGTCGTGTTCTATTATAGCGCCCCGAGTCGCGGTGGAAGAATAAAGAGCAAAACGTCTCGCCCCCCAGGATTGGTCCCTCGCCCGCACAACGCGGAACCTCGCTCCATCATGCCTTTTGCTTCCACCCTGCCCCTCCGGTCCAGACTTCGCCCCTGGTCCGTTCGCTCCATACCCTTCACCCGGATACTCACTGCCTTCCCCAGATTACCATGACGCGCATCCTGGTCCGTCTCACCACCCTGAACCTGCTGACCCTCCTGGCTACGTTCGCCGTCGGCTGGTTGTCGTTCCTCCGCCACAGCCGAACCTCGCCCGACGATCCTCTGTACCTACTGCACATCTACCTGGGGCTAGCCTCGGCCACACTCACTCTGGGTGTCCATAGTCTGGTGTTCATCTACTTCCTGGGGACCGGGCGCTGGGTCAAGGAGGTCTGTCTGGCCTATCAGATCCCCGACCATCCCCTGCCCTTCACCACGCGCGAGCTAAAACGCCAGGCCTTTCCCCCGGCGCTGCTAGCCATGCTGGTCCCCATCGTCGCCGCCGCGACCGGAGCCGGCGTCGCCACCCTGCAGTGGCCCTGGTATTACCACGCCACCATGGGGCTGGCCACGCTCCTCGTCAACGCCTGGGCCTTTGCCGTCGAGTATCGTTGTGTCCACACCAACGCCATGGTCATCGATCAGGTCATGGTTGAGGTCGATCGCATCCGGTCGGACCAGGGCCTGGTCAGTAACGCGGAGGCGCTGCGCCAGGCCGACTCCGAGTAGGCGCGGTTAGCTACCGCGTCGTGGAATGCGATACCTCCCCAGGGCCACCGTCACGTTGTCACGCCCACCTGCCGCCAGCGCGGCATCAATCAGAGTCTGGCAGGTTCTCTCGGCGGATAGCTGCAGGCGGAGAATGGCCGCGATCTCCGTGTCGGGGACCATGGAGGTCAGGCCATCGCTGCACACCAGCAGGCAATCACCATCCATCAGTTGACGATGCGACACCTCGGCATGCGCCTCGCGAGCACCTCCACCCAGCACCCGCGTCAGTACGTGTCGCAGACGGTGCCCCTGTGCCTGTTCAGGCGTGATCGTCCCCGCATCGACCAGTGTCTGTACCACCGTATGATCCCGGGTGATCTGGTCGAGCATGTCGGATCGATACAGGTATGCGCGAGAGTCGCCCACATGCAGGACAAACAGGTCGTCACCCACGGAGTAACTCACGGTCAACGTCGTACCCATCCGCGAGAGCGCCGGGTCGGCCATCGACTGATCCGCCAGCGCCTGATGGATTCGCCGGAAGTAATCCGAGCCGCGGGCGACTGCCTCCTCGATTTCCGACTCGCGGGCTTCGGGATGATCGAGCTTCATCGCCCACTGCGCGGCATTGAGCACCAACGCCACGCCCGTTCGGATCGCCAGCTGACTCGCCACCTCCCCCGCCTGGTGCCCGCCCATGCCATCGGCCACGGCCAGAAGATAGGCGTTCTCCTCGAAGCGTCTAGGCAGATGATCATTCGACAGGCTGGTGTGGAGACGCTCCCACATGCGCGAAGTGCGGTAGATGATGTAGGAATCCTCATTGCCGGACCGCACCAACCCCTGATGAGTCAGGGCGGCCAGGTCTACCTCGACCCGCGAGGAGAACGGCTCGGGCACCTCTGGCAGGAGGAAGGGCGGTGTATCATAAATCGCAGTATCGACGGGCCGAGGCATGACGGTATCCTCAACGACTGACCCACTGGCGAAGGAAGCGCGCACTTTGGCGCAGAGAACGCATGCGATCTTCGAGGGAGCCTTCGTAAGCGCGGTCTTCCACCTCGATGCAGACCGGACCGCGGTAACGAGCATCCGTGAGCGCGGAGAAGAACGGCCCCCAGGCGACGTCTCCCATCCCAGGCAATTTCGGAGTGTGCCACATTAGCCCGGTGACTCCGAGGTTGTAGAGCCGGTCGTGGTCGATGCGGGCATCCTTGGCGTGGACGTGGTAGATGCGATCGTGAAACTCACGGATTGCGCGCGGCACGTCGATGAACTGCCAGACCAGGTGCGACGGATCGAAGTTGAGTCCCAACGTCTTTCCAGGGAACTGTGCAAAGAGTCGGCGCCAGATCGCCGGCGAAATCGCCAGGTTCTTACCGCCAGGCCACTCATCGTTGCTGAACAACATCGGGCAGTGCTCGATGGCAATGCGCACCCCAGCCGCCTCGGCTCGGGCCACCAGCGGCGTCCAAATGTCCACCATCTGGGACCATTGCGCCTCGATGGTGCGGGCTGGATCTCGACCGATAAAGGTGTTGACCACCCCTAACCCCAGCCGGCCGGCTGCGTCGATCACCCTGGCCAGATGCGCAGCCACCTCCGTGCGATGGTCCGCCTCGGGCGCCAGCGGATTGGGATAATACCCCAGCCCTGAGATGCGGACGCCGGTTGTCTCGACGAGATGATGTAAATGCGCGACCTGGAGGTCATCCAGCGCGGTCACATCCAGGTGCGTCACCCCAGCATACCGGCGATCCGCCTTGCCTGGCGGCCAGCACATCAGCTCGATGCAGTCGAACTCTTCTTGCCGGGCGAAATCAAACAACTCGTCGAGAGACAGGTCCGGCAGAATAGCACTCACGAATCCCAGTTGCATGATGCACTCCCCTCGCGCGGTGTTTCCTTCTCGATGTCGTACGAGCCGACCCGGGGTTCCGACAGGGGTTGTACTCAGAGTTCCACATCGATCCAGCGCCGTTCGCGATGGCTCTTCAGAATCGCCTCGCACAGCACCACCTCGCGGTGTCCGTCGGCAAACGTGGGGAAGGGTGGCGGCGCTTGCAGGTCACCCTGCTCGATGAAACCATAGAAATCGCGGAAGAGCTGCTTGAATGTGTCCGAGAACCCTTCATCGTGCCCACCTGGGTAGCTGGTAGTCTGGCGCGCCCGGGGGCTCAACAGCGATGGATCGCGGGTCAGCAGCTGGTTCGGCTGGTCGCGATGTCCTAGCCAGAGATCGTTGGCGCGGTCACTGTCCCACGCCAGGGCCGTCCGCGACCCGGCAATCTCGTAGCGAATCTGATTCTTACGGCCCGCAGTCACCTGCGACACGCTGAACGACCCGGTCGCCCCGCCCCGAAACCGCAGGAGGATCGCCCCATGATCCTCGGTGTCGATCTCCACCACCTCGGTTGCTTCCTGTACTCCCAGCTTCGTAGCAAAGGTCTCGGTCGAACCGACCGGCCGACGTCGCGTCGGCAGAAAGGTCGCCAGGTCGGCACACACACTTTGCACTTCCAGCCCCGTTACGAACTGCACCAGATCGAGCCAGTGAGTACCAATGTCCGCCACCGCTCGGAGCGGCCCTGCCTCGCGCGACAGCACGCGCCAATTGAAGTCGGTTTCGTGCAGGAGCCAGTCCTGGTGGTAAGCACCAGTTATGTGGTAGATCTTACCCAGGTCGCCCTGCAAGACGCGCTGCCGAGCCTCCTGGTTCATCGGGTAATAGCGGACGTTGTAACACACCCCCGTGGCCAGGGGCACCCGTTGTGCCAGGGTCTTTAGCTGGGCCGACTCCGCCGAGGTGATGGCCAGCGGCTTCTCGCACAGCACGTGCTTGCCTGCTAGCAATGCTTGCCGGCACTGGAGATAGTGCAGATGGTTGGGGGTCGTCAGATGGACCACGTGAATGAGCGGGTCCTCGAGCAGGGCTTCGTAGGAGTCATAGCAGCGCGTCAGGTTGAGGCGCTGAGCCATCTCCTTGCCACGTTGGGGCGACGACCCCACCAGGGCCAGCATGGGACGGCCCAGTCGGCGCAACGCTTCGATGTGGACGGGCCCAATGAACCCGGTCCCGACGACGGCTCCAAAAAGATCTTCGGTTGGACGCAAAGGTGAGACTTCCATAATTGGGATGTGACGTCGTCCGTTGGTTGAAAGGGATCACGGCATCGAGGCTACATGGCGGACACATCCCAGGGCGCATATCGGTCACAACTCGATACACTTCGCTTCGTTGCGTTCCTGGGGGTCTGGCTGTTTCACGCCAATGAACAACGCTTCACGCCGGGGTCGCTGGGTGTGCCCCTGTTCTTCGTCTTATCGGGCTTCCTGATCACCCGCATCCTCATTCTCAACGAATCCGGGTCGCTGTTTCAGGAACTCCTCACATTCTATGGTCGCCGCACCCTCCGGATATTCCCTCTCTACTACGCGGTGCTGCTTGTGCTTCTCGTCGTTGGAATGCTTCCGAACCCCCTGTGGTATTTTTTCTATCTGCATAACGTCTACATCTTCCTCCACGACGCCTGGACTGGGCCCACCAATCACTTCTGGAGCCTCTGCGTCGAGGAGCAATTCTATCTGCTTTATCCGCTCCTGCTCCTGCTGACTCCAGCGCGATTTCGCTGGACCTTGCTGGGGGCCTTGCTGGCGGGATCGGTGCTCTCCCGGCTGACCCTGGATTGGTACTACCCCGGCAGCCGCGCCTGGGCCCTACTCCCTGTCTCCGGCGAGTACCTCCTCTGGGGCTGCCTGGCCGGCCTGGCCGATCTCCACCTACCCGAACGCTCTTACTCGTGGTTAGTGGCTCTGGGTGCAGGCCTCGTGTGTGCGACTGGCCTGGATTTCTACCACCTGCGCTGGCTGGGCGCCTGGGGCTTGCACCTGCTCTATCAATCGCTATTTGGCGTGGGGTTCACCCTGATCCTCTTCGGCACCTGGCGTCTGCCGGATGGCTGGTGGTTACGTCTGCTCTGTCTGCCTCCCATCGTCTATCTCGGCCGCATCAGCTACGGCCTGTATGTCTTTCACAACTTCTTCTACGGCATCAAGCCCTGGCTCGTCGAGTGGCTCCCACCCCTGCGCGTCATTCCCGCCCCTGCCCTGGCCCTGGCCACTACCATCCTGATGGCCGTGCTCTCCTGGCATCTGTTCGAGGCACCCATCAATCGCCTCAAGGAGCGTCTGTCCTACAGGCGGTGACAAAGTTCGTGAGGATTCCTACACCGATTCCAGATGGATTCTGAGGAAAGAGTGTCCGCGATGGGCCGTCATCTTCCTGGCGGACCGTGTGGACCCCTCTCCTGGCGGGACGCATCCGGTCGCCCTACCCCGAGGATCAGTTATGCAACCCATTCGCCGAACGGCGTTCATCGCCGTGCTGGTCACCATGACTTTGCAAATGCCAGAACTGCACAGCGACGAGGGCATGTGGCTGTACAACAACGTGCCGGTCGAGTACCTGCAGAAGAAGCACGACTTCAAGGTCACTCGCGAGTGGCTCGAGCATCTGCAGAAATCATCTGTCCGCTTCAATAGCGGTGGTAGTGGCTCGTTCGTCTCCCCCGATGGTTTGGTGCTGACTAACCATCACGTTGGAGCCGACGCTCTGCAGAAGCTGGGCACCAAGGAGAAGAACTACTACCGCGATGGCTTCCTTGCCCGCACCCGCGCCGAGGAACTCCGCTGCGAGGCCATGGAACTGAACGTCCTGATGGAGATTCAGGACGTAACCGCACGCGTCAACGGGGCCATCCCTGCAGATACGCCTTCAGACAAGGCAGCCGGTCTGCGCCGAGCGGTCATCAACACCATCGAAAAGGAAGCCAAGGAGAAAACCGGACTGCAACCGCAGGTGGTGACGCTCTACCAGGGCGGTGCCTATCATCTCTACCTCTTCAAGAAGTACACCGATGTCCGGCTCGTCTTCGCGCCCGAGCAGGCCATCGCCTTTTTCGGCGGCGATCCGGACAACTTCGAGTATCCCCGGTACGACCTCGACATCTGCTTTTTCCGCGTCTACGAGGACGGCAAGCCGGCCCGAATCAAGCACTACCTCACCTGGGCGCGGAAGCCATTAGCAGAAGGCGATCTGATCTTTGTTTCCGGGCATCCTGGCCGCACCAGCCGCATCAACACCGTCGCCGAGTTGGAGTATCTCCGCGATACTTCCTTCCCCTTCCTGATGCAGCGCCTGAACCGTCTGGAAGTGCTGCTGTCCACCTTCAGCGACCGAAGCGAGGAGAACCGTCGCCAGGCCAAGGAGTTCCTGTTCAGCGTGCAGAATAGTCGGAAGGCACGCACTGGTGGATTGGCCGCTCTGCTCGATCCTACCTTGATGGCCGCCAAGAAGAAGGAAGAAGCCCGGTTGAAAGCCAAGGCCCAGAGCGACGAATCGCTAGCCAGTGCTCGCACAGCCTGGGATCGCATTGCCAAGGCCCAGAAGGTGCGGGCCCAGAAAATTCGTCGCTTCACTCTGCTGGAAGGCCGGGCGGGGTTCCTAACCGATTACTTTGGCATCGCCCGGACCCTTCTTCGCGCGGCGGAGGAACGGGCCAAGCCCAACAATGAGCGCCTGCCCGAGTTTGGCGAGGCCCGTCTGGAATCGCTCACCGAGCAGCTCTTCTCGAATGAACCGATCTACGACGATTTCGAGATCGTCAAGCTGACCGACAGCCTGACCTTCCTGGCGAGCGAACTGGGCTACAATGATCCGCTGGTCCGCAAGGTGCTGGCCGGCAAGTCGCCTATCGAGCGCGCACGCGAACTGGTCGGCGGCTGCCAGGTCAAGAAGGTCGAGGAGCGCAAGAAGCTCTACGAGGGCGGCCAGAAAGCACTGGAAGAATCGAAATGTCAGATGATCGCCCTGGCCAGGACAGTGGATGCCGAGAGCCGTGATCTCCGCAAGACCATGGAAACTCAGGTGGATGAGGTTGCCAAGCAGGCCTATGGTGAGATCGCCAAGGTCAAGTTTGCCCTGGATGGCACCAAGACGTACCCCGATGCCACCTTCACCCTCCGCCTTGCGTTTGGGCTGGTGAAAGGCTTCATGGAAGGCGACCGCAAGATTCCCTTCGCCACCGATTTTGCCGGCCTCTATGCCCGGTCAGCCGAGTTCAAGAACCGCGAGCCGTTCGAACTGCCGAAGCGCTGGATCGAGCGTAAGGACAAGCTCGACCTCAAAACGCCGTTCAACTTCGTTTCCACCGCGGACATCATCGGTGGCAATTCAGGGAGTCCGGTGGTGAACCGCGCTGGGGAGTTCGTCGGCATCATCTTCGATGGCAACATCCAGTCGCTGCGTTTGGATTTCGCTTATGATGACGTCGAGGCCCGCGCCGTCTCGGTGGACGCCATGGGCATCATGGAAAGCCTTCGCAAGATCTATGAGGCCACGGAGCTTGCCGACGAGCTACAGGGTAAGAAAGAGTAGAACGAATGCCGTGACGCAGAGTCAGGTTCTGGCCCTGACTCTGCGTCGCTGATTCCGGAACCGCACGCATCCTGTGCGGTTTCTGCACAGTTCTGGTCCCCTCCCGTCTCAATTTGCCCGACATTTGCACAAGTTCTGCTATAGTCCTGGGCAGCCTCCGTTCTCCCTCAGGGCATCTCATTATCTTCATCATCTGTAAAGCTATATCCATTCATATTTTGCGCCGTGAAACCAGGCGAAAAGTTTGGGGTGGCATGGATGTTGCTCTGAATATAGCCGTCTATCCGCCTTAAGACTGGATGGGTTTTGCCGAGCTAGAGATGCATACTCCCTCTCAGTCTTTTCACCTGAGAAACACGAGATCCGCTCTCGTGACTCCTACCCTGAAATTGCCGGGACCTGTCCCGCGCGATTGTGCTTGTTCCCGACTACGGAACATAGTTGGGACCCAGAACCTGATACTGAGGAGTATCCTCACCCTGTCAGGTTCGCAAACTGCCTTACCAAGCATTATGCGATGCCTCCACTTCAAGCATTGCCTGCGTGAAGTGTCAGCAATGTGCGCTATGCTTGGGAGGAATGAGAAGGTGTCATCATGCTGACTTCGCTGCGTCTGTGGATTCCTGCGGTGGCTTGCCTGGCTGGGTTGACCGGAGTCTGGAATAGTCAGGCCCAACGAGGCACGGCTTCCTCGGCGGCTCAACCTGCCATGGTTGTCACTATCGAAGGTCCCTCACCCGAAGCCATCCGGATCTCCCGTCGCCTGCGAGCCAAGACAGCCATCGTGGATAAACTGGTTGCCGGCGAGTTGACTCTATTCGAGGCGGCTGCCTGGTTCCGCACACTAGATCGAGAGACTGATCCCAACCCTCAGCTGCCTTGCAAGGCCCCAGTTCAGGATCCCAACTTGCAGCTGTGCCGGCATGTGATTGTCTGGGTGGAAGGCCATCTGGGATCCGGAGAATCCAGTAGCCAGGCGTCCACCTGGGTGGAACGTCTCGAGCACGAGTTGCAAGACCATCTCGCCCGCCATGGCCGAGTCATCCTGCCGGACGACAATAACAGCTAAGTGCCTGTGCATTCAGAAGATATCGTTACGGGGAGCTTCGGCTCCCCGTTCGTGTTTGCACCTTGCCGCTGCGAGTCCCGGCCAGGAGTGGTGCATTATTGTTGTATCAAAAAGAGAGCACGGACACTTGACGTGTCCTAAAGTGGTTAGTAGATTTGAGATTGATAGAGTGCGCAGAGAACAAACAGAATCGTGAGAGATCAACCAAAACACTACATTACCGTCAAATGGTCACAACCCATGTCCGGCTGATCTGGAAGATGCCACTTTGGAGCAACGGAACGGTTGGCATTCATGATCGACGAGCATCCACGACACCCAGTGATGGGAAGGTGGAATTCGAGATCAAGGATGGATCATTCAGATAGGAAAAACAACAAGGCAACGGGCATAGAAAAGGATACGCGCCGATGCTGGTACTGTCCAGGAAAAAAAATGAAAGTATCGTGATCAACAACACCATCACGGTCACGGTCGTTGAGATCCGGGGCGACAAGGTTCGTCTGGGTATTGTGGCACCCAAAGAGGTGCCCGTGCATCGCCAGGAAGTCTACGAGGCGATTCACGGTCAGGAAACCACAGCTTCTCCCACCCCCGTGGTGGTGACTCGGCCTGTGGAAAATCCCAACCACCCTGTCTGACCCTTCTCTCGCTGCTCGGTACATTCCGATTCGGGATGCCTGTCCCGAATCGTGGGTGTTGTTACTCCATGTCCTTACCGATTCCATATCGCTTTAACTTGTTGATCAACGTATCGCGGTGAATCCCCAGTAACCGGGCGGCCTGGGTGTGATTGTGCCCTGTTCTGGCCAACGCTTGCCGGATCGTCCACTCTTCCATCCGTTCCAGGTTCAGACTGTGCGCTGGATCGTCCCCTTCCAAATGCTGCTCAGTCGGCAGGTTCAGATCTCGAAGCAGAAGTGTGGCTCCTTCGGATGCCATGGCCACGGCTGCCTCGAGTACGCTGCGCAACTGCCGCACATTACCGGGCCAACTGTAGCTCATCAGGCGTTCCAGGGCAGCCTCCGAAAGCGTCACCCGCCGACGATACTCCTGGGCCAGGTGATCGAGGAAATACTCCACCAACTCGGGCAAATCTTCGAGATGATCCCGCAAGGGGGGCACGTGAATCCGACTTGTCAGGCGAAAGAACAGATCGCGTCGGAACCGCCCTTCCAATGCATCGCGTTCCAGGTTGCGATTGGTGGCGGCCAGGATGCGAACATCTGCTTGCACCTCCACCCGGGAACCCACTGGGCGGAAAAATCGCGTTTCGATGGCCCGCAGCAGCTTGGCCTGTAGGTCCAGCGATAGTTCGCCCAGTTCATCGAGAAACAACGTTCCCATGTCTGCCTGGGCAAAGAAGCCAGCGTGCTCGTGGTTGGCCCCGGTGAAAGCGTGTCGTACGTGTCCAAACAACTCTGATTCGGCCATGGTCCCCACGATGGCCGCACAGTTCACCGTTACCAGAGGTCCGCGCCCGCGGCTGCTTTGCCGATGCAGGGCCAGGGCCACCAGTTCCTTGCCAACACCGCTTTCGCCTTGAATCAGGATCGTCCGTGGTCCGTTAGCCAGGCGGTCAATCTGATCCCGCAGTGATCGCATCCGAGGGCTGGAGCCGATCAGCGAGTCCTGTCCCGCGGGAGAATGTGTTTTCAGACGGGAAATGTCCGCCTTCAATGCGTTCTGCTCCCGCAACAGGCGCAGCGATGAAGCGAGGGTGCCAGCCACCACCTCGGCAAAACGCACCTGCCGCTCGGTCAACAGACGCGATCGACAATACACGTGCAGAGCTCCCAGCGGTGTTTCATTACCTTTCTTCGGATGCGACGTGAGTAATGGGATACACAGGGCATCCTGTAAGAGGGATAAGCTCTCGCTCTCCAGCGCACGCCCCTGGGGCGATCCCAGCCAGACCCGGCCTCCCTCCTCCAGAACCTGACGCGTTAGCCGTTCGCTCAATGGCACGTCCACCGTGGCCTGAGGTGGTACCACCAGGCGGAGTTGCGGTGCGTCATCCAGGAAGAGAAAGCCCACCATCTCCGCGCCGGTTTGCAGTCGAACTAACTCCAGCGCTGCAAGCACCACACGTTGGGCCGACGATTCTCCCAGCACGCCATTCATGAAGGAAACCAGCAGCGACATCTCGTCGCGCTCGAATAACGAGGTGTCTACCTGCGAAGATGGCATCCCCTCGTCGGGCTCCTCCGCAGCAGCCGGAGTACCTGGCACCACAAACCGCAACCGCACATCACCTATGCCCACCACCTGGTTATGCACCAGCCGGGTTTCACCCCGGATGCTCCGCCCATCCACCCGGGTGCCGTTCGTGGTATCCAGATCGACCAGGAACCATTGCCCATCGCGACAATAAATCTCGGCGTGACGACGCGAAGCGTGCCGGTCCTGCAAGAAGACGCCGCTGCTACTCTTGCGACCTAGCACCGTGTGGGTCGTGGGGTCGAGATCAAGGAGAGGCGGTGTGGCCAATCCACTTTCCACAATCAGGCGTCCAGACATGGCGAGTCTCGCGTTCACCAGGGCAGGGTGGAAGATCAGCCGGCTTCGACGCGGACCTTGAACAGTTCCGGTTCAGCGACAGAGAACCCATCTGGATCCGGCCAGAGCACTTCCGGTACCCCTCTGCTTTGGAGATACTCCAGAAGAGTAAGCCGATACCGCGATCCTTCCTCAAGAAGCGTAATCGTTTCTTCGATCACGTTAAAGCGCAGGCCCACCTGGTCGTCCCGGCGACCTTCAAACAACACGTCGAAGTTGTCATTCTCCTGATGCAATCCATAGAAGGTCAAATCCGGCCGGGTGTGGACGTACTGGGCCAGAATCAAATCCTCCGAAGGTACATCCACTTCCTCAACCAGATTGGTCAGGTCGAAGTCATCGTCATCGGTGCCTGCCAGGATGCTCCACGCCAGGTCGAAAACGGCCCAGTCGGTCATGCTATCCGGGCAACCCACCATCCTCCATCCAGCCACTGACGGGCTGAGCGCCACGTCTGCCTTGCGCTGCCGTTCGGCGCAGGGTTGATGGTTTTGGAAGATCCCTTCGAGATACTCCTTCGACAGGTTGCACAGATAGAAGACCCGATGACAACGGAATGGCTCAACAGACATCAAGATTCCTCAGATGAATGCTCCATGGAGGTGGAAAACTCACCTCCATGGCAGCCGCCGGGGCTGTGCGGAAACGATACAACAGATCGCCAAAGGTGCGGAATGGCACCACCTGTTCACGCAGCCTCCTGAACGTGGCCGATGCCACCTGGTTGTTACTCCTTACCCGGAAAGCGCTTGTGGCTGGCTCAGGAATTCAGACCCGATGCCGGTGAATGGAATACCATCTGCATCCGGATTTTCTGGAACCGCAGGAGAACAGCCATGACCACGACCACTCTTGGTGAACGGAGCAGGGCGGCGGGTGCGATTCTGTTCATGCTAACCCTGTTCGGCGGCATCGCCCACTGTAATACCCCCCAGGTCGTCCAACCATTTGTGTTTCTGGACGCCTACCAGACGGTAGGAGGAAGCCAACCGCCCAGCCCTGTACGTCGCTGGGGCCCTGCCGAGAAGGAGTTTGTGGAGGAGGTTCTCCGCGCGGTGGCCAGGGCCAAACCCGGGTTGACGCAGCGCGCTACTGCCTGGCGACCGATTCGCGCGTATAGAGTGAGTAGTCATCGTGGCTTTTCGGCCTTTGTTTTGTCTGAAAGGAACGAACTGTTCATTACTGACCGGTTTTTTTTCGAGTTTTACCTACCTCCTGTCCTCCTTCAGAAAGGCCGGCCCGAATTACTTGAGTATCCCCTGCCCGCTGACGTGGAATATCGTTTTGCGTTGGAACGATCGATCGGCGCCATGCAGATAATCTTCCACGAGATGGTTCACCTGGCTGATAGATTTGATTCTCTTGCGTTAAGTTATGAGTGGGGTTCTCTGATCCGGCCGCGGATGGATCGGTTTGCCCAGCGCTGCATAAAAGAGATCGGTCTATCTCCAACCGCGATTGCAAATTTGCCCTTCGAACCTCAGCAGCATCGACAAGAAGGCCGACGGGATCTCCGTCTTCGGATGAAACAGCTGGCACGAGAAGAAGGTCTACCCGGTGTTTATGCGGCCACCAATATCAAAGAGGCATTAACTGAGGTGGCTTCGGAAACCATGGCAAGGCGTGGTTATGTCCCACCACCCGAGATAGCAGCGTTTGTGCATCGTCACCTCCTGAGTGCTCCATACACCCCTTCAGCTTCAGACTTCGCCTGTTGTCGTGCCCTGGAGCGCCTGGAGCAGAAGAACTACCTCGGAGCTTATCTTGCGCTCACTCAGGCCATTCAGGCCAATCCCCGGAACGTCTGGGCCTATCTGGAACGCGCCGAACTAGCACTGTCCTTGAAACAGGTCGCCATTTCATCTCCCTGGGACGACATCGACAGGGCCCTGGAGTATCGGTCCGCCTGGGATTGGCGGCCCTACCAGCTTCGCGCCTTCTTCCTGGCGAGAGATTATAAACTGCCGGCTGCCATCGAGGATGTCACCGCTGCCCTGCGGCTCTCCCCGATGGAACCTACCTTGCTCCAGATGCGAGCCAGCCTGCGGATCGAACTGCACCAACCGGAGGCCGCTCTGAGCGACATCAGCCTGGCCCTCAAGCAGAATCCTCGGGATGGCACCCTGCATCGCCTGCGCGGCCAGGCCCAGATGGGGTTGGGTCACTATTCACGTGCCCTGTCTGATCTCGATTGGGCCATTCGGTTTAATCCGAACGACCCCTTGGCCCATGGCTGGCGCGCCTGGATTCGCGCTTCCTGCCCAGACGAGACCATTCGGGATGGTGCCCAGGCGGTTCAAGACGCCACGACCGCCTGTGAACTCAGCCGCTGGCAAGACGCCTTCCTGATCGCGGTTCTAGCAGCCGCCCACGCCGAATCGGGGGCGTTCGACGAAGCAGTCATTCGCCAACGTGAGGCCATCACCTTGGCTTCCCCTCAACAAAAGAAAGCGTTTCAGCCCGCGCTCGACGGTTATCTCAAGGGGCAGCCCTATCGAATGAAAACCATCGTCGGGCACTGATCAGGAGCGACGCCCACCGGCGGGATCGACCTGAATATCGCGCAACATAATGGCCGCCTGTTCGGGGGGAACGGGGTTGATGTAGAACCCGGTTCCCCACTCGAAACCAGCCACACGAGTGAGCCGTGGAATGATCTCCAGATGCCAGTGATAGTGCGGCAACGACTGCGTGTCGAAGGGCGAAGTGTGGACGATGTAGTTGTAGGCCGGCTTCTCCAGCGCCACCTCAAGCTTCATTAAAATCGTCTTCAGCACCGTGCCCAGTTCGTCCACTTCCATCTTCTGAATGTTCTCGAAGTGGCTGTTATGGTGCTTGGGCAGAATCCAGGTCTCGAACGGAAAGCGAGCCGCGAAGGGACAGAAGGCCAGGAAGTTTGGCGTGCTGAGCACCACCCGCTTTTCGCTGGCTTCTTCCTGGTGAATCATGTCGCAATAGATGCACCGACCGCGGTAGTTGAAGAACTCCAGCGCACCGGACATCTCCTCCCACACGTTGATGGGCACGATGGGGGTGACAATCAACTGCGAGTGAGAGTGTTCGAGCGACGCACCTGCGGCCGCACCCACGTTCTTGAATACCATCCCATAGACCAGGCGCGGGTCTTTTTTGAGATCCACTAGCCGGTCGCGGTAGACCCAGAGGATCTCCCGGATGTTGTCTTCGGTCAGGTTAGTTAGACTGGCTTCGTGGAAGGGACACTCGAGGATCACCTCGTGCGCCCCGATGCCGTTCATCTTGTCGTAGATGCCCTCGCCCCGCTTGTTCAGATCGCCTTCGATCTGCAGGGCAGGGAACTTGTTAGGTACCACACGCACGCGCCAGCCCGGTTGATCAGGCTTGGTGCCATGCGCCCGGTAGGCCAGAATTTCGTGGGGAGTGTGTTCCTCGTGCCCGGCACAGAAAGGGCAGGGGCCCGCGGCGGGGGGGAACGGTTCGTGAGGCGGGGCAACAGGTCGCCGCGCCCGGTCGGTAGCGATGATCACCCATCGGCCAACGATGGGGTCCTTGCGCAGTTCGGGCATCGGTAATCCTCGTAACGCCCCGGCGATCCCTCGAAGGGTTTGATCCATCATCGTAGGTAAGCTCTCGTGCCGCCTGTGGCGGTAAAGTCATCCTAGCACGATCGCTCCTCGAGTTATAGCCCCAGGCTGACGGAACTCGCCTCCGCGCTTCCGATTACGCGGATCTTACCGGGTAGGGGGTAACCACGGTTAGCTCGCCATCGAACCTGTATTTGCGTCCCCTGCTGGGCGTGGTATGCTGATCCTCTGGCGGTGTGGCCCGATCGAGATGCCTCGTGCGGGTGTCAACCATCCATGAAAATCAAGCTCCAGGCCAGTTTTTCCGGACGGAAGAAAACCATCCCGCTCGATCGCGAGGTGATGGTGATCGGTCGTTCGCATGGCAATGCGGTGCGCATCCCCTCTTCCGAAGTCAGTCGCCGCCATTGTCGCCTCTTCGAGCAAAATGGCCTGCTGATGGTAGAGGACCTGGAAAGCGTCAACGGCACGTTTCTCAACGGCCGGCGCCTGAAATCCGCTGAGGTTGTCCGCCCTGGCGACCGTGTCGAGGTGGGACCAGTGGCCTTCATCGTCGAGTACACACCATCGGCAGAGGCGCGCAAGCGTCTGCAGCGCAGTGCTGAATCCCTCGAAGTGCTCGACGTCCTGGAAGGGCTTGCCGATGGCGAGGCGATGGATGTGCAGGAACTGCCCGAGGTCGAGCTGATTGATGAGGATCCGCTCGGGCTTCAGATGGTTGAACCTCTCGACGAAGTGCAGCCGATTCCTCCTGCCGACGACGACGGACCGATCAAACCCGATTTTGACTTCGATGCCGGCAACTGGAAGATGCCCGAAGGGGGCGACCTGCGCGACATCCTTTCGCAGATCGAGGACGAGCAGCCCACCTTGCCTCAGCCCAAGAAACGCAACAAGAAGTAAGGCGTTTGCGCCTTCCGCCTCCTACAAAAACCACCGGGATGACCACGGTGGCTTCTCCCGTTTGTTCCCACGGAAGTTCACCTCGATGAATACCTCCCGTTTTCACGCCCACATACTGGAACTGATTCGCCGCACATCGGCCTTTCTTCCACCCGACGTGAATGAGGTGATCAATACCCATCGGGCGCTGGAGGAGGCGGGCACCAAGGCTGACCTGGCCCTGGAACTGGTCGCTCAGAACATCGTGCTCGCCAAGCGGTTTAGCTCGCCGATCTGTCAGGATACTGGCACCATCACCTTCTACATCAAGACACCCAGCCACTTCGATCAGCTGGAGCTGGAGAAGATTTGCGAGGAGGCAGTGGCTGAGGCCACGGCGCGCGGTTACCTCCGGCAGAACTCGGTCGATAGTGTCACCGGCAAAAATACTGGCAACAACCTCGGCCCGGGTAGCCCGGTCGTCCACTTCCATCAGCATCGAAAAAACAGCGTGGACATCCGCCTCATTCTCAAGGGAGGTGGCTGCGAAAACATGTCGGCCCAGTATTCCCTGCCGGCCGTCATCAATGGCAAGCGGTTCGACCGCGACCTGAACGGCGTGCGTGGCTGCATCCTCGATGCCGTCTGGCAGGCGCAGGGCAAGGGCTGCGGGCCTGGCTTCCTCGGTGTGTGTATCGGTGGCGACCGCGCCACTGGTTACGAGTCGGCCAAGGAGCAGCTGCTGCGCCTGCTTGACGACACCAACCCAGATCCTCAGTTGGCCGCCCTCGAACAGCAGGTTCTCACCGAGGCCAACAGCCTCGATATTGGCCCTATGGGTTTCGGAGGCAAGTTGACCATCGGTGGGTGCAAGATCGGCGCGCGCAACCGCCTACCCGCCTCATACTTCGTCAGCATCGCTTACATGTGCTGGGCCTATCGCCGGCGCGGAGTCGAGTTGGACACCGAGGGTGAGGTAATCGACTGGCTGTACCACTCCCCTGGTGAGTTCGACCGTGACTACACTGCCGGTGAGACTCCGCTCCTCCAGTTGGGGCAGAGCGGCAAGCAGGTGGTGCGATTAACCACGCCACTCCGCGAAGAGGACGTGCGCAAGTTGAAGGCTGGTGACATGGTCTTGCTGAGCGGCACCGTCTACACCGGACGCGACGAAGTGCACAAATACTTGCACAAGGGCAACGACCTACCCGTGCTCCGCGACGCGGTCATTTATCATTGCGGTCCCGTCGTCCTGAAGGAGAAAACAGGCTACCGTGTGGTCGCCGCCGGCCCCACCACCTCGATCCGCGAGGAGCCCTATCAGGCCGACGTGATCGCTCGCTATGGCATCAAAGCCGTGATCGGTAAGGGCGGCATGGGCGCGAAAACGCTGGAGGCCTGCAAGCAGCACGGGTGCGTCTATCTGCACGGCATCGGTGGCGCAGCCCAGATCTACGCCCAATGCATCAAGAGTGTGGATGGCGTCTTCCTCGAACAATTCGGCAGTCCCGAGGCTGTTTGGCAGCTGACCGTGCAGGATTTTCCTGCTGTGGTGACCATGGATTCCCATGGCCGTTCCTTGCATCAGGAAGTGGCCGATGCTTCCAAAACCCATCTACAGGAAGTGCTGGCCTGAACCAGGCCAGAGGGCTTACGCTCCCGGGGTTCGGACGACCCCGGGAGGCCTCCTCTCCCCAGGCCAGGCCGACCAGCACCACCAGGATCAGCCAGCACCCGTAGCGCAAAAAACCTGCTTGCACCAACCAGCCGAGCAGATCGTCTCGCCCTCGAAACGCAACCGCCAACGTCCGCAACGTTCCCACGGGATAATACAGAACCAGGAGACAGGCCTGAGCGGCGAGGCGATAGCCCCACCGTCCTTCGCGGCGCGCAGTCTGCCCAGGGTTAGCGGAAAGGCCAGCACCACGGCGACCGCTCCCAGGATTCCCAGCTGCCCCAGGGCCACCTTGTACCTGCTACTTTGCGCCAGAGCGACGGCAACCCCTAACAGACCCAACGCTGGACCAGAAGAGGTTAGTGGAGCATCCTCGCCCTTGGCACGCATTGCACACCAGGAAAGCCAGGGAAGCACCCGTGCTCCCCCGCTGTTCAAAACCACAATGAAGTGTTGCAGCCAGGCTTCGGGTACCCAGGTGAGGAGGCCGAACAATGGCAGCGCGCTGAGAGGATGCAGCAGGTTGGCAACATCGTACGGTTCTGCCCTGCTTCTCCAGGCCTTCCCCGCGTGGTAGAAGATGTGCAAATCCTCGAACCGGTAGGGGACATACTTCTCGTCCGCTACTGTGTAGATCACCAGTGCCAGCAACCCCACAAGGTTTGTGGCCACCACCACATTTCGAGGTAGATGGCGCCACACGAGCCAGGACAGTACGACCCAAAGCACCATCAGTGCCGCCGCGTGCAGGGGCCAGCGAGGAAGCGGTTGCACAGAATGGAATCTCGACCCAGGATGAATAGCGCGAGTTAGTTCTACTGAAGCGAGTTTGGATGGCGAAGACAGGGCAAGGCGAGCAGATATCCTTGCGCCGATTGCCTTGCCTCACGTCCTCCCCGGGCGATCCCATCAAGTTCAGCAAACGCCTTGCCGATCAGACAGGAGGGGTTTTCCTGTGGACCTCATCCAGCCTTGCCGCGCACGAAGACGAGGATGCCTCGATGATCGAATCGCACTTCGGGCTCAGCCGCCGACCGTTTCCGGCCACCCCGGACCAATCCACCTACTATCCTGCGACCAGCCACGAAAAGGTGCTGGCGCGATTGCAGGAAGCCCTGGCGGATGGCGAGGGGATGCTGCTGCTTACCGCCGCCCCTGGCCTGGGGAAAACCCTGCTCAGCCACGTTCTGCTCGAGCGATTGGGCTCCGGCTACGAGACCTCCTTTCTCATTCACACGCATCTGCGCGACCGCGCCGGTCTGCTGCAGGCGCTGCTCTTCGATCTGTCGTTGCCGCACGAGGGACGCAGTGAGCAGGAAATGCGGCTGGCGTTGATAGATCACCTGCTCGGCAAGTTTCGCGAGGGACGCCGGTCGGTGTTGATCATCGACGAGGCCCAGCATCTGACTGCCGACCTGCTGGAAGAACTGCGTCTGCTAGGCAACCTGGAAGGGCAGGGAGGCAAGGCGGTGCAGGTGATCCTCGTGGCACAACCAGACCTGCTCCACACGCTGGGCCATCCCGGGTTGCTGGCGTTGCGGCAGCGTCTGGCAGTGCGTCTCCAACTCGATCCGCTTGGCCTTGAAGAAGCAGCCGACTATCTGCTGGCTCACCTGCGGTCGGCTGGTGGCCGTGCTGAGCGCATCCTGGGAATGGAAACGTTGGAAGTGCTGGCTCGTCAGACGGGTGGCGTGCCTCGTCTTCTAAATCAGGCGGGCCAGGTCTGTTTGCGGCTGGCGGCGGAGAATCAATCCACTGAAGTAGATGTGGAGATGGCCCTGGAGGCCATGTCGCTGCTGGGCCTCTCTGCGGAGCCTGGCGACGGCACCCCCGCGGCCAGTGAAGAATCCGTGCTGCGCCTGGATGGCACTGCGGAGGCGGGAGTCTCGGATTACCGGCTGTTTATGACCACGAACCGGTCGGCCTGAGAAGAGGGACATCATGGGCAAGATCCGAGAAGCGTTCCGCCTGATTCTCGACGAGCCATTCAGTGTCGGCAGTCGGGTGGCGCCGACGCGGGAACCAGCTGAGAAGGCGCCTGCGGTTATCGAGATGCCTTACATCGAAATCGGACCCCGCAAAGAAGTGGAGGGTTCCCCCGATGTGATGGCGTTCCCTGGCCCCCGCGTTCGCCAGGCCGCCACGGCTGAACCTACCCCGCCGCCTGCCAGTCCAGTAGGGTTCCGATCTATCCCCGTTGTACCTCGCCTGACCGAGGCCCCTCGGTCTCCCCGTTTCGCACCGGAACTGGTTGTGTTTCACGCTCCGGAGGATCCCGTGAGCGTTGCTTACGCCGCTTTGCTATCCTCCATGGGGCAGGCGGCGAGGGATCGCAAACGGGGCTCCTCGAACATCCACTACTTCCTGGGCCTTCGCCCCGAGATTGGAACCACCACCACGGTGCTCAATCTGGCCATCGCAGCTGCCCGGCAAAACCAGCGAGTAGTGGTGGTGGATGCTAATCTGCGGAAACCTGCGGTGGCGACCAAGGTGGGGCTGGAACCATTTCCCGGCCTGACCGAGGTACTCACCGGTGCCCTATCGCTGGGCGATGTCCTTCGTACCACGTTGCAGTCCAACCTGCGCGTGGTGGCTGCTGGTTCGCCCGCAGCTATCTGGGCCGATGTCTCGGTTGTGCAGGAGTTGTTGACGCAACTGGCTCAGCAGGCCGATCTGGTGTTTGTGGACGGTCCCTGCTGGGATGGCAAAGCGGCGGCCAAGTCTCTGGCCACAGCCTGCAGCGCTGCCTTCCTGGTGGTACCTGGTCCCGAAGCCGAATCCACGCCGGTCAACGACCTGATTCGCACCCTTCCCGGGATGAGCATTCCCTTGGCCGGTTGCATTCTGACTGCATGATAGTCAGGCAAAAACCCCACCGGGGGCCGACAGTCACGTGAGTGGCTGTCGGCCTCTTTCGTTGGGCCAACCTACTGACATTGAGGTAGATCTGGCGAAAAGGTAGTTTCCTGAAGAGTTGTCCTCTGGAGTCTACCATGCCGGATGAGATGCATGCAAAAAATGGCGTAGTCACAAACCAACACCACCATACCGGGGGCGAGCAGTGGCCATGCCCGGTGTGTGGTGGAAACCTGACTCCGCAACGCACCACCCTTCGTTGCGAGCGATGTTTCTTCGTGCTATGTAGCAGTTGCGATATGGACGGGGGCGATCATCCTACCGTCTCAGATTGATGATTCCAAACTCAGCTGAGCAATTCGATCAGATCCTTGATCCGGGCAGCGCCGTGCCGTTTTAGCAAACCGCGCACCAGACGAATTTCCTCGAAGCTCACATCCTTGCCTCCGCTGGTGCTAGCATTGGCCCGGCGGGGGCTTTCTCCGGTAGCCTTTTTGCGGCGATCCCGACGCAGATGATAGATGTGGATACCGATCACCTTGTTGGGCATTTCGATGCCAAAATTCTCCTTGATGAAGCTCGCATAGCGGTCCATTTCCGCCTTGGGGCCAATGGCCTCCAGTGCCCGAATGACCGCTTCTTTGCGCGAGACTGTCGCCTCGGGAGAAGCCTCCACTGGAGCCAGGGTTTCTTCCACCACTTCTTCCGACTTTTTACGTGCCATCTACCTTATCCTCTTTCAGTCAATCCAGGGCGGAACCAGGTTTATCACTGACGCAATGGCCGGATTGCTTCCGACCAACACACGTGCATCTTGCACTGGGATTTCAATCATCATAGATCACTGACTGTTAGTTTCAATTCTCTGAATGCAGAGATGGACGAATTGTAATGCTTGCGGCCGCGCATTCCGGACGGGATAATACCTGTCTACTCGAGGGAGTTATGCATGGTTTCGCGCATGACTGGTATGGGGTGGCTTCTTTTGTGTTCGCTGGCGACTGCAGCTGCGCCGCCAGCCTGGACCTGGCCCCTGGACGCCAGTCAACGTCGCACCCTCGATTCCCTGGCCCTGGCGGAACCGCGGGCCGCCCTGATCGATGAACACGTCAATCTCGCCGGCACCATTCCCGCATTTTTTCTCAGTCGGCTCGATTTACCCCTCGAGGAAGAACTGAATCGCAGCAAGCTCGCCCATCAAGAACTCCTCCGCACCACCCGGGTATTACCCACTCCCAACTCAGTGGAAAAACTCCTCGATCGCCTGGTGAATCAGCTACCCACTTATCAAAAGCCCGATCCTCTGCGGTTCAAGCTGTCACTGCTGGACCGCGATTCCACGGAGGTTTCGACTCCAGGAGGAGGCCATCTCTATCTCGATCGTGGCTTGCTCGAACAGATTCAACGCGCCGGCGTGCAGGGTGAATCCGGACTGGCGTTCTTACTTGCACGTCAATTAGCCCATATTGCACTGGGTCATTGTCGTCGAGGCTGGCAGCGCGTTGTCCTGGAGGAGGAAGCACGCAAGGGCATCGAGCATGGCATTGCTCCCAGTGTCTGGCGCGATCTTCTGGAAACGCAGGTGGACTCCACCGGGCGCTTCTTGCAGTTCCTTTACTCGCTGAACCAGGAGTGCCGCGCCGACCTGTACGCCTTTCAGTTGTGCCGCAATGCAGGCTTCAACCTCGATCAGACCCTGGATGGGATGCGGTATGTCGCCAGTCGGCCGGATCCCGCTCCCGCGACGCAGCTGCGCCGTCTGAAACGATTGATTCAAGAGAAGGAGGGCACCACCGACACTCCCGAGGACTTTGGCCTGTTCGAGTACGATCGCAGTCAGGGCACCTTCATTCGTTGCGCGGATAAATCTGTCTCGGCTCAGCAACGGCCGATCATTTTCATCCATGGCATGTGGGGTAACAGCGAAAGCTGGCTACCCTACCTACGACACTGGGCGGATCAGAAGCTGCTCGAAGGTCGGCCCCTTCTTGTCTTGCGCCACCCAGGGAACGGCAGCCTGGCACGTTCGGGACTGCTATTACACCGGCAGATGCGCCGGGTGGTGGCCGATCCATCCGGGGCCACCTTTGTGTGCCACAGTGCTGGCGGACTGGTCTTTCGCTGGTACGCCGAACAACTCCGCGGGGAGTTTGACCGCGCCGTCATCATGGCCACTCCCCATGCGGGCAGTAATCTTACCCAGTTGAAGTACCTGGTCGATCTCCAGGAGTTCTTCGGCGCTCTGCGGTTGGGATACGCTGATGGCATCGCCCGATTACTGGCCGAGGGACGCGGAGAAATCTCGTTGGATTTGCATCCGGATAGTCTCTTCTTCCGCGCCCTGGGTACATCGCGAGAGAAGGCCAACCGCTACGATGTTTTCTATGGCGTGATGATGAAACCGATTCAGGCCCAGTTGCTGGCCGCAACGTTTCTGCGCCTGCGTCGAACGCTCGAGCCCCGAATTCTACCAGCCCTGCCCGACGGCCTGACGCGCCGCCAAACCGAGAAGTTCCTCTCTTGCCTGGTCCTGCCCGCCGAGATCATCTCAGGTGATGGCGTGGTGGCCATCAGTAGCGGGAAACTCGCTGGCGCGAAAAGCCTGACCCGCTTTGCCCTGGGCCACCTGGCTTTCCGGAGTGACCCCAACGCCATCCAGAAGGTACTCGACCTGATTTCCCCCTAAACATGTCTCACATAAGGGCAAATGGATGGGCCCCTATTTTTTCCCTCCGCTCATTTGCATCCCTCTCTTCTCGACCTATCTTTGAGTACCCTGTCGGGCACGATCGTGTCTGTCGGCGTCGGGGCCTACCTTGTCTCGAATGGTCAGGACTGCTTCGCCACCATCACCATCGAGAGGTGAGACTTGCCACTGGAACCTGGCTTCCAACCTGTTCCTGGATACACACTCATCCAACCCCTGGGCGCCGGCGCATTCGGCGAGGTGTGGGACGCGGTAGGCTCCAATCGATTTCACGTGGCCTTGAAGTTCCTGGATACCCGTGCGCGCTCCTCCGGCATGATTGCCGACGAAATACGTACGCTGCGGGCCCTGGAGGCGCTCAAGCACCCCCACATCATCCCTCTACTTGGAGTGCATGCGCACAGCAAGTATGTCATCCTTGTCATGGAACGGGCTGACGGCAGCCTCGCCGATTTGCAGCGTGCCTATCTCGAGCAAACCGGGGGTAACATCCCGCCCGACCATGCACTTGACCTCCTGGAGCAGGCGGCCCGGGCACTGGATTTCATGGCCTCCGCGCGCATTCCCGGCCTCGCCAGTTCCCGCGGTCTGCAACACTGCGACATCAAGCCTTCTAACCTTCTCCTGGTCGGCAATCGACTCAAGGTGGGAGATTTTGGCCTCTGCTCCGGTTCCGGTTTAATCACGCATCGGGGGGGATGGAAAGGCACTCCGCCCTACGCAGCCCCCGAACTGTTTAACGGAGCCGCTTCGGCCACCACCGATCAGTTTGCCCTGGCGGTCTCCTTCTGCGAACTGGTCATGGGACGGCGTCCATTCTGGCCGGCTGCCACCGCAGCCAACCCCCCGACCGGTATTCCCATCGACCTTACCAAACTCCGCGAACGCGAATTTCCCATCATCGCCCGGGCGCTGCATCCGTATCCCAGCTCGCGCTATCCGACCTGCCTGGCGTTCATCGAGGCCATGCGAAAAGCCTGTTCCAATCCGCGTGGCAATGCCTCGGTCCGCATCTATCCACGTGGGTTGCGAGGCTCGTTGAACAAGGCTTCCAGTGGTCGGCATCGCGCGGTGAAGCTCTCTACACTCAATATGGACCGGAAACCTTGAGGGGGAAAAGGCTCCTCCAGTTTGACCCAGCTTTTGCATCCTTTCTGCTGCGGTGTCATGTCGATTTCGCACGGCGTCTCCGCCTGATACACGCGCAGTGCCAGCACAAACAGTCCCGGCACGCGATAGTGGAAACGGCTAGCGACCGTGTCGGCCGACCAGGCATGGTGTCCCGCCAGGGCCTGCGCTTGCTCCAGGGTGCGGCACTGGTGCATCCATGCCACCTCGGCAGCATGGCTCAGACGCACCTTTCCAGCGGGCGGCCGGGTCTTCTTCACGGCTTCCAGCTCGGGTAGGTATTCTGGGAGAATCCCCGTCTCCTGCTGATGCACGTAGGTGGGGTAGAGCCAGAATCGCGAATGATCCACCCGGAAGGCGCCATCCGGCTCGGCAATGCCCCCCTTGCGCAGAAGGATCACCTGGCGTCCCTCTGCCAGTAACTGGCAAATGATCGCCCACTCCTTCAGGGCCATGGTGGGAGCGTTCATGATGGCCATTTCTCTCCCTTGGGCGAACGCAGCATCAGTTCGGTGACCGCCTCGCGCGGGCCAAGCCCTTCGTAGAGCACCCGGTGCAGCGCCCGTGTGATCGGCATGTCGAGACCCATGCGCAAGCTCCGAGCATAGACTGCCCTGGTGGTGGTGACGCCCTCAGCCACGGTTTGCGTGGTGCTCAAAACGTCAGCCAGCTTCTCACCCCGGGCCAGGCGATACCCCACGTTGCGGTTCCGGCCGTGCTTGCTGATGCAGGTGGTGATTAGGTCACCGATGCCGGCTAGGCCGACGAAGGTGCCGGAATCGGCCCCCAGGGCCACGCCGAAACGGGTCATTTCTGCCAGGCCGCGGGTGATGAGCGCAGACAGGGCGTTGTCACCGTAGCCCAGGCCTTCGCAGGTCCCGGCCGCCAGGCCGATCACGTTCTTCAGCGCACCCGCCAGCTCGACGCCCAGAGGATCCAGATTGGTGTAGACCCGGAAGGTATCGGTGCGGAAAAAGCGCTGCACCTCCAGGGCCAGTCTCAGCTCCGGGGCGGCCACCACAACAGAGCAGGGTAGCCCCCGGCTCACTTCCTCGGCATGGCTGGGACCCGACAGCACTGCCACCTGCGAGGCACCGAGTACCTCGGTCAGGATCTCGCTGGGACGTTGAAACGTCTCGATCTCGATGCCCTTGGTCAGGCTGACGATGGGAGGGATGGTAGCACCCCGCAGCTCTTCTCGGATGCGAGTGAGCGTCGGCCGTAGATAGACGGTGGGAATGGCCGAGATCCAGAAATCGGCAGCCGCAGTCGCTTCGGGAATGCTCGTGGTCAGCAGGACGCTCTCTGGAATGGGGATGCCAGGAAGGAACAGGACGTTTTCGCGATGCCGAGCTAGCACCTGACCGGTTTCCTCGCGCGCACTCCAGAGGCGCACGCGATTCTCTGGTTGGCTCGCCAGGAGAAGGGCCAAGGCCGTTCCCCAGGCTCCGTCACCCAGCACCGTAAACGTCATAGGCATGGAGGTGATTCCCCTACAAGCACACCGGGCGGACCATGGCATCACCTTCAGCATAACCAGACCGGCAAAGACCAACCAGGCGCCACAAAGAGCAAAGTGATGAACCTGCCCCTACCGATGAAGAGGATGTCAGAATGTGGAGAACGGAAGCCACCTGGCCTGGAGGATCTGCGCATGGCCTCGTTTCTTCGAGTCTACCCGCCCTGCCTGGAAGACCAGCAGCCCGAAAGCCAGCCAGCCACGATTCCGGTTCGGCTTGCCGACCTGCTTCCTCTCGTGGCCCTGGCCCACCGGCAAAACTACCTCTGGCTGCAGGACTTTCTGGATGATGAGGTGATGATCACCGAGGATCTCCTCGACGTGCTCCGGGCTTTCCGTTGCACTCGACCCTCTGCCTGATTCCTCTAACCCAGGCACCCCGCTTTCCCATACTACTTGTCCCGAGTGAACGCTCGAGGGAGGCTTCCGCCGGCTCTTGCCCGCGGATCCCTCTCCCGAGCGTTTACTGCTTTGTGGTTTACGCTCCCTGGCTCTACCGGTATCCTAAGCCGCATTCCACCCTGGCTGATCTGGGTGGACAGGAGTAACCCGGAGGAAATTATGAAGCGGCTGCTTGCTTGGCTCCTCATCGCTGGCGTGTTCGTGTCTGCGGCCCCCGTGCTGGTTGACCAGGCCCGGGCCGACGACAAGGACAAGAAGGAGGAGAAGAAGAAGGACGACAAGAAGGACGACAAGAAGGAAGAGAAAAAGGACGACAAGCCCAAGGTCGAGGAGAAGCTGACCGACGCCCAGAAGGAGGAGCTGAAGAAGCTCACCGGAACCTACTCCGTCACCCTCTTTGAACGGGACGGCAAGCGGCACACCCCCGAGCAACTCAAGAAGATGAAGGTGATTCAGAAGGGGGCCGAGTACTCCTTCCATGATGGCGACGATATCACCCAGGGCAAGGATATCGTCTACCCCGAGAAGAACCCCAAGGAGATCGACAGTGTCTATCTGACCGGGACCGCGCGCGGTAAGACCGTGAAGGGCCTGTACAAGATGGACGGCGACTCGATCACCTATGCCTGGGCCGACCCGGACAAGGATCGCCCCAAGGAGATCCCTGCCAAGGCCGAAGGCGGTGTGACGCTGATGACCCTCAAGCGCGTCAAGGACGAGAAGCCCGAGGAAAAGGGCAAGAAAGACGAGAAGAAGGCAGAAAAGAAGGAGGAAAAGAAGGGCTCCAACTGAGTCGTTCTTTCCATTCACCGCGTGGGGACGGGGGCTGCTCCCGTCCCCCTGTTCGTTACTGCAGGTGAGCACTAGAGTGATCCTACCTGCCGCCTGATATTCTCACCAGGAGACCTCTCCCATGTCGCTGAATCGGACCAGCCTGACGACCACCCAGGGCCCGGGTCGGGCGCCCAACCGGGCCATGCTCCGTGCCGTTGGATTCCACGACGACGATTTCTCTCGCCCTATGGTCGGCGTGGCCAATCTCCACAGCGACATCACTCCCTGCAACGCCCATCTCGACCGTCTGGTGGTCAAGGCACGCGAAGGGATCCGTGCCGGAGGTGGCGTTCCCCAGGTGTTCGGCGCGCCGACTGCGTCGGACGGTATCATGATGGGCCACCAGGGCATGCGCTATAGCCTCGTCTCGCGCGAGGTGATTGCCGACGCCATCGAGGTGGTCTCTGGCGGCATGAATCACGACGGCCTCATCGCGTTTGGTGGCTGCGACAAGAACATGCCCGGCTGTCTGATGGCCATGGCCCGGCTCAACGTCCCGTCCATCTTTGTCTATGGGGGCAGCATCCTTCCCGGCATCGGCCCCGATGGCCGCGACATCGACATTGTCTCCATCTTCGAGGCGGTCGGTCGTCATCAGGCCGGCACCCTGGACGAGAAGGGCGTCCGCGCCATCGAGTGCGAGGCCTGCCCCGGCGCGGGTTCCTGCGGCGGCATGTACACTGCCAACACCATGTCCAGCGCCATCGAGGCCATGGGCATGTCGCTGCCCTACGATGCCAGCAATCCCGCCGTCACCGCCTCGAAGGAACGCGAAGCCTTCCTCGCCGGCAAAATGCTCGTTCACCTCGTCGAGCAGAACATTCGCCCCCGCGACATCATCACGCGCAAGTCGCTTGAGAACGCCTACACCCTGGTTCTAGCGCTGGGTGGCTCCACCAACGCCGTCCTGCACCTGATGGCCATTGCTCGTGAGGCCGCCGTCGAGTGGACCCTCGCCGACTTCGATCGCCTCAACGCCAAGGTGCCACACCTGGCCGATCTCAAGCCGGGCGGCAAGTATGTCATGAACGACCTTCACCGCGTCGGTGGCACTCCCGCCGTTCTGCGTGCCCTGCTCGATGCTGGTTTCCTCCACGGCGATTGCCTCACTGTGACCGGGCAGAGCCTGGCCGAGAACCTTCGCGAGATCGACAGCGTCTACAAGCACCCACAGGATGTCGTCCTGCCGCTGGACAAGCCGATGCATCCGACGGGCCACCTGGTGGTCCTGTCGGGCAATCTCGCCCCTGAAGGCGCGGTGTGCAAGGTGGCTGGTCTCAAGGTCCGCAACATCACTGGTCCCGCGCGCGTCTTCGATGGTGAGGAAGCCTGCTTCGATGCCATCCAGGCCCGCAAGATCCAACCGGGTGACATCGTCGTGATTCGCGGCGAGGGCCCCGTGGGTGGACCCGGAATGCGCGAGATGCTGGCGGTGACCGCTGCGCTCGTGGGCCAGGGACTGGGCGAATCGGTGGGCCTGATCACCGACGGCCGCTTTTCGGGTGGCACGCACGGGTTGGTGGTGGGTCACGTCGCACCCGAGGCCTGGGTGGGTGGCCCCATCGCGCTGGTGCGCGATGGCGATCGTATCACCATCGATGGCGACAACAAGAAGCTAACCCTTCAGGTGGACGACGCCGAACTGGCCCGCCGCAAGGCCGCCTGGACGAAGCCAGCGGTGCGCGTGGAACGTGGCGTCCTGGCCAAGTATGCTCGCTGTGTGCGGTCTGCTTCCGAAGGCGCCGTCACCAGCTGATCGCCTTCTCCCTAAGGAACAGAGAAGTGTTTGATTTTCTGCGACCGAATGTCCGCGCGATGGCCGGCTACACACCAGGCGAGCAGCCACGCGAGGGGAATGTCGTCAAGCTTAACACGAACGAGAATCCCTATCCGCCTTCTCCGAAAGTGTTCGAGGCGATTCGCGAGGTCCTGACTGGCGATCGCCTGCGCAAGTACCCTGACCCGCTCGGCCACCACTTTTGCCAGGTGGCCGGGCGGGTGCTGCAGGTCGATCCCGCCGGGGTGGTGATCGGCAACGGCAGCGACGACATCCTCACTATCCTGACTCGGGCCTTTGTTCCCGAAGGGGGAGTGATCGTCTCCCCCACCCCCAGTTATCTCCTCTATCGCACCCTGGCCGACCTCCAAGGCGCCAGCCTTACTACGGTCCCATTCACCTCGGACTGGGATCTGCCGCGCCCCTGGCCTGGCCCCAGGGGACATCTGACCTTCCTGGCCAACCCGAACTCTCCCTCTGGAACGGCACTTCCCGTTAACCGCGTGGCTCAATTCGCACAGGAACTGGCTGCGCCTCTGGTTGTGGACGAGGCCTACGGCGACTTTGCGGAGGGCAACTGTCTGGATCTGGCCAGGACTGGTCGCGCCATCGTCACCCGGACACTCTCGAAGTCGTACTCGCTTGCAGGTATCCGCTTCGGCTTTGCGGTGACCACCCCCGAACTGGCTCGCCAGCTGATCAAGGTCAAGGATTCCTACAACTGCGACGTCGTCAGTCTCGCCGCTGCCGCCGCCGCCCTGGACGATCAAGCCTACATGATCCAGATGCGGTCGCGCATCCTGGCGACGCGCGACCGGCTGAGCCACACGCTCGCCTCGCTCGGCTTCGCGGTCACCCCCAGCCAGGCGAACTTCGTCTGGGTTCGCCGCGAGCAGCCAGTGCAACCCATTTTCGCGGAGCTGAAGCGCCGGCACATCCTCGTCCGCCACATGGTGTACGAGGGCTACGGCGATGGTCTGCGCATATCGGTCGGCACTGACGCTGAGATCGATCAGCTCTTCGACGTGCTGCGGCAGATCGTCTAGCTACAGCACGCCCCGATCAAAGTTGGCGGAATGGCCGCCGCGGAGGACCTTACCCGCTCGGACAATGCGCCAGCGCTCGGCGACAACCTCGGACGCATACCGCCGATAGACAAAGTCGGCCCGGAGTGATACCGCGCCGGCCCGTCCAATATCCTTCAGCCGGGGCGAGAGGCAGAACGGCCCCTGGTTCAGCACGATGGTCCGACAGTGGTAGTCGATGGCGCTGACCTTCTCGCCATGGCTGGACACCATGTCCATCGACTCGAACGAGCAGTTCGCCTTGCCTGGGCAGCCACCAATCAGGTTGGCGTAAGCACACGACTCGGCCATGAACAACGGCGTGTCCTGGTAGACGATCAGGACCGCGCGAGGACCAAACTCGGCGAACATCGGCCGCAGGTTGTCCAGGCCATCTTCCGGCGACAGCGTAAAGCGCGAGACGCCAAGCTCGCGCAGCATCCGCCCGGTGACCCGATTCATCGCGTAGATCGACCAGTCGGTCGCCAGGTCCACCTCCGGAGGCAGAGTTTTGGATGGGTCGAGCCCCAGGTAGGTCCATGCCGAGACATTGCTAGCCTCCCAGCGCTGGAACCCTGCCCGACGCAGACGGTCGAGCTTTTGCACGATGCCCCGTTCTTCCCATTTGCGCGTCAGAGCGGGCAGTGCGAGTCGGATACGCTGGTGTCCCAGGCGTTCTGCCAGCTGAGTTACCCTGTCCGTCAGGATGGCTGGATGATCCCGGGCGATGTCGATGCACACTTCGTCCACATCGTGGAAATCGTCGTCGGTGAAGACATCCAGGTACTCGATGCGATCCACCTTCAAATTCCAGCGGAACGACGTTGGTGCAGGATTGTGCAGAGGCGGACAGATCTCAGTCACGATCTGCGCCACACGCTGGGTCTGGGCCGCGTCCAGCGCGTTTTCCAGTCCCTGGACGAGATCGCGCCGCAGCGCGTTCAGACGCGAGACGGGCACGAACACCCCTGCCGAGTTGTGAATTTCTAGCCGTTCCAGCCGCAGGCTGGTGTCTCCCAGTTTCTCGAAGGCACCGCGCACGGCGGCTTCCATGGCCTGGAGATCGCGCGCGGGGGTGAACGGCCCAGCAAGCACCTGGCGCACCTCCACCTCGCCGGGTCCACGACCCGTGGCCTCCATTTCTGATTCGCTCAGATGCAGGGTGATCGACACCGGCTGGCGAGCTCGATGAAGTCCAGGTTTCGGCCGATCGTGCTGATAGTCGCGTTTCACGGCATTGGAGGAGGCGCAGTAGATGAGCGCCCCCATGGGGATGTTGGGTTGTTCGCGATGGTCATTCGGCAATTCCACCTCAACCAGCACACCCGGGGGAGCGGTCACCACCAGCTCGCGCGAGCCACCGCGATGGATCCACATCCGCCGGATGCCGAACCCGAACGGTTTGCCCAGCACAGGAAGGTCGATCTGCAGTCCATCGAAACGTTCGATGGCCCGGACCGAGCGGAAGCGAATGGTGCGCGTGCCGCGCTGCTGTACCACCGCCTCCACCTCGCCAATCAGCGCGCCGCGGTGCCCCACGAGGTCGCGGTCGGCCACCTCCTTGTCCTTGTGCGAATCGACGAACAACCGCGTCCAGGGCCGTCCAAAGGCTGACTGCAGATCGCGCTCCTGGTTGGCCCGCTCCTCGGCGGCGAGGGTGCCATCGATGAGCTTGCGATAGAAATCGGTGGCGGTCGCGACGTAGAGCGGTGACTTCTTCCGACCCTCGATCTTGAAGCACGACACCCCGGCCTCGCGCAGCGCGGGGACATGATCGGGGAGGGCCAGATCCTTCATTGAGAATGGAAAGCCCGTGCGGGGATCGCGACGCGTCGGGGTGCCATCGCGCAGTGTCAGTGGGGCACCTTCGACCTCGAACGAGTCCCGGCAGGAGTAGGCGCACTTCCCCCGATTGCCGGACCGCCCCAGCGTCTGCGAACTGAACAGGCACAGCCCGCTGTAGCTGTAGCAGAGCGCGCCGTGGATGAAGACTTCTGTCTCGACCCCCGCCGTCGAGGTGATGTCGCGTACCTCTTCCAGCGTCAACTCGCGGGCCAGCACCACCCGGGCGAAACCCATCGCGCGCAGCGCCTCGGCCCCGGCGTGGTTGTGGACCGCCAGCTGCGTGCTGGCATGCAGCTCCAGGCGCGGAAAGTACCGGCGAATCAGGTGGTATACGCCGAGATCCTGAAGGATTACTGCATCGACACCCATCGACTCCAGCGCGGCTAGCGCCTCGACGAGTTCGCCCAGCTCATCGTTGCGGATCACCGTATTGATTGCCACGAAGACGCGCCGTCGAGGCGACAGCGTGTGGGCGTAGGCAACGACCTCGGAGACCTCCTCCAGCGTGAAGTTCTCCGCTTCGGCTCTGGCCGAGAATTTCTTCAACCCCAGGTAGATGGCGTCGGCGCCGAAATGGAACGCGGCAAAAGCCGAATCGACGCCGCCGGCCGGCGCCAGCAGCTCGGCCTGCGTGTCGAGCGGCTTCCCGACCAGAGGTACCGACACCAGCGGCGACCTCGGCGTACTCCCCTGAAGTCGTCCAGCTCGGGCGGCGAGGCTCCCTCCAGACGAAACCCCTCCCTCTGCTGGCGTTCTGGGGAACTAATGGCAGATTGAACGTCGATGGATTCATGGCGGCGTCGCATGGCCCGAAGAGCAGAAAGATATATCATGCACGTCCACCCCCGCCTCGTCAGGTGAAGGATCTGCCATGCCTCGCACTGCGCATTCAGCACTACCGGCGAAACTCGAATCACACTGGCGGCAAGATCTCGATGGAACCGGGCGTTCAACCATCAGACCGGCGTCGGCTTCTTCGACCATATGTTGACCCTGCTGGCGCGCCCGGCCTGATCGACTGGACGTGCAGGCCGAGGGCGACCTGCACGTTGATGCCCATCACACCGTGGAAGATGTAGGCATCTGTCTGGGACAGGCTCTTCGCCAGGCTCTGGGAGATAAGGCCGGCATCCGTCGCTACGGAGACGCCACGGTACCGATGGACGAGACACTCGTCACTTCAGCCATCGACCTGTCTGGCCGCTCCTTCTGCGTCTGGAAGGCCGAGGTGCCGCTGGAGACGCTGGGAACCTTCAACGCGCAACTGGCCGAGGAGTTCTGGCGCGGCGTCTCTTCAGCTGGGCTCTTCGCGCTGCATGTCGTGTTGCATCACGGGCGCAACACGCATCACATCATTGAGGGGATCTTCAAGGCCACCGCCCGTGCCCTGCGCCAGGCGGTCGAGATGGATCCGCGTTCGACGGGCATTCCCTCCACCAAGGGCATACTCTGAGATTGCTTATGAGCGAAACGGCAGTGGCAGCGAACCTCGCCGACGCAGCTCAGGACAGGGCGTGAAGCGCGGCCCCGCCCGCCCGGCCAGCTGATCGAGCAGGCGCACCACCTCGGGTAGGCCGCGATCGTCGGCATACTGCAACGGTCCTCCCCGATGTGGCGCCCAGCCGGTGCCGAGCACCATGGCGAGGTCGATGGTGGCGGCTTCGCTGGCCAGTCCCTCCGCCAGCACCTGAGCCGCCTCGTTGACCATCCGGCCCACCAGCCGTTCGCGCGTCTCAGCCAGTCGCGCCGCCTCGGGTAGATTCATCAACAAACCTGGACCTCCGAGTGTCACGCGCACCAGCTCCTCGGCGGCGCGGTGTGGTCGGACCATCCCGGCGCGATAGACGTAAAACCCCTCGTTGGCCTTCTGCCCCAGCCAGCCCCTGGCCAGCATCGCCCCGAACACCGCGGTCAACGGATTCTCCCTGCCCGACGACCCGGCCAGAAGACCTGCCACGTGGCCTGCCACGTCCAGCCCGATTTGATCGAGCAGCTCGAGCGGTCCCGCGGGCATCCCGAAGCGTCGCATCACCCGGTCCACCTCGGCGACCGGCATCCCCTCGCCGACCAGGCGCACCGCCTCCTCGAGGTAGGGGATCAGGATGCGATTCACCACAAACCCCGGGCCATCGCCCACCCGGACCGGCGTTTTCCCGAGGGTGACGGCAAACCGCATCAGCAGCATCAGGGTGTCGGCCGAGGTGGACGAACTGCCGGCTACCTCCACCAGCGGCATCCGATGCACTGGATTGAAGAAGTGCAGAGCAGCGACGCGCTGCGGCGAGGCCAGTCCTTCCTGCAGTTGCGCCACCTGCAGCGACGAGGTGTTGGTGGCCAGCACCGTGTCTCCCGGGGTGCGGACCATCAACTCGCGGAAGAGGTTGCGCTTGACCGCCAGATCCTCGACGGCCGCCTCGATGACCAGGTCCACCTGGGCGAACCCCTCCCAGCGGGTCGTCCCTCGGATGGAATCCCGGAGGCGTGCCGCCTCGTCGGCGGCGACCTTGCCTCGCGTCACAGCCGTCTTGAACAGCTCATCCAGGCGACCCATGCCCCTCGCCAGGGTGTCGGCTGTCGCCTCCTGTACCACGACATGCACCCCCTGCAGCGCGGCCAGTTGAGCAATCGCCGCTCCCATTACGCCGGCGCCAACCACACCCAGCCGACGGACCTCGCGCGCCTGGTCGATACCTGCCCGCTTTCGCGCCGCCTCACGGAGGAAGAACAGCTGAATGAGGTGCCGACAGGAGGGTGACAAAGCCAGGCGCGTAGCTGCCTCACGTTCGCGATCCAGGCCGGCCTCGATGCCCCGCTGCATTCCCAGGCGGATGGCGTTCAGCGCTTCCAGGGGGCCGGGCATGTCGTCGGGCACGCGCTGACGCACCAGACGCTCGCTGCCCTGGAAAAGGAGCTTGCGCCCGAACGCAGTCGATTCGATTAAGCGCTGGCGCCAGGTGCGCAGCGGCAGGTAGCGCCGTTGCGCCTTGCCCTGGCCGATGGCTCGCAGCACCAGGCGCGGGAACTGCTCCCGCAGTTCGGCCTCGGTCCGGGCCAGGGCATCAGCCAACCCCAGCCTATACGCTTCACTGGCAGAGAGCCGACGGCCAGTAAGAATCATCTGCAGAGCCGGCTCCAACCCCACGACGCGCGGCAGGCGCTGGGTGCCCCCCCAGGCAGGAAGCAGGCCGAGTTCGACCTCGGGAAGTGCCAGCTGGGTGCCGGGCCGATCGACCACCAGGCGATAATCGCAAGCCAGGGCCAGCTCGAGCCCACCGCCCAGGCACGGGCCGTGGATCACCGCCACACTTGGCGCCTGCAAGTTTGCCAGCCGCCCGAACAACCGTTGCCCCACGGAAGCCAGCGCCTCGGCCCCCGTGGCATCGTGGATGCGCGTGAACTCCTGCAGGTCGGCCCCCGCCAGGAAGCCCGAGCGTTTCCCACTTCGCACCACCAGCAACGGGACGCGCGATAACTTCTCCAGGGCGTCCACCGCACCGTCCAGGTCGGCCAGCATCTGACGTGTGATGACGTTGACGCTGCGCCCCGGAACATCCAGGGTCAGGACAATGCTCCCATCGGCCTCGCGGTCGAGGGAGAGGGTGTCCGCGCGAAAGATCGACATCGTGGCCTCCCCGCGGTGCCAGGCAGAAGGGGCGCCCGACCCCGGCCGTTTCCAGGGTCGAGGATCCGGCCCCAGCCGTTGTCTTATGATCCGAGCGGATGGGTAGCTGCCTCAATCTCGGCCCAGGTGAGGCGCTAAGGCGCTGAACTCCTCGCGGAGCTTGCGACGGAGAATCTTCCCCAGGAAGTTTCTCGGTAGCTCAGGCACGACCTCGAGGAGCCTGGGCCGTTTGTGACGGCTCAGGTGCAGGCGGCAAAACTCCTCGAGGTCGAACACATCAACCTGTTGGCCGGACCGTGGCACGACGAGAGCCTTGATGAGTTCGCCGCGCTCACGGTCCGGCACGCCGATCACGGCTGCCTCAGATACGTCGGGATGACTGCATAGCACTTCCTCGACCTCGGCCGGGTAGACCAGGTAGCCGGAAGTCTTGATGATATCTCGTTTGCGATCGACCAGGTTGAACTGCCCCTCGGCGTCACACCGCGCCAGGTCGCCGGTGTGCAACCAGCCGTCGCGTAGCACCTCGTCGGTCGCCAGAGGGTTGTTCAGGTAGCCCTTCATCACCTGGGGCCCGCGCACCCACAACTCGCCTACCGCCCCTGTCGGCACATCAAGGCCTGTGTCAGGATCGACCAGGCGCGTTTCGGTGTCGGGTAGAGGCCGGCCGATGGTCCCTGGGCGGTTTCCTGTGCCGGATTGGTTGACGTGCGTCACTGGGCTGGCTTCAGTGAGACCATACCCCTCGACGATGTCACCCACGCCGGTGCGGGCAAAACGGTCGCGCACCTCCTGCGCTAGGGCACTGGCCCCTGAGATGACATGGCGAATGAAGGAGAGATCGATCGGATGGTCACCCATCTGCTTGTTCATGGCCGCCAGCATGGCAGGGACGGCGGGCAGGAGCGTCGGTCGAGCCTCCTGCAAAAGCGAGAGAACAGCGCGGGTCTCGAAGCGCGGATGCAGATGCACTGTGCCACAACTGGCCCACATGGTCAGGAGTGACACCGTCAATCCGTAGGCGTGGAAGAACGGCAACACGGCCAGGTCACTCAGAGTCGCATCCTCACCCCCCAGCCAGTAACGCAACTGCAGGGCGTTGGCGACCAGGTTGCGATGCGTCAGCATGACGGCCTTGGGCGACGCCGTGGTCCCTCCGGTAGGCGCCAGCACAGCCACATCATCGGTGGGGTCGATGTCCGGTTCTTCGTCCAGCGGATCGTGGCGGAGCAGAGCGTCGAACCGATGCCGACGGGCATCCTCTGCCAGCATCCGGTAGCCATTACGACGGAACCGCTCGATGCGATAGAGCAACCCCTGCCACATCGCCATGCGCCGGACAAGGGAGGTCTCGACGAGATGCTCCAGGGGGCCGCGGTCGAACGACGCCGTGACCGCCGGCGCAAGCAGATCGAGCGTGATCACCACGCGGCATCCCGTCGCCTCCAGCCAGTGCTGAATTTCCTCGGCCACCATCAGCGGCGATAGCTGCAACGCCGTGGCGCCAGTCTGCCAGATTGCCTGGATAGCCACCAGGTACTCCGGTATGTTCGGCAGCAGCAGCCCCACGTAGCGGCCTCGAGTGGCCCCCAGTTCGCGCAGGGCGCACGCCAGCCGTCGCGCCTGGTGGGCCAGGTCGGCGTAGGTGGTGGGGTGGCCATACAGGGTGCAGGCCACATGCTTGGGATGCCGCCGCGCTGCCCGGTTCAGCAGAGCAGTGAGGGGCACTCGGGGGTAGGGCACCTCCGAGGGAAGATCACAGGGGTACTCTTCGATCCACGACCGACGCCAGTCGGTCGGCAAGGAAGCTGGACTGTAGAGACGCGACATACCCTGCCTCCGACTCTTCGACGAGAGAGGCACACACCAGGTCAAGGGCCAACGAGGAGAGCAGTGCCGACAGGACGAGGCGTGACATGTAAATTGAAGTAATCAGGCCGCGAGATGGATGCAGCCGAGATCTGTTCTCCACGAATATTCTAGGCTGGCTCTTCTGTCCGGGACAACTGGGCAAGGTGCCCTGGTGCTGAGAACTCCGAAGGGTTGCCCGACTTATTCGGGTGGTTCGTAGAATACCGACCTGATCAGGGCTCGGAGAGGGACGCATCATGCCAGTCTTGCTGGTGGGGACGCTGGATACGAAGGGAGCGGAGCTGCGGTTTGTCGCGGATCTGCTGCGCGGAGCGGGCCTGGCCTGTCTCGTCCTGGACGCGGGCGTGCTTGACGAGCCACGCATGCCGGCCGACATCTCGCGCGAGCATCTGTTTCGCGCTGCCGGAACCACCCTGGCTGCCGTACGCGCTGCCGGCGACCGTGGCCAGGCCATTGCACTGGCGGCTCGGGGAGCGGCAGTAGTTGCCAGGTCGCTTCACGAGCAGGGCCAAATAGATGGAGTGCTGGGCCTGGGCGGCTCGGCCGGCACTACCATCGGCACGGCCGCGATGCGCACCTTGCCATTCGGCATCCCCAAGCTCATGGTCAGCACCCTGGCGTCGGGTCAGGTGCGGCCCTACGTCGGAGTCCGTGACATCCTCATGCTTCACTCCGTCGTGGACATCAGCGGTCTCAACCGCATCAGTCGCACCGTGCTGTCCAACGCAGCGCACGCCATGATTGGCATGGTGCAGGGGCGACCTGCGGGCGCGATATCTAAGGGAGCTGACGAGGATCGTCCTTTACTGGCCGCCACCATGTTCGGCGTGACGACCCCCTGCGTGGAAGCCGCCCGTGCACAGCTAGAGCAGGCGGGTTACGAGGTCCTGGTCTTTCACGCCACGGGGACTGGAGGAATGACCATGGAGTCGTTCATCCGCGATGGACTCGTCGCTGGGGTGCTGGATGTCACCACAACCGAGCTGGCGGATGAACTGGTCGGCGGCGTACTATCGGCAGGACCGGATCGACTCACCGGCGCCGCCCTGGCCGGAATCCCACAGGTGATCGCCCTTGGCGCCCTCGACATGGTGAATTTCGGTCCACCCGAGACGGTGCCCGAGCGGTTTTCACATCGGCGGTTCTACCAGCACAATCCCACGGTCACCCTGATGCGGACCACCCCCGAGGAAAACGATCGGCTCGGCAAGGAAATCGCGCAAAAGGCCAGCGCCTCCCGGGGGCCAACAGCGGTGTTCCTGCCGCTTCGCGGAGTGTCGGCACTGGATCGGGAAGGTCAGCCGTTCTGGTGGCCGGAGGCCGATCAGGCTCTGTTCGAGAGCCTGCGAAACTGGATGAGTCCGGAGGTAGAGCTGATCGAGATGGACCTGCACATCAACGACCCGGCCTTCGCAGAAGCCCTGGTGAAAAAATTTGTCAGCCAGCTGTCCGGTAGGGGAGGAAAACGCGATGAGGAGATATAGAGGCGGCTTGTCCGCTTCAAATCGGCCAGGGTGGGTCAACGGCGCTCCACCCTGGCCGATGCTTTTTCAGTCCGAGATCACTTCGATGTTGTGGGGCGGAGCCGGGATGTCGAGCGACTTCTTGGCCGAGGCCTTCTCAGTTTCTTCCTTGGCTTTCTCAGCCAGTCGCTGCTGAATCTTGCGTTCGGCTTCGAGAAGATCTTCGCCGATCTTCTTCGTATTAATGTCCACGGTCACGCTTTTCTGGCCGGATTCATTGCGGCCGGTGCGGATGTGATACCAATCGAGGTACCAGCCGACGGCGGCGAGGGTCAGGGTTAACGCGGCCAGGAAGGCGAGCAAGTTGCGCATGGCTCGATCTCCAGCGAGGGAAACGGGAAGGCGCAGGGTGAAGACACCCCGGGAAGAACAGGCTATACCCCGCCAACTTGCGCGGAATCCAGGCCAATCACAGGCCAATCTGGCAAGGATAAGAGGTGGCCGGCCTCTGGGCAACCCGCGCGCTCTGGGAAAACACTCTTGACAATCCCCCCGCGCAACAGCGTATGCTGCTACAAGCTGGACTCGACAGGAAGATATCCTTCCTCATCTGGACCCCTTAAATAATGGGGCACGCGGGCCAGGACCAGATGCCCCGGGCTATTCACCCCCGGCTTCTGAGCAATGCCAGGCGATTTGACGGATCGACTCGGCTGTGCGTAGAATAAACAGATGAGCAAGCGAGATCACCGCCACGGACTCGGCTTGCCTCCCTGGCCTCGGGGAGGGGGATGCAGGTTTCCTGCCAATCTCGGCTTTTCATCATTCCAACGACTCCCGGGCTCTCTCTCACAGCCCGTATCTTCCTACCCGTCGGTCGGATCTCCGGCCCGAGTCTACCGTTGCAGAAGTTGCGCGGCAGCCCGGCTCGCGCCGATCCCAGGAGGAGACAGTGATGTCCAAATCTACTGGCACCGCCATTCTCGATACCATTCGTGATCAGATCAACCTTCCCGAGTATCAAAAAATTCACTGGGAAGGCACCTTTGAAGACTACCTCGACACCGTCTGCAAGCATCCCGAAGTCACGCGTACCGCCTACCAACGGCTGTACGACATGATCCTCTCGCATGGCACCGAGGAAGCCTACGAGTTCAAGGAAAAGATCGTCCGGTTTCGTTTCTTCACCGAGTATGCCACCCGGCACGGCGATGCCATCTTCGGCATCGACAGGTCACTAGTGCAGCTTGTGAATGCCTTCAAATCGGCCGCCAAGGGTTATGGCACCGAACGCCGGGTGCTCCTGCTCCACGGGCCAGTCGGTAGCTCCAAGTCCACCATCGCCCGGTTGCTCAAACGCGGTATCGAGGACTACTCGCGCACCGATGCCGGTATGATCTTCAGCTTTGCCTGGAAGAATCCCGATGGCACCTGGTCCAAGGATCCCATGCACGGGGAACCGTTGCAGCTAATCCCGGTCGAGCATCGGCCCACCATCCTGGCCCGGCTCAACAGTCAGCACGGCAAGGAGGGGGTCGAAGTCCGCATCAAGGGCGATTTATGCCCGTACAGCCGCTACCTCTTCAACGAGCGACTTCAGAAGTACAACGGCGACTGGGTTGAGATGCTGCGCCACGAGGTCAAGGTCTACCGCCTGGTGCTCTCGGAGAAGGATCGGATTGGCATCGGCACCTTCCAGCCCAAGGACGAGAAGAACCAGGACTCCACCGAACTGACCGGCGACATCAACTACCGCAAGATTGCCGAGTTCGGCACCGACAGCGATCCGCGTGCCTTCAATTTCGATGGCGAATTGAACATCGCCAACCGCGGTATCGTCGAGTTCATCGAGGTCCTCAAGCTGGACGTGGCCTTCCTCTACGATCTGCTCGGTGCCAGCCAGGAACACAAGATCAAGCCCAAGAAGTTCGCTCAGACCGACATTGATGAGGTCATCCTCGGCCACACCAACGAACCGGAGTATCGCCGGCTTCAGAACAACGAGTTCATGGAAGCCCTCCGCGATCGAACGGTGAAAATCGACGTGCCGTACGTCACCCGGCTACGGGATGAGATCAAGATTTACGAGAAGGACTTTAACAACGATCGGGTCAAGGGCAAGCACATCGCGCCGCACACTATCGAGATCGCGGCAATGTGGGCCGTGCTGACGCGCCTCGAGCAGCCCAAGCACGCCAATCTCACACTGCTGCAGAAGATGAAGCTCTACAACGGCAAGACCCTACCCGGCTTCACCGAGGACAACATCATTGAGCTGAAGCGCGAGGCGCCAAACGAGGGCATGCACGGCATCAGCCCCCGCTACATTCAGGACAAGATCTCCAACGCTATTGTCGCTCATCCCGACGAGGACTGCGTCAATCCGTTTATGGTCCTGCACGAACTGGAGGCTGGCCTGCGCCATCACTCGCTCATCACCAATCAGGAGACGCTGCAGCATTATCGGGAGCTGCTACAGGTGGTGCGAGAAGAGTACGAGGACATCGTCAAGAACGAGGTGCAGCGCGCCATCGCCGCCGACGAGGACGCCCTGTCGCGTCTGTGCTCAAACTACATCGACAATGTCCGCGCCTATACCCAGCGCGAGAAGGTGCGAAATCGCTACACCGGCAACTACGAGGAACCCGACGAGCGACTGATGCGCTCGGTCGAGGAAAAGATCGACATCCCCGAGGGCCGCAAGGATGATTTCCGCCGCGAGATCATGAACTACATCGGCGCGCTGGCCCTCGATGGGAAGAAGTTCGACTACAAGACCAACGAACGGCTGCAAAAGGCGCTCGAGCTGAAACTGTTTGAAGATCAGAAAGACACGATCAAGTTGACCAGTCTGGTCTCTAACGTGGTGGACAAGGCGACGCAGGAGAAGATCGACATCGTCAAGAGTCGGCTGATTCGGAACTATGGTTACAACGAATCGAGCGCGACCGACGTGTTGACCTTCGTGGCCAGCATCTTCGCCCGGGGACAGACGAAGAAGTAAAGGGGTGGGGCCGTGGGCCAGAAGATCGAACGCGACCACCAGCGCTTCCGGAAGCTTGTCCGCGGCAAGGTGAAGAGCAATTTGTCGAAGTACATCAGCCGTGGCGAGATGATCGGCAAGAAGGGGAAGGACCTGGTGTCCATCCCCCTGCCCCAGATCGAGATTCCCCAGTTCAAGTATGGGCAGAAAGGCTCAGGTGGCGTCGCCTCGGGGGAAGGCCAGGTGGGCCAGCCGCTGGGGCCCGGGCAGCAGCAGCCTGGCAAGGGCGAGGCCAGCGACCAGCCCGGTGGGCACATCCTCGAAGTGGACCTGACCATGGAGGAGATGGCCTCCATCCTTGGCGAGGAACTGGCCCTGCCGCGGATCGAACCACGGGGTCGCAAGAACATCGTCACTACCAAGGACAAGTACACCGGTATCCGCCAGACCGGGCCGGAATCGCTGCGCCATTTCAAGCGCACCTTCAAGCGCGCCATGAAACGGCAGATCTCGGCCGGCACCTACAGCCTCGATGACCCCCTGGTCATCCCTATTCGGGCCGACAAGCAGTACCGCTCATGGAAAGAAGTCAAGCAACCCCAGGCGGTGGCGGTCATCATCTACATGATGGATGTGTCCGGCTCGATGACCGACGAACAGAAGGAGATCGTCCGCATCGAGGCGTTCTGGATCGACACCTGGATCCGGGCGCATTACCAGGGAGTGGAAACGGTCTACATCATCCACGATGCCGCCGCCCAGGAAGTGGACGAAAACACCTTCTACCACACGCGCGAGTCGGGCGGCACGAAGATCAGCTCGGCCTACAACCTGTGCGAAAAGATCATCTCCGCGCGCTATCCTCCCGACGAGTGGAACATCTACGCTTTCCACTTCTCCGACGGCGATAACTGGGGCGACGACATTCCCCACTGCCTGCAGATTCTCCAGGAGAAGGTCCTTCCCCGTGTGAACCTGTTCGGCTACGGACAGGTCGAAAGCCCCTACGGCTCCGGCGAGTTCTTCGATCACATTCACGATACGCACGGTTCGCGGGACAATGTGGTGTGCAGCCGCATCCCCGATCGCGACGCGATCCTTGGCTCCATCAAGGAGTTCCTTAGCACCGGACGCTGATCCTTCCCCGCCCGGCAGCGGATCTCAGCGGAACCCAACCCCTAGCACGGTTGCCATGAACACCCCTTACGACACTCGACTACCTCGCCATCTGCAGATGCTCAAGGAAGAGATCGAGGGGTACGCGCGCGGCTATGGGCTCGACTTCTACGAGACCATCTTCGAGGTGATCGATGCCGAGGATCTCAACGAGATCGCAGCCTATGGTGGCTTTCCCACGCGCTATCCGCACTGGTCGTTCGGCATGCAGTTCGAGGAGTTGAAGAAAGGCTACGACTACGGTCTGTCGAAGATCTACGAAATGGTCATCAACAACGACCCGTGCTACGCCTATCTCATGCGATCGAACCACACCGTGGATCAGAAGCTGGTGATGGCTCACGTCTACGGGCATTGCGACTTCTTCAAGAACAACGCCTACTTCGCCCACACCAGCCGCAAGATGATGGACGAGATGGCCAACCACGGCGCGCGGATTCGCAGCTACGCGGAGAAGTTCGGCGAGGACGAGGTGGAGGCCTTCCTCGATCGCTGCATGTCGATTGATGACCTCATCGACATCCATTCGGTAGCCATCAAACGCCGTAATCCCATCTCGCGCTATGACTTCTCCGCCGAAGGCGATCGCGGCGACGGCAACCAGGCGACTCGCTTCAAGTCCAAGGATTACATGGACGAGTACGTCAATCCGCGCGAGGTACTCCGCGCTGAGGAGGAAAAACGCCGCAAGGAAGCCGAGCAGGTGGCTCGCAGCTTCCCCGAACAGCCCGAGAAGGATGTCCTGCTCTTCCTGATCGAGTTCGCTCCCTTGAAGACCTGGCAACGCGATGTCCTCTCCATCGTCCGGGACGAGGCCTATTACTTCATGCCGCAGGGGATGACGAAGATCATGAATGAGGGCTGGGCCAGCTACTGGCACAGCACCATCATGACGCAGAAGGCACTTAGCCCCTCTGAGGTGATTGATTACGCCGACCACCATTCGGGAACGATGGCCATGTCCGGGGGACGGCTCAATCCCTACAAGCTGGGAATCGAATTACTCCGCGATATTGAGTTCCGCTGGGATACCGGGCGGTTTGGCAAGGAGTGGGAGGAGTGCGACGACCTGGAGACGAAACGCAGGTGGAACAAGGAGCTAGGTCTGGGTCGGAAGAAGATCTTTGAGGTGCGCCGTATCCACAACGACATCTCCTTCATCGACACCTTCCTGACTCCCGAGTTCTGTGTGCAGCACAATCTGTTCACCTTCGCCTACCAGGAGCAGTCGGGCAACTACTACATCGAGTCGCGCGACTTCGAGAAAATTAAGCAGCGGCTCCTCTTCAGCTTGACGAACTTTGGCAAACCGTGGATCTATGTAGTAGATGGCAATTACCGCAATCGCGGCGAGTTGCTCCTGCGACACCAGCATTCGGGTGTCGATCTCCGTCTGGATCAGGCCTCGGACACCCTGGCAAATATCCAGTTCCTCTGGGGTCGGCCCGTCCACCTTATCACCCTGGTTGATGGAAAACCGACCACCCTGTCCTTCGACGGAACCGATCACGCCATCCGAACGGGAGGAGAAGCCGATGACGCTCGACGAAACTCTGCTGCAAAATCTCGCTAACTGGCGACCTGCCGGTCCCGGGGAGAAACTCTCGGTCGCTCCTCCGGATTCCGACTGGAAGATTGAGATCCAGGCCCAGGCTGTCGATGGTGTCGGTGCCCGGTTGTGGGAAGTCGTGCTGGACCGTCGGTCGAGCACCACTGACCTCAGGCCCCTGGAAGATCAGGCCCAATATATCGCTTCCCGGGTGACCGGCCTGCTCGAACCGTTGCGCGTGGTGGAAATCGATATCCTGGCCGGCCTGGCGCAGCTGCGAAGCGAAGCACCAGCGACTCGGGGTGCGTCGCGCTTCTACTACGAAGTGGTCCGGCATACCGGAGGACGTACCGAGGTCCGTCGCTTCGAGTCCGCGGGCTCGGCCCGGCGCGAGCGGGTGCTGTTTTCGCTGACGCACGAGGCGATCGCCAAGCTGGCGACCGACCTGGCCAGCGCCTGAAGTTACCCTGCGAGAAGATTGGACTGTAGTTCGAACCGGCTTTCCGGGAACGCTGTTCGCATTGACCGCGTTCCGGACTCGCCCTATCATCACCAAATCTCTCTAATAGGCGAGTTACCGGTCTCTCCAGGTTCGGGAGGCCGAGGAAAATGAGGTTTGTAGGCCATGAAGGCGGAAGAACGCAAGGCGCTGGAAACCAACGTTCTCGCGGATGAGCTGGGCAAGGCGATCCGGGGGTTGAAGAAGGGGCCGCCACTCGCCCTGCTTCTGTACTCGGGCCTCGCCGTCCTCCTGCTTCTGGGCTTCTTCCTCTTCCGCTACTTCTGGAGCAGCTCCGGAGCCGCTATCTCCGAACGCTGGGTCCAGGTTGATAGCATCGTCTTCCCCGAGCAGATTGAGGAGTACCTCAAGGAGTCCGACCTGAAAGGTACTCCCCAGGCCGGAGTGGTGGGGTTCAAAGAGGCGCGGCTGAAGCTAACCCAGGGTATCCGCGATCTGGGAGCGAATTTCCCCCAGGCCAAGAAGAACCTGGAAGAAGGCACAGAGCTTTACGAGAAGCTGCTGACGAGCAAGCTGACCACGCAATCGTCCCTGCTTCACCAGGAAGCTCTGTGGGGTGCGGCCAAGGGCAGCGAGTCGCTGGGCGACCTCGATAAGGCCACGGGATTCTACTCGAAGCTGGCCAAGGAGTATCCCGCCAGTGCGATGGGGAAGGATGCTGCTCGTCAGTTGGCTCGACTGGAGTCTTCTGAGGGACGCAAGGACCTCGCCGAGCTGCGCCAGCTCTTCTCGGCTCCGAAATAGCGCGGCGAACCGCAACCTCTGCTACAATGCCACGAGCCGGGAATCTCCCGGCTCGTTTCTCTTCCCACTGACACTCATCATGGATCTTGCAGACGCCACCGACCCTGGGCTCATCGAACACGTCGCCCGCCTCAAGATCGATGGCACGCGACTGGATCAGTATTTGTGTAACGTCTTCGGCGAGTTCAGCCGGTCCAGCGTGCAACGTGTCATCGATGCGGGTGGCGTCACCGTCAACGGCAAGCCCGCCAAGGCCAGCTACAAGGTCCGGCACGGCGACGTCATCCAGGTGCGCCCCCCAGAGCCACCGCGCCCTGGCCCTGCTGCCGAGGACATTCCTCTGGAGATCCTTTTTGAGGACGACTACCTCGCCATCATCAACAAACCCGCCGACATGGTGGTCCATCCCGCCAAAGGAAACTGGACTGGCACTCTGGTCAACGCTCTGCGCCACCATTTCCCCCAGCTGTCGGGCCTCAATGGCGATTATCGCGCTGGCATCGTCCACCGTCTCGACCGCGACACCAGCGGAGTCATTCTCGTTGCCAAGGAGGAGCAAACGCACCGCGATCTGTCGATGCTGTTCGAGGAGCGCAAGATTTTCAAGGAATACATCGCGCTAACGGCCGGCATCCTGGACCGCGATAGCGACTACATCGAGAGCAAGATCGGGCATCACAAGCATGATCGCATCAAGATGATCGTGGCCGATGAGGACGACGAGGACGCCAAGGACGCCTGCACTTACTATGAAGTCATCGAGCGGTTCCGCGGCTTCAGCTGGGTCCGCTGCCAACCGCGCACCGGGCGCACGCATCAGATTCGCGTCCATCTGGCCAGCATTGGCTATCCCATCCTGGCGGACAAGGTTTACTCTGGCCGGGATCGCCTGCGACGGTCCGACCTGGTGCCAGGCACTCCCGAGGCCGAGGACGAGGTGCTCCTGCCGCGCCAGGCACTGCATGCCCATCGGCTTCGGTTTCGCCATCCGCGCAAGGGCACTTTGCTCGAAGCCGAGGCTCCCCTGCCTCCCGAATTCGTGCGCACCCTGGACCTTCTACGTCGGCATCGGCCTCTCTACTCCTGAAGGTGGTTCTGCCATGTTCGCCAACCGGTGGGTGCTTTTGCCCGGTCTGCTGGCGCTGCTCCTCGTTGGGGTCTGGCTGTTGTGGAAGTCAGCGTCGCTGCCCGGCATTTCGACACCACCGCCCAACGAGACGGCGAACGACAGTCTGATCGCCGAGTTTCACCGACGAGTCAATCAGGACGATGCGCAGGCCCGGGAGCTACTGACTCCTCCGCCAGTTTTCGACGAGGAACCAGTTAGCGAGGCGGAGGCCGACCACCGCCAGGCTGGCTTCTTCTTGCACGATCCGGCCCTGCGCATCGAATCGATCCAACAGGGTGCTTACGGACAAGACGGCAAGCGGACTGGCCAGGGAGAGCGCTACACTTTTGTGACAAGAATCCAGGGAAGCACTCCTCCGCTGCGGATCCGCGACGCCAGCGGAAAAGTGGGGTCACCCGCGCGGTTACTCATGGTCAACCCGGACATCGTAGTGGAGATCCACGACGGCAAGATTCGCCCTATCCGACCCGATTTGCACCGAGACTGAGGAGCTTCCATGTCCATCGAACCGCGCACGCCACCTTCGGCCGGTCCCTTGACACTGCTCGCGCTGATCCTCAGCTGGGTCGCCGTCGTGGGCAGCGTCTTTCTGACACTAGGCATGGGTCTGACCGCATGCCCCTTGTGCTTCTACCAGCGCGCCTTCGCCTGTGCCGTTGCCGCCACCCTGTCGGTGGGCGTCACCACGGGTATGGCTCGCACCACCGCGCTGTCCGCCCTCACCTTGCCGATCTGTATCGCGGGCTTATCCGTGGCGGGGTTCCACGTCTGGCTCGAACAATCCGGCAAGCTGGAATGCCCGGCTGGTGTGGCTGGGCTGGGCTCGGCCCCCACCCAAAGCTGCGCCATCTTCGCCCTGCTGACGCTGGTGTTGCTTTCCGAGGCCTGGCAAGATCTTCGCCCCGGTGGTGGCTGGTCGGCCACCCTGGGTTCCATCTTGCTGGGGGTGGTTCTGGCACTGCTGTGCATTGCTTCCGCCCCGAGGCTGAACCCGGCTCCGGAAAAGCCTTACGAGGAAGCACCTAGGATTTGCCGTCCTCCGTATGTGGCACCAGCGGAGTGAGCGTTCCGGCTGGCGTCCCCGTGCTGTACATCCTTACGTCGATCCGCTGAGCGCGAGACAGATCGATTCCCTCGTGCGCCAGATCGAACTCCAGGCGCGATTGATCGCTCAGAGCCAATGGCAGGCGCACGGTGAAGGTGCTTCCGCGACCCAGCTCGCTTTGCAGCGTCACCTCGCCGCCCAGCAGCTTGGAAAGCTCACGTACGATCGACAGCCCCAGCCCTGTGCCGCCGTGCTCGCGGGTCATCACCGTGCCGGCCTGGCGGAACTTCTCGAAAACCAGCTCCTGCTCCTCCGGGGCGATGCCCACCCCAGTATCCTGCACCGTGAGCACCACCTGCGGTCCATCGATCTCAGCGCGCAGCTGGACGGTGCCTCCTTCGGGAGTGAACTTGATCGCGTTGGAGACCAGATTGTTGAGGATCTGCTGCACCTTGACCATGTCCTGGCGCAGTCGGGGCAGCCCGGCGGCGTAGATTCCGCGGAGGTCGATGTTCTTTTTCTCGGCCAGGGGGCGGAACATGGTCAGCACGCCCTCGCAGGCATCGACGACGTCGAACGTACTGAGTGACACCTGCATCCGACCTGCCTCGATCTTGGCCAGGTCGAGAATGTCGTTGATCAGCGCCATCAGCTGCTCGCCCGATGTGTGGATGTTCGTCACCCAGCGCTGTTGCTTGTCGTTCAACCCGGTCGCCCCCTGAAGCACTTCGCTGAAGCCCAGGATGGAGTGCAGTGGGGTGCGGAGCTCATGACTGATGCGGGCCAGGAAGTCGCTCTTGAGTCGGTTGGACTCGTACAGCGCCAGGTTTGCCTGAGCCAGCTCATCGACCTTCCGGTCCAGGTCGTTGTTGACCTTGCGAAGGCGATCCTGCATGGCCAGCAGATTGCGCAACATGCGGTTGAATGCGTGCGACAGATCCTCAAACTCGTCCCCGGTCTGAATCTCGCTCCGGACGTTCAATTCGCCCGAGGAGATGGTGTCCGACACCTCTTTCAAATGCTTGACCGGCTTGACGATGACATAGCGCACGATGAGGTAACTTCCCGCCATGATGAGCAGGGCAGTGACCAGTGCGGTGGAGATGAGCAGCGCCCGGTTGGTGTGCATCTCCTCTTCAATGGGCTCGGTCGGCACCTCGATCTTGATGACTGCCAGCAGGTCGTTCTCAGCCAGTTCGCTGCGCGACTGACGATGACAGCCCAGGCAGCTGGGTGTCGCGCGGACAGCGCCGAAGTAGAGGTATTTCCCCTGTGAGAGTAATGGTTGCGGATCCTCGGTCTTGTCGCGCTTCTCGCGGAACTCCCGCAGCTTCTGCTGGCTGATGGGATCGAGCACCTCGTCAGGTCGGGTGGGATGCGCCTTGATGAGAGTAAACTGGTAGGCCCGCAGGGCGCGCGGCCAGCGCTCCTCCCACTCCATGCGGAACTCCTGCAGCGCCTGGTTCATCCGCCGGGCCTGCTCGGTGTTTCCTCGGTCGGCGGGTGGGCTGGACGCCGGTTTGCATCCTGTAGCCAGCTGCTGATCGACAATCTGCACCACCAGCAGGCGGCAGGCGGTGACCAGCTGATCGTAGGCCAGGTGCTCAGTCTGGCGTGCATAGAGCCAGAAGCTCCCGGTGATCAGCAAGAGGATGAAGGCGCCGAACAGGAAGCGACACTTCCTCTCGAGGCTCGTTTCACCCAGCAGGCGCTTGAAGGCTCGGTACGACATCGGTCAGTTCGCCGGCTGACAACGGGGACAGAAGTGACTTGCCCGGCCGCCGAGGCGCAGGCACTCCATGGGTGTCTGACAGCGGACGCATTCCTGCCCGGTTCGTCCGTAGGCCTGGAACTCGTCCTGAAATTCCCCCTGCAGGCCGCTCCCTCCCACATAGTTGCGGATGGTGGAGCCGCGCCGGTCGATGGCCCGGGCCAGCACCGCGACCATGGCCTGGCGCAGGCGCTCGGCCTCGCGCGGTTTGAGATCGCAGGCCCGGCGCGTGGGATGAATGCGGGCCACGAACAACGACTCATCGGCGTAAATGTTGCCCACCCCGGCCACCACCGTCTGATCCAGCAACACCGACTTGATCAGGCGCGTCGTTCCGGCCAGCTGCTCGAGCCAGTGACTCTTATCAAGATCGAACGGCTCGGGGCCCAGCTGCTGCGCCTGGTGAAAAGCATCGACCTCGGATCGGTCGCGGAAAACACTCACGCTGCCGAAGCGACGGATATCGCGGTATCGCAGCTGATTCCCATTGTCGAGGTCTGCCACCAGATGCGTGTGATCTTGAAACGGTTCGGAGGCGGCCGCGACGGTGAGCTGCCCTGTCATTCCCAGGTGAACGACCAGGAAAGTCGCACGCTCTTGCTGGCCCAGCGCGATCTCAATCCATTTGCCCCGACGTTCGACTGTGTGAATGGTGCGTCCCCGAACGATGGGTACCCAGGATTCATCCCAGGGCCGACGCAGTGCCACCATCGTGGTCCGGCGAATGTCCCGAATGTGCTGCCCAGTCAGGAGGGGTCGCAAATCTCGCACGACCGTTTCGACTTCCGGTAGCTCGGGCACGCGCCGTCCCTCGGCGGGATTCTCTTGTGGACCCTCATTATACCCTTCGCGCCTCGCTTCACACCAGAGCGAAGCCTGATCCTACGCCCGCCTACAATAGGATGGTCATCCAGCGATTCAGGGGAACATGCCATGTCCACGAACCCGGGCCACGAAATCGCCACGCTCGGTGGCGGCTGCTTCTGGTGTCTCGAGGCCGTCTTCGAGAACCTGCAGGGCGTCGTCGCGGTGGTATCCGGCTACATGGGTGGTCACACGGGCCAGCCAACTTACAAGGCCGTCTGCACGGGTACCACCGGTCATGCCGAGGTGGTACAAATCACTTTCGATCCCCAGGTGATCGGTTATCGAACCATCCTCGAGGTCTTTTTCGCTACGCACGACCCGACCACCCTCAACCGACAGGGTGCCGATGTGGGAACGCAATATCGCTCGGCCATCTTCGTCCATTCTCCCGAACAGGACGGGATCGCCCGCAGCCTCATCGAAGAGCTAAACACCCAGAAGCTGTGGCCCAACCCCATCGTGACCGCCGTGGAACCGGCTGTGGATTTTTTTCCGGCCGAGGACTACCACCAGGGATACTTCCGCTCGAACCTCTATCAGGGTTACTGTCAGGCGGTCATTTACCCCAAGGTCGTCAAGTTCCGCAAGCAATTTGCTCATCTGATGCGACAGTAACGGGATGGGATTTGCTCTTCGGTGGGGCAGTTTCCATAATACTCTGGATGGGTAGCCTGATGCCGAATCCATGAGAAGCGCGACATGAGCGATCTGCCGAAGTTAGTTCCCGGTCTGGCTGATGTGCCGGCCGCGGAGTCCTCAGTTAGTTTCATCGATGGGAAACGTGCCCGCCTGGAGTACCGCGGGATAGCAGTGGAACTACTGGCACGTGAGAGTACCTACGAGGAGGTTTCTTACCTGCTGCTCAAGGGAGAACTCCCTACGCAGCGCGAGCTGGCTCGGTACGACGCCGACCTGCGCGTCCACCGTCGGCTGAAATACAAAATCATCGACATGCTGCGGTGTCTGCCGGAAAACGGCCACCCGATGAGTGCACTCCAGGCCGCGGTCTCCGCCCTGGGCATGTTTTACCCCGGTCGGAGCATCACCGACCCGAAAACGAACTGGGAATCGGTCACTCGGCTGATCGCCAAGATTCCCACCATTGTGGCGGCCTTTCATCGGTTGCGCCACGGCGACGAGGCGCTGCCACCCCGGGACGACCTCGGCCACTCCGCGAATTTCTACTGGATGTTGATGGAGAAGGAGCCCTCGCCCGCCGTCACCCGGGTGATGGATGCTTGTCTGACGCTCCACGCCGAACATTCGATGAATGCCTCGACGTTTAGTGCCCGCGTAACTGGATCGACCCTGGCCGATCCTTACACGGTTATCAGCTCGGCGGTCGGCACACTCTCCGGACCGCTGCATGGCGGCGCCAACGAAGAAGTGCTCGACATGCTTGACGAGATCGGCTCAGCCGAGAACGCCACGCACTGGCTTCAGGACGCGATTGCTCACAAGAAGAAGATCATGGGCATGGGCCACCGTGTCTACAAGGTCAAGGATCCTCGCGCCACCGTCCTGCAGGAACTTGCCGAAAACGTCTTCGCCGAGAACGGCCGGCCGGCCCGTTACGACATGGCACTGGCCGTCGAACGCGCCGCTGTGCCCCTGCTTGGCCCCAAGGGGATTCACCCCAACGTCGATTTCTTCTCCGGTATCGTCTACGAGAGCCTGGGCATTCCTCGCGACCTGTTCACCCCGATCTTCGCCATTGCGCGCGTCTCGGGTTGGCTGGCTCACTGGCTCGAGCAGATCAAGAACAACCGGATTTATCGACCGGAGCAAATCTACGTCGGCAAGAACGACGTGGCCTACGTCCCGCTCGAACAGCGCCCCTGAGTGCCAACCGAATCCTCCCCGCCTCTACCCCGCCGACGGATACGCCATGCTTGACGTTGCCTTCATTCGCGCCAATCTGGAAGCCGTTCAGCAGAACTGCGCCAACCGCCTCGTCCAGGCCGACGTGACTCGCGTGGTCGCCCTGGACGACGAACGCAAAAAACTGATTACGGAAACCCAGGCCATTCAGCAGCACGCCAACGAGGTGGCAAAGAAAACCGGCCCCGAGAAGGACCCAGCCCGGAAGCAGCAACTGATCGCCGAGGGCAAAGCCCTTCGCGAAAAGAAGACCGAGCTGGAAGCGCGCGTCAAGCAGGTAGAGGCGGACCTCGAGGCGGCCGTCCTGCTCCTGCCCAACATGACGCATCCCGACGCCCCCGTCGGCTCCACCAGCGACCACAACAAGGTAGTCAAAACCTTCGGGGAACCTCGAAAGTTTGACTTCCCCCCGAAGGATCACGTGGCCCTGGTTGAGTCGCTCGATCTCGCCGATTTCGAGGCCGGCGCCTCGGTGGCGGGGCAGAAGTTCTACTTCCTCAAGAACGAGGCGGTCCTGCTCGAACTGGCCCTCATCCAGTATGCGATGCAAACCGTCATCGCGAAAGGATACACGCCGATCATCACACCCGACCTCGCCCGGGTCGAGGTGCTGGAAGGGATCGGCTTCATGCCGCGCGATCCGAATCCGGAGACGCGTCAGGTCTATACCATCGCTGACTCCGACCTCTGCCTGGTGGGCACCGCCGAGATCACTCTTGGTGGCATGCACCGCAACCAGACGCTCGATGGCAGCAAGTTCCCTCTCCGTTACGTCGGGCTGTCGCACTGTTTCCGCACCGAGGCCGGCGCGCCGGGAAGGGACACCCGGGGCCTCTACCGCGTGCATCAGTTCACCAAGGTCGAGATGTTCGCCTACTGCCTCCCCGAGCAAAGCGAGCAGATGCACCAGGAGATCCTGGCCATCGAGGAACAGATCTTCCAGGGGCTGGGGCTGGCTTTCCACGTCATCGACACCTGTACTGGCGACCTGGGCGGGCCCGCCTACCGCAAGTACGACCTCGAAGCCTGGATGCCCGGACGTGGCACCCAGGGTGAGTTCGGCGAGGTGACCAGTACCTCCAATTGCACCGACTTCCAGGCACGTCGCCTGGGGGTGCGCTACAAGCTCCCCGGGCAGAAGGGGACGAATTTCGCCCACACCCTCAATGGCACAGCCGTGGCCTGCACCCGCGCCCTGGTCGCCCTGCTCGAGAATTACCAGAATGCGGATGGGTCGGTGACCGTGCCCGAGGTGCTACGCCCGTGGGTGGGCAAGGACCGTATCGCCCGGTAGAACCACCTCGGTGGCGGACTTTCGCCCCAGGGCCTGATCGAAGGCGCGCTTCAGCCCGGCATTCCAGTTGTCGAGGTTGTAGCGCGTTTCGACGTCACTCCGCGCGGCCCGTCCCAGCCGTGCCCGCAGCTGGCGATCTTCCACCAACCGAGATACTGCCTCGATGATTCCCTCGACCACCTGCGGGTCCGAGGTGAACATCGGCTCGTAATCCTCGCGCAACAGGCCTGCTTCGTGGTCCGCCCACGATACCTTGCCATAGCGACCGCGCACCATCAGACCGTTGCGCTCGTGTTCGACATACTCGTCAAAGCCCCAGCCATCCGAGGCTACCACCGCCAGACCGTAGGACATGGCCTGCAACAGCGACACGATGTGAACCCGGGCCGCCGGCAGCAAGTAAATGTGACTCTGTGCGTGCAGGTCGGCCATGGTCTCCGCCTTGCTGAAGCGATTGATCACCCGGACCCAGCCCGACTCGAGGATGCGATGATAGTGTTCGTCCAACGGAGGAATCCGCGAGCGGATGGTCAACCGCAGCTGGGGATAGCGAATCCGCAGCGTGTCGAACGCCTCCAGAATGTCCAGGCCGCCGCGCAGGTAGAAGTTCGACGGAAGTTGGTGCCACGAGTTGATGAACAGCAGGTGGATTTCCTCGGAATCCCGGCGGCTACCCTCATGCTTCTGCCAGCGTGCCGGTAGCTGCACTCCCAGGGGTGTATAGAACACCTTTTGCCGGATGGTCTCACTGCCGAACAGTTTTGGCACCAGCTGCGCCGTGGAGCGCATGTGGGTGACGATTCCCTTGCAGTGATCCGACTCGAGCAAGGTCTTCACCACCGGGAAGAACGGCGACTCGTGGATGCGCAGGTCACTGGTGCGACCATTGTGGACCATGGGGAAAAACAGCGTCGTCGGATCCTCGATCTCCACCATCCAGGGGTTCTGCCCGAAGGTGAACGGGAAGCTGGTCAGGAAGGTCAGATCGCGCGTGCGAGCCTGGAGCAGCTGCGACTGATAATGGCGACTCTGCAGGAAACGCAGTGTCGGCCCCAATCTCGCGCCACCGCGGCGCAGGCGCAGATACAACCTTACCAGGGCAGCCAGGACGCGGGCTCGATTGCGCAGGCCGACCCGCGGTCCACCCACGAACATGGTCGCCAGGGAGCGCAGCGTGAGGAAGCCCTTGCCAACTGCCAGCGCGGCTGCTGTGGCGCGGTTTTTCAAGCCTTTCCAGAAGCGCGAGAGCTTTTTGGGCCGCGGGGCGGTCCAGGTGAAGTGATAGCCTTCCGGAGGTCGGGCCGTGTGCGTGAACTGAGGATGTCGCCCGCAGTTACCGGAATGCTCGAAGATGGGAAGCCAGCCCGCGAACTCCACGGGTGTGGCCTCGTTTTGCTCGTCCAGGTGAGCGCGCAGATCGTCGAGGCTGGTGCCAACCACAACGCCGCCGCGCTGGCGTTCCTGCGGCAAATCGAGATCGACGGGCCAGGCCACTGCCTTCACAGCACACATCAGGCCGCGATGGCGGACGAGGTGATAATCGCGATAGGTTTCGAGGATTGTTGGCTGAATCGCCTCTGGATCGAGAGCGTCAATGACCTGCTGGATTTCTTCTAGTGAAGCCGCCGACAACACGCCTGGATGCGAGAACAGGCTGCCGGTGTCGAGCATCTCTTCACAGTCGAGGCCGGGTGGTGTTGCCAGGACTCGACCATGCGTGCGAACCAGGGAAAAACCGCGATACTCGCGAGGAAAAGGCACACGGGATCGCAAACCGAGGTTCATCGTGGGTCACTCCATCCATGGTGGTTGCAGTCGGACGTCCCTGTCCGGGTTCAGGCGAGCAACGTACGCACTCGTTGCATCAGCCGTCGAGCCACGCGCACAGGCAAATGATGGAGGGGCTGCTGGCGAAATTTGCGCCACAGGCGCCGTGGCCCCCAGCCGATGGGCTGATAGTCGCTGCCATGCTGAAGGTTGAGATACAGGTTGCGCGCCTGCCGACGCACCAGCTCGAACCAGTATCTGTTGAGTGGCCCCTTCTCGGCGGTCAGCTCCATGTTGTTATAGGTGGGGGTGTCACCCAGCCCGTAGCCGCCGCCCCGCCCGTAGAACGGCGCGTTGGTCTTCCAGAGGACCACGCCGTAGAGGTCGTACAGCACCACCGAGAGCCCCATCAACCAGCTATCGACGTTAGCCTGCCAGCCGAAGTTCTGACACACCTCGATGAGACGAGCCGAGACCACCGGGCTCCAGGGACCATAATCCACCACCCAGCGACGAATGGCGTCGTCCTGCTCGTATACCCCGGCGAACGACTCAATGTGAGGCCGACGCTGGCCCAGGATGCAGAACTCGTCGCGAATACTCAGGATCTCAGACACCCAGCCGCGACGAATGAAGAAGAAGTCGTCGGCTGTCAGCATGATCCAGCGTGAACGCAGATCGCGATTGGCGAACATGTACTCCTGCGCGTGATGCAGATGATGTCGCCCCTCGCCGCGCGACCAGACGAACGTCCGCACCGGAAACGGGTACTGACTCAGAACATGGTCGCTGGGACGCTGATAGTCGTCGTCATCGAACTTGATTAGGAACTCGATCTGATCGAGTTCGTGCGGTTGAAGGGTGGCCACCGTGGAATCGAGCAGGCGCAGGAGGTTCGAATCGGCATTACCCCGGGCCCGGGAGCAAAAAATAACGCTGAGCATCGCGCGGTCCTCCTGACCGGGACGATCCAGGTCGATCGTTTCTGCCACCAGGGTGGGGCACGCATAGACTAAGTTGAGCAGGCGAATCGAGTCAAGCCCACTTACCCCGGTTCCCAGGTCTCTTACGAGGCATCTCCATGCCCCCGCTTTCCCGAGCCGAGTGTCTTGCCCGTCTTCGCGCCGAGGTAGCCGCCGGTAGACCGATCGTCGGCGGCGGGGCCGGAACCGGCCTGTCAGCCAAGTGCGCCGAGGCGGGTGGCCTGGATCTTATCATCATCTATAATTCCGGGCGCTTTCGCATGGCTGGGCGCGGCAGCCTGGCAGGCATGATGCCGTACGGCGACGCCAATCAGATCGTTGTGGATATGGCCCGCGAGGTGCTACCTATCGTCCGCTCCACTCCGGTCCTGGCTGGCGTGTGCGGCACCGATCCGTTCCGCGACATGGAGCGCTTCTTGGTTGAACTGAAGCAGCTCGGCTTTAGCGGCGTGCAGAACTTCCCCACTGTTGGCCTGATCGATGGCACCTTCCGCCAGGGTCTCGAAGAGACCGGCATGGGTTACGATCGCGAGGTGGAGATGATCCGCCTGGCGCGAAAGCTCGACCTGCTCACTTCGCCTTACGTGTTCACCGAGGCCGAGGCGCGAGCCATGGCCGAGGCGGGAGCCGACCTGCTAATCCCGCACATGGGGCTGACCACCAAGGGAACCATCGGAGCCAGAACGGCAATGACGCTCGAGGAGGCTGCCCAGCGCGTCCAGCGCCTGTGCGATGCCGCCCGGGAAGTAAATCCCGGCATCTTGGTGCTGTGTCATGGTGGCCCCATCGCCGAACCGGACGATGCCGCCTTTGTGCTGCGCAACACCACGGGCGTGGTGGGATTCTACGGCGCGTCGAGCATCGAGCGCTTACCCACCGAACAGGCCATCACCGGCTGTGCGCGGCAGTTCAAGTCGCTCTGCTGGAGCTAAACCCGACTCAACGCTTGGCGCTAAGTTCCTGCAGGCGCTTGCGTGCCTCATCGATGTGCCGGCTGTTGGTTTCGTGCGTGATGATTTCCTTGTAGATCTCCGCAGCGCGTCCACGGTTGTTCAGCTGCCGCTCGTAGAGCCGGGCCGCACGAATGCGGGCATCGTACTGCGTGCTCTTGTTCCACTGGAAGCAGCGTTCGTAGTATCCCGCCGCCCGGTGATACTGTTTGAACGCCTTGCTCTCGTAAATGTCGCCCAGCTGGAAGGCCGAGTCACTGATCTTGTTGCTCTGCGGATACTCGGTCAGGAGCTTCTGCAGAAGCAGTTCGGCCCGGCGCTGGTTGTCGATGTAGTCGTTGCCCCAACCCTTGTCCTTGTACTCCATCGCGGTCCGATACAGCTTGTTCGCCTCCGGAATGTTCTCTTGCGATTTGAGTGTCGGCGGAGGGATATCCAGCTCCAGGCGATACACCTGCTTGACGATGCGATGGAACTGAATTAGCTCGTCCTCGGCCCAGCGAGCACGTTCGACGTCGCCGGTCTGAATGTAATGCTTGCGGAGCGCCTCCAGCGTCACCTGGTATTCCTTGCGAGCGGCCAGCAACCGCTCGACAATGGGAATGTCGGTGACCTTTGCCGGTGGTCCACCTTTCTTCTCCTTTTCAGGAGGAGACGGAGACTGGGCATGGACGACCATCCCCATCATCAGAATCAAAACCCAGCCGTAGCGGTTGCTGCCCATCCCTGGACCTCCCGCACCTACACCTGGACAGCCTGGCCCCCCGGTGGGGTGGAAGGCCTACCTTCAATACGCCCGAAGATCATTCTCCCCGCAGGCGTCTGCAGAACGCTGGTCACCGTGATGGTGATTTCCTGGCCGATAGCTGAACGCCCCTGTTCCACCACGACCATGGTTCCATCCTCGAGATACCCCACTCCCTGGCCGATCTGATCCCCAGGCTTCACCACCCGGACTAGCATCAGCTCGCCTGGGAGAGCCACCGATTTCAGAGCGTTGGCCAGTTCATTGAGGTTGATGACCTCCACACCTTGCAGCTGTGCTATCTTGTTCAGGTTGTAATCGTTTGTCACCACGCGGGCACTCAACGCCTTTGCCAGCATCACCAGACGCTCGTCCACCTTGTGGATGTCGCGCAGCTCGGGCAGATTAGCATCGTGTAACACCAGGTCGATCTTGTTGTTCGCCTGCATCCGCTTCAACATGTCCAGACCGCGCCGTCCGCGATTTCGCTTCAGCTTGTCTGAACTATCCGCGACCGATTGCAGTTCCTGCAGCACGAATCGCGGAATGATCAATCGGGTGTCAATGAACCGTGTATCACATACATCGGCAATCCGGCCGTCGATAATCACGCTGGTATCCAGCACCAGGGGTTTATTCCCCTTGATCTGCTTGGAAAACTCGACGTAGGGGATGATGAACCGGAACTCATCCTTCGTCTGCAGCAGCGTCGAGATGGTGATATAGCAGCAGGCCACGGTAATTAACAGAGCGACCAGCGCCTTGCGTTGTTGGAGGCTGGCCGCGCGTGTGGGATCCCACTCGAAGAGGAACGGCTCCAGCGCGGTGGAGAGAATGTTCCCGAGCAATAAACCCAGCAACAGGCCGAAATAGACAGCCGAGATGGTGGTGATCTGCTTGTCGCGAATCCACACATCTGTCAGGACCAGCAGCAGACCACCGCCCAGGATAGCGAAAAATGCGGTCCATGCAGGCACGGTTTCCTGGGTGGCGTCCCAGGCATGTTGAAAGGCGATCATCGCCATGCTGATGACGATCGCGCCGAATACCCCCCGCAGCAGCCACAGCAAGACCTGGCCCGAGCGAGGCTTTCCCTGGAAACCCGAGCCCAGCCACCCCGAAACGCGGCGAAACTGTTCAATCACAGAGCGACCTCCCGGAAGTTGGAGAGATAAGACCTGGGTGGTGGCCCGATCATCCAGAGATTCTCATCATATGCAGCGTTTAGCGCACCTACAACAACCAGGGCCCGTTCCGCGCATCGGAACGAGCCCTGGTTGCGTTAATTACTACTGCCTCACTCCGCGCTAAAGCTGGCCACGAAGTCGTCGAACGTCTTTTTCTGCTGATGGCTCACGCCGTCCAGCTTCTTGATGTCCGCCTGGTAGCGTTCGATCTCCGTCTCCTGTTTGTCGAACTTTTCCAGGTAGCGCTTGTACGCCGCCGCCGTCGTTGGCATCTCCCGCAGGTTCGCGCGTAGACGCTCCTGATCCTTCTCAATGATGCTCAGCTGCTTCCGCAGCTCCGCCGACTCCCGCGTTGTCTTCTCTAACTCAATGCGCAGCTCCATCGCCTTGCGAAGACCGGCCTTCACTCCCTCGCTCGCGGTCGGCAGGGTTAACAGGTAGCGGATTTGCTCGTCGCCTTGCGTCGCCAGGCTCACCGTCGTCGCTAGCGTGCGTTCCTCCTGCACCGTCAGCGGTTTGGTCTGCC
>JAXMAV010000013.1:0-297694 GCA_046350255.1 Gemmataceae bacterium
GCGCTCCGGGAGGGGCCCATGTAGTATTAGCTAGTTGGTGAGGTGACGGCTCACCAAGGCCAAGATGCTTAGCAGGTGTGAGAGCACGACCTGCGCCACTGGCACTGGGACACTGGCCAGACTCCTACGGGAGGCTGCAGTCGAGGATCTTCGGCAATGGGCGCAAGCCTGACCGAGCGACGCCGCGTGAGCGATGAAGGCCTTCGGGTTGTAAAGCTCTGTCGGGGGGGAGAAAAGGGCAACCTTGATCGACCCCCGGAGGAAGCACGGGCTAAGTTCGTGCCAGCAGCCGCGGTAAGACGAACCGTGCGAACGTTGTTCGGAATCACTGGGCTTAAAGGGCGCGTAGGCGGCTTCGCAGGTCAGGGGTGAAAGCCCGCGGCTCAACCGCGGAAGTGCCTTTGATACCGCGAGGCTTGAGGGAGGTAGGGGCGTGCGGAACTTCCGGTGGAGCGGTGAAATGCGTAGATATCGGAAGGAACACCGGTGGCGAAAGCGGCGCGCTGGACCTCTTCTGACGCTGAGGCGCGAAAGCCAGGGGAGCGAACGGGATTAGATACCCCGGTAGTCCTGGCCCTAAACGATGGGTACTAGGTAGTGGACTTACATGGGTTCCCTGCCGAAGCAAAAGTTTTAAGTACCCCGCCTGGGGAGTATGGTCGCAAGGCTGAAACTCAAAGGAATTGACGGGGGCTCACACAAGCGGTGGAGCATGTGGCTTAATTCGAGGCTACGCGAAGAACCTTATCCTGGACTTGACATGTGCGAAAGCGGTAGGAAGTAGTGCGCGGAAACGTGGTGCGAACGGTATCCAATCCGGAACCTACTACAGGTGCTGCATGGCTGTCGTCAGCTCGTGTCGTGAGATGTCGGGTTAAGTCCCATAACGAGCGAAACCCCTGTCTCCAGTTGCCAGCGAGTAAAGTCGGGGACTCTGGAGAGACTGCCGGTGTTAAACCGGAGGAAGGTGGGGATGACGTCAAGTCCTCATGGCCTTTATGTCCAGGGCTGCACACGTGCTACAATGGCGTGCACAAAGGGAAGCAAACCCGCGAGGGGGAGCCAATCTCAAAAAACACGCCCCAGTTCAGATTGAAGGCTGCAACTCGCCTTCATGAAGTTGGAATCGCTAGTAATCGCGGGTCAGCAACACCGCGGTGAATGTGTTCCTGAGCCTTGTACACACCGCCCGTCAAGCCACGAAAGGGAGGAGCGCCCGAAGTCGCTGAGCCGACCGCAAGGAGGCAGGCGCCGAAGGCGAAACTCCTGATTGGGACTAAGTCGTAACAAGGTAACCGTAGGGGAACCTGCGGTTGGATCACCTCCTTTCTAAGGATGATACCGCTGCCTTTTCACGAGGGTAGCACCACAAACATGTACGCCTCGCTGGGTTGAATTTCCTTCCCCCGTCAAAGACACCACCACCCCATGAGGTTTTCCTCGTGGGGTGGTTCTTTTTGCGCATTGGTTATCATTCTTCCGCGTCGCTTCTGAGGATGCGTCATGGATTCGTCTCGCCGTCAGCGCCTGCTCGATCTCGTTCGGACGCGCGCGTTCTCCTTCGGCGATTTCACCCTCGCCTCGGGCAAGAAAAGCAGCTACTACGTCAACTCGAAGAAGATTCTCTTTCACTCCGAATCGATCGCCTTGCTGGCCGAGGCGCTGTATGAGCAAACGAAGGACCTCGACATTCAGGCGGTGGGAGGGCTCGAGGTCGGGGCCATTCCGCTAGCCACCGCGCTCGTTTTCGAGTACCACCGTCAGGGGCAGGCGATGGAAGGCTTTTTCGTACGCAAACAGGCGAAGGGGCACGGCAGTCAGGAGCGCATCGACGGCGTGCTGCCAACCGGGGCCCGCGTGGCGATTCTCGATGATGTGTTGACTACCGGCGGCTCGGCTCAACAGGCGGTCGAGGAAGTTGAGCGAGCCGGCGCCTCTGTCGTGGCCGTTGTCTGTATCGTCGATCGCCTGCAGGGCGCACGCGAACTGTTCGAGAAACGCTACCTCTATCGGCCGCTCTTCACCATTCGCGACCTGGGCATCGACCCGGCTGCCTCCTGAGGCGAGATCTTCTCAGCGGAAGCGATAGGTAAACGTGTCATTTCCCGACGTCCCACCTCCGCGCGCCTCCAGGTCCAGTGGGTTGGTCTTGTAACGATTCCACTTTCGGTCGGGCGTTTCTGCCCACAAATTCACCTTGCTGGCCACCACTAGCTCTCCGTTGAGGGCCAGGTAGGCGCCGTGTCCTGCCGGGAAGGGGAACACGTGCATCTTTCCCGAGGGGTTCACTCGCAGGTAAACCATCAGCTTCGTTGAGGTTGTGTTCTCGACGTACAGGTACTTCCCCTTCACGACGGAAACCGGTTGCAACGCCCGGGCCGGGCTCGCCCCTGCCAGCGCGGCCGCCAGGCACAGACTACCAAGCCAGGTGGGGGAGATCTTCATCGGTGGGCTCCGTTGGGTGGGATTGAACGCTGAACGCCACGGCACATTGTTCGAACATATCTTCTACTACTACGAGCCAGGTGCTCCACTGTGACGGGTCAGGTCGATTCCAGGCCAAACAGGCGCCGGGTATTGGCGAGCATGTCTGGCGCTAACCGCTCCAGCGACGTGCCTCGCACCTCGGCCAGGCAACGGGCCGTATGCACCACATGCGCAGGCTCATTGCGTTTGCCACGCCAGGGCACCGGGGCCAGGTAGGGGCAGTCCGTCTCCACCAGCAGACGATCGAGCGGCACCCGGGCGGCCACGTCGCGGACGTTCTGCGCATTCTTGTAGGTGAGCATCCCGGCGAACGACAGGTACAACCCCATCGCGAGGCAGGCCTCGGCTGTTTCCCACGTTCCACAGAACGAGTGCATTACGCCCCGGATGGGCCCTCGCCGACTGTGATGCTCGCGCAACATCCGGACCACGTCCGCCTCGGCCTCCCGGCAATGAATGACCACGGCGCGGTCGTGAGCGGCTCCCAGCTCGAGATGCCGGGCGAACCATTCCTCCTGCATGGGGAACGGCGTGGTGTCCCAGTAACGATCCAGGCCGGTCTCGCCGACTCCCACCACGCCAGGTTCACGCGCTAATTGGGTGATGCGATCCCAGTCATCGGCGGCGGCTACGGGAATCTCGTTGGGATGGACGCCGACGGTGGCATGGGTGCCGCGGAACCGCCGCACCAGCTCCAGGCAACGCGCGCTCGACGAGGCGGTGATGCCGACCGCGATTAGCGTGGTGACGCCGGCCTGCTGAGCGCGTTCGACCACGGCGTCCAGGTCGTCGGCAAGCTGGGCGGCATCGAGGTGGGCATGGGTGTCGCACAGTTCGATCACGTCAGACGCTCGCGGGCGAGGAAGCCGGGACGAGTCTCTCCAGGCCGGCCTGGGTACGTTTCTTCACGGCCAGCAACCGCTCCACCTCCAGGCGCGAGCCAGCATCGACCAGACGCTCCAGGTCGCCTTGTAGTTGTTCGATGCCGTGCGATTGCGCCTCGATGAGTCGAGGCAGCAGATAATCCAGCGCCACGAAGTGGATGGTGGTGAAGGCCATCGGATAGGCGCCGATGAAGGGAAGGCCCACGCGTTGGCGGAGCAGGAACTGTCCCAGGCTAGCTACAGCTGCCCTCTCCTGATGAATCAGTCCCTGCAGGGTGGTTAGCTCCTGGGTTTGCGAGGCCGTTGCCCACGGGAAGGCGTCGCCCACATAGAGGAGCAACGACCGGCTCTCGCGGCGGAGGATGGAGGCTAGCACAGCCTGAGAACCCGGATCGATCACGTTAATTTCCCCCTGCCTTGCCCTTGGCGGGCCTGCCTCCGCCGGGAGGTCCCATGCCGGGGCCGCCAGCACCGGGACGCCCTCCACCAGGACCACCAGCACCGGGACGCCCACCACCGGGACCGCCGGCACCAGGACGGCCACCCCCGGGAGGTCCTCCACCGCCGGGTCCCATGCCGGGGCCGCCAGCGGGTGTGTTGGGGGGATTCTCCGGTGCGATGGAGCGGACCACATCGAGACCGGGTTCGATGCGGAATCGAGCCACTGTGCGCTCGGTCCACAGCCCCAGCGGTCCCCACAGGATGCCCAGGCCGAACACCAGGGCGGCCAGCATGCTGACGAAGACCACAGCACCGGTCGGCTCGACCAGGCGGGGCGGCTCGGTTCCTTCCAGGTCCTCGGCGCGATGGTCGAGGATCATCACCTTCAGCACCTTCAGGTAGTAGAACGCGCTCAGCACGGTGTTGAGACCCCCGACGATGAGCAGCCCCAGTAGCGTCGCGGCCAGGCCGGGTTCGCCCAGGCGGCGATAGGTCGCGGCGTCCTGGTACAGCGCGGCGAAGACCTGGAACTTGGCGGCGAAGCCGACCAGCGGGGGCAGGCCGAGCAACGACAGGAGGAATACCGCCAGGGCGATCACCATGACCGGGGAACGACGGACGAGGCCACGGAAGTCGGTCAGATCCTCGCTGCGGGCCTGGTTGCGGAGAAAGGCGACGACGGCGAAGGCGCCGAGGTTCATGAACAGATAGGCGATCAGGTAGAAGAGCATGGCCTCGACGCCGTTGCGCGTCAGCGTGCTCAGAGCCATCAGCATGTACCCGGCGTGTGCGATGCTCGAATAGGCCAGCAGGCGCTTGAGATTGGTCTGCTGATAGGCGGCCAGGTTACCGAAGGTGGCGGTCAACGCGGCGAAGAAGGCGAGGACCGGCACCAGGTAACGGATGATGGCCAGGTAGGGCAGCTCGCCGTGCGGGTCGGCGTTCATCAACGGATCGAGCCCGCCCAGGAACATGGATAGGCGGGCCAGCAGGGCCAGCGCTGCCCCCTTGGAAGCGACCGAGAGAAACCCAGCCACCTCGGCGCTGGCGCCCTCGAAGACGTCGGGGGCCCAGAAGTGGAAGGGGACCGAGGCAATCTTGAACGCCACGCCGATCAGCAGAAAGAGCGTCCCCAGGACAACAACCGGGTCGAAGACAACGCCCTCGTGACCCGGCTGGAACGAGGCGACGAGCAGGGTGGCGAGTTCGGGCAGGTAACCGGTGCCGAACTTGCCAGCGAGCAGGCTGATGCCATAAAGCATGATGCCGGCTGACCCCGCGCCATAGACGACATACTTGAGGGCGGCTTCGCTGGACTGACGACGACCCTTGAGAAAGCCGGACAGGGCATAGCTGGGCAGACTCGCCATCTCCACCGCCAGGAACACCATGAGCAGATGTGTCGCCGAGGCCATCAGCGACATGCCCAGCGTGGCCCCCAGCAGCAGGACGTAAAAGTCGGCCGAGTCTTCGCGGTCGGGAATACCCGTGAGTCGGGTCAGCCAGATGACCAGCAGGCAGAAGGTGAGCAGGAAGACGCGCATGTAGACGGTGAAGAAGTCATAGGTCATCATCCCGCCGAACAGCAAGGTCTGCTGGTACGACGGCGGTGCATCGAGGCCGAGTGACCGCAGGAGCGTGCCGGTGCTGGAGCGACCCAGGCCCGTACTGGTCAGCAGCGCGTCCAGGCCGGGGCGTCCCAGTGCTTGCAGGACACTGACCAGCAGAGCGCCCAGCACGACCAGCAGGGCCAGCGCGCCCAGGTGGCTGCGGTCGAAGGTGCGAAACAGGCGAGCCACCAGTAGCGCGACAATGCCCAGGCAGAGAATCCCCTCGGGCAGGAAGTCCACCAGGTTGGACTGGAACACGTCGATTTCAATCTTCGGCAGCATGGAGCGCTTTCTCCGAAGAAGAGGGCGGAGCCCTCCCACTCGGCTCCAGGAGTCGGGGTCAGGGGCGGAAGCCAACCAGGGTATCTACCAGGTGAGTCACGGTCGGCTCCATCCAGTTGAGCAGTAACAGCTGAGGCACGACGCCGAGGGCGACGGCCAGGACAACCAGGGGGACAGCACAGCACAGTTCCCAGGCGGTGATGTCCGGGTAGTTCCGGTAGGCGGAGTTGGTACCCATGAAGACGCGCTGGATCGTCCAGAGGATGTAGGCGGCAGTGATGACCACCGTCAGGGCCGCCAGGACGGAGAAGGTGATGCCGATCCATTGCTGGCCACCCGGCGCGAACTTCCAGGCGGAAAGCACCACCATCACCTCGCCGATGAAGCCGCACAACCCGGGCAGCCCCATGGCGGCGAAGAAGATGACCGCGCTGATGCCGCCGTACAGGGGCATGGCCTCGTACAGGCCACGGAAGTTATCAAGGTTGCGATGGTGGGCACGTTCGTAGATCACGCCGACAAGGAAGAACATGCCCGCCGAGGTGATGCCATGGGCCACCATCTGGAACAGGGCGCCGTTCATGCCCAGGCTCCAGGCGTTGCTGTTCTCCGGCGAACTCCAGACAGCGATGCCCAGCAACACATAGCCCATGTGGCTGACCGACGAGTAGGCGACGAGCTTCTTGAAGTCGGTCTGCGCCATCGCCGTCAGCGCCCCGTAGACGATGCTGAACACACCGAAGAAGGCGACCCAGGCGGCCAGCTGCTCGGCGGCCCAGGGGCACACCGGGTAGGCGATGCGCAGGATACCGTAGCCACCCAGCTTCAACAACACGCCGGCCAGCAACATGCTGATGGGCGTGGGAGCCTCGACGTGGGCGTCGGGCAACCAGGTGTGGAAGGGGAAGACCGGCACCTTGATGGCGAAGCCGATCAGCAAGAAGAGGAACATGATGTACTGGAACGTGGGCGTGAAGAACCACTCGCTCTTCAGGCGTTTCTCCACGTCTTCCTCCAGCGCGGTCAGCGCCTTCTGCTGCGCCTGGATCTGCGCGGCCGGAGCCTTCTTCACCTGCAGCTCACGCAACCGGCCCCGCGCCTGTTCCAGCACGGGAGAGGAACGCACGGCAGCAATCGACTGGCCACTGCCCAGGTACTCCAGCGTCGCCTTGCCGGCCCGGGATAGCACCACCAGGTCGAAGGTGTTCACCTGCACCTGCTTGAGCGCATCGGCATCGCTGATGCCCTCGATCTGCCGCTTGATCCGCTCGGTTTCGAGCTTGACGATGCCCGGATCGACGAAGTCGCGCAGGTTGGTGAAATAGAACCCCAGCAGGGCCACGAGGATGAACACGCTGCCCAGCAAGGTGTAGAGGAAGAACTTGAGGGCAGCGTACTCGCGGCGTGGTCCGCCCCAGATGCCGATGAGGAAGAACATCGGCAAGAGGACGACTTCCCAGAAGACGTAGAACAGGAAGAAGTCGAGGGCAACGAAGCTGCCCAGCACACCCGTCTCCAACACCAGGAACAGGATGCAGTAGCCGCGCACGAACCGTTCGGTGCTCTCGTAGCGCTTGATGTGGAAGCTGGCCAGCATCGCCAGGAAGAACAGGAACGCCGACAGCAGGATGAGCGGCATGGAGATGCCATCCACCCCCAGGAAGTAGTCGATGCGGAACCGCTTGATCCACGGATAGCGTGCGACGAAATCGCCCGAGGAGAACTGCTGCGGATCGCCGGCGATGGCAGCGGCATCCATGGCAGTCGTCCGCGCCCCCAGCGACATGGCGGCGCGCTCGGTCGGTCCATCGATGAATCCCGCTCGATCGACGACCGTGCTCTTCCACTGGATGAAGACACCAATGGCAATGCCCAGCGTGACGGCGGTGCCGACCAGCGACCACCAGCACATGGCTGTCTCCGCCCGGCGGGGGAAGATGAGCAGACCCAGGGCGAACAGGCTGGGGGCAAAGACCAGCAGGGTCATCCAGATCAGGTCGAACTCCGTCATGTCGCGTCACACCTCAGTTGCCAGTGCAAGGAGTCGCCTCCCCGACGTGGTCCTCGATCAGCCTCCGCCCGCCACCGCCAGGGCGACGAAGTACAACAGCAGCACGGAGCAGAGAACGACCGCCAGGACCAGAAAGAGCACATAGCTACGCACGAACCCCGTCTGAAAGACTCGCAGCCCCGCGCCGCTGGCCAGGGCGATGCGGCCCACCAGGTTCACCAGCCCATCGATCAGGCTGCTATCGAACCGTCCACCGATCCTGGCCACCTGCACGGTGCCGCGCGCCGTTCCGTGAATCCATCCGTCGATCCAGGTCAAATCGAACGCCTGGAACGCCCGCGCCACCACCAGGGTCGGCCGGACTAGCAGCACGCTGTACAGCTGATCGAAGTACCAGCGGTTCTGCAGGAAGGCATACACCCCGGGGAACTGCTCGCGGGCCTCGTCGGGGTCCAGCGCGCCGCTATAGTAGGTCAGCACGGCGAAGAGCGTACCCAGGAGCACCGCGAACAAGGCCAGGAAGCCCGCATGATGGTGCAGCTCGTGGGCGGCCTGCCGCGAGTTCTGATGATCCGGTCGGGCGGCCTCCTTCGGCCATTTTTCGTGATGTTCCTCCACGTGGCCGAAGTCCGCCTTGACCGCATGATGCTGGCTGCTGTGCAGTTGTTGCTCCAGCCAGCTGGCCCGAGCGTCCCACAGCGGCCAACCCCAGGCGACAGCCACGCTGCACACTGCCAGCACCACCAGCGGCACCGTCATGGTCCAGGGAGCCTCACTGGCGTGCTCGTGCACGTGCTCGTCGCGGGGCGAACCGGTGAATGCCAGGAACCACATGCGGAACATGTAGAACGTGGTGAGCCCGGCCGTCATCAGGGGCAGCAGGAACAGCAATCCATGCTGCGGGTGGATCCACACGAACCCGACCGCCTGCGCCAGGATGGAGTCCTTGCTGTACCAGCCCGAGAAGAACGGAATGCCCGCGATCGCCAGCACGCCCATCAACATGGTCAGCGCCGTGATCCGCATGCGCGAGAACAGTCCGCCCATGCGCGTCAGATCCTGCTCGTGGTGGCAGTTGTAGATGACCGCCCCCGCTCCCAGGAAGAGCAGTGCCTTGAAGAAGGCGTGCGTCACCAGGTGGAACAGACCCGCGGCCCAGCCGCCCACGCCCAGCGCCAGCATCATGTAGCCCAGCTGGCTGACCGTGGAGTAGGCCAGCACCTTCTTGATGTCGGTCATCACCAGGGCGATGGAGGCTGCGACGAACAGCGTGATGGCGCCCACGTAGGCGATCACCAGCAACACCTCGGGGGTGAACAGCGGGTAGCAGCGGCCCACAAGATAGACGCCGGCGGCCACCATGGTGGCGGCGTGGATGAGTGCCGAAACAGGTGTCGGGCCCTCCATGGCGTCGGGGAGCCAGACCTGCAGCGGAAACTGGGCCGACTTGCCGACGCACCCCAGGAAGATCCCCAGCCCGGCGGCCACGAGCATCCAGTAAGGCATCCAGGTGTACTGCGTCCGATGCGGCGTCTTGCGCAGCGCCACTGTCTCGCCATGCAAGCTCAGACGGCGAGGCTGGCCGGACTCGTCGTGCGGAACGATGTCGGCAGTATCGACGTGCGGCCGGCTCGGGAAGAGCAGCAGATCACGGCCATCCTGTCGCAGGAGGAAGTTGGTAGCCCCCTTCTCCCCGGGGACGGCGTCGCCGCGGACGAGTCGTCCCGCCACGGGCAGGCCGACCGGTTCATGCGAATCATGCAGGGGAGCGCGAACCCGGCCGAACATGGCGTCGAAGTTCAGCGTGCCCACGTAGCCGAAGAGGATGATCAGCCCCAGGATGAAGCCGGCATCGCCGATCCGGTTGGTGATGAACGCCTTGTTCGCGGCGTCCGAGGCACTCTGTCGCTCGTAGTAGAAGCCGATCAGCAGATACGAGCAAACGCCCACCAGCTCCCAGCTGACGAAGACCTGGAAGAGGTTGTCGGCCAGGAGCAGGTTCAGCATCGAGAAGCAGAACAGCGACAGATACATGAAGAAGCGGCCGAACCGCCCGCGGCGTCGAAGATGCGCGTCATGGTCGCCCACCTGGTGATCCTCGACGGTGGCGGCGGCCTCGTCGGCCATGTACCCCATCGAGAAAAGATGGATGAGCGTGGCGATGAAGGTGACCATGAGGAACATGACACAGCTAAGCGTGTCGATGCTGAAGCCGACATCGAGGTTGGTGCCGAACTCGGTGCCGCGCGGCGCCAGCGGACGCACCGCAACCACACGCCACAACAGGCCGCGCCACTTCTCGTCGCGCAGCTTGTTCCAGGCGCGTTCCTGGGCGCCGAGGGCATCGTGGGCCGCGTGCACTTCTTCTTCCAGGTTTTCCTTCTCGGCCTCGGGAGCCTGGCGGGCGGCTTCACGCAGCCGGTCCATCTCGTGTTCACGATGTTCCAGCGCGTGGCGGTACTCGGTGTGATCGAGGTGGTAGAGGTAGGAGCCGTACGCCACACAGCCGAACGACAGGACCATGGCGGCCAGGGCGACATACGCCGGGATGCGTCCTGGGGTGTCTCCACCGAACAGTTGATAGAGTCGCTCGCCCAACGTGGCGCGGTAGCGTCGAGCCACACACCAGGCGAACGAGGCCAGGAGAATGAGCGTGAACGAGGCCAGGGGCAGGACCGTGGCCAGCACGAAGAGCAGTCCGGGGCGCGCGTGAAAATCTGGCATCGGCTAGCCCTTCAACTCCTCGGCCGCATCCACGTCCACCGTGGCGTGGTTGTTGTAAAAGTTCAGCACGATGGCCAGGGCGATGGCAGCCTCGGCGGCAGCCAGCACGATGACGAACAGGGCGAAGATCTGCCCCTCGATCTCGAAGGCTGGGTTGAAGTGCGCGAAGGCGACGAAGTTGATCCCCGCGCCGTTAAGCACCAGCTCCACCCCCATCAGCACGCCGATGGCGTTGCGCCGCGTGGCCATGCACACCACGCCACAGGCGAACAACAGCGCGCCCAGCAACAGGTAGTGGTTGAGGGTGATGGTCATGACTGTTCCGCGCGCCTCCGCTTGGCCCGGGCCAGATAGGCCGCTCCGATCAGCACCACGAGCAGATGCACGGAGATGATCTCGAACGGTAGAAGATAGTGCATCCGGGTGCGTGGGTATCCGCCCAGGTGGCCGGGTCCCTGCAGGAAGGCGTCCGGCGTGGAGTGTTTGTCGCCCAGGAAGGCCGCACCGAGATGTCGGCTGGGCAGCAACGACCGTCCCGGCTGTCCTGGCGGGGGGCGGTCGTCGAGGTTGACCGTGGTATCGATGGGCGGATCGACCGTGAGCAGGCTCAGGGCCAGCACCCCGTAGAGGAACAGCCCCACCGTCAGCGAGATCGCCCACTCTGCCGCCGAGATCCGCAAGGCGCCGTAGGGGCCCTGGGCGGTCAGCATCACCCCGAAGACGACGAGCACCAGCGTGCCGCCCACGTAGACGAGCAGCTGCGTCGCGCCGATGAAGTCGGCTCCCAGCAGGAAGAAGATGCCGGCCGTTCCCGCCAGGGTAAACAGCAGCCAGGTGGCCGCCCGAATGATGTTCTGCGACACCACAACGGCCACCGCGCTGATGCCCGTGAGCGCGGCCAGGAGGTAGAACAGGATAGCATGCAGCGTCATCGCGGGCTCACGTCCTGCTGGAGAGATCATCGGGAGGGAAGACCGGCGCCCCGGATGCAGCCACCCCTGTGGGAGGCAGCTGGTTGGGGGTGAGCAGAATCGCGATCAGCATCCACACCAGCGCCAGCACCGACAGACCGGCCAGGGTGAAGTTGACCAGCAGGCCGACGTGCGGTCGCACCAGCACCTCCCACACGCTCACCCCCACCAGGAGGAACGAACTGATCGGCAGCAGGTACTTCAGGCAGGTCATCATCACCTGGTCGATGCGGAGGCGCGGCAAGGTCCAGCGGACCCACATCATGACGAAGACCAGCAGCCAGGCCTTGAGCACCAGCACCACGCCGTTGATCAGGTTGCCGACGTTCAGCACGGGGAAGGGCCAGGCCAGGGCCGGCAGCGTGCTCAGCTCGGCGGGGACGAGGCCGCTATTCCAGCCACCCAGGAACAGTAGCGCGGCGATGCCCGACACGGCGAACATGGTGGCGTATTCTGCCATGAAGAAGAACGACCAGCGCAGCCCGCTGTACTCGGTGTGGAAGCCGGCGACCAGCTCGCTCTCGGCCTCGGCGAGGTCGAACGGGGCCCGCTTGCACGAGGCCGTGGCGCAGGTGAAGTAGGTCCAGAAGGCGAGGAAGGTAAACGGGTCGCGGAAGAGGTACCAGTTCCAGAAGAAGCCGCCCTGGTTGAGCGCGATGCGCCCCAGATCCATCGTCCCCGCGACGACAACGGGCACCAGGACGCACAGCGCCATGGGCACCTCATAGCTGACCATCTGGGCCGCCTCGCGCATGCCGCCGAAGAGCGCCCACTTCGACCCCGAGCCGTAGCCCGCCAGGATGATACCGAACACCTCGGTCGACATGACGGCCAGCATGAAGTAGACGCCGATGGTGAACGCGCCCAGGCCGGAGGTGAAGGCCGACCAGCCGGCGGCGAACGGCAACGCGATGAAGGCAGCGAAGCTCCCGCAGAAAGCGATGTACGGCCCCAGGCGGAAGAGCACCGGATCGGCGTCGCCGGGGATCAGATCTTCCTTCACCAGCAGCTTGATTCCGTCGGCGATCGTCTGCAGCCAGCCGAACTTGCCTCCTACCCGCGTCGGGCCGAGACGGTCCTGAATGCGCCCCGCTACCTTGCGTTCCAGCCAGATGAAGAAGATGGCGCTGACCGCGACGAACCCGAGCAGCAGCAGGGCGGAGGTGAGCAGGGCGGCCAGCCCGGCCAGTTCCGCAGGCAGCCCCAGCCAGGCGAACAGCGACGTCAGGGCGTAGACCTGCTCCAGACGCGGCTCGATCTGCAAACTGAGCAGCGTATCGCCGGGACCGGGCGTGAATGTGGCCGGTGCGCCCACCTGGAAGGCAGGGTGTTCCAGTCGATGTGCGACGATCTCCAGGTCGGTGAGTTTGCGCCGGGTGGACACGCGATCCGGCACGGCGTCGATGGCGAAGGTGCCCGCGCTGGTGGTCGCCTGCAGGGCGGTTTCCGGCGTCAGGGTGTAGGTGTGCTCGGCCCCGTCGCTGGCGAGGGTTACCGTGCCGGCTTGCGGCTCGACCCGGACCAGCTGGCCCTGCTGCGGTGCCGAGTGCGGTTCAGCGGCGCGGCTCGCGAGGGCGAGGCTGAGAGCGAGGGCTGCGCAGAGAACCAACCGTGGCATGTCCATGCCCCTTCAGCCTGGGAGAGTCATCAAGCGAATGCTAATCTATGTCGGCGTGGAAAGGGCGGCAAGCAAACCCCGGGAGAAGCCCCTTGACTCGACATCCGTTCGTTTCTCGGCCCGCGGCGCTACGGTCCACCCCCCATCGGCCTGTCCCTGTACCCCGCCCCTGGGGGCAGCGCTTGCTGGGGGGCATGCGCCAGGCTACCGAGGTGGTGGGCGAGTTCGCCCGAACGCAGGAGCTGGCCCGGGTGGAGGCAGCGTTGTTTCTGGCGGACGAACCGTTGACCGCGCGCAAGCTCGCCGCGGCCGCCGGCCTGAAGGATGCCGCCGAGGCCCGCCGCGAGCTGGTACGGCTGCGCGATCTCTACACCGCCGAGGGCAGCGCCTTCCAGGTCGAGGAACTGGCCGGTGGCTTCCAGCTACTGACCCGGCCAGAGTTTCATTCCTGGCTAAGCCGCCTGCGCCAGGCGCCGCCGGAAACGCACCTGAGCGCCGCAGCGCGAGAAACGCTCACCATCATCGCCTACCGGCAGCCGATCACCCGGGCCGACATCGAGGCGATTCGCGGCGTCGGTTCAAGCGAGGTGCTGAAGCAGCTGATGGAGAAGGGCCTGGTTCGTCTCGCCGGCCGTGACGACACCCTGGGCCGCCCCGCTCTTTACGAAACCTCCCGCAAGTTCCTCCAGGTGTTCGGCCTGAAGAGCCTGAAGGAACTCCCCCCCGGCGAGGGGCTCTTCCCCGACAAGTGAGGGCTCACGCCCGGATCAGATCGTACAGGGCCAGGTCGCGGATCTGCCCCTGTTTGATCGCCGCTCGTCGCAACAGGCCGACGCGCTGATAGCCGGCCTTCTCCAGCACCCGACAGCTGGCCTGGTTGTCGGCGAAGGGAGTGGCATACAGACGGGTCAGCTCGAAGCGGTCGAAGGCCCAGGTGCTGAACGCCTGCAGTGCCGCCGTGGCGATACCCCGTCCCCACAGCGGTTCCGCCACCCAGTAGCCGATCTCGGCGGAAACGCGGTCGATGTCACTGTGGAGCACCACCCCGATGCTGCCGACTAGCTCACCCTCCACCTCCAGGACATAGGAAGTCAGCGGGTCCATGGTGGCGACGAAAGCCAGCCAGCGCTCGGCGTCAGCCTGGGTGTACGGGTGAGGAAAGCGATCTCGCAGCTGGGCGGCGATGCGCGGGTTGTTGGCGTGGCGCACCAGAGCGTCGCCATCGGTGGCGCGCCAGGTCCGGATGGTGCAGAGATTGGTCGATAGTTGCATCGATCTGCTCGGTGAGGGAAATTTCACAGACTCGGTGCGAGAATGCAGGCGACAGTCATGCTACAATCCCCAACCTCCCGTCGCGAATAACTCGCAGACCCTTCCCTTCTCGGAGTCGTATCGATGTTCGACCGTATCTCGCGCAGCTTTCAGCTGGCCAGGGCCAGCTGGAACGTCCTCTACTCGGACAAGAAGCTCGTCATCTTTCCGATACTATCTGGCCTGGGCGTGCTCTTGGTGATGGCCAGCTTCATTGGCCCACTGATCGGCCTGCAGATGGCGGGCAAGATCGACCTCGACCCAGAGGCCAACAACGGCCAGCTGCCCTGGTGGGTGTACCTGGTCATCTTCGGCTTCTACTTCGCCAATTACTTCGTGATCATCTTCTGCAACTCCGCCCTCGTTAGCTGCGCCATCCTGCGGTTCAACGGCGAGGAGCCAACCCTGGGTGACGGCTTCGGAGCGGCGGCCGCGCGTCTGCCCCAGATCCTGGCCTGGACGCTGGTGTCGGCCACGGTCGGTCTGATTCTGAAGGCGATCGAGAATGCCCACGAAAAGGTCGGCGAGTTCATCAGCGCGATCCTCGGCACCGCCTGGACGGTGGTCACCTTCTTCGTCATCCCCGTGCTCGTCGTCGAAAAGCTGGGGCCCTTCGCCGCCATCAGCCGGTCGGTGGCGCTGCTGAAGAAGACCTGGGGCGAGGCGCTGGTGGGTAACTTCGGCCTGGGCCTGTTCAAGTTCCTCCTTCTCCTGCCAGGCGTCGCCTTGCTGGTCGCTGGCGGCGCCGTGGCCGGGGCGGTCAAGCCGGTGGCGCTGGGCATCGCTCTCATCGTCCTGGGTGTGCTGCTGCTGCTGGGAGCCGCCGCCATCGGCGCTGCGCTCGACACCATCTTCCTCAGCGCGCTGTATCAGTACGCTGCCTTCGACAAGGTGCCGAACGGCTTCGATCGGCAATCGATCGAGGAAGCCTTCGTCCAGAAGAAGAAGTCGGCCTGAGTCGCCGCCCGCTCGCTGGGCAGAGGATCAGGGGGGATCGTACCCGCCGGGGTTCCAGGGGTTGCAGCGACAGATGCGCCACAACCCCTTACCCGTGCCCCGCAAGGGGCCATACTTCTCCAACGCGGCTATCATGTACTCGCTGCAGCTGGGCGTGAAGCGACACAGCGGCGGCAGAATGGGGCGCACAGCCACCTGGTAGCAGCGCACCGCCGCAATGAGCAGCAGCGCCACCAGCCAGCTGACCCCTCCCAGCGCCCGGCGGATCATGCGGGGCGCTCCATCTGCAGCTTGCGGGCCAGGCTGGGGATCAACTTGCCCAGCGACTGGCGCAGCACGTCCAGGGATGGATGGTCGTGGCGCCGGGGGATCAACACCAGGTCCAGCCCGACCGGCAGCCCAGGACGCGACAGCCGGAACGCCTCGCGATAGAGCCGACGCAGCCGGTTCCTATGCGGTGCACATCCCACCTTCCGCGACACCGACAATCCCAGCCGAAGATAGGGCAACGCGTTCTCGCAGCCGTAGACGATCAGCCAGCCGTCGCTGACCGAACGGCGCCGGTCGTAGACGCGCCGGAAGTCCTTCGACCGGCGCAGGTGTTCCTCGCGGCGAAAGCGATTGGAGATCGGCGGCAGGCTGTTCTGGGGCGGCTCGGTCATGGAAGATCCTTCCGGGAGGCTCGGCCACTCTGACGGAAACGAGCGAACGTCCCGGGGAAAGGTTCACGGGGCAGGGGGGAGGTAATCCAGGGCGATGTCAAGGGCCCGGGCACTGTGTGTCAGCGCGCCTACGCTGACGCGATCGACCCCGCTGGCGGCGATGGCGGTCAAGGTACTCAGCGTCACCCCACCGGAGGCCTCCAGCTGCACCCCGGGAGCCGAGCCGTTGCGCAGATGGACCGCCTCGCGCAACTGCTCGGGCGTCATGTTGTCGAGCAGAACGATGTCGGGCCCCGCCGGAAGGACCGCCACCAGCTGGTCGAGCGTGTCCACCTCCACCTCGATCGGCACGCGCTGACCATACCGCTCCCGGGCCAGGAGGACCGCGCGGGCCGCCCCGTCGGGACCGCCTCCCAGCGCGGCCACGTGGTTATCCTTGATCAGCACGCCATCATACAGGCCCATCCGATGGTTGTGTCCACCCCCCTGGCGCACGGCGTATTTTTCGAGCTGGCGCCAGCCGGGCGTCGTCTTGCGCGTGTCGAGCAGACGGCAGGAGGTTCCCTGGACAGCCAGCGCATACAGAGCAGTCTGACTGGCGACTCCACTAAGACGTTGCAGGAAGTTCAGAGCGGTGCGCTCGGCGGTGAGGATGGAAGCCATGGGCCCGGAAACGGTGGCCAGGGCGGTCCCTTCGCTCACCCGGGTTCCGTCAGAGCGATGCTCCACGAATTGCAACCGGGCATCAACAAGCTGACAGACGAGCCTGGCCGCGGGCAGTCCCGCCAGCACGCCGTCGGCTCGGGCGACAAACACCGCCCGGCCTGGCAGGTCGGGAGGGATGAGGGCGGCGCTGGTCAGGTCGCCGACCTCGTTCAGATCCTCTGCCAGAGCCAGCCGGGCAAGCTGCTCGCAGGCGGTCTGTTCACTGGGGCTGAATCCCATGGGCATCCTCCGCGGGGCCCTTGTTACTGGAAGAAACGCACAGCGTTGCGGAAGAGGGCCAGGCCATCTCCCTCGGCAGCCAGCCCCAGTCGGGTCCAGCGCGGGTGATGCGTCGGCAACACATGGCGTTCGGGATGCGGCATCAACCCCAGCACTCGGCCAGTCGCATCGCAGATCCCGGCGATATCGCCCTGCGAGCCGTTGGGGTTCACCGGGTAGCCTCCCGGCTTGCCCTCGGCATCGACATAGCGCAGCACGGCCTGCCCCGTTTGAATGAGGCCGTTCAGCTGCCAGGCCTCGCGACAGACGAAGCGCCCCTCGCCATGGGCCACGGGAAGCAGCAGGCGATCGATGCCGCGCAGGAAGGGGCACTTCCCCGGAGTGGCCTGCACATGGACCCAGCGATCATCGAACCGCCCCGAACTGTTGTGGGCCAGCGTGGCGATGGGGCCGTCGTCGTCCGGCGGCAGGAGGATGCCGGCCTTGAGCAGCACCTGGAAGCCATTGCAGATGCCCAGGATGAGCTTCTCGCTGTCGCGGAACTTACGAATGGCGTCGCCCAGGAAGTGAGCCAGCTGGCTGGCCAGGATCTTGCCGGCCGCCACGTCATCGCCGTAGGTGAAGCCGCCTGGAATCACGAGGATCTGGTAGCTCTGCAGGAGCAGCGGAGCTTCGCGTAGACGATTGATATGCAGGCGATGAGCGACGGCGCCGGCCTGCTCGAAGGCGAACTGGGCCTCGGCATCGCAGTTGGCTCCTGGGGCACGAAGGATAAGCACCTGAACGGCGGGCATGAAGGAGGGTCTCCAGGAGGCGAGTCAGGGGCCGGGTGGGGGGCATTTTGCTTGACCGGCGAAGAAACTGCCCAGATAATCATTTTTACAGGCGTCCCGGCGTCAATGCCAGGGGGGCCAACTGGTTGTGGCAGGTCGACCTCCATGCCATCTCGTGGGGGGGAAGACTTTTTTCCCAAATTTTCACATCCCCCCGTTGACATCAATCTACATCCCGTTATGATTCACCTTGTCCTCACTGCGAGGGCAACCAACGCAGAGTCAAATCTGCGTTATGTTCTTTGACAATTTGGGGAAGGAAAGCCAACCCAAAACGCGAGGTGTGAGGCCAGATTGGCCAAGCACTGAGTGCCTTCACGGGTGAGGGGAGACTCTCTGCTGTGGAGGAATTCCTGAGAATGGTCAATTTGGCGACCGTCAAACTCTGACTTACGAAGCGAGCTCCGGAAGGGGTAAGTGGAGTAAGGAAGTCAGTTACAAGTGTCACGACTCTCGGTGGCTGCTGGGAGGTAGTGACAGAAGCTGATACTTATTGAAGGGTTTGATCCTGGCTCAGAACGAACGTTGGCGGCGTGGATTAGGCATGCAAGTCGAACGAATCCCAGGGGGCAACCTCTGGGGGAAGTGGCGAAAGGGGCAGTAAGGCGTGGGTAACTTACCCCGGAGTTCGGAATAGTCTCCCTAACGGGAGGGTAATACCGAATGTCGTATCGAGAGGCCTCTCTTTGGTACAGCTCAGGCTGCCGGGAGGGGCCCACGTGGTATTAGCTAGTTGGTGAGGTAACGGCTCACCAAGGCCAAGATGCCTAGCAGGTGTGAAGCACGACCTGCGTCACTGGCACTGGGACACTGGCCAGACTCCTACGGGAGGCTGCAGTCGAGGATCTTCGGCAATGGGCGCAAGCCTGACCGAGCGACGCCGCGTGTGCGATGAAGGCCTTCGGGTTGTAAAGCACTGTCGAGAGGGAGAAAAGGGGAAACCTTTGATCGACCTCTGGAGGAAGCACGGGCTAAGTTCGTGCCAGCAGCCGCGGTAAGACGAACCGTGCAAACGTTGTTCGGAATCACTGGGCTTAAAGGGGCGCGTAGGCGGGCAGGCAAGTCCGGGTGAAATCCCACGGCTCAACCGTGGAAGTGCCTTGGATACTGTTTGTCTTGAGGGAGGTAGGGGCGTGCGGAACTTCCGGTGGAGCGGTGAAATGCGTAGATATCGGAAGGAACACCGGTGGCGAAAGCGGCGCGCTGGACCTTTACTGACGCTGAGCGCGAAAGCCAGGGGAGCAAACGGGATTAGATACCCCGGTAGTCCTGGCCCTAAACGATGGGTACTAGGTAGTGGACTTACATGGGTTCACTGCCGAAGCAAAAGTGATAAGTACCCCGCCTGGGGAGTATGGTCGCAAGGCTGAAACTCAAAGGAATTGACGGGGGCTCACACAAGCGGTGGAGCATGTGGCTTAATTCGAGGCTACGCGAAGAACCTTATCCTGGACTTGACATGTGCGAAAGCGGTAGGAAGTAGTGGCGGAAACGTGGTGCGAACGGTATCCAATCCGGAACCTACTACAGGTGCTGCATGGCTGTCGTCAGCTCGTGTCGTGAGATGTCGGGTTAAGTCCCATAACGAGCGAAACCCCTGTCTCCAGTTGCCAGCGAGTAAAGTCGGGGACTCTGGAGAGACTGCCGGTGTTAAACCGGAGGAAGGTGGGGATGACGTCAAGTCCTCATGGCCTTTATGTCCAGGGCTGCACGTGCTACAATGGCGTGCACAAAGGGAAGCAAACCCGCGAGGGGGAGCCAATCTCAAAAAACACGCCCCAGTTCAGATTGAAGGCTGCAACTCGCCTTCATGAAGTTGGAATCGCTAGTAATCGCGGGTCAGCAACACCGCGGTGAATGTGTTCCTGAGCCTTGTACACACCGCCCGTCAAGCCACGAAAGGGAGGAGCGCCCGAAGTCGCTGAGCCGACCGCAAGGAGGCAGGCGCCGAAGGCGAAACTCCTGATTGGGACTAAGTCGTAACAAGGTAACCGTAGGGGAACCTGCGGTTGGATCACCTCCTTTCTAAGGATGATACCGCTGCCTTTTCACGAGGGTAGCACCACAAACATGTACGCCTCGCTGGGTTGAATTTCCTTCCCCCGTCAAAGACACTAGCACCCCATGAGGTTTTCCTCGTGGGGTGCTTTTTTAGCGCTCGCTTCGCTTTTCCCACCCTGGATCTGAGTAGTTAGCCCTCTTCTGCTCCCTGGGTTCCACCCAACCTAATCCCGAACATTCCACACAGACAAACGGCCGGGCCGGGCCATCGAACCGCCCTGCACCGTGACAGACGGGACAGGCAATGGCCGCGTCGTAGGTCGCGCGGGTAACAGGGCTTCCAGCTCGGGCAGCGTTCGAATCCCCAGGGCCAGGACCAGAATCTGGGCCCGGGGAGAGCGATCTTCTACCCGGTTGTCCTCGTTGGGCAGATCGTAGGTTTCCAGCCAGACGTCCCCGTCTGGCGTTATCCAGGCGTCGTAGCCAATGCTGCCGCACACCCTCAGGGCGCTTCCGTCTGGACTCAGCGCCCCTGGAAGCTCCTGGCGGTACAGTTCGATCCGCCGGCGGATCTCCGCGGCAATTCCAGGCGGAAGCTCCATGGCAGTTCGCTTTCTATCTCAGGCAATGATCGGCTTGACCACATTGCCATGCACGTCGGTCAGGCGATACCGTCGGCCGTTGTAGCGGTAGGTCAGCTTCGTGTGATCCAGGCCGAGCAGGTGCAGGATGGTGGCGTGGAGATCGTGCACCGACACGCGATCTTGTTCGGCGCGGAGGCCGATCTCGTCGGTGGCGCCGTGGTGGGTGCCGCCCTTGACGCCGCCGCCTGCCATCCAGACGGTGAAGGCGTGTGGATTATGATCCCGTCCCATGCGCGTGGTCCCTTTCGGCCGCTGGGCTACCGGGAGCCGACCGAATTCGCCGCCCCAGATGACCAGGGTGGAATCCAGCAGACCACGTTGCTTGAGATCGGTGAGCAGGGCCGCCACTGGTTGGTCAGTCTCGCCTGCGAACTGGCGATGGTTCGAGGCGATGTCGGTGTGGCCATCCCAGCTCAGCTCATTCTCCATGCCACCGGAATAGATCTGCACCCAGCGAACGCCACGCTCGACCATCCGCCGCGCCATGAGACACTGCCGGGCGAAGTGCTTGCAGCGCGGGTTGTCGATGCCATAGAGATCCTGCACGGCGCGGGACTCGCGCTCGACGTCCAGGGCTTCGGGGGCGGCCATCTGCATGCGGTAGGCCAGCTCGTACGTCTCGATGCGGGCGCTCAGTTCGGCCTCGGCCTCGCGCTCCCGCTGGTGCTGCTCGTTGAGCCGGCGTAGTAAATCCAGTTGCCGGCGTTGCTGGCGATCGCCCATGCGGGCGTCACGATTGAGGTTGTCGATGGGCAACCCTCGGGGATTCAGCGCCGTGCCCTGGAAGATGCCCGGCAGGAAGCCAGCTCCCCAGTTGATGGCGTTCCCCTTGGGCAGGCCCCGGCCCAGGGTGTCGTACATCACCACGAACGCGGGCAGGTTCTTGCTCTCGCTGCCCAGGCCGTAGGTCACCCACGAGCCCACGCAGGGAAAGCCCATGCGCGGCATCCCGGTGTTGATCTGAAACAGCGCCGGTGAGTGGTTGTTCGTCTCGGTCCAGCACGAGTGGAGAAAAGCCATCTCATCGACGTGCCGGCTCAGATTGGGGAAGATCTCCGGCACCCACGTCCCCGACTGCCCATGCTGCTTCCAGGCGAAGGGAGACTTCATGAGCGGCCCGACCTGGTCGGCGAAGAAGCCGGTCTTGCTGTCGAACCCCTTCAGCTCCTGCCCATCGCGCCGCGCCAGGGTCGGCTTGTAATCCCAGGTATCGACCTGGCTCGGCCCGCCGTTCATGAACAGCCAGATGACCGACTTGGCCTTCGATGGAAAGTGCGCCGGCCGGGGTGCCAGGGGGTTCAGCCGCGCCTCGGGATTGCCAGAGAGTCGGCCCTCGCTGGCGAGCAAATTCAGCAAGGCCAGCGAGCCAAAACCCGCGCCGGACCGGCTGAGGAAGTCACGCCGCGACAGTCCGGACGAGGTCGGGTCGGCGAAATGGTGCGGAAGTGGTTGCGTCACGACACATCCTCGGGGCGGGTCAATCGACGTAGATAAACTCGTTGAGTCCGAGCAGCACCTGACAGAAATCCAGCCGCGCCAGGTGCGCCGCGTCGGGCTTTTTCTCGTCGGCGTACAGCTTTTCCTGCTCGGCGAGGAAGGCCGTCGCCTCGGTCAGTTCGCTGCCGGCCGGCGGGCGGCCCAGGGTCAGGCGGTAGCCCAGGGCCACCACGGCACCGGGCTCCTTGACCTCTCCCAGACGCCGGGCCAGTTGCTCGGCCGCCTGGCGCACCACGGGGTTGTTGAGCATCAGCAGAGCCTGCGGTGCGATGGTGGTGGTGGTGCGCTGCTCGATGCCGACCGTGCCATCCGGGGCGTCGAACAGGGTGAGCATCGGAATGAGCTGGCTGCGCTTCACGAAGAAGTAGATCGAGCGGCGTCGCTGCTGCAGATCCAGCGTACCCGGTCCAAACAGGCGAGAGTCGAGCTGTCCGGAGGCGGCCAGGAGCGAATCGCGGATGCTTTCTGCCTCCAGCCGTCGGGGCACGCGACGCCACAGCAGGCGGTTATCGGGGTCGATCGCGGCCTTCTGTCGGTCGAAGGCGGGACTCTGCTGGTAGGTGGCGCTGGTCAGGATGAGACGATGGATCGGCTTGAGTCGCCAGCCCTGGGCGATTAGCTCCGAGGCCAGCCAGTCGAGCAACTCGGGGTGCGAGGGACGATCACCCTGCAGGCCGAAGTCGCTGACGGTGGCCACCAGCCCCGTGCCGAAGTGATGCTGCCACAGGCGGTTCACGATGACCCGGGCCAGGAGATGCCCCGCACCGTGATCGACATCGCTCATCCAGTTGGCCAGGCCCCGACGGTGGTAGGGCGAACGCGATCCGGCCGGCGGTTGCAGCTGCCAGCGCGTTTCGCCCTCCCTGGTGCGTACGAGCAGCGCCGGATAGCCCGGCGTGGCCACGCCCGCCTTCTGGTTGGGATCGCCGCGAAGCAGGAAGTGCGTCTGTTCGAGGTAGTCGCTGCCCTGGCTGTGCAGACGGACAGCAGGCAACCCCTCGCCGCAAATCATCGCCTTGACCTTGCCCACACTCGGCCCCTTGCGACGATGCGCCTCCAGCTCGTCGGCCAACTTCTTCCAGCCGGAATCGTTCCCCCGATACCAGGCCAGCAGGGCGGTGCGCTCGGCAGGCGTAGGGGCCTGACCTGGTGTTGCCTCGAGACGGGCCAGGGCCCGGCGGACCTCCTCGGGCAAGCCATCGCCGGCGACCGCGGGCGGCTTCGGCAACGTGCTCAGCGCCAGGCGCGGCCGACCGATGCTGTGGTGGGTGTTGTTGTTGAACCGCAGCGTCAGAGTCAGCACGGTCCCGCCCGGATGACCCAGCGGCGCGGCCAGGTCGAACACGGCCGCGTGATCCTTGCCGAACTGCGGATCGACCGCCCAGGCCGAGTTCGGGTTGTTGTCGATGGTGGCGGCCACTGGCAGGCCGCGTTGCTCAAAGGTGGCGCGGGCACCGGCGATCTTCACCGGGGTTTCCGGACCTCCGCTGCGCGGCCGGGCAGTGATCCGCACGTCGCTGAGGGCGAAGTTACCGTTGTTCGCGCGTCCGGGGCCACCTCGCACCAGCGACGTATGCGCTAATGCTTCCAGACGGATGGCGCGGATCTCCGGTGTCGCCGTCTCGACGACAAGGGTGTAGGTGTCGTTCGCGGGGCTCGTGCCGCTGGCCAGGTACGACCCATCCGCCTGCCGGGTGAAGGTGGCTCCGCCGGCGGAGGTGATCTTCGTCGGTTCGACCACGCTCCAGGCCGAGACACCGCTCCTGGGTCGGCTGGCCAGGTAGGCCGTCAACTTGTTTGGCAGGGTGGTGCGCTCGTAGTCCGCCAGCCGCTGTGCGAGCGTCTGTTCCTGCTCTGTGAAGATGCGTCGCGCCTCGCGGCTCAGCTCCGGGTCCAGGTCGAGATCCTGATCGCTGCGGACTGTCTTGGTGAAGGTCGAGACCAGGCGGTAGTAGTCGCGCATCGAGATCGGATCGTACTTGTGATCGTGGCAACGAGCGCAGCCCACGGTTAGCCCCAGCATGGCGGTGCTCATGGTCCGCACGATGTCGTCCAGCTCGTCGTAGCGTTCCTTCTCCACCGTGTTGGCGGTGATCTGGGTGCTGTGGACGCCCGCTCCCAGGAACCCGGTCGCCGTCAGGGCCAGCGGGTTGGTCGGCTCGAACTCATCGCCCGCGATCTGCCAGCGGACGAAGTCGTTGTAAGGTAGATCGAGGTTGAGCGCCTTGATGACGAAGTCGCGGTAGGGCCAGGCGTGGGGGCGGTCGTAGTCGTGCTCGAACCCATGGCTCTCGGCGAAGCGTACGATGTCGAGCCAGTGCCGGGCATAGCGTTCGCCATGGTGAGGCGAGGCCAGCAATCGATCCACGAGCCGTTCGTAGGCCTCGGGCCGTCTATCGGCCAGGAAAGCGTCCACCTCGTCGGGAGTGGGAGGCAGGCCAAGCAGATCGAGGGTCGCGCGGCGGAGCAAGTTTCGTGGAGCCGCCGACGGATTGGGACGGATCCCCTTCTCCTCCAGCCGGGCCAGGATGAACTGGTCGATCGGATTGCGTGCCCAACCGGTGGTGCGCACTGGCGGAACGGCTGGCCGTCGCAGGGGGCGGAACGACCAGAACTGACGATCCTCGTCGGTGATGGCGAAGACCTTCGGCTTGCCCGCGCCGGGTTGATCGAGCAGCGGACGATCATAAGCAGCCCCGCCGTCGATCCAGCGGGTCAGGTCGGTCAGCTGGGCCGGAGTCAGACGCACCCCCGACGAGGCCGGAGGCATGTGTGGTTCGTCGAGATGGGCCGTCAGGCGAACCAGCTTACTCTCCTTGCCCTTGCCCGGAACGATGACCGCCCCGTTGTCGCCCCCCTTGAGCAGCGCCTCGCGCGTCGTCAGGTCAAGCCCGCCGCGTGCCTTACCGCCGCCATGGCACTTGACACACGCATCGATCAGCACCTTGCGGACTGATCGGGTGAATAGCTCCCGGCTGGCCGTCATCTGGCGCGCATGATCCGGAACCACAGGCGTGGGCTTCGTGGGCGGCGAGGCAGCCAGGGCCAGGCCCGGCAACAACAGAACTGCCAGACGCGCGAGCGATGGCATGGAAGACGCTCCGGAGAGAGAGAAGGCGGGCATCTTCTGAAGCTAACGGAGGAGGTCCGCCAGGTCAAGAAACTGCCCACCAGATACAATCATCCACAGCATCGGCGAGGAGAACTCGATGGCGACGCGCAGCGCACCCGTTCGACGGCCGGCCGGCAAGGGACTCCTGTTCCCTCTGGGGCTGGGGTTGCTGGTCGTGCTCGCCCTGCCCGGGGCCGTTCTCCTGGTGCTGAGCCTGGCCGGGCTGGAGGCGCCCACCAACGACTGGCTCCGCGAACATCTCGCTCTCAGCTACCACAACCCGCTCCCTCTCGGGGCCACCCTGCTGTTGCTGCTCGTCCCGGTGGTGCTGGTACTGCTCTACTTTCTCAAGCTGCGCCGCCAGGCGGTCGAGGTGCCCTCCACCTTCCTGTGGCGCCGCAGCATCGAGGATCTGCACGTCAACAGCCTCTTCCAGTGGCTGCGCGATAACCTCCTCCTGCTCGCACAACTGGCCTGTGCGCTCCTGCTTGTCTATGCGGCGCTGGCGCTGCAGTTCCACGGCCGCGCCTCCGTTGGCGGACGCCATTACATCATCCTGCTCGACAACTCGGCCAGCATGAATACCACCGACGTGGCCCCGAGCCGGCTCGAAGCCGCCCGGCAGCAAGCGCTCGCACTCGTCGAGGCGCGGCCCGAGGGCGACGCCGGCATGGTGATCGAGTTCAACGCCCGCGCCAGCATCCTGCAACCCTACACGCGCGACCGGGGCGCTCTCCGCGCTGCGCTGCGCCAGATCCAACCCACTCAGCGGCCCACTCGCATCGACGATGCTCTGACCCTGGCCGACAGCCTGGCCAACCCCCATCGCTCGGCCGACGACGAGGCGGTGCGCCCCGCGGGTGAAAACCCCGCCGAGGCACGCACCTATGTCGCCCCGGAGGGCATCGCCGCCGAGGTGCATCTCTTCTCCGATGGGCGCTTTCCCGAGGTGCCCGGGTTCGCCGCTGGGAATCTGGGCCTGATCTACCACCGCATCGGCGCTCCTGGGCCCGAGATGGTCAACAACGTTGGCATCGCCAGCTTCAACGCTGTCCGCGACGAGAAGGACCCCGCCCGGATGCAGGTCTTCCTCCGGCTGCAGAACTTCCGCGCGACACCGGCCCAGGTGACGGTCGAGCTGGAAACGCGGCGGCCCGGTCAGGCGGAGTTCAATCTGCGCGAGACGCCCGCCCGCATCGACGCCCGGATGGTGGCCCCGGGCGATCCGCAGCGCAAGGTGCCTCCGCGCGATGCTCCGGGCGAACAGGCCGTCACCTTCCAGCTCGATGACATCGAGGAAGGCGCCGACGTCCTGCTCCACGCCCGGCTGAAGAACCATCAGGATCAGTTCGCCGCCGACGACGAGGCCTGGCTGGTCGCGGGAGTGGTGCGCAAGGCGCGCGTCCTGATCGTGACACCTGGCAACGAGGTGTTGCGCCACTTCTTCGACCTGGAAGAGACCGCGCGGGTCGCCCGGGTGACCTACCTGGCTCCGCCCGATCTGGCCGACGCCGCCAAATACCTGCAGCCCGCCCGGGCCGGCGCCTTCGATCTGGTGGTCTTCGACCGCTGCACGCCATCCACCGAGGATGCCTTGCCCGTCGCCAACACCTTCTTCATCGGCGAGGTGCCGCCCCCCTGGAAGCGCGCCGCCTTGCCGGCTCTGGTGGGCGCGCCCATCGGCAACCCCGCGTCGGCGCATCCGCTCATGCGTCATCTGACCGGCCTGGACGAAATCGCCTACACCGAGGCGTTTCGCTTCGACCTGCGTGCTAAAGGAGTGCCGTCCGGCGTGCCGCGCTTGCTCGAGGCGGGCCGCGAGACAGCGCTACTGTTCCTGCTGCCCCGACGCTCGTTCCGCGACCTGGTGCTGACCTTCCCCCTGGTGAACGCGAAGGGAGAATGGACGACGAACTGGTGCCTGAAGGCGAGCTTCCCGCTGTTTCTGCGCAATGTGCTGTATCAGCTGGGGAACGTGAGCGACCAGGCAGCGGAGGAGACGACGCTGCCCGGTGAGTCGCGGGTGCTGCGGCCCGACGGCCCGGCCGAGCGCGTGGAGGTGACCGATCCAGCGGGGATGACCCAGCGCGTGGGGCGAGGCGCCGGGGCCGAGTTTGTCTACCTGAATACCGAACGCCTGGGGGTGTACCAGGCCACCTGGCCCGGCGGGCGGCGTTTCTTCGCGGTGGGGCTGGTGGAGACCGACGAGGGCAACACCCAGCCGCGCGACGAGATCAAGCTGGGCGATCAACGAATCGAAGCCGACCGCGAGCGGGTGCAGGCCTATGATACGTGGAAGTGGATGGCTCTGGGGGCGTTGCTGCTGCTCGTGGTCGAGTGGGCCGTCTACCATCGCCGGCTCTGGCTGGGCCGTTAAGCCGCGGGAGGATGGTGCATGACCGAGTTACTCGACTGGGGGCGCGTCGAGCGTCCCGATCAGATGGCGGCCTCGGTGGCAGCTTTCCTGCGTCGCGGCGGTCTGGTGGCGTTTCCGACCGAGTCCGGCGCCCTCGCCGTCGGCGCAGCGCTACGCCCGGGCGTCATCCAGCGCCTCGGCGAGTCGGTCGGCCCCCGACCGCTGGAGCTGCTGCTGTCCTCGGTGGGTGCCCTGCGTGACTGGCTGCCCGAGGTCGGCGCGTCGGGCGTCCGGCTGGCGCGGCGGTTCTGGCCGGGGCCGCTGAAGCTGGTGGGCGGCGATGGCGTCGATCGCGGTCTGGCCTCGCGCCTGCCGCCCGAGGTGCGCAACGCGCTCACCCAGGATGGGCAGCTGCACCTGGTGCATCCCGCCCACGAGATCCTCCACGAGGTGCTGCGCCATCTCTCCGAGCCAATGATCGCCGCCCCGGTCTTTCATGGCCAGGCTGCCGCCCGGAACGCCCAGCAGGTCCATGAAGCCACCGCCGGCCGGCTCGACCTGTTGATCGAGGCGCCGTCCGAACCACTGCGGCCGGTCACCCTGGTCGAGTTGCGCGGCGACGAGTGGAGGGTCCAGCAGGAAGGCGGCATCCGCGCCGACGATCTCCGCGCCTTGCTCGCCACGCTGATCGTCTTCGTCTGCACGGGCAACACCTGCCGCAGCCCCCTGGCCGAGGTCCTGTGCAAGCGCCGCCTCGCCGAGCGGCTCGGTTGCGGCGTCGAGGAGCTGGAAGATCGCGGATATCAGGTGGTTTCAGCCGGGTTGGCGGCCGGGCCCGGCGCGCCAGCCGCCGTTGAGGCTATCGAGGTGGCTCGCGCCCTGGGGCTGGACCTGACGCGACACCAGAGCCGGCAGCTCACCCGGGACCTGGTGGCCCGGGCCGATCATCTGCTGGTGATGACGCGCAGTCATCTCCGCGCCCTGCACGGGGAGACGCTGGCGGGAGGGGGCCGTCCCATCCTGCTGAGCCCCGCCGGAGACGATGTCAGCGATCCGATCGGCGGCACGCGCGATCGCTACGAAGCCTGTGCCCGCCAGCTCGACGAGTACATTGGGCAGCACCTGAGTCGATTCCTTCCTCGCCCGGAGAACCGCTCGTGAACAGCGACCGCGAGGCGTTTCTGGAGCGCGTGCGGCGCGCAGTGGCCGAGGGAAACCGCGCCGGAACCATCCCCCCGCTGCCCGACCGGGGTAGCGTCGGCTACCAGGGAGCCGGCCCCGATCCCGTGGCCCGGCTCGAGGAAAGTCTGACCGCCGCCGGCGGCGTCCTTCACCGCACCCGCGATGCCACGGAAGCCCTGGCCGCCGTGGTCCGCCTGATTCAGGAGCGCCAGGCTCGGCTCGTCCTGGTGGGCGATGGACCGGTCACCGATGCGCTGGCCCTGGAAGCCGCCCTGCCCGGGGTGGAGGTGCGCCGGGTGAGCGCCCTGGAACCGGGCCGCGATCGTTCCACATTCTTCGCCGCCGACATCGGCGTCACCGGCGTGGATCATGTGATCGTCGAGACGGGGACCATCGTCCAGGCCACCCGGCCGGGGCAGCCCCGCGCCGTCAGCTTGCTGGTGCCGGTTCACATCGCCGTGGCGCGACGATCCGATCTGCTGCCCGACCTGTTCGATCTGCTGGGCGAGAACGAGTTGCCCGCCTGCCTGTCGCTCATCACCGGCCCCAGCAAGACGGGCGACATCGAGCTGCGGCTGGTGACCGGTGTGCATGGCCCCGGCGAGGTCCACCTGGTGCTCATCGAGAACGGCTAACCAGGAGACGTGCGGAAGCGGTAACCCACGAGAGGGATGCATGGCACGAGGGCTGGTGCTTCTCCTCCTGGTCGGTCCTGCCTGCCTGGCGCGAGCGGACGACTGGCCGCACCTTCGAGGGCCGCGCTACGACGCCGTTTCTGACGAGACTGGGCTGGCCGTTCCGTGGGGCCAGACCGGGCCGCCCCGGCTGTGGACACGCGATCTCGGCCAGGGATACTCGGGATTCGTGGCCGTGGGCGATCGGGTGTGGACCCAGGTGCAAACCCACGTGGCCATGTATGTGCTGTGCCTGGAGGCCGACACCGGCGCGGAGATCTGGCGCCAGCGCGTGGGCTGGCCCTGGCAACCAGCGGGTGCGTACCCTGGGCCGTACGCTACCCCCACCTGGCACGCCGGACGCATCTACTACTCCACGCCCACAGGGCAGCTAGGCTGCCTGGAGGCCGACACCGGCCGCTCGCGCTGGACTGTCGAGCTGCGCCAGCGCTTCGGCGGCAAGGGAACCGGGTTTGGCTATGCGGCCACGCCCCTGGTCGAGGAAGGCCGGGTGTTCGTCCCGGTGGGAGGTACGGGAGCCAGTGTGGTGGCACTGGATGCAAACACGGGAGCCACGCGCTGGGCCGTGGGAGACGATCCGGCCAGCTACTGCCCCATCTATCCGATCACGGTCGAGGGACGCCGGCAGATCGTTGCCTACCTGCAGAACAGCATCACCGCGCACGACCCGGCCACCGGCCGCCTGCTCTGGCGCGAGGCGCTTTCTACCGATTACGACGAACACTCGGCCTGGCCGCTCTTCGCCGATGGCAAGCTGTTGCTGTCGGCCCCCTTTCGCGCGGGGGCCCGGCTGTTTCACGTCGGTCCAGACAGCGTGAAGACCGCCTGGCTCAGCCGCGAGCTGTCGAACGATGTGTGCTCGAGCGTGTTCTACCGCGGCCAGGTTTACGGGTTCGACCTGCACCAGCTTCAGGCCAGCGCTCACCGGGCCTCGCGCGGACGATTCAAGTGCCTGGATTTCGCCACGGGCCAGCTGCGCTGGCAGACGGATCGCGTGGGCCAGGCGACCGTTCTGGTGGCGGATGGCAAACTCCTGCTGCTGAACGACACCGGCACTCTGATCGTCGCGCGAGCCCAGGCGGAGCAGTACGAGGAGCTATCCCGGGCGAAGCTCCTATCCGGCGGTATCTGCTGGACGCCGCCGACGCTGGCGCGGGGCCGTCTCTTCCTGCGCAATCATCACCAGGCCTGCTGTGTGTTCCTCGGGGCGGAAGTAGACCTACCTTCCTCCCCGGACGGAGCCACAGTCGAGCTTCCGCCGCTGGAGTTCGACCGCAGCTGGTTGTTGCCCCACGAACCAGAATTTCCCCATGACGCGCCTACAGCAATCCAGTTGGGGGGCTGGTTCGTCTGGATCATGGGAGGCGTGTTCGGCCCGGCTCTGCTGGCCACCGCGGGCGTCGCTCTGGTCCGATGGTGGCTGCGCCGACCCAACCCCGGTCGCCACGCGGGTATCATCCTGGCCGGGACAGCCTTTGTGCTGGGCCTGCTGGGCACGACCGGTTTCAGCCTCCTGGCCAATGGTCTGGTGTTGACCTGGCCAGCCTCGCTGTATGTCGCGCTTCGGGTGACCGTGGGAACGATCACCTGGGCCGAGAGTCAACCCAACCGTCGCCGGGCGCGCCGCTGGTCTCGGGCCGTGGGGCTGGGGTTCCTCCTGCTTTGCCTGGCCTACTATCAGGTGTGTCTGCTGGTGGGCTATGTGGTGGTGTGGTGCTTCCTGGCCGGCTTCCTGCCTGGGCTACCGTTCGTGGTCCTGGCTTCCCGGCAGGAGCGACTGACCCGGGCGGTGCTGATCGATGTCCTGGGATTCGCCGTGTTCTTCGGGAGCGCCGGCCTGCTGCCGTGGCTGAAGTCCCATACCGGATGAGCAACCTGCGACCAGGAGTACCTGGCGGAAAGGATAGACCATGTTAGCTCGACTGATCCTGTGGCTGACCGCGTTGCTTCTGGGAGGCGGATCGCCCGAGCCGGGACCAGCCGCGCCCCAGCCTCCGAAGGCCGACATTCGCGGAGTGATTCACTCCATCACCCTGGAGGCAGGCAAGGGCAAGCAGATTATCGGGGTGATGCGCGTGGAGGGGGTCAAGGAGGCCGACACGCAGGTGGACAAGGCCATGGTTCGCCTGACGCGGACGACGAAGCTGTACCGCTGGGTCGAGGGGAAAAAGAAAGAAATCCGCGCCGAAGATCTGAAGAAGGGTAGCCGGGTGCAGTGCAACTTTTCCGGTCCAGTGGCCGAGTCCTACCCTGTGCAGGGCAACGCTGGCGAGGTACTCCTGCTGGCCGATAAGGAGTAACGCGGACGGGCAAGAGCACCTGGAAAACATCAGGGAGGTCGGAGAGAGGATGGCGTCCTTCTCTCCGACCTCCTTGCAGTTGGGCCGACGGCCTCCCTCGCGATCAACGCGGCGGCGACACGGTCTGCGGGTAGGCCCGGACCGGGAGCCAGTCGCGGGTCCAGTAGTCCAGGCCGGTCAGAACGATCATGACGGCCAGGAACAGCACACCTGCGCCAATCACCAGCCAGGTCAGGCGATCGGTGTGGATCAGGTGCATGAAGAACAACCCGACGAGAATCGTCTTGGCCGTAGCGATACCAAGGGCCACGGGAATTTCCCAGACGCCCAGGTGGCCCTGCGTTGCGATGTACACTGTCAACGCAGTGAGGCAGAGCAGGATCACGTAGATCGTCACGTAGGTGCGAACGGAAATCGGCTGGTGTGCTGCCATGACGGCCTCAGTTTCGCATCAGGTAGAGAAGGGGGAAGACGAAGATCCAGACGACATCGACGAAGTGCCAGTACAGGCCCGAGATCTCGATCGGCCCCCAATCGGCAGTGCCAAACCCCGCATAGGTCATCGCGAAGTAGAGCTGGATCCCTAGCACGGCCAAGCCGACGATCATGTGCAGGGCGTGCAGGCCGGTGATCGAGAAGTAGAAGATGAAGAACATCTGCATGGTCTTCACCTTCTCGGAAGGCATCACGGTCTTGCCGTCACGTTCCAGCAGCGGATCGCCGTGGTGGTCCTTGCCGAAGGTGGAGCCCAGGATGTTCCCAGGCACCAGGCCGGCTTCGTACTCGTGGTACCACTCGAAACCCTTGAAGACGAGAAAGGCCGTGCCGAACACCAGCGTCAGCCCCAGGAAGAGCTGCAGCAGCCGACGGTTGCCCATCTGGCCGGACCAGACCGCCAGGGCCATGGTCAGACTGCTGGTGAGCAGAACGGCGGTATTGATGCCACCCACGACGGCATTGAGTCGGGCGCTTCCCTCGGTGAACGCATCGGGTGTGCGATACCGCAGCATGGCGTAGGCGGTGAAGACACCGCCGAAGAACAGGATTTCCGAGGCCAGGAACAGCCACATCCCCAGCGAGTTGACTTCGCGCTGTTGCTCGAGGTTCTCGAAGTGGTGAGCGACGAGATGCTGTTCGTCGTGTTGGCCAGCGACGGTGGCAGTGCTATGAGACAACTTTCGCCTCCTCCTTCGAGTAGTTGTACGGCTCCGAGGTTACGATGGGGGTCTTCTCGAAGTTGTGGGCCGGGGGTGGCGAGGAGACGGTCCATTCCAGGCCGGTCGCACCCCAGGGGTTGGAGCTTGCCTTCTGTCCAAAGAACAGCGACCAGGTCAGGTAGAACCCAGGAATCATGTAACCCACCGCCAGGATGCTGGCACCCGCGGACGACATCACGTTGAGTACCTGCATTTCAGGCGGGTACTCGTGGTAGCGACGCGGCATGCCCTGATAACCCAGGACAAACTGCGGGAAGAAGGTCAGGTTGAAGCCCACGAAGACAACGATGGCGCCAAGCCTGCCCCAGAACTCCGGATACATCTTGCCCGTCATCTTCGGCCACCAGAAGTGCAGCCCACCGAGGAAGGCCATGATCGCTCCACCGACCATGACGTAGTGGAAGTGCGCCACCACGAAGTAGGTGTGCGTCAGATGCACGTCGGTACCCAGGCAGCCCAGGAACAGACCGGTCAGGCCACCCACGGTGAACAGACCGATGAAACCGAACGCGTACAGCATCGGCGTATCCCACGAGACGCTGCCCTGCCACAGGGTCGCCGTCCAGTTGAACACCTTGATGGCCGAGGGAATGGCCACCAGCATGGTCAGGAACGAGAAGAGCAGACCCGCGTATGGCGACTGGCTGGAGACATACATGTGATGGCCCCAGACCAGGAAGCCGATGACCGCGATGGTGACGCTCGAGAAGGCGATGAACTGATAGCCAAAGATCCCCTTCTTCGAGAAAGTGGTCACAATCTCGCTAATCACACCCATGGCCGGGAGAATCATGATGTACACGGCCGGGTGGGAATAAAACCAGAACAGGTGCTGGAACAGCACGGGGTCGCCGTTGATGGAAGGATCAAAGATGCCGATCCCCCACAGACGCTCGATGGCAACCAGAATGATCGTGATGGTAACCACTGGGGTGCCCAGCATGACGACGATGCTGGTGGCGTAGCTGCTCCAGATGAACAGCGGCAGGCGGAACCAGGTCAGCCCGGGGGCCCGCATGCGGTGGATGGTCACCATGAAGTTCAGACCGGTTAGCAGCGAGGCGAAGCCGGTGATCAGCGCGGCCAGGGCGGCCGTCATCACCTGCGAATGCGCCGAACGCGTGCTGAGCGGCGTGTAGAAGGTCCAGCCGGTATCCACGCCGCCAGCCAGCATGGTGTACACACCGAACACCCCGCCGAACATGAAGATGTACCAACTCAGCAGGTTCAACCGGGGGTAGGCCAGATCCTTGGCCCCGACCATCAACGGCACCAGGAAGTTACCCAGCGTGGCGGGGATGGCCGGAATCAGGAAGAAGAAAAGCATCACCACGCCATGGAGCGTGAAGAACTTGTTATAGGTGTCCGACGGAACCAGATCGCCCTTGGGGGTGGCCAGCTCGAGTCGGACCAGGGCGGCGAACAATCCACCCACGAAGAAGAAGACCGTGAGGGAGATCAGGTAGAGGATGGCGATGCGTTTGTGGTCCAGGGTGAGGAGCCACGACTTCACGCCGTAGGCGACGTTGATGTAATTAGCCCGCTGAGCGGGAAGTGGCTCACTCGGTTGCGGGCGTGGCTCGACAATGGCTGTCGTCATGCGGTCGCTCCAGTTAACTTCCTCACGAGGAGGCAGACGATTCGCGAGGATTGGCGGTCGATTCCAGGGGGCGAGGATGGCTACTTCTTGTCGACGGGTTTGGCGCCCTTGTCCTTGTCTGGCGTCTTCTCCTTTTCGGGCGCCTTGTCCTTCTCCTTGGGCTTGGCCGGAGCCTCTTCCACCGCGGGCGGGTCGGCATGCTCGACTCGCGAGGGGGTTTCGCCCGTCTTGAGCGACTTGAGATACGCCACCAGGCGGATCAGATCGTCCTCGTTGACCTGTTCCTTGTAGGTCGGCATGATCGGCCGCCAGCCCGCCCGAACCTTGTTGGCCGGGTAGAGGATCGACTCACGCAGGTACGACTCGTCAGCCAGAGCCGTCCGGCCATTCTCCAGGGCCACGCGCTTCCCAAAGATGTTCTCGAGGATCGGTGCCCGATTGTTGGCCTCGGGATGATGGCAGGTGACGCACTGCAGCTTCTGGAACAGCTGCCGGCCCTGCAGCGCCAGCGAGCGGTCGGCTCGTTCGGTGAGCCACTGTTCGTACTCTTCAGGCTGCATGACCACGACCTTACCGATCATGCGAGCGTGATCGGTGCCGCAATACAACACACAGAAGAGATGATACGTGCCTGGTTTGGTCGCCTCGAACCAGCTGTAGGTATACTTGCCGGGCACGGCGTCCATCTTGACGCGGAAAGCAGGCACCGCGAAGTCGTGGATGACATCCTCAGAGGTCATGATCAGCTTGATGGGCCGACCCAGCGGGATGTGCAGGGTGTTGATTTCGCGCTGACCACCGGGATGTTGCAGGTGCCACATCCATTGCTTGCCCGTCACGTAGACTTCCAGAGCATTCTCGGGTGTCCGCATGATGTCGAAGTAGACCGCCGCTCCCCAGAAGAAGACGATCATCACGATGATCAGCGGCACACCGGTCCAGAACAATTCGAGGGGCGTGGAGCCGTGGATCGGCGTGGGAACATAGTCTTCCCGCACACGTCGATAGCGGACGGCGAAGAGGAGCAGCATGGCCGCGATCAGCAGGCCGAAGAACACACAGATCCCGACGATAAACCAGAACAGGCCATCGACGCGGGGGGCCATCGTCGATGCTTGCTCGGGCAGAAGGACAAAGTCGGTATTCATCATCGCATCTCGTTCAGTTGTTCCACGACTTGGCTGCAGCTACCGCGATGGGCTGCTCCAGGGAGGGCGGTGCAGTAGCGGGCCGACGAAATCCGGTCGCCAGCCAGAACACAAGGACAGCCAGCGCTGTGAGCACGCCAGCCCCCTTCACGATGGTCAGCACCTGGGCCGAATACTGGCCCTTGGTGGCGTCAAACACGAAGCAGGGTAGCAGTACCTGGTCGATCACTCCGGGGGTGATGGTCCCCTGGCCCGCTTCCGCCAGGGCTAGCCGCAGATACAGCGGCCGATAATCCAGGCCAGGGAAGTACCGGGCCAGGGTGCCTTCCGGCGTGCAGATCAGGATCCCCGAAGCATGGGCGAACTGCTGCTTGGCTTCGTCCCAGACTACCCGGTAACCGACCGAGTCGAGCAGACGGTCAATCTGCGGCTGTTCGCCCGTGAGGAAGTGCCAACCCGGCTCGCTACCCCGCCGAGCATATTCCTCGACGTAGGCCTCTTTCTTGGCGGCAGCCAGCTCGGGCTTCTCGCGGGCATCGAAGCTGACCACTACCACGTCGTATTCGCGGCCCACAGTCAGGGTGGCTATGCCACGCAGTCCCTTGACCAGCTCGTTGAGCACCTCGTTACACAGAGTGGGGCAACGCAGGTAGACCGGAACCAGGATAAAGGGACGATCGTGGCCATAATCGCCCAGCGTGACTGCCTTGCCGGTCTCGTCCCGGAAGGTGGCATCCAGGGGAAGCTGCGTCCCCATTCGCGGCTTGAACAGCTTCTTGAGGTCGGCGTCGTTGACCGCCCGGGCCGGGCGCGCGGGAACCAGTGCCTGCGAGGCAACCATACCTCCCACGCCCAGCCCTATCAGGACGATCACAACCACAAGCTTCTTCATCACCAGCCTCCGGTATCCTCACGGCCGGCGGCAGCCTTGCTGGGCAAGCGGGGGCTGAACGTGGCCGGAGGAGTGGCCTTTTCTTCCTTCTTGGCGGCCAGCCTGGTCACCTGGGCCATGGCCTGCTGAATGGGCTCAATTTTTCGCGCGGCGTCGCCATGTTCCAGCAAGTGCTGCTGGTCGGCGTAGTACTCGGCGGCACGCGGCGGGAACAGGGCTACCTTCTTCAGGCGGATGTCTTCCAGCGCCTCTAGCCGGGGTTCGGGAGGTAGCCGATCGGCGTCCACGGCCGCGGGCGGCAGATCGGTCACCTTCAAGGCAGCTTCCTGACGCAGCAAGGCATTGCCCAGCCAGATCATCGCTACCAGAGACAACGCCGTGGTCACGGTCAGGACGATACCGAAGATCACGATGCCCTGGAATTCGACGTCCGTCCGCTCGAAACGGACATCGGGGTTGGTCCAGCGAGTGGACTCAGTGCGCGACTGCGCCATGACCAGCACCCTCCGCGTCAGGTTTGTAAGCAGCCACCAGCGGAGCCTTCCGCAGGTTGAACAGAGTGTAGGCCACGAACAGGCCAGTCAGCCCCACAATGGCCGCCAGGTAGATAAACCGATACAGAATGGGGATAGCAACCGCTTCCTTGTGGTGGTGGAAGGCCGGCACAATCAACCACAGCAGATCGACCACCCGCATGACCAGCACCAGGCCGGCCACGGTCGCCAGCCGTCCCCGGTTGCGCTTCACATCCGTGGAGAGCAGCAGGGCGAACGGCAGCGCGAAATGGAAGACCACCAGCAACAACCCCAGGTACTGCCAACCATCCTTGAGACGGTAGATGTACCAGGGCACTTCCTCCGGCAGGTTGCCCGACCAGATCAGCAGGAACTGGGAGAACGACAGGTAGGCCCACACCATCACGAAGGCCAGCATCAGGCTGCCCAGGTCGCGGAGGTTGTTACCGGACAGCACCCGTTCGACCTCGGGAGACTTGCTCGTCAGAACCAGGAGGATGATGGAAAAGGCGAAACCCGACAGCACCTGTCCCATGCCGAACATGGCGCCATAAATGGTCGAGTACCACTCTGGCTCGAGCGACATGGCCCAGTCAATGGAGGCGAAGGTAATGGTCAGCACGTAGAGGACCAGGCCGGGGGCGCTGATCGTCTCGCAGGTACGGTGGATGGCTGGATCCTTACGCGTGTCCTGAGCCCGCGACCGGGACACCAGCATCCAGGTCAGACCGCACCAGATCACGAAGTAGATGGCGGCACGGATCCAGGCGAACTGCGTGTTCAGGTATAGTGCCTTGTGCTGCAGATTGACGCTCTCCTCCACCGCCGAGGGGTTGGCCCACTCGTAGAGGATGGGCAGGCCAAAGGCGATGGGAAGATAGAGCACGGCCATCAGCGGCAGTGTCGAGGCAGCTGCCTCGAGGGGCCGACGCAGAATGTAGCCCCATTCGCCCCCGGTCAGGTACTGCAACATCAGCACGACCAGGCTGCCCAGAGCGATGCCAATCGAGAAGCAGAAGGCCACGAGCCAGGCGCGGAAGGCGTGGTCGCGGATATCCGTATCGGGGTAGACCATGCCGACCGCGGTGATGGCCACGCCGGCTACCCCGGCGATCAGGGCCAGTCGTTGCCAGCGGGTGATATCGGAATCGACAGCGGCGGGGGTGCTCACTTCTTGGCTCCCTTCTCGGCAGCATCCATTTTTTGGCGCAGCTCGGGAGACTGGCTGAGCTGCAGGGCGCGGACGTAGCTGACAATGGCCCAGCGGTCGCGCACCGGAATCTGCGAGGCGTGGTCGGGCATGGCACCATAACCCCGGGTGATCACGTCATAGATATAGCCGACCGGTACATCGGTCAGATAGCGCGGGTGGGTGGGATCCTTGATCTTGTACCCGCGCGAACGGCCCTGTTCCTTGTCCTTCCCCGATGCATCCGGCAGGTAGTCCGGCGGTCGGGTGAAGCCTCGCTGCACGATGCGGCCATCGCCATGCCCGGTCATGCCATGGCACACCGAGCAGAAAACATTGTAGCGCTCCCGACCACGTTCCAGCACCTTCTCCGAGAGAGGGATGGGATAGTCGGTGACGAACTCACCCGTGGCCGTCTTGCCCTCGTACAGGGCAGTCTCGGTTCGCAGCTGACCCCGGGCGACGGTGCCGGCCACCACCGGGCGCGAGGAGCGCCCGTCATCAAAGAACGAGTTGGGTTGCAACGGTTTGAACCCAGCCGATTCTCCCATCTGCTGCGAGCAGGCGGGGAGCAGCAGCAGGCCGACACCCAGGAGCAGCCAGCGCCGCGGTGCGGGGAACGTCATTGGGGCACCTCCGTCACTTCGCGGGCACCGAGGCTTTCGAGAAATTGCCGGGTCTTGACCGCGTCGAAGCGCGGATCAATGGCTCGGATGGCCAGGAAGAAGCGATCCCTGCTGGCCAGGGCGAAGCGCTCGACATGGAACAGCGGGTGATACGGCTCGGGCAGGCCATTCAGGGCCAGCATGCCGAACACCGCCGCCAGAGAGGCGCCCAGGATGGTACACTCGAAGGTGACCGGGATGAACATGGGCCAGCTGTGGAACGGCCGACCGCCGATGTTCAGCGGGTAGGTGTACACACTGGTGATGTACTGGAGCAGGTATCCGCCGATACCGCCCAGGATGCCACCCATCAGCACGACGTACGGCAGAATGGGAGCCCGGTGCCCCAGGGCGTCCATCAGCCCTTCGATGGGGAAGGGACTGTAGGCATCCATTCGGCGGAAACCCGCGTCACGGGCCTTTTCCGCCGCCTCGACCAGGGCCTGGGCCGTTTCAAACTCGGCCACCAGGCCATAGGGAGGGAGGAGTTCCTCAGGACTACTCATGCGTGGGCCTCCTTCTGGGCCGTGCCCTCGCCGTTGGTATGCACGTGAGCCTCCGGCAGCAGCGTACGCATCTCGAAGATGGAGATCATGGGCAGGAAGCGAATGAACAGGAACAGCAGAGCAAAGAACAGGCCGATGGTCCCCAAATACATCGACCAGTCCCAGCTAGTACCGGAGTACATACCCCACGAGGAGGGCAGGTAGTCGCGGCTGAGGCTGACCACGATGATCACGTAGCGTTCGAGCCACATGCCCGCGTTGATGATCAGCGAGAGAACGAAAAGGAACCAGGGCGAGAACCGGACCGCCTTGATCCACAGGAACTGCGGAGCAATCACATTGCAGACGATCAGCATGTAGTAGAACACCCAGTAGGGCCCCTGCAGGCGGTTCATCATCAGGGCCTTCTCGTAGGTGTTGTTGCTGTACCACGCCATGAAGGCCTCGACGCCGTAGCCATAGGCCACCACCAGCCCGGTGGTCAGCATGATCTTGGCCATGTAGTCGAGGTGCGTGTCGGTGATGAAGTCCTCGAGGTGATACATCTTGCGGAGCGGGATGGCCAGCGTGAGCACCATCGCGAAGCCCGAGTAGATGGCCCCCGCGACGAAGTAGGGCGGGAAGATGGTGGTGTGCCAGCCGGGCACGATGCTGACCGCGAAGTCGAACGACACGACCGTATGGACCGAGACGACCAACGGCGTGGCCAGGCCGGCCAGCAACAGGTAGGCGGTCTCGTAGCGATGCCAGTGGACCGCACTGCCGCGCCAGCCCATGGCCAGCATGCCGTAGATGATCCGGCCAATCTTCGACGTCGAGCGGTCCCGCAGCGTGGCCAGGTCGGGAATCAGACCGACGAACCAGAACAGCAGCGACACCGTGGCGTAGGTCGAGACAGCGAAGACGTCCCACACCAGCGGGCTACGCCACTGCGGCCACAGCTCCATGGTGTTGGGGTAGGGCAGCAGCCAGTAGAAGAACCACGGGCGGCCCATGTGGAGCAGCGGGTACAGACCGGCGCAGGCCACCGCAAAGAGCGTCATCGCCTCGGCAAAGCGGTTGATCGACGTACGCCAGCGTTGCCGCAGCAGCAGCAAGATGGCGGAGATCAGCGTGCCGGCGTGGCCGATGCCGATCCACCAGACGAAGTTGACGATGTCGAAGCCCCAGCCGACAGGGGAGTTGATACCCCACACGCCGACGCCGCGGAACAGCAGCATGGCGATGGTGTTGAATAGCGCCATCACCAGCAGGAAGCCGATCAGGAAGCCGACCCACCAGCGCTTGGGGGTCTTCTTGGCCTGCACGATGGAGCTAATCTTGTCGGTGACGGTGCCGAACGTGTGGCCGGGGGCGATGATCTCGCCCTCGCGTGTAACGGTGCTGGTCGGGGTGTCAGCCATGTGTCACTTCGTCTCCAGCTCCGGGTTGGGGTTGCGGATCGACGCAAGGTAGAAGGTTCGCGGGTTCACGCCAAGCTCGCCCAGCAGGTCGTAGCGAAGATGCGACTTGGCCAGCTTGGCAACCTTGCTATCCGGATCGTTGAGATCGCCAAAGATAATGGCATCGGCTGCACACGACGCCTGGCAGGCGGTGACCACCTCGCCATCCTTGATGTAGGCCACGTCCTTGCCCTGCACCTTCCGTTTGTGCGGATCCACTCGCTTGGGATTCCCATCGAGCGCCTCCTTGGCGGCCTCGATGCGAGCATAAGAAATGCGCTGGATGCAGAAGGTACACTTCTCCATCACACCGCGTGTCCGCACCGTGACGTCCGGGTTGTACATCAACCGCAGCGATGGAGTGTGGTAGTCGGTGTACTGCAGGAAGTTGAAGCGCCGCACCTTGTAGGGGCAGTTGTTGGCACAGTACCGCGTGCCCACACAGCGGTTGTAGACCATGTCGTTGGTGCCCTCGTCGCCGTGGGCCGTTGCTTCGACAGGGCAGACCAGTTCGCAAGGGGCGTTCTCGCAGTGCTGGCACATGACTGGCTGGTAGTGGACATGCAGCGGGGCGGCATGCTCGGTCGCCTTGCTGCCTTTGTCCTTCTCCTTGCCGTGACCATGCCCATGATCGGCAGCCGTCTCGAAGTAGCGGTCGATGCGGAGCCAGTGCATCTCGCGACCGCGCATCACCTCGGTCTTGCCCACCACGGGAATGTTGTTCTCGGCCTGGCAGGCCACCACGCAGGCGCCACATCCCGTGCAGGCTGACAGGTTGACCGCCATACCCCACTTGTAGCCGTCGTAGGGGTGGTCCTTGCCGTCGTACAGCGTCGGCAGCGGCTTCGTGCCATGTCCGCCATGGCCATGCTTGTGAATGAAGTTGGGATCCTTGCGATACTCCTCGGCCGTGCCCGACCGAACGATATCGCGCCCCTCCATGCTGTGATGGCCTTGCTGGCAGGCGATGTGGTGCGTCTTGCCTCGCACCGGCGAGATCTCGACGATCTGTGTCCACGGCGAGTGAGAGGTCCGCAGGCGGTAGGCGTTGACCCCCACCTTGCTGCCGACCTTGCCGGCTCGATCCCGACCATACCCCAGCTGCAGGGTGACTGCCCCATCGGCATGTCCGGGAACGATCCAGATGGGCACATCGTCCAGGGTCCGTTTCTCACCCTTGATCTTGATTTGAACCACTCCGGCAACGGTGTTGCCGTGTTCGCCGCCCCGCTGCTGGTCGGGATGCTGAATCAGATTCAGCTTGGCCGCCGTGGCCGGGCTCATGTGCAGGGCGTTGTCCCAGCTGATCCGGGTGGTTGGCTTGGGCCACTCCTGCAGCCAGGCATTGTTGGCGAAGCGTCCATCGACCACGGCCGGATCGAGTGTGAGGAGCAACTCGAACGATTTGTCCCCGAGTTCCACCCCTGTTCCCTGCTGCATCTCCTTATCACTGAGATTCAGCGTCACCTTCGGCGTGACCGTGGCCGGGCGCGTGTCAGCCAGGATGCCGTCGTGCAGCGATGTCTGCCAATAGTCTTCAAACGAACCCTTGACCGATTTGGGCAAGTTCTTCTTCCAGTAGGCCTGCAGCACCTGGTCAATCGACTGCGTTTCGTAGGTCGGCGCCTTGGGGTCCACCGGGGTCAGGTCGCCGAGAAACTCGTGGAGCGACTTGGAGGCATACAGCGGTGCGATGAGTGGCTGAACGATGCAGGCCGCCCCATTGTAAGCGATACCATCGCCCCATTGTTCGAGGTAATGGCTCTGCGGCACGTGCCAGTGACACAGCCGGGACGTCTCGTCGTAGTACGTGCCGAGCCGAACCGAAAGCCATTTCTCGCGCGGCTTCTTGAGACTGGCCTGCAGCGTGCTGGCGAACGACAGATCGGCCGGGGCGGAGTAGGCAGGGTTGCCGCCCAGGATGATCAGCGTGTCCACCACACCTTTCTCGATGTCATGGATGAGCTTGTCCAGGGACTCCTTGCTATTCTGGGCAAAGCCGGGCAGCGGCTCGATGAAGAAGACCGTCTTGTTGAAGTTGCCCAGCTTTTCGTTGATGGCGTGAACCAGCGCATGCACGGCGGGGGAAACCCCTTCGCCTGCGAGCACGGCTGTGGTCCCGTCCTCACGCGGATTCTTGCCCTGGAGCTTCAGATCCTTCGCCACCGCGTTGACGTACTGGGCCGTCCCCTCGTCGAGTTTCGGCAGATTCTTTTCCACCAGGCCCGGCACGCCCACCTTGAACGCCAGGTGCCAGGCGACGGCTTCCACCTGGCTGGGGCGAATGGCAAACCGGTGGTCGGCCCGCGATCCGGTCACGGTCAGGTCGGTCTCGAAGGCGTACAGCCGATTCATGGAGCGTTCGGTGCCGCCCTCCCGACGCCGATTCGAGAACTGGCGGGTGTAGTCGAGACAGCCGGGCCCCTCGTTGAGGAAGTCCGACTGCAGGGCCACGATGACATCGGCGGGGGATAGTTTGTAGTAGCTGTGGTAGGCCTTCTTATTGAAGGCCAGCTTCGCGCCAGCCACCGCGTTGTCGCAATTGAGCGGGTCGAACGTGAACCATTGTGCCTGCGGGTAGGCCTTGAGGAAGGCTTCCTTCTGAGCCAGCAGGGTGGGAGAGCCGATCAATTCGCCGAGAATGGCGACACCCTTGCCGCCGGGCCGGCTGTTGAGCCGGCCGCGCAGTTCCTCGAGCACATCGACCCAGGCCCGGAACTGCTCGCGGAAGACCACGCTGTGCGAGCGGTCCGGATCGTACATGCCCAGAATCGACGCCTGCTGATGCACCGTGGTGGCGCCGCGGCTGGCCACATGCTTGGGATTCCCCTCAATCTTGGTGGGGCGTCCCTCGTGGCTCTCGACGAGCAGACCCGTCAGGAAGCCGCCTTCCGTCGAGGCCGTCGCGTAGTAGAGCGGCTTGCCCGGGGTGAGGTTCTCGGGCTGCTTCACGTACGGCATGATCTTGCCGGTGGGCGGACGGCAGCCGGAACTGGCGAAGCCAGCCAGGGCCAGCGAGGCACCCATCAGCGACAGAAAACGGCGGCGGGAGACAGGGTCGGTCCAGACGCTGGCGTCCTGGGGGAACTCGCGCTGAATCATCTCGTGCAGGCGAGGATCCTCGGCGAGCTCTTCGATGCTCTGCCAGTAACGCTTGCCCTGCGCCTCCGCCAGCCGGTCGCGCAGTAGCTCGGGGTCGATCGGTGGTCGTTTCATGCTTGGCTCTTGGCTCTCGGCCCTCTCAGCGGTCGGCTCTTGACCGGCGATCCTTCCGGCCAACGGGGTGGGTTTCGTGCCCCGGGATCAGCGTCCACCCGAGCGAACTCGGGCGAACGACGGTTCGGGGGCCGACGGAGGTCGGCTACCGGTGGCAGGCGCTGCAGCTCATCTTCGATTTGATCTGGTACTCCTCGACGAGACGCTTGCCCTCGTCGGGGTCCTTCCGCTCGTAGGTCATGTTGAAGACCTGGTCGCGCGGCCGTACGTACTTTTCGGGCTGGCGGTGGCAGTCGAGGCACCACTCCATGAGCAGCGTTTTTTCCTGCCAGATCAGCGGCATCTTGTCCACGCGCCCGTGGCAGGTAACGCAGCCAATTCCCTTCTGCACGTGGATGGAGTGGTTGAAGAAGCAGAAGTCGCCCAGCTTGTGGACGCGGTTCCACGGGATGCTCTCGTCGCTCTTGTAGCTATCGCGCACCGGAGCCAGCATCTTGCTGCCGACCCAGATCTGGGTGTGGCAGTTCATGCAGGTCTTGGTCGGAGGGATGCCCGCGAAGTGGGAGTTTTCCACCGAGGTGTGGCAATAGCGGCAGTCGATGCCTAGCTCATTGACGTGATGATGATGGCTGAATGGGACCGGCTGATCACGCGTGATGCCGATGTTCGTCGCATACGACGAGCGTGCCAGCACGGCGAAAGCAGCTCCGGCCACCGCCAGGATGACGACTGCTCCGTAGATGCTGACCAACGACAGTGTGTTGAGGCTTCGATGAAATATCTGGGGCATCATTCTCCCCCTGGATTCTCTGCGTCAGGAACGCACCCCGTTATGTGTGGTGCACCGATAATAGCAATTGCTGTGCCGAGGTGGGGGAATCCGCCACAGTGCGAAATTGCCGGCCAAAACAGCACAGGAGGAGGAGGATGCGAGTGTTTGCCGGGGGCATCTCCTCCCGCCCTCGGTAATTGCATTCTCGGGAATGAAAATCGAGCGTCCAGGGGAACCTGAAAAATGTCGGGGAGTTGGTCTGGTCCGGTTGTGCCGTATGTGGCGCCGGTTCGGCCAGGCTAGCGGGGCGGTTTCCTTGAGCCCGCGCGCCCCCTGGGGTAGGATGTATCTATGGCCACCGACCTGTTACCTCCTGATCATGCCGTGCGGATGCGCCGCACCTGGATATCCCTGGATGGCCTCTCGATTGGGGATGCGTTCTGCGCCCAGTTTTTTCGGGCCAATGTCTACGAGCGCTACTTCGCTACGCGGACGGCGCCACCGGGTCCATGGTCATACACCGACGACACCGAGATGGGAATCGGCCTGGTGGAGGTGCTGGTGCGTCACGGTCGCGTAGACCAGGAAGATCTGGCGCAGACGCTGGCCGAGCGCTTTGTCGCTGACATCTATCGCGGTTATGGCCCCGCCACGCACGACATTTTGCAGGGCATCCACGACGGCACCGCCTGGCGCACGCTGTCTTACTCGGTCTTCAAAGGCACCGGCTCGCTGGGCAACGGGGCTGCAACCCGGGTCGCTCCCCTGGGTGCCTACTTCGCGGACGATCTCCCTCGCCTGCAGGTGGAAGCCGATCGGTCAGCCGAGGTGACGCACGCTCATGCCGAGGGACGTGCTGGTGCTGTGGCCGTGGCCGTGGCTGCGGCCCTGGCGGTGCAATGGCGCGGCGACTCGCGCCCGGAGCCGGGCCGGTTGTTGCGCGGGGTGCTCGACTGGACACCGGCCGGGGCCACACGCGACGGGCTGACTCTGGCGGCCTCGTTGGCGCCCACGCTCTCCATCGAGCGAGCGGCTCGGGCCCTGGGCAATGGATCCAAGCTGACCTCACCCGATACCGTGCCCCTGGCGCTCTGGCTGGCCGATCGCTTCCTGCACGATCTGGCCGGGGCCCTATGGGCGGTCATCGAGGCGGGAGGAGACATCGACACGCTGGGTGCCATCGTGGGGGGTGTGGTCTCTTTGTTTGCGCCTCGTAGCATACCACAGGCATGGCTCGCAGCGCGCGAGCCGTTAGGCCTGGAAGATGGCGGAGCCGATTCCCCCTGATCGATCTAGGAGCAAGGACCTGGCTCGGCTGAATTGAAGGATTCTCTCATGGCGAAGAAGACCAACTGCCCCATCAGTCGCTCTCAGTTCCGCGAACATGCCAAGCCGGTCGTTGTGATGATCAACGACCAGAAGCTGGTGGCTGACGCCAAGGAGTTCTCGACCGGCTCGCTGGGCTGGTACGTCAACGCCAAGGTAACGGTCGACATCAATGGCATCACGGTCCCCGTCCAGGTGGGCATGAACCTCACTCTGGTCGGCAGCAAGGAGCTACCCAAGGACGCCGAGAGCCCCTCCGGCTCGGATAGCGCGGCCAGCTCAGTCGATGAAGGAGCCCACTAGGTTCCGTAGCAGATCGCGCAGACCTTCCTCTTCAATGCGGCTCGCCGCCAGCTCGGGAGCGATCCACACGCGCTGGCGCATGCCCGCTTCGGGGTAGGTATCGAGGGTGTGTGTCACCGTCATCTCGAATACGATGACGTGACAGACCATGCCATCCTTCTCGTAGACGTAGCTACCCACCGGCTCGGGCTGGAGCAGTCCAACCAGCCCCGCTTCTTCCCAGGCTTCCTGCAGGGCGATCTCGCCAGCTGACTTGCCTGGCTCCATGCTCCCCTTGGGGATGACCCAGCGCTTCCCACTGCGAGAGGTGACTAGGCACACCTGGCCGTTTCGCATCGGAAGCACGCCTGCTTGCCGGAGCAGTCCCATCGGTACGGCCATGGAGTGAGGGTCCCCGGAGGATTATGGGCGAGAGACTACTCTTCACAATGGGCACCAGGGGCCCGCTTCGTCAATGTGGACTCTGGCTTTTCGCGCAATCCTCACTGACTCTCTTTAGCTTGAGGATGGCGCCCTGTCTACTCCACCTCTGCGGCGGGAGCGCGTCGCCGGGGTGCTGTCCGCCCCATCTCCACTGGAGGATTGGTCGATGTCCGAGGCCGATACCATCGAAACCATCTTGCTGGTGGATGATGAGGAGCCCGTCCGTCGCACCTTCCGCGAGTGGCTCGACAGTGCCAACCTGGGGTGTCGGATTCTGACCGCTGGCGACGCCGCCGCAGCCCTGGAAATGGCCGACCGCTGGCAGATCGACCTGGCCATCCTCGACTGGAACCTCGGAGCGGGCCACGACGGGTTGCAGCTGCTCGAAGATCTGCTCCTGTTCAACCCCGATATTGTCGCCATCCTCGTGACCGGCTTCGCTAACCAGGCCACCCCACTCATGGCCCTCCGCATGGGAGTGCGCGACTACCTCGACAAGAACCACGACCTGGACCGTGCTACCTTCCTCCAGGCCGTCACCCGGCAGCTCGAGCGCATTCGACCGCTGCGTCGGCAGAAACAGCTGCAGCAGGAGCTGGCCAGCTTCCGCGCCGCCGTCGAGCGCATCCTGCCACTGGTGCAGACGACCTCGGCCCTGCACGATCCCGTGCCCCTGCCGGTCGCCGTGCGCAGCCTGCTGACATTTCTGCTCGAAGCCACCGGCGCCACCGACGGAGTGCTCGTCGTGCATGGGTACGATGCCACGCGTCCGACGCCGGAGACCTACCGGGCTTACGATGCGACGGGGCAGCCGATCCTTCCCGCGCTGGTGCCGTTTGCGCGCTCGGTGGCGGGGGGCGTGGTCAGCCTGCAGGAGCCCCACGTGCTAACGGCGCTCGATTCCCTGGTGGCTGACGGCACGGTGGAACTTCAACCGTTCGAGCAGGGGCGTCGCACCGTCCTGGCGGCGCCCATCGCCGTGGGGCCGGGCCTGCATGTGGTGCTCGAGCTGTTCGATCCGCAAGCCGGCGGCAGCTTCTCCGCCGAGGCCCGGCGACTGGTGCGCGCGGCTGCCTCGTTTGGGGGTGATCTGCTGCGGCAGGCGCTGGCCGAACAGCAGACCCATCGTGTACTGTTTGGCGCCGTCGAGGCGGCTTTGCGTGCAGGTGATCAGGTGACGCAGGTGTTGGGTCAGCCGACCGCGCCGCGCCCCGACGATCCGCCTCCGCCGGAGATCATGGAGCAGTTGCGCCAGGGGCTGCGCGGCAGCGCCACGGAGGAACTGGACGCCGCCGCCCTGTTGCGCCTGGCTGAGGCGATCCGTGTGCTGGCCCTGCGCCACGGACCCCGCGCGCTGGAGCATTGCACCCGATTGGTCGAGGATCTTCGCTGCCTGCTCGATGCAGTGGCCGGCCTGGAAGGGGAGAGCCGCGCGTGAGCGAGCCAGGCGCAGGCGACGATCTGCTTGCCGGGTTGCTGCATGGGCTGCATCCCGACCGACTGCTAGCTCACCCCCGGGCCACCGGCGAAGGCGTGCGCGTCGCGCTGATCGATTCTGGAGTCGATCGCGCCCGCCTGCAACAGCGGCAGCAGAGCCGGGGTTTCGAGTTGGTCCCCATCGAGGGAGCCATCTTCCGCGAGGACACGCTGGAGCCCGTGCCGGACGAGGGGCGCACGTCCAGCCCGCATGGCACCACCGTCGCTGACATCGTGCTGAGCCAGGCGCCGCGGGTTCGGCTGTACTCGGCCGATGTGTTCGGCCCCGCAGGCACCAGCGATGTGCGGGTGGTGATCCGGGCTATCCGCTGGGCCATGGATGTCTGGTCGGCCCAGGTCATCAATCTGTCCCTCGGCATTCCCGAGCAGCGTCTGATGCAGGTGCCGCGCCGGCAGGATTTCCTCCGGGTGATCGAGGAAGCGTACCATCGCGATGTCATCGTGGTGGCGGCCGCGGCGAACGATCATCCCCTGACGCGCAGCTACCCGGCGGTGTTCGCCCCGCCGCTACTCTCGGTCGATCGGGGCGACTTCGACGATCCCCTGGAGGTGGCCTACCATCCGCGGGGACAGGTGGAATTTCAGGCGCGGGCCCGGGGTTCGCTTGGTCCCTTTGCCAGTCAGCCAGCCACGAGCTGGGCCGCGCCGCATCTCTCCGGCGTGGTGGCGCGCTTGCTGTCGCTGCGTCCGGGACTCAAGCCGTTCGAGGTCAAGACGCTGCTCTACTGGATGGATCAGGCGCGGCGGGGGGCTGGCGACCGGCCGGCCGGGGCATAAGCCATGGGTAGCACGCATCATCATTTCCGGAGGAACGCGACATGACTCAACCGACACGACGCGGCGCACTGGGCGGCCTTCTCGCCGGTGCCACCCTGACCTCGCTGGCCGAGGCGGAGGGAGACAAAGGGGCGACCCGGGGCAACATCAAGCAGTCGGTGGTCTACTGGTGCTTCAGCGCAACCGGCGACAAGTGGTCTCTGGAGAAGACCTGTGAGGTGGCCAAAAACCTGGGCTGTCTCTCGGTGGAGCTGGTGCCCCCCTCTGACTGGAAGACGCTCAAGGCGCACGGCCTGACCTGCGCTCTGGCTCCCAACGGCATGCCCGGAGCGCCGTTCATGAAGGGGTTCAATAACCCGCGCTACCACGAGGAGGTGATCACACGCACGCAGGCGACCATCGATGCCTGCGCCGACGCTGGCTTCCCCGCCGTCATCGCATTCAGTGGCTTCAAGTACGCCGACGCCGACGATCCCAAATCGGGCGAGATCGACCGTGCCGAGGGAGCGGCCAACTGCATCAAGGGGCTGAAGAAGATCGCCGCCTACGCTGAGAAGAAGAAGGTCACCATCTGCTTCGAGCATCTCAACACCCGCGATGCCTCGCACCCCATGAAGGGGCATCCCGGCTACCAGGCCGATGACCTGGACTGGGTGGCGGCCATCCTGCGCAAGGTGGCCTCTGACCGTGTGAAGCTTCTCTTCGACGTGTACCATGTCCAGGTGATGCACGGCGATATCATTCGCCGGCTCGAGCAGTGCAAGGACCTGCTGGGCCACATCCACACCGCAGGCAACCCCGGCCGGGGTGAGCTGGACGACACCCAGGAGATCAACTATCCGCCGGTGATGAAGAAGCTCATCAGCCTCGGATACAAGGGCTACGTCGGGCAGGAGTTCATCCCCACACGCGACGCCCTGGCCGGCCTCCGGCAGGCTGTCCGGCTGTGTGACGTGTAACGCGCCCAGAGGCCAGGAGAGGGAGGGTGCTCCTTCTCCTGGCGCTGCTATCTCCTAGCGACGAGGCAGCCAGCCGCGCTGCACCAGCACCTCAGCGATCTGCACCGCGTTGGTGGCCGCACCCTTGCGTAGATTATCGGCTACCACCCACAGGTTCAGACCGTTGGCAATGGTGGGATCACGGCGGATCCGGCCGACGAACACCTCGTCGCGGCCGGCGCTGTGCAACGGCTGCGGAATCTGGCCCGTTCCCAGGTCGTCGAGTACCACAACGCCGGGCGCCTTCCGCAACGCTTCTCGCGCTTCCTCGGGGTTGATCGGGTTGTGGAACTCCAGGTTGATCGCCTCGGAATGCCCAATCCGCACGGGAACGCGCACCGTCGTCGGCGAGACCTGGATGCTGTCATCACCCATGATCTTGCGCGTCTCCTTGATCATCTTCCATTCTTCTTCGGTGTAGCCATCCGCGCCGGCCTTCCAGTCGTGGGCAAGCACGTTCCCCGCCAGTTGACTGGCGTGGGCCTTCACCGCAGGCACAGGCACCTTGCGACCAATCGCGTCGATCTGGGCGTCGAGTTCGTTCAGGCCGGTGGCTCCCTTGCCCGACGAGGCCTGGTAGGTGGAGACGATCACCCGCTTGATCCGCGCCAGATCGTGCAGCGGCTTGAGCGCCACCACCATCTGGATGGTCGAGCAGTTGGGATTCGCCACGATCCCCTTCGGGATGTGCCGCAGCGCGTCGGCGTTGACTTCCGGGACGACGAGCGGCACGTCCGGATCCATGCGCCAGGCGCTGGAGTTATCGACGACCACGGCCCCGGCCGCGGCGGCCAGCGGGGAGGCTTCACGGCTCACTGAGGCCGGCGTGCTCGACAGCACCACCTCGACCCCCGTGAACGCCGCCGCGTTGATCGGTTCGATCGTGTAGGTTTTTCCCTTGAACTGCAGAGGTTTGCCCGCGCTGCGCTCCGAGGCGAGGAACTTGATGGCGCGGAAGGGAAAGGCTCGTTCCTCGAGCACCTGCCGCATGATCTCACCGACGGCACCGGTGGCGCCAACCACTGCAACGCTAGGCTCCACGAATCAGTCCTTTCGGGAATAGTAGGAGAGGGACCAACCTTAACACCATATTCGATCCCTGTCTCCTTTGACAAGGTAGAGAACCTGGCCAGGTCCATCGGCGCCAGCGGTCGGGACTCCTACAATCTGCGATATCCTCATGTCTGACGGAAGGACGCACCATGACCACGGACTCGGAAAACTCCTCCCCGCGCAAGCCGCGCATCTGGCTGCGGTTACTCCTGGCGCTGGGAATCCTGCTGGTGGGCCTCGTCGTGGTGTTGCTGGTGACCAACGCCATGATCGGAGCGGGAGGGCGGTCGAAGATGGCCGACCTGGTGGCCCGTCTCGATGCCGAGGACCCCAGCTGGCGCTGGGATCAGATCAACGCCGAGCGGCCCATGCCTACCAACGTTGAGAACGCCGCCCTGGTGATGCAGGCCGCCCTGAAAGCGCAGGTCCCCTGGGCCAAGGACGACCTGCAGATGTCCGACGGCAAGGGCCTGCTCGAAGAGGTAACGAGCAACCAGCTGCTCGACGAGGAACGCCAGAAGAAGCTGCAGGCCGCCCTGGGAAAGCAGAAGGCCGTTCTCGCGGTGGCCGTGTCGCTGCGCAACTTCCCGAAGGGACGCATTCCCGTCGAGCTGGCGCCGGACGTGATCAGCACCTTGCTCCCGCATATTCAGCAGTGCCGTGATGTGGTCCATCTGCTCGATCTGGATGCCGAGCGCCTGTGTCTGGAAAACCGACCCGCCGAGGTAGCCGAGCGCATCGAGGCCATCTTGCGGACGGGCGACATCTTGCGGGACGAGCCGTTCATGGTATCTGGGATGGTCCGCATCGCTATTCGCTCCATCGCGGCCAGGCGGGTCGAACGGCTACTGGGGTTGACCGAGCCGCCCGACGCGGTGTGCGATCGCCTCCGCAAGGAGATCGCAGCGCAACGCCAGGATAATCTGCTGCTCGTCGTCCTGCGTGGCGAGCGGGCCAGTGTCCACCAGCTGATGAACACGCTGCGCAGCGGTGGGCTCTCGCCTGGCGCCGTGGTGGCCGGCGCGGCTGGTCGACCCACGCCAGGGAGCCTCGGCCTGTCTCTGGCCTCCTGGCTCTATGGCGGCCGGATGGATGAGGACCAGGCCAGCGCCCTGGAGTGGATGACCCGGGCCTGCGACGTCGCCCGGTTGCCTCCCTCGGAGCAACCCCTGGCCTGGAAGGAGTACGACCGCGACCTGGCGGAATTCATCACGAAGAGCAAGTCCTCGCTTCGCAACCTGCTGACTGTGCAGCTGATGCCGTCCGCGGGCAAGACGGCGGAAGCCGCCCTGCGCGATCGCGCCTATCTCGGCTGCCTCGAGATGGCCCTGGCGGCCGAGCAGTATCGCCTCCGGCATGGGCACTGGCCGAAGAGCCTGGCCGACCTTGGCCCGGACCTGGCCAAGGAGGTGCCGGACGATCCCTTCACTGGCAAGAAGCTCCTCTACCGGACAGACAACGAGGGATGCATCGTCTACTCCACGGGGCAGGATGGAGTGGACGACGCCGCTCGGAAGCTGAGCCTGCGCCAGGATCCCGGCACCGATCTCGGTGTACGTGTGTGGAATCCCAAGCTGCGCCGCCTGCCGGGCCGGTAGTGCTCTTTTATTCAGGAATCTTGGCATGACCGACGAGCAGGAACCGAATCCGGAGCAACGGCCTCGCTGGATCCGCCGCGTACTCATCGCGCTGGGGCTCTTCATTGCGCTCACCATCTTCGCCCTGTGGATCAGCAACGAGGTGGTTGGCCGACGCGGACGCTCGAAGCTGGCCGAACTCGAGGCGCGTATCGAGGTTGATGATCCCCGCTGGCGCTGGGAGCATATCGACGCCGACCGCCCGATCCTGACCAACGCCGAGAATGCGGTGACTGTCATGGAGGCGGTGGTCAAGGCGCAGGTGCGGATGGATTCCACTGAGACAACCATGCCCGATGGCAAGGGGATCCTCGACGAACTGCCGATCAACCGGCTGCTGGACGCGGAGCGCAAGAAGAAGCTGCTTGCGCTCCTTGAGAAGCAGAAAACAGCCGTGGCGCTGGCGCTCACGGTGCGCGAATACCCCCGGGGGCGTGCGCCGGTGGTCCTGACGCCGGACGTGATCAGTACGCTGTTGCCCCGCGCGCAGGATGGGCGCGACGTCGCACGCCTGCTCGAATGGGATGCCGAGCGCGCCCTCCAGGACAACCGACCTGAAGAGGTGGTTCAGCGCATCGAGGCCATCCTGCGGACCGGAGATGCTCTGCGCGACGAGCCGTTTCTGATCGCCCAGCTGGTGCGGGTGGCTATTCGGACCTCGGCGGCGCGAGTCACGGATCACCTGCTGGGGCTCTCTGAGCCAGCCGACCCGCTACTGGCCCGCCTGCAGGCCGAGTTCGCTCGTCAGCGTCAGGACAATCTCCTGCTCGTGGGGTTGCGCAGCGAGCGAGCCGCTTTCAACGTCCTGTTCGCCAATCTGCGTTCCGGCGCGGTCCCCCTGACCCATCTGCTCATGAGCCTGGGCACTTCTTCTCCCCCTGGGTGGGAGCGCCTGGGCATGCAGGCGGGCGGCTGGCTATACGGCAGCCGGCTCGACGAGGATCATGCCAGCGCCCTGGAGTGGTTGACGCGCGCCTGCGATGTCGCGCGTTTGCCCTTTCCCGAACAGCCCGATGCCTGGAGGGACTACGAACGTGACTTCCTCGAGTTCGTCCGCCGCAGTCGGTCGCAGCTACGGAACCTGGTGACGGTGTTGATCCTGCCTGCGCAGGAGCGCGTCGCCCGGGCCACCCTTCGCGATCACGCCTACCTGTCTACCCTGGAAACCGCCCTGGCCGTCGAGCGCTTTCGTCGCAAGCAGGGGCACTGGCCCGCCACGCTGGCGGAACTCACCCCGACTCTGCTGAAGGAGGTGCCGACCGACCCGTACACTCGCAAGCCGCTTCGGTACCACATCGACGCCGAGGGCTGCGTGATCTACTCCACTGGCCGCGATGGATCGGACGATGGCGGCAAGAAACTGTTGCTGCGCGACGAGCCCGGCACCGACATCGGTGTGCGTCTGTGGAATCCGGCCCAGCGCCGGCTGCCGGCGAAGTAAGACCCCCAGCTGGGCCGCGGAGAGCGACCATGAGCACGTCTGGAGAAGTGCTTGCGACAGAGCCGCCACGCTGGAAACGGCGCGTCTTGCTGGCCCTGGTGATCTTCGTGGTAGGCGTGACGGTGGCCCTGTGGGTGACCACCCAGTGGATGGGGGCCGAGGGGCGTTCTCAGCTGGACAGGGCCATCGCCGCCATCGAGGCCGACGACCCACGCTGGCGCTGGGAGGAACTGCTGGAGGACCGACCCAACCCGCCCCGTGCCGAGAATGTCTACCCCTTGCTCGAGTCGGTAGGGAAGCTGCTCGTCCCCTGGGATTTGCAGGACCTGGAGATCTCCCCCCGCAGGGGCCTGCTGGATGACCTGCCCACCCAGGCTCTGCTCGACCCAGAGCGTCAGGCGAAACTGACCGCGGCCCTGGCCAAGCAAAAAGCCGCTCTCGCACTCGCCCCCGGGTTGCGCGCGTATCCTCGTGGATGGGCGCCGCTCCAGTTGCATCCCACCGTCATTGGCACCCCCGTGCCTCATTGCGATGATGTCTCCCGGGTCGGTCTGTTGCTCGAGCTTGACGTCGAGCAACTCCTGCAGCAAAACCGGCCCAACGAGGCCGCGGATCACATCGTCGCCATGCTTCGCTGCGGTGACCTTCTGCGCGACGATCCGCTGCCCATCTGCCAGATGTTCCGCATGCGCATGCGTTATGTTGTGAGACAGCGCATCGACCGCCTCCTCGGCCTGACGCAACCCTCCGACATGGTGTGCGACCTGCTCCGCAAGGAGATCGCCGCGCAGCGCAGGGAGAACCCACTGCTACCCGCTCTGCGTGGGGCGCGTGCCGGCGTCCACGCATTGTTTCTCAACCTGCGCAGTGGGGCTGTCTCGATGACGGAGTTTCTGGAGACGATCAACATTCAACCCTCCGGTCTGGAGGCATACCTTGGCATCAAGGCGGGGCTCTACCACCTCCGACTCGAGCAGGATCACGCCAGTGCGCTGCGCTGGCTCGATCGCGCGTGTGGCATTGCTCGGCTCCCCGTCCACGAGCAACCTGACGCCTGGAAGAAGTACCAACGAGACCACGTCGATTTTGCCCGCGAGAGTCGGAAGCGGTGGCGCAACCTCCTGACGATCCAGCTCGTACCCGACGTGGCAGTGCTGACTGATCACTCCCTGAGTGACAACGCCCACCTGGCGTGTCTGGAGACTGCCCTTGCGCTGGAGCAATACCGGCGTCGGCACGGCCACTGGCCTGCACGGCTGGAGGCGTTGCAACCCGAGTTGCTGCCGGAGATCCCCCGAGACCCGTACACAGCGAAGCCGCTGCTCTACCGGATCGAGGCAGACGGCTGCGTTGTGTACACCACCGGGCAGGACGAGGTCGACGACGGCGGCGCGAAGCTCAGCCGACACGGCGAACCCGGCACCGACCTCGGCGTCCGCCTGTGGAATCCGCCCCAGCGCCGCCTGCCGGCGAGGTAGGCTCTACACCTGCGGTGCGGGCATGGCCAGCACCTCGTTGAGTAGCGCCGGCTCCTTGCCCAGTTTCTCGCGGTACTCATCCCGGGTGGGGACCAGACGCACCTGCACCTTGGTGGCGTGATGCAGCGCGATGTCGGCCAGCTTGTGATCGATGAACGGGTTGCGGAACCGGTCGAGCACCTCCCGCGCGAACTCGGCCGGTTGATCGACGCGCCCCTCCAGCACGGGCACGATCTCCTCGAAAAGGAGTTTCTGCAACCAGCTGCCCAGCTCGGGGTCGCTGACCGCGTCGCGGACGGTGCGGAAGCCGCGCGGCCAGGCCTTGATCAGCAGCGCGGTGTGCCCACCGTTGAGCAGCCGCACCTTGCGCAGGAAATAGGGCATCACGTCGGGCGTCCAAACCACGGCAGGATGTTCGAGCAGGTGCGGCACACCGGGGCGATCCTCGATGGCGAACAATCCATACGGTTCGCAGGCGGTCAGCATCGGATCGTCCGCCAGCAGCGGATGCTCGGCCGGGGTGCCGGTGACGATGCGGTCGACCAGCGTGTTCCGCCAGTCGCAGCGGTCAGTGATCCAGGTGATCAACTCGGGAGCGAGGTTCCAGCCCCGGGCGAGATCGACCACGATCTGACGCAGAATGTCGGCCTGGCGTTCCCGCAGCTCGCAGGGAATGAGCAGCAGCGGCGGCTGGCCCGCCTCGAATCGTGCCCGCAGCACCGCCAGCAGCTTGGCCGGGAACGAGCGCGGCGGCGCATCGTTGGGGCCGTCGGCCGGGTCGAGATCGTAGCCCTTCTCGGTGGTGTTCGACAGCATCGCGCGGAGGTGCGGCGAGCACGCCAGCTTCAGGACCTCGTCCCACTGCGACGAGGCGACCAGCGCCCGGCTGATGCTCTCGCACGGTTCCACACGATCAACCACCTGACCCTGTTCGATGCCACGAACCAGGACGTGATAACGCCCGCCCTGCCGGTTCAACCCGCCGGCGCGGTTGTCACCCGTGGACTGGACGATGACCACTCGCCCGACCGCCTGGCCCTGCTGGTTCGCCTGATGCAGGAAGAGGTCGGCAAAGGCGCGGAGGAAGCGTCCGGAGCCAAACTGCAGGATGGTTTCGGGAAGTGTGCTCATGGCTACTCGCAGACGAGGAAGATGTTTCGCGTGCAGTTGTGGTAGGGGAAACCGCCCGGACTGTCCGGCCTGGGGTCGATCACTCAGCGGACACCGCGACGCGGAAACCGACGTAGTGCAGCGCCTCGTAGGCACTACGGTCGGCGGAACGACAGTGCCAGGACGCATCGATCCAGGCGCCGCCGCGCAGGACATGGCCCTCGCCGCGCGGGGGGCCCGGCGGGTCCTCGCGAGGTGAGTTGCGGTAGTAGTCCTCCTCGAACCAGTCGGCGCACCACTCCCAGACATTCCCATGCAGATCGTGCAGGCCGAACGCGTTGGGGCGGTAGGTGCCGACCGGGCAGGTACGTTTGAGGTAGCTGCCCTGGGGCGCCCCTCCGTAGGGATAGTTGCCGTCGAAGTTAGCCTGCGACGAGGTGGCCGAGTCGCCGAACCAGAACGGCGTGGTGGTGCCGGCCCGGCAGGCGTACTCCCACTCGGCCTCGGTCGGCAGGCGATAGCGCCGGCCCAGCTTTTTCTCCTGGGGCAACGCCGACAGCCGGGCGCAGAACTCGACGGCCTCGGCGTGTTCGACCGAATCCACCGGGTAATTGCTGGTGTTGACATCGACCAGTCGATAGTAGGGCAGGGGCCCCTCGGCGAAGAAGTGGCTGGGGTTGTAGCCCATCACCTGGGTAAACTGCCCCTGCGTGACCGGGTAGCGAGCCAGGTAGAACGGTCGGGTCAGATGCACCTCGTGGACCGGCCCTTCATCCGGCGAGTGGTAGGATTCGCTGAAGGGAGATCCCATGAAAAACCAGCCGGGAGGCAGCAGGACCAGCGACATCTCCACTGCATTCATCAGTGCTGGCAGGCACGGTTCCAGCCCCTGGCCCAGCAAGTGGCGCAGGCGCTCTTCCATGGCCGGGCGCTGGGCACGTGGACCCGATTGGGTGAGATGCAGAGTCAGGCGCGTCAGCTCGGCGCGCGGGTCACCCGTCTCCTCGAGCCAGTCGGCGAAGGCGAACCAGGCGGTCCGGTCGCCGGGCCAGTGATGCAGGGCTGTCTGGAGATCAACGTTCATGTGCCCCTAGAGCAGGCGGGCGATCGGCTGGGCGTCGGTGGGCAGAATCAGGTTCGGACGATTGGAAACGTCGTACACCATCCCGTGCGAGTCGATGCCCAGGTTGTGGTAGATGGTGGCGAGCACATCCCGGTAGTGGATGGGATGCTCCTTGGCGGCCGCCGCCGTCGAATCGGTCGAGCCAATGACCTGGCCGACCTTCATCCCACCGCCGGCGAGCAGCGCGCTGTTCACCCGCGCCCAGTGATCGCGACCGGCATCCTTGTTGATCTTCGGCGTCCGGCCAAACTCGCCCCACACCACCACGGTGCAGCTGCGATCGAGCCCCCGGGCGTAGATATCCTCGATAAGGGCACTGATGCCCTGGTCGAAGAGAGGCAGATGCTGGCGCAGATGGCGGAAGTTCTGGCCGTGCGTGTCCCAGAAACCGTATGCCACGGTCACAACGCGCGCCCCGGCCTCGACCAGCCGGCGGGCCATTAGCAGTTGATCGTTCCACATTGGGGCGCCATCGCCCAGGTGGCGTGTTGAGCCGCGCCCATAACGATCGCGCACAGAAGCGGGCTCCCGGGAGATGTCGAGCGCCTCGAGCATCTTGCTGGAGGTGAGGACATCGAATGCCCGCCGGTAGCTGGCATCCATGTTGCCCATGGCGTCGGCGTCGCGCTTCATCCGATCAACCTGGGCCAGCAGCCGTTTGCGGTCGTCGAGTTCGGCCAAGGTGCGGCCCTGCAGGCGCATGGTGGCCATGTCCTGCCCATCGACCTTGACGCCCTGGGCAGCCCGACCCAGGTGCCCCGCGTTGGGGCTGTTGTACGGGCGGTGCTGCATGGTCGGGAACAGATCGACGAACGGCGGAATCACCGGGTCCACCGGCCCCTGCATCCGGGCGACGACGGAGCCAAAGTGCGGCTTGCCCTCGCGCTGGGTGGTGCCCATGGGAAAGCCGACCGTGCTCTGGAAGCTGGAATGCTCGTCGATCTGGCCCACCACCGAACGGATGACGGAGTACTGATGGGCGCACCGGGCCAGACGCGGCAGCAGCTCGCCGATCTGGAAGCCGGGCACGCTGGTGGCAATCGGGTTGAATTCGCCACGGACCTCGCGCGGGGCGTTGGGCTTCAGGTCAAACGTGTCCTGATGGGCCAGCCCACCACTGAGATACACCATGATCACCGATCGGTGCGACTGCCCCTTTTTCTGTTCGGCCTGAAGCAGCTGCGGCAGCGACAACCCGCCGAGCGCGAGGCCGCCCAGTTGAAGGAAGGACCGGCGCGAAACGCCGTCGCAGTATCGATGGGGGGAGCCGAGGAGGGTGAGCATGGCGGCAGGATTCCGCGGAGGGTGGGAGATACCATTCCAAGTGTAGCCGACCCAGACGCGGATTCCAAGCGAAAGTGAAGGACAAGGCCGGGGACACCGGCTGTGCCGGTCGTGCCAGGCTCGCCGGGGGATTTTTCTGGATGCGCGGGGCGTGCCGCATTGTCCCCTGACTCCTAGAATGTTGCAATCGATTCTCTATTCCTGCGGGGCACTGGGTTGGCCCCCGCGCCGGAAGGAGGCAACTTTTCCGGCGGTCTGGGGCACGTCCCATTCCTTGCAGTTTTCGGTGCGCGTCATGGTCGCGGTGAAAGGGCTCTTCATGGAGAAGATGTTGTGCTTCGGTTCCATGGGGGTAGCCGGCCTGTTGCTGATCCTCTTCGGAATGGACATGGCAGCGGGCATCCCCTTTGGCGGAGCCAGCAAGCTGGTTGATATCTTTGGCATCATCGTCAGCGGCCTGGTGCTGTTCCTGGCGTACGATGCCTTCAAGGACCTGCGCTGACGCCGACGGCGGCCAGTCGGACCAGCGCATCGACCACGCCCGCGGTTGTGTATTCGCTCGCCTCGCCGGCCACGGGTAGCCCCACCCCGCGAATCGCCTCGCTCGTCCGTGGACTGATGCTCACCAGACCCACGCGGCCCACCTCGATGGCCCGTCGCGCCGCTGCGTCCAGCAGTCGGGCAAACCCCAGCGCAATGTTCGAGCTGGTCAGACAGACATAGTCCACCGCGCCAGCGCTCAGGTCGTGGACCAGAGCAGCTGCCTCGTCGGGCAGCGTGTCCACCTGATCGTACACTGCCACCTGCTCCACCGTGGCCACCGGCGCAAGCTCCTCGCGCAGCAAATCTAGCCCCCGGTTGGCCCGGGCCAGCAGGACGCGGCAGCCGGCCACGTGGGGACGCAGCGCCGCCGCCAGCCCTTCCGAGTTGAACGTCGCTGGCACCAGGTCGGCTTCCAGGTGATACTTCCGCAGCGCCTCGGCAGTGGCTGGCCCAATCGCCGCCAGTTTCACGCCGCCCAGCGCGCGCAGGTCGCGCCCCTGATGACGTAACCGCCCCAGGAACGACTCGACGCCGTTACTGCTGGTGAACACCACCCAGTCAAACTGAGCGAGCCGGCTAAGCACGTCATCCACCGGGCCCCAGTCCGCGGGCGGGCGGATATCTACCACCGGCAGCAGCCGGGCCTGTCCGCCTAATTCCTCGATGCGCTGCACCATCCCCTCTGCCTGATGCCGTGGCCGGGTGATTACCACCGTACGGCCAAACAGGGGACGCGACTCGAACCAGGCGATTTCGTCGCGCAGCGGCACCACGTCGCCGACGATGACCAGGGCGGGCGCCGTCGCTCCCTCGCTGCGCGCCAGGGCGGGTAGTTCGCCCAGGGTGGTGGTCCAGGTGCGCTGCTGGGCGGTGCTGGCGCGCTCGACCAGGGCGGCGGGAGTGGTGGCGGCCTTGCCCTGGTCGAGCAGCTGCCGTACGAACGCTTCCAGCCGGGCGATGGCCATGTAGAACACGAGGGTGCCGGGGAAGCGGGCCAGCGCTTCCCAGTCGAGCAGCGAGCCCGGCTTGTCGGGCTGTTCGTGCCCCGTGACGATTGCCACCGCGCTGGCGAAACGGCGATGGGTGAGCGGAATGGCCGCGCAGGCCGACGCACCCAGGGCGGCGCTGATGCCGGGAACGATCTCGAAGGGGATCCCTGCCTGCCGCAGCGCCTGGGCTTCCTCGCCGGCCCGGCCGAAGATCATCGGGTCGCCTCCCTTGAGCCGGACGACCCGCCGTCCCTGTCGAGCCATGTCGATCATGGTTTGCTCGATGAGTGGCTGACGATCGACGTGGCACGGCGCCAGCTCCTCGACGCACATGCGCCGGGCCGAGGGGGGCACGTGGTCGAGCAATCCTGGCGCTACCAGGCGATCGTAGAGGACGAAGTCGGCCTGGCGCAGCAACTCAACTCCGCGCAGGGTGATCAGGCCGGGATGGCCTGGCCCTGCGCCGACCAGGGCGACGGCCGGCAAAGGCGATGCGGTCATACCTCGACCAGCTCGTCGGGATCGCGGGCATCCTCGTCGAGGGGATCTCCCGGCGGAGGCGAGAAACGCATCAGGAAGATGCCCAGTTCGTACAGCAACCCCATGGGTAACCAGAGGAACAGCATGCTGAAGGCATCAACCGACGGCGTGACCATGGCCGCGAACAATGCCATGGCGAACCAGGCGTAGCTGCGTTTGCCCGCGAAGCCCTCGGGCGTCATGATGCCCAGGCGATGGAGAAACAGCATGACCAGCGGCGTCTGGAACGACAGACCGAAAACCACGGGCATCCAGATGGCGAAGCCGAGCCAGTCGTTGAGACGGATGTCGGGCTTGAAGCCGAGCCACTCGTTGAACCAGAGCAGCGCCTCGAGCGCCTTGGGGATGACGAACATCTCGCAGATGACGACGCCGACAAAGAACAGGAGCAGACTGATCGGCAGGTAGAAATGGACGAGGCGCTTCTCCTGGGGATACAGACCAGCCGCCACGAACATCCACACCTGCCAGAAGATCCACGGGCTGCCGATGACGAAGCCGGTGACAAGGCAGACCTTGAACCAGACGAAGAACGCCTCCTCGGCGCGCAGCGTGGTCGGCGAATCGATTTGCAGGATCTCGCGGAGCGGCCCAACGCCATCGGCGGCGAAGAAGAGCGGGTTATCGACGCTCATCCACACGCTAACCAGCTGCTCGTTGCGCTGGGCTTCCGGGATCTTGCGGGTCTCGCCTTGGTAGTCCTCGAACATGGCTGCGTCGCTGGCGTCCCGCGGATTGCCGAAGAAGAATCGCTTCCAGCGAGGGAGCGGATTCCGCTCCAGCTCTTCTTCCTGTTCGGTCTGCACCACGGGCCGGCGCTCGTCGAACGCGCGCTCACCCTTGCCGATGGCGTTCAGCTGGTCGCGCAGGAAGTAGACCTTGCGAAACGGGGTGGCCTTCGTGAGGCGGGTGAGTTGTTCGCGTTTCTCGGCCAGCACCTTGGTCAGCCGGCGTTCGTAGAACGCGTCGAGCTGGGACTTCACCGGAGCGGTGATGAAGTCCATGACGGTCTTGCCGAGAAAGAAGCTGAACAACAGAGCAAACAGGAACCCATAGATAGCCCGCCAGAGATGCTGGCGTAGCTCCTCGATGTGGTCCCCGAAGCTCATCCGCGTGTCTTTGAAAAAATCGTCGGGGTCGCTGGAGAAACCGGTACTCATCGTCGATCCCGTGGCAGACAGGCAGACGCGTCCTCCGGGAAGCAACCGGAGGAGAAGGTGGGACGCGGACCCAGCCGCGCCAGAAGAGTATGGTAGCAAGACAGGCAGCCGGCTGCCAGTGGCGCGCGCCTAGCGAATGACCTTCCGACTAAACGACACAATGAAAAGCCCCCACAAGAGTGTGCCCAGCAAGGATTCCACGATCAGCGGAATGTTCATCCAGTCTCGGGCCAGCTCCTTGATGCCGCCGATCCCTGAGGTGAACACCGAGACGCTCACGGTCGTGCCCACCATGATGCGGTTGGCCCAGCTGGTCAGCGGCTGGTCGGGGAACGGCCGCTTGGCCTCGTCGATGTAGAAATGCTCGATCCAGAACATGTAGACCAGCGCGAACCCCAGCATGATGACCAGGGCCGCGCGCACGGCGCGCATGGGATTGGCCCCGTAACCGCAGCCCATGTCCAGGAAGCACCAGTCGAAGAACTGGGCCACCCGGGTCCATGGTCGCAACCAGGACCGATCGCGGCTGCGGCGCTGGTTGACCTTGAAACGGTAGAAGGCCCAGTCCTCCTCGTCGTAGCGATGCAGCGAGGCGAACGAACGCTTCAGGTAGGCGTACTCCTGCATCGCTTGCGCGTGGTGGCCCTGGGCCTCGCTGGCCAGCCGACCCTGCAACTGCGCCGGCGTCACCAGCATGCGCTCGCCGATGGTGTTCTCGAAGGCAAACTGCTGGTCGTTGCCCTGAGAGATCCCCTCCAGGTAGACATAATCGTTGAACTTGCCGCGCGACAGATCGAGCAGCTTCTCCACGTGGCTGTTGCCCAGGTCGAACTTCTGCGTCACCGCTGTGCCACGGAACAACGCCGTCCCCTCGAACCGACAGTCGGCGTACGAAAGGCCCTTGTGCGCGTGGACCGAGCGAAAGTCGGCCTCCTGCACGAAGACCGACCGCTTGAACGATACCCAGTTGTGGAACGTGGCGTCCCAGAAGCTGACGCCGCCCTCGAAGCGGCAGCCGAGGAACGCCAGTTGCCCGCGTGATTGCATTCCCGTGGCGATGAACTTGCCCCGCACCGTTATCTTGGTGAACTGCACTCCCACCAGGGTGGATTGCTGCAGCGACAGATCGCTCTCGAAGACGACCTCGTGGCTCATGTGCGGCCGTTCGATGGTGCAGTCCTGAAACTGCACCTCGGCCTTGAAGGTGACCGACTCGAAGCGCGGCTTGATCAGGTGGCAGTGCTTCATCCGCACCTGGGCGGGCATCTCTCCCGTGAACGCCAGCTTCTCTACGCAGACGTTCTCCAGCAGCCTGCCCGAGCGCAACCGCGCCAGTGCCTCCGCGGGCGTCAGCTTGGTGTACTTGATCGACGCGGCTGGGCTGGCACCTTCCTCGCCCGCGCTGGATTCCCGATCAGTCGAATGCTCGCTCATGACCAGTTCCTCCGGATCTGTGCAGCTCGGCCCGGGCCTGGGGGAACGACGCCCGGGCTTCTTCGATCAGAGTGTGGTAGCGACCGGCATACCGCGGGGAGAAGTGAACCAGCACCAGGTCCTCGACCTCGGCCAGCCGCGCCAGCTCGCCCGCCTGCGCCGCCAGCATGTGCCGGTGAATGCCGGCCTGTTTGGCATGTGCGGACGAGTAGTAACTGTCGCAGTAGAGACGCCGGGCCTTGCGCGCTAGCTGGACGAGGTCCGGCCCGACGCGCTCGCTGTAGAACGTATCGACGATGAAGGCGATCCGCGCCCCCGCCGAGCGCCCGAAGAAGCGATCCTTGAGCCAGCCCAGGGGCATCTGGATCCCGTCGATGAGGATCATCTCGGCCATCTTGGCTCGCGCTCGCAGGCGGCCCAGCGCCTCTGCCACCCACTTCCCTGGACGAAGCAGGCCGTTCTGTAGCTTGCGCGGATCTGGGTGGTAGCCCGGTTTCTCGACCAGGGCGTAGGCCAGGCCCGGGATGGTGTGGTCGGTGAAGCAGGCCTCGACCTCGACGTCGTCGTTGGCATAGATCCGTGGCCAGGCCAGGCTGATCTCCTGCGGCGCGGTGGGGGCAAACTCCTTCTCGCAGGCCAGGTCGGCCCAGACCGCCTTGCCCGGACTCAGATCGTATACGCGCAGCACCAGCTTCGCCGAGTCGAACCGCGGGTAGACGTAAGCCGACAGCCGCTGATGGATGCGCCGGATGGTCCCTTCGGGGCCGAACACCGAGAGCGTGCGCGAGGAGAGAAAGTTGGCCCGCACCAGCCGATCGAGCCCGATGAAGTGATCCACGTGATGATGGGTCAGGAAGAGCGCCTCGACCTCCTCGAGCTGATCCAGCGACAGAGGACCGTTGTCGCCGCCGTCGAAGAGCAGGGCCGATTGCCGACCCGGGAAGGAGACGAACAGCACGGGGTCGCCGGTCGAGCCGTTCACCAGACGCACATCCGCAAACAGGGGACCGGGCACCGTCGCTGTCCTCCGTTTCAGCCCACGCACGAAACCAGACACCCGGACTCGGGCATCAAGACAGGTGCAATCAGTCTATGAACCCAGGCTGACAGGAGACAGGCGCAGCGAACGGGCGTGCGCTCGGAAGAGTCGCACGCCCGGAAAGATCAACTCCGCCGCAGGTCAATCGTTGACCGCGGGCACGATACCGCCCCGGGCCCGGGGCAGCTGCATGCGGACCACCTCGGTCTGACGGATGCGCTCCTGCGAGCCGTCCGCCCGATCCAGGATGATCCAGTCGCCCTTCTCGGTCAGCTTCGTGCCCTGCAGCACGTCGCCACCCTTGAGCGTGAGCGTCACCAGCCCGGCAGAGCTGCTGCTATCGTCCGAGGCCAGGCGCACGGCGTTGCGTTCCTCGCGGCTGCGCTCGGGGGTGGGAAGCCCCAGCGCGACCCGCAGCGAGGGTGAGGCACTGGCGCGCAGAGCAGCCAGATCGAGCGAACGATCGATCTTGGCGGCATACTCGGGCGTCGCCTGCTGGGCGAGCACGCCGGCCATCGCCTCGGTGATGCGGCTTTCGGGGCCCACACCCTGGCTAAGACCGCTAGTCTGCGTGACGCTGTCGCCGCCCACGGCGCCGCCACCGAAGCCGTTGCCGTACCCGGCCCCGTACCCGCCGAACGCGGTGTAGTTGCCCGGGTAGCCGTAATAGCCGGTCAGGTTGTTGCTCGGATACCCGGCGAAGATGGTGCCGTAGCTGTTACGGGTCGTCTCGACGCCGTAGAGCTGCATCTGCACCTGACGGCGATGGAGTTCCAGCTGGCGTTCGCTGATGACGAACTGGCGCTTCAGCGCCTGCAGATCGTTAACGTAGGCCGACTCGTTCTCCAGGCGTTCCATCTCGCGCAGGGTGCTGGATTCGCTGGGGGAGAGGTTCTGGCCGAAGTAGCGCACCGTCTGGCGGGAGCCATCCAGAATCTGCATCTGGTGGACATCGCCGCGCGGTCGCCGGGTGGTCGAACGTGTCTGGGCATCCACGGAGCTAACTACCAGCGCGCAACCAACCACCGCCACGCTCCAGGCGTGGTGCATCGAACTTGAGGACATGCTGTCTCCTCAATGGGTGAGGGGGATCCACGTTGAGACAACCGCTCCGTTGACGGGTGAGCGGCGCGCCCGGCATCAGTCCACCTGCTGCCAATGTAGCGAAGCAGGAGAAGGAGGGGAAGGTAATTCTTCCGGCGCAATCAGTTGCGCCGGAAGGCTCCTCTCGCGCCGGGGTCAATCGATGATCTTGTTCAGCGGATACTCGACGATGCCCCGCGCTCCGGCCGACCGCAGGCGCGGCACGAAGTGACGCACGTAATTCTCGTCGAGAATGGTGTTCACTGCCACCCACTCCGGATCCGACAGCGACGAGACGGTGGGCTTCTGCAAGGCGGGCAGGATCGACAGCACCTCCTGCAGCTGGGCCGTCGGCACGTTCATCATCAGGCCGACCTTGCCCTCTGCCGCCATGGCCCCCTTGAGCATCATCACCAGGTCGTCAATCTTCTCGCGCTTCCAGGCATCTTGCTTGTAGGCCGACTCGTTGGCGATGAAACGCGTGGTGCTCTGGAGAAGGTCGCAGACGATCCGCAGATTGTTGGCCTTCAGTGAGGAGCCTGTTTCGGTGACCTCGACAATGGCGTCAGCCAGACGCGGCGGCTTGACCTCGGTCGCGCCCCAGCTGAACTCCACTTCCGCCGTCACGCCATGACTGGCCAGCCAGCGACGGGTCAGGTTGACCACCTCGGTGGCGATCCGCTTTCCCTGGAGATCCTGCACCGACTGGATCGGCGAGTCGTTGGGCACCGCCAGCACCCAGCGCACCGGGCGCCGGCTGACCTTGCTGAAGATCAACTCGGCCACCTCGACGACCGTGGCGTTGTTCTCGAGGATCCAGTCGTACCCGGTCAGGCCGCAATCCAGCGAGCCGTTCTGCACGTAGCGGGCCATTTCCTGGGCCCGGATCAGGGTGCAGTGGATCTCGGCATCATCAATGGCCGGGAAGTAGCTGCGCGACTGGAAGGTGAGCTTGTAGCCCGCCTTGCGGAACAGGTCGGCGGTGGCTTCCTGCAGGCTGCCGGCAGGGATTCCGAGTTTGAGGAGCTTCTCTGTCATTTTTTGTAGACCGTGGCCGGATCGAAGAGACGCTCGCCGACGACCTCGACACCGTCGGGGGTGAGCTTGCGGAAAAAGCAGCTGGCGAACCCTTCGTGGCAGGCGGCCCCGCCGATCTGGTTCACCTGGAGGAGGATGGTGTCGGCATCGCAGTCGAGGTAGATACCGCGCACCTCCTGCACGTTGCCGCTCTCCTCGCCTTTGCGCCAGAGCTTGTTGCGGCTACGACTGAAGTAGACCGCGCGGCCGGTCCGAACCGTCTCTTCCCAGGCCTCGCGGTTCATCCACGCCAGCATCAGCACCTGGCCGGTGGCGGCATCCTGGGCGATGGCGGGGAGCAGCCCGCCGGCCTTCTCGAAATTGGGACTAAGTGACATGATCGGCTAGTTCCGTGACCTTCGGGCCCCCAGGCACGCTGCCGGGGACGTTAGAAACGCAGGACACTGAAGATGTCGTAGGGGTTCAGGCGCCCGCGTCCTTCGAGGAACCCCAGCTCGATGAGAAAGGCACAGCCAGCGACGATGCCGCCGGCCTTCTCGACCAGGTGGCAGCCGGCCTTCATGGTGCCTCCGGTGGCCAGCACGTCATCGACCAGCAGCACCCGTGTCCCAGGCCGGATGGCGTCGATGTGCATGTGCAACTCAGCGTGGCCATACTCCAGCTCGTAGCTGTACGAGAGTGTGGAGTAGGGCAGCTTGCCGGGTTTCCGCATGGGGATGAGCGGCAGGTCGAGTTCCAGCGCCATGGGAGCCGCGAAGAGAAACCCACGGGCCTCCGCTGCCGCGATGGCGTCGATCGAGCGGCCCTTCACCAGGTCGAGCAGCGAACGGATCGACTGGCGAAACGCCTGCGGATGAGACAGCAGGGGAGTGATATCCTTGAACAGGATCCCGGGTTTGGGAAAATCAGGGATGTCACGAATGTAGTTACGCAGATCCATCGCCCCGCTCCTGGGTGGGTCTCAATCTTACAGCGTTGGCTTACGACTTCTTCCTTCCCGAGGCAACCATGCCGTTGACTGTCCGCGCCGCCACCCCTGCCGATGTCGATGTCATCGCCGAGTTCAACCGACGCATGGCGCTGGAGACTGAGCATCGCGTGCTTGATCCAGGCGTGCTGTGGCCGGGTGTCCGCGCCGTGCTCGAGGATCCAGCCCGCGGGGTCTATCACGTCGTCGAACGCGCGGGCGAGGTCGTCGGGCAACTGCTCATCACCACCGAGTGGAGCGACTGGCGCAACGGCTGGTTCTGGTGGATCCAGAGCGTCTTCGTCCGCGAGGATGCCCGGCGTCTGGGCGTGTTTCGTCTGCTGTACGATCATGTCTGCGCCCAGGCGCGGGCCCAGGGCGACGTGGTGGGATTGCGTCTGTACGTCGAGCGCGACAACCGGCGGGCCCAGTCGACCTACGAACGCCTCGGAATGGGGGCCACCGATTATCTCCTGCTCGAACGCTGCCCGCTGGATGCTTCGGAAGTGCGCGCAGACAGCGCCAACGGTGTATGATGACGGGGAGCAACAAGGGGGAGGCATGCGCCTCGAACACGCGCTGCTGGCGGCCATCCACGAACGTCCCCACGACGAGACGAACTGGTTGGTGCTGGCGGACTGGCTGGAAGATCAGGGCGAAGCAGACCGGGCTCGCTTGCTGCGCCACCAGCGCCGCCTGCGCGAGCTGGGTGCTTGCGACGAGCGCGCAACTCTGGAAGCCCAGGTACAGGAACTGTTGCTGGCAGGTGTGCTTCCGACAGTGCCGACCTTCACCAACTCAGTTGGGATGGAGCTGGCACTGGTGCCTGCGGGCAAATTCTGGCTGGGCTCTCCCGAGGACGAGGACGGGCGCTACAGCGACGAGTCGCCACGCCGACTGATCGAGCTAACCCGGCCGTTCTACCTGGGCGTCTACCCGGTGATGCAACAGGAGTACGAGCGGGTGATGGGTGTGAACCCCAGTGCCTTCAGCCCGCATGGCCGGATGGCCGAGCTGGTGGGGGCAGCCGACACTCGCCGGCATCCCGTCGAGGAAATCACCTGGGACGAGGCGTTGTACTTCTGCCGACGCCTGGCCCACCTTCCCGGCGAGACAGCCCGGGTCTACCGCCTGCCGACGGAAGCCGAGTGGGAGTATGCCTGCCGGGGCGGCGCGTCGCTGCTGAGTCCCTTTCCGTATGGCCCCCACATCAACGCCACATTGGTGCACTATCAGCCTTCACCGCGCCACCGAACGACGAGCCGGTACACCCGTCCCGTGGACGTGGGATTACCCAACGGGTTCGGCCTGCACGACATGATTGGAAACACCTGGGAATGGTGTCTCGACTGGTACAACGATCGCGCTTACGAGCTGAACCCATCCACCGACCCCCCCGGCCCCAGCGAGGGCGAACGTCGTAACGTCCGGGGTGGCAACTATAACCTGGAGACCCGGCGCGTGCGCAGCGCTGACCGCTCGAGCTTCGATCCCATCCACCGTGACAGCGACCTGGGGTTTCGCGTCCTGTGCGAGTGGCCTGCCTGCTAGATCGAATCGCGGGCCAGCCGATGCACACGGGACATCTCTCTCCAGCATTCTTAATTAGATTGACTTCTCCTCACCCCTGCTTCAGAATGCCCGCTTCTCTGACCAGACTTCGATGGTGATGGGAGGCATGGATGACCACTCGACTCGCGCTGATTCTGACCGGGGTGTGGACACTGCTGGTCGTGGCCGGGTGTGCCGGCGCGATCACGTACATCGCGAACGGCCCCCAGCATCAGGCTGAGGCACGAGCCAGCAAGGCGGGGGGCGGCTTCGGCGTGGTCACCGCCATCGGCTATGGAGCCATCTGGGTCCCATGGGCCATCGTGTGGTCGCAGAAGCGCAAGGAGCAGGGCCGACGACGCGATGACGAGGACGAAGACGAAGTCGAGGAGGAAGTCGAGCGCAAACCGCGCCGCCGACGAAAGAACTGATCGCCCCCCGAAACTGGTTTCTCCAACGCCAGGCAGGACACGCATCAGAGACGTTGCGTGTCCTGTCGTTTGTCTGCATGTCCGCTTGATCCGACGGATGCATATCCCGCTTCTCTGGCACCTCTCTTCTGTGTCCTCCTAATCAAACCTGTTCTCCATTTTCTGGTTGACATCTCACTGAGGCTCATTAATCTACAACCACCATTCTCATCAATCTCTCACAGTTCACCATCTCGCGAGGGGCCACCCATGTCCGCCCAGAACTATCGGCTGCGCCGCGCGTTCACGCTCATCGAGTTACTGGTAGTCATCGCCATCATCGCCATTCTCATCGGGCTGTTGCTACCCGCCGTGCAGAAGGTGCGCGAGGCGGCTGCGCGCATGCAGTGCAGCAATAACCTCAAGCAGATCGGTCTGGCGTGGCACAATTTCCATGACAGCTATGGGCGCTTTCCCACGGCGGGTGATAATGGCCCGACCAACTGCTGCGACCCCGACCCTGGCCAGATCGAGCGGTTCAGCTGGACCTATTTCGTCCTGCCCTACATCGAGCAGGAGTCGCTGTACAAGCTGGGAGCGACCAATCGCACCACGCTCGATCGTACACCTGTGAAGACTTTCACTTGCCCCACACGACGGGCGGTGCGGCTATACCAGGGCCTGGCGAAGTCGGATTATGGTGCGTCGCGTGGCACCGGGGAGAATGGCGTCGCCAGCCGTGTCAACCTGGGGTTCACGGTCAAGTTCTCCACTGTCAACGACGGCACATCCAACACCTTGATGGTGGCAGAGAACCGAGTCCACAAGGAGTTCATGGATAACACGTCTGGTTGCTGCTCCGACAACGAATCTGCCTTCACCAGTGGCTGGGCCGACGATGTGGTTCGCATCGGGACGGTTCCACCCCAACCCGACCTCACCGATGGGACCATTCCCTCCGGAACCGTGGATGGTCATTTCGGCTCGTCCCACGTTGGGGGAATGAACGGGGTGCTGGCCGACGGGTCGGTGCGCTTCATCCGGTTCACGGTCACTCCCACCGTGTTTTCCAACCTCTGCCGCCGCGACGACGGGCAGGTGGTGGACCACAACTCCTTCTAGGGGACGCCCGGCATGAACTGGTTGATTTCCTGCCGCGTCCCGGTCCTGGCCGCGGCGCTGTTGCTGGTGTTGACGGGTTGTTCCAAACGGGTCGATGTCACCGGACGGTTAGTGGAAAACGGCAAGCCAGTGCCTCAGGCTGACCTGCGGTGGGTCCACGAGCGCGAGGGCAACCCGATTGCCATGGCCGTCACCGATGGCGAGGGCAAGTTTGTCCTCGTCGCCGAGGGCAAACGTGGCGTGCCAGCCGGCCACTACGAGATCACCATCTCCTATTGGAAGACCCGGGCTGGACAGGCTCTGCCCGAGGGAGAAAAAGGGGCTGTCCTGAAAGCCACTGACGCCTCAGTGCGCTACACCGCCACGCTGATCCGCGAGGTGCCCTCTCAGGGGGGCACAGTGGATCTGGATCTAACCGGCAAGGGCCGACCCATCAAGGAATAAGCCGTCGGAGACGGAGCCAGCCGTTTAGCAGCCAGCGCACCCACGGAGTAAGGCGCGTGCGGTTGTAGGCGTCACCCAGCTTGCGCAGCACCTCGGCTCGCGTTGGGTAGGGGTGGATGGTCGAGGCGAACTGGCGCAGGCCCAGCCCGTGCGTCATCGCCAGAGTGATCTCGCCAACAAGGTCGCCTGCCCGGCTGCCCACCAGCGTGGCGCCCAGGATACGATCGGTGCCTGCCCGAACCAGGAGCTTGACGAAGCCCTCGGTTTCGCCGTCGAGCACCGCGCGATCAACGTGCGCCATCGCCAGGCGGAAGATCTGGACTGGTATCCTCTGCTGGCGCGCTTCCTCCTCGGTAAGTCCCACCTGGGCCAGCTCGGGCGAAGTGTAGGTACACCAGGGGATGACCAGCGCGCTGGCCCGGGCCCGTCCGAGAAACAGCGCGTTCTGCACGGCGATGCGCGCCATGGCATCCGCTGCGTGGGTAAAGCGAAAACGCGAACAGATGTCGCCCGCCGCGTAGACGCGCCGGTTGGTGGTGCGCAGATGATCGTTCACCTGCACGCCGTGGCCATCGAAGGCGATACCAGCCGCTTGCAGGTCGAGCGCCTCCACATTCGGTTGCCGTCCCGTCGCCACCAGCAGCGCGTCGGCCACGACTTCGCGCGCGCCTGCCTGCGCGGTGTGGGTGGTCAGCACGGTTTCCTGCTCGCGCCGCTGGACTTGCGCCACGGTGCAACGTGTCAGGATCTCGACACCGTCCCGCTGCAGCGATTCCTGCACCAGGGAGGCAGCCTCGGCATCATCGCGAGGAAGAAGGCGGTCGTCGCGCTGCAACAGGGTCACCTGCGAGCCCAACCGGGCGAACGCCTGGGCCAGCTCGCAACCGATGGGCCCCCCTCCCAGGACCACCAGGCGCGGCGGCAACTCCGTCAGCGTGAAGATCGATTCGTTGGTGTAGAAGCCGGCCTCGGCCAGCCCGGGGATGGCGGGGACGGCAGGGCGCGTGCCCGTCGCCACGATCGCGCGCGAAAAGTTCAGACGCTGCCCCTGCACCTCCAGGCAGTCGGCTCCGACGAAGTGCGCCGTCCCTCCGAACAGGTGGACGCCCAGACCGGTGAAGCGCTCGACAGAGTCGTTGTCCGCCAGGCTGGCGCGAAGACCCCGTAGCCGCTGCATCACCTCGGGAAAGTGAACCTCGCCCGCCGGCTGGTGAAGGCCGTAGGTCGTTGCCCCACGCGACAGTGCAGCCACATGTGCCGACGCCAGCAGCGCCTTGGAGGGAACGCAGCCGGCGTTGAGACAGTCGCCACCCAGGAGATCGCGCTCAATCAACGCCACCCGGGCTCCAAGACCTGCCGCCCCGGCCGCGGCCACCAGCCCTGCCGTCCCTCCGCCCACCACGATCAGGTCGTAGCGGTTGTGCCGATTTGGATAATCTGCGCAATTTGGAGAAACTTTTCGGGTCAGTTCCTTGTCGCTGGCATCTTCGGGCAGTAAGGAGATCGTCATGAGTGGAATTTCTCTCGCGCCACGGGAGAGGGAGCGCCAGGAGCGGCGGTTGTTCTCGCATTCTCCATCGTTGCTGTCACGGCACTGTCATCCTGTTGAGAGAAACCGCTCCGACTTGCCTGAAGGGAGGTCGGCGCGCGGAGAACGGCATCATGGTTCGCCTTGCCTCGATCGCTGCCTGCCTGCTGCTGGTGTCTCTGGGAGAAGGTCTGGCGGGGGCCGCCAGCCACACCCCCGCGTCCCGGTCGGCCTCGGCCCGGCGCTGGGGCTGGTTCTACCCTGGCGGGGCCCTGCGTCGGACCGCTCCCCAGGAGTGGGAGGAGAAGAACCACGAGGGTACCTTTACCTATAGCGAGGCGGACCGCACCGAACACTACGTCGAACTCTACGATGCCTCGCGCAAGCTCAGCATGCGCCTCTCGACGGTGGCCATGTACGTGTGGAACCGCGACGAGGAGAAGTGGCGCTTCGTCCGTGGCGGGCGCTGGGACGACCCGCGCAAGAATGCCCTCAGCACCACATTGAACGCCAACGAGCGCGCGATGCTGATGACGCCCAGCGAACGCCAGTCGTTCCCTCGCCTGGGTGATGCCTACGAGGTCCTGGCGCCGGCCTCGCCGACCTACAACTGCATCGCCTGGGCCATCGGCGAGCGCGATCGCTGGGTCTGGCCGGTCCGTCCTGGACTGACAATCACCTTCGACGATTTCGATCGACTGTTCATCACACGGGGCTACAAACGGCTCAAGGAACTGAACTACGAACGGGTGCCCGACGTCGAGAAGATCGTGCTGTACGCCAAGGTGAACGCCTCGGGCATTCTCGAACCGACGCATGCGGCCCGCCAGTTGCCCGATGGGTCGTGGTCGAGCAAGCTGGGCAAGCTGCCGCTGATCCGGCACCTGCATCCTGAGGACATCGACGGCGGTACCTACGGCGATCCGTACATCATCTACCAGCGCGCCATTCCTCGGCCGCCGGTCAGTCAATCCAGCGCCGCCAGCAACAAATCTCGCACCGCGGAGAGGGGCAAATCTTCGCCAGGTGCGGGGCCATCGCCCAGGAGCAACGGGCGGTCCAGCGGATCGTCGGCCGTCAGCCCATGACTGCCCTTCACGATGGCGGCATCGAGCGGCACCACATCGACGAGGGTGCGAAAGCCGAGCTTCTTCTGCAGTAGTCGCCGGGCAACGCGCAGCCGGGGAAAGGTCAATCGCGGGTCGAGGAACAGCTCGCACGGATCGTACCCAGGCTTGCGGTGGATGTCCACGGTGCGAGCGTAGTCGGGCGCCAGCCGGTCGTCGAGCCAGAAGGGATAGGCGAACCAGGTCCGCGGCTCGCTGAGGACGACGATCTCGCCCGAACGCTCGTGGCGCAGCCCTACCTCGCCGCGCTGCTCGCCGGCCAGCACCCGGGCCACGCCAGGCACGGCCTGCAACAGTTCGACCACCCGGGGCGTGTCAGCCGGATCGCGGACGTAGACATGGGCCAGCTGGTGATCGCAGACAGCGAACGCCCTGCTGGTGTAGGTTTCCAGTGTCTCGCCAAACGGCCCAGGACGCACCGCGAGAAGCCCGGCCTGTCGAAGGACGCGGTTGAGATAGACCGGACGATCGACCTGGACGTGGCCGTACTCGCTGACCACCCAGACCCGGGCGCCCGCCGCCCTGGCAGCATCGAGCAGTGGGGCGCAATCGTCGTCCAGCTCGCGGACAAGGCGTGCCATGTCGCAGCCGGCGGGGCCGAACCGCTGGGGGTCGTAATCGAGGTGCGGCAGGTACGCGAGCGTCAGGTGGGGCCGATGCCGACCGAGGACTTCAGCCGCGGCGCGGGCGATCCAACTGGTGCAGCCCCGACCCGCCAGGGGGCCCCAGAAGGAGGGAAAGGGGAAGCGCCCCAGGTCGCGCTCGAGCGTCTCGGCCAGGCCATCGGGACTGCCGGTGATGCCGAACGCCTTGTTGCCGTCCGACCCATAGTACGGCTTGGGCGTGACGCTGTAGGCGACCTCCGCGCCCTGGTTGTACCACCAGAACAGCTTGGCGCAGCGGAAGGCGGGGTTGCGACGCCGTGCCGTCACGTAGAGTGGCTCGGCCTGGAGGAGCCGGTTGGACTGTTGCCAGAAGCGGACCTCGGCGGTGTCGCGGAACAGCCAGCCATTGGCTACAATGCCGTGCTGCTCCGGGCTGACGCCGGTGAGGATGGTGGCCTGGGCCGTGCAGGTCACCGCGGGGATCACCTCGCGCAGCGGGCGCACCCAGTGTGCCCGGGCCAACTCGGCCAGGCGCGGGGCATGCGGCAGCAGGCGCGGGGTCAATCCCACCGCGTTGAGAAGGATTAGTGGCGCACTCACTGGACCGGTACCGACTTCGCCCCCCAGATCTCCTCAGCGTATTGTCGGATGGTGCGGTCACTGGAGAACCAGCCGCTGGCGGCCACGTTGAGGACCGCCTGGCGCGACCACGCTTCCTGATCGCGGTAGAGCCTGCCCACCTGCTCCTGCGCGCGGACGTAGGCGGTCAGGTCGGCCAGGTGCATGTAGTAGTCGCCCTTCGTCAGCAGCGTCTCGCGGAGCGGGGCGAAGATACCGCGCTCCTCGGGGCTGAAGTGATCGTTGAAGATGAGATCCAGCGCCGTTCGCGTCTCGGGCTCGTTGTTGACGTGCCACCACGGGTTGTAGAAGCCGCGACTCTTGGCCACCTCGTCGGCGTTGAGGCCGAAGAGGAAGAAGTTCTCCTCGCCGGCGGCCTGGGCCATCTCGATGGTGGCGCCGTCACGGGTGCCGATGGTTAGCGCACCGTTCATCATGAACTTCATGTTGCTGGTGCCCGACGCCTCGTAGCCGGCCGTCGAGATCTGCTCGGATACATCGGCGGCGGGGATGAGCCGTTCCGACAGCGTGACCGAGTAGTTGGGCAGGAAGACGACCTTCAGCTTGCCCTTGAGCGCCGGATTGGCATCGATGGTGGCGGCCAGGTTGTTGATGAACTTGATGATCAGCTTCGCCAGGGTGTAGGCCGGGGCCGCCTTGCCGGCGAAGAGGAAGGTCCGGGGCGGCATGTCGAGCGAAGGGTTCTGACGAAGGCGGTTGTAGAGCACGACGATGTGCAGGGCGTTGAGCAACTGGCGCTTGTACTCGTGGATGCGCTTGACCTGACAGTCGAAGATGGTGTCGGGATCGAGCACCTGGCCGGACGACTGGCGGAGCCACTGGCTGAACTGCGTCTTGGCGGCGCGCTTGGCCTGGCGGAAGCGAGCGCGGAAGGCGGCATCCTCGGCCAGCGGCTTCAGCTTCGCCAGTTCCTCCAGGTTGGTAATCCAGCCATCGCCGATCGTCTCGGTGATGAGTTTCGACAGGTGCGGGTTGGCCATCAGCAGCCAGCGGCGCGGCGTCACCCCGTTGGTCTTGTTGTTAAAGCGCTCGGGGTACATCTCGGCGAAGTCGCGCACCACCCTGGTTTTGAGCAACTCGGAGTGGATGGCCGCCACCCCGTTCGTTGAGTGCGACCCAATGATGGCCAGGTTGGCCATGCGCACCTTGCGCGCTGGGGTTTCCTCGATGAGGCTCATGCGTGCCAATCGCGCATCGTCGTTGGGGAAGCGCACACGGACCTCGTCGAGGAAGCGCCGGTTGATCTCGTAGATGACGGCCAGATGACGCGGTAGCAGCCGCTCGAACATCTCGATGGGCCATTTCTCCAGCGCCTCGGGCAGCAAGGTGTGGTTGGTGTAGGCCAGGGTGCGTGTCGTCAGGTCCCAGGCCTCGTCCCAGCTCAGACCCACCTGATCGAGCAGGATGACCATGAGTTCGGAGACGGCCATGGCCGGGTGCGTGTCGTTAAGCTGAATCGCCACCTTGTCGGGCAGGAGCGACCAGTCGTCGTTCGAGCGCCGGAAGCGCGAGATGATGTCGGCCAGCGAGCAGGCGACGAGGAAGTATTCCTGCACGAAGCGGAGCGAGCGGCCACTGGCGGTGGAGTCATCCGGGTAGAGAACGCGGGTGAGCGTCTCGGCGACGACCTTGTCGGAGACCGCGGCAAAGAAATCGCCGGTGTTGAACTCGCCGAAGTTGAAGTAGTCCGGGGTGGCAGCGCGCCACAGGCGCAGCGTGTTGATGCAGTGGCCACCGTAGCCGACGACGGGCCGATCGTAAGGGACGCCGAAGAGGGTCATCTCGGTGCCGGGCAGGAGATGCGCCTGGCCGGCGCGAAACTCCATGGCGCTGCCGAGCTTGACGGGGATGGTGCCCTCGGGGCGCGGGACCTCCCACGGGTCGGGGCGGAGCAGCCAGTTGTCGGGACGCTCGACCTGGAAGCCGCGGGTCAGGTCCTGCTTGAAGATGCCATACTCGTAGCGCAGGCCGTAGCCGACCGCGGGAATCTGCAGGGTGGCCAGTGAGTCGATGAAGCAGGCGGCGAGACGTCCCAGACCGCCGTTACCCAGGCCAGCGTCAGGCTCGGTCTCGGCCAGGCGCATCAGGTCCAGCTTTTCCTGCCGCATGACCTCCTGGACGATGGGATCGACCATGAGGTTGGTGATGTTGTTGGTCAGCGATCGGCCGATGAGAAACTCCATCGACAGATAATAGACCCGCTTGGGGTTGGCCTCGTAGTGCGCCGAGCGCGTCTTGAGCCAGCGACGGACGAGCAGGTCGCGGATGGAGTGGGCGATGGCCTCGAACTTGTGCCGGGTGTGCGCGAACGAAGGATCGACCACGTGATCGTGGATAAGGTGCCGTTCGTAGGAGGCGTTGGCCTCGCCGGAGAACTTGAGCGGTTCGCTCTCGTACTTCTTCAGAATCTCGGCAAGGGTCGGCATGGTCCGGCTCCACGGGCAAGAGTGGCAGGTGTGAACGGTCGGAATGGCTCGACGTGGGTTTATTGTCCGCGAGGGGGCCAGCGTTGGAAAGGGGCTGCTTCCGGCAGATGAGGAAGAATCGCCCGATGGTAGCGGTTGTAGCAGCCGAGGGGATGGCTCGTCAGGGGAGGCGTGCTCCTGTATCAACGACCATAGCCCTCTTCGAGGGGGGCAGAGGAGGAGAGCCGATGAGCGCGGGCACCCTGCCGCGATTGTTCGTCACGGATTTCGACGGCACGCTGACACGACGAGACTTCTTCTGGCTGGCGGTCGAGGCGTTCGCACCGGCGCACCTGGAACATTTCTGGGAAGGCTACCGCGCCGGCCGATTGACACACTTCGAGGCGCTGGCCGGCATCTTCGCCGGCCTCCGCGCCAGCGAGGAAGCGATGGAGCAACTACTCCTTCGCGCCGAGCCCGATCCGCATCTGGCCACCTGGATCGCCCGGTTGCAACAGCGCGGCTGGGAGGTGGTGGTTGCCTCCGCCGGCTGCGCCTGGTACATCGAGCGCATCCTGCGGCACAGCGGTGTCGCCCTGACGGTTCACGCCAACCCCGGCGAGTTTCGTCCTGGCGACGGCCTGCACATGCGCTTGCCTCTGGAGTCGCCGTTCCTCTCGCGCACGGTGGGTATCGACAAGGCGGCCATCGTGCGGCAAGGAATCGAGCAGGGACGCGAGGTGGCGTTCGCCGGCGATGGGTTCCCCGATGCCGAGGCGGCGCGCCTGGTTCCACCCCAGCGCCGCTTCGCCCGCGCCGACCTGGCCCAGACGTTGCAGGAGCACCAGTTGCCGTTCCAGCCGTTCGAGCGCTGGGGTGAGGTCGCCCAGATCCTGTGCGAGGAGACCGACTGATGGATTCCGTGATGGGCGCCGTGGTGGCCAATGCCCTGGTGATGGGTGGCGTCGTGGCTTTCTTCGCGCTGTTGCGGTCGCAGGCGTCCCGTCCGGTGCTGCGCGATCCGCAGACGGGCGAACTGGTCCTGCAATGCAGTTCCGTCCTGGTCTGGTCGATGGGGAGCATCGCCATCGGCGGGCCGGTAGCGATGGGGCTACTGTCGCTGATCATCCCCTTCGAGCACCCCGGTCAGGTGTTCGTGCCCATCGGTCTTGGTGCCTTCTTCTTCCTCCTGGGCGGGGTGATGTGCCTGTGGGCAGCGCGCCGACGCACCCGGGTGAGCGACGACGGGCTGACATCCGAGTACCTGTTCGTCGGTCCGCGCTTCCTGCCCTGGGAAGAGGTCGAGAAGATCAGCTTCTCCAGCGGGCAGGAGTTCTGGGTGCATGGACCGAAACGCTCGCGGGCCATGCTGCACGTCTGGTTCGTCGGTATCGCCGAGGCGGTGCCCCTGCTGCGCAAGTATCTGCCGGCGGAGGTGCGGGCCCGGGATGCCGCCGTGCTGGAACGGTTCGCGACCGCGGTAGGGGCAAGTACCAAGGTGGAGCAACGCGGCAGGACCAAGGCGCCGCCTCGCCGTCGGCCGCGAGACGACGATTAGCTGTCCAGCGTCAGCTCGAGCCAGCTGGGGCGTTCCGGGTCACCGGGCAGGACGTGGTAGGTCACCGGGGGCAGATCGTCGCGCAAAACGGTGCCCTGCCGTTCCTGACGGAGATGACCGCTGACCAGGTGCGTGAGCTTGGAGTACCCCAGCACCTTCTTGCCCAGTGTGAGATTGGCGGAGTAGGCGCAGGCGAACCCCTTGTTGGCCTGCCGGTTCAGCTGTTGTTCGAGCAGTGGGAAGTGGGTGGCGACCACGATCTGCTGGACGAACGGATCCTGCTGGAGATGATCGAGCGTGGCCAGCAAGCCGGCACTGACGATGCCGGCGAACTCCGGGTCGGAGTATTCCCAGTCGATGCGCAGGGCGTCGGCGTTGTAGAGGTACTTCTTCTGGGCAAACTCCGGGTCGGAGACCATGCCCGCCATGCCGGCCGCCGAGTAATCGTACCAGCCGATGGAGCCGGCGATGGCGACGCCCTCGAGCACCTGCGCCTTGCCTTCCAGCCAGAGAGCGCCGCAATCAGCGACGGCGCGAGGCAGCAGCGTCTTCCACAGCAGGGTGCTGTCGTAGGGGGGGCGGGCCCAGAAATCGACGTCGCCTGGGACGATCCACAGGGGACAGGTTAGCTCGCGCCGGAACAGTTGCACCACGCGGGTGAAGTCCTGCAGCGATTCGGCCAGATCGCCGGCAAGGATGACGGCCGACGGGGTCGCGGCGGCGATTTTCCGCGCCAGCGCTGTCAGAGCGTCCACCGAGGTGACGGTCAGGTTTAGGTCCGAGGCGAAGGCAAGTTTGAGCGCGGCCATGACATTCCCCTGGTCAGCCTGCCAGTCCGGGGCCGAGGATTCTCTCCCCTATCCTAGAATCGACGTCCAACAGAGGGAAGCGCGCTGCCCTTGCCGGGGGACCCTTCGCGCCGCCATAATCGACTCTGGCCCACAGAATGAACGGAGCGCCGACCATGTTCAACACCCCCCTGCGCCAGGCAGTCGAACGCCTGTTGCCTCGCATCCAGATGCCCGCGCAATACCTGGGCGGCGAGCTGAACAGCGTCATCAAGGATGCCCGGCAGGTGCGCGGTCGGATGGTGATGGCCTTCCCCGACACCTACTCGCTGGGGACGAGCCACCACGGCCTGCAAGTGCTCTATTCGATCATGAACAGCGACCCGCAGTGGGCCTGCGAGCGCGTGTTCACCCCGTGGGTCGACTTCGAAGCAGCCCTGCGCGGGGCGAATTTGCCACTGTATGGCCTCGAGACGTTCACCCCGCTGCGCGACTACGACCTTGTCGGGTTCAGCCTGCAGTACGAGGTCTGTTACACCAACATCCTGACAATGCTCGACCTGGGCGGCATCCCGCTGCACAGCAAGGATCGCCGGCTCGAGCATCCGCTGGTGATCGCCGGCGGGCCAGGGGCGCAAAACCCCGAGGTACTGGCGCCGTTCATCGACATCTTCGTCATCGGCGATGGCGAAGAAAGCCTGCCGTGGATCATGGACCGCTGGGTGACGCTGCGCGAGAAGGGCGGCAAGTCGCGCGCGGACATGATCGCGGAGATCGTGGGCAGCACCACCTGGGCCTACGCGCCGCAGTTCTACGAACCGGAGTACCACGCCGACGGCACCCTGGCCGCCCTGCATCGGACGCGGACCGACGTGCCACGCGAGATCCTCGCCTGCCAGATCACCAAGGATTTCGACGCCATCCCGCTGCCGACGAAGCCCATCGTCTCGTTCGTGCAGACGCCGCACGACCGGATCGCCATCGAGATCATGCGCGGCTGCCCCTGGCAGTGCCGCTTCTGTCAGTCCACGGTCATCAAGCGACCGCTGCGGACCCGGAGCGTGGAGACAATCGTGCAGGCGGCGCTGGAGTCGTACCGCAACACGGGCTACGACGAGATCAGCCTGCTGAGCCTGTCGTCGAGCGACTATCCGCACTTCTTCGAGTTGGTCCAGCGGATGCGCGAGGTGTTCGAGCCACTGGGCGTGAGTGTGTCGCTGCCGAGCCTGCGCGTCAACGAGCATTTCCCGCAGCTACCGAAGCTGATGAAGGGCATCCGCAAGAGCGGCATGACGCTGGCACCAGAGGTGGCCCGGGACGACATGCGGACGCAGATCCGCAAGCCGATCAAGAACGCCGACCTGTACGAGGGGTGCCGGAACGCCTTTGCTGAGGGCTGGCAGAAGGTGAAGCTGTACTTCCTGTGCGGCCTGCCGGGCGAGCGGCGGGTCGATCTCGACGGCATCGTGGAGATGGCCGAGAACATCGCGCGCATCAGCCGGGACGTGACGGGGCGCTACAAGGAGGTGACGGCGTCGGTGTCGAACTTCGTCCCCAAGCCCCACACGCCCTACCAGTGGAACGGGATGCAATCGCGCGAGTACCTGCGCGAGGCAGGCGAGTACATGCGGCGTCAGTTGCGGCTGCGCGCGGTGAAGCTGAAGCAGCACGACATCGAAACGAGCATGCTGGAGGGGCTGTTGACCCGAGGTGATCGCCGGACAGCCGCGGTGCTGGAAGGCGCCTGGCGGCGCGGCGCCCGGCTGGACGGTTGGCGCGAATGTTTCAAGCCGAACCTCTGGTGGGACACTGTCCGCGATCTGGGCGTCGATTTCGACTTCTACGTGCATCGCTACCGGCCGATGACCGAACTGCTGCCCTGGGATCACGTGAACGTGAAGAAGGGGCGGGAGTATCTCGAGAAGGAACAGTCACGGAGTCTCCTGCAACTCGAGGTGATGGCCAGCGCCGAGTAGCAGGCGCGATCACCGCGCTGGCGGGAAGAAATCTGGAACCCCCGGGAACCGTTTCGACTGGTTTCCCGGGGGTTCCGAACTTTTTTGGCGGAGTGTTGCTCGCGAATTCACTTCAACTAGTTAGCTACCTTCACTTCGCAGAATTCCCGCCATTCTGCCGCGCCTTTCACCTTTTTGACTGGGAGGCATGACCCATGTCGTCATCCCCGCATTGGCCTTCGGTACCGATTCGTAACGACGCGGCGAGGTACACCGCAACCATTCCTGCGCTTGTTGTTGGGGTCTTTCTTGGGGGTGTGGCTCTCGTTGCTGCTCCGCCGCGGCCAGTGGCTCGACCTGTCGCTCCTATCGGGCAGATTGCTGCCCGGCCCATGGCCCAGTTAACTCCAGCATCGTTACTCAATCTCGCTCAGCTCCAGCGGGCCAGAACCCTTACCCCTTATCTGGTGCTGGGGTACAACGACCTGGGCATGCACTGCATGAACCAGGATTTTTCCGAGATCTGCATCCTACCCCCCTTCAACACCCTTCGCGCTCAGGTGATTTACCGAGGAGGGGAAGAACCCCGGATCGTGACCACCGGTGTGAACGTGAGTTACGCCGTCCCTACCAACACATTCTCGGTGGGGAAGACCAACTTCTGGACATACGCCGAGAAACTCTTTGGTAAGAAGTTGGCTCCCGAGGTGGGTCTTACCGGAAATCGCCTGAAGGGATCGATGAAGCCAACAGGCCAGAACGACTGGGCAGCAACGGGGATTCCAATCACGCCTCTGGATGATCACCTCAATCTCAATCCCTATCCGATCGCCAATATCGGGGTGGTCAATCGTGCTGGCCAGGTGCTTGGATCGACGGTGGCAGTGGTGCCTGTCTCCTGGGAGATCAGTTGTAATCTGTGTCATACGACCAAAGGCATCAGTGTGGCGACCGACATCCTGCGTCGGCACGACAAAAAGCATGGCACGCAACTGGAGAAGACCAAACCAGTGCTCTGCGCCAGCTGCCATGCCGACCCTGCACTGGGCACCACGGGTGTGGCCGGGGTGAAGACCCTGTCTCACGCCATGCACACCTCGCACGCTCCGCGGATGGGAGTTCTTCCGGCCACCATGAACTCCTGCTACGCCTGTCATCCGGGTGGAGACACCCAGTGCCAGCGAGACGTTCACATTGCTCGCGGAATCAAGTGCGTGGATTGTCACGGCGACATGAAAACGGTGGGGGATATTCGCCGGCGTCCATGGATTGACGAACCGTCGTGCAAGAGCTGCCATCAGAAGCGCAAGCCCAACTTCCAGTTCGAGGAACCAGGCAAACTGTTCAAGGATTCGCGGGGCCATGGTGGGGTTCATTGCGCTGCCTGCCATGGACCGCCTCACGCCATCACCCCAACGGTGACAGCAGCGGACAACCTGCAAGCCGTGTTGCACCAGGGCACCACTGGGGTCATCCGAGACTGCCTCGTGTGTCACCGGAAGAAACCCGATGAGCCTTTCTTCCATTCCCTGGATGATGACGGGGCAGAGAAGGCGATCCGCACTCTGAACCGCCAGGCAAATAAGACGGCAAAAGGTAGAGCCGCACCGAGGAAGTAGTCGCCACGCGAGTGCATCGCCTGGGAACTACCTGACCAACCCGGCCGCCCTGAATGAGGGCGGCCATCCACAGTCAGAAAAAAGTGGGAGACGCGTCCGGCAGCGCGGTAACGTGATTGGTAGTGATCCATGAGCCAGCCTCGAGGCGGCTCCAGCTCCGTGGAACTACCTCCCATGCACGACGATGCCGCCGAGGCCCGGTCCATCTTTGGCCAGGCGTATGAAATCGAGTCGACGGCGGAGCGGCTGGCCTTTCTCGACGAAATCTGCGCCGGCCGGCCCGAGTTGCGGGCCCGGGTGGATGGGTTGCTTCGTTCGTTGCAGGATGCACGCGACTTCATGGAGACCCCGGTTGTGGAACCCCTGCTGGGGGTCACCGGGCCCTTTGTCGAAACGAGCGACCACGACGGCACCACCCCCGCACTGCCACGGACCACCGACTTCACCACCCCGGCGCAGGACGGCGAGGCCGAGGAGAAGGTCGGATCGTGGATCGGGCCCTACCTGCTCGTGAAGGAACTGGGTGAAGGCGGGATGGGGGCGGTCTTCCTGGCGGAGGAAAAGGGAGCACTTCGCCGCACGGTGGCGCTGAAGATCGTCAAGTCGGGGATGGACGTCGAGCGGTTCCTGGTACGGTTCCAGGCCGAGCAGCAGGCGCTGACGCTCATGGACCATCCGAACATCGCCCGTCTCTTCACGGCTGGCCTGACCGACCGCGGCCGGCCCTACTTCGTGATGGAGTACGTGGATGGCAAGCCGTTGTCGCAGGTTTGCGACGAGTGGAAGTTGACGCTGCGCGAACGTCTGCAGGTGTTTGTGAAGATCTGCGACGCGCTGGAGCATGCGCATGCGCGGAAGGTGATTCATCGCGACCTGAAGCCGGGCAACGTGCTGGTGGTCGAGCGCAATGGTCAGCTCGAACCGAAGGTGATCGACTTTGGCCTGGCCAAGGCGCTGGAAGAACCGCTGACCGATGAGTCGCAGCTGACGCAGTATGGGACGCTGCTGGGCACGCCAGAGTACATGAGCCCAGAGCAGGCCGATTTCCACCTGCCCGAGCTGGACGCGCAGAGCGACGTGTACGCGCTGGGTGTCATCCTGTACGAGCTTCTGACGGGGACGACGCCGTTAGACATGGCGGGGCGTCCGAAGGAAAACGTGCTGGAAACGCTGCGGCGCATCCGCGAGGAAGATGCCCCCTGGCCCAGCCGACGTGTGGCTAGCCTGGGAGCCCGCCAGAAGAAGATCGCGGCGCGGCGCGGCGTGGAGCCAGCCGGCCTGGTACGGTTGCTTCGCGGCGAGCTGGACTGCATCGCCCTGAAATCGCTGGCGAAGGAAAAGGAACGCCGGTATCGCAGTGCAGAGGGGCTGGCCCTGGACGTGGGGCGGTATCTCCGGGACGAGCGCGTGGAGGCGCGGCCGCCCTCACTGGGTTATCGCCTGGGGAAGTTCGTCCGGCGAAACCGGATCGCCCTGGTGACAGCCAGCGCCTTCGCCCTGGTGCTGCTGATCGCCCTGGCCAGCTGGCTGGTGAATCAGGCCCGGCTGGCCGGCCAGACGCAGCGTGCCGAGAAGGCGGAAGACATGAAGATCGAATCGGTCCTGACCGCTCAGGAATCGATTCTGAAGCGATTGCGCGAGGGGCAGTCTCTGGCCGAGGACGAGAAGATCACCTTCCGCAACGTGGCCCAGAACCTGGAAGAGTTCCTGGCCGACCCGGGAAGCAGCTGGAAGGCCCGCGAGGCGTCCGCCCGGGTGCGGATGTGCCTGGGCGGGATGCTCATGGCCCTGGGCAACAAGGACGACGCGCGAACCCAGTACGAACGAGCCGTCACCCAGTTCGAGGAGCTGGCGGCCGACCCCGAACACGGCCAGGCGGTCCGGGCTACCGTGGCCACCTGCTTGCGTGACCAGGCGTACATGTGCCAGAAGTATGCATCCGCAGAGACCGAGGCGCTCTACCTCCGGGCCATCGACATGCGGAAGCGGTTGTTGCAGGTAGATCGGAACAACACCGCGCTGCAGCGAGAGCTGGTGGAGGATCTGAACAACCTGGCGATCCTGTATCGCGACCAGGGAAAGCTGGAGGTCGGGTGGCACCTGGCCCGCGAGGCCGTCGCCCTGGCAGACCGTCTTCCTGGCGATAACCTGGACGATCGCAAGGCGCAGGCGGTCAGCAGCCACACGCTGGGGAACATTCTGCGCGATCAGAACAAGCTGGCCGATGCCAGTGAGGCCTATTTCCGCGCCGCCGGACGGCTGACGCGCCTGGTGTCACTTCCGCCCGACGTGAAGGAAGTGCTGCGCAACATCTACTGGGACGGGGCGTATGCCCAGGCGTTACAGGGGCAGCATCGCAAGGCCAGTGACGTCTGGCGCGCGACCATCGCCCAGGCGCAGGGGCCCACGGTGGAGCAGTTACGACTGTTCCTGGCAGCTTCCGAAGCCGAGGAGAAGCTGAGTAAAACCAGCGCGCCCCAGGGAAGCTACCTGGTCGAGGCGGCCCTGGCCCAGGCGCGAGCAGCCGCTGCCGCCCAGCAGGAGAAGGAGCAGGCGCAGGCCGATTACTATAGCCGGCGTGCGCTGGAACTGCTAAAGCAGGCGGCCCGCACGGGCTATTTCGACAAAGGTGAGAATCGACGCAAGTTGCTGGACGATCCAGCTATACATGGATTGCCAGCCTCCGCGGTGCGCGAGGCCATTGGGGGTGCACGCGCCGGCGGCCGGGATTAACCAGAAATTCTCGGAATCCCTGGCACACTCTGGTACGATATGTCGCATCTCTCCGGGAGCCGATCGGTGGGCGCGGCCGAATGCGCCTGAACGGTTCAATCGTCCTCCGTTATCCCGAGGTTGATCCATGGCCTACACCACCTGGAAGCGTTTGCACCTGCAAGAGCTGGAATCGCGCCTGGCTCCCGCGGCCATCTCGTGGACCAACGCGGCAGGTGGTTCCTGGTCGATCGCCTCGAACTGGTCGCTAGGTCGAGCGCCAATTGCGGGCGACGACGTGACGATTCCGGCCCTGGGGACGAACCTGGCCATCACCTATTCCAGCACCGTCTCGCTGGCCAGCCTGACCATCGACGGCCGGGCGTCTGGTTCCACCAGCCTGTCGCTCAACGGCGGTACCCTGACGGTGACCGGCAACGTGACCACCGGCACCAACACCCAGGCAGTGCTGAACGGCGCGACCCTGGCCAGCGCGACCTTGACGAACGGCTCGCGCCTGGCGGCGAGCAGCACCAGCGGCAACAGGCTGAATGCCGTGACCATTGCGACCGGCGCGACGCTGGATCTGTCACAGAGCATCAGCTCATCTACCTTGGCTAGCGTCATCATTGAGAATGGCCTGACACTAAACGGCCAAGCGCTGGTAGGGAACGCCTCTGCGGTGTCGGGCCGGGTTCGGTTTCAGGGGACGCAGACGTTGAGTGGTTCCGGAACCCTCACCTTAGGGAACGGTACTGGAAATAATGTGGTCTATGTGGAAGCGGGCTATCAGGTACCAGCGGTGCTGACGATCGGGTCGGGTGTGACAGTCCAGGCAGGTAAGGGGCAGATCCGGGGGTGGAATGGGAACAGCGGAATTTACCCAGAGAGCGTGATTAACCAGGGAACGATCACGGTGCAGGCGGGAGGAGACTTCGGGTTCGCCAGTGTGGGGTGGACGAACGCCAATCAGATCACGGCAGTGGCGGGATCCTCGCTGACCCTGGGTGGGACGTTCGCAACGGGGGATATCGGCAATTTGACGGCAACGGGAGCGACGGTGCGCCTGGCGGGGACGCTGGACAACACGAGTAACACGCTGAACCTGCGGTCGTCATGGGGCGGGAACTGGATCTTTGCCGGGGGAACGATCAAGGGCGGGACGATCGCCACGAGTGACAGTTCGCGGCTGGTGGTGGCGTACAGCTACAACTGGAGCTGGCTGGACGGGGTGACGGTGGCGGCGGGGATGGTGATAGACGGGACGGAGGATCCGGACGGGAACGGAGCGACGTATCTGGCGGTGAAGAACGGTCTAACGTTGCACGGCCAGCTGCTGGTGGGTGGAACCGGGACGGGCGCGGACTACGGCCGGTTGTCGTTCGTGGGGACGCAGACGCTGAGTGGCACAGGGACGGTGACGCTGGGGAGCCACAGCAGCAACACCATCTACGTGGAGGCGAACTACAACGCGCCGGCGACACTGACGATCGGGTCGGGCCTGAATGTGCAGATCAACAAGGGACAAATTGCTGGTTGGTACGGTAACTCAACGAACTACCAGGAGCGTCTGGTCAACCAGGGGACGATCACGGTCCTCGCTGGTGGGGATTTCACGCTGGCCAGCGTGGGCTGGACGAACTCCAACGTGATGACCGCTGTAGCCGGTTCGACGCTGAAACTCGGTGGGCAATTCACACAGGCGGACCTGGGGAACTTTACAGGGACGGGCGCACAGGTGCGTCTGATAGGGACGCTGACAAACACGAATCAGACGTTGCAGTTGAAGCCATCATGGGGCGGGAACTGGCTTCTGGACGGCGGGACGATTATCGGAGGCACGATTGCCGGGAGCGGGAACGGCGAACGGCTGATCCTGACAAACAACAGTTCAAGCACGCTTAACGGCGTGACGATCGCGGCCGGGATGGTGGTGGATGGGACGTTGGATCCCAACGGTTACTCTCAGACGCGCCTGATCGTGGTGAACGGGTTGACAGTGAATGGTCAGTTGCTGGTGGGCGGGACGGGATCGAACTACGGTTACTTCCGGTTCCAGGGGACGCAGACGCTGGGTGGGACCGGGTCGGTGGTGTTCGGTAGCAGTGTCAACAATCAGATCTATGTGGAGACAAACTACAGCTACCAGGTGCCAACGGTGTTGACGATTGGGTCCGGCCTGGCAGTGCAGATCAACAAGGGGCAGATTGGAGCGTGGAACGGTAATGCGGCGAATTATCCGGAACGTCTGGTTAACCAGGGGACGCTCACGGTCCTGACGGGTGGTGACTTCAGCTTCACTTCCAATGTGGGGTGGACGAACCAGAGCCCAGGTTCACTCACCGCGCTGGCTGGCGCGACCCTGGAACTGGGGGGACAATTCACGCAGGCAGACCTGGGGAACTTTACGGCGACAGGAGCGACGGTGCGTCTGACGGGGACGCTGACGAATACGAGCCAAACGCTGCAGTTGAAGCCGTCGTGGGGCGGGAACTGGCTTCTGGACGGCGGGACGATTATCGGAGGCACGATTGCCGGGAGCGGGAACGGCGAACGGCTGATCCTGACAAACAACAGTTCAAGCACGCTTAACGGCGTGACGATCGCGGCCGGGATGGTGGTGGATGGGACGTTGGATCCCAACGGTTACTCTCAGACGCGCCTGATCGTGGTGAACGGGTTGACAGTGAATGGTCAGTTGCTGGTGGGCGGGACGGGATCGAACTACGGTTACTTCCGGTTCCAGGGGACGCAGACGCTGGGTGGGACCGGAGTCGGTGGTGTTCGGTAGCAGTGTCAACAATCAGATCTATGTGGAGACAAACTACAGCTACCAGGTGCCAACGGTGTTGACGATTGGGTCCGGCCTGGCAGTGCAGATCAACAAGGGGCAGATCGGAGCGTGGAACAGTAACGCGGCGAACTATCCCGAGCGTCTGGTCAATCAGGGAGCGATCACGGTTCTGGCGGGTGGTGACTTCAGATTCACTTACAACGTGGGGTGGACGAACCAGAGCCCGGGGACTCTCACAGCGCAGGCGGGCTCGGTGCTGGATCTGGGTGGGCAGTTCACCACGGCGGGGCTGGGCAATTTCACCGCCACCGGGGCGACAGTCAGCGTCTCGGGCACACTCACCAACACCAGCGATGCGTTGCTGCTCAAGCCGTCTTGGGGCGGCGACTGGATCCTTGCGGGGGGCACCATCGTAGGTGGGACCATCACCAGCAGCGGCGGGGCTCGCCTGGCTGTCAATAACAGCACCAACAACACCCTGTCGGGGGTGACCCTCGCCGCGGGCGTCGTCGTGGACATGACCCGCACATGGCCCTCGTCGCAAACGACCAGCAATCTCGACATTACCAATGGTCTGACGCTCTACGGCACCATCAACCTTGGTCTGGCCGGGGGCGGCACCAACGGACGGCTGTATTTCCTGGAGTCGCAGACCCTGGGCGGCACCGGCACCATCAACATGGGCGGTTCCACCAGTAACGGCATTTATGCCTCTGCCGGTAGCAGCACGGCTGTCACGCTGACCATCGGGCCGGGCATCATCATCCAGGGCGGCAGCGGGGTCATCCGCGACGACACCAGCAGTTGGGGCAACGGTGTCGAGTCGATCGTCAACCAGGGTACCATCCTGGGCGGCACCACTGGCACGCTGACAATTGGCGGCGGGGCGTCGCTCAACTCGGGGCTCATCAGTCAATCGGGCGGCACCATCAGCATCGTCGGCACCTCGTTCACCAATCAGCCGGGCGGCCTGATCAGTGGCAGCGGCACGCTCAACGGCGTGGTCGTTACCAACAACGGTATCGTGGATCGCACCACGCCCAGCATCACCAACGTGGTGGCTCGCTTCGACGCCAGCACCATCTCCATTCGCTACAACGCGACCGGCGGGATGAACACGGCGGCGGTCACCAACCTGGCCAACTACGTCATCCTGGGCAGTGGCGGCGACGGGCTGTTCGCCAACGGCAACGATGTGGACCGCTCCAGCTTCATCACCGGGGTGACCTACGACAGCGGCACCCTGACCGCGACGCTGCAGCTGTCCGGCCCGTTGCCCAATGATACCTACCGCATCGGGGCGAAGGGGACGGTGACGAACGCCGGGGGCACCGCACTTCTGACCGGCAGTGACGAGGTGGTCACACGCGTCCTCAGCGATCTGCTCTCCGAGGTAACGCTGACGCTGACGGCCGCCAGTGACACCGGGGTGTCGAACAGCGACCGCATCACCAGCAACACCACGCCGACCTTCACGGTGCAGGTCAACCAGCCGGGGACCATCGGCATCGATTTCACCGGGACGAACACCTTCACCACCACCCGGTTCGTGGCCACCCCCGGGGTGTACAGCTTCACCGCCCCCGTCCTGCCTAACGGCAATCACACCCTGTCGGCGACATTCAGCGCGGTGTCGGGCTCGATCACCACGCGCACGCTGCCCTACACCGTGGACACCGCCGGTCCGCGCGTGGTGTCGATGACGCCTACCGGGACGGTGACCAGTTCCGTCAACCGAGTCACCCTGGTGATGAGCGAGCCGATCAGCCTGACGACGCTGCCGGCCAGTGCGTTCACCCTGGTCGGCCCCGCCGGACCGGTGACCATCCAAAACTACAACGTCTTCCTGGTGTCGGGCAGCACCTACGACGTGTGGTTCTCGACGCAGCGCGACCTGGGCCTGTACACGCTGACGGCTTCGGCGGCGATCACCGACCTGGCCGGCAACGCGATGAATCAGAACCAGAATGGCGTCAACGGCGAGGCGGGCAGCGACGCCTTCTCCGGGACGTTTACCATCGCATTGCCCGATCTGACCATCTCGACGGCCAGTGCGCCCTCGGTGGTGATGGCGGGCAGCACCGTGAATGTGACGTGGACCACCCGCAACGCTGGCACGCTGGCCACCGCGGGCACCTGGTACGACGCCGTCTACCTCGCATCTGACCCGGAGTATCTGCAATCCTTCCTCGGCAGCCAGGCGAGTTCCCCCCTGGTAGTGAACGGCACCTACAATCGGTCGCTGGACGTGACCATCCCAGCCAACACCCCGTCGGGGACCTACTACCTGAACGTGGTGGCCGACCTCTACGACAACGTCGAGGAACCTCACAGTGGCTTCGGGCCGAACAACATCTACGCCATCCCCATCACTGTGGTGACGCCGGATCTGCGCGTGTCGGCGGTGTCGGGGCCGGTCGAGGCCTACACCGGCCAGCGCGTGCTGGTGACCTGGACGGTCACCAACGATGCGGCCGTCCCCGCCTCGGGTACCTGGGTCGATCGCGTGGCCATCTCGGCCAGCGCCAGTGGTACCAATCCTACGACGATCGGCAATTTCACGTTCGAGGGCACCATCGCGCCGGGCGCCTCGGTGGTGCGCACGCAGGAGGTGGTTCTGCCAGCCAGCGCCGGCACGCAGTGGCTGCTGGTGACGACCAACGCGAACGAATCGATCGCGGAAACCAACACGGCCAACAACGTGAGTGTGGCTTCTGCCTCGATGAACGTGCTGAACGTGCCGCTGCCCGACCTGGTGGTAACGGGTATCACCCCACCGCAGAACGGGACATTCTCGGGGACGACGGTGCCGGTGTCGTTCGTCATTCAGAATCAGGGGCAGGCGCCGACCTCGGTGCCGACCTGGACCGACTGGGTAATCGTGACGCAGGACGCCACCCTGGCCTCGACCTACTGGGGCCAGCTCAATCGGACCGGCCCCGGTGGCGACGAGGTGCTGGCCCGGCAGCCCATCGTCGTGGGGCAGCAGAACCCGGCCTATCTGGCTGTGGGCGAAAGCTATCAGTCCAGGGTGGACATCACCCTGCCGATCAACGCCCAGGGAACCTGGTACGTCTACGTGGTGCCCGATGGGACCGGCGCGCGGCACCCGTTCTCGATGCCGCAGTTGAGCCGGTCGAACAAGCTGGCCATGAGCCCGGCGTTCAGCATCACCCTGGCGCCGCCGCCGGATCTGGTGGCCAGCACGGTCACCACGCCAACGGTGGTCTTCACCGGGCAGCCGGTGCGCGTCGGCTGGACGGTCACCAACCAGGGCGATGGACCGACCTACGGCAACACCTGGACCGACTCGGTCTATCTCTCCAATAGCCCGACCTTCAACGCTGCCACCGCCCGGCTGCTGAAGGAGTTCACCCGCGAAGGCGCGCTGCCAGCCGCAGGCACCTACACCCGGCAGGAAACCATCCTCCTGCCCGACGACCTGGCCGAGGGCACCAACTACTACTTCCACGTCCGCAGCGACGATAAGTCGGTCATCTTCGAGAACGGTCTCGACGGGAACAACGTGGCCACCTCGCCCGCCCGGGAAGTGCGTCGCACGCCGCCGCCCGATCTGCGGATCAGCTCCATCGATGCGCCCACCAGCGCGCGGGCGGGCCGACCGTACACCTTCAGCTACACCGTCATCAATGGCGGTCTGAACGACACACCGAACTACTCGTGGGAAGATCGCGTCTACTTCTCGCCGACCCCGACCTACAACTCCTCGACGGCGATCCTGCTGGGTAGCCGTTACCATCAGGGCGGCCTGCCGATCGACACCTCGTACACCGAGACGGTGACAACGACCCTGCCGCTCTCGCTGACAGGCAGCTACTACGTGGTGGTCCGCACCGACGTGGGCGACGCCGTGCTGGAGTTCGCCGAGGACAACAACGAGGGACACTCGGATTACCCCGTCAACGTGACCCTGCTGCAGGCCGACCTGGTGGTGCCCGCGGTGGATGCTCCGGTCTGGGCGTTGGCGGGATCGCAGATCCGCGTCAACTGGGCAGTGCAGAACCAGAGCGCGAACGACTCGACCGTCGAAACGTGGATCGATCGCGTCTATGTCGACCTTGGCCCGACGCTGACGCCCAACGCCCTGCTCCTGGGGACGGCGACGCGGTATGGCCTGCTGGGGGGCAACGCCACCTACGCCCAGTCGCTGAACGTGACCGTGCCGGTGTCGCTGGAGGGCAACTACCGGTTGTGGGTGGTGACCAACGCGGCTGGGCAGGTGCCAGAGACCAATCTGCTGAACAACGCGACAAGCGTGCCTCTGGCGGTGGCCGTCGAACCGCAGGGTGGTGGCGAGAACGCCCCGGTCGCCGACCTGGTCGTATCCGGGGTGACGGCCACCGAGCGAGCCGACGGCACGCTGACGGTCAACTGGACCGTCTCCAACATCGGACGGGGCCCCACCAACGCGACCACCTGGAACGACGACGTGTGGCTGTCCACTCAGTCGACACTGAATAGCTCGTCGATCTACCTGGGCGCGGTCCGGCGAGTGAATGTGCTCGATTCCGGAGCGAGTTACTCCGCGTCGGCGCTGTTGACCGTGCCGTCCTCGGTGACGGGCGGCAGCTACTACGTGGTGGTGGCGACCGATCGCCCGGTGCCGACTCCGGATGACCCCACCAACGAGTGGGTGGACCGGGTGTATGAATCCAACGGCGCGAATAACACCGGCGCGACGGGCGTGGCCGGGCCGATCATCCCGACGCCGACGCGCGACCTGACCGTGGCCAACGTGCAGGGCTCCACCACGGCGACTGCCGGCGGTCTGCTGTCTGCTACCTGGGTGGTGAGCAATAGCGGAGCCGCCACCGGGAACGTGACCATTCACGATGCCATCTACCTGTCGTACGACCGGGTATTCGACCGCTACAGCGACGTGTACGTCGGCGTGGTGGATCATGCCGGGGGCGTGGCCGCGGATGGTAGCTACAACGGAGCCGGCTCGCTGACGCTGCCGAACGGCGTGGCCGGCACGTTCTACCTCATTGTGGTGACCAACCCGCGCGGCAACGTGGCGGAAAGCAACACGTCGAACAACGTGGCGATCTCGACGCAGCAGGTTCAAATCGATCTGCCACCCCCCGCGAACCTGGTGGCCGGCGTGATCGACATCCCCGACACTGGCCTGGCCGGGCAGACCATCAGCATCACCTACACGGTGACCAACCAGGGCACCACTGCCGCGACCGGCAGCTGGACCGACTCGCTGTTCCTGTCGCCCACCCCGACCTGGAACGCCATCAGCCCCTTCCTGGGCAGCATCGACCAGACGCGGACGGTGGCAGCCAACGGCAGCTACCAGGATACTCTCCAGTCGGCGCTGCCGGGCGTCAAACCGGGGCGGTACTACGTCATCCTGCGGACCAACGTGCGCAACACGGTGCAGGAAACCATCCGGTCGGATAACCTCAGCGTGTCGGTCGATCGCGTGGAGATCGACGCGATGACCCTGACCCTGGGCACCCCCGCCACGGGGACGCTGGTCGAGGGACAGCACGCCTACTACAAGGTGTTCGTTCCCGCCGGCGAGACGCTGCGCGTCCGCCTGACGGGCGACCAGGCAGCGGCCTACAACGAGCTGTACGTGAGCTTCGGCACGATGCCGACGCGGGCACGCTATCAGACCCGCTACACCGCGCCGTTCCAGCCCAACCAGGAGATCACCATCCCGACGACCCAGGGCGGGTACTACTACATCCTGGCATACGGCGACCGGGTGCCTCAGGAGCCCGAGAACTACACGCTCCTGGCCGAGTTGATTCCGTTCTCGGTGCAGTCGGTGGTGCCCAGCCAGGTGGGGACCGGCCCGGTCACGCTGGAGGTCCACGGGGCGAAGTTCAACTTTGGCACCACCTTCCGCCTGCGCAAGGCCGATGGCACCCTGTTGCCGGCCACCCGGGTCCTGCTGCAAAACTCGGCGACGGCCTACGCCACCTTCGATCTCCAGGGGCAGGATACCGGCGTCTACAGTGTCCAGGCTGTCCAGACCAATGGCACGGTGGTCGAGCTGACCAGTGGACTGACCGTGGTGCCGGCCCTGCCCAATAGCCTGGATTTTGGGCTGGTGCTTCCCGGCGGTCTCTTCGTGGGCCGGCCAGGCAACCTGACGATCAGCTACGCCAACCGGGGCAACACCGACCTGCCCGCCCCGTTGATGATCCTGGAGGGCGAGAACGCTCTGTTCCAGCTTCCTGGCCAGAAGGGCTTCACCCGCGAGAAGCTGCAACTGATCGGCATGAACACGGCTGGTCCCTTCGGCACGCTGCAGCCCGGGTTCGAGGGCACGATCAACATCTCCTTCAAGCCCGCCGTCGAGGGTGCGGGACAGGTCAGCAGCTTCAAGCTGAAGGTGCTGGAAGATCCCTCCGAGCCGTTCAACTGGGCCGGGGTGATCGCCAACCAGGTTCCTCTGAACACCTCGCCGCAACAGTGGGCAGCGATGGTGCAGCAGGCCAGCCCGACCATCGGCGCGACCTGGGGCGAAGTGGTGACCTTCCTGAACACCAACTCCATTCAGCTGGTGAAGAATGCGGGAGCCGACACGGATCCCGCCGCCGAGGCCAGCCTGTACGATTTCAACGGCCTGCTGCAGTATGCCGTCGGCATCTATGGCACCGCGCACGCCAGCGGGGCCGAGCCCAGCCTGCCGCTCGTCAGCACCAACGGCGAGGTGCGGCTCTACAACGGCAATATCAACGCTGGCTCGCCGGTGCCGCTCAATGGCACCTGGCCCACCGTGGTGCTCGTCAGTGGCTGGAACGGCTACCGCAGCGAGCTGGGCGACCTGGCCCAGGCCATCGCGTCGGCCACCACCTGCTTCCCGGGCCGTCAGGTCAACGTGCTGATCGCCACCTGGGAAGGCGCGACCGCCGGTCCCACCCTGGCTGGTCAACTCACTCCCTGGACCGCGGCGATGCACATCGACGTGGCTGGTGTGCAGCTGGGTTATGCGCTGGCCGACCTGAACACTCTGGGACTTCTGAATTACACCACCACCACGGTGGTGGGCGACGGCTTCGGTAGCTATCTGGGTTACCAGGCAGCGCGGATCGTCGGCGAGCTGAACCACCTAATCGCGCTGAACCCGCCCAGCCCCCGGGCGGGATACATCCCACCGCGCTTCGCCGATTACTTCACTCATTCGGTCGCCTATGAAACCTCCTCGCTGTTTGGTCTCCAGCTGGCGGTGGCCGAGCAAAACCGCATCCTGGATACCGGCGATCTGAATAATCCGGTGCTCCAGCAGCAGGCCGGGGTCCCTTGGCTGACCCAGCAGATCGTGGACGGCAACTGTCGGCTGCTGGCCCCCGGCGCGCCAGGTGCCGAGGAAGTGCCGCCGACCAACGCTCCTTTCCCGGCGTCGTGCCCCCGCACCATCGTCGTGAGCACCGGCTCTGTCACACAGATTGCTGCCATCGATCCGAACAGTCTGATTGGCCCCAAGGGCGATGGTCTCAGCAAACTGGTGCCAATCACGCGCCCGCTTCCGTATGAGGTACTCTTCGCCAACGACACCAACGCCCTGGCTCCGGTCCAGGAGATCGAGATCACCCTGCAGCTGGACACCGACCTGGACTGGGCGTCGTTCCGACCCACCAGCTTCGTCCTCGCTGGCGAGGAGTACTTCGTTTCCTCGAGTGCGGGTGGGTTCTATCAGACGGTCGTGGATCTGGTGTCGGGGTACAAGGTGGAATTCACGGTGTCGGTCAACTCGTCCACTGGTCGGGTGACCTGGCTGTTCCGGGCCCTGACGAACGACTTCTTGCCACCTAGCGATCCCACCATCGGTGTGTTGCCGCCCAACGACGCGACGGGCCGAGGCGAAGGCAAGGTGACCTTCCGGGTTTCTCCGCGGTCGAACCTGAGCAGTGGCACCGTGGTGCTGGAGCAGGCGACCATCCTTTTCGATGCCCAGCCGCCCCTGGACACCAACGAGCACAGCAACACAGTGGGCACCGGCGCGGGACTCACCAGCACGGTGGCCGCCCTGCCGCAGTACATCGCCAGCACCGAGTTCGACGTTCGCTGGGATGGTCAGGATGCCAGCGGCTCGTCGGGAGTGCGCGACTACACCATCTACGTGTCCGAGAACGGGGGCGCGTACTGGGTCTGGCAGCGGAGCACCCAGCTGAAGTCGGCGCGGTTCCAGGGCAACCCGGGAAGCACCTACCGATTCATCAGCGTGGCGACCGATTACGCCGGCAATCAGCAGCCCACGCCGACCCAACCTCAGGCGTTCACCACTATCGACGTGCAGGCTCCGGCCAGCAGCGTGAAGGTCCTGCCCGGCTTCTCACTGGACAGCTTCACGGTCGAGTGGGCAGGCAACGACGGCACTGGATCTGGGGTGGCCTCCTACACCATCTATCGGGCGGTGAATGACGGCCCGTTCGAGGTCTGGCTGGCGGACACGCCGCTGACGACTGCTCAGTTCACCGGAGCGGTGCCCGGCAATACCTACCGCTTCTACAGTGTGGCGGTCGATGCCCTCGGCAACCGCGAGGCCGCGCCGACCACCCAGGACACCTTCACGGTCATCGATACCACCGCGCCGACCAGCCAGGTCGTCGCCTTGCCGGCTCTGTCGGGTCGAACCATCAATGTGAGCTGGTCGGGCAACGATGTGGGCGGATCGGGCATCGCGTTCTACACGGTCTATGTCTCGACCAACGGCGTCGATTACTCCATCTGGCTGCCTGCCACCACTAGCACATCGGCGCAGTTCACCAACGCCCAGGGCGGACTGACCTACCGGTTCTACTCGGTCGCCGTCGATGCCCTGGGCAACCGCGAGGCGGCCCCGAGCGTGGCGGACGCCCAGACCACCGTGGACGCCGAACCACCCACCAGCAATGTCCTGGTGCTGCCCAGCTATGTGCCGGGGACTTTCACGGTGCAGTGGACGGGCAGCGACACCGGCGGCGCGGGCCTGGCCTCGTTCACGATCTATCGCTCGATCAACAACGGTCCCTATGAAGTGTGGCGCTCGGCGACCACCGCCACGGCGGCCCAGATTACCAACGCTGCGGATGGAACCATCTATCGCTTCTATAGCGTGGCCACGGACACCATGGGGAACACGGAAGCTCCCCCAACCAATCCCGACACGACGATCCGTCCCGACGCCACGACGACGGTGGACCGGGCAGCGCCGACGAGTCGGGTTGCTGACCTGCCGGCGTTCTCCTCGGGCCCCTTCACGGTGCAGTGGACCGGAACCGACACCGGGTCTGGCCTGGCCTCCTACACGGTCTATGTGAAGGTGGACAATGGTCCCGAACAGCCCTGGATAGTCGGGACGAACGCGACGTCGGCCCTGTACACCGACGTGGTCAACGGTAGCATTTACTACTTCTACACCCGGGCGACCGACCAACTGGGGAATGTGGAGTCTGCTCCGAGCGGGCCGGATGCCTGGACGACAGTGGACACGGCCCCGCCGGACTCCGCGGTGTCGGTCCTGCCCGACTATTCGACTGGCACCTTCACGGTAAGCTGGACGGGCAACGACAGCGGCTCGGGCGTGGCGTCGTACACCATCTATCGCTCGATCAACAACGGCCCCTACGAGGTGGCCTGGACGTCGGCGACCCCCTCCTCGGCTCAGATCACGGGCGCGGCCGACGGGACGTTCTACCGGTTCTACAGCGTGGCGGTCGATGTCCTGGGGAACATTGAATCGGCGCCGATCAATCCCGACGCCCAGACGACCGTGGACACCGTGGCGCCGACCAGCCAGGTGACCACTCTGCCCACCTACGCGACTGGGCCGTTCACCGTCAACTGGACCGGCAACGACAGCGGTTCGGGCGGCGTGCGCTACACCATCTACCGCTCCATCAACCAGGGGCCGTACACGGTATGGCAGTCGGCCACGACGGCCACCTCGGCTCAGATGACCGAGACCGACATTGTCCACGGTAACGAGTACCGCTTCTACAGCGTGGCGGTCGATACCGTGGGCAACCAGGAGGCGGCCCCGACCAATCCGGATACGACGACCACAGTGGACCTCGTCGCCCCAACGAGCAGCCTCCAGCCCCTACCTTTGTTGACGATGAATCGCACCCTGCCGCTGGTCTGGGGTGGCTCCGACAGTGGGACCGGCGTGGCCCGTTACGATGTCTATCGGTCGATCAATGGTGCCCCGGCCGAAATCATCCACACGGCCACCGAGCCTGGCACGCTGAATTACCTGGGCGATGTGGGGAACACCTACACCTTCTACACGCTGGCGGTGGATCGGGCGGGGAACATCCAGGCCGCGTCGAGCAGCCCGCAGACCACCACCGTGCTCAGCCCCCAGGTGACACTCGACCTGCGCGGCAACGTCGTCGCCATCACCAACACCAGTGGCGGCAGCCGACTGATTGATTGGCCGCTGAACGATCCGCGCCCACTGGTAATCACGGGCACCGACGCCGTGCCCGAGAGTGTGACCGTGAACTTCCAGGCTGGCGGTGCTTTCAGCTTGCCAGGCGGATTGCGGTTCGACGCGGGCACCGGCGCTGGTGATCGCTTCGTGGTGGCGGGTGTTAGCATCGGCAATGTGATCGTTCCCACCGGATCGGACCAGGCCGTGACACTGCCAGGGATCGCCTTCACCTCCACAGGACTGGACGGTCTGGAGTTCTCGAACCTGGGCAGCCTTCGCATCGCCACCGCGGGCGGCAACAATGATATCACCGTCGTCGGAACGCAGATGACAGGCACTGGTCTGGTGCCACTGACGCTGACCGGCGTGAAGACCCTGGTGGTCGATCTGGGAGCGGGTGACCTCGCGTCGGCCGTGAACCGTCTGACGGTGACGGATGGCTGGACCGTTCCAGGTCTCACCACGGTGCAGGTGCTCGGCGGCGTGGGGCAGGATACCCTGGTTCACAATAACCTGGCCCTGCTGCTGCCCGGGCGTGGCGCCTACTCCTTCGTCGGTGGGACCGGCTCCGACCGCGTCGAGGCCCTGGGCAACGCCAACTGGACCCTCACCAACACCGCTCTGACGAGCAGCCGCGGTGGGAAGCTGACGCTGTCCAGCGTCGAGGTCGGCCGCCTGGTCGGCGGTCTCAGCGCCAACATCCTCAACGCCTCCGCCTTCACCGGCACCACCTACCTGACCGGCGATCGCGGCAACGACACCATCCGCGGCGGTAAGGGCTTCGACTGGCTCGTCGAGAGCGGCAACGTCAACTTTACGCTGACCGGCACGCGCCTGACCGGCGGCCTGGGGACCGACACCCTGTCGAGCATCAATGGTGCCCGGCTCACTGGCGGGATCGGCAACAACACCATCGACGCCCGCACCTTCGGCGGACGCACCCAGCTCGATGGCGGGGCCGGCAACGACACCCTGCGCGCCGGGCCCGGTGCTGCCATTCTCCTGGGCGGCGCCGGCAACGACTCGCTGTTCGGCGGAAACGCCCGCGACCTGCTGATCGGCGGCGCCGGAGCCGACGTGCTTACTGGCGGCAATGGTGAAGACCTGCAGATCCACGGCACCACGGCGCACGACGCCTCGTGGGATGCTCTGGCCGCTGTCGCCGCCGAGTGGACCCGTACCGACCGCACCTACGCTCAGCGGATCGCCGCGCTGCGCCTGGGTGGCGGCCGCAACGGCAGCACCGTGCTTGACGCCACCACGGTGGTGAATGACAATGCAGTGGATCGGCTGCGAGGCGGCGCGGGCATCGACTGGTTCTGGATGAACCTGAGCGCTCCCGGCGCTCTCGATGCCTTGCTCGACCTGCAGCGCGGCGAAGTCTCCAACTGAACGAGCGGCCAGACGCATGTCGGATATCACTCGCATCCTGAAGGCGGCAGAGGAGGGCGATCCTCAGGCGGCGAGCAAGTTACTGCCGCTCGTGTACGACGAACTGCGACGGCTGGCGGCTGCCCGCCTGGCGGGCGAGAAACCAGGGCAGACTCTCGATGCAACGGGCCTGGTGCACGAGGCGTACCTTCGCCTGGTTGCCGATAGCCCCGGGCGGCCGTGGAGTGGTCGTGTCCACTTCTTCATGGCGGCCGCCGAGGCCATGCGCCGCATCCTGATCGAACGTGCCCGCTACAAACGCCGGCTCAAGCGAGGAGGCGACCGCGCTCGGGTTCCGCTGGACGAGGCGCAACTCGCCGAGGAGGCCGACGATCGCCTGCTCGAGGTTGATGAATCGCTGGACCGCCTCGCGGCCGAGAACGAGGAGGTGGCCGCGGTCGTCAAGCTGCGCTACTTCGTCGGGCTGACCATCGAGGAGGCGGCCGAGGCGCTGGGTATCTCGGTGCGGCAAGCCAACCGTCACTGGGCCTACGCGCGAGCCTGGCTCTTTCAGCAGTTGCAGTGACGGATCAGTGTCAGCCCCCCACCCGACGCGCCAGTTGATGCAGCGTGCGCGTGAGAGGATGATCGGGGTAGGTCAGCACGAACAGTCCGCCTGACGCCAGTTGCAGCATCTCCTCGCTCAGGGGAAGGATCGCGGCGACCGAGGCGTGGTACGTGTCCTCGACGCGCTGTTTGAGCGTGGCAAAGTCCATCGATGGAAGCACCTTGTTGACCACCAGCAGCAACTCTGGCACCCCCAGTTTGCGCGCCACCTCGACAGTGACGGCTGTCCCCTGGAAGTCCTGGCGGTCGGGCCGCAAGAGCAGCACCAACACGTCGGAGATGGCGACGGAGAGCAGCGTTTCCTCGTTGAGACCCGGGTGGGTATCGATGACAAGGAAATCAAGCTTCAGTTCCTCGACCAGCGCCTGGAACCCATCGGTGAGACGGTTGACGTCGTACCCTTCGCGGAGGACGCGGGCGATCTCGCCAGCCTTGATGCTCGACGGAATCAACAGCATGGTGCTGCCGCGCTCGCGAACCGGTCCCGGGGTGATATCGTACGCCGTGTCCGGGATGGCACACTGGCCCCAGAGGTAATCGTTGAGCGAGCGGTTGATGGCGTTCTCGTCGAGCGAGAAGATGACGTGGATGCCGGGCGACTGGATGTCAGTATCGATGATGGCGATGCGGCGAGGTCGATCGCCCGCGAGCGCCAGGCAGGTGGAGAGGTTGGCGGTGAGGTTGGACTTGCCGGTCCCGCCCCGGAAGGAGTGGACAGAGATGATCTTACCCATGGGGGGTCACTCGGGACTCCAGTCCAGGACAAGGCGGAAACCGATGAACGGCTGGCGCTGGTTGGGAGCGAGGGCGTTGCGGTAGGCGGAGCGGCAGGTGGCGGCCTGGTTGCGCCAGGAGCCCCCGCGCAGCACGCGGTAGAGGCCAACCTCGGGCCCTGGCGGGTCCTGGCGCGGTGCGCGCGGGTAGTAGGCGGCGTCATACCAGTCGGCGCACCACTCCCAGACGTTGCCGTGCATGTCATACAGGCCGAAGTGGTTGGCCGGAAACGACCCGACCCTGGCGGTGCGCGGCACGCTGGGCGTGCGCGGGGCGTCGCCGTACGGATGGTTGCCGTCGATACTGGCGCGCTCTCCCGAGAGAGTGTTGCCGAAGGAAAAGGGAGTGGTGGAGCCCGCGCGACAGGCGTACTCCCACTCGGCCTCGGTGGGTAGCCGGTAAGAACGTCGTGCCTGCGATTCGCTGAGCATCTCGGAGAGCCAACGCGCCAGGTTCTGCGCATCGTCCCAGGAGACACTTTCGACGGGATGGTCGGGCCCACCGCCGGCGGCTCCCTGGAAGCGAGCCGGGTTGGTGCCCATCACCTTGAGATACTGCGCCTGCGTGACGGGGTGGATGCCCAGGTAGAAGGGCCGGGTGATGATCACCTCGTGCTGCGGTCCCTCGTTGTCCCGGCGGCCCGCCTCGTCGGACGGAGAGCCCATGACGAACTTGCCCGCAGGTATCAGGACGAAGCGCATGCCGATGGCGTTGGTAATGACCTTGGCCAGTTCCGGCCCTGGCTTCTGCAACGTGTCGAGGATCTGCCACACCTCGGAGCCGCGCCGGACACGTGCGCGGGCCGGAGTCGATTCAGTCGGTGGCGCGGCTGCGCTGGTGGACACTGGCTCGGCGGGCGGCTGCGCGGGCGAAGGCGGCATCTTCTCCAGTAGCAATCCGGCATGGGCAGGACGCTCGAGCGGATCGTTGTTCTGGCAGGCTTCCAGGGCGTCGGCCAGGTCGCCCTCGGTCCCCGGAAGCAAGAAGGCACCGATCCGCCCCAGATAAGGCATGTCTTGCCGGGGATCATCTTGCAGGTGGGGATCGATCACCAGCACCTCGATCTGGCCCTGGCGGAGGAAGATATCGCCGGGGAAGATCCGACCCACGGTGACGGGCGGCCGTCGCTGGTGCAGGACTGACACCGCCCGCATGGCCGCGCGAAATAGTTCGAGCCTGTCGTTGAGGGGAGGAAAGGTGATCGAGCTAAAGGTGAGCGAGGGAGGCGAGGCACCGATGGCAGAATCCTCCAGGGGAATGACCCCCGGTAGATTCGGGTGTGAAGTGTGCCAGGCCAGGACGCGAGCGGCCTCCTCCTGCCCGGTGAAATAGACGGTGAGCATGGAGGGACGATCGGGAAGCCGTGGATTGCGCGTGATCCACACCTCGGCCTTCAGCCCGATTCGGGCCAGTTGCATGAGTTCGCGGTCGCCAGCACCTGCAGGGTGGTCCCCCTCGGCAAACAGGGGAATGCGGGGCGGAAGACGGCGAAGCATCTCCTCGGCGTGGTTGATCCCCAGCGAGCCCAGCCGGCGCAGAATGGACGGGATGGCCAGCAGATAGCGAGACAGCGCTGAGCTCTTCGCGTCGGGCTTGCCCGGCAACTGCTGGCGGATGATCTCCTCGATGGCCTGTCGTTGCTCGGCAAAAGAGGCGCTGGCCAGGCAGTGCAGCGAGGCCTGGCGCGAGGCGGCATCGGACAGCCGCATCCAGTGCGCCCACACCTCGCGGACCAGGCGGGTGACCTCGATCTGCTCGGTCCCCGAAGTCAGCAGGGGCAGCAACGCCTGGGCGATGAGTTCGAGCAGGCCGAAGTTGCTCATGCGCCCTCGCCCGAAACAAGCGGGACCGCGAAGAGCGTGAACTGCAGGGTGGTCATCTGGCCTCCGCCAGTGTTGATGGTGAGGCGGCGCTGATCCTGAATCTTGCCGGCGATGCGCGTCTCGTTGAGGCGGACGGCCAGGCTGAGCGACTTCTGCACGTTGAGCCACTCGGCCTGCTGCGATTCGCGGCCGACCTGGAAGTAGATGAGGCCGGGCCGTTGCGGCAGGGCCGCGGGCCGCAGCGGCGTGTGGGTGAACTTCAGCCCGGCTTGACCCAGGCGGAATAGCTGATCGACGCGGTCGGACGACCCCACCTTCATGTCGAGGCCCCCCGGCCGGGTCAACAGGCGGACGCACTCCTCCGTCTCCAGGGGGCTATCGACACCGATGAACAGCTGCCAGCCGGGTTCCAGCCACAACGATTCGAGCGCCACCTGCATGCGAAGGCCAGCTCCGATGAAGGGCCGCTCCTTGTAGGCCGGTTCGACGAAGGCATCGAGCAAGTCGTCCAGGTGATGCTTCGCGGAGTGGAAGCAACCGCCCAGGTCGTCGTGATCGTAGCGCTGCAATTCGGGGGTCCGTCGCGCCGGGCCGAAGATGGCCAGGGCGCCGACGAGGCGGCACAGCTCGAGGTAGGCCGAAAGTGGATGAACGCCCTCGGCAAAGGCGAGAATGGTGAGCAGGGCCTGCGCCTCGTTCAGCACGCGCATTTGCTCGAAGAGGAGCCGTTCGCCCTGCGCGCTACTGTCGAAGTCGATGCTCTGGGCGGTGATCTGCTCGGCGAGCAGGTCGATCTTCTTGCCGATGCGGTCGAAGGCGCTGTGGAGAATGCCAACCTGCAACGGTTCCCAGGCATCAATAGCGAGGACGGGCGGAATGAACGCCTCGTCGATCTGAGGCAAGGCGTCAGCGCGGGGCGACTTCTCGATGCGGGCCAGGGGCAGCACCTCGAACCCGGCCGCGTCCTGGGTGGATAGCAGCAGTTGCAGGTTGAGCAACCGCACCTGGATGAGTTGCGGGTTGACGCCGGTATTCTCGTCCTCGGCCTCGAGGGTATCGACGCGGTATCGGCCACTATCCTGGCGATCCTCGGCGATGTTGGGCCGCCCCAGCTGCACGACCGGGAGAGCCAGAAACACCGTGACCGAAGTCTGCCGTTCGAGGTGCGGCTTGAGATCGAGCGCGGGCAGCACGCCATCCTCGGGGAGCGAGACGAGCGTTCCATCTCGCAGCCGGGCGCGCAGGCGCGAGATGACCAGGCGGTTGTTCCGCAGGGCGTCGCGGTCGATCTCGATGGCGCGCAGGCCCCAGTCGTGGTGCAGGTTCCAGTGGGTGGCCAGCGCCAGGTGGTGGGCTTGGTAACGCTGGGCTGCCTGGAAGTGATGAGGGCGGAGGAACATGCCCTCGTGCCAGTGAACCGGCCTGGCCGTCATGGTCTGCTTATCCTTGATGTCCGCGCGGGACAGGGGTGCCTGCATTGAAGGATAGCGACCCGGAAGATGGGTACCAAGAGATCTCGCCGGCCTGGCCCCTGGACGCCGCCGGGTTATGGGCGTAATCTGCCGGCCTGCGAGGTTCCCACGAAGGAGGACGGATCATGCGCGGCTGCTTGCTGGGGCTATTACTGGCGGGGGTGTGCCTGGCGGCCGATCGCCCCGAGGTCGTCCTGGCCGACTTCGAGGGAGCCACCTATGGCGACTGGATCACGAAGGGGACCGCCTTCGGCACCGGTCCCGCGCGCGGCACCCTCCCTGGCCAGATGCCCGTAGGTGGGTTCAAGGGCAAGGGCCTGGTCAACAGCTTCCTGGGAGGCGATCGCGCCGTCGGCTCGCTTACCTCGCCCGAGTTCCGCATCGACCGCCGATTCCTGACGTTTCTCATCGGCGGTGGCGGACACGCGGGGCAAACCTGCATGAACCTTCTGGTCGAGGGCAAGGTGGTGCGAACCGCCACCGGTTCCAACACCGAGGCGGGCGGCAGCGAGGAACTGGAACCTGCCGGCTGGGATGTCGGCGACCTGGCCGGCAAGAAGGCACGCCTGGAGATCGTGGACGCCGCCACGGGAGGGTGGGGCCATATCAACGTCGATCATATCGTCCTGACCGACCAGAAGCCCGTCGCACTCGCTCGCAGCGTCGAACGCGAGATCCGTCTGGAGAAGCGGTTCCTCGAGTTCCCCGTGAAGACGGGCGCACCCAAACGACGGCTCAGCGTCCTGCTCGACGGCAAGCCCTGGCGCGAGTTCGACATCGAGCTGACCGACCAGAAACCCGACCTGCGCGCCGTGCTGGACGTCGGAACGCTTCGAAACAGGTCGGTGACCCTGCGCGCGGGCAAGGTGTCCGAGAAACTGCTCGAGGTAGTGCAGCAGGTTGATGCTCCCACGGACGAGGCGACCATCTATCAGGAACGCGCCCGGCCGCAGTTTCACTTCACCTCGCGCCGGGGCTGGTTGAACGACCCCAACGGGTTGGTCTACCACCGGGGCGAGTGGCATCTCTTCTACCAGCACAACCCCTACGGATGGAACTGGGGCAACATGCACTGGGGCCATGCGGTAAGTCGGGATCTCTTCCACTGGAAGGAGCAGCCGACCGCCCTGTACCCGCGGAGCTACGGCGACTGGGCCTTCTCCGGCAGCGCTTTCGTCGATCGCTTCGACACGCTGGGCGAGCGCCGGGGCGACGAAGAATGCCTCGTCCTGGCCTACACCAGCACGGGCCGGGGCGAGTGCCTCGCCTTCAGCCGCGATCGCGGCCGCACCTGGCAGGAACTGAAGGAGAACCCGGTGGTGCGCCACGCGGGGCGCGACCCCAAGGTGATCTGGCACGCTGGCACCAAACGCTGGATCATGGCCGTCTACGACGAACACGCGGGCAAGCAGTGGATCGCCTTTCACTCGTCGGCCGACCTGCGAACCTGGACACTGGAGAGCCGGATTGTCGGCTTCTACGAGTGTCCCGACCTGTTCGAGATCGCCGTGACCGGCAAGCCGGACGAGCGCCGCTGGGTGCTGTACGGCGCGGACGGGCAGTATGTGGTGGGTAGCTTCGATGGCAAGACGTTCCGACCCGAGGGAGGCAAGCAGCGCGTCTGGTGGGGCAACTTCTACGCCGCGCAGACGTTCAGCGATGCACCCGACGGCCGCCGGGTGCAGATCGGCTGGGGCCAGGGCATCACCTTCCCGGGCACCCCGTTCAACCAGCAGATGACCGTGCCATGCGAGCTGACGCTGCGACCCGGTCCTGAGAGGCCGCGGCTGCATGTCGAGCCGGTGCGAGAAATCGCCGGCCTGCATGGCAAGAAGCGGCAGTGGAAGGATCAGGCGCTGGAGCCAGGTAAGAACCTGCTCGCCGGGGTGCAGGGTGAGCTGTTCGACCTGGCGCTGGACGTGGCCCCCGATCGCGCGGAACGCATCGTGCTGCGCGTGCGGGGCGAATCTGTGGTGTACGATGCCCGGAAAGAGACGCTCGTCTGCAAGGCGGGCACCATTCCACTGAAGCTCGACGCAGGGCGTCTCCGTCTGCGCATCCTGGTCGATCGCGGGTCGATTGAGTTGTTCGGCAACGACGGTGCGGTGGCGGTGTCACTGGGCGCCCCGCTGTGGGAGCGGCCGCGCACCCTCGAGTTGACCGCCGAGGGAGGAAACGCCCGGGTGCGGTCGCTCGACCTCATCGAGCTGCGTTCGGCCTGGACGAAGTGACCCGGCATCAGTGCCGAGCCACGCTCAGCTGAATCGAGCCATCGGACGCCACATCGACGTGGACGGTTTGGTGGCGAACCTCTGGACGTTCGAGCAGGAATCGCGCCAGCGGTGTGACCACCAGCGCTTCCAGGGTGCGTTGCAACGGTCGGGCGCCATACCGCTCGTCGAAGCCTTCGCGCGCCAGGCGATCCTCGACAGCGGGCGTCCATGCCAGGGTGATGCCTGCGCGGCGGATGCCTTCTCGCAAGGCGATCTCGTGCAGTTCCTTGCGGGTGATGGCCCGGATGATTGCTGGACCGAGCGGCTGGAACGTCACCACCTGGTCGATGCGGTTGAAGAACTCGGGGCGGAAAAAGGCCATCGCCTCGCTGGCGTAGTCGGCTCCGGCCCGGGGCCCAAAGCCGAACGTCTCGCGCCGGCCGGCTCCCAGGTTGGAGGTCATGATCAGCACCGTGGTGCGAAAGCTGGTGAGCCGGCCGAAGCGATCGGTCAGGCGTCCCTCGTCGAAGACACCGAGCAACACGTCGAACACCTCGGGGTCGGCCTTCTCGATCTCATCGAAGAGGATGACCTGGAACGGCTGCTGCCGCACGCGCTGGATCAGCTCGCTGGGTTCGCCATCGGGCCGAGTCATGAGCCGTTCGCCGGCGCGCCAGCCGGTGTACTCGCTCATGTCGAGGCGGAAGACCCGGTCGGCCTGGTCCCCGTGCCCGAAGAAGTAGCGGGCGATGGCCCGGGCCATCTCGGTCTTGCCCACGCCGGTCGGCCCCGAGAAGAGCAGCACACCCAGCGGCCGGGCCGGATCGTTCATGCCGGCCTTGAAGGTGAGAACCAGATCGACTGCGGCGCTGCAGGCCTCGTCCTGCCCCAGCACTTGCTGCGCGAAGGCGCTGCGCACTTCCGACTCGGCGAGGGTCACCTCGTCGCGCAGAAATAGCTCGGGCAATCCCGTCTGCCGGACGAATGCCGCCAGGACATCATCCTGCGTGACAAGCGTCTTGCGCGCCTGTCGGGCGCGCTCGTAGACGTCCTGAAGAAACGCGCCCGCCTTGCCGGGAAACGCACCGTAAGGGAGGAAGCGCCGAAACAGATGATAGACGCGCTCGACGACGCCGCGTTCGGTTTCGACGTGCAGGTTGCTGCGGAAGGCAGCGGTCTGCGAGGTCAGCACGCTGAGCGCCTCGGTGCGGCCGAAGGTTGGCAGCGCCAGCACCTGGAAGACATCGACCAGGCCGGGGAACAATCGTCGGCAGGCGTCCAGCTCCTGGGGGGTGGCCTCGGCGACCATGCGTAGCTCGCCGCGCTGCAGGTAGGGCAGGAAGAAGGCTGCCAGGCTGTCGGTGGGCGAGTTGCCTCCCAGACGCACCAGGTCGAGCAGGTTATCGATGCACAGCACACCGCCGATGGCATCCAGCTCGGCGATGATCTGCTCGCAGCGTTCCTCCCACTGGCCCAGGTAGCGCATTCCCGAGATGAGCCGGCCAGCGCTGGTCTGCCAGTAGCGATGCCGAGGCGGGGGGGCGTCGTCCTCCTTTTCGGGGTCCCCGCTGCGCGCCAACTGGCGGACCGCCTCGGCCAGCACGGTGGTCTTCCCGGCTCCGGGTTCGCCCACGAGCAGTACATGCGCCCGTTCGTGCCCCAGGCGCGTTACCAGCGCTGCCACCTGCTGGTCGCGCTCGTAGGGGCGGGAAAACTGCCGGCGAAAGGCCGGGTCGCCCACCGTCTCGGCGACGGCGGACAGGGCCGGCAGTCGCGCCTCGTGCTGCGGGTTCCGGGTGCGCGTGGGTACCTTCACGACAATCCACTCGAGCACCACCTGCGTAGGCGGGAGATAGCGCGCCAGCTGCGACGGGGTCTTGCTCTCGAGCAACTGCTGGACATAGTGCTGCACCAGCCCCTTCAGGGCCTCTGCCTCGTGGTAGTAGAAACGCGTGCCCAGGGTGGGTAACGCGCAGGCGAGCAGCCCGTGCTTCTGCCGGCCGCGGACGACCGGGACACGCAGGGTGATCGATTCGTCGCAAGGGAAGCGGCGGTGCTCGACGGTGTACTCCGGGCGCACCGGTACGCGCTGGTGCAGGAGTTCTGGCGCGTGAAAATCGGGCAGGGGTTGCCAGGGTTCCTCGGTGTACAGCCAGGTGAGGAAGTCCTCGAGCTGGTCCAGTGCCGCCGCGCGCGAGCGACCGAACCCCACGGGCTCCTCGCGTTCCAGCAGGCGCGCGGACCAGCCGCCCTGGTGATCCTGCCACACCAGGGCGGGATAGCGATGCACCATCGCCATGCAAGACTCCTCGGCGTTACTTCCGCTTCAGCTCCTGCTCGGAGAGCAGGGTGAAGTAGAGACCGTGCGGGCTGTTCCCATTGTTGATCTTGAAGAGGATCCGGTTTGTCCCCTTCTTTAGCTTCACTCGCACCGTGTCCTGCTCCGGAGCGGCTGCCCGGGTGATCGGTTGGGTATGCACCAACTCACCGTTGAGCCAGAGCTTGGCCCCGTCGTCGCTGCCCAGCAGGGCGGTGGCCTCCTGATCGACGGGAGACTCGATCTCGGCAGTGAGGTACGACACCGACTGCTCGGCCTGCCCACCGTGGAAAGCAGCGAGATCGACATACCCTGTGGCGTTGGGCTTCACCGTGCGCCAGGTGACCTTACCGTGCTTGCCGTCGAAGGTCGCCTTCGGATCGAACCGCGCCTTCTCCGGGGCGAAGATGCGGTCGAGACCCTCCATGCCGTTGCCATTGTCGAAGGGGCCTGCGATGTACCAGCGGTCGATTCCCAGCGAGGCAGTCTTCATGGTCAGCATGTACTCGACCAGGTCGAGGACGTCTTCCTCGGCCAGGTGCGCGACCAGGTCCTCGGGCATGATCGACTTCGGACTCTTGCTGCGCGTCTCGATCTCCTTTTTCGGGATGCGCGTGTCGCGCCCCTCAGCGTCACGGATCACGATAAACTCTGGCGTTTCCTCGACGAGCAGTCCCTGCAGCGAGACACCCTTCGTGGTCTCGACGACCCAGAGGATGTACTGGTCGGCGATGGCCTTGCTCGGGTTGAGAATCGACTCGATGAGGTTTTCGCGGCTGGCCTTCTTGCCGATCATCGAGAGGTCGGGACCCACCTGCCCGCCAGTGCCCCGGAGGGTGTGGCACTTCAGACACTGCAGGTTGCTATTGGCGCTGGCGGCGAGCAGCCGTTGCCCCTTGGCCGGGTCGCCGCGGCGCGCGGCCAGGACGGAGATGGGCGGCAGCTTGCGTGGGTCGAGTTTGCCCGGCGCGGGAAAGAGCGAGCGCGCCTTGTTTTGCACCGGCTGGAAGGGACTGTTGCGCAGGATCCGACCGGTGAGCGGTACGACCTCCTCGGGTAGTTTGTTCTCGGCGTGGAGGGCAAGCAACCGCTCGGACCCAGGCCGGCTGGCCGTGAGAGCGACCACGGCCGCGTCGCGGCGAGCCGTCTTGTTGCGCAGGAAGGTTTCCAGGGCACTGACGGCTTCGCGGGCCTCGGGCGACTTCGGATCCACCAGCCGGCCCATCTCGCCCAGGGCGGCCACGGCGGCGGTGGCAATCGTCTCGTTCTTTTCACCTGTCAGGCTCTTCAGCGCGGTGAGATTGGCCCGCGAAGGCATCCGGGCCAGGGCGGTCATCGCGGCCTTGCGGATCTCGTCCTTCTCGCCAGCCGCGGTGTACTTGAGGATGCGGTCCGCGAGATCGGAACGGCCCACGGCCGGGATCAACTCCAGCCCCGCGGTGCGCGTTTCAGGCGATTGCAGGAGGCCATCGATGCCCTCGACGAGCGTCTTGCTCTCTCGGAGATGGCTCCACTTCGTGGGGAGATACAGTTGCAGGTTGGCCAGGACTCGCTCCCGCACGCGCGGCGTGGCATCCTTCAACAGAGTCAGTACCCCTTCGCCTGCCTGGCGATCCTCGCTGCCGGCTAGCACGTCCACCAGCGAGGCGCGGTCGGCGTCGGGGATGGTGCCATCAGCCAGGCGCTTCTGCAGGAGGGGCAGCACCCCCGGCGGTCGCAGCTCCCACACCAGGCCGGCCACCTTCTCGTTCCAGTCGGGGAAGTGGCTGGTGAAGTCGCTCAGCAGGGCGGCCCGTCGCTTCGGATCGGTCCCGACCGCGATGCCAATGGCCGACAGGTAGAACCGATCCTTCCCGTCGTAGGCGGCCATCAGCTTGTAGAGCGGCTCCTTGACCTGGGCGGGATCCTGTTCGCGCAGGGCCAGCAGTCCCTCGCGCAGCACCGAGGTGGACAGGTTGGCTCGCCTCTGCAGGCCGACCAGGTAAGTCCCCAGCGCCGCGCCGTCGTAGCCGAAGTAATCCTTCGCGATGCGAACGGCCAGTTCGAGGAAGCGCGGATCGGTGTCGTTGAACAGGGCAACGAGGGCGGGCGAACTCCGGTCGGCGCCGAGGCGGGCGAGTTGCCACAGGGCCCGGGCGCGCAGGATGCTGTCTTCCTTCTGCACGGCGGCCGGTTCGAGCAGGGCCAGGGCATCCTGGCGCTTCATGGCGTCGAGTTTGGCCATCGCCAGGTAGCGGACCGACAGGGCCGGCGATCCGAGGGCAGCCAGGATGCCGTTATTGGAGGTGAGATCGACCTTCGGGACGGTGTAGGCGCTGCCTTTCGGAGCCAGACGATAGATGCGCCCCATCTTGATGTCGCCCATTCCGTGGCCGCCGACTCCAGGGTCGTACCAGTCGGAGACGAACACACTGCCATCCGGCGCGACGCAGACATCGGAGGGGCGGAACCAGTTGTCGGTGGATTGCACGATGTCCTCGCGCTCGACGGCGTAGCTGGCTCCCTCGCGTTTCAGGTGATAGGCCCGCACGTGGCGCGGGCCGGCGTCGGTGTGCAGAAGCTGCCCCTGGTACTTCGCGGGTAGCAGCTTGCCCTCGTAGACGCACATGCCAGTGGGCGAGCCAAAGAAGGTGCGAAGAATCTTGTGGACGACGCCGGGCTGCTCCTCGTGCCAGTGGGTTTCGCCTCGACCGCGCGGGTGGTAGCCGTAGTTGCCCCCGGGCATGACATGGCAGATGCGCGTCTGCTGGTTGCCGTCGTCGTCGTTATCGGAGACGAAGACGGTGCCGAAGCTATCGACGCAGGGTTCGTACTCGTTGCGGAAGTTGTGGGCGACAAGCTGGAGGTTCTTGCCGTCGAGGTCGCAACGCCAGATGGTTCCGGCGCGGACATCGGTGCTATTGGAGGTCCACTTACGGCCCTTTCCATCGCTGGATTGCAGGTCGCCGACGCCGGAGTCGCCCACGGAGAAGTAGAGCTTGCGGTCCGGGCCGATGAGCAACCCATGCACGCCGTGGTCGTGATCGATGCCCCGGAAGCCGGTGAGCAGTTTCTTCGGGGGCCCGTCGGCCTTACCGTCGCCGTCCTTATCTTCGAGCACGAGAATGTCGGGCGACTGGGCGAGGAAGACCTTCCAGCCAGGCCCGGTGGCATCCTTCAGGATGGCGATGCCGAGAGGGGCCATGATGTCCGGGTGCTGATAGAAGGTGGTGGCGCGGTCGGCGACTCCGGTACCCTTGCTGTCCTCGAGGATGACGATGCGGTCACCCTCGAGCGCGTGAGCTTCTTGAAGTTCCGCAGGCGGTTGCGATAGTTGACCGAATCGCAGACCCAGACCCGACCCAGGGGTCGATATCCATGGAGGTCGGGTTGACCAGCAGCGGCTCGGACGCCCAGAGTTTGTAGTCGAGTCCGGTGACACCGTGAACGTCTGCGCCGCCTTCTGCGGAGGCAACTGCCCCGCAGCCGTTCCTGCGCGCCCAGTACGAGCCGCCACCACCAAGCACATCCAGCGTGCCATGCAGCAAACTCCAGAGAGGAGAGGAAGTTCGTCGTGTGGGCTCAATATACCCGGCGGATAGGCTGGAGAGAAGAACCGAGCCGCGTGGTACCGCCCCGAGGTGTGCCAGGATCCGGAAATGAAACGAGGGCGGCCCGGTTGTGCCAGGCCGCCTTCGGAAATGAGAACGAGACCACGGTGGTCAGAACGAGAAGCGAATGAGTTTGAACGGCGAGGGAATGGTGCCTATCACCGTGTTGGTGCCTGTGCCCCCCACCAGGGTGGTGTACAGGAAGGCATTGTTGGAACCGGCGAAAACAACCAGGTTGCTCGCTGCATTGCCGAGCGAGACAGTAAGCCGAGCAAGCGGAGCGGATACGTCTGAAAAGAGGATGAATTTGTTGCCGGTACCACCGGTGATGGAAACCAGAGAACCATTGACTTGTAATCCAACTAGATTGATAAAGCTGCTGGTGGCTCCCGAGTGGTTGCCCAGAGAAATGGTCAGGAGTTCGTTAATGGTAGCATTTTGAATGACAACCCCTTTGCTAACATTGCCACTGTTTCCGAGAGCAATCTGGAGCCGCTGAAACACCAGGTCTGTGGTGGCCAGGGAGAATAATTGGACGATATTGGGACTGGTGGCGGACGCTCTGGTCTGAATCACCGTACTGCCATTGATGGTCATGGGGGCGCTCCCTGCATTGCACGAGAACACGTTTGTGTTGCTGGCAAACAACCCACCACCAATGGTCAGGGCAGCCTGCGGGCTAAAGTTGACTACTTTATTCGTGTTAATTCCTGTCCCACTGCCATTGGTGGTAATGGATATGCTGCCGGCGATCGTGAGAGGGAAGGTGGCTGCGGGAATGATCGAGCAGATCGACTCCGCCGGGGTGTTGGTGGTCAGTCGGACGTTGCCGAGAATGGTGGCAGCTGCGGTCGTCACTAATTGAATGTTTGCGTCAGCGTTGGTACCAGTAAGTGCCCGACTGGTGCTGAGGGTGAAGTTGCCAGCAAAGGTGTCGGCAAAGGACGCGTTGGTCAGGAACACCGAGGTGGCAGCAGCCGTGGTTCTGGCGTTAATGGTCACGTTGCCAGTAACCCCCGAGATGACGAGCGGCGTACCACCATCGTCCAGACTGAGAGTGGCAGTAGCACCATCGTAGGCAATGTTCAGGGTGGGATTGCTGGCAACAAGTGTTGCCGCGAAGTTGCCCGAGGCGTCGGCCAGCAGCGAGGTGGAAGATAGGGTCGGGACGGTGCGTTCTTCGAGGAACTCCAGCTTCGGTCGGGAGGAGCGGGCACAGATCAGCTTCATGATGATTCACCTCAGCATGGCAGCTTTCACACCACCAATCGTGCCGGGAAGTCCGACAGGAAGGAAGTTTAGGAGTGTGTGAAATCGTGGGATGGAACTGGTTACCACGACTTTAATGTCAGGCGGGGGCTGGGAGCAAGCATGCGCAGTTCGTGCAGATGCTGCTGACTGCAAAAACTGGTGCAATTCTGCGATCTGTGATGAAAATGCCGGTCATGCTGGATGTGCAGTGAGATGGGCCGACGATGGGATGCTGCGGAAGGATCGTCTGAGGTTAGAGCTGGATATTCAGAGCCTGACGTAACCGGTCGGCCAGCAGTGTGTAGCGTCGTGTGGTGTCCTGGTTGCGAATGGCCAGCTCCAGCGCCTGGCGGCTACCCACAATCACCACCAGCTTCCGACCTCGGGTCACTGCGGTGTAGAGCAGATTGCGCTGCAGCATCTTGAAGTGCTGCGTGTGCAGTGGGATCACCACCGCGGGATACTCGGACCCCTGGCTCTTGTGGATGGTCATGCTCCATGCCAGGGTGATCTCGTCCAGCTCGCCGTGGTCGTAGCTCACCTCGCGGCCGTCGAACTCGACGATCATCTCGCGCTGGATCTCGTCGATGCGGACCACCCGGCCGATGTCGCCGTTGAAGACCTCCTTGTCGTAATCGTTCTGCGTTTGCAGCACCCGGTCGCCGACGCGGAAGCACCAGCCGAACCGCTGCACCTCGGGCGCCTCACCCGGTGGATTGAGCGCCTGCTGCAGCTGGAGGTTCAGCGATTGCGTGCCCAGCTCCGAACGGTTCATCGGAGTCAGCACCTGCACGTCCCGGCGCGCGTCCAGCCCGAACCGCTGGGGGATGCGCTCGCGCACGACGGTGAGCAGGCGGTCGAGGATGAGCCCGGGCGTGGCGGCCTCGATGAAGTAGAAGTCGCCAGCGCCGCCCGCCGGAGCCGAGGTTGGTAGCTCGCCGGCGCGGATAGCGTGGGCGGCCCGGACGATGTGGCTGGCCTCGGCCTGGCGGAATACCTCGGTAAGCCGGGCGACCCCAACCGTGCCCGAGGCGATCAGGTCGGCCAGCGCGGTGCCGGGACCCACCGACGGAAGCTGATCGACATCACCCACCAGAATCACGCAGGCCTGGAGCGGCACAGCCCGCAAGAGCTGGTACATCAGAGGCACATCCACCATGGAGGCCTCATCGACGATGAGGACATCGCAGTCGAGCGGATGAGCCGCAGCGCGACGAAAGCCTCCGAAGGCGGGATCGTACTCGAGCAGGCGGTGGATGGTCTTCGCCTCGCGGCCGGTCGTTTCGTGCAGGCGCTTGGCCGCCCGGCCGGTGGGTGCGCAGAGGTTACAGCGGAGGTGCTGGCTGCGGAACAGTTCGAGCAGGCCGCGGACGATGGTGCTTTTGCCCGTGCCCGGGCCGCCGGTCAGCACCAGCACCTTCTGGCGCATTGCCTGTCGCAGCGCGTCGCGCTGACCGGGAGCCAGTGTCAGACCGATGCTGGCCTCGGCGCGGTCCAGCGCAGACTCGATGTCGCCTGGTGGAACGGGATGCGGCCTCGCCTGCAGCTGAGCCACCGTGCGAGCGATGCCCAGCTCGGCGAGGAAAAGCGGCTTGCTGTAGATCCACGGAGGCGAACCGGGTTCGCGAACAATTTCTTCCTCGGCTCGCAGCGTTTCGATGGCATCGCGCACCACGGTCTCGGGTAGCCCGGGCACCTGGAGCGTGTGCATCACCAGCTCGTCCTCGGGCAGGCCGACGTGACCCTCGAGGCTGGCCTGGTGCAGGGTGTACCGCAGAGCCGCGCTGGCGCGCCGGGGGGAGGCGGGATCGATTCCCAGGCGTCCGCCCAGTTCGTCGGCGGTCTTGAACCCCACGCCCCAGATATCGGTGGCGAGGCGGTAGGGGTTCTCGCGGACGAGGGCGACGGCCTTGTCGCCGTAGGTCTTGTAGATGCGGACGGCGCGCTGCGTACCCAGGCCGTGCGACTGCAGGAAGATCATGATGTCGCGAACTGATTTCTGCTGACGCCAGCTCTCGCGGATCTGGGAGATGCGCTGGGGGCCGATCCCCTTGATCTCCTTGAGAAAGGTGGGCGACTCGTCGAGCACCTGCAGCGTGCGTTCGCCGAAGACCTGGACGATCTTCCGGGCGTAACCGGGACCGATCCCCTTGACCAGGCCCGAGGCCAGGTACTTCTCGATTCCTTCCAGCGTGGTGGGCGGATGGCAAATCAGCTGATCGGCTCGAAACTGTTCGCCATGCTGCGGGTCGAAGGTCCACTCGCCGACGGCATCGAACTGTTCGCCCGGGTTGACGGCAGGGACTCGGCCCACCACCGTCACCAGCCCACGTCGTCCGCGCACCACGGCGCGCAGCACGGCGTAACCGGTTTCGGTGTTGTGGAAGGTGACACGCTCAATGGTCCCCTGCATTGGCTGAGCCATGTCGCTGATTGTACCTTCTCAGGTACGCGCCTGGCGATGCCGGTAGCCGGGACGGTTACTTGCCGGCCCAGCGCGGCTCCTTCCCGTGCAGGTGGCGGACGAAGAAGTCCTGCCGGCGACGCTGGCCGTAGGGCGATTCGGCCGCGCCGTGGCCCGCGCCGGGGATGATCAGCAGGTCGAAGTCGCGGTTGGCCTTCACCAGCGCGTTGACCACCTGCAGGGTGCTGGCCGGATCGACGTTGCGGTCCATCTCGCCGACGATCAGCAGCAGTTTGCCCGTCAGTTTCTTCGCGTTCTCCAGGTTGGCGTTGGACTGGGCCGCGTAGTGCGGACCGATGGGCCAGCCCATCCACAGCTCGTTCCACCAGATCTTGTCCACGCGGTTGTCGTGGCAGCCACAGTCGCTGACGGCCACCTTGTAGAAGTCGCCATGGGCGAACACGGCGCGGGTCGAACTCTGCCCGCCGGCCGATCCGCCGTAGATGCCGACCCGGGTCAGGTCGAGGTAGGGGTACTTCTTCGCGGCCGCCTGCATCCACAGGATCCGGTCGGGGAAGCCGGAATCGCCCAGGTTCTTCCAGCAGACATCGTGGAACGCCTTGGACCGGTGCGAGGTGCCCATGCCATCGATCTGCACGACGATGAACCCAAGCTCGGCCATGGTCTGCACCCAGTGGAAATCGCGGAACTCCTTGGGCACGAACGAGCCATGGGGCCCGGCATAGATGTACTCGATGACCGGATAGCGGCGATTGGGGTCGAAGTTGGTCGGCCGATGGATCACACCCCAGATCGGCGTCTTGCCATCACGGCCCGGGGCGACGAAGCGCTCGGGTAGCTTGACCCCGGTCCCCAGCAACTCGGCGGCGTCGGCCTTCTCCAGCACGCACACCAGCTTGCCATCATCCGCGCGACGCAGCTCGATGACGGGTGGCTGATCGACCCGGGACCAGGTGTCGATGAGATACTTGCGGTCCGGTGAGTGGGAAATCTGGTGAGTGCCATCGCCCTCGGTGAGCAGCACCAGCCCCGTGCCATCGAAGTTGATGCGGGCGAAATGGATGTGGTAGGGGTCCTGGCCTGGATGGATGCCCGAGACGCGAAGCCAGAGTTGACGCTTCTCGGCATCGACGCGCTCGACCCGGCGAACGACCCACTCGCCCCGGGTGATCTGGTGCTTCACCTGGCCGGTCTTCGCGTCGTAGAGGTAGAGGTGGTTCCAGCCGTCGCGCTCGGACATCCAGATCAGCTCGCGGGTGGCATCCAGCCAGTGGAGATACTGCTTGTGGGCGTAGTCGAGAAAGGTTTTCGACTGCTCGTCCACCAGGGCGCTGGCCTTACCCGTGGCTGCGTCGACGGCGACGACGCGGAGCACCTGATGGCCACGCTGGTTGTACACGAAGGTGAAGCGCGACGAGTCGGCCTCCCAGCGCAGGTCGGTAATGCTCCACGGGGTGCGGAAGAGATCGTCGGCGATGGGGATCTCCTTGCCCGTGCCTACATCAAAGAGATGCGGCTTGCTCACGTCGATGGAGTCGCCCGGCTTGTCGTAACGGAAGCTGTGCAGCTTCGGCTGGACGCCGCTGGGTGGGGACGATTCGATGAAGTGGATCTGCCGCCGCTGCCCGGCCCGCGTGCGGAACACGACCAGGTACTTGCGATCGGGTGACCAGTGGAGCGCTCCCGCGTAGCCGTCCTCCCGGGTGCCGTCCTTCGTCAGAGCTTTCTCCTCGCCACTTTTCGGGTCGCGCAGGTAGACGTTGTGGTCGCGCAGGCGAGCCGTCGGGCGAGGAGCATCGGCCTGGAAGACGACTGGCTGCGGCGGGGACGTCTTCTGAGGTTTCTCGGCAGGTTTCGCCTTCGTGGGCACCTCGGTCAGGGTGCCAGCCGTGCGATCCAGGCGCCAGCGCTTGCCCAGCGCCTGGAAGGTGGCCACCCGGGCGTCGGACTCGAAGGCCAGCTGGTCGAGTGACAGCCGGGTGGCATCGACCTTCTGTCCGGTGGCGGCGCTCAGGCTGGCGGCCAGTTTAGGCGCATCGAAGGCCGCCTTGCGCGTCCCGGCAGCGACCTCGACGAGGACATACTCCCGGGTGCCGCCCCCCAGATCAACCCGGTACCAGAAGCGCTGATTGTCGTCGAACCAGTGGGGCTGAATGCGGGTGCGATGCACCTTGTCGCGCGTGCGGCCATGCAGCTTGGCGGCGCGGTCGTAGTCCTCGGCCGTGCCCTGCGCCCCGACGCTGCCCACCCAGGTCAGCAGACACGCCACCACCAACCAACGTCGCATCGTCAGAGTCCTCATCCAGGGGAAGAGTTAGAAGCGGCTCGCCGCGTAGGGAGCCGGATCGACATGGGGCGTCTTTCCGGTCAGCAACTCGGCGATCAGTCGGCCCGACCCGGTGGCCATGGCGACGCCCAGCATCCCATGCCCGGTCGCGGCGTGGACGTTGGCCCAGCCTGGCAGGTGCCCCAGGATCGGCTTGCCGTCGGCCACCATCGGACGCCAGCCCCACCATTCCTCGTTGACCGGCTCGGCCTCGGGTTCGTGCAGGTAGAGTCGGGCGGCGCGCAGCAGGATGGCCAGCCGCCGGCGGTTGAGCGTCTCGTCATGGCCGGCGAACTCCATTGTCGAGCCGATGCGGTAGCCGGTCTGCATCGGCGTGATGGCGACCCGATCTTCCTCGAAGATGATCGGATAGCGCGGACAGCGCGTGGGGCGTGCCATGGTGATGGAGTAGCCCTTGCCGGGCACGATGGGTAGGCGTCGACCGAGGTGGCGGGCAAGCAGCGGCGTCCAGGCGCCAGTGGCGATGACGATCTGGTCGGCGGGCAGAACCCCCTGGCTTGTCTTCACAGCCCGGGCCACGCCCCCCTGGTGATCCAGCCCGGTCAATTCACAGTGCTCGCGCAGCTCGACTCCCTGCCGTGTGAGCAGGCTTTTCCACGCATCCATCAGGCGATCCGGGCGCAGGTGCGCATCGCGCGGATAGAGCCAGGCACCCGCCAGGCCGGGCTTCAGCGCTGGCTCCAGTTCGGTCAGGGCGGCCCCATCGTAGCGCGTGGCCGGCATGTCAAACTCGGTGCGCAGCAGGTGGTCCGTATGCGCGTAGTGGTCCATCTCCTTCGGCGTGCGGAAGACGAAGAGCATGCCGCGTTCTTCCCACTCGGCGTCGAGCTGGCCGGTGCGAAACAGTTCGCCGTAGAGCGTGCGCGAGGAGTTCAGCAGCGACTGCAGCGCGCGGGCCGACTCCATCATCGCTCGCTGATTGCAGCGCAGGGCAAAGCGGATCAGCCAGCTCCACAGGTGGGGGTCAAGGCGCCAGCGGATGGCCAGCGCGGAGTCGCGGCGGAACAGGGTGGCGAGCGTCTTGCCGATGACGCCCGGGCCGGCGAGCGGCAGCACATGACTGGGGCAGACATAGCCGCAGTTCCCGTGCGAACAGCCGCTGCCAATGGTCGAGCGTTCGATGAGGGTGACGGAAGCGCCGGAGGCAGCGAGATAATGCGCGCAGGCCGCCCCGACGACGCCGCCCCCCACAACGATGATCCGAGAGTGCGGAGCAGTCATGGTCGGATTCCCATGCAGAACGGATCTTTCGGATCGAGCAGGAGGGTAGCATCGGCGGTCACGTACGCCGTGCCGCTGATGCGGGGGATGAGTTGCCCCATGGCATCGAGATGGACCGACCCCTCGAAGATGCTTCCCAGGATGCTTTCCTGCCGCCAGGTCTCACCGGGCGAGAGCTTGCCCTCGGCGTGGAGGCAGGCGAGCTTCGCGCTGGTGCCCGTACCACAGGGCGAGCGGTCGTAGGCCTTGCCCGGACAGAGGACAAAGTTTCGACTGTGGGCTCCAGGGTCGCCGGGAGGACCAAACAGCTCGATGTGATCGATCTCGCCGTGATCCGCGCCGGTGATCCCCTGCTCGTGGAGAGCGCGCCGGATGCGCCAGGAGAAGTCGGTAAGGCGCTCGACCTGGGCTAGGTCGATCTCCTGGCCGTGATCGCTGACGAGGAAGAACCAGTTGCCGCCCCAGGCGATGTCGCCACGCACCACGCCATGACCAGGCACCTCGACGGGCACCTGCCGTGCGTGGCGATAACTGGGGACGTTATCCAGGCTGACGGAGTGAGCACCGTCGTAGTCGAAGGTGACGATGCCCACCGGCGTCTCCAGGCGATGGCGGCCCGCCTGGATGCGGCCCAGGTGGCCCAGGGCGACGGCGACGCCGATGGTGCCATGCCCGCACATGTTCAGGTAGCCGACGTTGTTGAAGAAGATGACCCCCGCGACGCAGGTGGGGTCGGTCGGCGGACAGAGCAGGGCGCCGACCAGGACGTCGGAGCCCCGGGGCTCGTTCACAACGGCCGAGCGGAAGCCATCGAACCCCTGGCGGAAGCGCTCGCGGCGGTCGGCCAGCGAGCCCGACCCCAGGTCGGGCCCGCCGTCGAGGACAATGCGCGTGGGTTCCCCGCCGGTGTGCGTGTCGAGGACACGAATGCGCTGCATGGGACCTCCGCGTCAGCTGGCGCTGGATGTCGGGCGGGTGGCGATCCCCTTGCGGATGATGCCGAGGATGCGTTCGCGCTCGGCACCATGCAGCGGCAGGCGCGGCAGACGCACCAGCTCGGAGCCGTAACCACAGGCATGGACGGCCAGCTTGATGTACTGCACCAGCTTGACGTGGGTGTCGAGATGGAGCAGCGGCGTGTACCAGCGGTAGACTTCGAGCGCCTCGGCGAGTTTGCCCGCGGTGGCGAGGTCCCACAGCAGACGGTTCTCGGCCGGGAAGGCGTTGACCAGGCCGGACACCCAGCCGGACGCACCCAGGACGATGCCTTCCAGGACGAGATCATCGACGCCGCAGAAGAGGGTGTAGCGGTCGCGGCAGAGAATCTTGATGTCAGTGATGCGGCGGGGGTTGTCCGACGATTCCTTGATGCAGACGAACTTCGGTTCGTCGGCCAGGTCGACGAACATCTCCGGCGTGATGTCCACCCCGTAGGAAACGGGGTTGTTGTAGATCATGATCGGCAGGTCCGACGCGCCGGCGACCGTGCGGAAGTGGGCCATCGTTTCGCGCGGGTCGGACTTGTAGACCATGCCGGGCAGCACCATCAGGCCATCGACGCCGATGCGGGCGGCCTCGGCGGCGAACTTGCAGGCCTGGCGCGTGGAGGACTCGGCCACGCCGGTCAACACGGGGACGCGCCGCCGGACGTGCTCGACGGTGGCGCGCAGGACATCGAGTTTCTCGCCGGGCTCCAGCGAGCAGTTCTCGCCCACCGTCCCGAGCATGATCAGCCCGTGAATGCCTGCATCGATCATTGCGTCCAGGTGGCGCATGGTCGCGGGCAGGTCTAGTCCCTGATCATCGCGAAAGTGAGTGACAGCGGCGGGAAAGACGCCCGACCAGGTGCAGCGCATGTTCGTCTCCTCGGAGTGGGATATCTAGCCTACAGTCTAGGCCCGGCCCCCACTGCAAGGCCACCCGCGCTGGTGAAGCCGCTTCCCTAGCGGCGTGTCTGCAGCAGCACCGACCAGAGGTCGCGCTGGCCGGTCGGCGGTAGCGGAGCGCCCTCGGGTGTCGGTGCAGACATCATCGTCGGAGCGGGTGCTGGCGCCTGGGCCATGGCGGTCGCCAGTGGTTGCGGCGTGGTGCTGGCTCCCAGGGTGACGGTCGCCGGGATCCGGTGTATCACCAGCGAGGCCGGAGGCAGGGGCGGCTCGGCGGTCGGCCGGGGAGCGGGAGCGTACCGACGCTTGAAGGCGGCGAGCACCTGCTGACCATCGGCCACCAGGGGATCCAGGGCGGCCTTCTCGTTCTTCTTGGCCGGGGCGCTGGCCGGGTCCGCGGGGGGCTGCCCCTTCTCCAGCGGGCGATCCGCCGGCGTAAGCACCTCCAGGTCGCAATACTTCATCAGGCAGCGCTCCAGGGCGATGGCAGCGGCGGCACGAACCCGCGGGGAAGTCTCCGCCGGTTCTGCCGTTTTCCGACCCGAGACGGTGACGACCAGCGCCTCCAGTACCTTGCGCGTGCAGCAGCAGCCGCTGCCCAGCGCCAGGGCGGCCTCGAAGCGGACGCACTCATTCTCGTCGCCCCGCAGCGAGGAGATCAGGGCGGCCTCGGCCTCGGGGAAGCGCCGGCAATCGACCGTGCCCAGGTAACGCACCGCAGCCCGACGCGCCTTGGCCTCGGCCTCGAGCTTCTTGATGCGGGCGGCGGCGCCTTCGGCGCTGTCGGCTGGTTTCAGCAGGTCGGCCGGGTTGGCCTGGTTGGGCCCAGGGCAGCATCCAGGCACCAGTCCGCCGGTCAGGGCCGACACCGGAGCGAGCCCACCGTTGAGGAATTGCATGAATGGGATGGCGCAGATCTTCTGCTTGCACGCCTGCTTCTGCTCGGGCGTCATGCAGAGTTTGCTCCAGATATTGTTCGGCGCTGCCGGCGCAGCCGCGGGGGCTGCCGCCAGGCCGGGCACGCTCGATGCGGCCGAGGCTGCGCCACCAGGAATGCCAGGCACTCCGGGAATCTGGGCCTGCACGGTGGACTGGGTAAAGAACAGGGCGGCGAGCGCCGCGCAGCGAAGCGGCCAGCGAAGCATCGATCTCTCCCCTCTGCATCCAGACATGATCTCGCCGACGAGGGGTCAGCGCAAGATGGGTTCTTTCGTTGAATCGACGCCCCTCTGATCGAACTTGAGGGAAAAATCGTCATGGCCAGCAAGGTTGCCCCAGATCTCCTGGCCGGTGAATGAGGGAGATTTCCTTCGTGATCACCTTCCTTTCGAGGAGCGAGCATGCGAGTCGCTTGGGGTTGACTTCTTGAGTGGGGTCTGGCAGAAGGGTCGCCCTCTCATGTGAACAGGGTGTTCCTGGTCCGCTTCCCCTTCAGTCGAAGGAGCGGGTGCGTGCGCGTGTCGTTCATCGACCACGGCCGACTCTGGGTCTGCTGGCTGATGCTGGCGCTGGCAGGTGTTGCCAGTGGCCAGGAGCCGGCCAGCCCCTCCGATGCGTACCTGCGCGAGCTGCTGGCGGACCCAGCGCCGAGCGGACTGATCGAGGTGGGCTGCATCGGCTGTCAGAGCGGGCTGCTCAGCGCCGCGCTGCCAGCGCCGGAGCTACCCGCGGCCCTGGGAACCGGCCCCCCCTCGTTGCAAACGCCACTGCTCATCGACGGGTGTGGCTGCGGAGACGGTCGCCCCTGTGTGCCAGGTCGGAAAGCCTGCCACCCCTGCGAGGCGAACACCTGGGTCGGGCGCTTCTGCTGCGCGCTGTACGACTGCATCTGTTGCCCCGATCCCTGTTACGAGGGACGCTGGACGCCGCTGGCCGACTCCGCTCTGTTCTGCGAGGGGGTGCGGCCCATCACGCAAAGCAAGTTACGCTGGGAGTCGGGGCCAGGCTTCCTCTATCCCGACCGCAGTGAATACTTCTGGGCCCGCGCCGACGGACAGGGACGCGGCCCCAAACCGACCGCGCCACTGCTGGCCACACCCAGCCTGCGCTACAACGAATTGATCATGGTCAACGAAGGCGGCACCGGGGCGATCACCATGACCATCGAGCAGCCCTACCGCGAGGTGCAGGCCGAGCCGTACTTCCACTCGGCGGGCTTCTCCGACATGTCGATCATGACCAAGACACTGCTGTTTGACTGCGAGTTGTTGCAGTTCTCGATGCTGTTTCGCACCTACATCCCCCTGGGCAATCCACTCAAGGGGTTGGGGACGGGCCATGTGACCCTGGAACCCGGCGGCGTGGTGGGGTTGAAGTTGACCCCCACCACCTATCTGCAAACGCAGGTATCGCAGTGGATCCCCCTGGGAGGTTCGCCGGACTACGCGGGCAGTATCCTGCACTATCACGGTAGCCTCAACCAGGTCCTCTGGCGCATCATGCCCGATGTCCCACTCATCGGTACTCTCGAATGCGCGGGCTACTCGTTTCAGACCGGCAAGTACACCGATCCCTTCCTCGGGTCGTTCCAGAAGTCGTCGGGCTACACCTACCTCTACGCGGGAGGCGGCGCACGACTGTTCGTGTGCGACAAGGTCGATTTCGGCTTCGGTGGCCTGTTTGCCATGTCCGACCAGCACTTCGCGCGGGAGATCTACCGCATGGAATTTCGCGTCCGCTGGTAGCGAGTGCCGCAACTCTCTGGTATAACCAGCCAGACGACTTCTCCTGGCCGTCCCCCGGTGTGACCGACAATGTCTTCCTCTTCCGAAGCCATGTCTCCCAGCGCCGCCTGCCCCGGTGTGGAGGAGCTACGCGCTTTCGTGAGCGGGGAAGCCTCCCTGGGGCCGATGACGCGTCTGATCGAGCATCTCTACGTCCAGAAGTGCCCACGCTGCACCGATCTGGTGCTACAGTTGCCGGACGCCTCCGCCAGTTTGTTTCTGTCGTTCCGGAATGGCTCGCAAAAGGAAATCGTGCCGCCCCTGCCGACTGCCGACGCACCGACGCAGGAGGGGGACACCCCCAGCTATCATCCCACTTCACCGACCGACTTGAAGGGCCTCCGCCTGGGGCGCTATCTGATCAAAGGCTTCATTGGCAAGGGTGGCTTCGGGGCGGTTTACGAGGCGTTCGACGAATTGCTGGGTCGGCGGGTGGCCATCAAGATTCCCTTTGAGGGAGGACTGTCGGCCCAGGAACGCGAGGAGGTGGCCTCGGAGGCCCGGCTACACGCCTCGCTCGACCATCCGCACATCGTCCCCATTTACGACGTGGGGCAATCCAACGGCATTCCCTGTTTTTTTGTCTCGAAGCTCATCGAGGGAGAGAACCTCTCGGTCCGGCTGGATCGGGCGCCGCCGACACCGCGCGAGGCCGCCCGGATCGTCCGGCAAATCGCTCTGGCGCTGGAACATATGCGGGACCGCGGTCTGGTTCATCGGGATGTCAAACCGCGCAACATCCTGCTGGATCAGCAGGGAACCGCCTTCCTGGTGGACTTCGGCCTGGCCACGGCACCAGTCGTCCCGTCCGAATCGACTCCAAAGCAGGTGATTGCCGGTACGCTGCCGTACATGGCGCCGGAACAGGCCCGGGGAGACCTGACCCAGATCGACCATCGCACCGACATCTACGCACTGGGGGTGGTGCTGTACGAACTGTTGACCGGCGTCCGGCCGTTTGAAGGCGATCCATCGTCGCTGCGCCAGCGCATTCAGACCGATCCGGTGGTGCCCCCCCGCTCCAGACAGCCGGGAATTCCCCGCGAGCTGGAGGCGATCTGCCTGAAAGCTCTCTCCCGGGAACCCGACAACCGGTACACGCGCGCCGCCGAGTTCGCCGAGGATCTGGATGCTTACCTGACCGGGGAACCGCTGCGCCATGCCCTGCGTTCCAACCGGGTCAACCGAACAGTTCGCTGGGTTCGGCGGAACCGCACGCTGGTTGGCCTGGCGCTATCCCTGGTGGTCCTGTTCCTGCTCCTGCTGTGGATGATGCGGCGCGAGGTAGAGACCTCGCCACTTCGATGGCCCACCGTGCTGACCACCGAACCGGCCGGGGCCGAACTGACCTTCTTTCTCCTCGATCCCGAAACCGGCGAACCCCTGGCCGACCGCCCCGTTGTTGGCCAGGACGCCAAGAAGGTCCTGCTGTCCCCGGGGCACTATCTGGTGGTGGCGGTGCTGCCGCTGCAGACGGTCATGTAGATCGGTTCCACGAGGTATTTCGCACGGTCCCGAGTAAAGGCAACGGAGCGGCGGAGCCTTTTCGCCACCATCGGTGGGAGAACCAGAAGGGGGTTATTCACCTGCCGGGATTCGTCTCCCTGGAGTAAACTCCAGCCGGGAGATGTGTCTGTTTCCAGGGGCTCCAGCGTACGAAACCACCACGACCCGCTGGGGCCAGGGGCAGAACGAACCGGCGATCCCGGATCAGCTAGTGCCAGATCCGGTGCCCCCCTTTCTACCTGGATCCCACGGAGGTGCGTGCGGGGGACTACCTGGCCTGGTTAACCAGGAACGGCGAGGTCAAAGACGTCAAGCTACCCACGAATCCCGACATGCCGGCCACCAATGTGTCGTGGAGCCACGCGGCCTCTTACGCGGAAGCCATGGGAAAGCGTCTGCCAGATGAGATCGAGTTCGAGTTCGCGGCCACTGGGGGAGGACGCTGGCAGCTTCCCTGGGGTGAAGCGGAAGAGCCGTTGACTCGCATGCCGTGGGTGATTCGTCCGGTGGGGCAGTGGGAGCCGGATGTGGTGCGGATACCAGGTCAACGGTTGGCCGTCTATGGTCTGCACTCAGGACCGGCCGAGTGGACGGGCACCTGGGGACCGTCCATGCAATTGGGGGCCAGCCGAATCGCGTCCTCTCAGTTGCGCGTGGTTCGGGGTGCCCCCATGGAGGCGGTCGAGGGGAAATCGCTAGGTGGGTTGTCGAGCAAGTTCGATGCACGACAACTTTATTACCTGAACGGGGACCACATGACCGGTTTCGATCTTCCCGGTCTCAGCTTTCGCTGTGCCCGGAGCACTGGGCCACGCCTCAAACCAGTAGATTTCATTCGGCGGGTTCGGGCAGGGGAGGCACCGGCGGACTAGGTCAGGCCTCCCCATCGTTGTCTTTGATGATCTACTTCCCGTCGTGGAGGGTCACCAGGTACTCGATCCCGTCATCCTTGACGAGATGACCTTGCCCTCCGTGGCGGGATCTCCACATCCTTGAACTTGATGACCTGGCCGGCATCAGGTTGCTCCGGACCATCCACTCGTTGCCAAAGCCCATGGTGCGGGCCGGCCCTCCGCTATTCGAGGTTACCTCCACGGTGTGAAGCTCAGCCTTGATGCGCTTGTCGCCCTTTTCTGTCAGTTCCACCCAGACAAACCGCTCGGGTCGGGCTTCCCTTACCTTGCATCCCTCGTGGTTCGTGATGATGTCCGTGGTCTTGTTACGCTTGCATTCCGCCTTGGGGATGCCTGGCTCTACCGCCTCGGTGTAGATGTAAGTCTTGCCAATCTTCTTGCCGCGCAGGTGATCCTTCGGCCGCTTCTCTTCCTTGGCAGCCTTGTCAGAGGCCTGCTCCTCGCCTCCAGAGAATGATCCGATTAGCACACACTGTCCCGGGCAGGGATCCTTATCGCAGGTGGTTAACGCAAGCGTGGTGCGCGAGGCGAGTGAAACAATGTTGTTGCTACCATCGCAGCGCTTGCCGTTGTAGTAATAGGTCGCTCCCGTTTTGCCTACAAACTCGAAGGGGCAGGCATGATAAGGGGAGCAGACATCCTTGGGTTTGTCACGGCCACAGCCCGTCAGGAGGAGGGCGGTTAGCAGGAGGGGCGGTAAGAAACCACAGAAGAACCTGTGATGCATGGGGAGCATCTCCGGAGTGGGTTCCTGGTCTGGTTGGGCGAAACGATCGCGCAGGAGGGGACCAGGGCGATGGAGGTCAGAGATAGTCTACAGCTTCGCCACCATGTAGGCCAGCGCACGAAGGCGACTCCATGCGTGCCGATTCTGCCAGCGAGGCAAACAGGGTGAATGGCGAAAAGCTTATCGGCCCCTTGCATCGGCGAGACGGACTTGCTTGAATGAGGCCGGATTGCATCCGGGGCCTGCATGGATTGCGACCTCGAAGGCCTCCAGCCTGCCGCGTATGCATCGGCTCTCTCTCCCACGTGTCAGAAATCGCTGACTCGATCGTCTTTACCCAGTGGTGGGATCATCTCGCGCCATCCCTGTCCCGCGCAGATGAGCCTGGATTGTTCGTTGCCTACCCAGGAGCCTGTATGCGCACCTCTACCCATGTCATGGTGCTTGGCCTGGCCCTTCTGTGGATAACTGGCTCTCAGCCGGTGCGTGGCGAAGAAGTGCCCCGCGAATATCAGGAGACGATCCGCAAAGGTCTCGATTGGATGGCCAAGAACCAGTTCAAGGATGGGCACTGGGAAGGTGTCAACGGGCAGTATGCCGTGTCGATGACCGCCCTGGGGGGCATGGCGCTACTGTGCGAGGGCAGCACCATCCGCGAGGGCAAGTATCGCGACAATATCCGTCGTGCCGCCAACTGGCTCATGGATCGCATGCAGTCCAACGGCCTGATCGGCAACCCCGCCAGCCAGTCTGAGGGCGGCCGCTACATGTACGGGCACGGCTTCAGTGTGCTGTTTCTCGCCTCCATCGTCGGCGAGGAAGAAAACGCCCGCCGTCGCGAGAAGTTGGTGCAGATTCTGGAGAAGGCCTGCAAGTATAGCCGCGATGCTCAGACCAATCGGGGCGGCTGGGGCTACGTGTCGGCCAAGGATGGCAGTAACTTCGACGAGGGCTCGGTCACCATCACTCAGGTGCAGGCGCTGCGGGCTGCTCGCAACGCTGGCATCATCGTCCCCGGCGAGGCCATCAAGGACGCCATCAAGTACCTGAAGGATTCCACCAACGAGCAGGGCGGCGTTATGTACAGCCTGGCGTTCGGCGGCGGACGCGGCGAGGGGCGGCCTGCTCTGACCGCGGCGGCCATCGCCTGTGGCTTTAGCGCCGGCGAGTACCAGGGCGACCTGGTCAAGAAGTGGCTGAAGTTCTGCCAGCTGCACCTGTCGATCCCCGGCGATGGCCGACGCATGGGTCATGACGAGTACACCCACTACTACTATGCCCAGGTGGTCTACGTCCTGGGAGATGACCGCTTCAAGAAGATGTTCCCCGATGCCAAGTCGGACGAGTTGCTGGCGTGGAGCAAGTACCGCAAGTCGGTGTTCGAGGAGTTCAAGCGGACCCAGTCCGCCGATGGCAGCTGGAGCCACGACAGCTGGACGGCCCGGATGGTGGGCCCGGTCTACGTCACGGCCTGTTACCTGACCATCCTGCAGCTGGACAAGGCCGCACTGCCGATCTACCAGCGCTAGTGCTGCGGGCCTTTTTTCTCCCTTATCCTTCCTGTTCCTGGCGAGAGAGCGATGACCGACCACCCTCCGCATTTCACCGAGGACCTCCGCAGCGATGACCTGGAGGCCGTGCGCAAACTCAAGGACGCGTTTACCAGCATCAAGCACCAGCTGAGCCGGATCATCGTCGGCCAGGGCGAGGTGATCGAGGAGTTGCTGATCTCGCTGTTCAGCAAGGGCCATTGCATCCTCGAAGGCGTGCCAGGTCTGGCGAAAACCCTGATGATCAGCACGCTGTCGCGCTCGCTGTCGCTGGCGTTCTCCCGCATCCAGTTCACCCCCGACCTGATGCCCGCCGACATCACCGGTACCGAGGTGATCGAGGAGAACCGCTCGACGGGGCAGCGCGAGTTCAAGTTCCTCCCCGGGCCGCTGTTCGCCAACGTGATTCTCGCTGACGAAATCAACCGCACGCCGCCCAAGACGCAGGCCGCGCTGCTCGAGGCCATGCAGGAACGCCAGGTCACCGTGGGCCGGGTGCGGCATCGGCTCGACGCTCCGTTCTTCGTCCTCGCCACCCAGAACCCGATCGAACAGGAAGGCACCTATCCGCTGCCCGAAGCGCAGCAGGATCGCTTCATGTTCAAGGTGTTCGTCAAGTACCCGAAGTTCGACGAGGAGTTCGAGATCGCCCGGCGAACGACGTCGCTGACCACCGAGGAAGTGGTGCCCGTGCTGTCGGGCGAGCAGATTCTTGAGCTACAGAACCTGGTGCGTCGGGTGCCGGTCACCGATCACGTGATCAAGTACACGCTGGCCCTGGTCCGCCAGACGCGTCTGGGCGAACCAGGCACGCCGAAGTTCGTGCGCGACTGGCTCTCCTGGGGTGCTGGCCCCCGCGCGGTGCAGTATCTCATTCTGGGCGGCAAGGCCCGGGCTCTGCTGCATGGCCGGGTGCACGTCCAGACCGACGACATCAAGGCGCTGGCCTATCCGGTGTTGCGGCATCGCATCCTGACGAACTTCACGGCCGCCTCCGAGGGCATCTCCAGCGATACCGTGATTCAGAAGCTCATCGAGGAAACGCCGGACAAGGAAAGCGAGCTGACTCGCGACGAGCGGTTCCGGAAGATCTTCGCATCGTAGCCCTGCAGTCGGATTCGCAAGATCGACCGGGGAGACCGCTCGGATCACGGGCCGGTCTCTCCCGGGTGAACTGGGCCGAAGGAAGAGAGCATCAGCGTGGCTAAAACTCCGACCGCCGACGACCCGCGCCGGTTTCTTCATCCGCAGACCATCGCCAAGATTAGCCGGCTCGACCTGCGGGCGCGCCAGGTGGTCGAGGGGTTCATCTCGGGCATGCACAAAAGCCCCGTCTTCGGGCACTCCATCGAGTTCGTGCAGCACCGCGAGTACACCACCGGCGACGACATCCGCCACCTCGACTGGAAGGTCTGGTCGAAGACCGACCGCTACTACATCAAGCAGTACGAGGCCGAGACGAACCTGCGCTGCCATCTCGTGGTGGACGTCAGCGAGTCGATGCACTACGGCAACGGGCCGCTGAACAAGTACAGTTACAGCTGCACGGCGGCGGCCTGTCTCGCCTACCTGCTCCTGCGCCAGCAGGACGCCGTGGGCTGTCTCACCTTCGACGAGGCGGTCCGGCAGATCATCCCAACGCGCAGCCAGATGTCGCACCTGGATGCGGTCTGCAAGGCAATGCACGTTAGCAAGCCGCGCGACAAGACCGACATTCTGGCCATCCTCCGCCGGGTGACGGAGAGCATCCCTGGCCGGGGTATGGTGGTCATTCTCTCCGATTTTCTCGTGGACCGCGAGCCGCTCATCAAGGGCCTGGAGATGCTGTGCCAGCGCCGGCACGACATCCTGGTGTTCCACGTGATGGACGACGATGAAATGAACTTCCCCTTCACGGGGACGACCCGCTTCGAGGGCATGGAGCAGCTACCGAACCTCCTGTGCGACCCGCGGGCGCTTCGCGACGGCTACCTGGAGGCCCTGGAGGAATATCTTGTCGAGGTGCGCCGCGGCTGCACCCGGTTGGGCATCGACTATCAGCTGGTGCGCACCGGCGATTATCTCGATGCCATTCTCTCCAAGTTTCTGCACCACCGGATGGACGTCCGGGCCAACGCGGCCCGCTCCCGCAACGGCTGATCGACCCCCAAGGTACGGCAATGGAATTCTTCCTCAACCCCTGGTACATGGTCGCCGGCGGGGCCCTTGTCAGCTCCCCGATCATCATCCATCTGATCAACCGCATGCGCTTCAAGCGCGTGCGATGGGCCGCGATGGAGTTCCTGCTCAAGTCGCAGAAGCGGAACCGCCGCAAGCTCATCATCGAGCAGATGATCCTCCTGCTGTTGCGCATCCTGCTCGTGCTGCTGGCCGCCTTCCTCGTCGCGCGCTTCGTCTACGGCGCGGGCGGTTCGCGCGGGGCCACCCATGTCGTGGTCGTGGACGACACCCTCAGTTTGCTCGACCGCGACCGCGAGGGCGGCAAGGATACCCTGGCGTACGAAACTGCCATCGAGCAGGTGAAGGAACTGGCGAAGAACGCGGCCCAGGCCTCGTCAGCGCAGCAGATACGCGTCTTCCTGCTGTCCGAACTGGATGGCCAGCCACTGTACGACGCCCGGCTCAATGATCAGTCAGTGCAGGAGATTGACGCGCGCTTCGCCGCCCGAAAGCGTCGGCCCAGTCTGATGCACGTCTCACCGCTGCGAGGGTTGCAAAAGGGTCGCGAACTCCTGGCCGACGAGAAGGCCGAGGGCCAGCGCATCCTGCACCTGGTGAGCGACTTCCGCGACCAGGACTGGTCATCTCCCGCCGAGTCGGAGAAGATCCAGGAAGAGATCCGCAATATCCTCGACGCGGGTGTGAACCTCAGCCTGGTCGATGTCGCCTCGCCAGCCCGGGTGGCGCGCACCAAGGCAGTGAACCACAACAACAACGTGGCCCTGGTCGATCTCCATGCCGAGACGCGCGTGGCCATCGAGGATGCCGACGTCGAGTTCACCGTGGGTCTGATGAATTATGGCCAGGCCAAGGAGCAGGCGTTCGTCGAGGTTTTCGTCAATGGACAGCACGACCTGACCCGCGACGTGATGCTCTCCGATCTGGAACCGGGCAAGCTCAAGGAGCACAAGTTCACCCTGCGGTTCAACCGTCGCAGTCGGCCCGGTTCGGAGATCAGCGAGAAGGATTCGGTCGAGCAGCGCGAGCAGAAACGCCGCCTGGAACGCGAGCAGTTTCACATCCGGGTGACCATCCGGCAGACGCTGCAGCCCGAAAGCGTCCTGGCCGACAATGTGCGCGACATGGTCATCGAGGTGCGGAAGAAGGTGCCCACCCTGGTGGTGGACGGCAATCGGCCGGAACACCGCGGCGAGGGGGGCGACATGTTCCACCTGCAGTCGTTCTACGCGGCCAGCGGCATCTACGAGATCGAGGAACGTACCCTGGCGGCGCTCGAGAAGACCGACCTCGACCTGTATCCGAGCATCGTGCTGCTCAACGTCGGCGAGATTCCCGAACCCCTCGTCAAGAAGCTGCGCGCCTACGTGGATAACGGCGGCAGCCTGTGCTTCTTCCTGGGCGAGGAGACGAAGCCCGACCACTACAACAGCGTCCTCTACAAGGCTGGCATCTTCCCCGTGCTGCTGACCGATCGCCCTTACGATCCGCTGGCGGCGGCCGGCATGGTGGATCCCGAGCAACGCAAGAAGGAACGCGACCGGCTGCGTCAGACCGACCCGGCTCCGAAGATCCTCTTCCCCAAGGCGGACCATCCCCTGGTGCGCCGGTTGACGCCGTTCGCCACGCTGTTTCGCTACCTGAGCGTCAACGTCTACTGGCAGGCGCAGCCGCGCAGCCGATGGGACCCAGATGGCCGACGCACCGAACCGCTCATCGTGCTGCCCAACTCCAGCTCGATCGACAAGTACAAGGCGCGGGCTGTCGAACTGGCCCAGGCCGCGGTGTCGCAGACCATCAAGCTGGCCGACCGCGAGGCAGAGTTCAAGCGCTATCTCAAGTCGGTCGAGGAGTATCAGCGTCGAGTGCGCAACGCCCTGGCGGCAGGGGAACTGTATCGCCTGGGCGAGACACTTGAAGACATGCTGACCAACACCGGAGTCGAGAAGGACCCGGAGAAGCCGAGCATGGCCGATCTGTGGAAGCACCCTGAGATGAAGGGGCTGGCGGCGGAGATCCGCGATTTCCGCGAGACGGTGCTGTACGGCGATCCGTTGCTGGTGTCGCGTCAATCGGGCAAAGGCCGGGTGGTCGCCTTCCTGACCGCGGCGGGCACCTCGGCCCGGAGAGGCGTGGGTGAAGATACCGTCGCCTGGAACAACTGGGGCGCCGGCGAGCGAGCCGTCTCGGAGATGTACCCGCTGTTCCTGCTCGATCTGCATCGGCATCTGATCAGCGAGGGCCAGGCCCCCCAACGCATCCTGGGAGAGGAGGTGCGTTTCTCGGTCGATGCGACGCGCTACGCTCCGCAGTACAGCCTGACCTTCGTGCCGCAACCCGATCTGACCGCCGAGGGCGCTCGTCTCGCTCCAGACACCGAGAAGAACCTGCAGCTGACCAAGGATGGCAACCAGCTGAACTTTGCCTTCACCGATCGGGTGCGCGGGCCCGGCGTGGTGAAGGTGAACCTGACCCTGCTGGGCGAGGGACCCGAGGAAGATCGTCAGGAGGTGCGAGCCTTTGCCTACAACGTGGACGCGATGGCCGAAGGCGACCTGAAGCGCGCCTCGCGCGATCGGCTCGAGCCCGAGCTGCCTCCTGGCCCGCCTACCCGTGGCAAGCTGGTGCTCCGTGTGCCCGGCGAATCGTACGAGACATTCAAGGAACGGCAGCCCGATGCCTCGGAGTCGTCGCTGTTGTACCTCTTCTTCCTGATCATTCTCATCGCTGAGCAGGCGATGGCTGTGCACCTGAGTTATCACACGCGGGCGGCCGAGGCGGGGGGGACGGCCCCTGGCCGGGCGGCGCCCCAGGCAGCGTGAGCGGGACTGATCCCGAACTGAAGACCCCGAACACGACGAGCTGGCAGGTTAGCGATGAACGATAGTATCCCCGCGAATGGCACGACGCCCTACGAGGAATTTGTCTGGAGACGGCTGGAAGAGCCGTTCAAATTCTTCGGGCAGGAACTGCCTCCCCTAGTCTGGGTGGTGGTCCTGGGCCTGGTCCTGGCGGTGGCGCTGGTGTACGTCGTCTGGATGTACATCAAGGACAGCCATTCGATCGGCCCGTGGTGGGCCACGTTGCTGGGCCTGCTCCGTACGTCGGTGTACGCCATCCTGGCGGTGATCTTCCTCCTTCCTGCCCGGCAGAGTTATCTCGAGACGCGGACCGAGGCGAAGGTGCTGGTGGTCTTCGACACCTCGGCCAGCATGCACACCAGCGATGCGCTGCCATCCGGCTCGCCAAACGAGAAGCTGCCCACGCGGATGGACAAGGTCTACGAGTTCCTCAGCCGGCAGGGTTTCGACTTCCTCACCGGGCTGGAGAAGAAGAACCCGGTGACGGCGTATCGCCTGGGCGCCCGACTCGATGACGCCTACCTCCACTTCGCAGGCGGTCGTGTCTGGACGAAGGAGGAAAAGGAGAACCCGCCACGTAACGAGGACGGGGTGATCCAGCTGCCCGAGGCTCGTCCGCTGCCCGAGGAGTACTGGCGGGCCTGGCTGAACCCCACCGAGGTCAAGCCACCCGAGATGGGCAACCTGCCCGACGATGAGAAGAAACGCCTGGAGAAGCTCGACGATCTCAACAAGAAAGCGCGCCAGGATGGCCTGGTGCGTGGCACGAACCTGGGCGACTCGCTGCTGGGGTTGATCAACCGCGAGCTGAACAACCGCCTGCAGGGCATCGTGGTGTTCACCGACGGGCGGAACAACGAGGGATCGCCCAACGCCTTCCGCGAGCTGGAGGCTCGGGCCCGAGCTGCGCGGGTGCCGCTCTTCGTGGTGGCGGTCGGCGAGGATCGTCAGAAGGTGAAGATCGAGATCGCCGACCTGCGGGCGCCAGGCCAGATTCAACCGGAAGACAAGTACCGCGTGAAGACCGAGATTATCGGCGAGGGGCTGGCGGGCGAGAAGTTGGACGTCACCCTGGAGATCACCCACACGCGCCTGGTGAAGACGAAGGTAAAGGACAAGGAAGGCAAGCTGGTTGAGCAGGAGAAGGAAGAGCTGCTGCCCATCGAACTGATCGAGGCAGAGGACCAGGACAATCCGAAATCGACGCGAGAGAAGATCACCCTGGGCGACAAGCTGGTGCTCAAACCGTCCAGCGAGGTGCAGCTGGACAAGGGCACCCCGCCTCGGGCCGAGGTCGAGTGGCAGCTGGATGCGGCCGCGCTGGCTGCGGCCGGCAAGATCGACCTGACCGATCCGCGCTACCGGGGGCGGAAGTGGGAGATCGGCGAATCGAAGGACGACACCGAGCTGCGCTACGTGGTGAAGGTGCCGGTGGACAAGCGCGAGGGACTCCGTGAGAAGTTCCACGAGAGCAGCAAGGTTTCGACGAAGGTGATCAAGAAGCCGATCCGCGTGTTGCTGGTGGCGGCGGCGGCCAATCGCGACTATCAGTTCGTCCGGTCGCTCCTCATCCGCGAGATGGAGAAGAAGCGCCTGGAAATGACCATTTACCTGCAGCTGCCGCCCGGCGAACTGAAACGACGCCCGGGCATCGTGCAGGACGTGCCTCCGGAGCGGCTTCTGTCCACCTTCCCGGATAGCTTCCGGAAGAAGAAGGACCTGTACGACCTGAGTTCGTACGACGTGATCATCGGCTTCGATCCGGACTGGTTGCAGATCCAGCCGGACCAGGTGAAGATGGTGAAGGAGTGGGCCGAGAAGGGCGGCGGGCTGGTGATGATCGGCGGGTACATCAACACCGTTGAGTTGATCCGACCGCGCGATGGCGAAGACGCCGAGCGGTTCAAGCCGATCCTCGACCTGCTGCCCGTGGTGCTGGACGACCGGCGCGATTACATCGACCGCAAGACCGACGATCCCTGGGCCCTGGATTTCGAAGGTGCCAGCCCCGAGATGGAGTTCCTCAAGCTGGACGAGGAACTGGATGAGTCAAAGTTCAAGGAGGACTGGCAGGCGTTCTTCTTCGGCGCGGGTAAGGAACGGACCGAGAAGCCGCAACGTGGCTTCTATAGCTTCTACCCGGTGCAGCGGGCGAAGTCGGGCAGCATCGTGATTGGGCGCTTCACCGATCCGACGGCCCGGCTCAAGGACAACACCATGCACCCCTACCTGGTGACGACACCCGAGGCGCTGCCCCGGGTGATCTGGCTGGGTAGCGCCGAGACGTGGCGGCTACGCGAATTCCGCGAGGCGTACCACGAACGGTTCTGGACGAAGCTGGTGCGGTACGCGGCCGCCAAGAGCAAGGGCGCGGTGATCAAGACCATCCGCCTGGAAGCGCCGACACAGGTGGTTTCTGGCCGGTACATGGAGATCGAGGCGAAGATCGACGGGCCGGATGGCCAGCCCCTCGACCGCAATGCCCGGCCCGAGATCACGCTGAAGATGCCGCCCGGCGTGCCGGACACCGAGATCAAGCAACCGATCCTGATGACGCCGCGACCCGGGGCGCGGGATGGCTGGTTCTCCGGCCGCTTCCTGGTGCGGTCGCCAGGCGAGTACGAGTTCACCGTGAAGGTGCCGCGCACCCCGGGAGCCGACTCCGAGCAGGCTGAGACAGCGCGCTTCCTGGTCAAGGAAGCGAACCCCGAACTGGACAACACCCGCCCGGATCACGATCGCCTCTATCGCATGGCCAGCGAGGCGGACGAGGTGCTGCTGCGCATGAGCGAAGAGGATCGCGGCCGGCTGCGCCGCAGCCTGGTGCGTCCTCGCCTCGAGACCGGTGCCGAGCGCGACGACAAGACCGAAATCGCCGAGAACAAGCAACGGCTCTACTTCGACCTGAAGAACGCCAATCTGATCCCGACCTGCATGGTGCAGGACGTGCAGCGCCAGGTCAGCCGGGGTCGTCACCGCGACCTGTGGGACGACGGGTTCACCCTGTACGAGTACCCACGGTCGGAGGATGCGAACAAGCCAACGCCCAAGCCGGTGAAGATCTCCTACGTGCTACTGCTGGTGGTGGGGCTGCTCTCGACCGAGTGGCTCATCCGCAAGCTGCTGCGTCTGGCATAAGGGTGGAGCGGGCGAAACGCTGCTGCGAATACATCGAACGAGGATGCCTGCCATGGCCACGGTCTCTCCCCACGGATCGCCCCACAACCTGGACCGGGATCAATCGCGGATTCGCAGTCCGCTGGCCCGGCTGCGCAAGTACATCCACACCTACGTCAGCCTGGAGGGCCTGGCGCTGGTAGCGATGTTCCTCGCTCTGTGGTTCTGGATCGGCCTGGCGCTCGACTACGGCGTCTTCAAGCTGACGCTGATCGACTGGGTGCAGACTCTGCCCTGGGGTTTCCGCGCCGGCATCCTGGGGTTGGTGGTGGCCGGGCTGCTAGCCCTGGTGCTGATGCGCATCCTCATCCGGGTGCTGCGTGAGTTTTCGGACCCAGCCATGGCGCTGGTGCTGGAACGCCGCTTCCCCGACGATCTGGGCGACCGGCTCATCACCGCGGTGGAGATGGCCGATCCGCAGGCGGCGGCCCAGCTGGGCTACTCGCCGGCACTGGTCCGCGAGACGATCCACGAAGCAGCCGAGCGCGTGAATCAGCTGCCCGTGGCCGAGGTGTTCGACTGGAAACGCCTGTCGCGCCAGGGTTACTGGGTGGTGCTGCTCACGCTGGGACTGAGCGCGGTGGTCGGTGGCGCCTTCTGTGTGCAGCGCAGCTTCGCCGGAGAGCCCGGGGCGATGGAAGGGTTCAGTGACTTCGGCGAGGTGGCCGGCATCTGGGCCGAGCGCAACGTGCTGCTGCGCAACACCATCTGGCCGCGCAGGGCCTACCTGGAAGTGCTGCCGTGGGACCGCGTCCGGGCCGAGGGAGCCAGCGAGGGCGCCAGCGACATCGATCCGCACGAGCTACGGATTCCCCAGGGCAGCACGCCGCCGGGCTTGCGCGTGCGAGCGTGGAAGTACATCGTCGCCGCTGCCGACTCGTCGGAGGGCTGGCGTCTGTTGACCTGGGACGATCTGAAGGAGCGGCCCGAGTTCATTGGACACGAACCGTTGCCGGAACTGCCCGCGACCTGGACGCAAACGGTGCGGGATCCCGAGGTGGGACTGACCGTGGACGAGGTGGAGCTACTGCTCGAGGCCTTTCCCGTCCGTCTGATGGATGGGCGATGGGAAGTAGCCTCGCCAGGGGGCGACTGGGAGGAATTGCGCTGGTCCGAGCTGACGCGCGACAAGCTGGGTGGTCTGGACGTGCCAGGCATCCCTGGCGCCTGGGATCCCAAGGCGCTGCCCGCCGCCGCGCTGGCCAGCGGGTTGCTCAAGGGCGATCCGCTAACGGCCGCTGCCCGGGCCATGGTGGGGCCGAAGTTCATCAGTCTGACGGTGGCCGAGGTCGAGCAGAAGTTGGAAGCGGCCGAGAAGGAGGGCAAGCCGCAGCCCGCCGTCCGCGCCGTCATCGATCGGCTACGACAGTTCGCCGCACTGCGCACCACCCTGGATAGCGTGTCGGCCCGGGCCGCCGACCGCGACATGCGGCGTGTGCTGCGCAAGCTAACCATCCCCGACACGGTGTTGCTGAGTTACTACGGGGTGCAGACGAAGAGCCCAGACAACCGGATGACGCGCATCGCCGGCAACGAGTTCCTGGGCACCTTCGCCGAGCTAAAGGAGTCGGTGTCGTTCACCGTACGCGGCGAGGATTACGTCACGCCGATTCGCCGGATCAACGTGGTCGAACGACCGCGCGTCGAAACCCTGCGTAGCGACGAGGAGCGGCCGGCCTATCTCTACTATCGCACGTCGAACGATGTGACGGCCGCCGACCTGCGTGGGAAGCGCCAACCGCTCGAGTCGATCCCGCTGTCAGTCTCCGGCGACACCACCACATTCGAGGTGCCCGCCGGCACTCACGTGACGTTGCGTGTCACCGTCACCAAACCGTTGAAAGCCTTCTCGCTGGCGGTCGATCCGCGCGATCAGAAGACGTTTCGTGCCGAAAAGCCGACGCAGGTGGACGAACGCACCTTCCAGGTGGTGCTGCCGGACGTGCGGCGCGAGCAGCGGTTCCGCCTGGTGTTCGAGGATCGCGACGAGGTGGTGGGCGAACGCAAGGTGGTGCTGCAGCCCCGCGAGGATGTCAGCCCTCGGGTGCGCGAGTTCAATCCCGACGAGGTGGTCCGTCGCGGCCGCGGGAACGAGGGCTACATCGTGTCGGCGGGGGCGCGGCTGCCATTCAAGGGCCGGGTGCTCGACGATCATGGCCTGGGGCGGGTTCGCTACGCCTGTCGGGTGTTGCCAGCCGACTACATGTCGGAGCAGAAGGTGCGGTCGCTGCTGGGTGTCGGCGGAGTGACACTGTTGACGCCCATCTCGCAGGGACCGGTGCAGGCGGCGGCCTATCTGGTGGGGCTGGCGAAGGAGCTGGCGGAAACCAAGGCGGAGGATGCTGGCCCCGAGCAGTATCTCGACCTACCATCGTTCGCTGTGCAGATGGCCGCCAACCGTCCGGGCGAGGGGCAGGAAGAGCTGCTGGGCCGCGAGACGCTGCTGGCTCGCCTGGCCGTCAAGCAGCGCGAACCCTATCGCAAGTTGTTCCGCGAGTTCCAGGTGGTGCCCGACCCCTGGGCCGACCGGCTGGCGGAGGACGTGGAAGATAACCGAAATCCGTCGCGCTGGTTCCGGGCCAACGAGGCGCGCTCGACCCTGCTGTCTGATCTTCCCTTGTGGAAGCTGACCTGGCGAGATCGTGACGGCAAGGATCGTCCTATCAAGGACCCCGACGACACCAAGCCGCAGAGGCGGTTCATCGTCGAGGTGCGGCTACTGGTGGAAGATACCTTCCTCGATGGCGAACTGGACCCGCAGACGAAGCAGCCGCTGCCGCACGTCAGCCCGTCGGGCGAGACGTTCACCTTCGTGGTGGTGCCCGAAAACGAGCTGCTGGCCCGCATCGCCGAGGAAGAAGAGGTCAAGTACCGCGAGCTGCAGAAGGCATTCAAGCCGCTGCCCGAGAACCTGGATCGTCTCCGCGACATTCACTTCGCCCTGGCGGGAGGAGCCTCGGGGCTGGATGCGAACATTCTGAACAGTTACGTCGCCCGCTGCGACAGCCTGGGCGAGGTACTCAAGACGTCGCAGCAGGACGTCAAGAGCGTGTTCGCCACGTACGAACGCATCCTCCGCGAGATGCGGCTCAACCAGGTGCGAGACGACATCCTGACCAAGGTCTACCGCACCATCTACGTCCCGCTCGAACAGGTGGCGGATACCCAGTTCGATCGGACCTACAACTCCGTGGTGGCGCTGCGGCGGTCGCTGGATGTGCCCGACCAGTCGGTTGCCCAGCGGGTGGAAGCCTCTGCTCCTCGGTCGGCAGAGGCGCGGAAGCAGCTGAACGATCTGGTGACGCAGCTGAACTCGATCCTGGCAGCCATGGAAGGGTTGTCGAAGTTGAACGAGCTGATCGCCGAGCTGGCCCGCATCGAGAAGCAGGAGGAGGATCTCGAGTCGCTCGTCTCGCGCCTTCTGAAGAAGCGCATCAAGGAGGAGTTGGACAAGCTGAACGATTGAGCGAGTGGGTGGAGGTGCCCGTTCCTCGAAGCACCGCATCTCCCGGCGAGGGGGAGAATTGCGATGACAGGATGAAGAAATATGGGTACACTGCATAAAATCCTGTCACACGCACCCCCCTTCCGGGGATAACACCCATGTGGGACCGCTCCTCGCCTGAGCCGTCCCCCTCCCGACTCGCGCAGGCAGACCTAGTGGTAATTCACCGGAGGATGGACAGATGATGCGTCGGTTCCTGGCCCCCATCGGCTTTGCGGCGCTGGTGTTCGTGCTGGCCGTGCAGGCCGATGAATCCACACCTCCCGTCAAGAAAGCAACAGGGCGCGATGCCCCCGGCGAGATCAAGGGTGACCCCCGGGTGCTCATCGATGACACCGCGACCCGGCAGGTGCAGCTGAAGCGTGCCTTCGAGTCGTTCCGGCAGCGCCTGTCGATCATGGCGGGCCGCCTGGAGAGTGGCACCGACAAGGACAAGGAGAAGGCCAAGGGACTCCGCAAGGCGCTGAAGATGGCGTCGGAGCTAGGGACCGAGGCCAAGTTCGATGCGCTCATCCGCGAGCTGACGCGCAAGGGCGCCGATCAGAGCATCGACATCCTCCGCCAGTCGCTGCGCGACAACGCCGAGCTGCGACAGGATCTGCAGAAGCTCATCACGCTGTTGTCGAAGGATGACGCTCAGTCGAACAAGGAGCAGATGGACAAGCACGCCCGTCTGCTCGAGCAGCTCAAGGAGCTGATCGCCCGGCAAGAACGGGTGCGTGCCCAGACCGACATGGGTCGGAAGACTCACAAGGAGCTGGAGAAGGACCAGAACAAGGTCACGAAGGATACACGCTCGGCCATCGACGGCAAGAAGGGGTCGGAGAAGGAAGGCAAGCCGGGCGAGGAGGCACGCGGTGTCTTCAAGCCGGATAGCAAGCCGGGCATCGATGGTCGGGGCGAGGCTCGCAACGACACCGGCCCCAAGGCCGAAGGTAAACCGTCGGCCGAGGGTAAGGACGGCGAAGGCAAGGAAGGGAAAGAAGGCAAGTCGGGCGAAGGCAAGGAAGGCAAGGAAGGCAAGCCTGGTGAAGGCAAGTCGGGTGAGGGCAAGGAAGGGAAAGAAGGCAAGTCGGGTGAGGGGAAACCCGGCGAGGGCAAAGAAGGCAAGTCGGGCGAGGGCAAGGAAGGCAAGGGCGGCGACAGCAAGGAAGGCAAGTCCGGCGAAGGCAAACCCGGTGAGGGCAAGGAAGGCAAGGCTGGAGAAGGCAAGTCGGGCGAAGGCAAGGAAGGCAAATCCGGCGAAGGCAAGCCTGGTGAAGGCAAGGAAGGCAAGTCCGGCGAAGGGAAGGACGGCAAGGGCGGCGAGGGGAAGGAAGGTAAATCCGGCGAAGGGAAACCTTCCGACGGCAAGTCGGGTGAGGGCAAGCCGGGCCAGGGTAAAGAAGGCAAGGCCGGCGGCCAGGGCAAGGAAGGTAAGGCGGGCGAGGGTAAGCCTACCGGCAAGGAAGGCAAGCCGGGCGACGGCAAGTCCGGTGAGGGGAAAGCTGGTGAAGGAAAACCGTCCGAGGGCAAGCCGGGTGAGGGCAAATCGGGCGAGGGCAAGCCGGCTGGCAGCAAGGGTGACGGCAAGGGTGGCGAGGGCAAGCCGCAGAGTGGCAAGCCCGGCGAAGGCAAACCGCAGGCCGGCAGCAAGGGCCAGGGCCAGGGTAAGGGTGAGGCCAAGCCCGGCAAGCCGAGCGAAGGCAAGCCCGGGGCCTCGGGTGAAGGCAAGCCCGGTCAGGGCAAACCCTCGGAGAGCAAGGGCGGCGAGGGCAAGCCTCAGAGTGGCAAGCCCGGCCAGGGCAAGGAAGGGAAGCCGGGCCAGGGCGGACAATCTGGCGGCGATGACCAGCAGCCCCAGGAAGACAATCCGGTGAAGAAGCAGATCGAGGACGCCAACAAGTATCAGAAGCAGGCGGAGATCGATCTCGACAAGAAAAAGAGCGAGGACGCCTCGGAGAACATGACCAAGGCGATCAAGGAGCTGGAGAACGCGAAGAAGAAGCTCGAAGAGCTGCTCAAGCAGATGCGCGAGGAAGAAATCGAACGGCTGCTGGCCGACCTGGAGAAGCGCTGCCGCTACATGCTGGCACTGCAGATCGAGGTGCGCGACGGAACGGTGGTGCTGGACCGCGAGATTGAGAAGAACGCGGATCGCAAGGCGACGCTGCTGCAGTCAGCCCGGTCGAACAAGCTGGCTGACAAGGAAGACGAAATCGTCCGCGAGGCGCATGCGGCGCTGAAGTTGATCAAGACCGAGGGCAGCGCGGTGGCGTTCGCCGAGGTGTTCGAGCAGGTGAGCAAGGACATGGAAGTGGTGCGGGGTCGGCTCACCCGGGTGGACGTGGCCGCCGTGACCCAGCAGGTCGAGAATGACATCATCGAAACGCTGAAGGAGATGATTGCGGCACTGCAGAAGGCTCAGAAAGAGATGAAGCAGCAGCAGGGCAAGCCGCAGCCCGGCAAGAGCGGTGGGCCGCAGGATCAGAAGCTCATCGATCAGATCGCGGAGCTGAAGATGATCTATGCGATGCAGAAGCGGGTGAACAACCGCACCGAACTGTACGGCAAGCAGTACAAGGGCGAGCAGGCTCCCCTGCCCGAGGAGGCTGGCACCCCCCGCGAACGCGAACATCTGGAGATGATCCAGCGCGAACTACGCGATCTGTCGGTCCGGCAGGATAAAATTGGTAAGGTGACCCGTGACATCGCCACGGGGAAGAACGAGGCCAAGTGATACTCTCTCTCCCAGGGTGGGGTTCTCGCTGGAACCCCACCCAACTCTCTCGCCCGTAAACGTGACCAGGACCTAACCCATTCATCCGAACGACTCAAGGGGGAACAGCATGCGTCAGACAAGCTGGCTCCCGGCAACGCTGGCAGCACTGCTCCTCGTCGGAGGTGGCGCGCAGGCGGATGTCGGGACCAAGCCCACGAAGGAGTCCTCCTCCTTCGGTGCGCTACGCGGCGTGGAAGCCGCGGAGGCACGCAAACAGGCCGATGCCTGGCTGAAGTCGGTGAAGGCCGACGCAGCAGCCCAGGAACGGTTCAAGACGATCTGGGACGGCGATCAGCCGCTCCTGGACAAGATTACCGCGACGTTGATCATGGGCGATGCGACGGCGGCCCGGCTGCTGTCCGACGCCCGCGACGCGACGGCGGCCGCCCCGGTGGCGGTGCCGGCCCTGCTCAAGGATCGCGAGAAGCCGCTCTTCTACCGAGCCAACCTGGCCCTGGCCCTGGGACGCTCGCTGACGGGCCGCAAGGTCTACGAGGAAGCCCTCGAGGTGTTCGCCCAGGTCAAGCCCGAGGACGTGGCGGATCCGGCCTCCTACTTCTTCCACAAGGCGGTCTGCGAGCATGCCCTGATGCTGAAAGACAAGGCTGACCGTTCGATCGATCGACTGCTGGTTGATGTCGTCGAGGCCCCCGAGCGCTACCGCATGGTGGCCGCTCTGATGCACTTCGACATGATGACCTGGCAGGAGAAGGACCTGGGCTGGATCTCCCGCAAGATGAACAATATCCAGCGGCGCCTCGATCTGAAGCGCGGCGGCAAGGAGACTCAGAAGCAGCAGAAGGAAGTGCTGGTCCGGCTCGACGAGATGATCAAGGAACTGGAGAACCAGCAAAAAAGCCCGGGCGGGTCCTGAAGCAACGGTGGTGGCTGCCCCAGCGGGGGGCAGCAACCCGGCAGTTCGCCGGGTACCGACAAGTCCTCGTCCCCGCAACAGGATACCCAGGGCGGCTCGGCCAGTGGCAGTGGCCAGGTGGATACGAAGAAGGTCAAGGAGATCGCCGAGGTCTGGGGCAAGCTGCCCGAGAAGGAACGCGCCCAGGCGATGCGCGATCTGACTCGCGGTATGCCCGCCAAGGACCGCGCTGTGATCGAGGCCTACCTGCGTGAGCTGCAAAAGCGCTCGTCGGCTTCCCGGTAATGCTGGGATCGACTGCGCGGTTTTTCCGGGCGTGAAGCAGGAGATTGCTCTCTGCTTCACGCCCCCCTTCGCGGGGGCTGCCTCCCCAACCTCCTACCGCTTGCTTACTCCGAGGTGCTCATCATGCGGATCTGGCCCGGCCTGATCGCCCTCCTTCTTGGCGGCTCGGCTGTCGTGGCTGCCGACCTCTTCCCCGTTGTCGGTGAACCCCTCAAGGGAGAGGTCGTCCGCCTCGATGATCGGGAAGTGGTGTTCGCTCAGGGCGACAAGAAAACCACGAAACCGGTCAAGGATCTGCTCAAGATCGACTTCCGCGAGCAGGGCAAGCTGCCCGCCGACAAACCATACGGCCTGGCCGAGCTCACCGACGGCACACTCCTGCATTTTGGCGCGGCCACGCTGAAAGGCCGCACCTTGCAGCTAACGCTGCTGGCCGGGCCCAAAATCGAGCTGCCCACCGCGGTGGTGGCCAATGTGCTGATGGACGCCTCGAAGGACGACCATCGGCGCGACTGGAAGTCCCGGGTGCTGAATCTGCGCGGGAAGGAAGCCATCGTCGTCAAGCGCGCCGAGCGAGTCTCGAGCATCGAATGCGTGTTAGGCGAGGGCGACGAGACGGGCACGTCCATCGCCTTCGCGGTGACCATCGACGGCGAAACCACAACGGCGAAGCGCAAGCTCGCCTCGCTGCATGGCGTCATTTTCAAGCATGTGCTGGATGCGAAGGCGGCGCCGGCGGCGTGCAAGCTGTTGGATACGATGCAGGATGTCGTCATGGTATCTAGCCTGACGCTGAACGAGGGCAATCTGAGCGCGACGACACCTGCAGGGGTGAAGATCGACTTCGCCCGGGATCAGGTCTCGCGGGTGGACTACACGCAGGGCCGGCTGGAGTATCTCTCCGAGCTGACACCCACCAAGCTGGTTGCCCGGTCGAACCTGGAGGACGACGACAAACCGGACCAGTGGCACGTCTACAAGGACAGCAACCTGGACAAGAAGCCGATGGTGCTGGGCGGCACGACCTATGCACGCGGCCTGGCCCTCAAGCCGTTCGTCGAACTGATCTACGACCTGAAGGGTGAGTACCGCGAGTTCGAGGCGGTGGTTGGCATCGACGACGGCATCAGCGCTGCGGGGGCGACGCTCCTGCAGATCGAGGGAGATGGCAAGGAGCTGACCACCCTGACCATCTCGTCAGACGACAAGGTCCGACACAAAACATTGAAGCTGAGCGTGAAGGACGTCCAGAAGTTGCGCGTGGTGGTGAAGGCGGATGGCGAGTTCGACACGGCCCGGCATCTGAATCTGGCAGACGCCAAGCTACGGAAAGAGGACCGATAGGCCCCGGACGTTGGCGGGAGGTGGAAGGTGATGCGGATGCAGGCGACGATGACGGCCACCCTGATGCTGGTGGTCCTGGGGCAGGCGGCGCAGGGCCAGGGGCTGCACCCGAAAGTGCTCGAGGCCGAAAAGAAACGCATCGCGGTGATCAACAAGGTGAAGCCATCGGTGGTGGCGGTCATGGCCCGCGACCCGCGCGGCAACCTGACCGGCAACGGCTCGGGCGTGCTGATCGACGAGGAAGGCTACTGCCTGACCAACTGGCACGTCACCAGTGCGGCCCGCAGCCCGCTGCTCAAGTGCGGTCTACCCGATGGCGTGATTTACGACGCGGTGCTGGTCGGCCTGGACAAGGTCGGCGACGTGGCGCTGATCAAGTTGTTGCCGCGCAAGCCGGGCGACAAGTTCCCCTTCGCGAAGATGGGAGACAGTGAGACGGTCAAGGCGGGCGACTGGTCGCTGGCCATGGGCAACCCGTTCTCGCTGGCTACCGACTTCACCCCCACCGTGACGTTCGGCCTGGTGTCCGGCGTGCATCGCTACCAGTACCCGGCGGGCACGCTGCTCGAGTACACCGACTGCATCCAGATCGACACGTCGATCAACCCGGGTAACTCGGGGGGCCCGCTGTTCAACATGGATGCCGAGTTGATCGGCATCAATGGGCGCGGTTCGTTCGAGAAGCGTGGCCGGGTCAACTCCGGCGTGGGGTATGCCATCTCGATCAACCAGATCAAGAACTTCCTCGGCCACATGCGCGTGGGGTTGGACACCGACCACGCCTCGCTGGGAGCCAGCATGGAAAGCGAGGCCGAGGACGGTGGCATCTCGCGCATCCTGGTCAAGAGCATCATTGATAGCGATGCCCGGCGACGCGGCCTGGACGTGGGCGATCAGCTGGTCAGCTTCGCCGGCCGACCGATGACCACGGTGAATCAGTACAAGAACGTGTTGGGGTTGTTTCCACGCGGCTGGCGCATGCCGCTGGTGTTTCGCCGGGATAATCTGCGCAGCGAGGTGCTAGTGCGGTTGATGGGGGTGCAGAGTGCGCCCATCGAGGAGCGTCCCGGCGCTCCGTCGCGTCCGGTTCCGGGAACCCCGCCAGGCCGTCCGGCCCCGCTAATGCCGGCGGGACCGACGCCGCCTTCGGCCAAGCTGTTCAAGGCGAAGGACGGCTTCGCCAACTACTACTTCAACGAGGAAGCGCAGAAGCGCCTGCTCGGCGACTTCACCCGCAACGGCGATTTCACGAAGCTGACCGGCGACTGGACGCTGAAGTTCTCGGGCAAGCTGTTCACAGGCGCCAACGCGGGCAAGACGGTCACCTCGATGTTTCTCATCAAGGAGCGCGGCGCCACTGACGGCAAGTCGCCCAAGGTGCTGGGCGATGTGGACGGTCTGGATTTCCCCCTGGAACCGCTGAACGTCAACGAGAAACCCGAGGCGTTCCGCGACCCGCCGGAATCGGGCGGTCTGGTGCTGGCGGTCTTCCTGTACCGGCAGTTCCTCGCCTACGGCGCCAAGGGTTTCACGCGCGATTTCCATCATGGTGGCGTCGAGCCGTACTATCCCCCCACGAAGGACGAGAAACCCAACTACGCGGCGATTCGCGTGCTGGCGGAGGTGCTGCGCGGCAAGTACGCCCAGACCGACACCCGCTGGTACTTCGCCATCGAGGACGACCGCGAGGGACGCTGGAAGAAGGGCCAACTGATTGGCTTCGAGGTGACGCCGGACAAGGACGAGGATCCCTGCGAGGTGTGCCTGGCGGGCTACCGCGATTTCAACGGGAAGCAGATGCCCTCGATCTTCCATGTCCGGCGCGGTGGCAAGCCCTATGCGGAACTGACCCTGACCAGCGTGACGTTGAAGTAGAGAGGCCCCGACCGTGAACCGCATCGTACCGCTATCGCTCGTGGTGGCCCTGCTGGGGGCCGTGGGCCTGATCGACCGTCTCCAGGCCGATGACTCGTTCGCGCGGATTGCTGACGAGGTGAACCCGAAGCTCGTCAAGCTGTTCGGCTCGGGCGGCTTCAAGGGCCTGGCCTCGTACGGCACGGGTGTGCTGATCTCGCGGGATGGCTACATCCTGACGGTCAACAGCCACATCCTCGACACGCGCGACCTGCGCATCCACCTGTCCGATGGTAGTCGTCAGAACGGCAAGGTGGTGGCTCGCGAACCGGTGCTCGATATCGCCCTGGTGAAGATCGAGGGCGGGGCGCGGCAAGTCGAGATCGAGCATTTCTTCGATGTTGCCCGGGCCGCCAAGCGACCGGTTCTCGAACCGGGCACCCACGTCCTGGCGTTCAGCAACCAGTTTCAGATCGCTACCCGCGACGAGCCGATGTCGATCCAGCGGGGCGTGATCGCTGCCTACTCCAAACTGTTCGGCCGTATCGGCATCTTCGAGGCGACCTACCGCGGCAATGTCTACGTCATCGATGCCATCACCAACAACCCCGGCGCGGGCGGCGGCGTGATCACCACGCGCAAGGGCGAGCTGGTGGCGATGATCGGCAAGGAGCTCCGCAACGAGCTGACCAACACCTGGATCAACTACGCCATCCCGTTCAACGCCTCCGTCGAGGTCCCCGACAAGGACGGCAAGAAGGTGCAGGTGAGCATCCTCGACATCGTGACGAAGAAGGAAAACTACAAGCCCGCTCCGGAGCCGGCCAAGTCGGCGAACCTGGCCTACCACGGCATCGTGCTGGTGCCCAACGTGGTCGAACGCACCCCGCCGTACATCGAGGAAGTGCTGCCCGAGTCGCCCGCGGAGAAGGCGAAGCTCCGACCGGACGATCTGATCGTTTACGTCGATGGTCTCCCGGTGCAGGACATCAACACCTTCAACAACCTGGTGGGCAACTACGTCCCGGGCACCGAGATCAAGCTGGAGATCCAGCGCGGCGACAAGCTGGTGACCGTCCCCCTGACGCTGGCGCGTCCCCTGGACAAGAAGAAGAAGTGACGCCACCCCTGGCCTGGACAAGGAATTCAACGATGCGAACCCCAAGCGTTCCTGGCTGGCTGGCAGGCACCCTGGTCGTGATGGCCCTGGCCGGGCTGGCTCTCGTTGCTCCCGCGCGTGCGGAAGACGAGGTGGACGAACTGCAGGAGAAGGCCATCAAGGAGGCCGTCCGCAAGATCGCCCCTTCGGTGGTGAAGATCGAGACCTCCGGCGGCACCGACGTGGTGGGCAGCGGCAGTGGAGGCGCAGCCCGGGGCGGCCGGGTGCGCCGCGGCTTTGGGCCGACGACGGGCCTGATTGTCAGCCCGGATGGCTACGTGATCTCCAGCGCCTTCAACTTCGCCGACAAGCCTGCCACCATTCGCGTGGCCCTGCCGGGCACCAACGAACGCCGCGTGGCCCGGGTGGTCGCCACTGATCAGACGCGGATGTTGACGCTCCTCAAACTCGCGGATGCGCCAGGTGGGGCCCGGTTGGCGGTGCCCGTCGCCGTGCCGCGCAAGGACCTGCAGATCGGGCAGACTGCCATCGCGGTGGGCCGCACGCTTACGCCCGAGGCGGATGGTTTGCCGAGCGTCTCGGTGGGTATTCTCAGCGCGGTGGATCGCATCTGGGGCAAGGCCATTCAGACCGATGCCAAGGTGTCGCCGACGAACTACGGCGGTCCGCTGATCGACCTGGAAGGTCGGGTGCAGGGCGTGCTGGTGCCGGCGTCGCCCCAGGCCGAGGGAGAGACGGCCGGGTTCGAGTGGTACGACTCGGGCATCGGCTTCGCCATCCCGCTGGAGGACATCAACGCGGTGCTGCCCCGCATGATCAAGGGCACGGAGAAGGAACCAGTCGTGCTGAAGCGCGGCTTCCTCGGCGTCACGATGCGCTCGCAGGATACCTACGAGGCCGAGCCGATCATCGGTGGAGTGATGCCGGGGTCGGCGGCCGAGAAGGCAGGGCTGAAACCCGGCGATCTGCTGCTCGAGGTGGATGGCCGCAAGGTGACCAACTACTCGCAGGTGATGCATCAGCTGGGCAAGCGCTACGAGGGGGACACGCTGGCCATCAAGGTCGAGCGCGACAAGAAGCCCGTTGTGGTGGACAAGGTGGTGCTGGGCTCGGCCGAGGCGACCTACCCACAGCCGTTCCTGGGGATCCTGCCCATCCGCGACGATCCCGAGCCAGGGGTCGAGGTGCGCTATGTCTACGAGAAGAGCCCGGCGGAAGTGGCGAAGCTGGCGGTGGGTGATCGAATCATGAAGATCAGCCCGCCCAACGCGCCGCCCAAGACGCCGTTGTTCCCGATCACCCGAGGGCGTGATCAGCTGCAGGCCGTACTGGAGCAGTGGCGGCCCGGCCAGGAACTGCAGCTGGAGGTGAAGCGCAAGGTCGGCGGTAAGACCGAGACGCTGACCGTGAAGCTGTCGGAGATGCCCGACGTGGTGCCCGTGAAGCTGCCCGAGGGCGGATCGGCGAAAAAGGCGCTGGCCCGTCCCGCGGAGAAGCCCGGCGTGAAGCCACCCGCCAAGCCACCCGAGAAGGCTCCGGAAAAGGGCCCGGCGAAGCCGCCCGCGAAGGTGGAAACGGGGCTGCAAAAGAAGACCACGCCGGCCGCCGATGCGACGTTCTGGGTCTACGTGCCCGAAACCTACGATCCGAACATCTCGTGCGGCGTGGTGGTCTGGCTGCACCCAGTGGGGAAGAACAAGGAACGGGATATCGAGGACTTCATCAACTCGTGGATGAACTTCTGCGACGACCACAACTTGATTCTTGTCTGCCCCCAGTCGGAGAACCAATTGGGCTGGACGCCGGGCGAGGCCGAGATCGTGCTGGAGGCCATGAAGACTGTGGCCGAGACGTACACCATTGACTCGCGGCGCGTCGTGGCGCATGGCATGGGGGTGGGCGGCGAGATGGCCTACTACCTCGGCTTTCAGGCACGCCACCTCTTCCGGGGAGTGGCGGCAGTCGGTGCGGCTCTGCGGAGCAATCCGCGCGAGAAGGTACCCAGTCAACCGCTATCGTTCTTCCTGGCGGTCGGCGACAAGGACCCGGGCAAGCCGGCTGTGGCGCAGTCGCGAGAGACGCTGATGAAGTTCAAGTACCCCGTGATTGAGCGCGTCGTCCCGAACATGGGCGTCGAGTACATCGACGGCCGGGCCGGGGCTCCCACCCTCGACGAGATGATCCGCTGGATCGACTCGCTCGACCGGCTGTGAGCCGCCCGCGCTGCCATCTCGGCCGGCGTGAAACCCCAGCGAAGCTGGCGGGTACTAGAATAGATGGTAGTGTGTCTATTCGCCCGTTCACGAGGTCTTCACGCAATGCGACGAGCGCTGATCGTCATGGTCGGCCTGGCGGTGCTCGCGGGGGCAACGGCACTGTGGCCGTCCCGCAAGGCCGAGGCTGACGCGCCGAAAGCACGGAAGGTCAAACCCTTTTCGCTGAAGGATGCGGAGGGCAAGACCTGGTCGTTGGCGGAGCAGAAGGATCGCAAGGCGATCGTGGTGCTGTTCCTGGGGACGGAGTGTCCCATCAACAACCAGTATCTACCCCGGCTGCACGAACTCCGCAAGGAGTACGAGCCGAAGGGCGTGGGGTTCGTGGGAGTGAACAGCAATGTTCACGACACCCCCGCACGCGTGCTGGGCCACGTGCAGGCGAACAAGATCCTCTTTCCCGTGCTGAAGGACACAGGGAACGTGGTGGCCGACTACTTCGCGGCCCGACGGACACCCGAGGCCTTCGTCATCTCTCCGACAGGTGAGGTGCTCTACCAGGGGCGGATCGACGACCAGATCGGCATCGGATTCAAGCGCAAGGAGCCAACGCGGCGTGACCTGGCCGTGGCTCTGGACGAGGTGCTGGCGGGCAAGCCGGTGTCGAAGCCGTTGGTGGACGCTCCGGGCTGTTTGATCGCCCGGGCGAAGAAGCCAGCCGCCACGGGGTCGATCACCTTCACGAAGCACATCAGCCGGATCCTGCAGAACCGCTGCCAGGAGTGTCATCGTCCCGGCCAGGTGGCTCCCATGCCGCTGATCAGTTACGAGGATGCACTCTCGTGGCAGGAAATGATCCGCGAGGTGGTCGATGAGAACCGCATGCCACCCTGGCACGCGGACCCCAAACACGGGAAGTTCGACAACGACCGGAGCCTGAAGAAGGAAGAGAAGGAGCAGCTGCTGGCCTGGATCCAGCAGGGCTGTCCGAAGGGGGACCCGGCCGACCTGCCGGAGGCTAAAAAGTTCCAGGATGGCTGGTTGATCGGAAAGCCCGACCTGGTGCTGGAGATGCCTCGCGAGTACACGGTGCCGGCCGACGCGGGGCCCAACGGCATCAAGTACCAGTATTTCCGCGTGGACACGAAGTTCGATGAGGACCGCTGGATCCAGGCAGCCGAGTGTCGGCCTGGCTCGCGTGAAGTGGTGCATCACATCATCATCTACGTGATCGATCCGGCCCGGATGGGCAAGGGACGCATTCGCGGCGATGCCCGCATCGGCGACATCAAGGACGGGATCGGCAACGGCTTCCTGGCGGCCTACGCTCCGGGCGACATGCCGACCATTCTGCCCCCCGGCCACGCCAAGAAGCTTCCCAGGGGCGCGATGCTAGTCTTCCAGATGCATTACACTCCGGATGGAGTGGAGCGCAAGGATCGCTCGTCGGTGGGGCTGATCTTCGCCAAGGAGCCACCGAAGTACGAGGTGCGGACGCGGGGCGTTTCTCAGCAGATGCTGCTTATCCCGCCGGGGGCGAAGCATCACGAGGTGAAGTCGAAGAAAACCTTCGACCAAAACGTCCGCCTGCTCAGCCTGCTGCCCCACATGCACCTGCGCGGCAAGGATTTCCTCTACGAGGCGGTCTTCCCTGACGGCCGGCGCGAGACGCTGCTGTCGATCCCGCGCTATGACTTCAACTGGCAGAGCAACTACCGGCTCGAGAAACCGCTCGACCTGCCGGCCGGATCGCGGATCGAATGCACGGCCCACTTCGACAACTCGACGAGCAATCCGAACAATCCCAACCCCAGCCGCTTCGTCTTCTGGGGGGACCAGACCTGGGAAGAGATGATGATCGGCTTCGTCGATTACGCCTTCGAACGGAAGTAGTGGATTTGAGTACCCAGGAGGGAAGCGCCTGGATGGCGTTCCCTCCTGGGAGTTTCTCCCAGGTTTGACTGTGCGGGTTGCAACGGAGGTGCGGGCGGAGCGGGGGGGCCTGGCTGGGGTTGGCAGTGGGGGGCGCTTCACCTCGGCCAACCGGGCGATAGGATGGCCAGATAGATTTTCATTGATAGTGGGCCCCTGCATGACGTTGCTGTACCGCGACGCGCTGTTCCTTCGCCACAACACCGGCCGACATCCGGAGTGTGTCGCCCGGTTGGAAAGCATCCATCGGCAACTCGATGCTGCGGGGCTACCTGCGCGGTGCCAGGCGGGACACATTGAACCTCTGCGGGCGGAGGATACCCACGCAGTCCACACCCCGACCGTGGCCGAACGCGCCCGCCAGGTGGCGCAAGATGGCGGCGGCTTTCTCGACGCTGACACCATCGTGTCATCGGAATCCTACAACGTGGCGCTGGCTGCGGCTGGTGCCTGTGTGTCAGCTGTCGATGCGGTGCTTGCGGGACATGATCGCACGGCGCTATGTCTGGTGAGGCCCCCGGGGCACCACGCCACGCCGACCCGCAGCATGGGGTTTTGCCTGTTCAACAATGTTGCCCTGGCTGCGCGTCGCGCTGTGCAGCAAGGGGTGTCGCGCGTGCTGGTGGTCGACTGGGACGTCCATCACGGCAACGGCACGCAGGACATCTTCTACGACGACGGGCAGGTCACCTTCTTCAGCATCCACCGCTACGGGTACGGCTTCTACCCAGGGACTGGGGCCTCCGATGAGACGGGCACCGGGCGAGGGTTGGGCCACATCTTCAACGCAGCCATGCCGTCGTCCACCAGCCGGGGAAACTACCACGCTGCGTTCGCCTCGCTGCTCGAAAAGGCGGCTGATCGAGCCCGGCCCGAACTGGTCCTGCTCAGCGCGGGGTTCGATGCTCACGCGCGCGATCCCATCGGCTCGCTGGGGCTCGAGGTGGAAGATTTCGTGCCCATGACCGAACTGATCCTGCAGGTGGCGGCAACGCATGCAGGAGGGCGGCTGGTGAGCTGCCTGGAAGGTGGGTACAACCTGGAGGCGCTGGCCGATTCCGTGCAGGCTCACCTGGAAACTCTGCTGATGAAGGGGAACCTGTGAACATCGGGCCCAAGGCGTTGTGCGAACCGCGCAGTTTTGGTGGGGTGGCGTTCCGCATCGGCGCCATGGTTGTCCTGCCCTTCGCGCTCATCATGTCCTGGTTAGTGAGCTGTTTGCTGGGCTACGAGTTTGGCCAGGTCCTGCCGTTCGGCCTGGCGGGTAGCCTCGTGTTTGGCACTGTCTTTGGTCTTAACAATGCTCGCTACCTTCAGCTGGAGCACGTCCGTCTGGAAATGGGCGACCGGACAGAGTTCCTCGGTCGGTTGAACCTGGTCATGTCTGCCCTGGGCTACTATCCGGCTCAGGGCAACGAGGGGTTCCACCTGTATCAACCCTCGTTTTTGACCGGCTGGGCAGCCGGAGGCGTCGTGGCCCAGGAACTGGGCAATACGGTGGAACTGGTCGGTCCACGTGTGTTCGTGCTGAAGGCGCTCGAACTCCTGGCTCAGCGCTCGTCGCGGTGACTCCACTGCCACAGGCGTAGCCACTCGGCGTTGCGCTGCGAAGGCGGGACCCGGCGCAGGTGCTCGCGCGCGTTGATCAGTTCGCCCTGGTCGAGATGGCGTTGCGCTAGCTGTAACTGTAGCCGCGCATTCTCTCGACGACTATCAGTCAGGGCGGTCTCACTTCGGTACCAACCGATACCAATCAGCCCAGCCAGCGCCACCAGGGTAGCGAATCCCACGGCTGCGTAGCGGGGCCAGCGGCGTGCAGCGGGCCGTAGGTGCTGATCGAGATCGGCCACCAACGCCGCCGTGTTGGGATAGCGCTGGGCAGGATCGCGCCGGAGACAGCGAAGGCAGACGTTCTGTAACGTGCGGGGAACGGTGGCCGGAAAATCCAGGGCCAACCCCTCACCCATGTGCAGCTGGCGAACGATTCCGGTGGCCGATTGTCCGCGGAAGGGCGCTCGCCCGGTGAGCAGATGTGCCAGCACCACGCCGATGGCCCAGATATCGGTGGGTGGCCCCAGGGGACCGGCGAGCGTTTGCTCGGGGGCCATGCTCGAGGGAGTGCCAACGAGTACGTCGGTCGAGGTGAGCGGTTCAGCATCGAATGGACGGGCTACCCCGAAGTCCGCGAGAATGGGCGAGCCATCGGCATGCATCAGGATGTTGGCGGGCTTGATGTCACGGTGTACCCAGCCGTTGGCGTGGATCTGTCCGACGGCGAGGGCGAGTTGCCGGACAAACTCAGCGGCGCGCGCTGGTTTCCAGGGAGTTCCATCCAGTGTGGCTGCCAGCGTGCCTCCCGGGATGAACTGCTGCACCACGAAGTGGACCTCGCCGACCCGCCCAGCGTGATAGACGCGCACGATCCCGGGATGATCGATGGCTGCCAGCGCCTCGACCCCGCGCCGACCCCGGGCCACCATCTCGGCGTGGCCAATGTGGTCAGGATGCTGCACCTTGAGAGCGACCATGCGGTCGAGGGCAATCTGGCGAGCGCGATAGACAATGGCGGTGCCCCCCCGCCCCAGCTCTTCAAGGATCTCAAAACCCGGAATATCCGGCGGAGTCACCTCGACGGTCCGAGCCAGATGCGGCGTCAGAGTGCGAAGTCGATCGAGAAAGGCCGTGGAGGGATCATCTGGAGAAGGCAAAGTTTCGGGAGGAAGTGCAGGCAACGCCCCGGCCTCGTTCAGGACAGCGGCCTGGCATAGCGGGCAGGAAGCCAGGTGATCCTCCAGCGCGGAATCTTCGCCAGGCAGATCGATCAGGGCCAGCACGCGCGGTGTAAACGGACAGGTGGACATGGACGCTCTGGTTACTCCGAATCGCGGGACAGGCGTTCGATCTCCTGACGGAGCATTTTCTGAACCTTGCTGCGGGCCACGAACACAGCGCCCGGTCGCATCTGGAGAGCGGCGGCCGTCTCCGTGCCTGATTGCCCCTCGAATGCCAGGCGGCGAAACGCCTCCCAGGTGTGGGGCTGCACGCGGGAGCGCACCCGAGCCATGGCCAGTTCGAGCAACTCGCGGTCGCTCTCTGCCTCCAGATAGCGCAGGAGGTCGTCACCCGCGGCCTCGTCGAGCAGATGATCGGCAGACACGGGAATAGCAGCACGGCGACTGCCCAGAAAGCGCGCCCAGGCGCGCTGGGCCACCGTCCGGAGCCAGGCCCGGAAGGAGCCCTGCGGGTTGTAGACGAACCGTCGCATCTGGCCTGCTAGCTCGACAAAGACCGTCTGAGTAACGTCCTCGGCGTCGGCTGGCTGCAGTCCCCACTGGCGGCACCAGCGGAAAACGAGCCGGCCATACCGTCGGGTGAAGGCGGCCCAGGCGGCCTCATCGGTGGGAAACTGTCCCACCCGACGCAGGAGCGTGGTGCTGGTTTGCCAGTCGGTGTCTTCCATGGAGAACAGAATAATCTTCTCGCGCGCTGTTAGATTTCGACCCGGGAGGCCCAATCCACCTGTGTGACTCGATTCCCCCCGTCCTCGGTCACGACGTACCCTTCTCCTTTCTTTCTCAAGAGTCCACCTCTGGACGACAAGGAGCCGAGTGATGTCTCGACGTAGCTTTTCAGCTCTGACGCTGGAACGGCTCGAGGAGCGTTTGGCGCTCGCGAGCAACTTCACGGTCAATTATGTGATCAACTCTGACTGGGGCAGTGGCTTCACCAGTAGCATGGTGGTGACGAACACCGGGCCCGATCCCATCAACTCGGGCTGGAAGCTGGAGTTTGACTTCGATCGACGGATTGACAGCATCTGGAACGCCTCGGTCTCTAGCCGGGTCGGTAACCACTATACCCTCGCGAACGCCAGCTACAACGCGCAGGTGCCCGTGGGAGGCAAGATCTATCTGGGCTTCAACGGTTCACCGGGCAACGTGAAGGTCCTGCCGACCAACTACAAGCTGAACGGCGTGAGCCTGGGGGGCGCTGCGCCGACGCTGCCGACCCTGTCGGTGGACGATGCCCAGGTAGACGAGGGCGCGACGGCGTCTTTCACCGTCACGTTGTCGAAGCCGGCTACCGGCGAGGTCAAGGTTCGGTTTGCCACGTCCGCCTGGACGGCCAGCACCGAGGTCGATTATGGCGGCGTGCAGGGAGAACTGGTCTTCGCCCCAGGGGAGACGCGGAAGACCATTCAGGTCGGTACCGTGAACGACACTCTCGTCGAAGGAGAGGAGACTTTTCGGCTGATTCTGTCGAGTCCGACCAATGCGACCCTGGCCGACGACACCGGTGTAGGAACCATTGTCGACAACGATGTGGCCCCTCCACCACCGCCACCACCGCCGCCGCCCCCTCCACCAACAGGGGAGACAGGGACCGGCAAGTTCAACTACGGTGAAGCGCTGCAGAAGGCGCTGTTCTTCTACGAGGCCAACCGGTCGGGCGACCTGCCGAGCAACTATCAGGTCAGCTGGCGAAGCGACTCGGCCATGAAGGATGGCCAGGATGTTGGGTTGGATCTCACCGGCGGATACTACGATGCGGGCGACCACGTGAAGTTCGCCTTGCCGATGACCTCGGCGATGACCGAACTGGCCTGGGGGTTGGTGCAGTACAAGGAGGCTTACGCCCGCAGTGGCCAGCTGGATCGCATCCGCGAGGCCATTCGCTGGGGTACCGACTGGATCATGAAGGCCCATCCTGAGCCGAACGTGTTCTACGCTCAGGTGGGCAACGGCAGTCTCGATCATTCGTTCTGGGGCGCGCCCGAATTGATGAAGATGGACCGCCCGGCGTACCGCATCGATGCCACCAAGCCAGGCTCCGACGTGGCCGCGGAGGCGGCCGCCACCCTGGCGGCGGCCAGCATCGCCTTCCGCGACGTTGATCCTGTCTATGCAGACAAGCTCCTACGTCATGCGAAGGAGTTGTACCAGTTCGCGGACACCTACCGGGGGAAATACTCGGACAGCATCCCCGATGCGCGGAACTACTACAACTCGTACTCCGGTTACAACGACGAACTGGTGTGGGGGGCTGCCTGGCTCTACCGCGCGACAAACGATGCCTCGTACCTGGCCAAGGCCGAGGCGGGCTACACAGCCAACTTCGCCGGACAGACCATGACCTGGACCCACTCCTGGGACGACAAGCGCTACGGAGCCAGCATCTTGCTCGCTGGCCTGACAGGCAAGGATGTCTACAAGCGCGACGCCGAACGCTACCTCGACTACTGGTCCGTGGGCATCAACGGTGGCGCGACACGCATTCGCTACACCCCGGGCGGCCTGGCCTTCCTCGACGGTTGGGGGTCACTGCGCTATGCCTCCACGACGGCCTTCATGGCGCTTCTGTACAGCGACACTGTGCGCGACTACTCCGGGCGGTATCACGATTTTGCCCTGAAGCAGATGAACTACATCCTCGGAGATAACCCCAGGCAGTCGAGTTACGTGGTCGGCTTCGGCGTCAACCCGCCGCAAAACCCACACCACCGAGGAGCGAGCGGCGTGTGGGATGGCAACGTCTCTAACTCGACCTCGAATCGTCATATTCTCTACGGTGCTCTGGTCGGTGGGCCGGAGTCGGCGGATGACTTCAACTACCAGGACGTCCGGAGCAATTACATCAGCAACGAGGTAGCCCTGGATTACAACGCTGGCTTTACCGGAGCGCTGGCTCGCCTGTACCTGGAATACGGGGGCACCCCGCTGGCCAACTTCCCCACTCGGGAGACGCCCACCGACGAGTTCTTCGTGCAGGCCAGCGTCAATCAGCAGGGTACCACCTTCACCGAGGTGCGGGCGCTATTGAACAACCGCTCGGCCTGGCCCGCGCGCGGCAGTACCAACCTGGCGTTCCGCTACTACATGGATCTGTCCGAACTGGTGGCCGCCGGGTACAAGCCGTCGGATGTGGTGGTGCGATCGTATTACTCGCAGGGGGCAACCATCGGCCCGCTGACAGCCTTCGATGCGGCGAAGCACATCTACTACGTCGAGGTGGCGTTCACCGGCGTCGAGATCATCCCCGGAGCCGGTACCTTCCAGAAAGAGGCCCAGCTGCGCGTCGGGGTGCGCGATGGAGTGCCTGCCGCTGCGTGGAATCCAGCGAATGACTGGTCTTACCAGGGATTGCTGGCTGGCAATCAGAACGTGCGAACGACGGAGAATATTCCGGTGTTCGAGAACGGTTCGAAGCTGGCCGGCAAGTTGCCGGGCTGATCGACGCACGGGCCAACTCACCAGGGGACACGTCCACGGCTGCGCGCGTGGACGTATCCCCTGGCTGTTGGGCGTGAACCTTGTACCTCGCTTTCTCGTCATTCCATACACCACAAGAAACATGTACGAGGAAGGAGCAGTGCCATGCCCAAGCTGAATCAGGTGAACGCCATCGTGGCGACGCGGAAGGGAGAGGCCGAGAAGGTGGTGGGCGAGCTGATGAAGCTGTTGCAGAAGGAGCAACTCTTCGCCGGCCGTGAGCGCGTCTATCGACCGCTGGACGAGGTCAACGGGCAGAAGTTGCCGCCCGAATCGCAGAAGGTGCAGCAACGCGCGGATCAACTCATCGCTCAGGCGTCGGCTCGATGGACGGAATTGTGGAACCTGGTGCTGACGCAGGACACCGGCAATCAGCAGGCGCGGGCGGATGTGGTGGTGGATGGCACGACCATTCTGAATCAGGTTCCGGTCACGACGCTTCTGTTCCTGGACAAGCAGCTGGCCGAGGTGGAAAAGTTCGTCAACCAGTTGCCGACCCCCGACCCGGCCGAGGAGTGGGTCCACGACCCCAACAGCGGGTTGCTGAAGAGCCAGGCGACCGAGTCGTTGCGGACGGCGAAGGAGCCGGCCGTGTTCGTGAAGTACGAGGCGACGAAGGAGCACCCCGCGCAGACGGAATTCTACATGAAGGATGTGCCAGTCGGGACGTGGCGGCAGATCCTCTACTCGGGCTGCGTGCAGGCCGACCGCAAGAATGCCATCCTGGCCCGGGTGAAGAAGCTGCAGGATGCGGTGAAACTGGCCCGCGAGCAGGCGAATCTGATCGACGTGGAGCGCCAGAAGGCCGGCGAGGCCATCCTGGGCTTCCTGTTCGAAAAGTAAGGAGGGTTGGCGCGCGAAACCCTCGTGCGATACAGTGTGGATGCACAGGCGTGCAAGGCTCAGATTCAGACTGAGACTAACAACCCGACGACCTGGCCATGGTTCCAACCATGCCGCTGACTCCACCTTGTCAGGGTGGCCTGTCATCGGGCGCCAGGAGACGGTGTCAAACTGAGGATTTCACGCCAGGTTCAGTCCCGCGCCGCATCGGCCAAGAATCCAACCCCGGTTCTCACTCTGAGATGCGGGCTCATTTCCCGCCCTCTCCGCCTCAAGGTTTTCGCTACATTCGGAGAGGTAGCTCAATGGTAGAGTGCAGAGTACAACGGAGATCCGGTTCACTCAGTAACTGGCGGATGATCAATCGGCGCTCGACGGGATAGTCCAGGGAGCCTAACACTCCCCAGGCGTTCTGTTGAAAACTCCCCCGCCCGGAAGGCTAGACCGGGCGGGGGAACTTTTTTCCTGGCCCAGATGGCGTGGCCGATCAGTGGCCGTTACGCCGCCCGATCTGATCCTTGTAGCGCTGGAACGAGTGCGCGCCGTACGACCAGGCCGCCGCCCGGGGGTTCTTGTCCGCTTCGCCGGGCTCCAGGCCTTGGGGCGCGTGCGGATTATGCAGAGGAAACTCCCCCTTGCTGGCAGCCACAAATCCCTCGATCACCTCGTGATAGAGTTCCTTCAACTGGTCGTAGTGCATGATCTGGTTCTCCTCAACTAGGAAGCTATCTTGATGATGTTGTAGCGATCGGCAGACCAGGGTGAACGCCCGCAACAGGTCTCTGAAAGGCGGCGGTCTTGGACGAACAGCAGATGAAACGCCGGGCGACGTCCCGGGAACGACAACTCCTCGAACAACAAAATCCGCCCATCATGGATCCTCTGGCTCAGGAATATGCTGTCTGGCGCCGACGGATGCTCATCTGGGTGGCGCTGTTGACCGTTGGGCCGTTGTTGCTCCAGGCCCTCTCGGGGAACTTTCGGATCGACCTGCAATGGGAGGAGGAACGCGAATTAATCCCTCTGGGCGTTCTGGCAGTATTCGCCACGGTGCTGATTTATGTGACAGCCGTGGGGGCGGCCGGGTTGGGGATGATCGTCGCGGCCGCCTGGTGCTGGGCCAATGTCCCCCGGTCGCGGCGGCTGGCCCGGCGTGCCTGGTTCATCAGCCTGTTTGGCGTCATGCCCACCTTCTTCGTACCCTGGACCTGGCTGTTTGGCTTGCATGGGGTGGATGCCATTCAGACCGCCCTGACCGGAGTGTGGACGGTGCTAACCATTGTAGTCCCGGCCCTGTTAGGCATCGTGCCGGGGGTGGCGCGGGCTGCCCTGGCGGTGAAGTATTTTGTCCCCGAATCGCCGGTGCCTGGCTGGCTATCCCTCGCCGCCGCTCCGTTCAATGCCATGGTCTATCTCACACTCCTGGCCATCACCCTGCAGTTGGTCGTCGATCCCTGGCTGGTCTGTGGGCTTGCCCTTCTGGCTGCGTCGCCGCTTCTGGGACTCGCCCAGGCGAAACGGTTGGTAGTGCGCTGCGGAGTGGCCGAAGTGCGCCAGCGCCTGAGCGGGTTACTTCGAGCTCAGCGCGCCCTGACCGGAATCGGCATCGTGCTGATTGGAGTGTTCATTCACACTCGTCCCGTACTTCGCGAACTCAGTTCCTTGATCGATCTACCCTGGCTGTGCAACATGGTGCTGGGTGTGATGGCGTCACGCACGCTGGTCACGGTGGTGTTGAGCGATGTGATACTCGCGGGCCTGTATCACGCCTGGCTGGCCCAGCAGGAGAGTGAGGGCACTGTCTTCCTCAAGGTGTTAGACAGCAGAATGCGCGTGCTGGGCGGGCTGCTCGGCCAGAAGTCTTCAACTGCTACAGAGGTGAAAGCAGCTCAGGAGTGATCGTCGGGAGAGGTCGGCCGGTTGATCAGCGAGTAAGACACCCGCTTGCCAATCAGTTCGCCGATCAGCACAGCGACGTAGAACTGCCCTAACATGGCCTCGACCATGGCAAAGGAACGGGCAGGATCGGTGGCGGGAACCATGTCGCCGTAACCCACTGTGGTCAGAGTGAGGAAGCTGAAGTAGGTCAGCTTGAAATGAGTGGCACCGCCCGCGCCGATGGGATCGAGCGTCTGGTCGGTGCTACGAATCGATCCGGGGGTAACAATCTCCATCATGCAATAGATGTGAGCGAAGGCGAGTCCAGTGAGCAGGTAGCCGCACAGGGCCCCGCGAACCGTGTCGGCATCGACCTCGGAGTGGCGGTGGATGTCGAGCAGAATGATGATGAGTGAGTGCACCATGAACAGGGTGGCCAGGAGATGAAAGGTCAACGTGATGGAGGCGCGATGTAGGCCAGGCAGGGCATAGCCGAGCCAGAGCCCGGCCACGGTGGGAAGCCCCAGCAGAGTGGCGACGAGGCGGTGGTGATGGGTCTGAAAAACGTTGATGAGCACGAGCAGGAAGAACACGGTCATCAGCACGTCATAAATCCACCAGAACGGAAGGTGGTTCTGGACGGTCGGATAGGCCAGGATGAGCAGAATCATGGCGATGAGCAGGGCGAGGTATCGAGGCGGTCGCTTGGAAGGGCTCATTCGCTCAGGCGCTCGAAGGCAGATTTCAGAGGGGCGTTGGGCACCCGGATGATCCCCTGGAAGGGGCGGTCGAGTTCCAGCACGAGAAAGACCGCGCTGGCCACCGAGATCATGCAAACCAGGTGGACGATCAGAACAGTGAGGTTCCAGGGAGTGAGCAGTCCATAGCAGGCGAAGAGAATGGAGAGCCAGGAGATGAGGACAACCAGAAACGCAGTGGGAATTGCCGATTCCTGCTGGGAGATGAGCTTCTGGCGAATCTGGCCCAGACTCACGGTCAGGTCGAGCGCGCGCGAGCGGAGAAGTTTCTGCGCCTCCGTGGTAGGTTTGAGTTCGGATAGCATGTCAAAGAGCGCCTCGCCTGAGCGGCGAGGCCCGGGGCTGCCTACCTGGGCAGGATTCGCGGATTCTTCGGGCCACATCTGGTCCAGCAACTGCGAGGTGCCCTGGCGGAGCAGGACCCGGCAGTCAGAAGCCTCGGGCCCATAGCGTACCAGGATGCGGTCCATCAGCGAGATGGTGGAAGCGAGTTCGCGGATGGCCGATGCCTGGGAGTCGTAGCTACCCTTGGTGGTGGCCACCAGCAAACCCAGGACCAGTGCCGTGAGCGTGGCGATCAGCCCCAGGCCCATTTTCATGGTGTCACGGGACTCGCCTGAGGTGTGGTGGTCCGGGATGACCCGCTGCAGTATCAAGCCAAGGAAGAACCCACCGAAGGTGGCCCCGAAGGCCACCCCGGCAATCCAGAGAGTGTTCAAGGAAGTGAGTACCTCCGGAAGATCAAGTGCTCTGGCGATGCGTGCCCGGCAACACTGCCCGACGGATCAATAGCCGCGCCAGGGCCACGGGGCGTACTCACGCCTCGGTGACCCACGCCCAGGCGGCATCGATCTGCGAGGCGTCGAAGTAGCGGATTTTCGCCATTGTGAATGGCTTGCACACCTTGGCCATCCATTCCTCCCACTTCTTCTCGCCCACCAGCGCGATGCGCTCGATCTGGGTGCAGTGCGTGGTGGCGAACTTGATGTCGTCCCACAGTGCGTGCATGTCCCAGCCGTGGAAGTCGTGAAACTGTGCCAGCAGCCGCGCCTTGCCCTGCTTGGCGATGAGACCATCGACCGCGGGAACGAAGTGCTTGTAGTCTTCGTCGTGCAGCTTGCCGGACATCTTGAAGCCCAGCACCTTGTCCGAGGGCGATGGCAGTGGTTCGATCATGATAGCTCTCCGGAAGGTGGGGAAAACAGAGTCAGGGGACCAGCAGAATCCACACGAGCACGGCACCCAGGGTCAGGACCGTCCCGAGAACGATGAGCCATGCTGGGTGCATGGGCAATGACGACTTTTTGGGTCGATGACCATGGTCTTTCCCAGGGTGCCCGTGTTCGTGCGAGTGATGGTGTTGTGTCATGGTGATCTCGGTGGTCAGCGGTCCAGTGAGAACAGGATACCAGGTTATTCACAACAGCGCCGGCTCGTCACGATCATCCTAGTAAATCCGCCTCCACCAGGAACCATCAGGGCTTCGATGGAGCCAACAGTTGCGACGGTCCGATTTTCACCGTAACGCTGCGGATGGTGCCAGTGAACCGGAAGGGCGACTGGTAGTCGCGGTCGTCCACCGAGGTGCCGGTGTCGCTGCCGATGTCGAACGGTTCGTCCCACTGCGTGGACGAGGCGAGCGTGAACGGGATTTTCTGGGTGCTCACGGTCTTGCCATCCACCTTCAGCACGCCGGTCCCGCCCTTGCCGAAGCCGGGTCCGTCGTAGGTGAAATCAAAGTGGAGAGTGTGCTTCCCGGGCGCGAGGCGCTCCTTGCTCTCCCAGCGAAAGCGAGCGAAATCGACGAGATTGTAGGTGAACACCGGACGTCCCTTGAGCAGATAGAAGCCGTAGCCTCCGAAGCGTCCGCCGTTGGTGTTGAGCATCCCTTCGGCACCGCCCGCGGGGATGTCGATCTCGGCAGTGATGGCGAACGATCGCCCCAGGATGTTGGGCGCATCTCCCCGAGGAATCCCCGCGATGGGACGACGGTAAACAAAATCGGACCGACCCGCTGTCAAGCTCGGGCGGGCGGACAACATGCGAGCGGCCAGCGAGTTGTCCAGCGGGAAGAGCTGATACTTCGCCCCCTCGACCAGGAGCAGGTTCTGAAGCTCCCTCAACTTGTCGGGGTGATCCTTGGCGACGTCGTCGTGCTGTGTCCAGTCTTTGGCGACGTGGTACAACTCCCACTTGTAGCTGTTCATCACGTCGGGGGGCGGCTCGGCGGTGAGTTTCCAGGGAGCGTTGACGGGGGTGGTGCAGGCGACCCAGCCATCGTGGTAGAGTGCGCGATTGCCCAGGATCTCGAAGTACTGCGTGCGTCGGGTGGAAGGAGCCCGGGCGTTGGCGGCATCCCAGGTATAGGCCAGGCTCACCCCCTCGATGGGTGCCTGGGCCACGCCATCGACCGAGGTTGGCGCAACAATGCGAGAGGCCTCGAGAATGGTGGGAGCGATGTCGATGACGTGGTGGAACTGATGACGGAGACCGCCGGCGTCCTTGATGCGGTTGGGCCAGGCGATGCACATGCCCTGGCGCGTGCCGCCGAAATGGCTGGCAACCTGCTTGGTCCACTTGAACGGCGTGGCGAAGGCCCACGTCCACCCGACGGCCATGTGGTTGTAGGTGCGGTCGCTGCCCCAGACATCGTAATACTGGCGCAACTGCCGCTCGATGGGGAACTCGACGCCGTTGAACTGCGCGACCTCGTTGGGCGTCCCGTTGGGGCTACCCTCGGCACTCGGACCATTATCGCCGCTGATGTAGATGATGAGCGTGTTGTCGAGCTTGCCCATCTGCTCGACCGCCTGAATCACCCGGCCGATCTCGTGGTCGGTGTAGGCGAGGTAGGCGGCGTAGACCTCGACCTGGCGGATGAACAGTTTCTTCTCGTCGTCGGAGAGCGTCTCCCAGTCCTTGAGCAGGTCGCGAGGCCAGGGCGTCAACTTCGCGTCTTGTGGGATGACGCCCAGCTTTTTCTGGTTAGCGAAGATCGTCTCGCGGAGCTTGTTCCAGCCGCCGTCGAAGAGCTTCAGCTTGCGGATCTTGTCGATCCACTCCTGAGTGGGCTGATGCGGCGCGTGCGTGCCCCCAGGCACAAACTGACAGAAGAACGGCTTGTCCGGAGCGACGGAGTTAACCTGGTTGAGCCACTCGATGGCGTCGTCGGCCATGGCGGTGGTGAGGTTCCAGCCAGGCTTCCCCAGGTAGGGGGCAATGGGAGTAGTGTTCCGGAAGAGGTTGGGCTGCCACTGGCTGGCGTCGCCCCCCACGAAGCCGTAGAAGTACTCGAACCCCAGCCCGACGGGCCACTGATCGAACGGACCGGCCTGGCTGGCGACGAACTCGGGCGTGTTGTGGTTCTTCCCGAACCACGAGGTGCCATAGCCGTTGTCGCGGAGGATGCGGCCGATGGTGGCCTTGTTCCGCGGGATGATGCTGTTGTAGCCCGGGTAGCCCGTGGAGAGTTCGGAGACCGTGCCGAAGCCGGCCGAGTGATGGTTGCGCCCCGTGATGAGCGCCGCTCGGGTGGGGCTGCACAGCGCGGTGGAGTGGAAGTTGGTGTAGCGCAGCCCCATCTTGCCGATGCGGTCGAGATTGGGAGTAGGAATCACCCCGCCGAACGTGCTGGGCGCGCCGAAGCCGACATCGTCGGTCATGATGAGCAGAACATTGGGGGCTCCCCGGGGAGGCACCGCGCGAGGCGGCCACCAGGGTTTCGACTGGTAGGCGTTCAGGTTGATCTGCCCGCCAAAGGCCGGCTGCGCCGGAGGAAGCTGCTGGCCATCCGGCGTGTAGGTGGCCCCGGGGGCGCCACTGGTGGAGACAGCCTGACGCGCGGCGACGAAGGTGGTCAGCAGCACGCCCGCAAGCATCAGCAACACCAGCCGGGACGACCACGGGGCAAGACGCCGGTATAGCAGGGAGATCATGACAGAATACCTGGTCTAGTGGGGGATTCCGGTCGTCGATGGTACGTTGGGGAGGCCCCGGTAACTGAGGCGAATATGCTAGGAATTCAGCGCATCCGAGGCAACTCAGCGAGTCAACGGCCCAGGCCGCCACAGGCCACGCGGAATCCCAGCGAGCGGCCCGCCTCGGCCATGAAAAACCGGTGCGTGGCCCGGCAATCGTAGCTGCCGGAGTCGAAGGCGCCGCCCCGCGCGATCCAGGGCTCTCCCCGGGGTTTGGCCACGTAATCGAGATGGACCCCCGGCGGCAGAGCGTCGTGGCTATCCCAGCACATCTCCCAGAGGTTGCCGACCATGTCGAAGAAGCCCCAGCGATTGGGCAGCTTGCTCCCGCCCGGCAGCGTTCGCGTGGCCGCGACGTGAGCATAGGCATGGAACCACCCGTCATCGTTGCCAAAAAAGAAACTGGTCTGCGATTCTGCTCGATGCGCGTGATCCCATTCCGCCTCGGTGGGAAGGCGATAGCCATCGGCGGCGAAGTCGCACGTCCAGCCGCCCGGTACCTCCGGCGTCCGCGAGTAACACAGACGCCGGCCCTCGCGCCGACTCAGCCAGTTGCAGAACAGGAACATCTGCTCGCGCGAGACGTAGTTGACCGGGCACTGCGCTTCGTAGGCGTTGGGCTCCAGCAGGCCTTTCCAGGTTCGGGGCGGCTTGTTTGGCGCGCAGTCCGGATCGTTCACAAAGGCGCGGAATTGAGCGACCGTCACCTCGCGGTCCGCCAGGAAATACGGTCGCGTGATCCGCAACGTGACTCCGGGGGCGAAGGTCACCTGGCCGGGCTCGACGCGCAGCATGGTCAACCCCACCGGCCCGATGAACCATCGCTGATCCGCAGCGGGACGCTCTCCAGATCGGAGCGATTCGAGCGCGGGTAACGGCACACCCCACTGGCGCAGCGCCCAGCTGGCTGCGCTGTGGGTGGATGGGTCGGGTGCCTGGCGAAACTGTTCGAGCAGCACCTCGACCAGGGCATGGCGCGTGTCGTCGGCGATCAGTGCGGGATCGACCTGGCCCAGCGCCGCACACAACCCGCTACGGCAGGAACTGTTGCTTTCGCGCAGAAGCGCGGGCAACCGATCAAGCAGGCCGTGCCAGGTGCGAAACAGCTCAATGAAGGTCGCACGCGCGGTGGGGTCCGGAGTCTCGGCCAGCATGGCCTGGGAGGCTTCCAGATCGCCCAGGTCGAGCGCGAGAATGGCATGGCGCGCCCGGTGGCGCAGCAGAGAAGCGGCCCCGGCGCGCTGGGTCAGGAGTCGTGCGGCCTGCGGGACCGTGCGGAAGGCCAGGGCCAGGTTCTGGCTTTCGGCGGCTGGCGCTTCCGGGACGGCGTCGAGGAGAAAATCGCCGGGAGGTTCGCCGAGGAACGCCAGGGCCACCGCCGCGCGTAGCTGATGCGTCGATTTGGGTCCGGCCTGCTGGAAGCGGTCGTGGAGCAGTGGCAGGGCGGTTTCCGGTGACTGCGCTAGCGATTCGAGGATGAACGGGACACTCTCTGGCACGGAGGTCAGCAGTGAGCCCACCAGGGCAAGGCGGCGGTCGTCCTCGGCGATGCGCGTGCGCGCTTGCTCCTCGAGCAAGGCGGCGCGCTGACGATGCAGCCGATAAGCCGCAGCAGTGGACACGGTGGCGACCGTCACCAGCAGCAACACCACGGCCGCAAGTAGCCCCGCGATAAGAGGGTTGCGCCGCGACCATTTCCAGATGCGCTCAGGGAGGCGGACCGGTCGCGCCTGGATCGGCTCGCCGACCAGGTAGCGGTGGAGATCGTCGGCAAGATCCTGGGCCGTGCGATAACGCGCGGCGGGATCCTTCCGCAGGCACTTCAGACAAATAGTATCCAGATCGGGGGGTAATCCGACGAGGTGCTCCGAGGGTGCCTGCGGCTCGGTGTGGCGGACCAGGAGCAACGTCTCCAACGGATCGTCAGCCTGGTGAGGTAGCTCGCCCGTGAGCAACTGATAGAGCAGTACCCCCAGCGCGTAGATGTCGATGGCGGGGCCGACCGGGCTGAGACCGGTTTGCGTCTGCTCGGGCGCCATGTAAGCGGGGGTGCCCAGCAGCAGGTCGGTCCGCGTGTGCCACGACGCGGAGCTACCCAGGCGCTTGGCCAGGCCGAAGTCAGAGATGCGCGGGACGAAGGAAGATAGTGAGGCGGCCGCCTCGTCCGCGGTTCGGGCCGTGGGCACGAGCAGGACGTTGCCCGGCTTGAGATCGCGATGGATGATGCCGCAGCCATGAGCGAAGTGGACTGCCCGCGCCAGTATCTCGATGAACGTCGCGGCTTCCGCGGGCGCATGTGGCCGGCCGATGAACTGTCGCAGCGAGCCACCCTCGACGAGCTCGAGGACGAGGTATGGTTGGCCGAGGTGTTCGCCGCTGGCGTGGACCTGCACGATGTTGGGGTGCTGCAGCAGGGCAATCGACTCCGCTTCGAGGCGGAAACGGATGCGTTCCTCGACGGTGCCTGACCCGCGTGGATGCAGCATCTTCAGTGCGACCGGCCGATTGAGGGCTAGCTGCCGGGCGCGGTAGACGATGCCCATGCCGCCTCGGCCCAGTTCTCCTACGATCTCGTAGCCGGGCAACGTGGGGAACGGTTCGGGCAGGTGGGCCGCGGCGGGATCCACCAGGCGCTGCACGATCGGGTAGAGATCGGGGAACCGATCCGCGTAGGTGGCCAGGGAGGGGCTCTCTCCTTGCCGGCGCCGATGGTCGATTTCCAGGCTGAGTAGTTCGGTGAGCAGGGCAGGGCGATGCTCGGGCGCTGCTTCTTCGAGGTAGCTCTCTAGCGAGGGCAGCTCTCCGGCCTGGAGGTCGGCTTCAAAGCGCGAGGCCAGCTGGTCGAGCGAATAGCGCACCGGAAGCGGCAGGCGGTTGAGCAGCTCGAAGGCGTCGCCGATCATGGCAGATCTTCCCAGGAATGGAGCACCCTGAAGATACTGTCCAGAGAAGCCGATCAGCCGTCAAGCAGTCAGATGTTCTTCCCAGAAGCCGCGGATCAATTGCAGCTTGCGTTCGATGGTGCGCTCGCTGCAGCCCAGTGCCTGGGCGATCTCGGCGTTGGAGCTTTCCTCCAGGCGTAGCCGGGCGATCTGGCGCAGTTGATCGTCGGGGAGTACTCGCAGCATGGCCTCGAACTGATCGGCCAGGAGCATGGCGAACTCGGGTGTGGGCTCGGACCCGATGATCTCGTGCAGATCGTCGCTCGATGCTAAGGGGCTGCGGCGCTGGCCATCCTCGGTCAGCGCGCCGCCGCGCTTCAAGGTCTGCTGTCGGCGGCGTTCCTGGTAGGCCTTGCGCGCGGTGAGCATGACGAGGACCTGCCACAGATCGTCCCGATTGTTCAGCCGGGGGAACTGTCGCGCCGCCACGCAGAAGCTATGAAAGGCCGACAGCGCGACGTCCTCCTCGTCGGCGGCCCCGCGCGAGGTCCCATGGAGCTTCCGCCGCGCCAGAGTCACCAGCTGGGCGAAGTATCGCTCCCAGAGATGCTGCGCCGCGGCGGTGTCGCCGTCACGAAGCAGGGTGATCCAGTGGGTCACCGAGTGCTGGGACGCCATGCAGCCGCTCTCCGACCAGATCCAGGAGACAGATTCGTGGTGCCGCAACTCACTGGGATTATCTCGACAAGTAGTAGTGGAAACCAGACAGAGTTAGCGAGAACCCGGCGCCGGACAAGCTGACCTGGTCTGCTCTGTGAGAACAAATGTACAATCCGCCTCCTCTCCGTCAGATGGATCGCGCCGATCCATGCGGAGAACGGTTGTTCCAGGGAACCTTCATCGTGCCGAAAATCGTGCTGGCTGTGCCGCTGGCTCGCTGGTTGCCGGCTGCGCCTCGGAGCGAGGCGGCGTTCGTTGTCCACGGAGCGACTGTGCGAGAGGCTCTGGAAGATCTCTGGCGGCAAGCGCCGACGCTGCGCGGCTATGTCCTCGACGATCAGCAGGCGCTGCGCCATCACGTGGCCGCCTTCGTCGATGGCGTGGTGGTGCGCGACAAGCAGACGCTTGCCCTCCCGGTGGATCCCGGGGCCGAGATCTATCTGGTGCAAGCGCTTTCTGGAGGGTGCGCATGAGTGAGCAGATGCTGGTGGCGACGCGGAAGGGGTTGTTTACCTACACCCGGACCCCGCAGGGCTGGCAAACGACTACGCCGGCTTTCCTCGGCCAGAACGTGACCTTGGCAACGCCGCTAGGAGGTGGGCGCGGCTGGCTGGCGGCGCTGAACCTCGGTCACTTCGGCACCAAGCTATTCTGGTCGGGCGATGCTGGTCGCACCTGGGAAGAACGCGCCGTTCCGGTCTATCCTCCCGGTGAAGAAGTGCCCAGCGGCGACGGCAAGCCAGCCAGGCCAGCGAGTTTGCAGATGATCTGGGCGCTGGAGCCTGGGGGCGCCGACCAGCCGGGCCGGGTCTGGGCCGGCACCCTGCCTGGTGGGCTGTTTCGCTCTGACGACGACGGCCAGACGTGGACGCTGATGCGGTCGTTGTGGGACCGGCCCGAGCGCGCCTATTGGTTCGGCGGAGGCTATGACTGGCCCGGTATTCACTCCATCTGCATCGATCCTCGCGATTCGCGCAAGTTGCGCCTGGCGGTCTCCAGCGCAGGTGTCTGGTTGACCGACGACGACGCTCAGACGTGGAGCTTGGGCGAGGGACTCATCGCCCGGTACATGCCACCCGAGCTTCAGAAAAACCCCGTGGCGCAGGATCCGCACCGGATGGTGCTGTGCCCTTCGGCGCCCGACCACCTGTGGATTCAGCATCACAGCGGCGTGTTCCGCTCCGTGGATGGCGGCCGCACCTGGACCGAGGTGGAGAACGTCCTGCCGTCGGTGTTTGGCTTCGCCGTGGTGGTCCATCCGCAGGATCCGCAGAAGGCCTGGTTCGTTCCAGCAATCAAGGATGAGTTTCGCATCCCGGTCGATGGCAAGTTCGTGGTGGCGCGGACGAGTGACGGCGGCCAGTCGTTCGACGTGCTGAGCCGCGGGCTGCCACCTGCGCCAGCTTATGATCTCGTCTATCGGCATGGACTGGCCATCGATGAAACGGGCGACCGCCTGGCCCTGGGATCGACCACGGGAGGCCTGTGGGTGACGGAGAATCAGGGTGACACCTGGCAGTCACTGTCGGTGCATCTGCCACCCATCCACGCGATTCGCTTCGTGGCCTAGCGCGCCGGGCCGTCTTCCCCTGTCGGCGAAGGGGCGTGCGACCTAGAACAGACGGAAGCACGTCACGAACATCGACAGCGAGGACTGCGCCATGAGGCGGACGGTGATGCTTGCGCTGGCCCTGGCGGGCCTGGCGGCGGACTGGGCATCGTACAACGGTGATGCTCAGGGCACTCGCCACAATGCCGCCGAGAAACATCTGGGGCGCGACAATGTGAGTCGGCTGGTCGAGAAGTGGAAGTTCACCACCCTCACCGGGCCGATTCACATGACCCCGGTGGTGGTGAACGGGCATGTCTACTTCGGAACGGCCGGGTTCCTACCGACCTTTTTCAAACTGACCCCCCAGGGAAAGGTGCGCTGGTCGTACCGCAACCCTGGCGCGGGTAAGTTGTCGAAGGATCGCCCCGCGCGGTCGGGCGTACCGGATGCTGGCTTCCTGACCTCACCGCTGGTCACCACCGATACCGTGTATGTCGGCGACGTGGGCGGCTACTTCTACGCGCTGGACCGGGCCACGGGCAAGGAGCGCTGGAAGGTCGACACGCGGAACCCCCGGTCGTTTCGGGGAGGTCATTCATCCAACTGCATCTTCGCCTCGCCGATCCTGGCCGATGGAAAGATCATCCTGGCGGGGGGGGGCTACGAGCACGGCCTGGCGCTCGATCCGCAACACCAGTGCTGCACGGGGCGCGGCTTCGTGGCTGCGCTGGAGCCCGCCACCGGCAACGTGGTGTGGAAGTACGACGTGGGGCCAGAGCCCAAACCGCTCGACCCACCGGTGCGTATCCGCGATGCCTGGGGTGAGCACGTGTTTCGCTTCGGCCCGTCGACCAGTTCGGTGTGGTCCACCCCCTCGTATGATCCGGAGACGAAGGCGATCTATTTTGGGACCGATACCCACAACGCGCCGCGCCAACCCACCCGAGACGATCCCCGGCTATACACGAAGCACTCCTGCGCGATCATCGCCGTGGATGCTGCCACCGGGCGCGAACGCTGGGTGACGCAGATCAACCCTGGCGACGTGTGGAACTACGCCATGCGGGCCTATGATCCCACCACGGGGCTCTACAAGGATCAATCGATCGGCGACACGCCCAAGCCGTTCACCATCCAGCGGGACGACAAGCCGGTGCGCGTCGTGGGGGCGGGCTGCAAGAACGGCGCATTTTACGTGCTCGACACGCGGGACGGAACCATCGTGGCCCAGACGCCGGTCTACCGGGGGCCGCCACGGGCCGTGCCAGATCCGGCACCGCATCCACGAACGCTGGCGCTGCCAGGACCCATCGGGGGCCTGCAAACCGGGTGTGCGACCGATGGCCAGGCCATCTACACCAACGGAACCGATTGCATGCTGATGGCCACCTCAGTCGATCAGACCAAACGGTTCCATCCTCCCACCGGAGGGCGAGTGGTGTCGCTTTCGATGGACCTGGCCGAGGAACGCTGGCGGCACGAGCGCCCTCGGGTCAAGGCCGTGGGCGGCACCGCAGAGAAGCCGGCTTTTACCAACGTGGGCGATCCAGTCGCCTCGGGGATCGCGCTGGCCAATGGGGTGGCCTTCTTCACCACGACGGTCAGCAACAAACTGGTGGCGCTGGACACCGCCACCGGCCGGACTCTGCGCGAGATCGATCTCGGACCTGTCTGGTGCGGGCCGTCCGTGTCGCGCGGGCGGGTCTATGTCGGCACCGGTAACATCCTGTTCGCGCCGTTCGATGCGAGCGAAGCTTACTTCCCCAAGCGCTACCTGAGCGGCTCGCTGGTGTGCTTCGGCCTGCCGGGCAAGGACGAGGTAGATGGCCTGAAGCCTGAGTAGGGCGGATTCTTCTTGCGTCGCGCGGCCAGCGGAGTAGGATGCGGCCAGGATTGACGATCCACCTCGAGAGAACCTCCCATGCACACTCCCACCCGGCGCACCTTCCTCGTCTCCGCCGCCACGGCGCTACCGCTATTCACCACCTCGGCGATCAAGGCAGCCCCCAGTGAACGGCTCAACCTGTGTATCGTCGGCGTGCGCGGCCGGGGCCGGGGAGTGGCCCTGGGGTTCGCCCGGCTGAAGGAGGCCTGTATTTCGCACGTGTGCGATGTCAATGCTCCCTTGATGGCTCCCTTCGCCAAGGCCGTCGATGAGGTGCAGAAGACCACACCGAAGATGGTGCAGGATCTCCGCAAGGTGCTCGAGGATCCCTCGGTGGATGGCCTGATCGTGGCCACCCCCGACCACTGGCACGCGCTGGCCACCATCTGGGGCTGTCAGGCGGGCAAGCATGTCTACGTCGAGAAGCCGGTCAGCCACAACATCTTCGAGGGCCGCCAGATGGTGGCCGCGTCTCGCCACCATAAGCGCATCGTCCAGACGGGCACGCAAAGCCGCAGCGTCCCACACATGATCCAGGCCATCGAGTACATCCGCTCGGGCAAGCTGGGGAAGATCCACCAGGCCAAGGCGTGGAACAGTCAGCTGCGTCGTCGGGTGGCCGCCGCGAAGGACGCTCCGGTGCCCGCGGGCCTCGACTGGGATATCTGGCAGGGACCCGCGCCCGAGCGGACCTTTAATCCCAACCGCTACTCGTACGGCTGGCGCTGGCTGTGGGACTACGGCACGGGCGACATGGGCAACGACGGCGTGCACGACCTGGACATTGCTCGCTGGGGGCTGGGCGTCGGCGCGCCGAGCACGGTCCAGTGTACGGGGGGCAAACTGTTCTTCGATGGCGACATCCAGGAGACGCCGGACACCCAGTTTGTGACGTTCACCTTCCCCGAGTCGAAGGCGCTACTGGTGTACGAGCAGCGGTTGTGGTCGCCCTACCACCAGGAAGGCCACGAGAACGGAGTCGCGTTCTACGGCACCGAGGGCTACCTGATCCTGGGGCGCAGCAGCTGGAAGGTGGTGGGGCCGCGCAACAAGGTGGTGCTCGAACAGCGGGAGAAGTTCAGCGACACGCCGCACTTCGAGAACTTCCTCGCCTGCGCCAAATCGGGCAAGCGCCCCAACTGCGACATCGAGGATGGCCATCTCTCCACGCAGCTGGCGCACCTGGGCAACATCGCTTACCGGGTGGGTCGTCCGCTGAAATACGATGGCAAGGCCGAGAAGATCATCGGGGATGAGGAGGCCAACGGGCTGCTCCGGCGAACGGGCCGCAAGGCGTTTCAGATTCCGGAGAAGTTCTAGCGGTATGGCCGATCGGATAACGACGAGAACGGCAGGGGGCTCGCTCCATGTGCGGAGCGAGCCCCCTTGATAGTCGGAGCACTAGTAGGCGAAGGCGATGCCCGCGGTGAGACCGTGGACGAAGAGGTCGCCTGACTGGAAGTCGAAGCGTGGCCGAGCCGGGCCGACTGCCTGGGCGCCGCCCTTGCTCGGAATCAGGTTCGGATTGACGACCGGGTCGATCTGCTCACCGGCGAAGGCCACACCAGGCCAGTAGATGATCGAGTAGCCGACGAGTAACCGACAGAAATCGGCCACCTGGTAGCCGAGGGTGATGTCGCCTTCCGGCAGGACGGTGAAGCGGCTGGACTTGTAGTCGCCGATGTTGCTGTTGAGTGCCAGCAGTCCTCCAGAGCGAACCAGGGGCGCGAAGCCAGGTTGCTGCACCTCAGTCTGTCCCTGAATGGAGACCTCGCGCTGGGTGGCTCCGAGGTTCACCCGACCCCGCGCCCAGATCGACAGGCGGTTGAACTGCAGGTCGGTGCCCAACCCCAGCGCGCCACCGGCGAAGGCGTTGCGTGCCTTGAAGCGGTCGCTGATCAGGATGCGTGTGCCCGGAAGAATGGCCGGGTTGAGCGGCGTGAGATCCTCGGTGATGGTGACCTGATCGTCGTAGCGGAAGTAGCGGAAGCCCGACAACAAATCCACGCGGAAATAGCCGCCGTCCTCGCAGCCACTCAGGTTGAAATGCCCGCAGCAGATTTTGTGCCGCCACAGGGCATCGACACCCCAGAAGGCGCCGGAGCCAGCATCCACCGAGGCGGTGCCATTGAGGATGCCGGGGAACGACACCAGCTCGGCATTGTTCAGCCCAGTGGTGGCATCGACGAACGGCCGACTCGAGATGATGCTGCCATCCTGGGCCCCCACGGTCGCTCCGTTGCCCATGCCCTCGAGCATGAAGAAGCTGACGTCGATGCCGTGGTTCTGATCCTCATCCAGCCAGACGCCGGCCCGCACGCGAAAGCCCGAACGAAAGTCGTCGTTGATATCGCTTCCCCCGTAGACTACCCGGGTACCCGGCGCGCCGATGACTCCGGCTGAACCCACGGAGGTGCCCGGGGGGCTGGTGGTCAACAGAGGAGGTACCTTGGCGCCACTGAGGCCCCAGTACAGATACTCGCCGATGAACCAGAACGAGACGTCGGCGTCGCTCGCGGCGAACCCGGCATCGGTTCCTCGCTGGAAGGTGGTCGCGGCAGCGGGGGCCGGAGTGGTGTACCCCGTAGTCTGCACGGGCTGTTGCATCGGGCCGGCATTCGGCGCGAAGTAGACGGCACCCTGGGTTGGGTTGGCTGGCGCCTGTGCCTGGACGGTGAGCCCGGACAACAGGACGGAAAGCACGGCCCACGCAACGATCATGCCGCGCATGGCGTCCTCCGGCGTTGGAGACAGATTAAACCTATAGCGATAGTGTGGGCGACGCTATAGCCCGCCTCGCGCCGGGAGTAAAGACGAGTTTACTCCTCCCGGATGCCGGGCCGACGGCGGCGTGGCTCGCGGAGCAGGTGCGGTAGCGCCACCAGCCCCAGGGCCGCCGCGACCGCCTCCGGTCCACGAGATGAATCCTCGGCCAGCTGAGAGAACAGCTGATCGCTCACCTCGACATCGGTGGCCCGCGCCAGGGCGTCGCGCGGCGGTAGATCGTCGGTGGGAAGAACCGGGCTCTCGTCGGTCGGCTCGGCTCCCAGGAAGCTGAGATACTCGCCGAAGTTGTAGTTCACGCCGACGCCGTCACGCGGCACCCGGATGCCGGTAATGCGATCGTTCCCCGCCCGACCGCCGAGGTTGCCGACCTGCTCGCGTCCATCCTTGAACCCGGAAGGCTGCACCTCGATGAGGCTGTAGGTGCCCGCCGGCAGATCGCCGAAGCGGTAGAAACCGAAGGCGTTGGTCCAGGTGGTCTGGGAGACCTTCTGACCCGAGGCGGTCACACCCACCAAGCGGATCTCGACACCAACGATTCCCTGTTCGCCAGCATCGCGTCGGCCATTGCGGTTGGCATCGACGTAGACGTAACCGGACGGATCGCCGACCTGGGTGACAAAGGTCTGGCCGCTTCCGGGCCGGCCCAGGAAGGGGGCCGATCCTGTCGCCAGCAGATTCTGCTTGGTAATCTCGGCGGCCGTGAGTCCCCGCTCGCCGAAGAGGTAGCCGGTGCCAGGCTGCGTGGAAGTGACCACAATGGAGCGAATGGTATCGTTGCCCACCACTCCGCCCCGATTGCCGCCGCGCTCCCGGCCATCCACGAAAGCCGTGGGATGACGTTCGATCAGGTTGTAGGTGCCCGGGGCCATCTTGCGGAAGATGTAGTTGCCGCGAGCATCCGTGACGACCGAGGCGCTAACGGGCCGGCCGCTGGTGTCGGTGCCGCGCAGCAGGATGGTGACCCCGGGGATACCCACTTCGCCTGGATCGCGCGTGCCGTTGTTGTTGCGATCCACGTAGACCGAGCCAGAGAGGCTGGTGCGGGCGAGCAACTCGCCGAAGTTGAACGGTCCCCGCACGGGGAAGGGGTTAAGCACCAGGTTGGAGAACACGTCGTTGCCCACGGTTACCGGCCCACCCTGGGGGTCGCCATTCTGCTCGCGGCCATCGAGGTAGCGCGCCGGTTGCGTTTCCACCAGGCGATACAGCCCCGGCGGAATGGGATTGAACTGATAGAAGCCGTTCGCGTCGGTGAGAACCGTGAAGCTGCCTCCGGGAATGTCGCTGGGTGCCAGAGGTCGAGCGAAGGGCGTCCCGGCGAACGCGGTGCCAGAGAGGGTGATCGGCACGTTGGGGATGCCTGGCTCGCCCGGCTCGCGGATGCCGTTGCCGTTGTAATCCACGTAGACGTAGCCAAACGGATCCGCGGGTGGCAACTCGCCGAAGTTGTAATCGGTCCCGTTGTCCGGCGGATTCTCTGGGTCGCCCCGCAGGGTCACCTGGAGCTGATTCTTGCCCGGCACGCTGCCTGACAGCGAGCCAAGGTTGTCGGCACCATCGTAGAAGCCGTTATTCAGCGAGGTGGGCAGGGGTGGCTGCGTCTCGGTGATGGTGTAGGTGCCAGCCGGCAGATCCTCGAAGAGATAAGCCCCGTTGGCACCGGTCTGGGTGACTCGGCTGATCAGCCGGCCTTCCGTATCGATGCCAGTCAGTGTGATGGTGATGCCCACGATGCCAGTGTCGGGGTTGGCACCGGTGGTGTTGCGCTGACCGTCGAGGTTGAAGTCGCGGTAGACAAACCCGGCCACGCTGTTGAGGCCGATCTCGCCGAAGTCGTAGTCGGTGCCATTCACTCCCGGTCCGAGGTTGATCAGGCTGACATGGTCGTTGGTGAGCAGTCCGCCCTCGCTGCCGAGCTGATCTTGCCCGTCTACGTGTGCGAACGGCTGAGATTCGGTGATGCTGTAGGTGCCGCTCAGCAGGAAGTCGAAGCGATAGTTGCCGTCGGCATCGGTCGTTACGGTGCGGTTGACGATCTGGTTATTGGCTGCATCCACGCCGTTGAGCGTCACCGTAACACCGGGGAGGCCTGGCTCGTTGGCGTCCTGCGCGCCGTTGGCGTTGATGTCGTGATAGACCGTGCCCGCCAGGCTGCCCAGGATTTCGCCGAAGTTTTGCTCGGTCAGTCCGGTCAGCGGTACGGTGACATCGCGGGTGTTGGGCTGGAATGACCCCGTGGTGGTATCTGCGTAGCCGACCGGCTGCAACTCGACGATGCGGTAGTTGCCCGCGGGAATGTTGTCGAATGTGTAGCTACCGTCCTGCCCCGTGGTGGTGGTGTCAATAGGGTTGTTGGTGATGGGATCGCGCAGCTCGATGGTGACACCAGGCAGGCCTGGCTCGTTGCCATTCTGCACGCCGTTGCGATCATCATCGCGGAACACAACGCCGGAAACACCAGTGGCGCGCTCGCCGAAGTTGTACTCAACGCCCGCCTGCCCGGGGCCAAGCACGATGCTCGAGGTGGCGTCATTGCCAGGCGTGCCGCTGAGGCTGCCTACCTCATCCTTGCCGTCGTTATAATTGCCCGGCTGCGTCTCGGTGATGGTGTAGGTGCCTGGCGGCAGTGCCGGGAAGCTGTAGTCACCGTTGTTGTTGGTCGTCACCTGATACGGTTGTCCGGTGAGCGGATTCAGCACCGGGTTGCCCAGCGCGTCGGTTCCGGTGAGCGTCAGAGTCACGCCCGCGATGCCTGGTTCGGTACCGTTCTGCACGCCATTGTCGTCGTCGTCGCGGTAGACAGTGCCAGCAAGCGAACCCGTCCCCTGGTAGCCGAAGTCCACATCCCGACGGTTCTGGTTGGCTCCGCTGGGGGTGACTTCGAAATCAGCACTCTGATTCGGGGCGACGAGACCACTATCGAGGTCGTAGGTGGGGACCAGCCCGCCGATGGGCAGCGCGGTCACCTGGACCCGGTAGCTGTCGCTCTGATCGTTAACCGGTAGACCCGAGAAGAGGTACTCGCCATTGGTTCCCGTGACGGTGGTGAAGATGATGTCGTCGACTGTGCCAAGGATGTCATCCTTCCCGCACCAGGTGAGTTGAACGGTGGCTCCAGGAATGCCAGGCTCGCTGGTCTGCTGAACGCCGTCGGCGTTGTGGTCGAGCCAGACGCGATCCCCGACCGAGGCATTGCCGACGTAGCCGAAATCGACATTGATGGCGGTTTCCCCGAGCGTCAGCGTGCGCGTGGCGCGGTTATCAAGCGGCCCACTCAGGTCGAAGGTCTGGCTGACGTTGCCTGGCAGGGTCAGCGGATTGACGACGACGGTGTAGGTGCCAGCAGGCAACCCACTGAAACTGTAGATACCGTTCGCGCCGGTGGTGGTTGTGGAGGTAACATCGTCGGCGTTGCCGAAGATGTTATCGGGGCCGGCCCAGGTCAGGGTAAGGTCGACACCCGTCAGCCCAGGCTCACCGGAATCCTGTACACCATTGGTGTTGAGATCGAGCCAGACGCGATCACCAAGACTGCCCGTCCCACGATAGCCGAAGTCGCGGGTGAGATCGGTCGGAGCCGCATCAGTGAGTGTGGCCGGGGATTGATTGTTGAGTGTCCCATCCGGATCAACGGTCTGCGAGATACCAGCGGGTAGCGTGCCAGGGGTGACGGCCACGGTGTAAGCGACGCCTGCGGCGGTGGTGCGCAGACCCGAGAAGAGGTAGTTGCCATTACCGTCCGTGGTGGTCGTCACCGTCTCGTTGGTGCCATCGCCATCCAGGTCACCGGTGAGTGTGACGGTGACGTTGGCGATGCCCTCGCCGACATCAGGCAGTCCGTTGTTGTTGACGTCGAGGAAGATCGTGTCGCCGATGGACCCGGGACCGCGATAGCCGAAGTCCCGCGTCAGGTCGGTCGGAGCCGCATCGGTCAACGTGGACGACGACTGGTTGTTGAGTGTGCCATCGGGGTCCACCGTCTGCGCGACCCCCGCGGGGAGAGTCGCAGAGTTGACCGCGACGGTGTAGGTGACACCCGCGGCGGTCGTGCGCAGGCCCGAGAACAAGTAGAGGCCGTTGGTGTCGGTGGTGGCAGTGACCGTTTCGTCCACTCCATCGCCGTCCAGGTCACCGGTGAGTGTGACGGTGACGTTGGCGATGCCCTCGCCGGTGTCGGGCACACCGTTGTTGTTGACATCGAGGAAGATGGTGTCACCGATCGAACCTGGACCGCGATAGCCGAAGTCGCGAGTCAGGTCCGTGGGCGCAGCATTGGTGAGCGTGGCGGTGGACTGATTGTTGAGCGTGCCATCGGGATCGACCGTCTGAGAAACGCCCGCCGGCAGGGTGGCTGCATTCACATCGACGGTGTAGGTGACCCCGGCGGCGGTGGTACGGAGACCCGAGAAGACATAGTTGCCGTTGGTGTCGGTGGTGGTCGTCACCGTCTCGTTGGTGCCATCGCCGTCCAGGTCGCCGGTGAGTGTGACGGTGACGTTGGCGATGCCTTCGCCAGCATCGGGCAGTCCGTTAGTGTTGACGTCGAGGAAGATGGTGTCACCGACGGATCCAGGCCCACGATAGCCGAAATCGCGTGTCAGGTCGGTCGGGGCCGCATCGGTCAGCGTGGATGGCGACTGGTTGTTGATGGTGGCATCCGGGTCCACCGTTTGGGCAACTCCAGCCGGCAGTGTCGCAGTGTTCACGGCGACGGTGTAGGTGACACCCGTGGTCGTCGTGCGCAGGCCCGAGAACAAGTAGAGGCCGTTGGTGTCGGTGGTCGTGGTGACGGTCTCATTCGCCCCATCGCCGTCCAGGTCGCCGGTGAGTGTGACGGTGACGTTGGCGATGCCCTCACCAGTGTCGGGCACACCGTTGTTGTTCACATCGAGGAAGATGGTGTCACCGATGGAACCCGGACCGCGATAGCCGAAGTCGCGAGTCAGGTCGGTCGGGGCCGCCGTCGTCAGGGTCGAGGTGGACTGGTTGTTGAGTGTGCCATCCGGATCGACTGTCTGCGCGAGACCCGCGGGCAGTGTCGCATTGTTCACGGCGACGGTGTAGGTGACACCCGCCGCCGTGGTGCGCAGGCCGCTGAACAGATACGCGCCGTTCGTGTCAGTAGTCGTGGTGACGGTCTCGCTGGTGCCATCGCCGTCCAGGTCGCCGGTGAGTGTGACGGTGACGCCAGCGATACCCTCGCCAGCATCGGGGACCCCGTTGTTGTTGACATCGAGGAAGATGGTGTCACCGACGGACCCAGGCCCACGATAACCGAAGTCGCGCATCAGGTCGGTCGGAGCCGCATCGGTCAACGTGGACGACGACTGGTTGTTGAGTGTGCCATCGGGGTCCACCGTCTGCGCGACCCCGCGGGAGAGTCGCAGAGTTGACCGCGACGGTGTAGGTCACGCCCGCGGCCGTGGTGCGCAGGCCCGAGAACAAGTAGAGGCCGTTGGTGTCGGTGGTGGCAGTGACCGTTTCGTCCACTCCATCGCCGTCCAGGTCGCCGGTGAGTGTGACGGTGACGTTGGCGATGCCCTCGCCGACATCAGGCAGTCCGTTGTTGTTGACGTCGAGGAAGATCGTGTCGCCGATGGACCCGGGACCGCGATAGCCGAAGTCTCGGGTGGTCAGTCGGAGCCGCATCGGTCAACGTGGACGACGACTGGTTGTTGAGTGTGCCATCGGGGTCCACCGTCTGCGCGACCCCCGCGGGGAGAGTCGCAGAGTTGACCGCGACGGTGTAGGTGACACCCGCGGCGGTCGTGCGGAGGCCCGAGAACAAGTAGAGGCCGTTGGTGTCGGTGGTGGCAGTGACCGTTTCGTCCACTCCATCGCCGTCCAGGTCACCGGTGAGTGTGACGGTGACGTTGGCGATGCCCTCGCCGGTGTCGGGCACACCGTTGTTGTTGACATCGAGGAAGATGGTGTCACCGATCGAACCTGGACCGCGATAGCCGAAGTCGCGAGTCAGGTCCGTGGGCTGCAGCATTGGTGAGCGTGGCGGTGGACTGATTGTTGAGCGTGCCATCGGGATCGACCGTCTGAGAAACGCCCGCCGGCAGGGTGGCTGCATTCACATCGACGGTGTAGGTGACCCCGGCGGCGGTGGTACGGAGACCCGAGAAGACATAGTTGCCGTTGGTGTCGGTGGTGGTCGTCACCGTCTCGTTGGTGCCATCGCCGTCCAGGTCGCCGGTGAGTGTGACGGTGACGTTGGCGATGCCTTCGCCAGCATCGGGCAGTCCGTTAGTGTTGACGTCGAGGAAGATGGTGTCACCGACGGATCGAGGCCCACGATAGCCGAAATCGCGTGTCAGGTCGGTCGGGGCCGCATCGGTCAGCGTGGATGGCGACTGGTTGTTGATGGTGGCATCCGGGTCCACCGTTTGGGCAACTCCAGCCGGCAGTGTCGCAGTGTTCACGGCGACGGTGTAGGTGACACCCGTGGTCGTCGTGCGCAGGCCCGAGAACAAGTAGAGGCCGTTGGTGTCGGTGGTCGTGGTGACGGTCTCATTCGCCCCATCGCCATCCAGGTCACCGGTGAGTGTGACGGTGACGTTGGCGATGCCCTCGCCGGTGTCGGGTACACCGTTGTTGTTCACATCGAGGAAGATGGTGTCACCGATGGAACCCGGACCGCGATAGCCGAAGTCGCGCGTCAGGTCGGTCGGGGCCGCCGTCGTCAGGGTCGAGGTGGACTGGTTATTGAGTGTTCCATCCGGATCGACCGTTTGAGATACACCCGCCGGGAGAGTCGCAGAGTTCACGGAGACGGTGTAGGTCACGCCTGCGGCGGTGGTGCGGAGGCCGGAAAAGAGATAGAGGCCATTCGTGTCGGTCGTGGCCGAGACGGTCTCATTCGCCCCATCGCCGTCCAGGTCGCCGGTGAGTGTGACGGTGACGCCAGCGATACCCTCGCCATCATCGGGGACCCCGTTGTTGTTGACATCGAGGAAGATGGTGTCACCGACGGACCCAGGCCCACGATAACCGAAGTCGCGCGTCAGGTCGGTCGGGGTCGCCGTCGTCAGGGTCGAGGTGGACTGGTTGTTGAGTGTGCCATCCGGATCGACTGTCTGCGCGAGACCCGCGGGCAGTGTCGCATTGTTCACGGCGACGGTGTAGGTGACACCCGCCGCCGTGGCGCAGGCCGCTGAACAGATACGCGCCGTTGGTGTCGGTGGTCGTGGTGACGGTCTCGCTGGTGCCATCGCCATCCAGGTCGCCGGTGAGTGTGACCGTGACGTTGGCGATGCCCTCGCCGACATCAGGCAGTCCGTTGTTGTTGACATCGAGGAAGATCGTGTCACCGATGGAACCCGGGCCGCGATAACCGAAGTCGCGAGTCAGGTCGGTCGGTGCCGCCGTCGTCAGGGTCGAGGTGGACTGGTTATTGAGCGTGCCATCCGGATCGACGGTCTGCGCGACGCCCGGGGGCAGCGTTGCTGCATTCACGGCGACGGTGTAGGTGACACCCGCCGCGGTCGTGCATAGTCCGGAGAATAGATACAGGCCGTTGGTGTCAGTCGTGGCCGAAACCGTCTCATTCACGCCATCGCCGTCGAGGTCACCCGTGAGCGTGACCGTGACATTGGCGATGCCTTCGCCGGCATCGGGGACCCCGTTGTTGTTGACGTCGAGGAAGATGGTGTCACCGACGGACCCAGGCCCACGATAACCGAAGTCGCGCGTCAGGTCGGTCGGAGCCGCCGTCGTCAGGGTCGAGGTGGACTGGTTGTTGAGTGTGCCATCCGGATCGACTGTCTGCGCGAGACCCGCGGGCAGTGTCGCATTGTTCACGGCGACGGTGTAGGCGACACCCGCCGCCGTGGTGCGCAGGCCGCTGAACAGATACGCGCCGTTCGTGTCAGTAGTCGTGGTGACGGTCTCGCTGGTGCCATCACCATCCAGGTCGCCGGTGAGTGTGACCGTGACGTTGGCGATGCCCTCGCCGACATCAGGCACACCGTTGTTGTTGACGTCGAGGAAGATCGTGTCACCGATGGAACCCGGGCCGCGATAACCGAAGTCGCGAGTCAGATCGGTCGGTGCGGCGGTGGTGATCGTGGACGACGATTGGTTGTTCAGGGTGCCGTCTGGATCCACCGTCTGCGCGACACCCGCGGGCAACGTCGCGGTGTTGACGGCCACGGTGTAGGTCTTGCCGCCACCGGAGCCGTTGTTGGTCACCAGGCCGGAGAAGAGATACAGGCCGTTCGTGTCGGTCGTCGCGGTGACCGATTCGTTGGAGCCGTCGTTGTCCAGGTCGCCTGTCAGGGTGACGGTGACGCCTGCGATGCCTTCGCCGGCATCGGGCAGTCCGTTGTTGTTCACATCGAGGAAGATGGTGTCACCGATGGAACCTGGACCGCGATAGCCGAAGTCGCGAGTCAGATCGGTCGGCGCCGCCGTCGTGAGCGTCGAGGTGGACTGATTGTTGAGCGTGCCATCCGGGTCCACCGTCTGGTTCACGCCGGGGGGCAGGGTGGCGGTGTTGACCGCGACGGTGTAGGTCACTCCGGCGTTGGTGGTGCGCAGGCCACTGAACAGGTAGGCGCCATTCGTGTCGGTGGTGGTCGTCACCGTCTCGTCGATGCCGTCGCCGTTGAAGTCGCCCGTGAGAGAGACCTGGACGTTGGCGATGCCTTCCCCGGTGTCGGGTAGTCCGTTGTTGTTGACGTCGAGGAAGATCGTGTCGCCGATCGAACCCGGGCCGCGATAGCCAAAGTCCTGGGTGCGTGGGTTGGGGGTGGCGCTCACCAGGCTAACCTGCGACTGGTTCGGAGTGCCCGTGCCGTCGGCGTCGAAGGTTTGCGTCGTCAGGTTGTTCGTGGTGAAGACCGAGGCCGTGGTGTCCACGGTGACGCGGAAGGCTCCGGGACTATCGACGGGCAGACCACCGACCAGGTAGGTCCCGGTCGAGTCCGTGAAGGTCGAGATGACACTGTCATCGCCATCGTTGAAGGTACCGTTGGGCCCGGCCCAGCGGACGGTGACCGGAGCGTTGACGATGCCGGGCTCACCGGTGTTCTGAACGCCGTTGCTGTTCAGGTCGACCCAGACGCGATCGCCGAGCGACCCCAGCCGTTCGGTGTCGGACGTGACGTAATCATTGAGCTGGCCCGCGCCATCCACTCCTGTGCGCTCACCAGTCGAGCTGGAGGCAGCCCCGGGTACCGTCGAGCTGGTGGCCGGATCCGCGGTCCAGGTGCCGCCGGTTCCGTTGCTGCCGGGTAGGCTGGTGTAGCTGACGTTGACGGTGTTGTTCAGCGTGGTCGACCCGGACGGAATGGTCAGCACGTTGGCCTGGTAGGTGAACGTGGCGGTGGAGCCAGCAGGCATCGTGGTGATGGTGCGGTCCACGGTGTTGCCGCTGCTGTTCTCCGTCACCCCACTGGCGCCGCCCGTGAAACTGATGGCACTGATGCTGCCACTGACCAGGGAGAGGTTGACGCCATCCAGAGCGTCGAGGACCCGCGTGTTGAAGGCAGTGGTGAAGTTGGTGCCGCTGGCGTTGCTGACCGTGACACGATAGGTCACGACTCCACCCGTGGTGGCGATCACCTGCTTGTTGACCGACAGGCTGGGCTCGGCCACGGTGACCCGTGGGGCGTTGGACAGAGCGGGAGTGTTGGGAGTTGTGACAGCACTGTTGTCGGCATCCACCGCGGTCGAGGAGGTGTCACCCGTGTTGACCACACCGTTGCTATCCACATCGACGACCATGTCCAGGTAGCCGGGTACGTTGTCGCCGTTGGTATCGGCCAGGACGGAGAAGGTGTTGTCGAGGTTGGTGCCCGCCTGGTTGCCGGTGACGTTCACCACCAGCGCGTTGAACTCGACGAGGATGAACTCGTTGACGAGGTCGCTGTCGTTGTTTTGCAGGTCGCCGAACCGGAAGAAGACCGACTGGCCTGCGCTGAAGGTGGTAGATTCGCCGGTACCGACTCCGTTGGCCGAGGTGGCGATGTTGTTGTCGTTGAAGACGCCCGTGATGGCGGAGGACAGCACGGAATAGACGTTGGTTTCGTCGCCCACCACCGTGGGGCTGCTGCCCAGGCCAGTGATGTTGGTGATGCTGTTGGAGGTGATGTTGCCATTTGCCGAGGCGACGAAGACGTACCGCGCGGTGCCGTCGTTGAGGAACGCCATGCCCGCCGGCAGGATATCCTGCATCTGGAAGTTGTTAGTGATACCCTCGCCGATGGTGGTCAGCAGACGATAGCGAACGATCTCACCCACCGCCACCGAACTACCCGAGGTGTGGGCCTCCGAAGTGGCGATGATGCTCTTGCGCACCAGCGGCGGCGTTTCGATGTTGGCGGTGCTCTGCCGGAAGTAGTCGTTCACCCCGCCAGAGCCGTCCCGTTCTTCGCTGCTGGTGTTCTGGACCGAGCGATCGGTCACCGTGCCATCCAGGCTGGTCCAGCGGACATCTGCGGTGTTAGGCACGCGCAGACCGGTGGCTCCGGTGAATGTGCCCTGCACGACGATGGTGATCGTCGAGTTGCGCGGCATGTCGATGTTGCTGCCAATCGTCAGGGTGTTGCCCACGAGTTGCAGATCGCTCAGGCCGACCGTGCCGGCCGTCCCGTTGATGCGCACGCCGCCTGTCGAGGTGGCGCTGATCAGGGTGGGGCTGGTCAGCAGAGCGGGGATGACGTCGTTGAGCGTCACGTCGAAGGCGGTGGTGTCCGATGACGCGTTCCCGTTGGTGATGGTGATCTGGTATTCGATGAGGTCGGCCGAATCGCCGAACGTGGTCGAAGCGAAGGCGCTTCCGTGGGTGGCGTTCCGCGCCAGCTTGGTGGTCGAGAGCGTCGGCTCGACAATCGTGACATTCGCCGCCGAGACGGTCGCAACCGTGGTGGCGTTGCCGGTCCAGGACAGTCGGGCCGAGTTATTGCGCTGCCCGTTGGCCTGGTTCCCCACCGTGTTCAGGACCACCGCCTCGTACACCAGGACGATGGTCTCGGTGGTGCCGTTGACGGCGTTGGTGTTGGTCACATCGCCGAAATTGAAGGTGACGTCGCGGCCAGAGTTGGCGAAGGTGACGTTGGTGGGCGTCTGACTGGGTAGCGTGCCGAACGAGTTGGCGAACGACACTCCCGCGGATGAGGTCACACTGACGAGGCGGGCAAAAGCCAGGCCCGTGTCCATGGTATCTACGATGCGCGTGGCGGGCATGACACCTTCGCGCACCGTTAGCGTAACCGTGTAGGTGATCAGCTCGCCGATGGTCGCCTGGGTCGAGGCGAGGTTGCCGACCTCGTTCACCTCCGTGCCGGTCAGCACCTTGGCTATCCCCGGTAGCCGGGTCACCACGTTGGCCGTGTCCGTGGGGTCGGTTGCATCCGGGACGACGTTGGGGTCCGTAAGATCTGGGCCCGCCTCGTTGTTCGAGTAGACCGGAACAGTGGCCGTGTTGGTGATGCTGGCGTTCGGAGCAACAGTGGAGGCCAGAGTCAGATCGTAGAGCAACAGAACCGTGTTCGACCCATTGGTGATGGCGCCGGTGGCGCTGGCTCCGCGGCTGAGTGCTCCTGACCGGGCATCCTCGGAGGCTCCACCGATGTTGCCAGCTGTGTAGTTGTCGACCAGCTGAAGCACGAACTCACCGGTTGCGCTGTTGTAGCTGGTCAGGGTGTAGTCGGTGCCCAGGACCAGTGGCGAGCCGTCGCCCCGGAAGGCCCGCAGGTTCAGCCCGGCGAAGGTTCCCGGGATGACGTAGCCCGGCTGGATCTGGTCGCGAATGGACACGTCGAAGGCGTCACCATCACCGGTGTTCTGCACCACGATGGCGTACCGAACGATGTCTCCCGCATCGACCGGAGCGTTGGTCGCGGTGATATTCAGCCCACCGATGAGCCCGGCCTGGGTAGTGCTGTTGAGCGTGTTGCTTCCGCTGAGTGGGTTGCCCCCGATGGTCAACGTGCCCGTGGGGTTGGTGGCGGCCGCGAAGACGATGTTGCCCGCGCTCAGCCCGGTCGCATCGCCCGCCACGGCGCCCTTCTGGATCGAGACAAAGGGACGCACCAGCTCGAACTGGTTGAGGTCCTCGTTGGTGGTCGAGCCCGCGTTGGTCGAGTTCTCCTGGACACGCAGCTGATTGGTCAGGAAGAGGTCGTTGACGAAGGGGTCGTTGCTAACGACGAAGGTGGTGAGCAGAGAGATCTGGGTGGAGCGTCGCTGGCCCAGATCTTCCCGCGAACCAAAATCCATCGTCAGGGTGTTGTCGGTGGAGTTGATGCTGAGCGTGGGGTTCGCCGAGCCCGTCTGGGTCGGGTCGAAGGTGGCGAAGTAGGTGTCGTCCGTGGCATTGCTGCCAGCGGCATCGAGGACGCCAACCTGCCCAGCCTGGAACGTGTACGCGGCCGGGTCACGCACGAAGGTAAACGGCGCGCTGCCGGTGACATTCATGACCGGCAGCGGTGGAAACTCGATCAGGCGGAGCTGCTCGAAGCTGCTGATCGGCAGCGTGTAGGTGAGGCGATAGGTGACGCGATCGCCCGGCTGGATCTTGAGCGGTGGGCTACCCGTGGTCTGGGCCGGAACGACAACGCCGTTGATGGCGTGGATCTGCTTGTCGATCTGGCCGTACGGGATGCTGATCTGACTGCTGCTGTTGTCGCTACCTGTGCCAATGGCGATGGCGCTGACATCGTTGATGGTGGACGGCCGCAGCTGCGTGCCGCTGATTCCGTCGCGAGCACCAGTGGTGGGGTCGTCCACCGAGTTATTCAGCACGTCACCCTGATCGACCGACCTGTCGCCCGAGGGAAAGGCGTCGCTGAACTCCTCGCTGACCTCGGCATAGAAGACGATGGTGCCCGTGGTGCCCGGCGTCACCAGCTGGCTGCCGAAGGCGTTGTTGAACGGCCCCGTGCCGTTGTTGCCGATCTCGCCACCGACCAGACGACCTGCGTTGGCTCCCAGACGTGCCTGCAATTCCTCGGAGATATTGAACTGAATGAGGCTGGTGCCACCGGTGTTGACGTTGGTGTTCGGCGCCGGAGTCAAATTGGTGAAGACGCCCGGGCTGAAAGCACCCAGGGCAGGGCCATCCGCGGGGAAGCTGGTGGGGTCGGAGTCGACGTCGCCGGAGGTGTAGCGACGCTGGTAGTCGATGACGCCCGTTCCCTGGAACAACCCCGAGGTATCCGTCCGGCTGCCTGAGGGGGTTCCGGTCAGGTAGGCGTTGGTGACCGCCATGCTGGGGAAGGCGTTGACGACGCCCCGGGTGCCGATGAACAGACGCAGCCCGTCCGAGAGCACGTCGCGGACGAAGACATCCTGGAAGGCGTAGTAGTCCGAAACCTGGAAGTTGATGGTGTAGCGCAGCAGCGTCCGCCCCGGCCGAATGGTGGTCGTCGTGGCGCCCGTGGTGGGGTCGATCGCTTCCACCGTCTTCTGGACGGCGATGGACTGCTGCTCCAGGGTGTGGCTGAACACCGAACCCACTGCTGCGGGGGTGACAATCTGGTTCTGCTGGTCGCGCGTGTCAAGCGGGTTCCAGTTGGCCTGCGCGGAAGCGGTGTTGGTCGCGTTGGTGCTGTCGGTGCCAGTCGTGGTGGTCTGCGGCACGACCTGGCCTCCCGGAGGCGAGGCATTATCGCGCGGGACGTAGAAGTTGAACTCGAACGCGGCATCGACCCCATCGACCCCGGTCTTGGTGGGGAAGGTGTACACCAGGGTGCCACCCGGGCCGGTGGGCTGAGCCGTTCCCGTGAGGTTGCCCGAGCTGAACAGGTTACTGCCCTGGTTGCCCGCGGTGGCGTACAGGTAGGCCGCCATGTTGGGGTTGCCGGCCACCACGGTGGTGTTCCGGCCAAGTATCTGCATGCTGGCAGCGAGCGTGTCGGTGAGGGCCAGGTTGGTCAGCGTCTGCCCCGTGGCGATATCCACCTCGAGCCGATAGCGACGAACGAAATTGGGCCCAGTGGCAGTTTCGCTCTCCGGGCCGAGGTAGACCTTGCGCAACCGGTACAGGGCCGGCGTGGCGTCGGTGTTGAAGTTCGAGCCATAGACCGGCGAAAACGGAGCGACAGCGTCAGTGTCGCGGAACCCGGGCACGATCGAGATGGGCAGAGCCGTCCCGACGTCGGCCAGGTTGCTGGTCGGCACCTGGAGTGTGACGGCCGTGCTTTGTCCGGGTGTGAAGCTACCAAACGGAAGCTGATATACGTAGATGGTGTCGTTGGCACCAAAGCCAGTTGGCACCGGGCGCGACTGTCCGGTAAACGGATTGGTGTAAGTGGTCTGGCCTGCGGAGAGGGGGATGGTACCGATGGGAGCCATCTGCAGACCAGCCGCGGTGACGGAGGGCGTCCCGAAGCCATCGAGTGGTGCGGAAGTGGCCCCGTCGGGTCCCGAGGTGTCGAGAGCCACTTCGAGGAACGGGCTGAAGCCGGTGTCCGTGAGGTCGTTGTTGACGAAGTTGAAGTTATAGGTGACGGTCTCCCCCAGAAGCATCTGGGTGGATCCCGTTCCCGCCAGGCCAGTCAGCGCCGGGGCTGGGGCCGGGACCAGGCGATCCTCGAGCGATTCCAGGCGGGCAAGCGGGCGGGTATGGCGCAGAGTAGTCGGTCGCAGGCTCTTTCCGGACAACCGCCGAACGTGTTTCCACCAGTGCATGGAATACCTCGAGATCAAAAAAGACCACTACTCCCCGCACATGCATCGTTGCAACTGCGCAGGCAGCCATAGAACTTGGTCTAACTCTTCTCTCCCTTTGGGTTCATCGCCGAAACCCTCTGTCACCGGACAGAATAGGCGGCGGCCATTCCGTGAACCACATCTGGGAGGTCGTAACTCGGAATCCAGAGGGCAACCTGAATCAACCGCTACGACAGGGGGTATAAGCCCAGCTTAGTTCACGTTGCGCTGTCAGGGCAATTTTTTCTGCTGACGGAATAAAGTTGGGTTGAGCTGTGGAGGAGGTATGGGTGGAAGATGCGGATTCTGCCGGGATGTGCGCTGGCTGTATATAATTTCGATCAGGAAAGTGTTTGGTAGCGAGTGGTCAGCCCCGGCCGACGAAGGGCATGGTGGTGGCCATGACCGTCAGAAAGAGCACGTTGGCCTCCAGGGGCAGGCCGGCCATGTAGACGACGGCGCGGGCGACATGTTCGACATCCATGGTCGGCTCTGAGGCCGTCGTGCCGTTGGCCTGCAGGACACCCACCTGCATGCGAGCTGTCATGTCGGTGGCGGCATTGCCGATATCAATCTGGCCGCAGGCGATGTTGTATCGTCGGCCATCCAGCGCCGTGGCACGGGTCAACCCGGTGATGCCGTGCTTGGTGGCCGTGTATGGCGCGGAATGCGGCCGTGGGGCGTGTGCCGAAATCGAGCCGTTGTTGATGATACGGCCACCTTGCGGCGTCTGGGCCTTCATCAGACGAAACGCTTCCTGCGTGCAGTAAAACGGAGCGCTGAGATTGATATCTACCACCCGGCGCCACTGCTCGAGCGAGAGATCTTCCAGGGGAATGGCCGGAGCGTTGGTGCCGGCGTTGTTGAACAGCAGGTCGAGTCGGCCATACTGCTGCCGTACCTGGTCGAACACCTGCCGCACCGTGTCGGGATCAGTGATGTCGGCTGGCACCACCAGAAGCGAGGCGCCCACCATCGCCTGCCGCGCGGTTTCCTCCAGCGCCTCGCGGCGTCGGCCGGTCAGCACCACGGCGAACCCCTCACGCGCCAGGGCCAGTGCCGCCGCCCGCCCAATCCCCGAACCCGCCCCGGTGACAAGTGCAACCCTGGTGCTGGTCATGGTTCGACCTCGTCTTCTGAAAAATCATCGACTGAGGCCAATCTACAGGGCGCGCCCCGCGCACGCCACACCCCGGCGCGTAGAATAGAACAGTGAAGTTTCGCCCGGAACCTGGCCCCCTGGATGCTAAATGACTCGAAAGGGTGCTGCGATGGACGTGCTGATCTTCCTGGGTATCATCGCCCTGTGGGTGGTGCTGCAGGTCTGGGTGTTGCCGCGCCTCGGTGTCCCCACCTGAATGGCCGGCGCCTGTGGGCCGAGTTCGCGGCCCCTTCCTCCGGCAGCTAATGCCATTCCAAGCAGCCCTGCCGCGCCTTCCAGTCCTGTCCACGACGACGCTCGCTGAAGCCGGATACTAGTGGTCGATCTGGGTCGAGCTTCTATCGTTCCGCACGCAGGCCTTTCTCCAGGTGGTGAGATCGATCCCGTAGCGGACGTAGCGGACCGACCCGTCAGCGAAGCAGGCGTTGAACCCCTGCGGATGGGCCGATCCGAACATGGGAAAGGCCTCGTTGCTCTGGCTCGCCTCATCCTGCGCCGGAGCAACACTGCCCGAGCGATATGCCTCCCAGTCGCCGTTCCACCCAGGCCGGTTGTACCAGACGTCATCGTCGCTACTGATGCCGAACCGCGCGGGGTTCAGTCGCTTCTCGGCTGCCAGCACGGTGTTGCTGGTGCCATCCTCGATCTCGGCGAAGCGAAGGGTCGGTTTGATGCCGCGCAGGATCACCCCATCGAGGCCGGCTGCGCCGAGGTTGGTGCCGGCGTTGCCCGCGTAGTCCATCTTGGCCCGACCGTCGATGCTGACCGGCGAGCGTCGAGTGGGGCAATACAACACCGGAATAGGTGTGGCATCCACCACGGGACTCTCCGCCATGTGGACCTTCACTCCCTGGAGGTATGGCAGCAGATGATACGCCCACGACCACTCCTCGCGCCGGTTGGGGTGCCCGCAAGTCGGATCGTGTTTCGGGTACGAATGGTTGCCCCCCTGGGGCAGGGCGCCAAACTGATCGTGAAAGCTATGCGAGGCCAGGCCGATCTGCTTGAGATGGTTCGCACACTGCATGCGCGAGGCGGCCTCGCGCACCTTCTGCACCGCGGGTATTAGCAGACCCAGCAGAACCGCGATGATGGCTATCACCACGAGCAGTTCTATCAGCGTTACGGCTGGACGCCTGGGATTCACCCGGTCAACGCGCAAGTTCGACTGCCCCTTTGCATGGGGGATCAAGGTGTTGCCACCAGGTTGAGAACGATTTATTAAGAGATGATGAGATTCATACCACCCCGTCTCTCCCCTGCCTACCCGGATTTTCTCATTTTCCTGGTCCTGTAACGGCACTATCTTTTCCAGGCTGACCCGACAGGCTATACTCTGTGCGAGGTGGCGGCCGAACCAGAGAAGCGAGCGAATCAGGGGGCGGATCATGCTCGACGTGCTCGGACCGGGATACACAACCTGCGATCGACTTAGCCGACGCAGCTTTCTTCGCGTGGGCGCGCTGGGCCTGGGTGGGCTGACCCTGGCCGATCATCTCCGTGCGCGCGAGGCCGCCCGGCAGGAGAACAAATCCACCCGCGACACGGCAGTCATTCTCCTCTGGCTGGGCGGCGGCCCCAGTCATCTCGACATGTACGACCTCAAGCCCGACGCCCCCGCCGAGTTTCGGGGCGAGTTCAAACCTATCCGCACCACGGTGTCCGGCATCGACATCAGCGAGCATTTGCCGCTGGAAGCCAAGCAGATGCATCGCATGTCCATCGTGCGCAGCGGTTGGCACACCAACGCGGGCCATGGCATGGGGTCACACTGGATGCTGACCGGCTACGTGCCAACCATCGAGATCAACGACAACCTGCACCCATCCTGTGGTAGTGTGGTGGCGAAGATGCGTGGCGCCAATCGCCCCCGGGTGCCTGGCTACGTCTGCCTGCCCAGCCCGCCGCCCAGCGCCAACGCCGCCTACCTTGGCGTGGCCTACAATCCCTTCTCGCCCATGAGCGATCCGTCCAGTTCGTCATTTCAGGTGCGCGATCTGAAACTGCCGCCCCGGGTCGACCTGGCCCGCTTCCACGGCCGCAAGGATCTGCTGCGCGGCATGGACAACCTGCGCCGCGACGTGGACATCGCTGGCGCTGCCGAGGGGTTCGACCGCTTCTATCAGGATGCCTTCGACATTGTCACCAGCAAGGCGACGCGCGAGGCGTTCGACATCCACCGCGAAGAACCTCGGCTTCGCGATCGCTATGGTCGTGATAGCTGGGGGCAATCGTGTCTGCTGGCCCGGCGTCTGGTTGAGGCTGGCGTCACCTATGTCACTGTCAACCTGGGCGGGTGGGATACCCACAGCAACAACTTCGAGTCGCTGAAGAAGAACCTGCTCCCCCGTTACGATCGCGCCTTCGCCTCCCTGGTTGAGGACCTCGCCGAGCGCGGCCTGGATCGCCAGGTGCTGGTGATGAGCTATGGTGAGTTCGGCCGCACGCCGCGCATCAACTCCGGTTCGGGCCGCGATCATTGGCCCAACGCCATGTCGGTGGTTTTCGCTGGTGGTGGCCTCCAGATGGGGCAGGTAGTTGGCTCGACCGATGCCCGCGCCGAGAACCCCAAGACCCGCCCCTGCTCGGTCGGCGACATTCTCTCGACGATGTACCACGTGCTGGGCATCGACCACAAACACGAGTTCCACGACGCCGCCAAGCGCCCGCTGCCCATCCTCAACGAGGGACGGCCCATCCCCGAACTCGTGGGTTAAGTTCCCCGCGCGCTCCGGTCGTCATTCGGTGAAGAAGAACTTCTCAGCCGTCTTGCGCAGCAGCCATTCGCGGTCGCTGGCGGTTAGGAAGGTCAGCTTCGACTGAATCAGGTCGATCGAATCCTTGTAGGTGTGGCCCTCGCCCACCTGGAAGGGACAGTCGCTTTCCCACATGCAGCGTTCCGGGCCGTAGGCGCGGACCAGCTTCTCGATCAGCGGCCCCAGATCTGTGTAGGGTGCCTTCTTCTTGCCCAGCGCGTAGAAGGCGCCTATCTTCACCATCACGCGCTTGTGTTTGGCCAGGTCGCACAGCGCCTGCACGTCCTCGTCACGTACGGTGCCCGTCACGCCGATCCGGGCCATGTGGTCGATGATGACCGGGGCACCTGGATACTTCTTGCACATGCGATCGATTTCGGGCAGGGCGTCGGGATCGATCAGGCACGACAGGGCCTGGTTGTTCCGCGCAGCGGCGGCGAACATCTTCGTGAAGCCTTCGGGTTGAAGCCAACGAGCGATCGGCGCTGCCGTGATCTTCGGATAGATGCGGAAGCCCCGCACCCCCTGCTTCGCCAGATCGGTCATCTCCCTCGCCGGATCCTTCCCAGCCGGGTCGATGATCGCCGTCCCGACGAAGACCCCCTTGTGCAGGCGGATCATGTCGAGCATGTAGGCGTTGTCAAACTGATAATAGGACATCTGGATCAAGTTGATGCGATTCACGCCGGCAGGCTTCGTGTGCTTGAACAACTCCTCCGGCGTGAAGGAGGCCGGCTTCATGTCCTCCTTGGTGAACCCTCGCGCCAGGGGGTAGTGGATCGTATCCGGAGTCCAGACATGCACGTGGGCATCAATGAAGTTTGCCATCCGCGGAAGCTCCTTCGGCTCAGCTGCTTCGATACTGCTTGCCAGTCTAGGTGAGTCTGTCAGGAGCCTCAAGGGGCTGCTTCGTCGAGTCGCTGCCGGCGAAATGGTATACACGACTCATTTATCATCAATCTGTGCCGGGGTCATGGCCGATGGTAAAATAGCTAAGTGGAGGCGCTCGGTGCCGACGGGGTCGATCTCAGCTTCGTGGCTGCAGGCCGCCCTTGACCCGGGCAGGCGAGGCCTCTCCCCAATAGGAGGTATGCCATGGTCTCTCCCACCAGGCTGCATTCTTTCGGTTGGCCCATCACGATGGTGGCCGGTGTCTTGCTTTTCGCAGGAGGAGTGCAGGCCCAGACGCCGCGCATTCACCCCGGTGCTCGTGGATTCGAAACCAACCTGGCTCTCAAGCAAGCTGCCCAGCAGCGAGCCCGTTCGGTGCCCCAGGCTCCGACGCAGACCTACAGGGCTCCAGCTACTCCCCGGCTTGAATCCTCACCGCTCGAGGTAACTGTGGAAGCGCCGCGGGGTCGCACTCAGGTTACTCGATCGGATGCCGGTAGCGCGGTTGCCCCGGCGGTTCCCTTCACCGTGGCCATTCGCGGGCCAGATGGAGAGGTACGTCGGTACCCGGTGGAAGGGGGACCCTCAGCCATCGTGATTCGCCGATACGCGGTCAATCCTGGCCAGGTCCTCACCATCTCCGTCAATCCCGAGTAACCTGCGGGCCAACCGCGAAGGAACTAACGGCCGGGGGAGATCCCGGCCGTTACCATCTTCAGCCGTTAATTCTTGCGAAAGTAAATCTTCAGAACCGTCTTGGCGTCTGGGGCCAACTCGATGTAGGTGATGGTGGCAGTCCTGGGTATCTCGCTGTACTCAACCCGCCGTCCGTTCAGCATCACCTCGGTCTTCAAGGTGATCTGTAACTCGTCGGCCGGCTTCACTTCCTCTGCCACGTTCGGTTGAGCAGTTCGGGCCTCGGCCATCGGAGCCAGCGCAAACAAGACAAGCGCCAGCGTGGTCAAAAAACTGCGCATGCGGTCAATCTCCGAAGGAACTGGGGAGAGCAGCCTCGAAGGGGGCATCACCGTACGATCATCGAGTGCTTCTCGGTCGATAGCAAACGCCATGCCGGTTGTGCGTTGGGTGATGTAAGTGCATTCTGTGAATGTTCTTGTGGAGAATTGACTCGGTAGGGTGTCGCCTCCCGCTTCGGTGAGATGGCGAGAGAGCGTGCAGGGTGTGCTTCGATTCGGGCATTCCGCATGGTTGCGACGAGGTGTCAGTTGGCGATGACACCAGCGTGGAAGGCTGCTATAGCCACTCCGGCGCCCAACTCCCCCCCTCGTCTGATATCAGGAGGATTGGCTGTGTTCTGGATGAACATGCTCCCTCTCTCGCTGTGGTTGCTCTCGAACCCCCCCACCATCGACATGGTGTACACCGATCCGGCGTCGGTCCTGCATCCGGTGGCGGCTGTGTCAGCGCCGCCTCCCTTGCCGCCGGCTGGACCGCTGTTTGCGCCGATGCCGACCGGGTCAGTCGCGCCCACGCCGAATTTCGTCGGCCAGTACATCACTGTGGTTCTGAAGGATGGGCCTCGATGCATGCCCAGGGATTTCCGCGCGAAGGTGCTGGTTTCCGTGGGACCTCAGCCCACAACCATTACCTGCGGTGGAGACCGAGGGGATCGCCTCGATATCTGTGCGGCCATCCGTACGGTGAAGAACAGCGTGGCTGACCTGGATCTTCGCCTGACCTGCATCTCCTCGCGAGGCGAGCAGGTGGGCGGCGGATTCCACGATCGACGCAAGGTTATGGTGAATCAGCCGACCCTGCTGACGCTGAAGAACGATGGGCCAGAGCCCTGCTGCGTCGAGGTGACGGTGCACGACCACCAGCCGATGATGCCGGCGCCAGTCCCCGTGCAGGTAGTGAGCAGCCCCTGGGAGCGGAACGTCCCGGCCACCTGCCAGGTGGGGATGCCGTGCGTGCTGCCCATGCCGCAGGTCGCCTCGCTGCCCGAACCGTTGCCCGTGGCCATGCCGGTTTCCTCGACGCCCCAGGTGGCGTTGGCCAACCAGTTGCCGCGCAACACCCATCTGTCGCTGGTGAAATCCGGCGAGAAATCGCGCGTGCAGATGAAGTCGGACGGACGCTGCCTGACCTGTGGCGTTCTCACCCTGGAGGGCGAAACAGGCAAGCTCCGCATCGCACCGGGCAAGAAGCAGGTGCATCTGGAAGGCACGCGCTGGAAGGCCCAGGCCGACCAGATCGACCTGATCAACCTGCGCGACGATGGCGTCGTCATCCTGAAAGGAAACGTCCGGTTGAGCGCAGAGCGGATCGGCGTTGGCGCGACGGTCCGGGCCAAAGAGTTGCGCGTGCAGATCCGTCAGGGCCAGTTCGAGAAGATCCTCGATCAGCCCACGCCCATTCGCGTCTGGTCGGGCCAGCCCACCGAACTGCGCCCGGTCCAGTACCTCCAGCCCCGCCCCTGATCGTTCCGCCGAACCCGGACAGAGGAGGACAATACTCCTCTGTCCGCTGGCATTTTGGCCGCGCGGCCTTGCGGGTCGGCCAGGGTGGGCAGTAGACTCCATCCATCCTGGGCTGAGGAGTGCTCATGCGTGTGACCCTGGTAGCGTCGGCCCCGCCGGATCGGCCGCAACTCTTCACAAGCTTTGTGCTCGACGACGTCGTCGCCATCGATGCCGGCTGCCTGGATCGAGTCGGCGACCTTGAGACGGTCAGCCGCATCAAGCACATTTTTCTGACGCACTCCCATCTCGACCATGTCGCGTCGCTGGGGCCCTTCCTCGATGCGGTATATGATGGCTCGGGGAACTGCGTCACGATCTACGGCCTGCCGCACACTCTCGATAGTCTCCGCCGCGACGTGTTCAACAACGCCCTGTACCCCGATTTCGTCCAGCTCTCGACCACCAGTCCGCCCTTTCTCAAGCTGCACGAGCTGACTCCCGGCCAGCAGGTCGAGGCTGGCGGGCTGCGCATCACTCCTGTGGCGGTCCGCCATGTGGTGCCCTCGCTGGGATACGTGGTCGAGGACGATCAGGCGGCGGTGGCATTCTCCGGCGACACCGGCCCTACCGAGGAGTTGTGGCGCTACGCTTCGACGCGGCCTTTCCTCCGCGCCGTGTTTGCCGAGTGTACCTTTCCCTCGTCGCTGCAATGGCTGGCCGATCTGGCGCTGCATCTCACGCCCCGTAACTTTGCGGCGGTGCGGGCCCAGCTGGCCTCGCACGTTCGGCTCATCGCTTATCACCTCCATGCTCGCTGCCGCGAGGCGGTCATCGCCGAGCTGGCCGAGTTGAAGATCCCCGATATCGAGATTGGCGAGCCCGGTGTGACTTACCTGTTCTGAGGCGATTCGCACCCGGGCGCGGCCAGTACCGCCAGAGGCAGCCGGGTGAAGGCCCGCGCGGCAGCGATGCCGACCTGTCCCTGGTGTTCGGTCAGTTCTAACTCCTCACCGCTGAGAAGGTTGCGCACTCGGCTGCCGGCGGGTAACGTCGGCCAGGGTAGCCAGGTATCGCCCCAGTGCGAGCCGGTGGGCCAGCCCTGGTGCCCGCCAGTCACTCCCACTGGCCGAATGCACCCAGCCACCAGAAGTTGCTGCGGTTCGCGCACGCGCAAATAGGCGCACACCGCCTGCGACCAGGCGCCCACTGGATGGATGGGCATGTAGCTTCCCTCGGCATAGAGTTGCGCTTCCTTGCGGCGATGGTCGAGCAGACGTAGCGTCACCCACATCTTGAGCCGACCATCCTCGATGGAGGCGCACAGCGCGTCGAGATCCACCCCCGCCCGCATCTCGGCCAGGTACTTCCGCCGTAGCTCGTAGTCTACCGGCCGGCGGTTGTCGGGGTCCACCAGCGTCAGTTCCCACAGCTCGCACCCCTGGTAGGTGTCTGGCACTCCCGGACTGGTCAGCTTGAAGCCGACCTGCACCAGGGAGTTGAAGCGCCCATACCAGCTGACGCGCTGGGCGAACCGGCCGAATTGTTTCTGCAGGAACGCCTCGTTGCTCTCGGCCAGGATGCCGGTCACGAAGCGGCGCACTGCGGTGTCGTACGGCTCGTTTGCATTGATCCAGCTGGTGTGCTGCTTGGCCTCGCGCGTCGCCTTGGTCATGTAGTCGAGCAGGCGCTGCCGGAAGGTGTCGTCGATCGGCTTGCCCGTCCACAGTCCCAGCAGCGTCTGGTAGAAGAAGTACTGATCGTTCGCCGAGGGGGCTGGCTGGCCATCGACCTGGGTGACCAGCTCGGCATGACGGTCGCGCAGCATCTGCAGGTGGCGTTCCCACTCGTCGGGCATCTCGCTAAGCACGTTTAGCCGGGCCCGGACATCCTCGCTGCGCTTGGTGTCGTGGGTGGACAGCGCCAGCATGGTGTGCGGCCAGTCGTCGGCGCGCGTGCGATTCAGGGCGTGGAACGCTTCCACCGGAAGGCCAAAGTGATGCGGGTGCCCGCCCACCTCGTTCAGCGAGACCAGGCGGTTGTACACGTAGAAGGTCGTGTCCTCGATCCCTTTGGCCATGATCGGGCCGGTGACCTGCTGGAAGCGCAGGACCCACTCGATCAGACTCTGGCGGTCGGCGACGCGGAACTGATCGAGGTTCTTCAGCAGCAGCGTCTCGCGCAGGAAGGTGAAGACCGACTCGGCCGTACGCGGGTTGCGACGCCGGGCTTCCTCGGCGGCCGCCTCGATGACCTCCCGATCGCGCGGCGACACTTCGCCCCGGGACGTGGTGTAGGTCCGGTAGACCGACAGGCATGCGATCAGATCGCGCAGCGCCTCGGTGAGCGTTGGCAGGGTGAAATCTCGGTAGCGGCGGTTGCGCTCCGCCAGCCGGTCCAGCTGATGGCTCAACGAGTTGATCTCGCTGGCCATCGAGGCCTGCATGATCATCTTCTTGGCGGCGATCACCAGGGGCGAAAAGCTGACCGACTCGCCGATGAAGTTACCGTAGACTCGCTCCATGGCCTCGGCGTGGCTGCCATCGACGAACAGCCCCGAGACCGCCACCAGGAAGTCATACCCGGTCGTGCCATCGATGGCCCAGGTGCGAGGTAGCGGCTCGCCCTCGCCCAGGATTTTCTCGGCCACGATGTACACCGGCCAGGGCTGATTGTTCGCTGCTAATTCCCCCAGCGCTTGCACCACCTGGTCGTGAACCTGCTCCGCGCTCAGATGCTTCTCGACGCGCGGCTGGATCCGGGCCAGGGTGAACGCTTCCTGCAACTGCTGAAAGTAGCGCGCCGGATCGTACAACCCATCGGGATGATCGACGCGCAGCCCTGCAATCTTGCCTTCCACCAGCAGGCGCAACGGAATCTCGTGAGTCGCCTCGAACACCTCGGGCAGCTCGGTGCGGATGGCTGCCAGGTCATTGATGTCGAAGAACCGTCGGTAGTTGATCTCGTCCATCGCCACGCGCCAGTAGGCGGGTCGGTAGGGCTGCGAGGCGATGAGTTCGTCGAGGGGGTCGAAGCTGGTGGGGTTGCCTACCTTGCCGTTGAAATGTTCCAGGGCCGAGTCGATCGTTGCGCGGACATCCGGGCTCGTCTCGACCAGGGTTGCCAACCGGCGCCGCACGATGGCCATCTCGCGGTAGCGCTCCATCCGGCGATGTGGATCCAGCTGCTGGCGCGGAGGCAGATTCTCCAGCGCCGTCAGGATGCTGCGATACTCCAGCACATGGTCCTGATCGTCACCCAGCCGCTTGCACAGGTAATCCAGCCGGCTGGCGAGAATCATCGCATAGGAGCGCGGCGCGAGAGGCCAGGTCGTCTCGTAATACGACAGCGTGAAGCCGCCCCGGTCGTAGGCGACGCGGAGCTTGCCTCCCTCCAGCGCCTGGCCATACTGCTCGCCCAGCACCGGGAGCAGCACCTTGTCCTGCAGGTCCGGGTTGACCGGGTTCCAGTCGATGTCGAAGTGACTGGCGAAGCGAGAAGCCTGGCCGTTCTCCAGCACGTCCATCCACCAGCGGTTCGAGAAATGGCTGATCCCCATGTGGTTGGGCACCACGTCGAGAATCACGCCCATGCCGTGCTTGCGCAGTGTCTCGACGAGCGCGTCCAGCCCCGGCTCACCGCCCAGCTCGGGGTTGATCCGCGTGTGGTCGCAGATGTCGTAGCCGTGCGGACTGCCCGGCCGCGCCTGCATGATGGGCGACAGATACACGTCGCTGATGCCCAGCTCCGCCAGGTAGCCCGCGATGGCCGTTGCCTGCAGAAAGGAGAAGTTGGGCGTCAGTTGCAGCCGATAGGTGGCCCGGGGCACCCGGCGCGCCTGGCTCAGCGCCTGAATCAGCTCACGGACGCTTGGCCGGCTCCGCAGGGCTGCCTGCTTTTTTTTTAAGGGCTCCGTCTCGATGTGCAGCCGGTCTCCCAGCTGCAGGACGCGCTCGACCCACTGGCGAGCGGCTTCACTACCCAGGGCAGCGCGCTCGGCTTCCTCGTCGAAGTGATTGTCCACCACCTCGAAGTAGATGTTCTGCGCCTTCCACAGGTTCAACTCGAACGGCAGCTCGCGCCCCAGGTCGATGCCGTTCAGAATGGTCTGAATCGGTTCCAGCTGCAGGGGTTGCTCGCGCCAACGCTCCGAGGTGCGATCCAGCAGCCGGGTGAACTTGTACCCCAGCCCCTTGACGTCCAGACTGACGCCCCACTCGCTGGTTTCGCGCACCAGCTGGCGGATCTGCTCGAAGTCCGGGTCGTCGTCGGTGAAGGCCCAACGCAGATCGGTGTTGAACAGCACCTCGGTCGCTGCGCGGAGCGGCAACGGCAAGGGCACGTGCAGGTGCTTGAGGAAGCGCATCAACGGCTGACTTTGCTGGAAGACCCGCGAATACAGGTCCATCGTCTCCGTCAGCCCGGTGCGCAGCAGGCGCTTGAGCACCTTGCGCTGCTCGTCCCGGAACAAGGATCCGACCGAGTGTGTCGATTCGCCGAAGTGTCGATCCATCAGGCGCAACAGCTGGGGGGTGTCCACCCGCGAGAAATACTCGGTGAAGGCGGCCAGCTGGCTGCGGAACTCCTCCTCGCCGGGGAAGGCGCACACCCCACCGTTGACGTTGTGATCGCCGAAGTGGATGGCCGCATAGGCGAAGTGCCACGATTCCAGCGTGGGCATCGACTTGCAGGTGGCATGACCAACCACCATGCGCACCTTGCCCGCCTCGAAGACGTGGTCGTCGTGCCGGTCGATGGTGTAGCAGAACAGCTGGCCACACTTCGGATAGTCTTCAAAGAGCGAACTCACGGCGTAGTGGGCGCCGATGTGATGGCGATCCACCTTGGCGGGTTGAATGAATCGCTCGTAGACATCCCGGCCAGTGGGGTGCTCCGCGATGTTGCTCGGCGCCTGCTCCAGCGCCGCCAGGAAAGCCGGCTCCAGTGGGATGCCAAATAGCTTCTCGCCCAGCTGAATCACCCGGCCGGCGTAGAGCATGATCTGGGTGGTTTCCAGCCCGGAAATCTCGTCGAAGAACCAGCCGCAACTGGTGTACATCAGCAGGGCGTTGCGCTGCATCTCCAGCAGCTCCAGCGCCCGAACCTGGCTGGCCTCGTCCAGCTGCTTGCGGGCGTGCGTCTCCAGGTAGCTTGCCTGGTTTTCCGGGGTGCGATTCAGCAGAACCTGAATGTACTCGTTCCGGGCCGCCCAGGGATCCTTGAATAGCATCTCGCCCTGCTGCTCGAAGTGACTGGCGATGGTGTCACGCAGCTGATCGAGCGCATGGCGAAGCGGCTGCCGCCAGCGCTGATGCCAGCCGGGCCGTCCCGAGTTGCAACCGCAATCGCTCCGCCAGCGTTCGATGCCGTGGGCGCAGCTCCACGAGGTGTCGTCGATGATCTCCACTTCCCATTCGGGAGGATACAGATCGAGAAACTCGCCGTAGCAGGTTAGCTTGGTATCGCCTGAAGCCTCGATGTGCTGCAGGGCGTAGGCCATCGCCATGTCGCCGTGTGGATGATGATGGCCGTACGATTCTCCGTCGGTGGCGATGTGAACGAGCTGTGGCCCAGAGCGTCTGCCGAAGGCGTTGAGTAGCCGCGAGGCAAAGCCGACGCCGTCGCGCAGCAACTGCTCGAAGGCGACCGCTCGGCTCAACGGGCCATCATAAAAGAACAACGCGATGGTGCGGCCTGAGGGCAACCGCTGCAGATACGCGCGGGTGGGATCGATCTTGCCGCCGGTGACGTCGGTCCATTCCTCGTCCTCCTCACGCAGACGAATGCGGCCCGCCTGGTACGGCGCCAGCACGGTGAAGCGGATGCCATGCTCGGCCAGCACCTCCAGCGTGGCGATGTCCACGGCGGTCTCGGCCAGCCACATCCCTTCGGGTTCTCGACCAAAGCGATGGGTAAAGTCGCGGATGCCCCAGTAGACCTGCGTCACCTTGTCGGCCCGGTTGGCCAACGGCATGATCACGTGATTGTAGACCTGCGCCATCGCCGTGCCGTGCCCATCGAAGCGAGTGCGGCTCTGTCGGTCGGCATCGAGAATGGCGCCATAGACATCGGGCACCTTGTCCTCCAGCCAGGCCATCAACGTCGGCCCGACGTTGAAGCTGATGCGTGCATAGTTATTCACCAGCTGGGCGATGCGCCCGTGTTCTCCCAGGATGCGGGCCACCGCGTTGGGCCCGTAGCATTCGGCCGTGATCCGCTCGTTCCAGTCGTGGTAGGGGTATGCCGAATCCTGCACCTCCACCATGTCCAGCCAGGGGTTCTCGCGGGGCGGCTGGTAGAAGTGCCCGTGAATCGTGATGTAGCGATCCATGTGCTCGTCTTTCACTCCTCGCGCCGAAACACGGCGAATGACAACCCGGGTAGTTCAAGGCGAAGATGTCCCGACGAGAGCAGTTCGGTGGGGATCTCTTCGTGGGAGGTCAGCAAGCCTCGCCAGCGGCCCGCAGGCCACGACCACTCCGTTGTGGCCCGCTCGCTTCCCAGCTGAAACACCATGCAGACCTCGTCGCAGTCCTGCTGGTAGTGGACGCGGAGGCTGTCTCCCTGGCCTTCCACCTCGCGCTGGCCGCGCAACGGCAAGCTGCGCCGCAGAGCAATGAGGCTACGATACAGATCGTACAAGGAGGGATCACCCCCCGAGGGATCGAGCCGGGATTGCTCGAACGTGGACTCCGCCTGCGGATCGGGGATCTCACCCGGCCAGTTAAACTGCGCGAACTCGGCACGTCGGCCTGTGCGAACCGCCTCGGCCAACGCCGGATCGCCATGGCTGGTGAAGTAGAGAAACGGTCGTGTTTCTCCGTGTTCCTCGCCCATGAACAGGAGCGGGGTGAACGGCGACAACAACAGCAACGCCGCAGCCAGGCGCTGCCCGGGCGGGCTCACCAGGCTGCCCAGGCGCTCGCCGAAGGCGCGATTGCCGACCTGGTCGTGGTTCTGCACGCAGACCACTAGCTGTTCCGGCCGCAGGCCCTGCGCCGGGTTGCCGTGCTTCCGCCGTCGGTGGGGCGAATACTGCCCGGTGTAGACCATGCCGTCGCGGAACACCCGGACCAGGTCGCTGACTGCGCCAAAATCCTCGTAGTAGCCCTGCCGTTCGCCTGTCAGTCGGGCGTGAACCGCGTGATGGAAGTCATCCGACCAGAACGCATCCATCCCCAGACCGTGCTCCGCGGTCGGTCGCACCAGACGCGCGTTGTTGAGATCGCTCTCGGCGATCAGGTGGAAGGGCCGCCCCAGCCGGTTCGCCTCGCGCTGCGCCTGGTCGGCCAGCTCGGCGAGAAATGGAATGGCCGAGAAATCGAGGATGGCGTGGACCGCGTCGAGGCGCAAGCCATCGAGATGGAACTCCCGCTGCCAGCGCAGGGCGTTCATGAGAAAGAAGTGCCGCACCCGATCGCTGTCCGGCCCATCGAAGTTGATGGCCTCGCCCCAGGGAATGCGATAGCGATCGGTGAAGTACGGCCCGAAGTCACGCAGGTAGTTACCCTCGGGGCCGAGGTGGTTGTAAACCACGTCGAGCAGCACCGCCAGGTTGCGGGCGTGGGCGGCATCGACAAGCCGCTTCAAGCCGTCAGTCCCCCCGTAGGAATCCTGCACACAGTAGGGTTGGACCCCATCGTAACCCCAGTTGCGCGTGCCAGGAAACTGGGCCACGGGCATGAGGTTCAACCCGGTGATGCCCAGGTCGTGCAGGCGGCCCAGCTGGTCGATCACTCCGTCGAAGGTGCCCGGCGGAGTGAAGGTGCCCACGTGCAGTTCGTAAAGCACCAGGTCGCGCAGCGGCAGGCCGATCCAGCTCTGGTCGTGCCAGTCGAAGGTGGGGTTCACCACCTCAGATGGCCCATGGACTCCCTCGGGCTGTTTGCGCGAGGCTGGGTCGGGCCGACGAATGCCGCCGGGTAGCTCGAACTGATAGCGCTGCCCGGGATGGATGCCGTCGAGCTGCACCTGGTGGTAGCCCGCCTCGGTTCGCTGCATCGGAACCGTCGTGGACGGAAGCAGGTGGAGAAGCACCAGCTCCGCCTGGGGCGCCCAGACCACGAACTGGCAATGATGGGGAGGCGACCAGAGCGCCCCGGGAACATAAGGGTCGATCATGGAGCATTGGCTTCGAGGAGCCGCAGGGCAGCCTGCAGCGGGATAATGCACCAATCTGGCCGGAAGGTCAGATCGTGGTCGATCTCTTGCAAAGCGCGTTCCAACAGCAAGATGTCGAGGAGGCGGTTCCGATCATCCTCCCCGGCAGGCACCAGGTCAGCCAGAGTTACCCGGGCGAGATAACTCGTGAGGAACACCTTGCTAACGTGTTCGACCCACCCGCGCGCCCACCCCGCCAGGGCCGCCTGATCCTCGGGACGAACCATGCCCGGGGGCCGACCCTTGCTGGAGGTCAGCCCCAGCAAGGCGCAGCCCGCTGCGTAATCGAAGGAGCGTATCATCATCGCGACGTCGCGCAGGGCCGTCCGACGGATGCGACGTTCGCCCAGGCTCAACGAGGGGTTGCCGCTCAGGTCCGAGAAGACGAAGCTGTTGCCCGTGTAGAGCAGCTTGCCCAGGTGATAATCGCCGTGGATCCGAATGCGCTTTAGGCCCAGCGCTAGCTGCGTGATCTGCTGGAAGAAGGTGAGCAGCGTCTGGTGCCGCTCGACGATCCTGCGGCTCAGCTCGCGATAGGCCGGGGGGATGCGTCCGGTGTCGGCCAGGCGCGCGCAGAGCCGGCCTGCGCGGTTGCGCAAACCCTGGTAGAGCGATCGCAAATAAGGACGAGTGATCTTCTCCGGCAGCAGGGCCGGTTCTTTGGCCTGAGCCAGGGCGCTGTGAAACTCGGCCGTGATCTGGCCGAGGCCCTCGATGACAGCGGTGAAGTTCCCCACCAGGTCGGACAACTCGGCGGCGTGGCTTTCGTACGGCAACGTGGCCACGCGCTCGAAGAAGCTGGCCAGGTGATCGAGGGCCACCTGCCAGCCGTTGCCCTGATGCTCCACGTACCGCTGCGCGATAGCCAGAACCATCGATTCGGAGCGTCGGTCCCGACGTCGCAGCTCGATGTGTCCCACCACCTGCGGGAGGAACGGCAGCCGGTTGTCGCCCTGGAAGTGCCGGGCCAGTTCGATGCTGGGGTGAATCTCATCCTCCATCAGGCGGACTGGCTTGAGGACGACCCGATGCCCCACGCGCAGCGTCAACGAGCCGCGATCGCTGCGATCCAGGCGCAGCTCCTGCCCGGCCAGGTCGTCGCCAACGAGCTCGGCCAGGCCGGGGCGCGGGATGCTGACCAGCTCCATCGATCCCAGCTGCATGGTCTTCCCCTGGGCCATTAGCCGTAGCACCTCCCGGCCAAACAGGGGAACCGACTGCGCGTCCACCAGGAGCATCTCCTGGGCTCCTAGCAGGCGCGTGACAGTGGTCACCTCGGAAGGTTCGAGCAACTCGCTGGCGCGCTCGGCTGGGATGACGGCCAGCGGCAGGAGCATATCCTCGGGGATGCCGGACTCGAACTCCAGCTTCAGGTGCAATAGCCAGGCGTGCAGGTCGTCTCGCTGAAACGGATAGACCGCCTGGATGTGGACCGTAGTCACCCGCGCGGGAGCGCCGCCGGGCCGCCGCACTTGCAGGTAGGCGGGCAGGAGTTCCTCGACACGTTCGCGCGAGCTATCCTGGAACAGATCGTCGAGCCGGGCGGGGGCCGAGATGCCGGTGACAGGCCCCGGTCCCCCGGCGCTAACCGGATCAGCCGTCAGGGCGAAGTAGCAGAAGCCGTAGGGATTCAGTGAAATCGGATAAGGGCGATCGGTGATGGGCGGGAAAAGGGTGCGGCCGAACATTTCCTCGGGAACGCGGCCGGCCCAGCGAGACAGATCCAGCTCGGCGTGCTGGACGAACCGCGATAGGTTGACCACCACCAGGAGATGCTCGTCCTGGTACTCCCGGACGAACGCCAGTACCTTGGGGTTGATGGGGATGATGAACTCGAACGTGCCGCGCCCGAACGCCTTGTACCGCTTGCGCAACGCGATCAGCCGCTTCATCCACCACAGCAGCGAGTTGGAATTGTTCTGCTGCGATTCGACGTTGATCGCCTCGTAGTGATACTCCGGATCGATGTTGACTGGCAGGTAGAGCCCCTGCGGGTTGGCCCGCGAGAAGCCCGCGTTGCGGTCGGCTGACCACTGCATCGGCGTGCGCACGCCGTGGCGGTCGCCGAGGTAAATGTTGTCACCCATACCGATCTCGTCGCCGTAGTAAAGGATCGGCGTTCCGGGCAGGGCGAATAACAGGGCGTTCATCAGCTCGATGCGACGGCGATCATTCTTCAGCAACGGCGCCAGCCGCCGGCGGATTCCCAGGTTGATGCGGGCATGGCGATCCTCGGCGTAGGCGCGATACATGTAGTCGCGCTCCTCGTCGGTGACCATCTCCAGGGTCAGCTCGTCATGGTTGCGCAGGAACAACCCCCACTGGCAATTCGCGGGAATCTCCGGCGTCTGCTGCAGGATGTCCACGATGGGGAAGCGGTCTTCCTGGTGCAGCGCCATGTACAGGCGCGGCATCAGCGGGAAGTGGAACCCCATCTGGCATTCGTCGCCCTGGCCCATGTAGGCGGTGGCGTCCTCCGGCCACATGTTCGCCTCGGCCAGCAGCATCTTGTTCTGAAAGTTCTCGTCGATGTGCCGGCGTAGCGCGCGGAGAAACTCGTGTGTCTGCGGCAGGTTCTCGCAGCTGGTCCCCTCGCGCTCGTACAGGTAGGGGACGGCATCCAGACGCATGCCATCCACGCCCAGGCTGAACCAGAAATCGACGATGGGGAAGATGGCGTTCCAGACCGCGGGGTTGTCGTAGTTCAGGTCGGGCTGGTGATGGTAGAAGCGATGCCAGAAGTACGCCTGCGCCTCCCTGTCCAGAGTCCAGTTCGACGTCTCGAAATCCTGGAAGATGATCCGCACGTTGGCGTATTTGTCGGGGGTGTCGCTCCAGACGTAGAAGTCGCGCTCGGGACTCCCTGGTGGCGAACGCCGTGCCCGCTGAAACCAGGGATGCTGGTCCGAGGTGTGGTTGATCACCAGCTCGGTGACCACCCGGATCCCTCGCCGGTGCGCCTGCTCGACGAACTCGCGAAAATCATCGAACTTGCCATAGTTGGGGTGAATGTCGAGGTAGTCGGCAATGTCGTAGCCATCGTCCCGCAGCGGGGAAGGGTAGAACGGCAGCACCCAGATGCAGGTGACGCCCAGGTCCTCGAGGTAATCGAGTTTCTCGGTCAGCCCCCGGAAGTCGCCGATCCCGTCGCCATCGCTGTCGTGAAAGGCCCGGACGTGTACCTCATAAATGATGGCGTCCTTGTACCAGAGCGGATCGTTGTCGAGCATGGCAGGATGGTTGGAACGAGCCAGGAGGTTGGTGGATCTATCCCGAGGAGGGGCGCGGTCCCTCCCTTTCCTTCATATCTACCTTCCGACATGCTAGTCTAGAAAGAACACGAACCCTTCCTCTCCTGGCGAGGCCTGGCGTGACTCCCTCGACGACTCCTCCTCCGGTGGAGCACCTCATGGCGATGGCCCTGCAGTTGTCGGGAGACGAACGCGAAACCTACCTGCATCGCGCCTGCGCCGGTCAGCCCGATCTACTCGCTCAGGTGCGAAAACTGCTGCACGAGCGGGCCCAGTCGCGCTCCACGTTCGAGGGCGACCCCATGCGCCAGGTGGTGACGCAGGAGTTCACCACCGACCAGGTGGGGCCCTACCGCTTGCTGCAGATCCTCGGCGAGGGGGGCATGGGTGTCGTCTACCTGGCCGAGCAGTCCGAGCCGGTTCAGCGGCGCGTGGCGCTGAAGATTATCAAGCCGGGGCTCGACTCGCGCCAGATCATCACCCGATTCGAGGCCGAGCGCCAGGCCCTGGCCCTGATGGATCACCCGCACATCGCCCGGGTGCTCGACGCCGGCACCACGCAGACGGGCCGGCCGTTTTTCGTGATGGAACTGGTCCACGGGCTGGCCCTGACCACCTACGCCGACCATCATGGCCTCGATATCCGGGCTCGGCTGGAGCTGTTCATCCCCGTCTGCCTGGCCATTCAGCATGCCCATTCCAAGGGCGTCATTCACCGCGATATCAAGCCCTCGAACGTCCTGGTCGCCGAGGTGGATGGGCGGCCCGTCCCCAAGGTAATCGATTTCGGCCTGGCCAAGGCGCTGGAAGCCCGGTTGACCGATCACTCGCTGCACACACAGATGGGAGTGGTCATCGGCACGCCGGAGTACATGTCGCCCGAGCAGGCCGCCCTGACCGGCCAGGACGTGGACACGCGCAGCGACGTCTACTCCCTGGGTGTCATGCTGTTTCAGCTGCTGACGGGCAGCACACCGATGTCGCGCACCGACTCGGCCACCGGGGGCATGATGGAGCTACTGCGCCGCATCACGCTGGATGACCCGGAGCGTCCCAGTCTGCGTCTGGAGCGTATGGATCGCGATCGCCTGGCACGGCAGGTGCGCGGCGAGCTGGACTGGATCACGCTGAAGGCGCTGGAGAAGAACCCCGCGCGGAGATACCAGACCGCCATCGACCTGGCGGACGATCTCCAGCGCTACCTGCAGGGCGAGGCGGTCGAGGCGGTCCCTCCCACCACCTGGTACCGAGCCTGGAAATTCGCGGCCCGGCATCGCGTGGCGCTGACGACCGCCCTGGCCGCGCTGATACTGCTGCTGGCCGCCACCGCCATCAGCGTCCACCTGGCGATCGTGGCCGAGGGCGAGCGCCGAAGGGCCACGACCGAGGCCCGGGTCGCGCGCGAGGCGCTGGATTTCCTCCGCGAGGATCTCCTGGGCCAACCAGGACCCGACCTGCAAACGCGCCCCTGGATCGCCACGCGCCGCAACCCCACCCTGGTCGATGCCCTGAATCGGGCCACCGATCGGCTGCATGGCCGATTCCACGACAGCCCGCGTGTCGAGATCGCCATCCGCAACATGCTGGGGAACGCCTATCGCGAGCTGGGCCAGCTGACCCGGGCCGAGGAGCAGCTCGAGCAGGCGCGTGCCCTGGCGCTCGAGACCCTGGGGGAGCGCCACCCCGATACACTCCGCACCACCTACAACCTCGGCTGGGTCTATGGACGTCAGGCCCGCTTCGGGGATCAGCTGGACCTGATCGAGCGACTAGCAACCCTGACCGAGCAGACGCTGGGCCCGCACGATCGTTTGACGCTGTCCACGCGCCGCGAGCTGGGCTGGGTGTTGGTCGAGGTGGGACAGTACGACAAGGCCGAGGCGCTCCTGAAACCCACGCTGGCCGCCCTGCGCGAGGCGCTGGGACCCTTCGATGAAGAAACCCTGGACTGCATGGAAAGTCTGGCGTTCTGCTACATTTACATGGGTAATTACCCGGAGGCGGCGGAGCGGCTGACCGAGGTCCAGAAGCTGGCCGAGCAGCTGGGGCCCGATGGGGCGCTCTTCCGGCTGAGCATCCGCCTCGATCGTGCCTTCCTGGCCGCTTGCGAAAACCAGTATGGCGAGGCCGATCGCCTCTCGCAGGGGGTGGTGGAGGAGGGCAAGCAATTCTTCGACCCGGCGCACCCCGAAGCGCGCGAGGCACTGCTCGATCGCGCCTGGATCCTCGACCGCGCTGGCCGTCGCGACGAGGCAGGAGCACTGTTCAAGCGGCTGTACGAGACGGGGCGGGCCTCGGGGGAGGCGCCGGGTCGTTGGGCCGCCGTGTTGCAGCGGTATGGATCGTTCCTGGTGGGAATCGGCCGGGAACGCGAGGCCGAGGGCGTGCTGCGCGAGGCGCTGCCGATCTACGAGAAGCTCTATCCCGATAGTTGGCGGCTCGATCTGCTGCGCAGCGATCTGGGCGGCAGCCTGCTGGCCCAGAAGCGTTACGCCGAGGCAGAGCCGTTTCTCCGTGCGGCCTGGACGGGGTTATCCGCCAAGGCCGCCAGGGTACCGGCGTTCGAGAAGGCCAACCTGGCCGAGGCCGAACGACGCCTGAGCGTGCTGGAACGGTCTCGCCAGTGAGCGACCTTTTCGCGCTAGCGCGAGGGTTCGGGGTCGGGCTCTACGCGGTCGGCCGGCACGAACTTCTTCAGCCGGTAGGTCCCCGCGTTATCGCGCAGCCACTTCTTCGCCTCGTCAGAGAGCTTGCTGAAATCCTGCGGCGGCTTCCAGCCATCCTTCTCGGTGATGCCCAGGCGGAAGAACAGCCCGCGTGGGGCCAGACCAATGGCCTGGCGCGGATTGGTGCCCGCCCAGTCAGCCTCGGCCAGAATGGTCAGGATCTGCTTGCTCTCCGCCGCGGGGATCGCTTGCAGTTTCTCGGTTCCCGTTCGCATGGTGCGATACTGGGTGATCAGCAACGCGGCCGTCAGGTAGCGCTCCTCGGCGTCCCGTGAGGCGAGGCTGGCGGCCGGGTTGGCCAGCAGCTTCACCGTCTTGCGCACTTCCTGCATCTCCTTGGTGAAGTCGCTGCTGTCCTTCTTGCTGTGGACGTCGTACCAGTTGCGCAGGATGTAGAGGTTAGCCCGAGTCGGATGCCGCGTGAGGAAGAAGCAGCACTCCTCGTTGACCTCGACGGCCGGGATGGGGTTACGCGCCCCGCGACCGGGCGAAGGAAAGAAGCCGACCTGAATCTCCTTGGGGCCGGCCCGGCCCTGGAGCACCTCGTCGACCTTGACCCGGGCCACCTGCATCTCGCTGGTGTCGCCCTTGAACATCTCGGCGGGGACCAGCTTTTCGCCAAAGCCTGTGACCTTGCCCAGGACGACGGCATCCACGACCGGGACGCGCAGCATCAATGGTGGGGGAGCCGCGCGCTTGGCCGAGGCCAGAGAGCCGACCAACAGCATCGCGCTCAGCGGAATCAGATATCGCGTCATCATTGGGTTCTCACTTCGTGGGTTCAGCAGACACATCTTCCTCGCTCGGCCAGACGAACCGCTCGAGGCGGTACGTGGCAGCGTTGTCGCGGAGCCATTTTCGGGCCGCCTGGGGAATCTCTGCCGCATTCGCCGGTGGACTCCAACCATCCTTCGCCTGCAGGTTCAGTCGGAAGAACAGGCTGGTGGGGTTCAGCGTCCAGTCGCCACCGCCACGGCGCTCCCAGTCGGCTTCCGCCAGTGCCTGCAGGATCTGCTTGCTCTGCTCGGCGGAGATGGGCACCGTCTTCGTGTTGCCCGGTCGCTGGGTCTTGTAGCGAGTGATCAGCAAGGCGGCCGTGGAGAAGCGATCAGTCGCCACCTTCGAGGTCAGGCCGGCCGCCGGATCGGCCAGCAGCTTCGCGATCCGTCGGATGTCCTCCAGCTCGCGGGCGAACTGCTCGTTGTCCTTCTTGTTGACCACGTCGCTGTACATCTGTGCGAGGTAGACATCCTTCTTCGTTGGGTGGCGCATCAGGTAGAAGATGGCTTCCTGACCGGCGGTCAGCTGCACGGTGGGATAGCGACGGATCATGATACGCGGCGCGCCGGCAGGCGCTGGGGCAGGGGTGGCCATGGGCGGAAAGAACCCCACGCGCACGATCTTCCGGGGCGCGCCCAGGACGGTCTCCTTGACCAGGACGCTGGCGATCTGCATGGGGCGGGTGTCGCCCTTTGAGAGTTCCGCGGGGATGGTTTTCTCCGCCAGTTCCTCCACCTTGCCGACTATCACCAGATCGCTGGCGGCAACCCGGGCAGGGGGGGAAGGTGGGGCTACCATCAGGGCCTGGGCCGGTCCGGCCAGGAGTCCCAGCACCAGGCTGGCGGTCCATAGCATGGTTCGACGATACATGTGGCTTTCTCGAAATCGTTCCTGGGGCGATCTCAGGTACCCTACATCGACGAACGAGACACGGCGAGGGATTGCTGCTACTCTGAAGTTTTCTCGTGGAGTTGGATTCCGATGACCGAATCTGCCCTTCCTCAGGTCCGGCTGAAGATCGAGCGGCGCTCGTCGCACCCCTGGATCTTTCAGAAAATGGTCGAGAAGCCGGTCGCCCGCATCCCGCCGGGTAGCGTCGTGGATGTCCTTGACCGAGCGGGCGTCTGGGTGGGGCGTGGTTTCTACAACGGCCACTCCCGTATTGCGTTGCGCCTTCTGACCATTGACCCGGCCGAGGCGATCGACCGCGCCTTTTTCGAGCGCCAGTTGAGCCAGGCTCTCGTCCTGCGGCGCGATCTGCTGAAACTGGACGCGGTCAGTGATGCCTACCGCCTGGTGCATTCCGAGGGGGACGGCCTGAGCGGCCTGGTGGTCGATCGCTTCGCCGGCGTGCTCGTGCTTGAGTTCTTCGCGGCAGGGATGTACCGCTTCCGCGAGACGATTCAAGAAATTCTGGCGGGGCACTTTCCCGGGACGAAGTTCTACCACTTCATCGAGGAGCATGTCCAGAAGCAGGAGTCAATCGACTGTCGGCCGCCCGAGCCACCCCCGCCGGAGGTGATCACCGAGCATGGCGTCCGCTTCCGCGTTGCCCCGGGCAGTAAACACAAGACCGGCTTTTTCGTCGATCAGCGCGACAACCGGCAGTTCCTCGCCTCGTTCTGCGCCGGCAAGCGCGTGCTAGACCTGTGCTGCAACAGCGGCGGCTTCTCGGTCTACGCCCGGGTGCGTGGGGCCGAGGAGGTCACCGGAGTGGATCTCGACGAGCAGGCACTGGGGCTGGCTCGGCAGAACGCCGGCCTGAACCAGGTGCGCATCCGCTTCGTGCAGTCTGACCTGTTTCCCTGGCTGCGCGACATGATCGCCCAGAACCAGCGCTGGGACGTGGTGGTGCTGGACCCCGCCAAGCAGACCCGCGACCGCGAGGAGGTAGAACTGGCCCTGCGCCGGTACACCGACATGAACCGCCTGGCGCTGCAGGCCGTGGCCCATGGCGGCATCTACCTGACCTGCTCCTGCACTGGCCTGATCAACGAATACGACTTTCTGGAGAGTATCCGCCGCGCCGCCTGGCAGGCGGGACGCGACGTCCAGATCCTGCGCATCAGCGGAGCAGGGGGCGATCATCCGCACTTCTCCCATGTGCAGGAGGGGCGCTACCTCAAGGCAGTGTTCGCCCGGGTGTTCGACCGCTTCGGCGGCCCGCCACCACGCCCGGCGCCGCGTGACTTCGGCGAGTTCGAGCGCTAGTCAGGCCGCAGTTAGCTCTTGCGCCGCAGCAGGCCGGCGCCGGCGAGCCAGTCCAGCCCCTCGGCGTACCAGTGAGCGATGGCGTCCTCCTGGTGGCCGGGTTCCATGTCGAAGAAGCCCGGGCCTAGCTGGGTCAGCGATTTTTCCCAACCCCACCAGTCTTCCCAGCCGCGATGGCGGATGCGCTGCGGGCCGTTGATGGTGGTACCCAGATTGGCCACGCGCTCAGGGGATAGTTCGACGCACAGAGCCAGGCTCAGGTCGATGGTGGTGGTGAAGATGACCGGCCAGAGTTCTCCCTCGCCGGGGCGGATAAAACCAGCGCGAACGTGGGCCAGCAAGGTGGAATGGGCGCGCCGGGTCGTTTGCACCTGGAAGCGTTCGAGGATCAGTCGTTCGACGCGGGCCAGGTGGCGGTCGTGAATGACTGCCCGCACCTGAAGAAATCGGGCCACAACCGCAGGGTCGCTGGCACGCAAGCTGTCGGTGGAGGACATGGGGCTACCTTCTTCCGGGGAGGGCGGGACCTCACCTCTGAGTCATTCTAGGGCGCTGCCCAGGGAGTGCCTCGCGTTCTGATCTCGTGTTGCTCCCGGTGCGCCGATCCGAGTAGGATGGGCTCTGGCCGGGGCTCTCCTACCGAGCCACCCATCCCCTCGATGCCGCATCTCCGATCTCAGCATCTCCCACGGAACAGGTTGCCATCCCATCTCGCAGGACGCGGAGGGAAGATTCATGCACGCACGCTTGCTGACCACGACGGTCGGTCTGCTGGTCCTTGTCACGCTTCCGGCCCGGGCCGAGAAACACTCCGCCCGCACCCTCGGAACCCACGCGGGCGGCATCGCTTCGGTTCACTACTCGCCCGATGGCCGGTTCCTGGCCACCGGCGGTGGCGACAAGGCGGTGCGGATCTGGGATGCCACCACGGGGCGCTTGCACCACGAGTGCAAGGGGCCCACCTCGTTCACCTGCGCAGTGCGCTTCTCGCCGGATGGCTCGCTCCTGGCGGCGGCGGGGTACGAGTCCGGGACGGGCAACGTGATCTACCTGTTCGACCCCAGCAAGGGCACCGAGCGCGGCCGACTGCCGGGCCACCCCACCGGAGGCGTGCGGCGTCTGGCCTTTACTGCGGATGGGCGCCGGCTGGTGTCAGCAGGGTTCGATGGCCATCTCCGCGTGTGGGACCTGGATCGGCTCAAGGAGGTGCGCAGCTTCAAGGTCGAGGCCGGCACCGTGTACGGGTTGTCTTTGTCGCCCGATGGACGGCTGGCCGCCACCGCCGGGCGCGACGGCCTGCGGTTGTGGGATCTGGCCACTGGGGGCGAGCAGCCACGCTCCGCCATGAACCGGCACAGCTGCGTGACCGTGACCTTCTCGCCCGATGGCAAGCTCCTGGCCTCCGGCGATGGCGCCTGCGTCAAGCTCTGGGAGGCAGCCACCGGTAAGGAGGTCAAGCGCCTCGATTCCTTCCAGGGCGAGCTATCGCAGATCCTCTTCTCGCGCGATGGACGCACCCTCTACACCGCCAGCTACGACCGCTACCTACGCGTCTGGGAGGTTCGCACCGGCCAACTGATTCATGAGATCCAGGGCCACCAGGGCTGGGTGTGGGGCATCGCGCTGAGTCCCAACGAGAAACACCTGGCCTCGTGCAGCGTGGACACCAAGCTACATCTGTGGGAAGTCAGCGAGTTCGGCAGCGCCGCTCCGCGGGCGCGCGCACAGCTGACCGACCAGCAGTTCGAGACCCACTGGAAGCAACTGACCTCATCCGACGCCGGCGCCGCCTACCGCTCGATCTGCGCCCTGGCCAGTGATCCCGGCACCAGTCTGCCCCGGCTGAAGGTCCGACTCGCCACGCGCCCCGCAGGCGAGCCCCCGGCCCCGGACCTCACTCAGCTCATTCGTCATCTTGATGCGGACATCTATGCGGTGCGTGAGGAAGCCACTCGCCAGCTAGGCCAGCTCGGCGTTCGCGCCCTGCCCGCCTTGCAGAAGGCGCTTGCCGACCGGCCATCACTCGAGGCGCGCAAGCGCCTCCAACGCCTCCTGGCGCGCCTCGATCCGACCGAGCTTCCCCCCGACGAACTACTGGCCGTTCGCGGCGTGCAGGCGCTCGAGTACATCGCCAGCGAAGAGGCCCGGGCGGTGCTCGAGCAGCTGGCCCGCTCGGCCCCCGGCGTCCGACTCGGCGAAGAGGCCAACCAGGCCCTGGTGCGTCTGAGCGCCGGACCTGGGCCGCGCTAGCAGGCGACTTCCGGGGCCCGGGCCTCTACACTGGGAGGAGATGCAGGGAGTCGCACTCTTCCTGCCGGGCCCCAGGAGAGTCGTCGATGATGCGCCTGCTGTTTGGCGTCGTTGCCCTGGCCAGCCTGTCCTGGGCGGCGGCGCCTCCCGTGCCTGACAATGGGCTTCTGCCCGCCGGTGCCCGGAAGCGTCTGGGATCCACCCGGTTGCGTCACGCCGGCCTGGTGCGGGCTCTCGCCTTTTCTCCGGATGGCCGACGTCTCGCCTCGGCATCACACGACCAGACGGTCAGTATCTGGGAGGTGCCCTCGGGGCGCGAGGAGCTACGCTGCCGGGGCCACGAGGCCGACGTCTGTGCGGTGGCTTTTTCTCCCGATGGCCGGCTGCTGGCGTCTGGTGCAGCCGATGGCACCCTGCGACTGTGGGATGCGTTCACGGGGGCCGAGCTGCACCGCGTTACCTTCACGGCCGATGTTGTGGAAAGCCTTGCCTTTTCGCCCGATGGAAGCACCCTGGCCGCTGGCGATGGGGACGGCGTGATTCACCTGGTTTCTACCCGGAGCCGGACCGAGCTGCGCAGCCTGCCCCAGGAGCGACCCATACATGCCCTGGCCTGGCATCCCGACGGCAAGCGGCTGGTGGCGTCGGGAGCGACCCATGGCGTCACCTTCTGGAACTTCTCCACTGGACGCGCCATCGGTAGCCTGGGCCGAGAACCGGCGCGGTGCCTGGCTCTTTCTCCGCTGGGGGATCATTTGCTCACTCGTGATGCCGAGGGCGGTTGCGCGTTGTGGGACCTCGACCGTGGCAAACCGCTTGCCACGTGGACGGCTCCCCCGGCGCTGGTCTACCAGGTGGCCCTGGGGCGCGATGGCAAAACGGTCTTCGCGGGAACCAGCCGGGGCGAGGTGGAAGTGTGGGACGGCACCACCGGCAAGGTCGTCTCGCGCCTGGCGGGCCGACACCAGGGACGTGTCACGGCGGTGGCCGTTTCGCCGGTGGGTGATCTGCTCGCCAGTGGCGGTGCTGACCACCAGATTCATCTGTGGAAGCAGGGCAAGCCGCTGACTCCCGCTCCGACCGCGCCGTCCCAGGCGATTGCCGGACTCAGCGTGCGCGGAGATCGGCTGGCCGTTCAGCTGGAATCCGGTGGCGTCGAACTGCTCGACCTGCGCAACGGCGCTTCGGTTCCCCTGGGGTTCGAGGGCGCGCAGCGTGGCAGTTACGCCGGTACCGACCTGGTCCTCACTCAGGGCAACCGGCTTCTTCGCCTGGAAGATGGGCAGACGATCCTGGTGGCGCAGCCAGTCGAATCCGAGATCACCTCGGTGGCGGGGAGCGCCGGTCGGCTTGCCTTCACCAACCGGAACCGGGCCCTGTGGCTGTGCGACCGGCGCGGCCACGGGCTACGGCAACTCGACAACGACTCGCCGTGGCAACATCCGCTGCTGTCACCTCTGGGTGAAACCCTGATCACTGTGGGCGGTGAGGCACAGGTTCCGCGCTGGAACGCCCGGACCGGCGAGCCGCTTGCCCCCTTCGCGGGCCATCGTGGCGGCACGCTGGGCGGCGCGTTTTCGCGCGATGGCAAGCGCCTGGTGACTGCAGGGCGCGACCGCACTCTGCGCGTCTGGGACATCGCCACGGGGCGGCAAATTGGTCTGCCGCTGCGTCATCGCGCCTGGGTGCAGTCAGCCACGTTTACCCCGGATGGCTCAGGTGTGGTGGCCGGGACCGTCCAGGGGGAGATTGTCTGGTGGAATCTCCGCGATGGCAAGCTGCTGCGTCAGATTCCTGCCCACCGTGGCGTGGTGACGTCCCTGATCTACGCCGAGGATGGCCGCACCTTGCTAAGCGCCTCGCGCGATGGGACGATTCTCGTCTGGGATTAGTTCGTCTCCTGGTCGATCTTTTCCAGCGCCATGCGGATGGCGGCCAGGCCGTTGGGGCCGGCGGCACGCACCTCGTAGTTGCGGCGCACGTTCGGCTGGTTCGGGTTGGGGATGGCGCAGTTGAACTGCCACTCGTCCCTGTCCACCATCTTGAGCTGCTGCCAGACCACGCCGCGCGCCTGCAGACGCTTCTGCAAGGCCTCGTACGATTCCGGGCCGGCTCCCGCGGGCGAGGCGTTTGCCGTGCCGGACAGTGGCGTCGTGGTGCCTGTGTTCGGGTCGGGCGGCGGCGCCGGCGGACGGGCGTCGTTGCCGTCCTTACCTCGAGGCCCGCGCAGCACCACGCCATCGGCCTGGGTGCGTCGGTCGCCCTGGTCGATCGAGCCCTGCGTAAGCGCGGCCGGGCTCGTACTCGATTGGGCGGGCGGCACTGGTGGTACCTCGCCTGATTTTGGATTGGAGGTCAGCGCCCCCGGAGGCGGTCGTTCGCCCGATCCGCCAAAGTACGGATCGTTGTCCAGGCGGCGTCCACTGGTGGCGCCCTGGCAGCCCACTAACGTGGCCACCGCTGCCAGACTCCACGCTGCCAGACGGCGACCTCCTCGTCTCCAGATCGATCCGCTCATCCCTGTGTCCCCCTGACGAGCCGGTCCCTCCCGTCTTGCGCCGCCCCTCTCCTTGACTCGCCCTTCCGCCCGCGTACATCGATAGTCTGGTATCGTCTCTCCGTGTCGGGCCGGCGTGGTCGGAACAGGGGACATAGCGTTTCTTCGAGGGGGATGCAATGACAGTTTCCCGCGTGGCGGTCATCGGAGGAGACGGGATCGGCCCGGAGGTGATCGAGCAGGCAATCGGCGTAGCTGACGTGGCCCTGAAAAAACACGGGGGTCGGGTCGAGTGGAACCGCCTGCCCTGGTCGGGCGATCACTACAAGAAGGTCGGCTACATGCTCCCGCCCGACGGCTGGGAGATCCTGCAGAAGCACGATGTCGTCTTCCTCGGCGCCATCGGCCACCCCGATGTGCCCGATCACATCACGCTGCATGGTCTGCTCTTGCCCATGCGCCGGAAGTTCGATCAGTACGTGAATCTGCGTCCGGCCTACCTGTTTGACGGCGTGCCGTGCCCCCTGGCCGATCGGGATGCCTCTGGCACGCTCAAGGCCAAGGCACCTGGCTCGATCGACATGCTCGTCTATCGGGAGAACACCGAGGGCGAATATGCCCCGATCGGCGGTCGGCTCTACGTGGGCACGCCGCACGAGGTGGCTATTCAGACGAACACGTTCACCCGGCGTGGTTGCGAGCGTATCATGCGGGCCGCCTTCGAGGGCGCGCGCAAGCGGCGCAAGAAGGTCACCTCCATCACCAAGTCGAACGCCCAGCAGTTCGGCATGGTGCTGTGGGACGAGGTGTTCCGCGACGTGGCGAAGGATTACCCGGACGTCCAGGCCGGGTCGCTGCTCGTCGATGCCGCCGCCATGGACTTCGTGCGGCGTCCCGAGATGTTCGACGTGGTAGTAGCCAGCAACCTGTTCGGTGACATCCTGACCGACCTGAGCGCCATCATCACCGGCAGCATGGGCCTGGCGGCCAGCGCGAACATCAACCCTGAGAAGACTTACCCCAGCATGTTCGAGCCGGTGCATGGCTCGGCCCCGGACATCGCCGGCAAGGGAATCGCCAATCCGCTGGCCGCAGTGCTCTCGGCGGGGATGATGCTGGAGCACCTGGGGATGGACGCTGCGGGCAAAGCGCTGCGCGATGCCGTGGCCAAGGTGCTGGCCGCAGGACACCCACGCACGCCCGACCTGGGCGGCAAGGCTACCACGGCGGACATTGGCGCTGCCTGCCGCGCGGCGATCTAGGCTTCCCGAGCACTCCCTAATGCAACCAGCCCCTCGAGGCTTCCTTCCGGAGGCTTCGAGGGGCTGGCGTTAGCAGACCGGAGTCAGCTTACTTGTGAGCCTTGTGGCAGCCCATGCAAGCACCGGTCACGCCCTTGGCGGCGGCGCCGAACTTCTTGGCGTCCTTGGCGTCAGCGGCTTCGGCCAGAGCCTTCACCTTCTTGACGAACTCGGTGGCCGTCTTCTCGTAGGCTTCCTTGTCGCCCTTCTTCGGCTCGCCCTTCGGCAGGCCTTCGACGCACTTCACGAAGTCACCGGCGGCCTTCTGGGCCTTCTCCCAGTCCTTCTCCTTGGTGGCGGCAGTGATGCAGGTGCCGCACAGGCCGCCCTTGCCGAAGCAGGCCTTCATGATGCCCTTGACCGACGGGGCATCCTTGTCCTCGGCGCGGACGCCCGAGGCGCTCACCACGATGGCCAGGGCCAGAGCACTGGTCAGCAGAACGAAGCGATTCATCTCAACCCTCTCCTTGCGACGATCCGTCGCCTCTTCCGGACCCCCCGGAAGGGGAAACGTCTCGATGGCTACGCGACAAACTTCGGCTGGCAGGGCTCGGCGCGTCTTCCGACCCTGGCCCCTGGCAGGGGCAGTACTCCTGGCGAGAATCGAACTCGCTGTCGATTGGACTTGCCAGCCCGTGGATCCCGTTGTGGCTTGCGGCTGCGCCCGGGTCGGGGAGGTTCAACGAACTACCGCAATTACCCGCCGGTCGTGCTGACCGGAAGACTGGCTCATCGTTATGGCACCGACATCTCGCCTGTTGAGACAGGAGCGCTCACGGATGTGGTCATCCGCGAGCGCGTGGAGGGGGAATGGACGGCAGGGCAGGTAACTGTTCGCCCCGCACCGTCTCGCGGAACACCAGCCCCGTGGGGGTGTCGTCGCGCTGGAAAAGGATCTCTTGAGTAGGTGGAAGGCAACAGGTTGTCGTCAGCCACACGGTGGCCAGGCCGCTGCATTCGCGCTGGCGCAGCCCATCAACCCAGACGACGGTGACAGGCGCGACCGGGGGATCTTCCTGGCAGCATTGCTCGCAGGTCGGTTCCGGCGCGGGGGTCGATGGCTTGCAGCAACAGCAACTCAGCCGGCACTGCTCTTCGGTGGCGCAGCCGCAGCCGCGCTGGGCACAGGCATGGCTGCCAGTTTCGGGACAATGCATCCGCTGGGGAAGTGGGAACCCAATCATGCCGGTCAGGTAAGCCATCAGCGCCGTCACGGCCAGCAGACCGCGTGCGTTTAGACGGAGCAGGGGATGGTTGATCCAACCAGGCATCCAGGTTCTCTGGGGCGGAAATAATAGTTGTGGGATTAGATTAGCAGGCGCCCCCCTGGCTGGCAAGAAGCGCAATCCGGATCGACTCGCCGGCTTCCGGGCGCACCTCCGCGAGAAATCGCTTGACACCCTCGCGCACCGGAGTACGCTGGGGAAGTTCTTCTGCCTGCTCACCCGCCATCCTCCCCGTCGTTCCACCCCGGAACAAGGAGGCCCCTTGATCTGCCGCCTGGTGTTCCTCGTCCTGTTGCTTCCCGTGGTTCCGCTTCCCGCGGCCGCTCCTCCTGTGGCTCGTCGGACGACTTCTGGTCCCCTGCACCGGGAAATCGATCGAATTCTCGAGGCTTCGCCTGGCTTCGCTCGCTACAAGGCGCCGGCCGCCTTCGATGCCGAGTTCCTTCGCCGGGTCACCCTCGATCTCACGGGATGCATCCCCACCACAGCGGAGGCTCGTGCCTTCCTGGCCGATCGTTCTCCCAACAAGCGGGAAGCGCTCGTCGATCGCCTGCTGAACAGCCCGGAACATGCCAGGCACCTGGCCACCTTCCTCGACGTGACCCTGATGGAGCGGCTACCTGGCCGGCAGATCCCCCAGGCGGAATGGTTCGAGTTTCTCCGCCGCAGTGTGCTGACCAACCAGCCCTGGGATGTGCTGGCGCGCGAGATTCTCTCCGGCGATGGGCAAGATCCGGCCGCCCGCCATCGGGTGAAGTTTTTCCTCGAACGTAACGGCGAGCCGAACCTGATCACGCGCGACATCAGCCGCTTGTTCCTGGGCACCAACCTGCAGTGCGCCCAGTGTCACGATCATCCGCGCATCGAGGAGTATCGACAGGACGATTACTACGGGTTGCTGGCATTCATCGGCCGCACCTCCATCGTGAGCGATCGGAAGAAGAAGCTGCCCCTGCTGGCCGAGAAGGCCGACGGCGAGACCACCTATCAATCGGTGTTCGATCCGCGCAAGGTGACGAAGACGGCGCTGCCGCGCGTGCCAGGCGGGCAGGCTCTCCGGGATCCGATGCTGGACAAGAGCAGGCTGTATGTGGTGGCCCCAGCTGCGGGCGTGGCATCGGTGCCTGCCTACAGCCGTCGCGCCAAACTGGCGGCAGCGCTGACTCAGCCGGGCTACCTGCCGTTTCGCCGGAACATCGCCAACCGCCTCTGGGCGCTGATGATGGGCCGGGGCCTGGTCGAACCGCTCGACATGGATCACCCGGCCAATCCACCGTCGCATCCCGAGCTGCTCGACCTGCTGGCCGACGACATCGGCGCTCGCCGGTTCAACATGCGCGAGTTCCTGCGAGAGATCGCTCTGAGCCAGGCCTACCAGCGCTCCAGCGAGCCGCCTCCCGGAGTCGATCTGAAAGATGCACCTCTATATGCGACTGCGGTGCTGAAGCCGCTCACGCCTGAACAGCTGGCGCTCAGCCTGATGCAGGCTAGCGGCTACACCGATGCGATGCGGGCCTCGCTGGGCAAGTCGATCACCGAGGAAAAACTGTACGCCCGCCTGACCGGCGGCATCGCTCCCTTCGTGCGCAGCTTCGGCAGCGGCGAGGGCGCGCCGCAGGGCTTCGATGCCCGTATCGATCAGGCGCTCTTCCTGGCTAATGGGTCGCTGGTACGCTCGTGGCTTACTCCCGGCTCGGTGAACCTGCTGGGGAGGTTGCAGAAGCTGTCGGGCGATGCCCTGGCAGACGAGTTGTACCTCAGCATCTTCACCCGCCTGCCCAGCACTGAGGAACGCCAGGAAGTGGCCGACTTCCTGACGCGCCATCCGGGGCGGTTGTCGGACCTGGCCTGGGCTCTGCTGGCGTCCACCGAGTTTCGCTTCAATCACTGATCCTCATTTGTCCGTAACCGCGCGATCGATCGTTCCTGGGGGGGAAGTTTCATGCGCTGCGACTATGCCTGCGGTTCGCCCGATCATGCCCTGACGCGCCGGTCGTTCCTGGCGGGGACGGCCGGGCTACTGGGATTCGCTCCGATGGTGCAGCCGGCGGCGGCGCGGGATCTGGCTCGGCGCGAGAAGCGCGTCCTGGTCATCTTCCTCGCCGGTGGCGTCAGCCAGCTCGAAACCTGGGACCCCAAACCGGGTACCAACACCGGCGGACCGTTCCAGACGATCGCCACCGCGGTGCCCGGCACCCACATCTGCGAGTTGCTGCCACACACGGCTCGTCACATGAACCGCATGGCTCTGATCCGCGGCCTGAACACCGCCGAGGACGACCACGGCAAGGGCTCGATCATCATGCACACGGGCCGGCGCCAGGAACCCGGTCTCACCTATCCGCACCTCGGGGCGGCCTGCGCCAAGTTGCTGGGGCGCACCGATAATCCGTTGCCCGGCTATATCCACATCTCGCCGCGGGGCAATGGCGGCGTCAACGCGGCCGATGCCGCCTTCCTGGGCCCGCGCTTCGCCCCCGTCGCGCTGGATGACGGCAAGGCGCCCGCCAACATGGCTCGGCCCGGCGATCTCTCCGAGACGGACGACCTCGCCCGCCAACAGATGCGGCTGCGGGCCAGTCAGCGTTTCCTCCAGCGCCGCCGCACTGCTCAGACCGAGGCCTACACCCACAGCTACGATCAGGCCGCGCAGCTCATGAGCCAGAAGGCGCTCTTCGACACCGCCGGTGAGCCCGAGTCTGTCCGCGACCGCTATGGCCGGCACGACTTTGGCCGACATTGCCTCATGGCTCGCCGGCTGCTCGAGGGTGGCGCTACCTTCGTCAAGGTGACCCACTCGAACTACGACACCCACCATGAGAACTTTGACTTCCACATCGAACAGCTCGGCGAGTTCGACCGACCGTTCGCCACCTTGCTGGAAGATCTGCAGGTGCGCGGCCTGCTCGACAGCACCCTGGTCATCGTGATGTCCGAGTTCGGGCGGACTCCCAACATCAACCGCACCTACGGACGCGATCACTGGTCGAAGGCCTGGTCGGTCGCCCTGGCTGGGTGCGGCATCCGTGGCGGCGCCGTCGTCGGGAAGACCAACGATAACGGCACGGCCGTCACCGACCGCATGGTCCACGGTGGGCACCTGTTCCACACCTACTTCCGCGCCCTGGGGCTGGATTCGAAGAAGAACTACTACATCGATCAGCGCCCCATTCCCATGGCCGATCCCAAGGCCGAGGCCATCACGGAGGTGCTGGCATGAGCCAGGCCCCGCCGGCCGCTCCGAAGGTCGATCCGACGCTCACCCACCAGATCGCGCAGTGGAAGCACACCGCGCCACTGGTCGGTTGCCGGTTCGATCCGACCGGGAAGTACGTCGTGGCCGGGGCCCAGGATAACAGCCTGGTGCGCTGGTCGGTCGCTGATGGCAAGGCGACTCTGCTGAAGGGGCATCGCAGCTGGGTCCGCGCTCTGGCCTTTTCTTCTCAGCACGGTCTAATGTTCAGCGGCGACTGGGCGGGGCAGCTGCTCGCCTGGCCTGTGGAGGGCGACGCTCCCGTGCCGCGCTGGAACCTGGCCGCCCATCGCGGCTGGGTCCGCGCCCTGGCGGTCAGCCCCGACGGCAAGCTCCTGGCCAGCTGCGGCAACGATCATCTGGTGAAGCTGTGGTCGCTGCCCGACGGGAAGCCGGTCCGCACCTTCGCCGGCCATGATTGCCACGTCTACCAGGTGCTGTTCACTCCCGATGGACGCTCGCTCGTCTCGGCGGACCTGAAAGGGATGGTAAAGGTCTGGGATGTCCAGAAAGGCGGCCCCCAGCGCGAGATGGAAGCGCGCATCCTCCACAAGTACGATCCCACCTTCATGGCGGACATCGGGGGCGTGCGCAGCATGGCGTTCGACGCCGCGGGCAAGTACCTGGCCTGCGCCGGCATCACCAACGTCAGCAACGCCTTCGCCGGCATCGGCAACCCCCTGGTCGTCCTCTTCGACTTCGCCACCGGCAAGCAGTTGCTCCAGCTCAAACCGAAGGTCGCCTTCCAGGGCACTGCCTGGGGCGTGGCGTTTCATCCCAGCGGCATCGTCCTTGGCGTGGGCGGAGGCAACGGCGGCGTGCTGTGGGCGTGGAAGACCGACAACGCGGTGCCGTTCCACACTCTCACCCTGACCGGCAACGCCCGCGACCTGGCCCTGCATCCCGATGGCGTCCGCCTGGCCGTGCCGTACTACGATGGCTTCGTGCGCCTCTACGCCATGACTGGAAAGAAGGCGTGAGCGTGCCCAGTAGCGCTAGACCGGGTTGCGGTCCGAGCTGCGCCCTGGCATCTACGAGGTGCAGAAACGCTCCGCCGTCTGCTGCACCACTTCGTTCGGTGGCTGGTCTCGCTCATTCAGGGTGGCGGTCGGCCCAGTATCGTGGCCGACGTCGTTGGTGCGCCACTGCAGGTACCCAGACTCGATCCTCCAGATCGACGTAGGCGACGTGGTAAGGGAACCGCCGAAGAAGACAGTAGCGGACCCCGTCGTCATTTTCGACGGCGTGAAGCAGTGGGTTCTCGCGAACCCGTTGTAGTTCCGCCTCGAACTCGCGGCGGAACGCCCCGTCCAGGCCAGCCCGCTGAACCGCGTAGTAGTCCAGTGCCTGCCGCAGTTTGGCCTCGGCATCTTCATGAAGCGTGGCCGGCTTCATGGGTGACGTATCTGTAACTCAGCCAGCACTTCTTCCGCTGGCCGGCCTTTCGCACGGCCGGAGCGGATCTCGGCCACGCGGCGGGCTATCTCGACGCGCCAGGCCTGTTCGACCCCATCGTCCTCAGGTTCCAGCGAAGTCAACAGGAAGTAAGCCAGGTCAGCCCGCTCCGGCCCTGTAAGGGTGCCCATTTGGACTTTCAGTCGCTCGACGGGTTCGGTCATGAGGACTTCCGGTGCTTTGGTGAGGTCATCCTAACAAAGCGGTCGGGCTCAGGACAAGAACACAGCAGCCGACCACGATCACCTCGACCGTCTCACCGCCTGGGGTAGCCGCGCTCCTTGAGGAACTCGTCCGCTTTTTCCGGGCTGTGGAAGTAGCCCAGAGCGTAGACGGTGCGGCCTTTGTTCGGCTACTACTCCGCGAGGATCTCGTCGCAGACTTTCCGGGTTCCCGCCTGGATGCTGACGAACGAAAGACCAAGCTCCGCAGCGGTGGGGCACCGGCGAGCTATGAACTCCCAGAAACGAATCATGCCCCGCCGGCTGCAGCAGCGCCTGGTTCTTCTTTCTGCGGCGTGCCGCCGCGCCTGTGTGCCGGGAACTTGGGTGCGGGTCGTCTATGCTAACCACCGGCATGGCGACCATGCCCGTAGTGTCTGTGGTGCATCGAGCCGTCAGGCTCGGCCCGCTGGTTCGCCTGGGACGGGGAGCTTTTTCGGCCCTTGCGTTTGGTGACGGCCCTGCCAGGTCTTGCCCGGCCGCGGCCGATCCCGTTGGGACGGCTGGTGCCTTTGCCGACTCCCCCCGCTGGGCCTGCCTTCGCCCCGCCACCTCCCCACCACGCAGAGGTCCCCATGGTCGTCCGCAACTCCCGAGGCGCGCCGCGCCCTGGGCCAGGCCAGCCGGGACGCCGAGCTGTCCGACTTGCCCGTCCAGCACCCTCACGCCGCCGGCATCGATGTCGGTGACCAAAGCCACTGGGCCTGTGTCGGCTCCACCCCCGACGGCTCCGAATGCGTCCGCGAGTTCCCCGCCCACACGGCGGGTCTGCGCCAGCTGGTCGCCTGGCTGAAACGCTGTGGCGTCACCACCATCGCCCTGGAGGCCACCGGCGTCTACGGCCACGCAAACACTCGGTCGCCCAGATGGCCACGGCGCTGGACGGCCGCTATCGGCCCGAGCACGTCATGGAGCTGCGCTGCTGCCTGGCGATGTGGGAGAAGTACCAGGAAGTGATCGCCGAGTTGGACAAAGCCATCGAGGATCAGTTACGCGCGATGGCGGCGCAGACGGAGTTGCCGCCGCTGCCGGCCAGGCCGCGCGTGCGAGGCTCCAAGCCGCACGACCCGCGGTTCGACGTCCGCACGGCTTTGTACCATGTCAGCGGCGTGGACCTGACGGCGATCGAAGGCATCGACGAGATGCACGCCTTGACGCTGATCAGCGAGCTGGGCTGTGACTTCACGAAATGGCCGAGCGTGAAGCACTTCACCAGCTGGCTGGGGCTGTGCCCCAACTTCAAGAAGACGGGCGGCAATGTGCAGTCGAGCAAGACGCGGCGCGGCAAGGGCCGGGCGGCCCACGCGCTGCGCCTGGCGGCGTGGTGCCTGATGCTCAGCCACGGGGCTTTGGGGGCGTACCTGCGTCGGCAGCGCGCCCGGCTGGGTGCGGCCAAGGCGATCACGGCGACGGCCCACAAGCTGGCGCGGGTTGTTTACCACCTGATGCGGTTCGGGGAGGCTTACGCCAAACAGAGCGAAGAGGCCTTCGCCTTTGAGGTGCGTGAGCGTCTGGAGAAGCAGCTGCGGCGGCGGGCGAAGGAACTGGGCTTCGAGCTGACGCGGGTGGAGCCATTAGAGGAAGCGGCGCCGCCGGGATGAGGTGCCGCGTTGTCCGCTCGCCCGCAGCCGTCGAACGGGAGATCGCGCAATGGCATCCTGCCGCCCGGCGGCCACAGCGCGCGCCGTGGACAAAAAAGCGACAATGACTGTCCGTTATTTGCCGGAGGAAGTTCCTGGGGCGGCGACCTTGGCGATCGCTATTTGCCCTTGATGCTCGGGGCAAGCTCGTATTCCCCGGACTTCCCGACACGCAACTTGCCGACAAATACTTCGTTCCCGGAGTCCGTCTTGACGTTAAATCCAACCTGCTTGCCCTTTGGCAGGCCGAGTTCCTTGCCGACATACTTGGCGTAATCGCCGAGCTCGCGTGTTTTCGTCAGATCGAAGCGGCTGGCATCCTCGATCAACAGGTCCATCTTCTTCTTGACGGCGGGGTATTCCGGGGACAGATCCCCGTTCCCGTCGGTTGCGAGTTCAGTGATATCGGCCTTGATGCGGTACTTGTAGGTGCCCGCCGGGGAAGGGAACATTTGCTTTCCCGCCGTCGTTTGCTTGTCTTGGGCTTGCGACAGCGTGGCAAGCAGTCCAAGGCTGCAAAGTAAAAGTGGAGCAATCGCCATGCCAGACCGACAAAACGACAAAACCATGTTCTTCCCTCCAGTGTCGCCGAACGCTCGGCTAAGCTGCCGGGGCCGCCGCAATGACGTTGAAGGTCGGAAAACCAGAGTGGCGGCCCCGGTCAGCTTCAGCCGCTGGTTCGGCCGGCCCTACCGATGAACCCTGCACGCAGGGAGCGACTTTTGCAATCGTTCGATGCCGCCTTGCGTCAATTTCGTGTCTTGCAGATTGAGGCTCTGCAGTTTTGGGAAACGCTGCAAAGTGGGCAGAGAGGCGTCTGAGATTGCAGTCTGTGCGAGACCGAGATCCGTCAGGTTTGGACTGCCGAGTAGTTCGGCTAACCCCTTATCTGTTATCGCGGTGGCACAGAGATTGAGGCCAGTGAGCGCCGGCATCTTTGCTAGATGGGTCAGAGCAGCATCTGTGATCTTGTTACCGGAGAGATCAAGTGTGATGATGCTCGGCTGAGATGCCAGTTCGGCGACACCTACGTCGGTCACCGTGCTGTATGTGAGGATAAGGCCCGTCAGGTTTCGAGATGCAATCAGTTCTCGCAGATCGCGATCACGATACTTTGATTCGAGGAGAGACAGCGTAAAGGGACGCTGGAGCTTTGCCAACGGGCGAAGATCATCCGCAGTAATCTCTAGGCTCCCGAAGTTTACGTCAAAGTAGTCTTCGCTGTACTCCACGCTACCGCCTAGCGATTCAGCGTGTGCGAGGATGTCGGCATCCACTTCAGACAGGTGCTCGTCCACGCCGCGTCTCCTTCGACAAGCCCTAACAACCCAGTTCAGCAGCAAGGCGGGCGCGAAAGGCGATAAACCGCGGCAAGCCGTCATACCCACCCTCCCTGCTGCAACTGATGGTTCGCTCCGGGTTATCCCATCTTCCCTTTAAGTGTTTCATATCAGTGCCTTTTTCGGTTTCCTTCCCTGGCTCATTTCCCAGGCTATGGCCTCTCGCGTCCGAGTTAAGATTTCGCCTAATAAATTCAGCCCCCGCCACCTCGAGCGGTCCTCGGCGCGAGGATCGTTCTCGGCCAAGCCGATACCCCAAACCCGGTCGTGGGGGGACGCCTCCACCAAGGTGGTCCCACGGGTGGCGAGCAGCAGTTCGAGCAGTTCCGGGTCTTGTGTGAACTTGGCATAGCTTCCAGTGGAGACGATCCCTTCACGGAAAAGCCCCCATACGGCCTCGTTGAACCCCCGGATTTGACGCCCGAGAGCCTTCTGCTGTTGCGGCGTGTGGGATTGCAGGATCTTCTCGGCGGACTCTGAGTCATGGAACAGAACCGCCTTGCAGTACATCATGAACTGCTCGGCGTGAGAAAAACGCCGGCCGTTGACCGAGAAAGTGCTAGCGTGCCATTGGCTGAACGGGCCTTGCCAGAAGAACGTGAACTTCTCTCGTGCCATGAGACACCCCATCTGGCGGATCAAGCGAACTTGTAATTAGATGGAATCCATTCCACCTAACACCGGTGGGCATTCCATCTAACTCCATTCCAACCCTGTCTCTTCGGGCAAGTCCAACACTACCATTCTCATCAAGCCCGGTGGGTCTACCCCACATCGCAGGCTACGCTATCTGCTCCCGTTTTGTCTCGCAAGCAGAATCCTGAGAGTACATCCGATTCTCCTCGACTGGCGAAACTTTGTTTCAGTCGGAGTCAACGCCCGCGACCTGGCCCTGCGTCCAGATGGCTGCGATTCTACGCCCTGCCCGGAAACAAGGCCTGACCGTACCAGCCGGCATCCCCGGTAGCGCCAGACCGGCCCGCGCCAACATTCCGACTCGCCCGCGTTGTCTGGGCTGGTCGATGATGCCAGGGAGTGCGAAGGAATCGCATCCCAGGAGTCTTCACCCATGCATGTCTCCCGTTGTCGCTACTGGTGGTGCGCCCAGTGCAAGGCAGTTTTCGTCAAGGAAGAGCTGAGTCACCGGGTTCGCCTCTACGCGGATCAGGATGCCTCGCAGGTGATCGGCACGCGCACCTGCGGACACTGCTCTGCCAGCTATCAGCTGCGCGACATCTATGCTGGGCATCACGACGTGCCGCGCCAGTTCTGGGGCCAGCTGCAGCCTCCCGTGGAACTGCCGCAGACCACCCCGGCGAGTGCCCCTGTGCCTCAGGGGTCGGTCTTCTCCTCGTTCGTGGCCTGGCTGTTGTTCCTGCTCGCCTTCGCGGGGGGAGTGGCGCTCGTGGGGCATGTGCTGGTGCTGCCCTTGGTGGCACGTCCCTGATCATTTGCCAGGCCGCAGGCGGACGGCGCGGGCATTCTTCTGGGCCGGTCCCGGCGTGCTGCGGCCGCGTTCGGACTGGCGCTCGAGCAGCTGGGTCAGCCGGGCGACCACCTCGGGATGCTGTGCCTGCAGGTTGGTGCGTTCGCCAGGGTCCGCTTCGAGATCGTAAAGCTGAACCGGAGGCAGACCGGCCTCTTCCTTGCCGGGCCGTGGCTTGCTCCAACCGCCGGAGCCGGGGCACAGGCACAGCTTCCACTTGCCCTGGCGAATGGCGAACGAGCCGTTGACCGAGTGATGCACGCACGTCTCTCGCAGCGTGCCCGGTGCAGTGTCACGCAGGGCGGGTAGCAGGCTGACGCTGTCCTCGCCAGCATCGGAAGGAAGCGCGACGCCGAGTATCTCCGCGGTGGTGGCCAGCAGATCGGTCAGGCAGGCCAGCTGAGCAGCGGACTTACCAGCGGGAATGACTCCGGGCCACTGGGCCAGGAACGGAACGCGGTGGCCTCCCTCGAAGATGTCGGCCTTGTGGCCGCGGAACTGTGCGCTGGGCCGATGGCCGCGCGCCTCCAGGTCGGTGATGCCCGCCATGGGCGAACAGCCGTTGTCGCTGGTGAAGAGGATCAGGGTGTTGTCCGTCAGGTGCAGCCGGTCGAGTTCAGCGAGGATCTGGCCCACGGCGTCATCGGTTTGCTGGACGAAGTCGGCGTAGTCGCCCAGCTTGCTTTTTCCTTTCCACGGAGGTGTCGGCAGGATCGGCGTGTGCGGCGATGCCAGCGGCAGATAGAGGAAGAACGGCTGGCCCTTTTTCGCAGCCGGGGCGCGCTCGCGAATATAGGTCAGCGCCTCGCTGGTCAGCCGTGGGAGTACGTCCACAGCCTCGAAATCCTTGTGAGCCGGCCCCTTGCGGATCCAGGTCTTCTCCACAGTCGGCTCGCCCTGGCAGCGATCGCCCGCGAGGTAGATATAGGGGGGCATGTCGAGCGAGGCGCTGATGCCGAAGAACTGATCGAACCCCACGCTGCGGGGACCGTTGGTGAAGGGGCGCGAGTAATCCACCTTCCAGGCGTCGGGGTAGTCCCGGGCTGTTCCGCCGGCCTTCAGGGGCCAGTCGATTCCCAGGTGCCACTTGCCGATGCAGGCGGTGTGATATCCATGTTGTCGGAGAAAGGCTGCCACCGTCAGCCGCCCTGGCTCGATGAGGCGTGGAGAGTACCCGCCGAGCACGCCCGAGGCCAGCTGGCTGCGCCAGGCGTAGCGCCCCGTTAGCAGGCCGTACCGGGTCGGCGTACAGACCGACGACCCGGAATGAGCATCGGTGAACTTCATGCCCCGGGCTGCCATCCGGTCCAGGTGTGGCGTGGCGATCTTCGACGCCGGATTGAAGCAGCGCACGTCGCCGATGCCCAGGTCGTCCGCCAGGATGGTGATGATGTTCGGACGCTGGAAGCGCTGCGTCAGCTTGCGCAGCGCCGCCTCGCACTCGGCCTTCGTGCCAACCGGAACGAATATCTGGAAGGTGTGGTCACCGGGTGGGATGCCGTCGGGGCGCTCGAATCGGAAGACACAGTTCCACTTGACGACACGATCGGGTGTGAACCGCCAGCGCCCATAGCCGGGACCGCTTCGGCCCGCGCCGGGCGGGGTATAGATGCCCATGGCATGACGGCCGTCGCGTGTCGCCAGGACCACGGGGCGCGATTGCTCGCCGGGGCCATCGGTTAACGGTTCCAGCTTGCCCGTGCCGGGGTTGAAGGCGAAGAAGTCGGCGAACTCCCAGGGCATGTAGCCGGTCAGTGCCTCGAAGGTCGCCTGCGTGTGGTGCTCGCCAGCGGGCAGGGTGAAGGTGACCTGGTAGTCGAGGACGTTGGGCATGTCGGCGTAGCCGATGCGCACGCACTTGGCGACCAGGTGGTTGGAGAGGACCGTGGTGTTGTAGGCGGGGTTGCCGGCCGACTTTTCTCCGGGTCGCAGCCAGAAGGCCATTTGGGTTCGCGTGCGCAGCTCGTTGCCTCGGGCCTCCAGCGCGAGGAGCTTGCTGGAGGAACGTGGCCCCGCGCCGTCGGCGCGCGAGCCCGCCTCGGTAGGGTTGAACGTCTCCGCGAGCATCCGTTTGCCGGCGTTGAGGTTGCTGGCCGACTGCAGCTGTCGGCCATGATCGGCGCTATCGATGAACTCCTTGCCGTTCCAGGTCAGGGAGTCGATGGCCCCGGCCAGCCGGGAGGTGGTGCGAATGACGATCTCCGAATCGCCGACCCGGCCACGGATCGTAGCGTTACCGTCCACCATCGGCTGAGCCGGCATCGTCGAGACAAGAAGTAGACAGGCAGACCACCACATCAGCACATCCTCCAGAAACAGCGGGGCTCACCTCGTTGTATCCAGGCCGTGGCCGGGACGCCGGGGCACGAAGAGAGGTCTGCCTCCCCATCGTTACTTTCCCCGTCTCCGCTAGCTTCCGCGTTCTCCTACTTTCCGTCAAACTCTTACTGATCCACGCTTGCCGGCTGGCCGATGATTACCATGTGAGATGGCCGGAGGGGGATGCCGGCCCTGAGCAGGCATGGGAAAAGGAGTTCACATCCATGGGTCGGTCGATTCGGATCGCCACCGTGGTCGCCATCCTGGCCTGCACCACCCCAGGATGGGGCCAGGTGCAGACGAAGGATCGCATCATCACGGTGAAGGAGAATGGCAAGGATTCCGTCCAGTGCAAGGTGCTGAAGACCTGGAAGGAGAAGGACGGAAGCACGGTGAGCCAGGTGCAATCGCTGGTCACCGGTGAGAAGTTCACCATCGTTGATGGCGCTGCGACGCCAGCTTCGCCGGATGGCCCGGCGCCCTCGCGGATGCGTATTTTCAACTGGAGCAAGAAGGACGCCAGCCCTGCCGGCGTTTCGGCGTCTCCGACCACGGTGGTAAGCACCACGGAGCCCCCGCTGCAGGGCACTACTACCCGGACCAGCGCTCCGGTGATCGTCAAGCAGATCCCGACGAAGGTAGTGACCGAGGAGCCGGTGGTCGCCCCGAAAGGTCGTCCCGGCCTCCTCAGCAACGTCTTTGGCAAGAGCCAACCCACCACGACGACCACCACCACTCCGGCGGCTGTGACTGGCCGCGAAACGAAGAGCCCCGCCATCCAACGAACAGGCGGGACAGTGACGTCGGGAGATGGCTCGCGCTCTGCGCTGCCGATCTCGACCAACCCGCGCCAGGTCGATCCGATCGACTTCCCGGATCAGTACGGTTCGGGCCCGGCCATCAGCACAGTCCCGACCTCGCCGAGCAAGCTGCCTACCGCCCAGAAGAGCGGCGACATCAAGCTCACCTCCGGGTCGCCGACCACTGTGCCGACCAAACCCAGGGTGGACATTCTGCCGGCTCCGGGAACGAAGCCCGTGACGACCGTGTCCGCTACCTCCGTCACGACGGCGGCCACCACCACCACGGAATGCACGGCCTGCAAGTCGGCTCCGGCGAAGGCGGGCTGCAGCACCTGCAGCACCTGTGCCACTGCGAGTGCGACCCAACCGCAGCGTTACGGCCTGCTGAGCCGTCTGCGCAAGTCGGAACCGGCCGAGACCGTGGTGGTCCAGGGCTCGCCGACTGTTGTGCCTGGGGTGCCCACCAACGCGGTGGCCAGCTGCGCCACCTGCTCGCCAGTGGAGAAGGTTAAGGCTGTCAAGAGTGTGCGCATGCCGACAGTGAAGGAAGAACGTGTCGTGGCGCACCTGCCGCTGCCGCGCAATGAGGGCCGCATCGGCGCCTTCTCGGGGATGCGCAGCGGCAAGCCGCGGACGACGTCGGGCCCGCACCTGGGCAACAGCGATCTGCCCGCGGGCATGAGTTCGGTGTCGGCGGCGGGTTCTCCTGGTGTCTCGGAAGACACGCCAGTAGGAGCCATCGTCCGCACGCCCGACGGCCAGACGATGATGGTGCCCTACAACCAGGTCGCCTCGAACATGCCGGCGGTGCCGGTGAACGCTCCGAACGCCTTCTCGCTGTCGTCTCCGGGCGTGGCCATGTACACGGTGAACCCGGACAATGTGGCGAACGCCTTCGGGATGGCGATGCCGACCCGCCCCGTGCCGGCTGACCATGGCCTGTCCCCCAACGTGCCGAACGCCTGGGCTGCCATGCCGGGTGTGCCGGGCGAGCCGCGTGCCTACCCGGGCCAGGGCTACCCTGTGGCGATGAACTATCCGACCCAGCCGGTCGGCTACTACCCGCCCCAGGGCTACTACCCGGTGCCCCAGCCGATGGTTCACCCCGGCGTGATGATGCCCCGGGGCAGTGCGGTGGCCTCGGACATGACTCCTGGCTCGGCCCCGTACCTGGCGGCGTTGCGGCTTAATGTGATGCCGTCGGAGCGTGAGCGTGCCGTCGAGGGGTTGACCCGCTGCAACTGGAAGGCCGACCCGCAGGTCGTGCCCGCCCTGGTGATGGCAGCCCAGACCGATCCGTCGCCGACGGTGCGGGTGAGCTGCATCCGGGCCCTGGGCCACATGAAGGCGAACTCCGCGCCCACGGTGGAAGCCCTGCAGCAGATGAAGGAGGACCGCGATCCGCGCGTCCGTCTCGAGGTACAACAGGTGCTGCCGCTGCTGATGAAGCCCTGAGCGACAATCCAGCACGGTTCACCTGCCGAGGCCGGGGAGAGATCTCCCTGGCCTCGCGCCGTTTCACGAGCAGCGCTTGATCATGGTGATCTGATTTCCCGTCGAGTTGTGCTCAACCCGATCCATGAATGTCTGGATCAGCAGCAGTCCGCGTCCCGACACCTTGCCGAGGTTGCTGGGGTCGGTCGGATCGGGCAGGATGTTCGGATCGAACCCCTTCCCCTCGTCGCGGATGATGAAGGCGAGTTCCTCGCGCGAGAACCGCGAGGTCACGTAGACCCGGCGCTGCTGGAATGGATCTTCTGTCCGCCGCGCGACGCCCAGCCGGTAGTATTCCTTCTCGTCGGTCTCGCGCAGAGACGAGCTAAGTTCGAGGTTACCGTGCAGGATGGCGTTGGTCATCGCCTCGTGCAGGGCAACGCCGAGCAACACCAGGCCGCTGGGATCGCACAGCTTGAGCCGTTTGATGTCCTCCTCGAGATGTGCCACCAGGGCGGGGATCAGGCTGGTGTCGTTGTCGAGGATGAACCGCGTCTCGGCCACCTCCATCCGCGCCAGCAGACGGGCCTCCTGCTGTTTGGTCTTGGAGACGGCCAGCACCTGCTCGAGTGTGTCGGCGAGGTCTCGCGCCAGGAACTTCTTGGGGACATAGCTGGCCGCCCCCTTCTGCAGCGCCTGGATGGCGATGTCCTCGCTGCCATGCGCTGTCATGAGGATCACCGGCACCAGCGGATAGCGCGAGCGGATCGCCTGGACGAGCTGCAGCCCATCCATCTCCGGCATCAGCATGTCGGTCAGCACGACGTCCGGCTGCTGCCCCTCCAGAGAACTGAGCGCCTCCACCCCGTTGGACGCAAACGAGGCGACCCAGCCCGGCATTTTCTGGATGATGCCGCCGGTCAGGTGTCGGTCCATCGAGGAGTCATCGACCACCAGGACGTTGTTGGCTACGGCTTGGGTAGCCGGGGTGGATTCGGTCGAGGTCGGCATGGACCACTCCAGGAGTCAATCAGCGGCCGAGGATTGGAGCACTGGCGCGGGTATTATCGCAAAAGGCGATCAAACCTCAAGAGCCTGCCTACGCGACTTGTCGAACTGCCACCCGGCTCGTACCACGTTTCCAGGTCCTTCTCTCGTGGTTTCCTCCAGGAAAATTGAGCCATGTCTCTCCGCTTGCTCTCTCTCGCGGCCCTGCTCCTCAGTGGAGTCTGTCTGGCCCAGTATGGCGCCATCAGTGATGTGAAGCTGGCCCGCCCCGAGGACGGCAAGGACGTCAAGTCCACGCCTCCGCCCGCCGGCGCCATCGTGCTGCTGGGCGGCGATGGGCTCGAAAACTGGGTCCAGCGGCGCGATGGTAAATCGGCCCCGACCTGGAAGTCGGTCGGTGACAAGGTATTCCAGGTCTCTGGCGGCGACATCCACACGCGCGAAAAGTTCGATGGCAAGTTCAAACTGCACGTCGAGTTCCGCGTCCCCTACGAGCCGACGAAGAAGGGCCAGGCGCGCGGCAACAGCGGCGTGTACGTCCAGGGCCGCTACGAGGTGCAGGTGCTCGACAGCTACGGCCTCAAGCCTGCCATGGGCGATTGTGGCTCCATCTACGGCGTAGCCATCCCGGTCGTCAACGCCTGCAAGGCGCCCACCGTCTGGCAGAGCTACGATATCGAGTTCACAGCGCCTCGCTTCGAGGGTAAGAAGCGCGTTGCTCCCGCCCGGATGACCGTCTACCACAACGGCGTGAAGATTCACGACAACGTGGCGATCAAGGTGGATAACACCACCTCCGGCATGGGCGGCGACCCGAGCCAGCCCGGCCCCATCATGCTGCAGGATCACGGCGATCCGGTGCAGTATCGCAACGTCTGGCTGCTCCGCGAGAAGGAGTAGGCTGCCTACTTCAGCGAGCGCAAATAGGCGTAGAGGTCGGCGATTTCCTCGTTGCGCAGGCGGTCCAGCAGGCCGGATGGCATCAGCGAGCTGGCCCGCAGCCGGCGCTCGGCAATCTGGGCGTGGGCCAGTCGGATTGACTGGCCTGGCCCCGTCAGCATGAGTACGCTATCGACCGCCTCGTAGACGATGATGCCCTGGTAGCTCTGCCCCGTGGTTGTGGTCAGCTGCGTGGTGCGGTAGCGGGAGGGTACGTCCTTGCTGGGGCGAAGGATGGCGGTGAACAGGTCGTCGCGCGAGAAGCGCCCGGCCACGCCGCGAAGATCGGGCCCCAGGGCGGCGGCTCCGGAGTGGCACGCCGCGCAGCTCGCCTTCACGTACACCGCCTGACCTCGCTTCGCATCTCCTGCGGTGAAATCGATGCTGCCCAGCCGCTTCTGCCAGGCCGCGGTATCGACCCCGTCGCCTTCGCGGAGGCGGGCAGCGCTGGTCGGAAACTGCGCCTGTACCCAGGCGATGGCCTCGTCCGGGGTGTTGAGTTTGCGGTCGGCCAGGCGGGTGATTCGGGCGAGGAGGCGCGCCCGGAGCGCGTCCTCTTCCTTACCCGGAGTCAGCTGGCGCAGCGAAAGCGCCATCGCTAGAGATTCCTCGGCGCGCAGCGATCCCGTCGCCAAGGGTAGCCGTTCGATCGCTCCCAGAGCGGCCTTCACCGTCTGCAGGTTGGCGGAGGTCAATCCGCCCAGCAGGCGCGCGCGGTCGTCAGACTGCGGAGCGCGGGCCAGCCAGGGGAGGATCACCTCGTCCAGCCCCTGTTCGCCCCAGAGCCGACGCAGCACGGGAAGCGATTGCTCGGCGGGTAACGCGCCGATCAGGGCGATTAGATCGGCGTTCCAGGTGAACCCTTCCTGGGTAGATCGTTCGAGGAAACGCTGGGCGGCGCGCTTGCGGTCGAAGCCGGGACAGCGACAGAACAAGGCATGATCGGGTCGGCCAAACCCAGGATCGCTCACCAGAGCGCGGTTGAGCCTCGCATCGCGCGCAGCCAGGCCGACGTGCAACTCGGCCAGGCGTAGCGGCCAGTTGCGGTCCCGTTGCGCCTGCCGTGCCTCGAGCTTCACATCCAGCGCCAACAGAGCCCGGGCAGTTTTCTGGGTGATCGCCTCGGACCGCGCGGCCGATAACCGCGCCAGCACGATCAGATAGTGGATGTCCTCGACGGGGTCGCTGGTATCGGTCAGCTTGCCGACGATGCGGTTCAGCAGGTCGGCGTCGCCGTCCTCCAGCATCGCCAGGGTGCGAGACAGTTCGCGGTCGATTGTCGCGTCACCAGAGGGGAACTGTCGTCGCAGCTCGGCCCCGGGGTCACCTGGGGGCGCGCTCCCTTTTCGGAGGGAATAGCCTTCCCACACGGTCCCTTTCCGCCGTGGATCGCCCACGTCTCCCAGTCCCAGTTGTACCTTCCGCACCGCGTCGAGCCGTTCCTGACCCACCCGGGGAGCGGCGGCATGGGTGCGCGACGGCGTGGCCTGACGACGCGGCTGCAGACGCGCCGCTGCAGCGAGGTCCAGCGTCTGCAGTCCCTGTGGATGACGGACCCGATAGACGGCGCCCCGGGTGCCTCGCCCTCCCACCGCGACGATCAGGTCGCCTGTGCGTGGATGGACGGCACCCGCCACCGGTGCGAAGCCATTATCGCCCACGCTGCGCAGGAAGAGTTCGGGCGTGGCCCGGTAAGTGGTACCCTGGCGTTCCAGGCGAACGAAGTGGATCTGCCCGAACGTCCAGTCGAGCAGAAACAGGCCGCCCTGGTACCGGGGCGGGAACTGGGTGTGGCGGTAGCACACGACCCCGGTGGGCGAGCCGCGTCCGAGCGTGGCCACGGGCGGCACCACGTCGAGAAGGTAGGGCGGAAGCCGCCAGGTGGAGCAATACTGGGGGGCCAGCCAACCGTGATGACCGCCAGGTCGAACGTGGTAGAGTCGCGTTGGTTCGTACCAGGGGAGGGAGACGCAGCGCTCATTGTCCGAGTCGTAGGTGAACAACTCGCCGTCGCTGTTCCAGTCCATGCCGTAGGGGTTGCGGAATCCGTGCGCAACAATCTCGCTGCCCTTCAGGTCGGGAGGAAAGCGCACAACGCACCCGCCGATGGGTGCTCGGATCGGCGAGGTGGGCAGTGAGGCCTGGGCCGACGTGATGCCCGTCCCGTCACCCACCAGGAGATACAGCCAGCCGTCCGGTCCGCGTCCCACGGCGTGGGCATGATGTTCGCCACCGGTCCGACAACGGAAGAGCAGGGAGGAGGGGCGTGTTCGCCCCGCGCCGCCAGCGTCCCGGTAGACCCGCAGCCCACCGTCGCCGACGCAGTAGAGATCGTTGCCGTCCCAGTGCAGGCCCATCGCGCCATCCCGAGGAGCATCGGCGAAATCGAGAGCGCGATCCAGACGACCATCGCCGTCGTCATCGACAAGCAGCCGGATGTAGCCCCGACCGGAAACGACAGGCCGACCCTGTGGGTCCAGCGTCAGACAGTGAATGTCGGCGGCCAGCGCTCCGTCGGCAACCTCGGTAACCTCAAACCCCTTGGGGAGGCGCAGGCCACTCTGCACGTGCGTGGCCGGTGCCGGGGCAGGCTCATCGCCCGCATGCCCGGTGGCCAGGGAGACGCTGGCTCCGACCAGACACAGAAGCAGCCAGCCCAACCACAGTGACAATCGCATGTCATCGCCCCGGAGTTCGGACGCAGCGGAAGCCGGAATGCGACTGTCCGGTGTCTACCGCGCCAGACTGACGCCCGCCCGCGCGGTAGCGCGCGCAATAGGAATCGGCACACAGAAACGAGCCGCCGCGAATCACCCGCATCGGCTCCCCGCCGCCTCGGCCGTCGTTGCTCGACAGTGGACCGTTGGGGTTGCGCGTGACGCCCGGCTCGGGCTCGAAGGCGGGGCGATACCAGTCGGCACACCACTCCCAGACGTTTCCGGCCATGTCATACAGCCCGAAGGCGTTGGGAGGATACGACGCCACGGGAGCGATGCCGGCGAAGCCGTCCTCCCCGGTGTCCTCGGTGGGGAACTTGCCCTGAAAGGAGTTGGCCATCCACTTCCCGCCGGGGGTTAGCTCGTCGCCCCAGTAGTACCGCTTGCGTTCGAGGCCGCCCCGGGCTGCGCGTTCCCACTCGGCCTCGGTCGGAAGCCGTTTCCCCGCCCAGCGTGCGTAGGCGGCGGCGTCCTCGTAGGCGATGTGGACCACAGGATAGTTGTCCTTGTCCACGATGCTGCTGTCCGGGCCCTGCGGATGACGCCAGCAGGCCCCGGCCACCACCTTCCACCACTGATCACACGAGGTGCATCCTTCAGGGGGACATTCTTTGGGGGGCTGAAAGACCAGCGAGAAGGCGCCGATGTTGCGAAACTCTGGCAGGGCTCGCGCCTGAAGCTCCGGATCCGGTGGGCGCTCGGCGATGGTCACGTACCCGGTGGCGCGGACAAAGGCGGCAAATTGCGCGTTGGTCACCTCGGTGCGATCCATCCAGAACCCATCGACCCAGACGCGGTGGAGCGGCAGAGTGTTGGGCACCTGATCAATACCCATGGCCTCGGCGCTGCCCATGGTGAACTCGCCGGGCGGAACCCAGACCATGCCCTCGGGAGCGGTGCCAGTGTCGGAGACGAACCAGAAGGCCGCGGTAGCCAGGGCCACGACGGTCAGGAGGCCGGCCGGGGCCAGCCACCAGCGGGGAGAGGTGGAAGCGTGCTTCATGTTTCTATTTTCAGCCAGCGCAGCGACGATGGCAACAACAAAGGGAGCGACGGCCCCGGGTAGGGTATCCGTCGCACCCTGCGGGGAAGAGCAACCTGGCGGGCTCATCCGCCCTTGCGCGCCAGCCAGGGGAAGGGGGTCACCACCTCCACCGGTTTCGTCGAGATCTTCTCACCCAGAATGTTCTCGAAGATCGAGCCATACAGCTTCTCGATCTTCACCAGGGCGTGCCCTGCCAGCAGCATGTGGACGCGGCCCTGGTTATCGAGCACCCAGCGGCGCCCCTTGCGGTCGGCCAGCCCTCCGGCGCCGGGCCGCCCGGCCATGGCAGCCTGTCGCTTCGCCATCTCGGCGTCGCGCAGGGAAACATCTGGCCCTTCCAGCGGGGGAGGTGGCAGGCGCGGCGCGAGGGGACGCCCCGATGGGTCCTGGTAAGTCAACGCACTGGTGGGGTCGGCCTCGGGCGCATCGAACGTGACCGGTTCGACCACCAGGCCGAAATCCTCCTTTAGCCGTCGGGCGTGCGCCTCGCGGAGCAGCGCCTTGAACCGGGCTCCATCGCCCTTGCTTTCCTTGATGCCGGTCCGCGCCGTTTCGACCACCCAGCGCGCTTCGCGCAGCATGGTGGATGCGTTCACCGGCCCGGCCACCACGTGCAGCACCCGGCCATCCGGAGCGCAGAAGTAGGCGGCCACGTTGCCTCCCTGTTTGGCACCCCCGACAATGCGGAAAGTGGCCACCTTCTGGAACGAGGCACAGCAGTGCTCGTTGATGTACTTGCCCACTTCCCTATCCGCCAGCGCGCTCACACGGAGCGCCTCGGCGTTGTTTCAGGTGAAGCGGGGATCCTCGAAGTTGCCCGAAACGTGCAGGATGAAGACGAGTTTGGCGTCCTTCCTGGCCTGCCGGGCGGCGTCGGTGGGGGTGTCGTAGAAATCGATGGCCGTGCCGTGGGCGTTGCAGGCCGGTTTGTCGGCAGCCTGGAGGCTCGCTGTGGCCAGCAGAGCCAGGGTGCAGAGACTGGTGCGAAGCAAGGACATGATCCCTCCCAGGAAACTGGGCCGCGAATGTGGTTGCATAGTTTCGACGAGGAAGCCCCCTGGGCGGATTGCCCGGAAGCGCTCTTCGTTCGCTCTGGGTGGTGGTGATAAATGTCGGCGGGGCGGATTGCCGGCGGGACAGGCGGGCCATAGGTCAACCCGAGTAAGTAACCCCAGGGGGACGAGCATGGCCAAGGTGCTACTGGTGATCGGCGACGCCGCCGAGGTGCTGGATACGTTCTATCCACTGTATCGCATCCAGGAGGATGGACATCAGGTGCTGGTGGCTGGGCCGGCAAAGCGGACCTACGCCCTGGTGCTACACGAACGTCCCGAGGGCTGGGACATCACCCGCGAGAGCCCCGGCTACCATCTCGCCGCTGACATCGCCTTCAAGGATGTCAAGCCGGAGGAATACCAGGGGCTGGTCATCTCCGGGGGCCGAGCGCCGGAGTATCTCCGGTATGATCCCGACCTCATGCGCATCGTGCGATCATTCTTCTATCGTAACCTGCCTGTGGCCAGCGTGTGCCATGGCATCGAGATCGTGGCAGCCGCAGGAGTCATCCGCGGCCTGACGGTCACCACCGTGGCCAAGTGTCAGTTCGACGCCGAGGGCGCTGGTGCCACTTACGTCGATAAGCCGGTGGTGGTCTCGGGCAATCTGGTAACCGCCCGGACCTGGCACGACAACGCCCCCTTCATGCGCGAGTACATGAAGTTGCTCAACCAGGTCGGCCGCTAGGACGCGCTCACTTCGCCGCCGGCGCTGCCGGCATGGGCTTGGTGGTGTCGATGCCCAGCGAGGCCTGGTACTCGGCGAGCGAGCGGTAGAACTCGACGGCGGCGTCAATCTCGAGGATGCGGGCATCGGCTGCCTGCAACTCGCGGAAGTTAACGCGGAACAGATCGCTCTTGCCGACCTGGAACTGACGTTCCTCAGCGTCTTGCAGATACTGGTTCTGCAACCGGTTGTCTCGCCCCTGGCGGAGCAGCTCGTAGGCGCGGTCGAGGCCATTGAGGGAGTTTTGCACCTCCATCTGGACTCGATCGCGGGCGAACCGTTCCTGGGCCAGCAGGCGGGCCATCTCGGCCCGGAGAGCCAGGAGACGACCCCGGGCCAGCCGGCGTTCCAGCGGCACGTCGATCAGCAGGGCCGCCTGGCCCCACGTCTTGTACAGATCCTTCTTCGTTTGCCCGAAGTCCTGGGCACCGGCGAGGCCGAAATTCACCCCGGGCAGCAGGAGGTTCTCGTTGAGGTCGATATCAACCTGCACCTTCTTCCGTTGCAGCAGGATGCGCTGTACCTCGGGCCGGCGCTCCAGCGCGATCTGTAGATCTTTCAGACGCTGATCGACGTTGGGCGGCGGCGGCGGCTCGAAGAAGGCCGGCAGACGGTCCAGCTCGGGAATGATCGGGTTGCCGTGCTGATCGCGGTAGTACAGCGACAGCTGGATGGCGGCCTGCTGGAACGTCCGCATGAAGACAACCAGGCGTGCCTGACGCTCGATGATCACCCGGCGGTTGTCCTCACGCTCGATCTGGGCCAGGTTTCCCGCCTGCACGCGCTTGGCGAGGGCAGCGTCGCGGTCCTCGGCGATACGCAGTACCGACTTGCCGATCAGGTAGCGTTGGCCCGAGGCGACCCATGACCAGTAGGCCATGGTGGCTGCTCGCGAGATATCGATTCGCTGCAGGTTGATGAATGGCTCGGCCATCGCCACGTCGATGTCGGCCTTCGCCAGGGTGGCCCGTGGCGAGTCGATGTGGAGGCCGCGTAGCAGCGGCTGGGTGATGCCTGCTCGCAGTTCGCCCCCTTCACCTGTCTTCCGATCCTGGTAGTAGATCGGGAAGTCACCCAGGCCCAGGCGGTACCCGGCGAAGTAACTCAGGCCATAGTGGGGTGTTTGTTGTTCGACAAACATGCTGTAACGCTGATTGTCGAAGGTGCCGGTGTCGCGGTAGTTCTGCGACTTGAGGTTATGGTCGAACACCCCCAGGGCGGCTACCCGGGCACCGGCTGCAATGGCTCGCTCCTGCTCGGCGGCCATGATCAGCGGATAGTGCTTGTCGAGTGATTCGAGCACCATCTCCAGGTGGAGGGGCTGAGCGCTGACGGGGCGTCCAACGGGCGAACCGACTGGCTGAGACTGACCCAGCCGGGGCGCTTCCAGTTTGCCGTCATCCTTCTTCGAGGGGCGTGGCTGAGGCAGCACACCGTCCCCAGGCACCCGTGGGGCCGGAGCCTGCGTGCCGGACCTGGGGGCCGGCAGCAGAGGGGCACCCCCCGGCGGAGAAGCGGGCGCGGCAGGGGGGCGTGGCGGGGCAGCATTCACTGCCATCCCCTGCAGGTCGTCTTCGCCCTGGTAGCTCACCACCCGTCGAGGCGGTAGGGCGCTACCTGGGGAAGCCGCTTGCGATGATTCCGAGATGGGAGGGAGGGGCACTCCTTGCCCGTGCCCCTCCCGGTGCAGCACCAGGGCCAGCACCACCACCGGGAGGAGAGCCATCATCCTTGATCGGCTCATTTCGGCACCTTCACCTTTCCGGGCTTCTTTTTGTCGCCTTCGTCCTTGTCCTTGTCCACCACCACTGGTGGGAAGCCATTGAATCGTCGCCACAGCTCGTAACCCAGCGAGACGCGATCCAGCAGCACCCATCCCTGGGCCCGGGTGCCCTGCCGCAACGAAAACTCATTGGGCCAGGGCTCGGCGTTGGGATCAGGTTGCACCATGATGCGGAAGCGACCTTTGCCATCGTCGTGGGGGTCCACCATGACCACCTTGCCGGCGAAGGTGCCCCAGGCGATGGAGGGCCAGCCGACAATCTGAATGGCCGGCCAACCCTCGAACTGCACGCGGACCTGGATGTCGGCGTTGCTGTCGGCCTCCAGGCGTCGCTTCCACAGCTCGGTCAGCTGCGGGGCATCGTTGCCGTCGAGGAATAGCTCCACATCGCGGTGAGAATCGCTGCGGATGTCTGGCGTGATGATCATCAGCCGTTCGCCGCTCTTGACCAGCGAGCCACCCCGGGCCGAGTTGCACAGGATGCGGTAGACAGTGCCGTCGCACGGCGCGGTGACTTCCTGGGCCGACTGCCGGGCGATGCTCGTTTCCAGCTGGGCCATGTCGCGCGTGGCAGTGGCCAACTCCGCCTCGGCCGACTGCCGCGAGGCGGTCGCCGACGAGATGGAGGCGATGGCGTCTGCCCGAATCTTCTCCATGTCGGCGCGGATGGCGTCCACCTCGACCAGGGCGGCATCCTTGCTGTTTAGCGAGCGTTTCTCCTCGGCCAGTGACTGATCCTTGCGCTGCTGGGCGCCCAGGAAGGTCAGCTGCGAGGTGAGCCCGTCGCGCACCAGCTCCTTCTCCATCTGGAAGTTCGTGGAATCAATCTCACGTTTGAGCCTGGCGATAACCACGGCCTCCTTGGCCGCCTTCAGCCGTTCGTCGGCCATGCGCAGGCGGTTCTCGGCGGCAATCAGCGCCTGGCGCTGCGACTGCTCCAGCGCCTTGATCTGCGCGGTGAACGATGCGATGCGATCCTTGGCGGCGGTGATCCGCTCCTGCACCGCGACGCGCTGCAGGCTGAGCCGACGAGGCAGTTCCGGGTCGGGATCCTGGATCGACACCAGTGGGTCGCCTGGCTTGATGATCTCGCCGGCCGCGTTGAACACTGGGCCCTTGACCCGGTGCCCTTCCATCACGTGCCACTTGAGTACCCGGCCATCGATGGGTGCCTCGACGTCCTGTTGCCGTTCGGTCGGATCGAAGGCGATCACCCGGCCGGTGCCGTAGATCGACTGTTGCCAGGGAATGAACATCAGCGCCACGGGGCTGCCCACAAACAGCAGGATGAGTAGCCGGGCAAACCAGCGAGCGCTCCGCGGCGTGCGCACGAGGTCGAGCGAGTTCAGCTCCGACCCACCTGGTCGATGATGCTTGTGCAGGTTGCGATCGGTTGCTGGTGGAGCGCCGACGCCAGACCGTTTGGCTTCATCGAGAATGGTTGCCGGGGTCATGATGTGGATCTCCTCTTAGTGCCGGTAGCCATGGGTGCCGTTCAGCGTGGATGCACCAGGCCGGACAAGCTCGAGAGTACGGTCGCACAGGGTGATGATTTCGGGGTCGCGCGTGGCGACGAGCAGCGTCCAGCCAGCTTGCCGGTTGAACAGCGCCTCCAGCAGGGGACGACGACGCACGGGATCCAGCTGATCGAGCGTCTCGTCGATGAGCAGGAGGCGTGGCCGGGAGGCGATGGCCCGGGCCAGCATGAGCCGGTTCGCCTCGCCGCTCGCCAACGAGGAACCTCCGGTCACCAGGCGCGTGTTTAGCCCCTGGGGCATCGACTCGAAGGTGTGCAGCAGGTCCACCACTTCCAGGGCGCGATGGATATCGACGATGTTCACGTCGAGGCGACCCAGGCGGATGTTGTCCAGCACGGTGCCATCGAAGACCTCGGACCCCGAGACCGACGCCACCTGGCTGCGCAGGTCGCGCAGGTCGAGGCTACGGATGTCCAGGCCATCGAAGTGGATGCTACCGGCGGTGGGCTCGCGTAACCCCATGATCAGGTCGAACAGGGTGGTCTTCCCCGCGCCCGAGGGACCCAGCAGAGCCACGCGCTCGCCCGGCTTAATAGACACCTGCAGCTGATCCAGCACGATCGCCCCATCGTCGTAAGTGTAGCTCAGGTTGCGCAGGGCCAGCGCAGCTGGGTGATCGGGGGCCGGGATCGAATCGCCGTCCTTGCGTTCCAGCGGCAAATCGACCAGGTGTCCGAGCTTATCCATGCCAGCCATCAGGTCGTAGTAGCTTTCCAGGGACTTGCCCAGCTTGACAAACGAGCCGACGATCACGGAGACAATGAGTTCCGCCGCCACCAGCTGACCGATGGTCAACTCGTTTCGGATCACCAGCCAGCCACCCAGACCAAAGAGCGCGGCGCTGGCGATGGCCTGCAACCCTACTCCGAAGATGATCTGCCGAAAGAGGATGCGGAACGATAGGATGCGTGCTTCGAGGTAATCACGGGTCAGTTCGTCGGCCCGCTGCAGGGCGTAGTCCTGACCGGCGGCGAACTTGAAGGCCACCGGGAATCGCACCATCTCTTCGAGCCAGCCAGCGACGGCGTATTTGGCGTACGACTCCTGAATGTTGGCCCGAATGGCGCCAATCCCGAGCAGGAAGATCATGACTCCCAGAGACAGGAGCAACGCCAGGTTGAAACCAAGTAGATAGGGATGCCAGATGGCAAGCACCAGTAGCCCGATCAACGCCTGGATGACGATGGTCACACCATCGAGGAGCAAGGTGGCTCCTGCCTTCTGCACAGTGAGGACATCGAAGAAGCGGTTGACCAGTTCGGGCCCGTGTTGCCGATCGAAAGCGCTAAGTTTCACCCGTGGCAAACGATGAGCCAGCTCGGCCACCACGCGTACAAAAATGCGGCGCTGGATGATTTCGACGATGAACGTCGTCAGCGCTCGCATGGCACCGGCCAGGCTCAGGGCCGCCAACAGGACGAGGGCCAGTACCACCACCACCTGGAACATCAGGTTGTTGCCGCCCTGCACGTTCGAGACCAGCGCCTCAACAGCGATGGGGACCGCCAGAGAGAGCAGGCCAATCCCAAACGAGAAGACGACGACCAACCACAGGTCACGCGCCTCGGGTCGCAGAAGCCTCAATAGTCGGATCAGTGGCGACGGACCATGCCCATGATGGTGGTCCTGTGAATGGTGGTCCGCATCCCCGGCCCAGCTCTGTTCGCTGTGGTGTGACTTGGCCATATCTCTCCGCCCCAGTCGACCACGGGGAATTGAACGAGAGTTTCAGGCTGCAACCTTCCCCAAATGAAGATCGGCATGGAGAAGCTTTGCACTTGAGCCAATCCTGGTTGCTTCGCGCAAATCCCTGTGATGCGTGTCCCTAGATTGGGTAGCTCCTACCCAGATGTTCCGCATACCGCATTCCACAGTCGGCCCCAGCTCTGGGAAGCCGGCACATGGATATCATACGAAGTATTCTTCGTATTTCAACCCGAATCAGGATTAAACTTATGCTATTTTGTTCGGGTAAGATGCGGTCACATTTCCGATTATGCCAATTATTTCACGCGCCGAAGCTCATTTCCACCTCTCTGGATTGACGATGTTTACTTCTGGATTCCGATCCAGAGTGGATGGGAGTAGGTGGTTATGATGCGTCGCAAGCTGGCTGGCCTGGCCGTATGTGCAGTAGGTATCCTCATGCTCAGTGTGGGGGCGGCCGGTGCAGATGATCGGCTACTCCTCGAAATGAAGGCTCGGCTCGACAAGCTGGAGAAGCAAAACGAGGACCTGCGGAAGCAACTGCAGGAGATCGGCGGCGGCGGACCCTACCGACCCGACAAGAGCATCGATGACGACAAGAAGAAGGAACAGGACAAGGTCGAGAAGCTGATCGATAACTACCTGAAGGAGAAGGATAAGAAGAAGAAGGAAGAGGAGACGAAGAAGGAGACGGAAGGCTACGAGGTCGGTAAGCAGCTCGATTTCAAGGGTAAGTGGCAGAACAACCAGCTCTGGTTCGAGACCGAAGACAAGGCGTTTCGCCTTCACGTTGGCGGGCGCACCCAGATCGACGCCGTGGCTGTGCATGCGCCGCAAAAGATGCTGGTACCCACCAAGGAACAGGGCATCGGTGAGTTCGACAACGCCGTGAACTTCCGCCGGGCTCGCCTGCAGGTGGAAGGCACCCTGTGGGATACCCTCGATTTCAACGCCGAGTACGATTTCTCCAACACGGCGCGCATCGTTCCTGCAGGAAGCAAGATTTCACCGGAAGGCCAGATCGCCGGCACTGAAGGTACCTCCGCCGACCGGAACGCGACCATTAACACGCCCGTTCCGACTGACCTGTGGGTCCAGTATCACAGTGTGCCCTTCCTGGGCAACATCCGGATCGGCAACCAGAAGGAGTGGGTGTCGATGGAGCACATCAACTCCAGCCGCTACCTCGACTTCATGGAACGCTCGCTGGCGTTTGATGCCTTCGTGGAAAACGGCAACAACGGCTTCATACCTGGCATCAGTGTCTGGCGCAGCATGCTCGATGATAACCTGCTGGTGGCCGCCGGTATCTACTGGCCCAACTTCCGCGATGTGTTCGGTTGGGATGTCGGCGACGGCGAATCGCTCGTATCCGCGCGTATCGCCGGTACGCCCATCTACGAGGACAAGGGACGCTACATGGTCCACCTCGGCCTGGGTTACATGCACTCCACCCGGGACGACGGCATCATCCGCTTCCGTGCTCGGCCCCTGGTGCGGAACGGCCCTGCCGTGCTCCACAACGTGGTCGCCCAGATTCAGGGCGATCTGCAGAACTACAACTTGCTGGTTCCCGAGTTCATGATGAACTATGGCCCGTTCACCCTGGCCGCCGAGTACTACGCCGCCTGGGCGTACCAGGCGCCCGGTGTGGCGTTTGGTCAGGTCGGTCGACAGAGTAGCTCGAAGGACCTGCCCTCCGGCGGTCGGGGAACGCTGTTCTACAGCGGTGGCTATATCGAGGCGGGCTACTTCCTCACTGGCGAGTCGCGCACCTACGATCGCACACTCAAGGTGATGACCCGGCAGCAACTCTACGAGAACGCCTTCCTGGTGGATGGCGAGGAAGGAGCGCTGTTCGGTCGCGGTGCCTGGCAGATCCTGGCTCGCTACGAGTTCCTCGATCTCAACTCCGAAGGCGTCAACGGTGGTGTACTCAACGGCACCACGGTGGGTGTGAACTGGTTCCTCAACCCCAACGCCAAGATCCAGGTCAACTACACCCTGCTGTATCGCGACATTACTCAGTACAAGGATGGTCAGGTTGCGGCCCAGGGCAACACGATCCGCGATGGTCTGATTCAGGGCCTGGGCACCCGGTTCGCATTCGATTTTTGATGCCAGTAGCACTGGGGTAGGGACGCGACTCACGGAGGAACTATTGCCATGTGTCCATGGAAACTGGCTGGGTGTCTGATAGTGCTGACTGGTTTGACCCTGGCTGCGGATCCTGGGTCCACGCCCGGAACCCAACCTAACGCTGCACCAGCAGTGCAGGCGCCTGCCAATCCGACACCAGCGCCGGCCGTGGCACCTGTTATCGCGCCGGAACCGTGTCACTCTCCGACACGGACAGTCTGCCTGCCTTCCGTCGAGAAGGTGACCAAAACGAAGCCAGCCTACCGCATTCGCTGCGAGCAGGTCTGCCTGACCTATCACGCGAAGTGCCAGCAGTGCGGCGAATGTGGTCGCCCGCGCGAGGTGCGCAAGCTCATCAAGCGGTTCGTCAAGGAAGAGGTGTGCGAACCTACCTGCAAGCCGCAGGTGGTTCCGGCGGACTGTCCGGCCCCCTGTCCTTCGCATCCCTGAGCGGTCAAATGTCGCGGCGAGCGAAGTAGATCAGTCCCACCAGGGCGGAGAGCAGCGAGATGCCAGCGGCCCAGGCCATGAACTGCAGCATCATCTGACCGTCGTAATAGCCCTTCAACATGTAGGGCAGATTGGACAGCAACCGGATTGGCGCCGGGTAGCGCGTGGGAAGCAGCGAAAGAGCGAAGCTGCCTCCGTAGAGGAGTACCCAGAGAACCGCCACACCCAGAAGCGTACTGTTGCAGATGGCGCTGACGGTGACTCCCAGCGAAATGACCGCCACCAGGAACGCTGACACCCCGGCCAGAGCCATGAGGCTGCCTTCCAGTGACAAATCTTCGTGCAACAGGAAGTATCCCGCCGCGAGCATAGCGCTGGCCAGGAACCAAAACGTGGCCAGCACGGTGAGCAGCCGACTGTGCCACTTGCCGAGGAAGTACTGGTGCCGGCTGATGCCGCGGCTGAGGACGGAATCGGCCATGGTGCCGCGCTCGGCCGAGATGGTGCCGGAGCAGAGGATGGCAATGAGCGTCACGCTGCCGAGCAACGTCCAGCGCATAAGGTCCGAGATCAGCTGCGAGGCGGGCTGCACGATGCCGGCCTCGTGCGTGAGGCCGTAGCGATACAGCAGGTAGCCCGTGGCAGCGAGCAGCGACACCACCACCCAGATGCGGTAGACCCAGCTACCCAGCGTCTGATTCATGTCGGACTGAATGACGGCCCAGTAGGGCAACCAGCGATTGTAAGCGATGGGTTGCGCGGGGGGGGTCGCATCCATGAGCGATTCCTTCGGCTTCACGCCGCCTCCTGGCGATAAATTCGCGCGAAGCCACGCGATTCTTCCTTCTCCACCAGATCGAGAAACGCCTGTTCGGTTTGCTGCCCCACGCTGCGAAGACTGACGAGGGTGACCTTGTGGTCGTGCAGAGTAGCCAGGGCCATCGACAGGGTGGCGGCCACGTTGGCCTCATCCTGCAGATGCACCTCGAGCCGACGCTGCCGCAGGTTCACGCCCTTGAGTTCGGCCTGAGCACGCAGGGCGGTCATGGCCTTGGTGATGGCCTTCTGATCGCCTTCCAGGTCCATCTCGTAGTGGTTCCGCCGCATCCGGCCCTTGAGATCCTGCAACGACCCACAGAAGATCAGCTGCCCATGACTGAGGACGGCGGCATGGTTGCACACCTCGTCGATGTCGGACAGGTTGTGGCTGGAGACAATGAGCGTCTTCTCAGCCGAGAGCGTCTTGATTAGCTCCAGCATGCTCCGTCGGGCTTCCGGGTCCAGTCCGTGCGTGGGTTCGTCCCAGATGAGCAGGTCGGGATCGTTGATCAGCGAGGTAGCCACCGCCAGCCGGGCCGTCATGCCGTTGGAGAAGCCCTCGATCCGCGACCCGGAGTGCGGCAACAGATCGACCGCCCGGATCAGCGAGGCCAGGCGCGGCTTGCGCACCTCGGCCGGCAGCCCGAACAGGCGAGCCATGTAGTCGAGATAGGTGATCGGCGTCATCCGCCGCGGAAACTGCGGGTTCGTCGGGATGTAGCCGATCCGCCGCCGGAGATCCGCGGCGTTCGGTGTCATCACCTTGCCAAAGACCTTGGCCCAGCCCGCCGTGGGGCGATGCAGTCCGATGATCAGGCGCAGCAGCGTAGTCTTGCCGGCACCGTTGGAGCCTAACAGCCCCAGCACGCAGCCCGGTTCGAGTCGCAGCGTAACGTCATTGAGTGCGATCTGGCGGTTGTTGTAGATCTTGGTCAGCTTGAACGTTTCAACCACCAGCTCCGAGTTGCTCTCGGCCACGAGAGAACCTCCCGAGTGGGAACGATGCGGCCGGGAAGTATACTCTGGATAGTGGATGCTTCCTAGGCCAACCATTCCATGCCGCGAAGGTGTTCCCATGTCTGCTTCGCTTGCCCTGTGTGCCTGTCTTGCCCTGGCCCCGGGCGCGGCTCCGGCTCCGGCCGGGCCGTGGTTGATTGAGTTCGGCCTGACTGGCGATCAGCTACAGGCGCGGGCCACCCAGCTGCAGAAGGCCGGTTATCGCCCCTCAGGGGTGACCGGCTACAACGACGGCGAGTTTCCCCGCTTCGCCGTCATCTGGGAGAAAGGGGCCGGGCCAGCCTGGCGTCTCGATTTCGGGCTGACCCCCGCGCAGTTCGACCGTCGCGCCACCCAGCTCAAGGCCGACGGGTTCCGCCCCGTGGCGCTATCTGGCTACGATCTGGGCGGCACCCAGGGTTTCATCGATATCTGGCGCAAGACCGACGGACCCGCCTACGAAGTGAACTACGGCACCAGCGGCGATGGCCTGGGTCGCCTCGCGCTGAGCATGAAGGAACGCGGCTACCGCCCGACGCACCTATCGAGTTATGTCTCTGGCACGGTCAGCCGGTATGCCACCCTGTGGGAGAAGGGCGGCGACGAAGTCTGGGATCTCAAATGGGGTCTGACCACCGGGCAACTCGATGACTCGCTGAACCAGATGCCGCTGGCGGGCTATCGTCCCGTCGCCTTGACCGCCCTGGTCGTCGAGGAGATCACCAACTTCAGCATGATCTGGAGCAAGCGCAAGGGGCCCCCCTGGCTGGTGCGCTATAACCTCGATGGCGATGGCCTGCTCGATCTGGCGCGCACGCAGCGCGGCCGGGGCTACCGCCCGATTCATCTGTCGGGCTACGGCACCCTGGGCGGCATCCGCTTCACCACCATCTGGGAACAAACCCCGATGAAATAGCAGCGACATGGGGCGCATGAGGTTGAATGCACAAACGCTGTTCCTAGAGCCGTTGGAGGCACGCGACTGCCCCACACGCCGCCCCTGGGGGCGATGCCATCGCTGCTCCCTGGCCCGATGCCCCCATCTCCCACACCTGTCTTTTCGATGGTGGCCAATCCCGATTACATCACTTTCTCAGCCCAGGAAACGATGCGATCAGGGCCGCCGACCTTCGAGCGTTTCTCAAACGCCGAATCGCTCCGCCAGACGCTCCAGCGGCGTGAGGTCGCCTAGAGGCGGGCCGTGGCCCAGGCATACCAGCGAAGGGCGCAGCGCCAGCAAGAGGCGTAGCGACCGGCGATTCTGGGCGGGGTCGGCCGAGAAGAAGTGCGGTGGTTCGATCACGCCGGGCCAGGGGCCGAAGCGGCTGCGCACCAGGTCGCCTGCTATTGCCACGCGGTCGCGTTCGCGGAAGTAGATCACGTGGCCGGTCGTGTGGCCTGGTGTATGCACGATGCGCCACTCGGCGAGTTGATCGCCGTCGTGCAGGCATCGGGCCACGGGATGCGGCGGGCCGGCCAGCAGTTTCTGGCCCAGGCGCACGATCCAGGTGCGGGGCCGAACCGGAGATGTCCCCTCCATGATGTCGGCGTCGGCGGTGTGGCAGGCCAGGGGGACCCCGAAACGTCGACACACCGCGGCCGCCGCTCCCTGGTGGTCCGGATGCACGTGGGTCAGCCCCACCAGGGCCAGGTTTCTTCCCGCCAGCACGCGCAGGAGCCGGGCGGTGCCCCAGCGCGTGCCTGCATCAATGAGTACGTCGCCGATTTCGGTTTCGAGCAGGTAGCAGTTGATGAGGTGCGGTACAAGACTGGGAAGCAGCCAGACTCCGTCAGCGCAGCGGAGCATGGCTTATCCCTCGGCCTCGAAGAACCAGTCCCACGGCGGAGGCTGGTCGCGCAGGTCGGCGCCGCCGGCGAACTGTTCCCACGCCAGCGGAATCTTCGCTTCACGCACCTCAACGAACCCGGCACGTTCGAGGCGATAGCGGATCTCAAATGGCTGCCAGAAGTGTTGCTCTAGCCCTGTGTAGCTGAAGCCGCCGAAGGCGAAGTCGTACAGAACATGCTCGGCGTTCTGGGCGGCATTGCGTCGCGCCGCGGCTTCGGGCATCCCGGCGCGGCGGGCACGGTCGAGCAGCAGCATGGTGTGGTAATGCACCGCATCGATTGCCGGCACGATGCCCAGAAAGCGCCCACCTGGCCGGACGATGTGGCGGATCTGTTCGAGGACTGCCTCGATCTCGCAGACCGTGGGCTGCACCAGCGAGTTGATGGCCACGGCCACGTCCACCTTGCCGACCAGTGGGGCCAGGTCGGTCAGCCTGCGTTCGTGAAAGGTGATGTTGGCCTGGTCTGCGCAGCGCTGCCGGGCGCGGGCGAGCATTCCTGGCGCGAAATCGATGGCGTGGACGTGGGAGAAGCGATGGGCCAACTCGGGTAGCAGTGGGCCGATTCCGCAGCCGAGGTCGGCGACCACTTGCTGCCGGGCGTCTACAATGCTGTCCAGGGCGGCGAAGAGCGGTCCGCTCGACCCCGCCCGGTAGGGATCGACGAACTCGTCCTCGTAGTGCGCGGCCGCCTCGCTCCAGGAATGGGCCTGATCGTTCATGGAGCTGTTGTAGCGGACATCCTCGCACGCTGGCAGGGGCTTGCCGTCGCCTCGCGCGTCTGATTCACTGATGAGCACGGTCCGCTCGGGCGAGCGGCCGCACCAGGAGAGTTACACACATGCGTTACATGCTGATTCTTTCGGGGTTGCTCCTCGCCGGGTGGGCGATGGCGGAGGAGGAGAAGAAGGGGTCGTCGATCGACCTCGACGGCGTCGAGTCGAAGACTCCCGCCGCCTGGGTCAAGGAAGCGCCGGCGAACACCATGCGGTTCGCACAGTTCAAGCTGCCCAAGGTCAAGGGCGACAAGGACGACGGCGAGCTGGTCATCTTCAAGGGCCTGGGCGGTTCGGCGGAGGCCAACATCGATCGCTGGAAGAAGCAGTTCGTCGCTCCCAAGGGCAAGGGGATCGACGATATCAGCAAGGTCACCAACATCGAGATGGCCGGCGGCAAGGGCCTCATGGTCGAGGTGAGCGGCACCTACATGTTCAACCCCGCTCCGTTCAACCCGCGCTCCAAGGCGGTCCCCCGCGAGGAGTACAAGATGGTGGGTATCCACCTCGATGGGCCGAAGGACGTCTACCACATCCGCATGGTCGGCCCGGCCAAGACGATGGACCACTACCGCAAGGGCTTCGAGGAGTGGGTCAAGGGCTACAAGAAGTAACCAGCTTCCCCCCCGGAGAACGGAGAGGTGCGCCTCTCCGTTCTCTTTTTACCTAGATGAGTCTCATGCAGATCGACGACTTCGACTTTGCACTGCCGCCCGAACTGATCGCACAGGAACCAGTCACTCCGCGCGATCAGTCCCGTCTGCTTGTTCTCGACCGCTCCACGGGCGCGCTCGCCTCGCACATCTTCGCCGAACTTCCTCAACTGCTGGCCCCCGGCGACCTGCTGGTGCTGAACGACACCCGGGTGGTCGCCGCCCGGCTGGTGGGTGTGCGCCCGGCGACGCAGGGCAAGTGGGAGGGGCTCTTCGTCCGCGAACACGACGGCGGTCTCTGGGAGCTATTGTTGCAAACGCGCGGCAAGCTGGCCGAGGGCGACCAGCTTCAGGCAGGAACGCTGGCGCTGGAACTCGTCCGCAAGCTGCCCTCGGGACGCTGGCTGCTTCGACCGGGTGAGCCTGGCCCGTTCGCCGAGGTCCTGGCGCGGCACGGCCAGGTGCCCATTCCGCCGTACATTCGCAAGGGACGGGCGGACCGGGAAGACGAGGTGCGCTACCAGACGATTCATGCTCGCAGCGATGGAGCCGTGGCCGCTCCGACTGCCGGCCTGCACTTCACCCAGGAGTTGTTCGACCGGCTGCAAGCGATCGGCATCGAGCGCGCCTTCGTGACATTGCACGTCGGCCCGGGAACTTTCCAGCCAGTGAAGGTGGACGATGTCCGGCAGCATCGCGTGGAGGCAGAGTGGGGCGAACTGCCGCCCGCCACGGCCGAGGCCATCGCTCGCTGCAAGGCCCGTGGCGGGCGCGTCGTGGCAGTGGGAACCACCACGGTCCGCGTGATGGAATCGGCCGGGCCACAGTCGCTGGGCTGGTCTGGGTTGACCGATCTCACCATCTGCCCGCCCTACACTTTCCGCGTGGTCGATGCGCTCATCACCAATTTCCACCTTCCCCGGTCGAGCCTGCTGCTCCTGGTCAGCGCGTTTGCCAGTCTCGAACAGATCCGCCGCGCCTATGCCGAGGCCATCCGACTGCGCTACCGCTTCTACAGTTACGGCGATGCCATGTTGATCCTCGGCGAGCCACCGCTCTCCTCCTAGCGCCGACGGTTCCGCGAGAATGACCTAAACTAACGAGGTGGACCCAGGCGCGCCAGCGTGCGGCGTCTGAACGAACTCTGCCCGGCAGAGAGCGAGATGAGTAACCGCATCCAAAGTCTGACGATTCAGCCGCATTCCCTCGTTCCCGCCGAGGCGGAACTGCGTCTGATCGTCGTTCCAGACCACGTGAACACGGGCACGGCCATCCGGGGTCGGTTGGTGGGCCCGCAGTGTCGCTTTGCCACCACGGTCGAGGTAGCCTATCCGTTTCGCCCGTTGCTCGTCCCGACCGGGACGGATGCACTGACGGTACGCGCCATCATCCCCGAGGCGAGTCTCTGGGAACCCGAGTGTCCGCATCTCTACACCGCCGTGGTGGAACTGTGGCAAGATGGCCAGCTGGCCGAGACGGTGACAGTGCGATGTGGCCTGCGGTCGCTCGTCCTGGGGCCTCGGGGGCTGCGGCTGAACGGCCGGGTGCTGTGGCTCGAGGGCCGGGCAGTGGAGCGCCTGGACGAGGCGGAAGCACTGGGCATGCGCCAGTCGGGGCACAACCTTGTTATCGCCCCGGTGGATGCAGCCAGCGAGCCGCTGTGGACTCTGGCTGACGAGATCGGCCTGCTCGTCCTGGGCCGGGTGAACTCTCCCGACGACCTGCCGCATCTGCCTGGGCTGGGTCGTCATCCGGCCGCCCTGGGTTGGATCGGTCCTCCCGGGCTGGAGATCCCACCCCGGCTGGCCGGAGGCGGCCTGATCGTCACAGAAGGCGCCGTCGCGCAGGCCGATATTACCCTGACATCCGGTCAGCTCTGCACGCCGCACGGGGTGCTGGGATCGGTCCGCGAGTGACGGCGCTGCGGGTCGTACCGATCGGAACCGGCGCCCCATCTCCCCGACCTTGCCTGACCCGCCGCCTTTTCCCTCCCGACCCCAGGTCTCCCGATGGTATAATCCCACATCATATCTTGCGTCGTGCGCCCGGGTTCATCTGCGGGAGGAAGAACGGTTGCGAGCGATCCTCTACCGAGGCCCGGCGATGGTGTTGCTGGCCGGCCTGATGGTCCTGGCAGCCGGTTCCTCCGGTCAGGGGCAGCCCGCGCCGACGGAGCCACCGGGAGCCTCGTCACAAGGGACGGCCCGGGGCAAGAGTCCGCCACTGCCGCCCGGCTCGATCGTGGCCGTGTACGACAACCTCGTCGATGCCTTCAAGAACCTGCCGCGCGCGGTCATCCTCACCCCCGAGAAGTACAAGGCGCTCCTGGACGAGATCGACCGGCTGAAGAAACAGCTGGAGCGACCAGCCATTCGGACGCCCTCCCGGGTGGTGCTCAAGGGTAAGGTGGAAGGCACCATCGCGCAGGTGACAGCGCAGTTCGAGTTCGAGACCGAGACGCCCAACGAACTGGTCCGGCTAGGTTGCGGCCTGGGTCAGGCCACCGGGGTTAGCCTGGATGGCCGCACTCCCCGCCTGCGCAGCAATCAGCCGCGCGGCCGCGGAGCCACTGAGGGCGAAGGGTTCGTTGTCGAGCTGGACGAGCCGGGCGATCATCAACTCACTCTGGACCTCGTGATTCCGGTAACCACCGGTGTCGCCGGGCAGGAACTGGCCCTCGATCTGCCCAGGGCTGCCATCACCACACTCGAACTCGATTTGCCCGCCGGTAGTCGCGATCTGCGCGTGGGTGGCAAACCGGTGGCCGACACCTTGCTGACCTTCCGCAATAACCAGGTGACTGGCGGCCTGGGTGCGGTGGGACGCCTCGACCTGGCCTGGCGCAGCGCGGCCACCGCTGCCACCAGTGCCGTGCTCGCCGCCGAAGGGCAGGTGGTGTCCCGGCTCGAGCGCCGCGACAAGACCGCCGAGTTGACCACCGAGGCCCGTCTCACGCTCCGGGTGCTCAGCGGGCAGACGAAGCAGTGGCGCCTGCTGGTTCCGCTGCGCAGCGAGATCAAGCCGGCCACCCCGGCTGACGAGGCTCGCCTGGAGCGCATCGAGGTAAGCGACCAGAAGCAGTTATCGTTGCGGACGCTGCACCTGCGCGAGGCTAGCTCCGACCCGTTGAACGTGATTGTCACCCACACCCAGCCCGCTCCCAGCCCCGGGCAGCCGCGGCCTGTTTCGGTGGGGCCGTTCACTGCCCTGGGTGCGGTGAAGCAGGATGGCACCCTGCTGGTGTGTAGCTCCATCGCCGACTGGCACCTCGAGTTCACCCCTCAGGCCGATCTGACTCGGCGAGGTCCGACCGAGGAAGAGCTGCGGCGCGAACCCAACCTGACCGCGGCGTTCCGCTTCGGTCCCGGCAGCGGTGCGCGCGACGGGCGCGGCAGTCTGTCCTGGCTCGACCTTGAAGCGGAGACGGTGCGCGGGCAGATCAAGACGCGCTCAACGCACTCCATCACCCTGGGCCAGGAAGGTCCCGAAGGGCCACGCTGGCAGGTGCAAACCAGCGTTGTGGTCACGCCGCGCTGGGCCGACGTCGATCGCGTGGTGATCCAGATGCCGCCCGACTGCACCTGGAATGAGGAGGGCAGTTATCCACTGCCCGACCAGGTTCGTGCCGTGACGGCTGACCCTGCCGGGCGGCTCGTGGAGTTTCGCCTGGCTCGCAGCAGCGGCGACAAGACTCTCTCCTCGTTCGCAGTGAAGGTCGAGGGAGTCTACACCTCCAGGGTCGATCCCAAAACTCCCGGGAAGATCGCACTCGCGCTACCCCGACCGGTGGGCACCGTCGAGCAGGATGGCCAGATCGGGGTGCAGGCGCCATCCACGCTCGAACTTCTGATTCCCGAGGGCGCCCCCACGCTGGAGCTGACACGGCAGACCACACACGCGCTCGGCTGGCGCTATCCGAGAAGGCCTCCCGACCGCCTGGAGTTCGCCTGGCAACCGTATCGTCCTCCTGTGCAGGTCAGTTCGCTGGTGGATCTGACCCTGCTTCCCGGTGAGGCGCGCGTTCGGCAGGAGCTGCGCTATCAGGTGCCGGAGATGCAGGGCCAGGGCCCGGTGCGGCTGACCCTGAGCGTGCCGCCAGCCATCGCATCTCGGGTGCAGCTGCGCGAGGGCGGACGCATGCAGGGAGCCGTCCCGGGACAGCTGGCCGTCACCCCCAGCGATCCCAGCCAGCCGGTGCTGGTGCTGGAATATTCTACCCCACTGGTGGCAAAGAACCCTGGCGAGGATGTCCTGGTGCCGCTGGTGGTGCCCGAGCAGACGACGCGTGGCGAGAGTCGCTGCCGTATCTGGAGCGACACCGGTCTGCTGCCGACCTCGGCGCGAGGCTGGAGCGAACAGAACATCGAGGTGGTGCCAGGGCGGAACCGATTACCGGTCCTGGTGGCGCGGGCTGACCGGGCCGATCAACCGTTGGTGCTCGTCCTGAGCCAGACCGATCTGGCTCTGCCTGCTCTGTTCGAACGCTGCTTGGCCCGGGTGGACGTGGCGGCCAACGGTGTGCAGGCCTACCGGGTGAGCTACCTGGTCACCCGGGTGGCGGCCCGCACGCTGGAGATGGAGCTACCCGCGCCGCCCAGCATGATCGGCCTGATCATCAAGCTCGATGATCGCCAGCTGACCCCGGAGCTGGTGGTGGGCGAGCGATCCGACCTGCGCGGTCGGTTGGTGCGCCTCCGCGTCGCACCCGACCTGGTGCAGAAATCCACCCTCCTTGAAGTGTCGTACCGGCTCGATCCCAGTCGGCTTCAGGGAACCATCCTGACCACCCCGCTGCACCTGCCCCGGTTCGGGGGTGATGCCATGGGGCTGCCCACGCGCTGGCAGATCACCATGCCACCCGGCCAGGTGGTTCTGGCGCCCGAAATGGCCCCGGGAACCCCGATCCGCTGGGGCTGGCGCGGCTGGCTTCCCGCGCCGCGCCCGGCCATCACTGCCTCCGAGCTGGAACGCTGGATCGACGACGAACCCAATGGCTCACGCCGCGCCAGCGACCTGCCGCTCTCGCTCGTTCTGTGGCACGATAACCCCGCCGCTGTGCAGCTCACCCATGTGCCTCAGCAGGCCTGGCTACTCACCTGCTCGATGGGGCTCGTCCTGCTGGGCCTGCTCCTGTGGAGGCTGTCGGCTGCCGGGGAGAACACGTCGAGCGGCGCGTGGCTGGTGATCCTGACTCTCTTGCTGGGGTTACTGGTAGTGGTGCTGCTGCGCCCGGGCCTGGCCAGCCAGGTGGCCTACGGGAGCCTGCCCGGCCTCGTCGTCTTGCTGGTGCTCGGAGGTGTGCAGTGGTTCCTGCACGAACGGTACCGGCGCCAGATTGTCTTCCTGCCCAGCTTCACCCGCACGCGGACCGATTCGTCGCTGGTGCGAGGCGAGCCGCAGCGTCCACCCCACGGCGAACCGTCCACGGTGGATGTGCCTCGCAACGTCGGCAGCAGTCTCGACCGCACGCTCTGATCCGGGGGACGCATGCGCATGGCATTCGCACACCACGGCCTCCCCCGCCTCCTGGCCGCGGGGCTGCTCACGCTGGCGGTCGTCGCCCTGGCTGCCCAGGCCGAACCCGACCCGCCCGCCGACCCCATCCCGCTGCGCCGGGTGCTGCTGGCGCCAGACAAGCTGGCGGCCGAGCTGGCCCGCGAAAAGGATGGGGTGCTGGTGCGGATGGCCCGCCGCGACTTTGAAGCGCTGGTGCGGAAGGCGGCTGCCGTCCAGGGTAGCGCCCAGGCCCCTCCGCAACTGGTCGAGGCTCGCTACCGGGCCAGCTTCGGCGATTCGCAGGCGCTCGTCGGCACGGCCCAGTGGAAGGTGTTGCATCGCGGCAAGGGATCGGCTCTGCTCCGGTTAACCAGCGAGGGAAACGGATGCAACCTTGCGGTGCGCCAGCCGCGCTTCGATAATCGCGACGCCTTGCTGGCTTTCTTCCCCGAAGCCGACGGTAAGGGACGCTCGCTGGCGTTGCTCGTCGATCGGCCCGGCGATCACACGGTGACGTTCGAGTGGTCGGCGCGCAGCGAGGCCCGGCCGGAGGGGCTCTTCGTTGATCTGCGCCTGCCGGAATGCCCGGCGGCCTCGCTCGAACTGGAACTACCAGCGGATGTACACCTGGCTCTTCCCGAGGGAACGCTTGCCTCCGGGCCGAGCCCCGCCCAGGCACCCGACCGTCGTCTTTGGCGCGTGGCTTGCGGCGGCAAGACGCAGTTACTGCTGATCCTGCGGCGCACAGGACCGACGCGCCCTGCGCCGGTGCTCCTGGCCTGGCAGAAGGTGCAGCAACGCCTCTCGCCCGAGGGGATCGAGTCGTTCAGCAGCTTCGATCTACAGTCACTGCACCAGGATGTTCGCGAGCTGGTTTGCGAGTACGATCCGCTGCTGCGGCCGGTCGAGGTGGTCGCCCCGGGCATGGGCCGCTGGACAGTCGAGAACACTCCGCCCGATCATCCGGGACGCCTCCGCATCGAGCTGACGCGGCCTCTGCGCCAGGGGATCGTCGAGGTGCGCAGCCTGTCGCCGTTGACCGACCGGCTGCCCGCCGACCGCCAGGCCGATCGACCCCTGGTCGTCCCGTGGGTCAGTCCAGGCCTTCGCATGTTGGGCACGGTGCCGCGCGGCGAGACCATCGAGTTGTTCCTGCATCCCGAGCTGCGGTTGTTGTCGTGGCAGCCGGGCGACTTTCGACTGATCGACTCCAGCCCGGTGACTGACACTCAGCGCGGCATCACCCAGCGACGATTACTGCTCCAGGGCGGCGGAGTGGGGCTGGGAGGCGAGGGGCGGATGGGGACGCCGACGCCGCGACGGCCCGGTGGGCAAATCCAGGCGGGCGGCGTGGAGTTTCGGGCCCGCCAGCAATCGTGGTGGCGCCTGGTGGGCGAGAGTCAGGAGCTGGTCGGGCAGATCGACTACGAGGTGCGCCAGGGACAGCTCTTTCAGCTGGCCGTGCGTCTCCCGGCCGACTGGGAGGCCGAGGCGGTCGAGCTGAACCCCAGCGAAATGCTGCGTAGCTGGGGCGTCCGCGCGGGACGGGGCGGGCACCTGCTACTGGTGGACCTGCGCCGACCTCTGCGTGCTGGCACTCCCGATGCGCTGGGGACGCTCACCGTGCGTCTGCGTCGGCCCGGTGCATTCATCCAGCGCGACCTCGTCTTCCCAGACCTGGTTCCGGTAGGGAGTCAGTACCGCGAGGGGGGACTCGCCATCGATTTCGACGAGCTGGCCCACCATGTCAGCGTGCGCACGGCCCTGGCTTCCGGAGAGCCGCCCGCTGGCGCTGTCGGAGGTAAGGTCCTGCCTGACCTCTACTACACGGTGCGGGGCGAATCGGCGCTGGGCACCCTGCGGCTCGACCCGCGACCGGCCCGATTCCGATCGCAAGTACGCTCGCGCGTGTTTCTCACCGGCGCACGAGGGCTCGTCGAGACACGTCTGGAGATCGTGGGAGAAAGTGGCTCGCCGGAGTCAATCGACCTGCACGTCTCGACCCCTGGCTCGCCGGGCTGGCACTGGGTGAGTTCGTCTCCCTCGGTTCCCCACGGGGCGCGGCCATTGCGGGCCGAGCGCCTGACGAAACACGAGGTTGCCTCCGTCCTGGCCACGCTGGGATCGACCTGTCCCCTTGGCGTCGTCGGGCTGACTCTGGCTCGACCACCGGGGTCGCTGTGGCGGATTCACCTCGACCGCCCGCCAGGAGCCGGTCAGACCGTGGTGCTGCAGGCCACCTGGCCGTTGCCCTTCAGCGAGGGACCAAGCCAGCTCTGGGAGGTGCCGCTCGTCACCGTGTTGGCGGATCGTCTGCAGGAGAACGAGGTGGTGCTGCATCCCACTGGTGTGGTCATCACCGCGCTGGATCGGTTGGGGTTGAACGAGGCGGGCCTTTCCCAGCCCGTGATCCCGGGTAAGGGAGCCCCGGCGTGGCGCGCCTTCCATTACACTGGCCCCGAGGCCAGCCTGGCCATCCGCACCACCTTGCTGCCGGGTGGTCCCCTGGCCGACGTTGTGGTGGATCGCGCCCGGCTGACGACGCTGCTCACTCCTGATGGGGATCTGCGCCATCACTTCCGCTTTCGGCTCAGTCACTGGCCACAGCGAACGCTGCCTGTGCAGATGCCGAACGGCGCCACGGTGCTGGCCATGGCGGTGGCCGACCAGTGGATCGAGCACGGCGTGGAGATGGACGAGGAGAAGCGGCTGGTGCTGCCCGTCCTTGCCGGAAGCGCTCCCGTCCTCTTCGAGATCCTCTACACCACGCCCGCGCCGCGCAGTGTGGCCGCGGGCTGGCTGCACGCGCCGGCGCCGGAACTGCCGGTGTCGCTACTGGCGCTGCAGCGCCGCTGGTTGCTGCCCACGACTGTCGCGCCGGTGGGCGATGCCCGCGTCACTCCACTGCCCGGGTGGGGAGCCTCCGAGGAGCTGCCCTCGCTGGTCAGCCGGTTCATGGCCCTGGGTCGGCTCGGCCCGGTCATTCCGTTGCCGGGTCGGCCGGTGGACCCGCGAAACGGGAATCAGCGCGCGATCGCCGACGCCTGCCAGGGGCTGGCCAGCGAGTACGCCGGGGCCACGTTGACGCTCGGCGCGCTGGTGCGCGAGCTGCAAGCCGACTACCTGGACGAGAACCACCCGCTGGTGGTGGATCGCGCGGCGCTGCAACGCGGACGCCTGCAGGCGAGCACGCGGGTGGCCATCCATCCCAACTTCGAGGGAAGCGACCGGCAGATGCCGTGGCTGGAGGCGGACCTGGTGCTGCTGCCGTTGCGCGCGGGGGTGCTGCTGACCACGGGCACCCAGGTGAGCGAGTGGCCCGGCGGAGAGGTGCCCTCGATTGTGGAAGCCGCCGCGCGGCGAGCCATCGACGACGGGAATGATCCGTGTGGGCAGTACCTGGGTGGGCTGTTCTGGCTGAACCAGGAAGGCACCGATCAGGTGTTCCCCTCGTTTCTCATGGTGAGCGATGATCGTCGGGTCCGCCAGGCCTGGGTGCCGACCGCGGGAACCAGCGAGGCGACGCTGCTGGTGGTCCGGCGTGACGTGGTTACCCTGGCAGGGCTGCTCCTGGGCGGCATGCTGCTGGCCGGGATGATTCTGCTGCGATCCTGCTCGGGGACGCTGCGCTGCTGGATGTTGCTGACCATTCTGGCCGGTCTGGGGCTGGCGCTGGCCTGGCTCCCCATGGCCCTGATGGACCTGGCCTGGTGGCCCCTGCTGGCCGGGCTGGGCTTAGCCATCCTCGGCTACATCCGCTGGGCCGCCCAGCCGGCGTCGCAGCCCTCGATGCTGACCAAGCTACCCACCGGACGCTCGTCCATTGTGCGGTCGAGCGTCGGGACGGGAGCGGTGCTGCTGGCGGTGGCCCTTGCCGGCACCCAGGCCCAGCCTCCGCGCGCCGGCGTCGAGCCGGACAACGAACTGGTGCTACTCGTCCCCCAGGGAGATGATCCAGTGGGGGCGGTTCTCGTAGGGCCTCGGCTGCTGCAGCGGCTGGAGAACCTGGCGCGCCCGGCCCCGCTTCCCGGTCGCGGAGCGGTCCTCGTCTCGGCCAGTTATGACGGACGCCAGGTCAAGGATCGGGCCGAGTTTGCCGTCACCTTCTATGCCCAGGTCATCGGCAACGAACCAGTCACGCTCGACCTGCCGCTCGAAGAGGTGCAACTGACTGGCGAGGTGCTCGTCGATGGCGCCCGGGTGCTGCCCGTGGCGCTGGCGCCGCCGCGCGTCGGCTTTGCCCTGCGTCTCAGCGGCGAGGGGCGGCACAAGATCGAGCTTCGCTTCCTGACCGCGATCCAGCGCGCTGCCGACGATGAGGTAGCCGCGCGGATACGCTGCAGCATTCCCTCGTTGGCTCAGGCGCAGGTGACGTTCGTCGCCGGCGAAGGAGCCCGCTACCTGCGCGTGCCGGTGAAGTTCGGCAGCCAGCGCGTCAGCGCCGACGGGGCAGGGCAGAAGGTGGAGGCAGAGCTGGGAGCGATCACCACGCCACTGCAGATTCGCTGGGAACAGGAGCCGCGCGTGCCGAAGCCGGCGCGCATCGAGTTCCGCGAGGCCTACCTGTGGGACTTCCGCGTCGATGCCAGCCTGCTGACGGCCCTGGTGCGGTACAATATCCGCGACGGCGGCACCACCGCGCTGGTGCTCGACGTGCCGCCCGAGCTAGAAGTGCGCGCGGTGGAGGCCCGGCGTCCTTCCGACGACGACCCCCCCATCGGCGAGACGCGACCGCAGCCGGATCCCGTTCGTCTGAGTGATTGGACCCTGCAGGGGACGGGACCGAACCGGACCATTCGCCTGGAGTTTCCCTTCCCCGTGTCGGGGCCGGTCGAGGTGACCCTGGAGCTGGTGCCGATGGCGCCGTGGGGAGGTAACGTGCTGCTTCCCCTGCCGCGGCCCCACGGCGAGCCGGAGCCGCGCTCCGCAGGTTATCTCGGCTACCGCCATCAGTCCGTGGAGGTGGTGCGTACCAACTGGCTGCGATTGACCGGTATCCGCCCGGTAGAGTTTGCCCCGTTCTGGCCGACCGGCTCGCGCCCCGGTGGCGGAACGCTCGACTACGCAAGCAGCTTCCGCCGCGATCCCAAGCTGGCCCCCGAACTGCGCGTGCAGGTCCGCCCGATTCCGCCGCGCGTCGAGGCGACCCAGGAGTTGCACCTGAACATCGGAGCGACGCGGGCCGATCTGACGGCTCGCATCGATCTTGCCGCGCCGGGCAAGGATCTCGCGGTGGTGGAGTACGAGATCGATTCGCCCCGGCCCGTGACCGTGGTGAGCGTGACGGGCCCCGACGTGGGACGATGGAGCCAGGTGGGACCGCGCGTGCTGATCTGGCTGGAAAAGACCACCGCGTCCACCCGCCTGGAGCTGTCAGGATGGGTGCCGATTGATCCGGTGCCGACTCGCACCCGCCCTGGGCAGATCGTGGTGGGCAAGCTAGACCTTCCTTGCCTGCGCCTGACCTCGGCGGGGACGGTACAGACCCTGCTCGCCTTGCATCCCCAGGCAGGCATGACTGCCACGCTGCAAGGAACCAGCGGACTGACCGCCGAGCGGAACAACTCGCCGAGCGAGTTCCGGTTCTTCACCCGCCAGGCGGCCTGGTCCGGTTCGCTGCTCATACAGCCGGGACGCACCCCGCAGGCAGACGCCGAGACCGTGGTGCGTCTGGAAGGCCGCGAACTGATGGTGGACACGACCATCGATTTCCAGGGCCGCACCGAGGCTCGTAACCTGCAGGTGCGCCTGCGCAACTGGGAAGGCGATGCCTGGCTGGAAGTGCTGGCCGGCCAGGTGACGCGCCGCCGCGAGGAACATCACCGCACCGCCGGCCGGCGCGAACGCACCTGGCTGCTGGAGCTGGCGCAGGGCCCAGCGCCAAGATTACGCCTGCGGGTGCGAATTCCGATGGAAGGCGACATTCCCCAGGCTCTCCCCGAGATTCACCTGGCCGGCACGCAGATCCGGCATCTGGTGAAGCTGGAGCCCGGCCTGGCGCCCGATGGGCTACTCGGCGTGTCGGCGGTGGCGGGAGCGAGCAGACAGTGGACCGCCACGGGCGACGGATGGAGCTTCCGGGTGCGCCCGCAGCATCCGACTCGCCTCGCCCCGGTGGAGGTGCCTCTGGCTATGCTGCAGGCTTCACTGGTCGAGGCTCGCACATGGGTCTACGACGCCCGGTTCTGGGTGCGACATGAGGCGCCGTCCGAACTGCGAGTGCGCTGCCCGGGCGAAATCGACCTGGTGGGCATCTGGGTGGACCACCGGCATCTTACGCTCCGGGAAATAGAAGCCGGCCACCTGGGGTTGCCGCTCGCTGGTCCCTCCGGACTGCGTGAGATCGTCCTGCGCTATCGCCGGAACGCCGACAAGGGCCGGCCGTTCCAGCCCGACCTGCGTCTGCTTGACCTGGTGGGTGTGCGTCCGGAGCAGGTGCTGGTGCAGGTGGATGTGCCCGTCGGCTGGGAAGTGCTGAGCACCGCTGGCGGTTCCAGTTTGGGTTCCGGCCCCACCCGGCTGGCGGCGCTGCAACTACATCAGGCGTCCCTGGCCTGGACCTCCTGCCGGGATCTGGTGGCGCAGCAACGACTGACCGAGCTGCCGGCCGTCCAGCGGCGCTTCACCCAGACCATGAGCCTGGCCAGCCTCGCGCTACAGACGGGCGCCGACGAGACCCGCACGCTGGGCCCGCAGGGGATCGACCTGGCCACCTGGCGCAGGCAGCTGGAACGCGACCTGCACATGCTCGAATCGCGCCATCAGCTGGAGCCATCGACCGCGCTCGAGCCGCCTGCCTCGACGGTGCCGACCCTGCCCAGTCGCGGCGTGATGCACGGCTGGCAGCAGTCCCAGCCTGGAGAGCCGGTCGTCGTCCGGCTGGTGCCCCTGGGCCGTCGCGAGACGCAGCGGGCGATTGGCCTGACGGGACAGTGGCTCAGCTTTCTCCTGATCTGCGGCATCCTGGCCCTGTCACCACCGCTGCGTCTGATCGTGCGCTGGCTGTGGCCCGAGCAGCTGCTGCTGGCGGCGCTGGTGATCTGGTACACTGTAGGGCTCACTCTTCCCGTGCTGGTGCTGATCACGCTGGCGCTGACGGCGCGTACGCTCATCCTGCTGCGCGTGGTCCGCCAGGCGATGCGCCGCTCGACTCCACGCACGCTCTACCCCTCGCTTCCGGGCTGATCGACACCAGCGGGGCGAATCCCTCTTGCCTGGGGTTGGGTTGTCACCCAAGCTATTCCCCCAGCATCGTGATTCATCACCAACAAGCGAAGGGACCCGCATGGACCGCCTGCTAGCACTCTTCCTCGCCTTTCTAGTCCTCTGCGCAGCTCCGGCGCTGGCGCAGGAGAGGAAACGTCCGATGAAGGTCGAGGACCTGTTCCGCTTCAAGCGCCTGTCCGATCCGCAGATCAGCCCGGATGGCCGTCAGGTGGCCTACGTGGTCACCACCGTCGAGCTGGAGGAGAACAAATCCACCTCGTCCATCTGGGTGGCCCCCGTGGACAAGGGCGAACCTCGCCAGGTGACCACCAGCGGTAAGAAAGATCGCCATCCGCGCTGGAGCCCGGACGGCAAGGCTCTGCTGTTCGAGTCCAACCGCGCCGGGGCGAACCAGCTGTTCCTGCTCGACCTCGACGACGGCGGCGAGGCCCGGCAGCTGACCACCATCAGTACCGGAGCCAGTGATGCCATCTGGTCGCCAGACGGCGCACACATCGCCTTTGTCTCGTCGGTCTACCCCGAGTTTTCCAGCAAGCCGTTCAAGGAGGCCGACCAGCTCAACAAGAAGAAGTCCGACGAGATCGAGAAGAACCCGGTCAAGGCGCGCGTCTTCAACCGGCTGTTCTATCGGCACTGGGACTCGCTGGTGGAGGATCGCCGGCAGCATCTGTTCGTGATGTCGATCAAGGACGGCCGGGCCGGCGAGCCGCGCAACGTCACGCCAGGCGATCGCGATGCGGTTCCCACCTCCTCGACGTTCTCCGCGGGCGACGATTTCACCTTCACCCCGGACAGCAAACATCTGGTGTATACCGCCACCCCGGCCGAGAACGAGGCCTGGAGCACTAACCAGGATCTGATGCGCGTGGGCATCCTCGGAGGCAAAACCGAGTGTCTGACCCAGGCCAACGAGGCAGCCGACGGCGGCCCGCGGTTCTCGCCCGATGGTCGGCGTCTGGTCTACCGGGCCCAGAAGCGCGCCGGCTACGAGGCCGACCGCTGGCAGCTGTACGTCGTTGAGTGTACTCCTGCCGGCGTGTGGAAGAGCGAGCCGCGCAGCATCACCGCCAACCTGGACAGCTCGGCCGATCTGCCGGTCTGGGCCGCGGATGGCAAAAGCGTCTACTTCGGCGCCGAGGCCAAGGGACGCACCCCGCTATATCGCGCGGATGTCGAATCGGGCGAGGTGAGCCTGCTGCTGGAAGGCCACAGCAACGGCAGCCTGTCACTCAGCAAGGATGGGAAGCATCTGGCCTTCACCCGGATGGCCCTGAACGCGCCGCCGGAGGTGTTTCTGGCCACGCTGGGCGACAAGGGCGGTGTCGAGGTGCGCAACCTGAGCCAGGCCAACTCGCGATTGCTTCAGGCGCTGCAACTACCCGAGCCGGAAAGCGTCACGATCAAGGGCGCGGGCGGCGTGCCGATGCAGATGTGGATTCTCAAGCCGCCTGGCTTCGATCCGAAGAAGAAGTGGCCGGTGGCCTACCTGGTGCATGGCGGGCCGCAGGGAGCCTGGGAGGACGGCTGGAGCTTCCGTTGGTGTCCGCAGGCCTGGGCGGCGCAGGGATACGTCGTGGCGCTGCCCAATCCGCGCGGTAGCACTGGATTCGGCCAGAAGTACGTGGATGAAATCTCCGGCGACTGGGGCGGCAAGTGCTACGACGACCTGATGAAGGGCGTCGAGTATGTCGAAAGCTTGCCCTATGTCGATCCCACTCGCCTGGCGGCCGCTGGGGCCTCCTTCGGCGGCTACATGATGAACTGGTTCGCCGTGAACACTGGCAAGTTCAAGACGCTCATCACCCACTGCAGCGTCTGGAACTTCGAGAGCATGTATGCCACCACCGACGAACTCTGGTTCGACGAGTGGGAGCATGGCGGACCTCCCTGGGGACCCAACCGCAAATCGTACGAGAAGCACTCGCCCCATCGGCTGGCGGCCAACCTGGGGAAGTTCAAAACCCCCATGCTCGTGATCCACAACGATCTTGACTTCCGCTGTCCCATCGGACAAGGTCATGAGCTGTTCACCACCTTGCAGCGCCTGGGGGTGCCCAGCCGGATGATCAACTTCCCGGATGAGGGCCACTGGGTGACGAAGCCGAAGAACAGCGAGTACTGGCACAAGGAGGTGTTCGCCTGGCTGACGAAGCATGTTCCGCCAGGCGGGAAGTGACCCGCGGCGCCTAGGATAGTAGTAGTGTCATCGCCGGTGTCGATTTTGGAGGAACGCTACTGTGAATCGACGGGAAGTTCTGACAGCACTGACCGGGTTGTTCCTGGTCGGGTGTGGCAGTGACAAGCCGATTGACCCCTCGTTGCATCAGGCAACGATTGAGGTCAAGGGGATGTCCTGACCTGGTTCCTGAGGGGCGAAAGCCCGCAGGGCCCTCGCCAGTTTGGCGTGGATTGACCAGGATTCGATTCGACCCAACACCAGCACCCAGCAGGTGACCATCGGGTTCAAGAACAAGGACGACTTCAAGATCGAGGAAGTCAAAAAGGCCATCGAGAGCAAGACCTCCTTCAAGGTAGGCCAGGTGCTCAAGCAGCCGTGATGTTCCAGGTCGATGGACCCGAAACAGACGAGGCCCGCGCCAGGTGCGCGGGCCTCGTCGTTGCCTGGGTCCGCTTACTTCTTGATGACCAGCTCCACCGGGGCGGAGCGGATCGACCAGTCGCGGCCGTTGTGCTTGGCAGCGGCCAGCAGCAGCACCTGCGCGTTGCCCACCTTGGCGTTGGCCGGCGGCGTCAGTGTCACCTTGGCGGTCGTCTGATTGGCCGGAATCTTCACCATGGCGGGATCGACCTTCGCGCCAGCGGGTAGGCCCTGGAAGGTAACCACCACCTCCGCCGTGAACCCCGGAGTGCGAGTCAGCGTCACGGTCAACGGGATCGGCTTGCCAGGCTGCACCATCGGCGCATCGAACTTGAACGCCACACCGTAGGGCGGCTTCTCGGTGATGGCCAGTCCGATCTGCGTGAACATGGCCCGCGGCGGGAGCGGCAGGTTCCCCATGGCCGTGACCACCAGGGGACGCACACTGGCCAGGCGTACCACCGGCTTGCCTTCGACAGTGGCCTTGCCCACGATGGTGAGCGACACCGGGCCCGGCGGCAGATCCTCAGCCTTGATCTCCAGGGTGGCCGACGGCTGGTTGGCCGGTTTGGCCGGGCCCGCAGGAATGGTTACCGTACCCGTGATACCCTTGAAGCCTGCCACGCTCACGTCGATCGGGCCGTTGTATCCGTTGCGCGTCAGGAAGATCGGCAACGACAATGTACCCCCTGGCGCCACCTCCAGGCTGTCCTGGTTCAGCGCCAGCGAGAACTCCTGCTGCGGTGGCGTGATGGTCACCCGGTAGACCTCGTCGGGGCCGCCCCAGGAGTGCAGATGCTCCACGGCCAGGGTGTAGTCGCCATCGGCGGGAGCGGTGAAGTCGAGACGGGCGGGACCGGTGGGGTTGGTCGCGGCTACCTGACCTCCCTTGTCGTTCTTCAGCACCATGTAGACCTCGGTTGGCGACAGGTGCTCGAGCGTGTGTGCCTCGATGATCCAGCGCTGGCCCTTCTTGGCGGTCACCACGTAATGATCGAGATCGTCCCGGGTCTCGAAGCGCCCGGTGACGGCGACCGGCGGCGCGAGTCGCTGCGCCTGCTTGGGGTCGTTGTTGGGTTCGCGCTCAAGCTGCTCTTCCAGATCCGACAGGTGGAGCAGCACCGGCCAGCCGTGCAGGCCGTTAGGCCCCCGCGGTGCTACCTGGACGCTTTCAACCAGAGGATCCGCAGGCGCTTGTACCTCGACCGGCGGGGCGCTCTCGACATACGGGCCCGTGAATCGGATTGGTCCCTTCGTGCCGCGCTTCATGGCGAGGGGGAGGGGAGTGGTCGCCAGGGGAAAATCGCCGATGCGAAGCCGGTAGTGGAAGTCGGCCCCACCGCGATAACTCACGTCGCGGACGACGATCAGCACCTCGCCTGCCTGCTTGAAGACATGGGTCAGTCGGGCGTCGGTCTGCAGGCCCGGCGCATCATTGCTGAAGCCGCCGGGGAGTTCCTTGCCGGAGGCGGCGTCGAGCAGGGTGATCTGCGGATCGAACGCGCTGCCCAGGCGCCGGCCGAGCACCTCGAAGCTGAGACGCTGATTGGCGTTGACCTTGACCTTGAAGTAGTCGGTCACCTCGGCATCTGCGCGGCCGACCAGGGTGCAGGGCACGGGCAACACCTGGGCCGTCTTCGCCTCATGGTTGGTGGCGGTTTCCAGCACCTGCGGCAGATCATCGATGCAGAACAGACGCGGCTTCGAGATGCCGTTCTTCGTCGCCACCCGCAGCGAGAAATAGCCCAGCGGGGCATCCGCGGGTACTTCCAGGCGCACCCGCAGCGAGGCGGGATTCTTGCCGTTGTTCATGTCGGTCGGAATCGTCACCTTCGCCGGGAAGTTGGCCCACAGCCCCGTCGGCTCGGCCAGGTTCGTTCCCGTCAGCGTCAGGTCGAGCGCTGTGCCCCGTTGCATGCCCAGGGGGACCACCGGGTTGAGCGTGGGAGCTTTTGGATTGACCGGGACAGGCGGTGGCTGGGCGGTGCTCGCGGCAGTCAGGGCCAAAAGGAGGCCAGCGGTGAGAGAGAAGCGGAGTGGAGTCATGGCAGGCAGGTCCTGAAGAGAACGACCATCGGCAAGGTAGGCTTGATTCTCGGATGATACTGTCCCAAGCACGCCGCGCATAGCAAGAATCGCTCCGGCTTACTTCCCGACCAGGTGGCGGGCGATCCTGGCCGCCAGCTGGCGCACCTCGTGATGCGAATTTCCCTGACGCTCGCATTCGCGCAGATAGCGATCCAGCAGCATGAGGCGGCGTTGCCCTGCGCCATCGCGTCGGACGTTGAACACCAGCTGCTTCTCGGGGTGTTGCCAGTCGGTGCGTCCCGTGGCCCGGTCGCGCGTCAGGGTCAGCCCCAGGATCAGGCCGATCCGGCAGTGAAGGGTATACATGGCGGTGGCGAAGTTGCCCAGCGAGTAAGCCACCAGCGCCTTGCGCGGCACGCCAGTTTCGTCCTCAAGCAGGCTCCCCCCCTCCGCTTCGAGTGCATCCAGCCCCGGAGCTTCCTGGCGCAACCGGTCCGCGTAGCCATTGACGAGCAGTACCTCCAGCGGCTGGACGACGTGCGGATGCGTGCCAACCAGGAGGTCAGCGCCGGCGCGCACCACCTCGCGCGCCACGCGCATCACGCGGGGGCAGGGGTAGAACTCGAACTCGTGCCCCCAGTGCAGCGCGACAATGCGAAAGTCGATCATTTCCTGGCGCATCTCGTCCAGCACACTCTTCAGCCGGGTAAGATCGACCACGTCCGGTCCGACGGGGACCAGGCCTGGGACCACTTCGATCTGATGGCGCGAGGTACGCACCAGGTCGGGGCTGTTGAGCCCCCAGCAGGCGGCGTAGAAGCCGATTCGGAAGCCGCCCGCCTCGAAGGTGGTCCAGGCGCGCTCGTCGGCAGAGGCGCGCACCCCGGAGTGCGGGATGCCCAGCTCGTCCAGAAAGGCCAGCGTCTCAGCCAGGCCAGCATCGCCACGGTCGAGGCAGTGGTTGTTCGCAGTGCCCAGGGCGGAGAAGGTGCTGGCGCCCGACTCGCGCCGGAAGGAGGTGATCAGTCGCGGATCGGAATTGTAAGTGAAGTAGTCGGGGAGCAGACGCGGGACGCGCCGGCTGCGAGCGATGGGCGACTCCAGGTTGCCGATGACGGCGGCATGGCCATTCAGGTAGGCGAGTACCTCGGGAGAAAGAAACGAGTCCCAGTGATCGCGCAGCCACATGAGGTCGCCGACGGCCGCCAGGCGCGGCCCCTCGGCCGGCTGGGCGGCGAGATGACGCACCAGCTGTCGCTGAGCCTCGAAATGGCGCACCTCCTCCGGCGCGGCGGTCCACTTCGCGTCACGATACTTCCGCAGGTAGCCGACGCCGCTCCACAAGGCCTGGCGCAGCGGCAGTCCCTCAGCGCGGACGCGGAGGTGCGCGGGAACGCCGGTCTCTTCCGTCCAGCGGTAGGGGAAGTGTTCCAGCGGATTGTCGGCAGGGGTCATCACGTCATCCTTCCCGAACGAGCCCGGGAACGTTGTATGGTCGCAGCGCCTCCGGGTAAACATTCGGACAGCAACACAGACTGGCTGTCTCCGCTATAATTCGCCTTGCGGGATGTCGCCGCGCACAGGCCAGGAGGAAGCGGTGCGTTCGCCAACGAGCCAGAGAAGGCTGCCGGCCGGGCCCCTGCAGCACGCGTACGAGGCGCGCGGTCTTCCCTCGATCGCCGCCCTGCACGAGCTGCCGGGGTTGGGGAGCCGGTTCGCGGCCATCCTCGGCGCCACAGCGCGCTTCCTCTACGCAGAGTTCCTCGACCGGGCCTCCGCCGAGGCGTTTCAGGAGCAGCTCACGCGGTTTTATCGCGCGGTGGTTCCCCGGCCGGTGCATGAAGCCTCCGTGCGGCGTCGCGCGGGCTTCGTGCGTCATGGCCTGGCCCATCTGCTGCACGGGCGCGGCCCCGTGAGCGAACGCCTGGCCGAATGTGTCGCTCCCACCGGTGCCTACCACGTCACGGGGCTGGGGCCGGCCTTCTGGTCCGCCCTGTTGCAAGGCTCCGCTCCGGCCCGTTACCCAGGATGGACTGCGGACACCTGGCTTGGCCTGGAGCGTCTGACTGGCTCTGCGGGGCAGCCTCCTCCCGCCGAGATCTACCGCGAGCTACAGGCCTGCTCCCTCCAGTTGCGGACGCAGCGGCCGCGCTGGACCACCCTGCATGGCGATCATTTCCTCTCCCTGGTGGGGAATATGCCGGGGCGCGACCTGTTCGCCCTGCCTGGTGGGGTCGATCCGGTCGCGGTGGAGCTGCGCCGGCTGCGTGATCAACAGTCGCTGCGAGAACGACTCAAGGAACGCGGGCAGGCCCTGGCCACCGCCCAGGCCAAGCTGGAGGTCGCCCTCGGCGGAAGCGACGGGCAACTGCTGGGCGATGCCCTGGCCCTGGCCGACCCCGTAGGGGCTGCCCGCTGCGGCATCGCCTGGCCCTCGGTGGCTGGCGTGCTGATTCCCTGGGTGCAACAGTTGTGGGAATCCGAAGATCCCGCCCCGCTGCTGGAGGCCGGCTGGGCGCGCGAGCCGGTCGTCGGCGCTGGGTTGTGGCTGGCCGCGGCCGTGCTGCATCTCCGCGATCCGCAGCGGTTTGTGCCCTATAGCGATCCGTTTCGTCGCATTGTGGCCGAGCTGGACGACGGCATCGCGCTGGGGGGGCCGACGGCCGAGGTCTACCTCCTGGCGTGCGAGGCCTGTGCGGCGCTCCGCGACAATCACGCGATGCACCCACTGGAGCTACCCGCGCTGTTGCTGCAAATGGCCGAGGGGCCGCGACCTTCCACCGAGGACTTCTCTGGTTTCTGCGCCGACACCTTCACGTTCCTGGACGAGCTGGGACAGCACAATCGACGCAGCTGGATGGAGGAGCAGCGCGACCGGTATCTGTTCGCCGTCCGCGAGCCGCTCGTCGAGCTATGCCGGGCCATCGCCGGGCGCTATGTCGAACCGATCCTGCACGGCCTGCACGGCTGGCGCCTGGAAACCGCCGCTCGTCCTGGCCGGGCTATTACCAGCATCTGCCGAAACTGCTTCGGCCGCGCCGCACCCTACCAGTCTGACGTCTGGATCACCTTCTGCACCAACCGCGCTGATGCGCAGCTTTTCGTGCGGGTGGCCCCGGAGGGCGTGCGGTGCGGCCTGCGCCTGGGGCGTGCGGCCTCAGCTGCTCGGGGCCGGCTGGTTCAACATCTCATGCTGCACGGCGAGGTCCTCGTGGATCTCCTGGCTCGTCGAGGCGCGCTGACGGGCTGCCAGTTCGGCACGACCGATCAGCCCCAGGGGCCCCTGGCTGATCTTTCCGCGCTGCGCGCCTGGGCCAATTTGCGCTCGCAGGAGGCCAGCGTGCTGTGGCCAGCCAGCGAACCGCTGCTGGATGGCCCCGGTCTGCTCGATCGCATCCTGGTCGTCTTCGATCAGTTGTTGCCGCTGTTTGCTGCCTGCGCCGAGTCTGACCTGGAGCCGCTGCTTGCCCGTCTCGGTGGCCCGTCCTGCGCCCAGACCTGGTCCGAGGCCGACTTCCTGCGGCACACCCACCTGGAGGCAGGCTGGCTGAAGGGGGTACTCGACCTCCTGAACCTCAAGAAGCAGCTGATCCTGCAAGGGGTACCGGGCACGGGGAAGACGCACGTGGCGCGCTGCCTGGCCCGCCTGCTGACCGGGGGCGACGACGAGGCCATCCGCCTGGTGCAATTCCATCCCTCGTACAGCTACGAGGAGTTCGTCGAGGGCATCCGCGTGCGGACCGTCGCCGAGGAGGGCCGGCACGAGGTCACTTACCCGGTCGAGGATGGCCTGCTCTGCGCGTTCGCTGCCCGGGCTGCCAGCCGACCCGCGCAGCCGCACGTCCTGATCATTGACGAGATCAACCGGGGCAACCTGCCGCGCATCTTCGGCGAGCTGCTCTACCTGCTGGAGTACCGCAACCAGGCGGTCGAGCTGCCCTACTCGCGGCGCGAGTTTCGCCTGCCGAGCAACCTGGTGGTCGTGGCCACCATGAACGTCGCTGACCGCTCGCTGGCGCTGGTGGATCAGGCGCTGCGCCGGCGCTTCTCGTTCGTGCAGATGGATCCCGATGCCGCGGTCCTGGCCTCCTGGTTGACGCATCATCCACCCCGCCAGGGGACCGCCTTCGCTGCCCGCGTCGTCGCCCTGTTCGAGCGTCTGAACGCCCGGTTGCAGAGCGAGGCGGGGGCCCATGCGGGGATCGGCCAGAGCTTCTTCATGGTGCCCGACCTCGACGAGGAGCGTCTGCGCGCGATCTGGAAGCACCACGTCCGACCGATGCTCGACGAACAGCTGGCCGGACAGCCGGGCCGGGTGGCTGCCCTGGAATCCCTGGTTGAATCACTGCGCTCGCCGGCGCGGCGTCCTTTGCCCATCCCCACCTGAGGTGTGACAAACCCCATGTCTGCCAGCCCCGAGCCGGTCGAGAAGCCTCCCGTGTCCATCTTCTGGCGGGTGACCCTGCTCGTCGGAGGCCTGTGTCTGTTCACGCTGGCGCTGGGACTGGCGCGCTTCTTCTACGACCAGGTGCGTACCACGCGCACCTTGCAAGAACGCGTGGACGCGCTCGATGCCAGCGACCCGAACTGGCGGCTGCACGCACTCGTTGAATCACGCCCTCATCCGCCGGCGGGGAAGAATAGCGCCGAGTTGGTGGTCCGCGTGGCCCGGATGATCCCCAAGGGCAGGCCCGCCCCTGCGGTCGACGAGGCGCTGGCGGACGTGGAGCCACCCGAACTGCTCCGGCCGGAGAAGCTCAAGATTCTCGACGACGAGTTGACAGTCCTGGCCGGGGCGGTGGCGGAAGCGCGTCGCCTGGCCGACATGCCGGAAGGCCGCCACGAGCTGGACCTGGGCCCCAATCCGCTGATGACCCTTCTTCAAGATCAGCAAGATACGCGCATGTCGGCCCAGATTCTGCGTCTCGACGCCTGGAGCCTGGCTCAGAAGAAACAGACCGATGCTGCGCTGCTGTCGGCCCGAGCCACGGTGAACGCGGGTCGATCGCTGGGAGAAGAACCGTATGCCATCTCGCAGCTCATCCGCGTTGCCTGCATCTCGGTTGGGCTGTCCAGTATGGAACGTTCCCTGGCTCTGGGCGAGGCCAGTGATGCCGAGCTAAGCAAGGTGCAGGAATTACTCAGGCTGGAGGATCAACACCCGACATGGCGGCTGATCATGCGCGGCGAGCGCGCTGTCGCCTTCGCCACCATCGAGGGGATGCTGGCTGGCAAGATTCCCGTCCGCGAGGCGCTCGACATGGGTCCTTCGTCCAGCAACGAACTGACCTGGCGCGAGAAGATCTTTGGCCTCACCCGGACTGACATGCTTCGCCAGCAAGCCTCTCTGCTCGATCTGTTTGGGGAGATGAGCGAGACGGGTGACCTGTCGGAGACGGAGCAGGTCACCCGCCTGAAGGAGATCGAAGCTCGCATCAAGACGAGGTATCAGGGTGAGCGGTTGGTGCGTATGCTCATGCCGTCGATGATGCAAATGGAAGACGCGATGCGGCGGATGAAGGCTCAGGTGCGCTGCATGGACGCATTGGTGGGCGCGGAACGCTACCGGGTGCAGACCGGGAAATGGCCGGAGAGCCTGGAAGCCATCCCGAAGGCTCTGCTCCCTCAGGCGCCGATTGACCCTTACGACGGCAAGCCGCTCCGTCTGCGCCGCACGGCCGACGGCATCGTCGTCTACTCGGTGGGCAAGGATGGGGTGGATCAGGGTGGCGCGGTGACGCGGAGCCCGACGAATGTGTTGCCAGTCGATCAGGGCTTCCGGCTGTGGGACGTGGCCAAACGGCGGCAGCCGCCACGTCCACCGGCGCCGAAACCCGACGACAACCAACCGCCGGGTGGACCGGGTGAAGGTCCGCCGGGCCCGCCTCCGGGCATGTGATGATGCTGGCACTTCCTGGCGAGCACGACCTGCCTCTCCTGCGTCTGCGCGAGCGCCAGCCCCAGGAGTGCCGTCTTACGCCGGACGAGGTGGCGTACCTGCTGGCCCGGCATCGCGCCCATCTTCGATTGATGCCAACCCCTCAGCCCCAGGTCTGGCAGATTACGGCGCTGGGAGTGATGGGCGCGTTGACCACCCCACAGCGCCGGATCGTCATCGAGCCGAAGATTCCGCTACCGACGTTGCTGGCACCCTTCGCCGTCTTGCCGGGCAGGGGAGTCAGCGAGGTGCAGGCTCCTCTCTCGGGGCTCGATGTGCTGGCCTGTCAACTGGGCGAGCTAATGGTTGAGCGCGCCACGGTCGGGCTGCACCGGGGCTATCGAGAATTCGAGCGATGCGGGCCGTACCTGACAGGCCGGCTCGACCTGGCGAAGCAGGTGCGTCAGTCACCCGGCCAGCGCGGGCAATTTCACACGCGCGGAGATGACTTCACGCTGGATGGGCCGTGCAACCAGGTGCCCCTGGCGCTGGCCCGGCAGCTTCTGGCGTCCAGCCTCTTCCATCCCCGCGCCGTCGAGGCGTTGACCCGTGGCCTGGCCTCCTTCGCTCCGGTGGAGGCAGTGTCCCTGACCGAGGCAGTGCTGGAGGCGTTTCGTCGGGAGCCGATCCCGCCCGGCTACGAGGCGCTGACGAACCTGTGCCTGTGGCTGGCCAGCGCGCCGGGGATGGCCGCGCCGACGCCGGGGGCGCTATTGCTCTCTCTCGAGCGCTGGTTCGAACGCCTGGTGGCGCAGGTGGTGAGCGCTGCCTGTCCGGGCCAGGTGGTTTGGCAGCCGAGCTTCACGCCGGGTGAACCGGGGCTGCTGGTGCGGCCCGATCTGGCGGTGGTCCGCGCCGGGCGGGTGCGCCTGGTGATCGACGCCAAATGGAAGCGGCGCATTCCCGCGCGGCAGGATCTCTACCAGGGAATCGCCTACGCCACGCTGCTGGGCGCTCCGGAGGTACTGCTGGTGCTGCCAGGGCGAGGGGCGAGGCAACGCTACCAGTTCCCACAGATGCGCCTCGAGGTGTGCTGGCTGGAGGTGGCTGGGGCCGCGGGGCTAGTCCAACGATCGATGCAGCGACTGGCCCGACTGGTGCGTGCGCGATCGTGTGTGGACGACCCAGGGGACGCGCCGGCGTGAGCCGCGTCGACTGCTCCGGGATTTCGTTTTGTTCAGGCGCCGACCCTGGTAGACTGCACGATGTCGGTCATCTCTTCACCTCACGTCACCTCTGAGGCACGTACCATGAGCGCCGTTCGCCAGCTGTTGCAGCGTAAAGGTTCGCACGTCTACTGCATCTCGGAGCACGCCTCGGTCCTGGAGGCCGCCCGTCTGATGAACGAGCATCGGATTGGTGCGCTGATGGTGGTGGACGACGGCCGACTGGTTGGCATCTTCACGGAGCGCGACATTCTGCAACGGGTGGTCGCCGAGCAACGCGAGCCTGCCTCCACGCCGGTGAGCGAAGTCATGACCACCGACCTGGTTTGCTGCCGGCCGGAAACCACCATCGAGGAAGCACGCGGCGCCATGAAGAACCGTCGACTGCGTCACCTGCCCGTCATCGAGGGTGATGGCACCCTGATCGGGCTGGTCTCCATCGGCGACCTGAACGCGTACTGTGCGGCCGACAACGAATACACCATCCACCTGTTGCAGGAATACCTGCATGGGCGGATGTGAAATGCTCCCGGTGCTGGATTTTTTCTGCACGGGGCGATACCTTGGCGGCATCCTTGTGTTGAATTTCGTCAGACGTGATCCCGGGAGGAGTGATCCTCCGGATGCCCTCTACCTGTCCGCGGAGATGGAACCATGCACGGCCCTTTGACGCTTCGCCTGCTCGGCGGACTGTTCCTGGCCACCTCGATAAGCGTCCTGGCCGGGGACGCTCCTCCAGTGGGAGGCCAGGCGCCGGATGCCACCAAGAAAACCAGCACGGCGTCGAGTTTGCCGTCCGGGCAAAAGCTGTCGGCGACCCAGCTAGCCCGGCACCTCGACCGGCTCATTCTCGAAACCCTGCATGCCGAGAAGACCGAGCCGTCACCGCGCTGCAGCGACGAGGAGTTTGTGCGTCGCGTGTATCTCGACCTGACCGGCAAGATTCCGACCGCGGAGCAGGCGCTGGCGTTTCTCGATAGCCGCGAGGCCAACAAGCGAGCTCAGCTGATCGACGAGTTGCTGGCCAGCAAGGAGTATGGCCGACACCTCGCCGACATCTGGCAGACGCTGCTGCTACCGCGCAACTCGGATAACCGCCGCCTGCTGCAGTACTACGAGCATCTCACGAAGTGGATGGAGACGAAGTTCAACGCCAACACTCCCTGGAACGAGATGGTCCAGGAACTGCTCACCGCCAAGGGCGACGTGACGAAGAACGGCCCGGTGATCTACTGGGTGGCCAACAACACTGCGGACAAGGTGACCGACAGCGTCAGCAAGGTCTTCCTCGGTGTGCAGTTGCAGTGTGCTCAGTGCCACAACCATCCGTTCACGGGGTGGAAGCAGGACGAGTACTGGGGCATGGCGGCGTTCTTCCTGCACGTGCGGCCTGAAGGAAACCCCAAGGCGGCAGCCAAGAACGGTGGTACCATCAGCATCGCGGAGAATCCGCAGGCCAAGCGAGGCAAGCGGCAGGTGCTGCCCGAATCCGCCCGCATTGTGGCTCCCAAATTCCTCCAGGGTGAGAAGCCCACGGTCAAGTCCGGGGCGCCGGTCCGCCCGGTCCTGGCCAGCTGGATGACCACGCCACAGAACCCCTTCTTCGCCAAGGCGATGGTCAATCGCGTGTGGTGGCAGCTGTTCGGGCGCGGGCTGGTCAACCCAGTGGACGACATGCACGAGGGCAACGCCGCCTCGCACCCGCAACTACTGGCCGATCTCACGCAGCAGTTTGCCGCCAGTGGCTTCGACCTGAAGCACCTGTTCCGCACCATCTGCAATAGCGAGACCTACCAGCGGTCGAGTAAGCCAACCGGGTCGAACGGCTCTGTGGGACCCGAACTGTATGCCCGGATGGCCATCAAGCCGTTGTCGCCGGAGCAGATGTATGACTCGCTGGCGTCGCTCCTGGGCGGCGAAGCTCGGCCGAACGCCGCACGCAAGAACAAGCAGCAGGCCCAGCAACAGAAGGGCGGGGCCAATGCCCGGGCGGCGTTTGTCGCCTTCTTCTCGGCGGACGAGGGTGCTGACCCCACCGAGTACCAGGCCGGCATCCCCCAGGTGCTGCGTCTGATGAACTCGGCCCAGTTCAACAACTTCGGTCGGCTGGCGGGTTCGGTGCGGTCGAGCACCGACGTCGGCGGCCTGGTTGAAAAGTTGTACCTGAACATCCTGGCCCGTCGGCCGACCTCGGTCGAGCTGGAACGGACCTCCAACTACCTCCGTCGAGGCGACGATCGGCGCGAGGCCATCGCCGGGGTCATCTGGGCCCTGGTGAACTCCAGTGAATTTGCTCTGAACCGCTAACCCAACCTCCGGCATTGGCGCCGGGTCGCCTGGCCCTCCGCGGGCGACCCCGCCTTCCCACCTGGCCCACCAAGAAGGACGACGCTTCCATGCAGAATCGGAACCCCTCCGCTGGCCTGTCTCGCCGTGAGGCCCTCCAGCTGGCCGCCGCTGGTGTCTCCACGGTGTCCCTGTCCGGCTGGTTCAACGTGCTGGCGCACGGCGCCGCTGCCCAGGCCAATAAGGCCAAGTCGTGCATCCTGCTGTGGATGGATGGCGGCCCCAGCCACAAGGACACGTTTGATCTCAAGCCCAACACCAAGGACGGCGGTCCTTACAAGGAGATCGCCACCAGCGTGCCCGGCATCCGTATCAGCGAGCACTTCCCCTTGCTGGCCCAGCAGATGCAGCATGCGGCTCTACTGCGTGGCATGTCCACCGCCGAGGGCGCTCACGGCCGGGCCAAGTACAACCTGCACACCGGCTACCGCGAAGGGCAGGGCGGCGTCAACTACCCGAGCATCGGCTCCATCGTCGCCCGGGAGCTGGGTAACGAGGAGTTCGCTCTACCTAACTTCGTCAGCATCGGCAACCGTGCGTACAACGCCGGCTTCCTCGGCACCCGTTACAACCCGCTCGTGGTGACCGACCCCCGGCAGGGTGTCGAGAACCTGCGCCCGCTGGTCAGTGGTTCCGCCTTTGATGGCCGCGCCGATCTGCTCGACCAGATGGAGAAGGCCTTCCACCGCGAGTACGATTCCGCTGCGGCGACGGCTCACCACACCACCTATCAGCGCGCTCTGACACTGATGAAGTCGCGCGAGGCACGCGCCTTCGACCTCACCCACGAGCCGGCCGCCTCGAAGAAGGCTTATGGGGGATCCCGATTCGGCGAGGGCTGCCTGCTGGCCCGGCGTCTCATCGAGGCGGGCGTTCGCTTCGTCGAGGTCAGCCTGGGTGGCTGGGATACGCATCAGAACAACTTCGACCGGGTCAAGGAGCTGTCGACCCAGGTGGATGCCCCGTTTGCCGCCCTGGTGCGCGATCTCAAGGAACGTGGCCTGCTCGACTCCACGCTGATCATCTGGATGGGCGAGTTTGGTCGCACCCCAAAGATCAACGCCCGGGGAGCCAAGCCGGGACGCGATCACTACCCGCGCGCCTGGAGCAGCGTGATGGTGGGCGGTGGCATCAAGGGCGGTCAGGTCATCGGTAAGACCGACAAGGAAGGCGCGAACGTGATCGAGCGTCCGGTCAACGCCATGGACTTCCTCGCCACGGTCTGCTCGGTCCTCGGTGTCAACTACACGAAGATCAACACGACGAACAACAACCGGCCGGTCCGCATCGTGGACAAGGCGGCCAAGGTGGTCAAGGAAGTGCTCGCCTGAGCTCTGTCATGCCCACACGCCGGGAACTGATCCTGGGCGGACTCGCAGCCGGGGTAGGAGTGGTGCACGCCGCCGCTCCTCCCCCGGCTAATCCGCGCGCCTGGATTGGCCGTGTGACCGCCATGGCCTTCGGCACCCCTGGCGAGGTCGAGCGCCTGGCTGCCATGGGGGCCGAGGTGCTGCATACCAACCTCGTCTGGCCCTATTATCCCTTGCAGCGCGACGGCGGCGGTCTACCGCGCGCCGAACGCGACCAGCTGGCCCGACTGGCCCGCACCTGCCGTCAGAAAGGCCTGCGGTTGAGTCTGGGCCTGCCGCCGTTCATGCCGGTCGCCCTGGCGCGGCGACATCCCACCTGGCGCGAACAGCCCGATCCGAAGGCCACCGCCCCGCGTGGCGAGCCTGCGGAAGACAATCTGGGTACGCGCGCGGGGTGCAACCACGGTCCCTGGGGCGACTATCTCATCGAGGTCTGCTGCGAGCTGGCCGCCGACTTTCAGCTCGATGGCTTCTCCTTCGATGGTGGGTACCATCCGCCGATCTGTTACTGTCCTGCCTGTCGGGCCGCCTACCGGAAGGATCACGACCGCGAGCTGCCTTCCCGGGTGGATCTGAACGAGATTGCCTATCGCGAATATCTTGTGTGGCGCGGGCAGAAGCTCGTCGCGCACTACACCCGGATGCGCCAGCGGCTGGCGGAGGCGCGGCCGGGCACCGCGCTCATGAGCTGGACGGTCAACGCCGGGCGCTTCGGGCACTTCCTGCATTCGCCCCGGGCCATGCCGATCGAGGTCAACCGGCTCTTCGATCTGCCCATGCAGGAGTGGTGGCTGGAAGAAAGCAACCTGGGCGCCAGTGTGGTGCCAGCCTTCGGAGTGGCGTACCTGCGCGCAGTGGCGGGCGATGGCCCCTGCGCCAGCGAACCGTACCTCATGACGCGGGCTCAGCCGCCCACGTCCGATAGTTTCCCCCATGTCGAGCGTCTGGCGCGGGCTCTGCTGGCGGTGACGCACGGCAGTGTGGGGGCACACTCGGTGGGGTGGCCCGGCCATCGTGAATCGACCGCTGACATCCTGACCGAGATCCGTCGGCGCGCTCCCTGGTTGACCCACACGCGCCGGCTACCCTGGGCCGGCCTGCTGGTCAGCGAGCAGACGCGCCAGTTCGTCCACTACGCCCGCATCCGCGAACGTTTTCTGCCACCAGCTTTGGGGCTGTTTCGCGCAGCGGTCGAGGAGCATCTTCCTCTCGGCCTGCTGACCGACCTGGAACTGACCCCGGCCAGCCTGGCACCGCACCGGGTGATCCTCTTACCCGATGCCGTCGCCCTGTCGAACCAGCAGGCCGCCGCCCTGCGATCGTATGTCGAGAGCGGCGGTGGCCTGATCGCCACGGGCGAGACCTCGCTGGCGGACGAACTGGGCCGGCCTCGCTCGCGGTTCGCCCTGGCCGATCTGTTCGGCGTGACGCCTCAGGGGCGGTTCGATGGCGTTGCTCGCCTGGAACTCGACCGCAAGGCCTGGACCGATTCGCGTCTGGCCCGGCTCGTTCCAGAAGGAACGGTGACCTTCCGTGGGCCATTGGTGCGCACGACGGCTTCTCCCAAGGTCGAGACGCTGGCCCGCCTGACGATCCCTGACAAAGGCACCTTCCCCGCCATCGTCCGGCAGCGCTTCGGTAAAGGGCGCGTAGTGTACCTGCCTGCCGGGCTGGATGTCGCTCTCTGGTCCTACGCCTATCCCTACCAACGCATACTCCTGGCCGAGTTGATCCGCTGGGCCGCCGGGGGGCCGCCTCCCATCACGGTCGAGGCGCCACGGTGTGTGCAGATGACCTGCTTCACGCAGGGGCCGCAAACCACCCTGGTTCACCTGTTCAACAACGTGGTGACCACGGCTCACCATGGCGATCCATCCACGGAAGTGCCTCTGCGCGAAGAGGTGCTTCCCATCCATGGTGTGCGCGTGCGGTTTCACGGGGCTGGTCCACGCCGCTGTGTGCTGCAACCGGAAGGCCGCGCGCTGACCCTGCGGCGCGAGGGTGCCAGCACCGTGGCACTGGTACCGCGCCTCGACCTCCACGCAATCGTGGTGTGCGAGGAGTAGAGGCGGACTCTCCCCCGGTCGCCACCTGGCAGCGATACCACTCTCCGGGAATGGCGGGGAAGATGGTAGGCTGCGGGGTGGCGCGCAGCGCATCCGAGGTGGCGCGCCGTCCACACATGGGAGCAAACAGGCGATGAGGGTCACCGTCAACAATCGGAGAGCAACGGCGGGGTGGCAGCCTGAGTCATCGATCGGCGTGCGTGCCACCGTCAGTAAACGGAAGGCAACGGTGAGAGATCGAGCGATGAGCGACATCGTCAACAAACCGAGAGAAACGGTGGCGTGGCAGCGAGTGGCGATCACTGGCGTGCGTGCCACCGTCAGCAAACGGAGAATAACGGCGGGAGAAGGGAGGGCAGAGAAGCGATCCTGGGGAGGAAGTAGCGCCTTGATTTGGTAAAGAATCAGGCTCGCCGCGCCGACGTTGGGCTTGCTCGCTGGGTTGCGTCTGGCTATAGCTCGTGGCGCCTGGACGGCATTTCGGGCAATGGCCTGGGTCGCAGAGACGGGAGGCGAGAGGAATGATTGGTGTCCTTCGCACGTGGCTAACGAACACACGAACGCGCCGTACGGGAGTGGTCCTGGCGGGAGTGACGGCCCTGGGCCTGGGTGTCTGGGCGGGCCGCGGTTGGCTGGTCCATCCGGCCACGGCGCAGCAGGCGGCTACCCCGGTGGCCTCCGAGCAGGCACCGTCGGTTCCTGCCTCGGACTACACGTCCCGGGTGGTGGCCTATGTCCACAAGAGCACGCCGATCACCCGGCAGGAACTGGGCGAGTATCTGATCGCGCGCTACGGTGCCGAGAAGCTGCCCCTGCTGATCAATCGGCGCATCGTCGATGAGGCCTGCCAGCAGCGCAACATCGTCGTCACCGCCGCCGAGGTGGAGGCGGCCCTGGCTGAGGATCTCAAGGGGCTGGCCGTCGATCAGGCCACGTTCATCAAGACCATCCTCAACCGCTACAAGAAGAATCTGTACGAGTGGAAGGAAGACCACGTTCGCCCGCGCGTTCAGATGACGCGGCTGGCCCAGGCGCGCCTGGTAGTTTCCGAGGATGAGCTGCGCAAGGCCTTCGAGTCTGCTCACGGCGAAAAGGTCGATTGTCGCATCATCCTCTGGTCGCACTCCAAGGAGAAGGAAGCGCTCGACCAGTTTTCGAAGCTGCGCGACAGCGAGGCGGCCTTCGCCGAGGCGGCCAAGCAGCAGGAAACCAGCTGGCTGGCGGCGGCTGGCGGCAGGATCAAGCCCATCGGCCGCCACTCCAACAACGAGGCGCTGGAGCGTGAGGCGTTCAAGCTGCAGCCCGGTCAGGTCAGCACGCTCATCAAAACGCCCGAGGGTATCTGCCTGGTCAAATGCGACAAGCGCCTGCCGGCGGACACCACGGTGAACTTCGACGCTGTCCGCGCCAAGCTGGAGAGCGAACTCCGCGCCACGAAGCTGAACACTGAGATGGGCGCGGTCTTCACCGCGCTCAAGGAAAAAGCACGGCCGCAACCTCTCTTGAAGAAAACCGATCGCGTGCCGCCCGGACCAACGCCGGCCCCCTCGCAGGTGGTGGCCTACATATTCGGCACGCGGCCGGTCACCCGTGAGGAACTGGGTGAGTTTCTCATCGCTCGCTACGGCGCCGAGAAGCTCGAGTTCCTGGTCAACCGCCGGGTCATCGACCTGGCCTGTGCCGATCGCAAGGTGGTGGTGACCGACGCCGAGGTCGAGAAGGCGTTCGAGGACGACCTGGCCATGCTGAAGTGCGACCGCAAGCACTTCGAGGAGAAGATCCTGTCGCAGTGGGGCAAGAACCTCGTCGAGTACCGCGAGGACGTGCTGCGGCCTCGGTTGATGCTCACCCGGATGGCCGAGGGCCGGGTGAAGGTGAACGAGGAGGAACTGAAAAAGGGCTTCGAGGCTTACCACGGCGAACGGCTCGAGTGTCGGGTGATCCTGTATCCGCCTGACCAGGCCAAGTATGCCATGACCGAGTATGCCCGCCTGCGCGACAACGAGGCGGAGTTTGCCGCCAAGGCCAAGTCGCAGCCCAGCCCGACGCTGGCAGCCCACGGCGGGAAGATCCCCGTCTTTGGCCGGCACGCCCTGGGTGACGAGAACCTGGAGCGCGAGGCGTTCCGGCTGCAGCCGGGTGAGGTCAGCCCGCTGATCGGTACGCCGCAGGGGCAGGTGATCATCAAGTGCGATCGCCGTCTCCCACCGGATAAGGACGCCAGCCTCGACCGCATCCGCGAGCAACTGACACGGGAGATCCGCGAGAAGAAGATTCAGCAGGAGATGCAGGTGGTCTTCAAGGAACTGCGTGACGCGGCCAACCCGCAGCTGATCCTGAAGAACCCGGGCAAGCCCGAGGATCTGCTGGCTGAGACGGCGAAGCTGCTATCCGACTTGCCGGGCCAGCCGCCCAGCGCCTCGGCCAGCAAGTAACGCCGCCGTCGCCCACGCTTGCTCCAGGAGATACCATGAGAGAGAAAGCCTCTCCGTGGTATCTCCTGGAGTGTTTCCATGCGCCGAATGTTTGCCGGGCTGACTCTGCTTGGACTGTCGGTGGCTGTCTGGGCGGCGGCACCTCCCGCGGCGGACTTCATCCCCTGGACGATTGAAGATGTGGTCGAGCAGGAAGAAGCCACGGGGTTTCGTCTGTCTCCCGATGGGAGTCACGTGCTGTTGGTGCGCTCCACCGCCAACGATGAGGAGAACGGTCACGTTCAGCAGATCCACCGCATCCACCTGAAAACCGGGCGCGAGGTGCAACTGACACGGGGCCGTCACAGTTGCACCAGCCCCTGCTGGTCGCCGGATGGCCGCACCATCGCCTTTCTGTCCGACCGGCCGGCCGAGACCAAATCGTCGGCAAAAAAGACAAAGACGGGCAAGGATGACGACGACGCGGACGAGACAGACACGACGCAAGCGTGGGTGATGGATGCCTCGGGAGGCGAGCCCTCGGCGGTCACCGAGGGCAAACGAGCGGTGCAGCACATTGCCTGGGCCACCTCCGATACCTTGTTCTTCACTGCCAGGGAGGCACTCGGACGCCGGGAGAGTTACCTCAAGCAGGATCGCAAGGACGAGACGACCGTGGTGGAGGACGACGCCAACGAACCGCCGGTCCGGCTCTTTCGCGTGGACGTGACGTCGAAGCAGGTGAAGCGTCTCAGCGATAACCGCGACCAGATCGATCAGTTTGCCGTCGCTCCTGGTGGCAAGCACGTCGTCGCGCTGCACAGCCGTAGCCTGCGCTACACCTACGACAACAAGATCAAGCCGATCGTCGAACTACACGACCTGAAGGCGGGCACGCGCCGGCGCGTGCTGGCCGACCCCCGACTGAATATCTCGGGGCTGATCTGGGCGCCGGACGGCTCGGGGTTTTATGCCACGAACGAACATTCGAGCCAGCCGCACCTGGCGCAGGCGGGCGTGACCGAACTGTGGTGGTTTGACCTGGCAGCCGGGCAGCATCGGCGGCTGGACCTGAAATGGCCTCGCGGGCTGGCTGGCCAGTACATCGACAGCGCCGCTCCGGCCATTGTCCCGCTGCACGATGGCTTTCTGGCGCTGCTGGCCGATGGCGTACGCTTCCGGGCCGCGCGCTATACCCGCCAGGGAAAGAAACTCACTCGACGCTGGGTGAAGGGCCGGGATGCAGGCCATCTCGTGGGGCTGGATGCCACGCCGGATGGTGCCACGGTGGTCTACGCGCACAGCACGGCCGCCTCGCCGCCTCGCTGGTTCCAGGCCCGGCTACGCGGCGCGAACCTGCGCTCTCCTGATCTGATTGTCTCTGCAAACGATCTGGAAAAGCGACGAATCGCTCGCTGCGAGGTGGTGCGCTGGAAGGGGGCGCGCAACGAGGAGGTCGAGGGACTGCTCTTCTATCCCCACGGCTGGCAGCCCGGTCGACCGGCCCCGCTGGTGGTGCAGATTCACGGTGGCCCCGCGGCGGCGGATCACGATGCCTGGGACGAGAACTGGGCCGGCAGCGCTAACCTGATGTGTCAGCGCGGCGCCTTCGTGCTGCGGCCCAACTATCATGGCAGCTCCAGTTATGGTCTGGCCTGGCTGGAATCGATTGCAGGCGGACGCTACTGCGATCTCGAACCCGTGGACATCGAGAAGGGCATTGATGCGCTAATCACTCGCGGCCTGGTCGATCCCAACCGGCTGGCTCTCAGTGGCTGGTCCAATGGCGCTATTCTCACCAACGTGCTCATGACCCGGTCGAATCGCTACCGCGCGGCCATCGTCGGCGCGGGTTCGGTCGAGTATGTCAGCGACTGGTCGTCGTGCGAGTTTGGCGAGGCGTTCGATCGATTCTACTTCGGCCGGTCGCCGCTGGAAGACCTTTCGTTGTATCAGCGCAAGTCGCCCTTCTACCAGTTGCAGCGCGTCACCACGCCGACGCTGATTCTCTCAGGCAGCGAGGATCGGGTCGTGCATCCGCAGCAAGGGTGGGCCCTGTACCGCGCACTGCAGCAACTGGGGAAAGCACCGGTGCGCTTCGTGCTGTTCCCTGGCGAGAAGCACAGCCTGAAGAAACTGGCCAGCCAGCGTCGCAAACTCGAGGAAGAACTGGCCTGGCTGGACGAACACCTCTTCGCCACCACCCCTGTCGAGGGGCCCCTGGTGAAGAAAGAAGCGCCGCTGGCCTGGTTGCTCCATCGCGGACAGGCCCGGCGTGTCGGTTCGCTGTTCGGCGTGCAGCAGGGGAAGTTGCTCGTGCCCGAACTGGTGCGTCACGGCAAGCTCTGGGTCGGGCGGTTCGAGGTGACTCGCGCGCAGTTCGCGCGCTTCCAACCCAACTATCGGATCGAACCGGGCACCGAGAACTTCCCCGCCAGCGGGATCTCGTTCGAGGAGGCCCAGGCTTACTGCGCCTGGCTCCGCCGGGAGACCGGGCAGCCCTATCGCCTGCCCACCGAGACCGAAGCCGACACGCTCTACGAAAAACCGGGCGACGGTGACAACACGCTGGATGCCTGGGCTGGTTATACAGTGAACATCGATGATGCAGTCCGGCTTCGAGAGAAACTGGCGAGTTTACCTCAGGGAACCACCTTGCTGCGTGAGGTGGGCTCTGGCCGCGGCGTCGGCAAGCCGGACCTGGTCTACGATCTGGGGGGCAACGTCGCCGAGTGGGTCACGACGAAGAAAGGCAAGGGTGTCCTCCGGGGTGGTAGCGCCGATCTTCCCGCCGATCGTCGGGGGAAGGGGCCCGAAGCCGGACTCGGATATCGCGGTTTTCGTTTGCTACTGGACTAACACCCGACTATTCTACATCATGAAGGGTGTATGAAGCCGACCCGACACTGCGCTCGCGGGAAGCCCGGTGCCGGGGACAAAAGGGATTGGCCATGAGCGAGAGCGACATCGTCTGCGTGGCGACCACGCCGAACCGCACGCTGGCCTGGCGTTGGCGGTCGGTACTCGAGGCCGAAGGGATCGAATGCCAGGTCGGCGAACAGCTGACGTTCTGGTTCGAAAACCAGCCGTGGTCTCAGGCGGATGTCTGGGTCCATCGGGCCCAGGCGCATCGGGCCCGTGAACTGCTCGAACCAGAAGTTCTCGCCCAGCTACCCCAGCTCGGGTAGGTCGGGATGCCTTTTTCCCCGCACAAGGCGTGCGCGGGCGGTGAACATGCAGAAGGGGACGTGTGCAAGACATGTCCCCTTCGTGTTTGCGCGTCTGGTGATGTTGCCACTGTCAGGATGTGTAGCGGTGGAATTCCCAGGCGGGCCTGGCATCCTCGCGCGGTGTGGGCAGAATAATGTTGGTACGATCCTGATCGATAAGGCGATCGAGATTGGTCGCGATGCCACGGATGTAGTGGAAGTCGGCCACGAAGGTGCCGCCGCGGAGCCCATCGGCGATGCCGTCTTGCCCACCGTCGAGATTGTCGCGGTCGATTCCTCCGAAGAATCTGTCATCCCCCGCGCCGCCGGAAAGAGCGTCGTTGCCGGCCTCACCATAACAAGACATCGGTGCCGAGGCCGCCCATCAGCATAGAAGAGGGCGTTGAAGGTTCCACCCATGTCGCCGAGGGTGGCTGACAGCACACGGCGCTCTTCTAGCGATTCGAGCGCGAGGCTGTGTGTGGGGGCCTGGGGTCCCCATGGGACCGACTCCTGTAGCTAGGCGGGTGTGGTGGGTGCAAGGACAGACGTCGTGAAGAGTGTTGACGCCCGCACCACAGGTATGGGTACTGGCTGGAGTTGTGAGGCAGGTAGGAGGAAAGAAGGGGAAAAAGCAACAAAGCGAGATTCCAATCATGGAACCTCGCTTCAGTGTTTCAAATTGCGGCGACAGGACTCGAACCTGTGACCTCCAGGTTATGAGCCTGGCGAGCTACCACTGCTCCACGCCGCGGTCTGACTGCTTCTCGCAATCCACACCCTCATCTTACACCCCAGATGCTGAAAGACAAGGGCACATTCGCGCAATTACTCGTGCGGCCCCTGCGAGGCTATCGCCTGGGGCTGAGGGGACGCACTGTCGGCATGGCCGAGCAGCTCCTGCGTAGTGCGGAGGGCCCTCATGCTGGCGTTGTTGAAGAAGTCTGACGCTGGGTGCATGCCGGCTTGGCACAGCATCGAACGCGTCCTTGCCATCGCGCAGGTTGGCGTCTGTGAGGAGGTCAGCCTGCAGGCGATCGATTCCATCTAACGCGGCGAGATGCTGGCGCATGTCGTGGAAAACGATGAAGCGGCGACCCCAGTTGAGGTAGGCCAGTTCGGTGCGTCGGGAGTAGTGCAGTAGTTGCAGGAAAGCCGCGACATGGTCGAAGAGTGTGGGCGGCTGAAGGGAGTCAGGAGAATTCACAGAAAACTCCTTGCCAGGTGGAGTACCTGCGGTTAGTGTGCCGGGTGCCGTGAGATAGACCACTCGGGTTAGCTAGGGATGGCACTGAGGGTGCACCTGCTCGAAGGAGCAGGGTTGGAGTGGCGTTAGGTGGAAGAATCGATGGGATTAGGTGTAATCGATTCCATCAGATAACAAGTTCGCTGCAATGAGGGATGCGTGGCTCAATGTGGAAGTGGATTCGTTCCCTTTTCGGTGGTGCTGTGGCCAGCAAAGCCCCCATTGACTTTGAAACGCTCAAGGCAGAAGTGGAGAGCGTCTTGCGCCTCGATCTCGCGTCCGACGCAGCCCGCGAGGCAAATGGCGATTTGGTGCTCAACGTATTGCGCCGCCTCGATAGCGAAGTCGAAAGCGTGAGCCAACAGGCCAACGGCTACCCGGCCAATCCCATTTCAGCCCTCGTGTGGATGAATGGCGCTGGATACGGAAATCTCGCGTGTGCTTTGACGCACCAATTCCGGGCCGCTGGATGGCTGAAACGCGAAGAAAATGCCAGTGCCTTGTGGGCAAAGGCAACCCTCGCAGTTTGTTCGCACTACCACCACATGGTTGGCCCAGCAATGATCGCGAACGCCGATTGTCATGATCGGCTTGGAAACGCCGCACGGGCAACGCAAATGTATGGCGGCGTCGTGAAGGACTTCGCCTTTATCGTGGACAATTGGTTCAATGAGAGTGAGTCGCCAAGCGACGAGGACAGGCTAGCGCTCGAATCGCTGCAAACGGCAACGGAGCGCCTGTTGTCTCGTGGCACCCAGGCACTCGACGGGATCGATCTGTCGGCCTTGCAGTCGAAGATTGACAACATTCTCTCGCGTCCCCGCACCAACTGAAGGCGCGAGCAGCGAACCAGCCGTTGCACCTGACCGCGGCGGCATTACTGTTTTTCAGTGTTCAACGTCTCACCAGCCGCCGCGGCAGGTGAACGGTGTCGTTCGGCGGCTGAGGGCGTGCGGGTGAGCGAGGCGGAGCGGAACAAGGCGGTCGTGCGGGCGTTCGTGGCGGCGGTCAACGCCCAGGACTGGGGCCGCGTCGCCCGGCTGGTCGCCCCCGACTTCGTCCGCCACAGCCACGCCGGCGGGTCGCCCGGCGTCCGCAGCCGGGACGACCTGCTCCGCTTCCTGCGGGGCGAGTTCGAGACGTTCCCGGACGCCCGCGAGGAGATTGCGGACATGGTGGCCGAGGGCGACCGGGTGGCGGTGCGGCACTGTTTCCGCGGCACGCAGGCCGGGCCGATGGGGCCGTACCCGCCGTCCGGCCGGGTCATGGCCGCGGACTACCTGGCCATCTACCGGCTGGCCGGCGGGGCGATCGCGGAGGCGTGGGCCGAGTGGGACAACCTGTCCGGGCTGGCGCAGCTCGGGCACCACAAGCACGCCGCCCCAGGCGCTGCAGCAGACGGCGGGGGCTGATCGGTTTCTGGGACTTCATTGCCTCAGTAGCCCCCGCCGCTGCTGAGCTTGTTTGACTATGAAGCCCCTCGGGTGTCAAGCGTCGATTTCTCCTCTTCCTGGACGTTATTTCTCGAGAGCCTCCCTTCACTCCGGTTGAGGGAGGCTCGCGAGAAATGACGTCCCAAGGGCATCCCTCCCGGGACGCTTCTTCGTTCTGCCCGATTGCCTCCAACGCCGTTCGGCCGCACTCGACTATTCGGGTTTCGTTCGCTTGATCGCTCCACGCGAACGCCCCAGGAATCGGGTCCGCCACGTCGCCCCTTCGTTCAGGACATCCTCCAGTGACAGGCAAGGGTCACCACCGGATCGACCTAGCTTCGGGCTGACGCGACTGACCTCTCAGCGTTGGCTGGCCCCGTTGTGTTGTCTCGATCGCTATTCCCACGCGCGGCCAGCCGCCTCAGCCGCTCGCTGCCGCTGCCGCCCGGCGCACAGGTCGTGGACCCAGCCGGCGGAGACGCAGGCCTCGAGGACGACGACAGCGGGCCGGCGCAGTTGAAGCAGAGCCAGCAGGGCCTCGCGTGAAGCGGGGACGGTGTCGAAGGTGGGCGAGCCACCCCCAGGGGGATAGACGCAGGCGACTGACTTGAATTTGCCGAGGTCGAGAGCGAGAATGGGGCCGGTGTGCATGGTGGGCAGGCTCCGTGGTCGAGGTCGCGCGCCGGGCCACTCCCAGCGTAGCGCATTCCCGAGGGGCTTGCATCGATTCTTTCGGCG
>JAXMAV010000014.1:0-245553 GCA_046350255.1 Gemmataceae bacterium
GGCCAGGAGGTGCTGGACGCCGTCGGGCGTGGAGTCGCCCAGGTACTCGGCCAGTTGCCAACCGTTCTTCCGCTCGACCCCGCTGGGCAGCCCACGGAGGTACCCGACCGCTCGCCGCCGCGGTTCACGCCGCGCGAAGCGCGGGCCGATGCGTTCGGCCACAGCTTCGACCTCGTCGGCCCACCGCTCCACCGTCGCCTGTGTCGGTCGTCCTGACATCGCTCGCCCTCGCCACAACTCCTTACGAAGACCATTCTAGCCAACTACGGCTGTAGGACTTAGCGCCGCCGACTCTCATAGAAACGTAACAACCAACTACGGCGAGCTGCTTAGGTATACATCTCTGAACACCGGCACCGTGTGACGTGATTTGCTCGTCAGGAAACCACCCTGCTCGTCTGGCGACCACCCCTACGTTTCTCGATCATTCGATTTCCGCCCTAGCAGTTCTCAGCCATCCACGCCACATCTGGCATCAACACATCCACTTGCGAAAATCTGAACCAGCCAGGCGTTTTGGGTGCAGTTATTGCTTGCAGTCAGATGTGATCTCAGGAGAGCCATTGGTGCAGCAACCGAGGTAGGTTCGATTTCATCACAGGAACGCGCCAGCCCAGGATTGAAATCAGGAGAAGCAGGAAAACTCTGGCGGGAACATACGACGTGGAACCTCTCCCGGGTAGCAAATCACTCACGGAAGGATCCGATGGATGCAATGCTAAAAACCTTCAGGATTCCTGGAGCGATGAACAGATTCGGGCAACCATCTTTTACCCTCCGACGCAGGGCCTCGAGCCGACCAGGGAGCGAAAAGTCTCCGATGAAAATCAAGCAAAGCCTCATGTTGCTCGTTCTTGGGTTCACTATCTCCCTGCTCCCAGCGTGTGACCCAAAGGAAGACAAAGAGGAGTCGGGTCACCACAAGATCGTGGTTACCCAGCCGCAGATCAAGGACATCACCCTAACACGCCAGTATGTCTGCCAGATCCACTCGCGTCGCAACATCAAGGTCTGTGCTCTTTCCAATGGCTACCTCGAAAAGATCGCCGTCAATGAAGGCCAGGCAGTAAAAGCCGGTGACGTGATGTTCACGATTCTACCAACACTCTACAAGGCGCGGCTTGACGCTGAAATGGCCGAGGCCAAACTGGCGGAGTTAGAACTTAACAATACACGACGCCTGGCAGGCGATAGGGTCGTCTCACAAAACGAGGTTCAGTTATTCGAGGCAAAATTGGCCAAGGCCACAGCGAAAGCCAAGCTCGCCGAGGCAGAGTTAAACTTTGCCAATGTGAAGGCGCCCTTCGACGGCATCGTGGATCGACTCCACCAGCAACAGGGCAGCCTGATCAAGGAAGGCGAAGTGCTAACCACACTTTCGGACAACCAGGTCATGTGGGTCTACTTCAACGTGCCCGAAGCACAGTACCTGGAGTTCATGTCTGGCCAGGGGAACGCCCAGCAAAATCAAAACATCGTGCTGGTACTGGCAAACGGCAGCAAGTTCCCCGAGAAAGGCAAGATTGGTGCCATCGAGGCTCAATTTAACAACGAGACCGGAACCATTCCTTTCCGCGCCGACTTTGCCAATCCCACAGGCATTCTGCGCCATGGTCAGACTGGCAACGTGCTCATCGAACGCACCGCGCACAACGCCATGGTCATCCCCCAGCGAGCTACGTTTGAAATCCTCGACAAACGGTACGTGTTTGTTGTCGGCGACGACCATGTAGTCCATCAACGGCTCATCACCGTCGAGAACGAACTGGATGACATCTTCACCGTGAAGCATGGTCTCAAGGCTAACGAGCGGATCGTACTCGACGGCGTTCGCCAGGTGCGCGATGGCGACAAGGTAGAGTTCGATTATCGCGGCCCAGCCGACGTCCTCGCTCACCTGAAACATCACGCGGAATAACCAGGCTCTCGCATCACGTTCCGATCTGGAGTCAGGCAGCTACCCCTCTGCAGGGAATCATGATCACCAAAATTCTATATCGCCCCGCACTCGCGATCGTCATTTCCATCATCCTGCTGTTCCTGGGGGTGCTGGGGATCAAGACTCTTCCCATTGCACAATTTCCTTCGGTTGCTCCACCGACTGTAATGGTTTCCATCTCCTACCCAGGCGCCAGTGCCGACGTCCTGGTAGATTCAGTGCTGATTCCTCTAGAACAATCGATTAACGGCGTGCAGAACATGCGCTACATGACCTCTTCCGCAACCAGCGCAGGAGAGGCTGCTATTACCATCTACTTCGAGCCAGGAACCGATCCCAACATCAATGTCGTCAATGTGCAGAACCGCGTCAATATCGTGCAATTTCAGTTGCCTCCTCTGGTGGTGCGCGAAGGTATCCAGGTGAGCCAGGTCGTGCCTAGCATGTTGATGTACGTCAACATCTACAGCACCGATCCAAATGCCGACCAGAAGGAATTATTCAACTTCGCCAATGTCTACGTCATGCCACGTCTCAAGCGCATCCCTGGTATGGGTATCCCGCGCAACCTCGGCAACCGCGTCTTTGCCATGCGGGTCTGGCTCAAACCCGATCGCATGCGCGCCTATCGCATCTCCTCCGACGATGTGATGAAAGCCATTGGAGAACAAAGCATCATTGGTTCACCAGGTAGATTGGGCCAGGCCACCGGCAAAACATCGCAATCTCGTGAGTATGTGTTGACTTACATCGGGCGATACAACAAACCCGAACAGTATGGGGACATCGTGCTCCGCGCCAACGCCAATGGTGAAATCCTTCGCTTGAAAGACATTGCCGAGATCGAGTTAGGCCCTCAGTTTTTTGACATCTACTCCGACATTAACGGCCATCCTGCCACTTCCATCATTCTTAAACAGGCCCCCGGATCCAATGCGGCGGAAGTGATTGAGATGATCAAAGCGGAGCTCGAACTGATAAAAAAGGAATCATTCCCTCCTGGGATGGATTATGAACTGGCCTACGACGTCTCAAAGTTCCTTGATGCCTCCATCGAAAAGGTGCTCCATACTCTGCTCGAGGCGTTTATACTGGTCTCGCTGGTGGTCTACATGTTCCTGGGCGATCTGCGCTCGACGCTTATCCCCACCCTGGCAGTCCCAGTGTCACTGGTCGGAACCTTCTTTTTCTTGCAAGTATTTGGACTATCAATCAACTTAATCACATTGTTTGCCATGGTATTGGCAATCGGCGTAGTAGTGGATGATGCCATCGTGGTGGTGGAAGCCGTTCACGCCAAGATGGCCGAGAAACACCTGAATCCCTACCGCGCTACCATGGAGGTAGTTCACGAAATCAGCGGTGCCATCATCGCCATCACCCTGGTGATGACGGCGGTTTTCGTCCCGGTTACCTTTATTCCCGGACCCGTGGGCCAGTTCTACCGCCAGTTCGGAATCACCATGGCCATCTCCATCATCCTCTCCGGTGTGGTGGCACTTACGCTTACACCCGTGCTGTGCGCCATGATTCTGAAACCGCACTCTCATGGCCATACAAAAGAAACATCCACTCCGGCAAGGAAAACGGGCAGCCTGCTAGTAAAAGTGCTGTATGGCTTGGGCGGCACACTCGTCCTGGGTGGAGTGACCTATCTGGCTTACAAGTTGTGGGGACCCGTTGGGTTTCTATTCACCTTGCTACCCTTGGTGCGGAAACTCTTTGACCGGGGAGTTGAAATGCTAACCGGTTGGTACGCGGGCATGGTGAGAAGCATTGTCACCCGTCGTACGCTTACCATGGCCGTCGTTAGTGGCTTCTGTGTTGGCATCTTTCTGGTGAATACCCAGCTTGCCACAGGCTTCATTCCTGGAGAAGACCAGGGCATCATTTACGCCGTCCTCCAAACCCCTCCAGGATCAACCCTCGAGTACACAAACTCCAAGTCACGCGAATTGGAGGAGATTGCCCGCGAAATCGATGAGGTCACATCAATCACATCGCTGGCCGGTTACGAAGTGCTCACCGAGGGACGAGGCTCCAATGCTGGAACCTGCATTATCAACCTTAAATCATGGGATGAACGGAATCGCACAGCTCGTGAAATCATCGTAGCCCTGGAAGAGAAATGCCGGCGCATGAGCAATGTGAAGCTGGAGTTCTTTGAACCCCCAGCGGTTCCGGGTTTTGGTACCGCTGGCGGTATCTCCTTGCTAGTACTCGATAAAACATACTCAAACGATTATCAACGATTGGGGGAGGTGACCGACAAATTCATGGAAGCCCTGAAGAATCGCAAGGAACTATCGAATTTGTTCACCTTCTACGCGGCCAATTACCCCCAATACGAACTTATTATTGACAACGACGTGGCCATGCAAAAGGGCGTATCCATCAAGACGGCCATGGATAACCTCAACATTCTGATAGGTAGTACCTGGGAGCAGGGATTCATCCTCTTCAATCAGTTCTTCAAGGTGTTTGTCCAGTCCCAGCCGGAATTTCGTCGCTTTCCCGAAGATCTGGACAACATGTTCGTCAAGAACGATAAGGGAGAAATGGTTCCCTATTCGGCGTTCATGAAGCTGAAAAAGAAACAGGGCCTGAACGAAATAACACGCTTCAACCTCTACACGTCTGCCACCATACAATGCGCCCCGGCGACAGGCTATAGCACCGGCCAGGCTATCAGGGCAATCAAGGAAGTTGCACGTGAAACCCTGCCCCGTGGTTTTGATATCGGCTGGGCTGGTCTTTCCTACGATGAATCTCGCAAAGGTAATGAGGATATCTACATCTTCCTGATCGTGGTCGCTTTCGTGTACCTCGTCCTGGTAGGCCAGTACGAAAGCTTCATTCTGCCGCTCGCAGTAATCGTGTCGCTTCCAATTGGCATCTTCGGTTCTTTCTGTCTGCTGCAAGCAATGGGCTTGGCCAATGACGTGTATTCTCAGATCGGCCTGATTATGTTGGTCGGCCTGCTCGGCAAAAATGCAATTTTGATCGTGGAGTTCGCCGTCCAGCGTCACCATGAAGGCCTGTCCCTCATGGAAGCCGCGATCGAGGGTGGCAAGCTCAGATTCCGTCCAATCCAAATGACTTCCTTCGCCTTCATCGCCGGTTTGATCCCATTGGTTCTGGCTACAGGAGCGGGTGCAATCGGTAATCGCACCATTGGCTCTACAGGCGTAGGTGGTATGCTCCTGGGAACCGTAGTGGGTGTTCTAGTTATCCCGGGCCTTTACTATCTGTTTGGTAAGATTGCAGGCAGCAACAAGTTGCTCAAGGACGAGGTGGATGAACCTCTGAGCGAAATGATAAAAATCCATAACTTGCCGGGCGATATCTCGCAATGACAGGTAGATGAGGCAAGCAGGATAATCTGGGTGGTCATCTGGCGCCGGAAGTACTATTTGCCAAATCTATCATAGTTTAAATCGTTGCTAGGTGAACATTGAAAGTGGCACATCGTCGGGTGCTTCCGGCCAGGGTCGCCCATTTTCACTCGTTTTCCCCAGGTCGCAAATCAATCATATCTTTCCTGATCCGCACAATTGATAAAGGCCGCTCATCGGAAATGTCGATATCAGAAGTAATCCTAAACATCATCAGAAACCACCTTCGTTCATTATGCAGTTTCAATAGTCGCAACACGCATTCACGAGTTCACGTCCTTGCCTTGATTGAGCAGAGTATCTCCGGCCATCGGATTTTTTTGATATTGACCAGGGAAGGCATGAATCATGTGGTTGAAACGCATATTTCGGGACTGGAGTGCTAAGCGAGTTGAACGCATGCTGGCTCGTGCGATTGCATGCGGTCTCATCATTAGTCTGCCTTCCTGCGCCATTACTCCCCTTCGCCAGGCAGAAATAGCACCACCTCTGCCCACGAGTTACGATGGCACAAACAGTGTCGAGAACTCCGCGCGCCTCGATTATGGTGAGTTTTATCAGGACCCCCATCTGGTGTGTTTGCTGGATCAAGCCATAGCTAACAATCGAGAATTACGAATACTAAACGAGGAAATTCAGATAGCAGGCAACGAAGTGCTGGCCCGCCGAGGCGCCTACCTGCCGTTTGTTAATTTTGGAGCTGGAGCAGGCCTGGCAAAACCCAGTCTATTCACGCCTCAAGGTGCCGTCGAAGATCAACTTGAGTACCTCCCGGGCAAGCATTTCCCCAATCCGCTCCCTGGTTTCACAACAGGTTTCAACCTGTTTTGGCAGCTTGACATATGGCGTGAACTACGAAACGCTCGTGACGCCGCATCGCAACGGTTTCTCGCAACCATTGAACGACGCAACGCCTTCGTGACTCGTCTGGTAGCTGAATTGGCGGAGAACTACTACAAGTTAATGGCTCTCGACAAACGCATCGAAACATTGAACAGCATCATTGAGCTTCAGGAGCAGAGTTTGAAAAGCTCTATTGCAAAGAAGGAAGCGGGCCGTGGAACTGAATTGGCCGTGCAAAGATTCCAGGCAGAAGTTCGCAAGAACCAAAGTGAGAAGCTGATTGTTAAGCAGGATATCATTGAAGCTGAAAACAGAATCAACTTCCTGGTCAACCGGTATCCTCAACCGGTTAAACGTGCCACTCAGGGATTCTTCGATGTGACAATTAATTCGCTGAGTTTGGGACTGCCCGCACAGCTTTTGCAGAACCGCCCAGACATTCGTCAAGCTGAGCGAGAATTGGAAGCTGCAGGTCTGGATGTCAAGGTGGCCAGAGCCCATTTCTTTCCCAGGTTGGACCTTACTGGTGGAATTGGATATGAGGCCTTTAATCCAAAATACCTCTTCAATACCCCTGAATCACTTGTGTACAATGTGGCAGGCAATCTCACAGCTCCGGTAATTAACTTCAAGGCTATCCAGGCTGAGTATCAAACCGCAAATGCCAGACAACTGGAATGCGTGTATAACTACCAACGCGTAATCCTGAATGCCTTCACAGAAGTTGTTAACCGCATATCCATGGTCGAAAACTACCGCAAGAGCATCGAGATCAAGAAGCAACAACTGAAGGCGCTGGACGATTCCGTGGATATTGCAACCAAACTATTCCTGAACGCTCGCGCTGAATACATGGACGTTTTATTCTCCCAGCGTGACCTTCTGGAAGCAACCACCGTATTGATTGACACCAAGAAGCAACAACTCTCTGCAGTCGTCAACACTTATCAGGCACTTGGTGGCGGCGACCATTTTTCTATTTCCAAACTTCTAGGACCGTCGGCAACCACACCAAAGACTCCAACCCCAGCACCATCTGTTCCCCCTGAAAAAGTGGAGCTACCCAAACCGGTCGAGAAAAAGGTTTCACTTCTTCAGCTCAGGTCAAACGACGACTTCATCAACATTCCCGCGACCGCCGGCGCTCCCATGATCTCCAATGCTCCCTCTGTGGCCCAACCGTGAATTCATCGGATGAACCCGAGTTTGGCTACCTTGATTACATTGCAAATAGAGCAGTCTGGCATAGGGTTGCTTGCAAAAACGCAAACACTTTAGGATTCATGAGTATGCAACGGCTATGGGAGTTATTGTGATGCGCATGAGAATGATTGCTGTTGCGATGGTTCTTTCATCCTTACCTTGTTTAGGATGTTGGGGTACTACTGTCAATCTGATCCGACCAGGACCAGAAGGGGGCGGAATGGTCCCCTTTGGTGGAGTTAAGCAAGATCTTATTTGCATGCAGGAAGCAGCAGCCAGCAAGCTGAACTTTGATGGTGCAGTAGAATCAGACGAATACAAGTACCCTCATGCAGCCATATTCTTATTCTGCGGCCTCGACCTCCCATTCAGCTTTATCGGAGATCTCATGACTTGGCCGTATGTTGAAACATACCTCTACATAAATGAGCCCATTCCGGTTCCACCTGTAACTCAGGCACCACCGATGCTTCTGCTATCTGAACCAAAGCCAACACTGCTGCCAGCTCCCACTGAGAGTAAATCACCAGCCAAGCCGTCGCAACCAGACAAATCTGCACCTAAACGCTAAGCTCCACCCTGTTTTATCAACCATCTGATCTACTCTGATTGCTGAGGAGCGTAAAGTAATTGTTTGAAATGGCTCGTCCCGATCGACGATGGTCCGGGGGAGACATCGGACTGGTTTGGTTGGGATTCGCTTACTGTTGAGGTTGAGAGGGCGAGCAATCGCTACTCTGGTCGATGATCGCAAAACCGCGAGCTGAATTGCACTCGGGGGGCGGACCGGAGGGCGCAATCCCAGGGGGCTCTTTTCGTTCGCCTGAAATGACAGTAGAAGGCTCTTGCCTTCCTCCGGCGAGCCGGGGGTAATCCTCTCTACCGCAAGCGGGCGTGGAGTGCTCTTGCCTCGAACTGCCGCGACGCGCTTGGACCGGAAACTGCATACCAGCCCACATCTTCGGGAGCAAGCAGACCGCGTTCGTCCGCCGTTCTCGACGGGGCTGCGCCGCGGCAGCGCTGGGCTGGTTCCGCTGCCGATTCTGGCGGGATTAGCGTTGCCGAAATAAGACCGCGGGTCAAGGGATCGCGTCCAACTCCGCCTGGAGCTTTACCCAGTGGTCTTCCGCGTCCGTCAGGCGCTCGGCCACCGCCATCAGTTCGTCGTACAGCCGCTCTCCCTCGGCGACGTCCGTCACGACCGCGTACCGGTCCGCGACCGTCTGCCTCTGTGCCTCCAACTGGGAGATCGTCTGCTCCAGCGCCTTCATCTGCTCGGCCACCTGGTCCTTGTCGCGCTGCGCCGCCGGCTGAGCCTTGTTCGCAGGCTTCAGGACCGACGCCGGCAGTTTCACTTTCACCGACGCGCGCTCGCGCTCGCCGGCCTCGATCTCCTTGTTCACCTTGTCCACGTAAGCATCGTACGGGCCGCTGTAGTTCGTCACCCGGCTGTCGTGTACCTCGATGATGCACGACGCGACCCGCCGAGTGAAGTGCCGGTCGTGGCTGGTGAAGATGACCGTACCCTTGTAGGCGGTCAACGCCTCGGCCAACTCCTCGACCGTGTCCACGTCGAGATGGTTGCCCGGCTCGTCGAGGATTAGCACGTTGTGGTCGCTCAATAGCAGTCCCGCCAGGCACAGCCGCGCCCGCTCGCCGCCAGACAGGACCGAGATGGGCTTCTCGACCTGCTTGCCACGGAACAGCATGGTCCCGGCCACCTCCAGGATCTCCTGATCCCGCTTCCCCCGCGCCGCCTGCCGATGCAGGTAGTCCAGTACAGTCTGGTTCGGCGGCAGGCTGGTGTAGACGTGCTGGGCGTAGACGCCGATCTGACAGCCGTGGCCCCAGCGGACCTCGCCGGCCAGGGGCTTCAGTGAGTCCACCACGGACCGCAGAAAGGTCGTCTTGCCCTGTCCGTTGTCGCCGACGACGGCGGCCCGCGATCCGTGCTCGATCTCCAGATTGATGCCCGACGCGATCGGCCGGTCTGGGTAGCCGATCGTCAATTCGCGGCAGCGCACGGCCGGCCCCTTGCGGGGCTCGATGCGCGGGGGGCGGATGCTGGCGGTCGGCTCGTCGGAAGCGATTTCGGCGAGTTCCAGCCGCTCCAGCTGCTTGCTCTTGGAGCGGGCGAGGGTCGCGGTCGCGGCCCGGGCCTTGTTCTTGGCGATGAACTCCTCCAGTTGGCGCCGCTTCGCCATGATGGTCTCGTTCGACCGCTCATCGTGCTCGCGCTTCTCGCGTTCAAACTGAAGGTATGCGTCGATCTTGCCTGGGAAGCTCGTCAACTTGCCGCGCGACAGGGCGAGTGTGTGGGAGCAGGTGGTGCCGAGGAACGAGCGGTCGTGCGACACGATCAGGCACGCCGCCTTGAAGTTCTGCAGGAAGTGCTCGAGCAGAATCTGCGTCCGCAGGTCGAGGAAGTTCGTCGGCTCGTCGAGCAGCAGCAGGTTCGGTTCGTGCAGCAGCAGGGCAGCCAGCTTCACTCGGGTCTGCCACCCGCCGGACAGCTTGGCAACCGGACCTTCCAGGTACGCACCCTTCAATTCAAATCGCCCGGCCACCTCGCCGCACTTCCAGGTCGGCTGGCCGCTGTCGCGCTCGAGGTAAGCGATCGCCGTCTCGTCCGGCAGGAACGGGTCGTGCTGACGCAGGTAGCCTAGCCGCAGATCGGGATGGCGGATGACCTCACCGCTGTCGAGATCTTCCTCACCCAGCAGGATTCGCAGCAGCGTACTCTTGCCGGCCCCGTTCCGGCCGACGAAGCCGACCTTGACGTTATCGGCGATCGTGGCCTCTGCCCCATCGAGCAGGATCTGATCGCCGTAACTCTTATGGGCCTGGGTGATCTGAAGGAGCGTGGCCATCAGCGCGGGGTCCTGGGTATAAGGGCGGTCGGATATGCTATCAGTCCGGCCAGGTAGAGGCAAGCCGTCACGCTGCCCGTGATTTCACCTTAGGCGTCGGGCCATCACGTGATGAGATCGTCGAGAGCCGCCAAGAGGGGACCCACCACGCTCCTGCGTCAGGCGCGTCGAGCCGCTACTACTTCCGTGAGCCCGAATGGCGGTGGACGACCCGGACCGACAGCGGAAGGATTCTTCTCCCGTTTGCCTGGTGCAGGTCACTCCTTGATGCCGAGGGACTTGATCCGCGAGGCCAGGGTGGTGGCTTTCATTCCAAGCAATTCCGCCGCCCCGCCTGGGCCGGACACCTTCCCCCTGGTCTGCTTCAGTGCCGCCCGGATGTTGTCCGCCTCCAACTGCCGTAACTCGGCGTCGGTCAAGATCCGGCTCGTCGCGGATACCGGCGCGGGCGTGACTCGGCTGGGCACTGGGGAGGCGGTTGGCAATTCGATGGTCAGACGTCCGCCCTCAGCGGTGATGACCGCCCGTTCGATCACGTGCTGGAGTTCCCGCACGTTTCCCGGCCAGGAGTATTTCTGAAGGGACTGGACGTTCGCCAGGGTCAGGCGTGGCTTTGGCCGCCCGAGTTTCCGGCACAGCAGGTTCAAGAAGTGCTCGGCCAGCAGTGGGATGTCTTCAGGCCGCTTTCGCAGCGGAGGCAGTTCGACCGGGAAGACGCTCAGTCGGTAGTAGAGGTCCTGCCGGAACCGTCCCGCCTCGGCCTCCGCCTTCAGGTCGCGGTTGGTCGCCGCCACGACCCGCACGTCCACCCGACGAGTCCTCTCCTCGCCGATGCGTTCGAGTTCCCCCTCCTGAAGGACCCGGAGCAGCTTCGCTTGCAGGTCCAGCGGGATCTCCCCGACCTCGTCGAGGAACAGCGTGCCGCCGTCGGCCAGTTCAAACCGCCCGACGCGGTCGCGCGTCGCTCCGGTGAACGACCCTTTCAAGTGGCCGAAGAATTCGCTCTCGTACAGTTCGCGTGGTATCGCGGCGCAGTTTACCTTGATGAGCGGTTTGGCGGCCCGCTGACTCCGACGGTGGAGTTCGTGGGCGACGAGTTCTTTCCCGGTCCCGCTTTCGCCGAGGATGAGTACGGCTGCGTCGGTTGGAGCCACCAGGTCGATCTGCCGGGAGACCGCTTCCAGGGCCGGACTCTGGCCGATCAGTTCGCCGAACGCGCCACTCCGGGTGACCTCCTCCCGCAGGTACTCGTTCTCCAACTCCAACCGCTTCTTCAACGCCTCGATCTCTTCGAATGCTCGAGCCGTGGCGAGGGCGGCGGCGGTGTGGTCGGCGATCGTTCGCAGCCAGTCCATGCAGTCGGTGCCGATGGGGCCGCGGGCGAACACGGCCAGAACGCCGAGTGTCTCGCCGCGATGGACGAGCGGTTGCCCACCGAAGCCGCTGATCCCCTCGGCCCGGAGCCAGTCTGGTCTGGCGATCCAGTCTGGAGTCCCGCTGGAGAGATCGGGGGCTTCGATCGCTTCTCCGTTGGCCCAGATTCGCCCCACCTTGCGCACGCCGAGGGGGAACCGGCGGAACGCTCCGTCCAGTCTGGTCCACTCCAGGGTCTGATCGGATTTCGAGCGCCCCGCGCTCGCGACCAGGTGCAGGCACCGTTCGCGGTTCGGGCACTCGCCCTGCATCGGGCAGGATTCACAGATGTCGCCCGGCCGGACGAGCCAAACCCGCGCCAGCGCTACCCGCGGCGAGTCTGCCAGCCGGCCGACCAGGAGGCGCAGGAGTTCGGACAGGTGGTGCTCTTTCGCCAGGTCCAGAAGTAATCGCTTCGGATCGGTGAAGAGGGACGAGGTGAGTGGCGGTTCCATGCGGTTGATTTACGAAAAATCGTTCTTCTGATACGAAATCTAGTCGATTGACGAAAAGTCGTAGATGGTTTGCTTCGAGGGTGATTCGTGTAAACACATGCCATTTATGATCTTGCGACTTTCTTTTCGGGTTGGCACGGAAACTGAATTGTCCTGGCTCCCATCGCCCAGAACTTCCTGAGTGATCAGCCACCCGAACTCGAAAGGATGACGACCATGTCCCGCTTGAACCAGATCGCCCCCGAATCCGCCACCGGCAAGGCCAAGGAACTGCTCGACGCGGTGAAGGGCAAACTGGGCCTCGTCCCGAACATGACGCGGGCGATGGCCAACGCTCCGGCGGTGCTCAACGGCTATCTGCAACTGAGCGGCGCGCTCGGCCAGGGGGCCTTGCCCGCCAGGATCCGCGAACAGATCGCCCTCGCCATCGCCGAGGCGAACGGGTGTGACTACTGCCTGGCCGCCCACACCGCCATCGGGAAGATGACCGGGCTGACCGCCGACCAGATCCGCGATAGCCGCCACGGGACCGCGGTGGACCCGAAGGCCGACGCTCTCATCCGGTTCGCCCGCAGGATCGTGGACACCAGGGGGCGGGTGTCCGGGGCCGACCTCCATGCGGTTCGCGAGGCCGGGTACGACGACGGGGCCATCGCCGAGGTCGTCGCCCACGTGGCGCTGAGCGTGTTCACCAACTACTTCAACCACGTCGCCGACACCGACATCGACTTTCCCAGGGCCGAACCGCTCGTCGATCACCACGAGGCCTGCGCCGCCATCTCCGGCTGCGACTCGACACGGTAACGGCCCCACCGGGACGGAGGAGCAGTGCTCCTCCGCCCGTCTGCTCACCCAGGAGAGTACCATGCACGACATCATCACACACCCGACGGTTCTCGTCCCGCCGTTCACTCTCGAAACCGCCACCCGGAAGGTGCGGCTCGCCGAGGACGCCTGGAACTCCCGCGACCCGAAACGGGTGGCGCTGGCCTACTCCGAGGATTCGGTGTGGCGGAACCGTGACCGCTTCCTCGTCGGCCGCGACGAGATCCGGACGTTCCTCGCCGGCAAGTGGGATCGCGAACTCGAGTACCGACTGGTGAAGGCGCTCTGGGCGTTCACTGACGACCGCATCGCGGTGCGGTTTCGTTACGAGTGGCGCGATGCGGCGGACAACTGGTTTCGCAGCTACGGCAACGAGCTGTGGGAGTTCGACGACCGCGGGCTGATGCGTCGCCGCGAGGCGAGCATCAACGACGTCGCCATCCGCGAGGACGAGCGGACGTTCTTCTGGCCCGGGCCCGGCCCACGCCCGGCGGACCACCCCGGCATTCCCGACGTGAAGTAAACCCGGGACTCGATCCCAAACACCCTGGTGGAGAACGACTGATGTTTCGTATCGCACTGATGCTGGCTGGCCTGGCCGTTACCCTGCCCCCGGTCGTCGCGGCCGAACCGCCGAAGACGTACCACAAGACGGTGAAGGTCGGCGAACTGGACATCTTCTACCGCGAGGCGGGGCCGAAGGACGCCCCCGTCGTGCTCCTGCTGCACGGCTTCCCGACCAGCTCGCAGATGTTCCGCAACCTGATCCCTCGCCTGGCCGACAGGTACCGTGTGATCGCCCCGGACTACCCCGGCTTCGGGCACAGTGCGATGCCGGGCCGCGACAGGTTCGCGTACACCTTCGACAACCTGGCCGACGTCGTCGAGAAGTTCACCGAGAAACTGGATCTGAAGAAGTACGCCCTGTACGTGCAGGACTACGGTGCTCCCATCGGCTACAGGCTCGCCGTGAAACACCCGGAGCGGGTCACGGCCATCGTGGTGCAGAACGGCAACGCCTACGACGAGGGCCTCGACAACGACTTCTGGAAGCCGATCAAGGCGTACTGGAAGGAGCCTGGGAGCAAGGAGAAGCGGGAGGCACTCCGGGGGTTCACGAAACTCGGCGCGACCAGGTGGCAGTACACGCACGGGGTCAAGAATCCGGAACTGGTGTCGCCCGACGCCTGGACGACGGACCAGTACTTTCTCGACCGCGACGGGAACGCCGATATCCAGCTCGACCTGTTCCTGAGCTACGGCAGCAACCCGTCGCTGTACCCGAAGTGGCAGGAGTACTTCCGCAAGCACCAGCCGCCGGTGCTGATCGCCTGGGGCAAGCACGACCAGATCTTCCCAGCCGCCGGGGCCGAGCCGTACAGGAAGGACCTGAAGACGCTCGAGTATCACCTGCTCGACGCCGGGCACTTCGCCCTGGAAACGAACGGCGATGAGATCGCCAGGCTGATGCGTGGGTTCCTCGGGAAGCACGCCAGGTAACGCCTCCTCAACCGCCGTCGGATGATGCCGACGGCGGTTTTTCGTTCCACCTCACGCCCCCGACCGAGGCCATCCGATGAGTCACTTCCCCAGCGATATCGCCTTCACTCCCGCTGTGAAGGCGATCCAACTACAAAAGGGATCGCGGAACAGCTACGCCTGCATGGAACAGTCCGGCGGGTGGCAAACGACGATCACGTCGGACCTGACGGAGTTCCTCGCCGATCTCGACATGTTCTATCTCGGCACGGCGAACGCCGAGGGGCAGCCGTACATCCAGTACCGCGGCGGCCCGCCGGGCTTCCTGAAAGTGATCGACGACCGCACCCTGGCGTTCGCCGACTTCGGCGGCAACCGCCAGTACATCTCGGTGGGCAACCTGTCTGAAAACCCGAAGGCGTTCCTGTTCCTGATGGACTACGCCAACAGTCGGCGGGTGAAGGTCTGGGGGACCGCGACGGTGGTGGAGGGCGATATCGAACTGCTGGCGAAACTGCGCGACCCGACGTACCCGAGCCGAGTGGAGCGGGCGATCGTGTTCACCGTCGAGGCGTGGGACGTGAACTGCCCGCAGCACATCCACAAACGCTTCTCGCAACGGCAAGTCGTCGAGGTGATCAACCAGTTGCAGGCCCGGATCGCGGAACTGGAATCCCAACTCGAGGCCAGAACGGACTGATCACCTCCCCGTGCCGCCCTTCCACCTGGATTTCCACAAAGTGCTACCCGTCTGGTGGTTCCATGCAGATGCGGTGCAGGGGAGAGCCGGTGCCACTTGACCCGCGCGTCGGCGGTGGTGAATGGGCAATCGACCTTCACCGCCGTCGCGTTGCCGGTCTGCACGGGGAGGTGATCGACCTGGTGTTCGATCACGCCCTGCTGGACGCTGCCGGGATTCGCCTGACCGGAGGCCGGGATCATCCCGCCCGGCCGACCAGGCGCAGCAGCAGGCCGTGCAGTGGTAGCAGCGGGGTGCGGATGCTGTGCGGGTGGTGGAACGCGGCTACCGGCTCGGTCTGCAGGTCCTTCACCCAGTGGTGGCCGTTGCCGCCGAACTCCTGCGCGTCGGTGTCGATCACCTTGTGGTAGGTGCCGGAGAACGGCACTCCGAGACGGAACTCGGGGAAGTGGTTCTTCGACAGGTTGATCAGGTAGACCAGCAGGTCGTTGTATCCCTGATCGTAGCGGAGGAAGGCGACGATCAGGTGCTGCGGGTTGTTGCACTCGATCCACTCGAACCCGTTGGGGATATTGTCGCCCTGGTGCGTCGCCGGGACGTACCGGTACACCTCGTTCAGCCGTTTGACGTACCACTGCATCGACTTGTGCAGGTGGTCCCAAGTGGATTCCCACGGCAGCGGCTGCTCGGCGTTCCACTCGCTCTTCTGGCCGAACTCCTGCCCCATGAACAGCAGCTTCTTCTGCGGGTAGCCGAGCTGCAGCAGATACAGCAGCCGCAGGTTGGCGAACCTGTCGAAGTCGCTCAGATCATCCGTCTTGTTCACCATGCTTCGCTTCATGTGGACCACTTCGTCGTGGCACAGCGGGAGCAGGAAGTTTTCGGTGTGGTGGTACAGCATCGGGTACGTCAGGTCGTTGTAGACGTCGCTGCGGTGGGCGTAGGGGGCGCGGAAGAACTTCATCATGTGCGATGTGCAGCCCAGGTCCCACTTGAAGTCGAAACCGTGCCCGCCAGCATCGACCGGGTGGGTGACGCCGGCGGCGATGGTCGAGTCCTCAGCGATCAGCAGCGTCTCGGGCGACTCCTCCTTCATCGCTTTCGTCATGGCCTGCATGAACCGGAACCCTTCCGGGTTGTGACAGTTGCCGTGCGTCGCCAGGAAGGAGCGGTACTTCTCCTCGGTGGCGAACTCGTAGTGGTGGAACTGCCCGGCCGCGTCGAACCGGAATCCGTCGATGGCGAACTCCTCGACCCAGTGCAGCAGACTGGAGATGAGGAAGCTCTTCACCTCGTTGCGGGCGAAGTCGAAGTAGTAGGTGCCCCACGGGGTGTGCTTGCGGTCGGGGATCGGGCATTCGAACAGGTTGCAGTCGTTGTCGTACAGGGCCAGCCCGGTGTGGTCGGTCGGGAAGTGGACGAGCACCGCGTCGAGGATCACACCGATGCCGGCGGCATGGAACGCGTCCACCAGCTGCTTGAACTCGGTCGGCGTGCCCAGCCGTGACGTGGGCGCGTAGAAGCCGATCACCTGGTAGCCCCACGACGGCACGTACGGGTGCTCCAGGATGCCCATCAACTCGACGTGCGTGTACTCCATGTACTTGACGTACGGCACCAGCTCGTCGATCAGCTCGAGGTAGCTAAGCGGGCGGCCGTCCCGGAATCGCCATGACAGCGGGTGCACCTCGAAGATGTTGAGCGCGCCACCGAGCCGGTCCGGCATCGGCACCTGCGGGTGGCGGAACTCGTAGTACGTCTCGGCGAACACCGGGGTGCGGTTCAGGTTGTTCTCGAGCATGCGCGCGAACGGGTCGACGCGGTAGTCCCAGCCGCGGCCGGGGCGGTCGAGGGCGAACTTGTAGGTGAATCCGTGCCCGAGATCGGGGACGATCGCCTCCCATACCCCGGTGGTGTCCCGCTGGGTCATCGGGTGGGCGTCCGGGTTCCAGCCGTTGAACGAGCCGACCACCGACACTCGCGCGGCGTTCGGCGCCCACACCGCGAAGCGCACCCCACCGTCGACCTGGTGGGCTCCCAGGTATCGGTGGACGCGGCGGTGCTCGCCCATGTTGAACAGGTACAGGTCCAGCCCGGGGATGCATCGCGGGTCAGCCACGTCGGCGGTTCGCTCCGGACGTGGGGGCTCGGTTGCGGCGGGTCGGAGGGTCGGGTCGGTGTCGGTCAAGGGCATGTTCGTCATTCCGGTGAGGCGGAGGCAGAAGCCCGCCGGCGGGCCGGACGGCGAGTTAATTGTTTCAAGGTGTTCTATCGACTCGCCGGCGATCGGCAGCGCGGTCTGGGCAAGGTGGGAAGAGATGTCTGGCGATTACCCAGGGGGATCACGGGCAGTTACGGGATGCGCGAACCCCTGTGTCTGCCAGGGTGCGAGGTCGAGGTACAGCCCGGGGCGAGAAAGGCTCGGCCTACCGCGCTCAGGTGTGCGCGAACGCGTCCGGCAGCGCTGGCAGGGCCATGTCGCACCGCAGACCGTCGCACTGGCCGGCGATCCGGGCCAGGTCGCCGACACTCAGGTGAGGCTGGGAGTGTCAGAACCTGTCGCATCCCGGAACTGAAATGGAGGGAAGCTTTTGAACCGGGTCGGGCACTATCCTACCAGAGATCCGAACTCGGAGGCAGTCATGCCGACACGATCACTCGCCACGCTCATCACCCACCTCGCCCGACTTGGCGACCATGCCCAGATGGGGGTGTCCGACGCGGAACTACTCCGGCGGTTTGCCCAGACTGGTGACGAGGCTGCGTTCGAATGGCTGGTCTTGCGACACGGCGGCCTGGTGCTTGGCACGTGCCGTCGGATACTCGGCACCTCGGCCGACACCGACGATGCGTTTCAGGCTACTTTCCTGGCCCTGGCAAGGCGGCCTGGGGCGGTGCGACGGGGTGATGCTCTCGTTGGGTGGCTGCACCGGGTAGCCGTGCGAGTGGCAACCCGGCTTCGATCGGAAACTGCACGCCATGGCACGCTGCCGCTGCCAGAACTTGCCGCGCCCCACGTGCCGTTACCGGACGACACCGGTGCGGTCCTCGACGAGGAGATTGCGCGCCTTCCGGAGAAGCTCCGGCTGGCATTTGTGCTGTGTGTGCTCGACGGCCGGACTGACACCGAGGTTGCCGCGCAGCTCGGGTGTCCGAAGGGGACGGTGCAGTCGCGGCTTTCCAGCGCCCGCGAGCGGTTGCGCAAGCGGCTCACCCGGCGCGGGTTGGCACCAGGTGTGGTCGGCGCCCTGGCCGTCGCCCCAACCGGGGTAAGCACCTCACTGGTCGCGGCCACAGTCCGGGCCGGGATCGGGTTCGCAACAGGTCGCGCGGTGGCTGGTATCCGGGTTGCGGCGCTGGCCGACGGTGTACTTCGTGCCCAGACCTTCGCGAGCTGGTACTCGGCCGCCGCATTGCTGGTGGTGACGACCCTCGCTGTGGCAGGTGTGGTCGTCGCCGGGCGTCCCGCACCGGGGTCAAGACCCATGCCCACCTCTGCCACTGAGCCAGCTGAGCGAAAACCCGACGCAGCCGCTGGCGAATTCAAACTCGGCGACACCCGGTTCCTCCACCCGGCCGCAGTGTCGCAGGTCCTGTTCTCGCCAGACAGCAAGGAGGTCTCCACCATGGGTGGCGGGTCGCTCCGCTGGTGGACCTTGCCCGAGGGAGCCCTGGTCTCGGAACCGATCAGGCCCCACGATCAGAAGCTCCCGACTGCTGGCCCTCCGGTCATCCTCTCCGCGGACAACAGCACCCTGGTCCAGGTGTTGCCTACAGCGGGCCGCGGTTCGATACTGGCGGTGATCGACCCGCGTAGCGGGAAGTTCCGACAGACGATCAACGTGTCCGACAACGTCGGGCTGGATCAACTGGGCGTGTCGCACAACGGCAAGTGGGCGGTCGGGTTCACCGGGAAAACCGTTGTCGTGTGGAATCTCGTCGACGGAAAGAAAGCGACCACCTTCGACGCGGCCGGAGTGCAGGTGGTGGCGGTGTCGAACGACGGCAAACGGGTGGCGCTCACCGTCGGGTTCACCAGGACCGAAATCCGCTCGGTCGACAAAGGTGAACTGGTGTGGGAGATCACGAAGGATTACCCACCACCGAAGGAGTTGGGGAAACAGCCCGACACGGAGATTCTCTCGGAACTGGCGTTCTCGCCGGATGGCACACGCCTTGCGACCAACGGCACCATCGCTGTCCCCGGTGCTCCGTTCCCAGGGCCTGTACGCATCTGGGACATCGGCACCAGGAAGCCCCTGTGGCAGACCCGCGTTCATGCGTTCGAGATCTCGCACGGTCTCCGGTTCGCGCCAGACGGCAAGCGTGTCGGGGTGGTTGCTGTGAACCTGTTTCTGCTGGAGGTGGGAACAGGGAAGGTCGCACACGAGTTCCCGACCCGGGCCGGCGCGACCGGTGCGTACGCACTCTCGGGCGACGGCAAGTGGGTGGCCATGGCCGCGGGGCGGCGGTTGCTCCTGTGGGACGTGGCGACGCACAAGGAACTCGTTGCGCTGGTCGGCCCTCGCAGTCCGGCCCGGCTCCTCGCTCGCTCCTCCGATGGACGGACGATCGCGACTGCCCATGGCGGCCCGGAGGTCTGGATCTATCGCAACCAGGCAGGCCCGCCAATGGCGGTGCGCGCGTCCCGCGATACCTGGACGACCGAGTTGGGGTTCGACCCGACCGGAACGCGGCTCGTGACGGTGGCTCGCGGAAATGACAATCCGGTGCGCGTGTGGGATACCGCGACTGGGAGGCAACTGTTCGCACTTCCTGGTAGGGCCGACAGGCTGCACCGCGCATCGCTGGGCCGGCACGGGCTGTTCGCTGTGATCGACCACGTGCCGGGGGTGTACGACTCCAACTCGGGTAAGGTGAAGTGGACGGGCAAGGCGGTTGCGTCCCACGGCAACCAGGAGCCGTTGGTGGTGATCTCCCCGAACGTCGAGTACTTCGCCACAGACAGGGGGGTGTTTGCGGTCGAGGACGGGCGCGAGGTGGCGCCGTTCTCTGCCAGATTCCCGCTGGCGGTTTCAGACGATGGCAAGCGCGTGGCGTTCCGAACGAAAGACAGCACGATCGGCTTACACGTAACCTCCTCGATCCGGCAATCAGAATCGCGAGTCAAGGTGGGTGCGGTGTACGCAATCGCTCCGGCGGTCGATCGGATCGCGGTGGTAGTGGGGCAATCACTCCGGGTGTACGATCTCGCAACCAGCAAGGAGGTGTGTGTATGCGAGCGTCCCGCAGCGGTACCCGAAGCGACGTGGGAGAAATGGTGGGCGCGTGGCGTTGCATTCTCTCCAGACGGCAAGCTGCTCGTTGCCCATGAGACGACGCCTGGCCTGGGCGTGTGGGACGCGGAGACTGGTAAGACGGTCGCGTGGTTCGTGCCGGACGTGGCTCTCCCGGTGGCGGCGTACACGTTCACGGGACCAAAAACGGTGTTGGCCGCGTACGGCAGTGGCGACCTTCTTCGCCTGTGGGATACCGAGAAGACCCCGCGGCGCTGAGGCTGTGGCAACATGCGTAGGTTGGCTGGTTCGCCCTGCCACAACCACCTCCAGCATCTACCTGGTGCTGGTTCATGGAATAAGCAAGGCGGCTGGGGAGTCCCCAGCCGCCTTCGTTTCATCAAGCCATCCCTGGATCCATCAGATGGAATTGAGCGTTTTCAGCATGGTGGCGGCCAGGCGTTGCAGGCCACGATTCCCCGCGTAGAAGACGCCGTTTCTGGCCTGGTGATCGATGCGAGCCAGGATATCGAACACCTCCAGCGGGGATGAGTTGGGTGCGTCCACAGTCGCTCCCCACTTGCGGACATTGAACCAACGCGCTCCCAGGCCAGTGGCGGACACGCGGAAACCATAGGCCGAGCCCTGGACTCCTCCCAGGGACGAGGTCGAGGCGTAGACGTTCAGAGCCGTGGTCAACATCTGGGTGGCCAGACCATCACCCTGCTTGGCCCACAACCGTTGGAAGTAAGCCGCTACCTGGTCGTTGGTGAAGTTGGTCAGATTGTTGGCTCCGGCATTAGCCCCGTACAGATTGGAGAAGTTGGTGGCTAGCCAGGTCGACAGTTCGGTGTGGGTGGAACCGCCGTTGAATGCATGCAGCAGACGCTGTCCTCGCCCGCCGTGCCAGAATTGCGATTCCTTCGACTGGTTCACTGGCAGACCGAGGTGTTTCACCGAAACGGTGCTCGTTGCCGACCCCGACAGGCCCTTCCCAAGCGTGTCCTGAATCGTCACCACGATGGTGGCGGTCTGGGGCCCCGCATAGGTGTGGGTGCCAACTACTGAGAGCGTGGCCCCATTGCCAGCAATCGTTCCGCTGGAGGTGTGGCCATCGCCCCAGACGATGGTGGCGGAGTAGAGGGTGGGATCTCCCAGGATGTTGGAGAAGGTGGCCACGGTAAATGTCGAGGGGGCGCCGGAGGTGCCGGAGAGACGCGCCCCGGTTACTGGGATCACCTGCGATACCGTGTTGACAGTCAGGCTGGTGCTGGCATCAGCGCTCGCCTGGAAGCTTGTGGCATTGCCAGAGTAGCTGACGACGATCGGATAGGTGCCCGATGTCAGGGCACCTGTGTCGAAGGTGATTGAGAAGTCTCCGTTCGCATCGACCGTGCCTGTCTGGGTCACACCCTGCAGCGTGGCCGACACGGTCTCACCCACCGGGGAGATGGGGCCCGCGGCGACGTGGCCGGTGATGATGACTGTGGTCGTCCCCTCGTCGATCTGGGGGGCATTCAGATTCGTGATGGTTGGCGTGGCCTTCTCGATCACGATGGTGGTCGTTGCACTGCCACCCGCATAGTTGGGATCACTGCTGGTGAAGGTGGCCTCGACGGTGTAGGTGCCTGCCAGGAGTGGGAGATCCGCAACGCCGTTGTAGGTGAAGGAGAAGGTGCCACCGACGGGCGAGCCATCGGAGCCCACTGCCTCGGCCGTGGCGCCATGGCTAGCAGCGTCATAGGTCAGAGTGCCACCATGGACCGTGATGGTGGGTGAACTCGTGGTCGTGGATGAGGCGTGACTGCCGAAATCGATGTCGTGGCAGATTTCACCCTCGCTGAGATCCTCGAACTCATACCCGCTGCCCGGAATGGGGGTGCCAAGGACGACGGGAATCGAACCGAGCACCACGTTGGTTCCGTTGCGCACAAACTGCAGGTCGAAGCGGTGCGGAACACCATCACCAATGAATTCGATGTCGAACCTGGCTGTTTGTCCCGAGCCAATGGCGGTATTCACGCCAGTGTGATTGATAATCTTGACCCGAGGATCCGAGGCCTGGATCGTCACGTCCACAGCCACGCTGGTCACCGCGTTCTGGATCGCCGTAACAATCCCGTTGGCCACACTGCCTGCGAAGCCCGAGGCAATCTGGAAGTACAGAGGATCATTCGGGGCGATAGCGTCTGCAGTACCATTGCTGATGGTGGTGGTGGATCGGTTGACGGCTCCCGTCAGGAGAGAAAGCGCCTCGAGGCCCTGACGGGGATCGAGGTTGGCCTCGGTGTTGGTACCCAGACCGATCACCAGGGCGCCCAGCGCGTTCAGCCCGGTGATCGTCTCCTGGATGCCGGCTCCATAATTGAACGGAGTGGTGGAGCGAGAGGTTTCGGTGAGCGCGGAAAGAGGTAAGCTGACACCACCTACACCGGTGATGGTGCTTTCTCCCCTGGGCTGGTAGGCGAAGCCAGTGTCAGTGGCGACGAGAATGATTGGCAGAGCACCCGACCGGAATCCTCCGCCACCAATATGGCCGGCCGCGGCCAGGACATTGTCGGTGGGGTCGGCCACGAACGACGCGAATGAGGGCACGTCTCCACTATTCCCAGGATTCAGCTGAGTGGAAACCAGGCCCGCTGCCCCGCTATCGAGGACCGAACCGTTGTTGTTGCCGTCGAACCCCAGTCCGGTGACGAGCTGGTACAGCGCCTCAATGTCGGTCTCCGGCTGATCGCCTCCGTAGCCCGGTGTGGTGCGGTTGAGCGCGGCCTGGATGGCGGTCATGTAACCCGCCGTGCTGGCCGCCACGATCGGCTGATTCAGGATGAACGGCCGACCGGCTCCGTACTCCCAGGCGAAGTTGCTGTACTCCTCGAAGCGGCCCACCCCGAATCCCAGGTCGATCCCCGGGAGAGCGCCTTGCAGCTGGGTGATGATGTCCGGGAAGGCACCGCGAACGATCGGACTGTTGTTGACGAAGCTACCCGTGTCATCGAAGAGCAGGAACACATCGACCAGGTTGGTCAATGCCCCACCGCTGGGAAGCGTGAGGCTAACCGTTTCCCGATGCGATGCACCGGTCCCCAGTGAGACGGTGATGCTGGAAGGCGTGACATTGCCCGAGGCTGGGTTGCTTGTCCCACTGGGCCACAGCGTGCCGCCGGTGGTGGTGGGATAAGTGGACTCGTGCCCGGAATCCAGCAGTTCCCGAAGCACGTAGGCCCCGGGGCCAAGGTCGGTGAAGGTGTAGGAGCCATCCGCGCCGGTGGTGGTGCTGGGTTCACCGGTGTCGAACGAATTGTTTCGGTTGAGATCCACGTAAATCGTGACGCCGGGTACTCCGAGTTCGTCGGCTTCGCGCACATGGTTCCCATTGCTATCGTCGAACTTGATGCCGTGGATCTCTGTGGAGCGATAAACGGCCGCGCAATCCACTCCAGTTCGATTGTCCGCGGCAGTGAGCGTCACGACGTGGAGCAGTTGACTGGTGGGTGTGGAGCTTAGTAGCGCGGGCAGAACCATCCGTACGGTGTAAGTGCCGGCGGCCAGATGGGTGAAGCTGTAAGTGCCAGCCTCATCCACGCCGGGCGTGTAAAACTGGTCGGCCAGAGTCAGGGTCTGGGGTTCGCCAGCGTCGAGGACCCCATTCTCATTCAGATCCAGATACACGGGGATGCCATCGAGGCCTTTCTCGCCTGCCTGCCGCGCTCCATCCTTGTTGGTATCGGCGTAGACCACGCCACGGATACTGGCTTCCTGCAGGGCCCAGTTGCCGAAGTCGATCCCGGTGGCAGTCTCGCCATTCCTCAGGGCGTGGGTGTCGATCCCGGTGGAGGGAGCCGTCGGGCGATAGCCTGGCTTGAGCTGTTCGATAACGGTGATGGATCCCGGGGTGAGCCCAGTCAGCGTGTAGGAGCCACTGGCACTTGTGATGGTGTTCGGCTCGGTTGCATCGAGAACGCCATTCCCATTGAGATCAGCGAAGACCGTCCAGCCTTCCAGGCCGGGATCAGTGAAGGTCCCAGTGGCGCTATCCACGTCGCGAATGCCGTTGGCATTCATGTCGTACCAGATTGTTCCACTGATGGAACCAGGCACTGCGGTGGCAAGGTTGAAGTTGGCGAAATCGGGTGCAGCTGATTCCAGACCCGAGTACACCGTAACGGTGACATTGTCGCTGAAGGTGGTGGTCACTTCCCAACCGGAAGGCAACACCTCGCGGACATCGTAGTCACCCACCTGGAGATCTGTAAACAGATAGCCACCACTCGCGTCGGTAATGGCCGTTGGCTCACCCACATCCGCCAGCTTGTTGTGATTGAGGTCGATGAAGACTGACCAGCCTTCCAGGCCAGGTTCGGTGAAGGTGCCAGAGGGGGTGGCTGCACGAATGCCATCGCGGTTCGCGTCGTTCCAGATCACACCACGAATCGAGCCATTCAGAATGGTGAAGTTGGCGAAATCGGAAGCAGTGCTGGTCTCACCCGCCCGGACGTTCACGGTTTGCCGCACGTCGAAGGTGGGAGACACGTCCCAGCTGGGGGGCAAGATCTCTATCACCTCGTAATCACCCACGGGCAGACTCAGGAAGCTGTAGTGCCCAAGGGCGTCGGTGACCGTGGATGGTTCCGAGGCATCAAACACGCGATCGGAATTGAGGTCCAGGTAGACCGTCCACCCCTCCAGGCCCGGTTCCGTAAACAACCCAGTGTCGGGGTCGGTGCCGCGCACTCCATCCACGTTGGTGTCATTCCAGATCGTTCCCTGGATGGCTCCGTTCGTCAGGCTGAAATTGGCGAAATCCTGGGTGACCTCGCTCCGCGCCACCACCGTGGCGGTTTGCCGCGAGTCGAACCCTGGGGAAATGTCCCAACCATCGGGAACGACTTCCGTTACCTCGTAATCGTCGGGAGCGAGATTCCGAAAAGCATAGTGACCGCTGGCGTCAGTCAGGGTCGTGGGTTCGTCGGGATCGACCAGGCGGTCGTTGTTGAAGTCGAGGAAGACGGTCCATCCTTCCAGACCCGGTTCGGTGAACTCGCCAGTGGTGGGATCGGTATCGCGCACGCCGTCGGCATTCAGGTCGTTCCACAGGGTGCCGACAATGTCGCCCCCGCTGAAGTTGAAGAAGTTGGCCCGGGTCTCCCTGTTGTTCTCCACCGTGACATCCTGCGAAAGCGGAGCGGTGGCCACCCAGCCGGGCTGCACCACTTCGCCGAGGCGATAGGTGCCAGGCAGCAGGTGATTGATGATGAAATCGCCGTCCTTATTGGTCACGGCGTTCGGCTCGAGATCGCCCGCTGCGTCGCGGTTGAAGGTTCCATCCTGGTCGAGGTCGAGGTAAACCGTCCATCCACTGATGCCATTCTCGCCGTTGTTTCGCACCCCGTTGGAGTCGAGATCTTCGTAGACCGTCCCGGTGATCTGAGTACTCGCCGTGCCCGACCACACCACCGAGGAGAGCGGACTGGCGGGAACAAGTCGACCTTCCAGCCATTCGATTCGCCAGGGGCGGGCGTTCCGCCCGGCCTGGTGGGCCTTGCGAGTGCGGGCAAAGAAGAACTGCTGGATCGTGCCTGTGCAGTTCCAGAAGTAACGCGAGAACATCCGGCGGTAATTCATCAGCATGGTTCATCCTGCAATGCAAAAGGCGCGGTGTGTACGGCCGAATGGGCTCGGTCGCCTGGAGGACTGTGAACGAGTAGGTGCCTCGCCATCAGGACAGGGGCTTCCACTTCAAACGAGTGGATGAGAAGGCACTCGGTGTGGTCCGGTGTTTGATAAGAGCACCGAAGTGGTTAACACGATCTCCCTGGCGCCGGGAGCAATGGGGCTATCACCAGGAGTGCCGGTCCCAGCGGTTGTCCGCCAGAAAAAAAAGAAGAGGGGTCAACTCGGTGAGGTGGAGGCGGGCCAGGAGGAACATTAGCGGGGAATCTGCACTATAATTCACAGAGCCAGGCTACCTGCCGATTTGCTGCCTCCCTCTGATGAGGGCTCGCCATCCTGTGGGAGGCGTGCCATCTCACGCGACCCGACCTTGGTAGATTGGGGACGACGAGCCGATAGGAATCGGAAGGTTCGCGCTGATGGGCGAACATTATTCGCGCATTTGTTCCAATCCGACTCGACTCTTCTGCTATTCTCAGTATCGCGGTCGCCACGAAGCCAATACAGATGCTCCAGTCGATAAACCTGACTGGGGAGACCCGAAATGTCGGGCGCTGGTGAGTCGTTCCGTACCCGGAGAGTAACGCCCATGTCGTTCTTCGGTCTTGCTGATTGGCGTGGCTGGTTCAACGGAAAGCCGGTCGGCACCAAAAGTCGCCGCCCTCCCCGACTGCGGCTGGAGGAACTGGAAGTCCGTTTGACGCCGGCGACATTCACCGTGCCCAGGGACGCGAGTGATCTGCGTGCCGCGCTCGTGGCCGTCTCGCAAAGCAGGGATGCCAACAACATCATTGTCCTGCCCGCTGGGACGATCAAGGTCGCCAATCTGAAGCTCAACATCCGGGCGGGTCGATCCCTGACCATCATGGGGAAAGGGGCCGATCAAACGATCCTCAGCGCCAACCTGGCGAATCGCGTCATCGAGGTCGTCGGCGGCACGGTTCGCTTTAGAGATCTGGCGATCGCGAACGGCAAGACGGCGGGCAAAGGCGGCGGCCTATTGATCGATGCCGGAACCGTATCGCTCAACCGGGTAGTGGTGCGAAACTGCGTCGCCCGCGGGGCGGACGGCGCGGCCGGAAACACCACCACGTTAACGGTTGGCCAACGGGGGCAGGACGCCTTCGGCGGGGGGGTGTACCTGACTGCCGGCACCTTGAACCTCTACCACACCACGATCACCACCTGTCAGGCGCTCGCTGGCAAGGGCGGGGATGGCCCGCGTGGCGGCAACGGCGGGGTGGCGTCGGGCGGGGGGTTGTACGTCGCGAACGGGACCGTGATCGGCCAGAGTTGCGGTTTCAGCAACAACCTGGCGCGCGGCGGCGACGGCGGCAAAGGGTTGGATGGCTTCGGCGGAACCATGTGGGACGGATTGGAAGCTCCGGGTGGGAGCGGTGGCAACGGCGGCGACGGCCGTGGCGGCGGGTTCCAAGCCGAGCGGGGCACCGTCACCCTGTTTGCCCCTCGGGTCACCGAGAATGAGGCGCGGGGAGGAAACGGCGGCGCGGGCGGGCTGGGCTCTTCCCTCCCCATTGACATCGGCAATGCCGGCCACGGCGGGCATGGCGGCTCGGGCGGCAGCGGCCTGGGAGGTGGGGGCAATAGCGCCTTCGCCTGGTTCAGGCTAGTCGATGCCCCCTTTCAACCTGAGGAGGCAACGACCGCGAGCTTCTTGCTCAACCGCGCCGTGGGGGGCGACGGAGGAAACGCCGGTGCCGGTAAGGCCCGCTCTGGCGTAGGTGCCTACGGCTCAGACGGCGGCCATGGCGGCAACGGCGGGGCGGCAGCCGGCGGCGGTTTGTACGGCCTCGACCTCGACATTTACGGCGGCGGGATCGTCAACTGCCAGGCACGCGGTGGTAAGGGCGGCGACGGCGGCAAGGGTGACGACGGCTATGTGAGTGGGACAACCGACGAGAACTTCGTTTTTCACGGAACCTTTGGCTTCGTCGGCAGCGGCGGGTACGGCGGCAAGGGCGGTGCCGCCAACGGAGGAGGGTTGTACGCGGAAGGCCTGGGCAACCTTTTCCAGACCGCACTGACAGGGGACACGGCGGTTGGCGGAACCGGCGGCAATGGTGCCGTGGGTGGCACCGGCATGCATGGCTACGAAGATAGGCCGGGCCTCGTCAATCCGGATGGCACTCGTCCGGGAGGTAGTGGTTTTCTGAACTACCGCGCCGGCCATCCCAACGGTACCTATGAACCCTACACCTCGAACCGCTTTGGGATTATCGACAGCCATGGCGATTCTCGCATGGTTGATATCTACACGGGTGGGGGCGATGGCGGAGCCGGGGGCGCGGGCGGGAATGCCCAGGGTGGCGGCTGTGCGTTCCTGGGAGACGGCAAGTTCACCGTGGTGGACTCCACCTTTGCCTTCGACTCGGCCCGGGGGGGCGTTGGCGGAGCCGGCGGAGAAGGCGGCCGTGGCAAGACTGGTGCTCCGGGTGGCTTGATCAAGAAGAATGAAGGTTCTCCCTTGCTGTACGGCGGAGGCGGAATCGGGGGGAACGGCGGCCGGGGTGGAGTCGGCGGATCCGGGGGGAACGCCCTTGGCGGTGGCCTGTTCGATGGGGGGATGGCCTCGGGGAACACCCGGCCGAACCTCTACGTTTACGCCGGCTCCATCACCGGGTCCGTTCAGGGGGGCAACGGTGGAACCAGCGGCAACGGCGGGATGGGCGGCAATGGTGGGAGCGGCGCGCCGGGTGGTTGGGGCGGGGATGCCTTCGAGTCGTTGGGCGGCGATGCGCGGGGCAGTGCCGTCTACCTCGATGGCTCCATCCAGAAGATCATCTGGGTCGGCACCGTACGAAATGGCAAGTCTTCTCCAGGTGTCGCGGGGATTCTGCCTGTTGCAGGCGAGGGGGGCAGTTCTGGAGGCCCCAATTTCGACCCAGATGAGAACTTCAATTCCCTCCCTTACCTGGCAAGCGGGGCCGGCCGCCCAGGGATAGTCCACGCCGGCTGGGATGGTACACGCGAGGTGGATACGCTGGAGCATCTTGCCAGCACTTTTAGCGAGGACAACCATCAGCCCGACGGACCTGCCATCCTGATGTTTTCGCCCATCCCGCCGGCCCTCGCGCAGGGGGTCGCGCCACGTTACCCGGTCTACGTGGTGGCTTTCACGACGGACGGCCGCGTCAAGGGGGAACTCAGCGGCACCGTGGTTCTGAACACCAACGGCCTGCGCACCGAGGACAACATCGCCGGCAATTACGACCTGGCGGGCATTGATTCCGTCCAGATGGACAACGGCCTCGCGGTCTTCTCCGACTTCCGAATCGTGAACACGTACAGCCTACCTCGACACCTGTTCGCCAGCAGTGATGCGGCTCTGGGGCAACGAGTGCCGTCTGCCTCGGCGCCGTTCATGACCATCGCGGCCCCGCGGGTCACCGCCAACATCACAAGGGCAGGAGTACTCACCGTCACGGGCACGGATGGCAACGACAACATTGACATCCACCAGGCCAACGGAAAGATCACGGTGGCGGGGGTGAAGATCGACATCAGCGGGACGCCGAACAAGCTCAATTATGCCTGGGCCACCGCGGTCAAGAAGATCATCGTGTACGCCAACGGCGGCAATGACAGCGTCCGCCTGGACCAGGGTGCCCAGGCCATCAGCGCGCCCACGTTCCTCGACGGCGGGCCGGGCGATGATCTGATCGTTGGCGCAAAGCATGGCAAGAATCAGATGTTCGGCCGCCAGGATGACGACCAGCTCGTTGCTGGCAACATGGCGGACGAACTGGATGGCGGCGACGGCAATGACGCCGTGTGCGGCGGGCCTCTGACGACCCTCGTCGGCGGTGCTGGCCGCGATCGTTTCCTGTGGCGCGACTCGTTGGGCGCTCTCCCGGAAGACTACCGCCTGCACCAGGCCGAGGATGTTCTCTTCCACCTCGATATCGGCCCCGCCACGGACGTCAACATCGACGGCGTGATGACGCATTACACGGGCAAAGACTGGGACGCCGATGATATTCTGACGGTGGACAGGGTATTCTCTCGCTTACAGAGCCTGAGCTTGACGAAACTCCTCCGCAAGGCCGACGGTTCGGAACTGAGCTTCGATCGCTTCGCCAGCGGGCGCGGGTTCAACGAGGGCACGTACATTGCCCTGACGGACAACCAGTTCAACTCCTCGACGGACTATGTCGCGGCCTACGTCTTGCACGAGATCGGTCACAACTGGGACGTGTCGCAATCCGGGTGGAATGCCTTCCTGGCCCTGAGTGGCTGGACCCATGTCTTCCCCGCCGATCCCGCACAACCGGGTCAACTCGATCCCAGATACAGTCCAATGACGAGTAATCCGGACGCGACCCATGGCTGGTGGTACCTCAAGACCGCGCAATTCGTCAGCCAGTACGCGAAGAACACCCCCCTGGACGACTTCGCCGAGTCCTTCGCAGCGTACTTCATGGCCCGGTGTGGTTTCCGCTGGTCCGACTACGGAAAGGCCGGTGATCCGGGAGTCACCGGAGCGCCGGACAAGATAGCCCACCTCGAGGACTGGCTTCGCGTCTTGTGATTTACGAGATCGGTGAAGCTGGTGCCTTTGCCAGTGGACCGGTGGGCCGGCTTGACTGGCGTCCCCCGAGGTGCGTGTGCGCCTGGCCAGTATCAGAGGGTAGATGCCAGTAGTGCCGCGGGCAGGTCGTTTCCACTGATTGACGGACCTTGTCGACTCACCTCGCCACGTTGTGAACTCTTCCAGCTACCGAGTGAGGAAGTAATTCGCTTGCTGGACCACGGCGGACCGTTGAGAGGGCGAGGTTCGTCGAGGGGGCACCATGAGACGAGCAGGGACCGAGGGGGACAAACGGTGGCCCTCCCAGGATACCGCCGCGCGTAGGGGTTGCCCCCTCCATTCTCGGGGGGAACATTGCTGGGGAATCTGTACTATAATTCAAAGAGCCAGGCTACCTGCCGATCTGCTGCCTCCCTCCTGTGAGGGCTCTCCATCCTGTGGAAGGCGTGCCATGTCACGCGACCCGACCTTGTTAGTTGTGGACGACGAGCCGATCGGGCGGGCGGCATTCCAATCGTTGCTGGCCGGGCAGGGCTATCGACTCGAGTACGCCAATGATGGGCCGTCGGCGCTGCAGAAGGCGGCCGACCTCCTGCCGGATCTCATCATCCTCGACGTGATGATGCCCGGCATGGATGGGTTCGAGGTCACCCGGCGCGTACGGGCTCTGCCTGCCCTGGCCGAGGTGCCGATTCTGCTGGTTACCGCGCTGGATGATCCCGCGTCGCGCCTGGCTGGTCTGGAAGCCGGGGCCGACGATTTCATCACCAAGCCGGTCGATCGGATTGAGATGCGGGCCCGGGTGCGAGCCATCACGCGGCTCAATCGCTTTCGTCGGCTACTCGACGAACGCTCGAACTACCAGCGGCTATTCGAGGATGCGCCCTGCGGCTTGCTGGTGCTCGAAGAGCAGACGGCCATCGTGCAGGCCAACGCGATTGGCCGTCAGTTGCTGGGCCGGTGGCGCGGAAACCAGTCGCTGACTCAGCTGGCGCAGCTGCTCCCCGCTAGTGAGGCGGAGCGGCTGGCGCAGCTACTGGCGGAGGCGGAGGCCAACCCCAGGTCCCGGCCGCAGGCCGAGTTCCACTTTCAGTCCAACGCCAAGGAACCGGTGTGGATTCACGTGGTGGTGTCGCTGTTTCCGTCGGCATCTCGTCCGGCGTTTCAGGTGGCGCTCACCGATCGCACCCCCGAGCGTCTGCTGGAAGAAGAGCTGCGGCAGGCCCAGAAGATCGAGACCATCGGACAACTGGCCGGCGGGATCGCCCACGATCTGAACAACGTGCTGACCGTGATCAACGGCTTCACGGCGCTAGCGCTGGGGCGGTTGGCTCCGGGGGATAGCTGCCGCGAACACCTGCAGCAGGTCGTCCAGGCGGGGCAGCGGGCGGCGAACCTCACCCGGCAACTGCTGCTGTTCAGCAAGAAGCAGATTCTCGCCCCGGTCGATCTCGACCTGAACGCCCTGATCCGCGATCTGGAAAAGATGATTCGCCGGCTCATCGGCGAGAACATCGCGGTGCGGACGCGACTGGCCAGCGACGTGGGAGCCATCCGCGCCGACCCGGTGCAGATCGAACAGATCCTCTTCAACCTGGCCACCAACGCGCGCGATGCGATGAGTGGCGGTGGCACGCTCACCTTCGAGACCAGCCCTTGGCCCGGCAACCCTGGCGAAGAAGCATGCGTACGCCTGACCGTGGAGGACACCGGCTGCGGCATTTCGCCCGAGGTGCAGGCGCGCATGTTCGAGCCGTTCTTCACCACCAAGGAGGCAGGCAAGGGCACCGGGCTGGGGCTGGCGACGGTGCAGCGCATCCTGCAGCAATGTCGCGCCCGCCTCAAGGTGACGTCTCAGGTGGGGGTGGGCACTCGGTTTCAGATCGATTTCCCCCAGGTGGGAGCATCCCCGAATACCCCGATGGCCACCGCATCCGAGACGGAGAGCCCACGGTACACCGAAACCATTCTGGTGGCAGAGGATGACTTCTCGGTCCGCACGATGGCCCGGTTTGCGCTGCAGGCGGTCGGCTATCAGGTTCTGGCCGCCGGCGATGGGGAGGAAGCGCTCCGGGAAGTGAAAAAGTACATGGGGCCGATCCACCTGCTGTTTACCGATGCGGTCATGCCGAAGCTGGGAGGGCGCGATCTCAGCGAACTGGTACGGCCGCTGCAACCCGGGATCAAGGTGCTGTTCACCTCCGGGTACGACGACAGCGAGCTCACCCGCACGGCGGTGCTGCAAGGCAAAGTGGCCTTTCTGCCCAAACCCTACACTCCCGCCCTGTTGTTGAAGAAAGTCCGCGAGGTACTCGATCCGTGAGCGCCCATCTGCCCGAATCTCTGACTGCTCCTTCTCGGTCCGAATCTGTAACCCGGCGCCGGGTGCTGATCATCGACGATGACTCGCAGATGCGCTGCTGGCTCCGCACCGTGCTAGAGGCCGAAGGATTCGAGGTGACCGAGGCGGATGATGGCGTGACCGGGCTGAAAAGCTTCGAGCGTCAACCGCCGGCGCTGGTGGTGTGCGACATCTTCATGCCGGAGAAGGAAGGGCTGTCGACCATCCGGGAGATGCGACGGCTGAATCCCCGGCAGCCGGTTATTGCCATGAGTGGTGGAGGCCGTCTGCTGCGCATGGATCATCTGGTGACGGCCACGCATTTTGGGGCGGCGGCCACGCTGATGAAGCCGTTTTCCGCCGACGAACTGGTGCTGGCCATCAACGCCGTGTTGAGTGAAGCCAGGCCCGAGTGACGCCGGCGGCAGGTCGTGCCTGCTGGAGGAGAGATGAGTCGGGACGACATCCGGGCACAGCAGGCACGAGCCCCAGGTCGATACCGGTGGTGGTTGGCGCCGGTGGCTGTGGTCGGAGTGCTGAGTGGCGCGTTGTTCCTGCTGCGCCCGGATCCGCCTCCGGGGCTGTTTCGGGTGGCGATTCAACCCTGGCCGGGCTACGCGCCTGGCTACCTGGCACGAGATCGCGCGTCCTGGAAACGCGAGGGGATTCGGGCCATCGAGCTGCCCACTGACGCCGACACCGTCCGGGCGATGCAGGCGCGGGTGGTCGAGGCGGCCTGCCTTCCCCTGGATGCCGTGATTCGGATGAAGGACCAGGGCCTGGACCTGCGCGTGGTCGTGGTGACTGACTATTCGCAGGGCAGCGATGCTGTCCTCAGCGTTGGAACACGGGTGGCAACCCTGGCCGGGCTGCGCGGGAAGCGCGTGGCTGTGGAGCGGCTGGGAGGCGGTATGCTGGTGCTGGGGCGAGCCCTGCGCCAGGGAGGGCTGAGGCTGGCCGACGTCACGCTGGTCAATGCGGACCTGCCCGACCACCTGCAGCTGGCCCAGCAGAACAAGGTGGATGCGCTGGTGACGTATGCGCCCTACAAGCAGGCGTTGCTCGAAGCGGGCAACCGTCTGCTGATCGATAGCCGCCAGCTGCCCGGGGAGATTGTTCAGGTGGTGGTGGTGCGAGGCGACGTGCTGGCGGGGCAGATGGGCGCGGTGCGCGGCCTGGTGCAGGGTTGGCAGGAAGCTGCCGGCGAGCTGGAGGAAGATCCGGCGCTGGCCTCTGAGGCGGCCCGGGCCATGGGGCTGACTCCCATGCACTTTGCCGCTGCCCGGGGCGAGGTGCGCCGGGTGGGTCGTTCGGAAAGCTGGGCGCTAGTCACGGGCAAGACGCGAGGCCTGACGGGCGCCGCGGAAGCGATCACCAGCGATCTGGTGGAGTTTGGGCTGATCCCCGAGCCGATCCCGGTGGCGGCTCTGTTTCTGTCTCCGGCCGAAGCCAGGGGGCTACAACCGTGAAGACCAACGCGATTCCACTGCGGCTGCTGCTGCCGGGGGTAGTGGCGGGCCTGTTGCTGGCCTTCCTGAGCGCCAGCCTGTGGGTGCAGCTGCGAACGACGTATCAGCTTACCGTTGAAGAGATGCGGCAAGATGTCGAAACAGCGGTGGCGGCGCTGCACGCCCACATTAGCCGGGACATTCGCCAGGGAGACTGGCCCGGGGTGATCGACAACCTGGCCTGGGCAGAGGTGCATCCGCAGGCCGCGGGCACTGTGCTGATTGGGCCGGACGGCGTGGTGTGTGGTGGCTCGCGGGTAGAGTGGCGGAATCAGCCCGCTTCGCGCGTGCTACCGTCGCATCTGCTCCCGAACGAACCGATTCGAGAACCCAGCGTGTCGGTGATCGAACCGGACGTGGTCGTGGGGAGGTTTCCCGTCCTGTTCAGCACCCAGGAGCAAGGCACGAGCATGGGCGTGCTGGTCCACAGCCTGGACATGAAGTCCCCGCTGCGAGCGGCGCAGGCGCGCGCCTGGTGGTGGTTCCTGCGGCTGGCGCTGGGCACATTGTTGTTGTCTGTCGCGCTCGGTGTGGGGCTCAATATCGTGGTCACCCAGCGAGCCGAATCGCTGGTGAAGATGGTGCACCAGATCACTGCGGGCAACCTGGCTGCGCGGACGGGCGTGCGGGGGGGGGACGAACTGGGGCGGCTGGGGGAAGGACTCAACGCGATGACCCAGCGCCTGGCGGAGGCGGTCGGACGGCTGCAGCTGTTCGAGGCGGCGCTGCGCGACACCACGGAAAGCGTGGTGATCACCGATGCGGAGATCGATCTGCCTGGTCCGCGAATCGTGTACACCAATCCGGCGTTCACGCGGATGACGGGGTATACGCCGGAGGAGGTGCTGGGCCAGACGCCGCGCCTGCTGCAGGGAGTTGCTACCACGTCGGAGATTCGGGCCGAGATTCGTCAGTGCCTGGAAACCGCCAGGCCCTTCGTCGGCTGCACCACCAACCACCGCAAGGATGGGACCACCTTTCCCGTCGAGTGGACCATCTCGCCCATCCTCGGGCCGGATGGCCGAGCGCGGCATTTTGTCAGCGTGCAGCGAGACGTCACGGCGCAGCGGCAGGCCGAGGCGCAGACGCGGCAGGCCAGTGCCATGCTGCAGGCGATCATCGACGATGCCGAGGATGTCATTTTCGTGAAGGATGACCAGGGACGGTACGTGCTGGCCAACGCGGCGACGGCCCGGGTGTTTGGGCGGCCGGTCGCCGAGGTGGTGGGCCGGACCGATGCCGAGTTGACGGAGCCGGAACTGGCGCGGCGGTTTCTGGAGATCAATCAGCAGATCATTGCCACAGGCGAACGATTCAACCACGAGATCGAGCTGCAGGTGGCGGGAGCGCCGCGGTACTTCCAGGCCAGCAAGTTTCCCCTGCGGGATGAGATGGGGGCGGTGACCGGGGTGATCGGCATCTCGCGCGACATCACCGAACGGCTGGAGATGGAACGGCTGTACCGGATCCTGACCGAGCTTTCACCCCTGGGGGTGTTTCGGACGGACAACCAGGGCGGGGGCACCTACGTCAACCCGGGCTGGTCGCGGATCACGGGCCGGCCGGCGGACCAGGCTCTGGGGCATGGCTGGATGCAGTCGATTCACCCGGAGGATCAGGCGCGCGTGGCTCGCGAATGGGCAGGCATGGTGGCCGATGCGCATCAGGTGGTGGCCGCCGGCGAGATGCCACCGGTGGCGCATCTGGAGTTCCGCATGATTCGGCCAGGGCAGGCGGACATCCACGTGCTGGGGAACGCCACGGCCGAGGTGAAGGGGCGGAAGCTTCTGGGTTGGGTGGGTGCCATCACCGAGATAACGGATCTGAAAAAGGCGGAAGAGAAACTGGCCGAGCGCGAGTCGATGTACCGGGCGGTGCTGGAGACGACCACGGATGGCTTCTGGCTGGTGGACGCGCAGGGGCGCTTTCTGGAGGTCAACGATAACTACCTGCAGCGTAGCGGGTACTCGCGCGACGAAATGGTGGGCATGACCATAGCTGATGTGGAGTATTGTGAGAAGCCGGCAGAGGTGCGGCAGCATATCCAGTACATCCGCGAGAAGGGCCATCACCGATTTGAATCGATCCATCGCACACGCACCGGAAGTGCCTGGCCGGTGGAAGTGAGCGTCTCCTACTGGCCGCGTCGTGACTGGATATTTGCCTGTGTGCGCGACCTGACCGAGAAGCAGAAGGCGGAGCGCGAACTGCGCGAACGGACCGAACGGTTCGAACTGGTGGCGGCCGGCGCCTGCGATGCCATCTGGGACTGGGATGTGCGCCACCAGCGGGTCTACTATTCGCCGCGCTGGAAAGCCCTGCGCGGGTACCGCGACGACGAGGTGAGTGAGCAGGAGGACGAGTGGAGTTCAGGCATCCATCCGGAGGATCGTTCTCGCATCGAGAGTGCTGTGGCCGCCCATTTTGCCGGCGAAACGCCGGTGTTCGAGGAGGAGTATCGAGTTCGCTGCAAAGATGGCTCGTATCGGTGGGTGCTTGATCGCGGCATCGCTCGGTTCGATGACAACGGTCAGGTGGTGCGGATGGCAGGCTCGGAGTCCGACATCACTCTGCGAAAAATGGCCGAGGCCCAGCTGCGCCACAGCGAACAAAGCCTGCGGTTGGCTCTGGAAGGGGCCAACCAGGGGATGTACGACATCGACCTGGTGACTGGACACGTCCAGGTCTCCCCGGAATATGCTCGCATGCTGGGCTACGATCCGGCCGACTTCAAGGAAAGCGAGGCGAACTGGATCGATCGACTGCATCCTGAGGATCGAGAAAAGATGGTTGCCCACTACCAGGAATACCTGGCGGGCAAGGCTGAGAGTTACGTCGCCGAGTTTCGTTTGCGTACCAACGACGGCGATTATCGATGGTTTCTCTCGCAGGGCAAAATCATCGAGCGCGATCCCTCGGGCAAACCGTTGCGCATGCTGGGTACGCACACCGACATCACTGAGCAGGTCGAGCGTGAACTCCTCCTGCGCGACCGCGAGCAGATGCTTCGGGACATTGGCGACAACATCCCGGAGACGGCCATCTATCGCGCTACGGTTACGTCGAAGGGGCTGAGACGATTTGATTATTTCAGCAACAGTCTGGACCCCCTGATTGGGGTCCGGCCCGAGGATGCCTTGCACGATGCCGCGGCGGTGTATGACCGCATTCACCCTGACGACCGTCAGCGCTTGCTGGAGGAAGAGCAACGTTGTATCACCCTGTTGGATACTTTTTATCTCGATTTTCGCGTCGTCCGGCGCGATGGCGCTCTGCGCTGGTTCCGGCTTCGTTCCAGTCCTCGCCTTCTGGAGAACGGGAACTCCCAGTGGAATGGGGCGCTTACGGATATCACCGATCAGGTTGAGGCGGCGGAATCGCTGCGTCAGAGCGAGGAACGGCTGCGGCTGGCGCTGGAGAGTAGCAAGCAGGGCATCTACGACCTGAACGTGCCGACGGGCGAGACGCAGGTGAGCCCCGAGTATGCGACCATGTTGGGTTTCAATCCGGTGACCTTCCGCGAGAGCAACGCCGCCTGGGTCGCCCGGCTGCATCCCGATGACCGGGAGAGTGCGGCGGCCGCCTACCGCGATTACATCAGCGGACGGGTGCCAGACTATCGGGTCGAGTTCCGCCAGCGGACCGCCTCGGGCCAGTGGAAGTGGATTTTGTCGTCGGGCAAGGTGATCGAGCGCGACGCGAACGGGGCGCCGCTGCGGATGCTGGGCACGCACACCGACATCACGCAGCTGAAGGAATCGGAGTCGCGGCTGCGTCTGTTCGTCGAACATGCGCCCGCGGCGGTGGCGCTGTTCGATCTGCACATGCGCTATGTCACGGTGAGCCGGCGCTGGCTGGAGGATTATGGGCTGACGGGGCAGGACGTGCGGGGGCGCTCGCATTACGAAGTCTTTCCCGACATGCCGGACCACTGGCGCGGCATCCACCAGCGAGCCCTGGCGGGGGAGGTGGTGCGCTGCGAAGGGGAGTCGTTCCAGCGATCGGATGGGTCGGTGCTGTGGTTGCGCTGGGAGGTACGACCCTGGACGGTAAGCGGGCAGATTGCCGGCATCGTGATTTTCTCCGAGGACATCACGCCGGCCCGGCAGGTTCAACTGGCCCTGGAAGCATCGGAGCGGCAGACGCGGTTGATCCTGGATTCGGTGGGCGAGGCGGTGTTCGGCCTCGATTCGAGCGGTCGCGTCATGTTTCAGAATCCTGCCGCCCAGTACCTGTTCGGGTTTTCGGAAGCCAATCTCCTGGGACAGGATCTGCACGAGCGTCTTCATCATGAGCATGAAGGCGATATGGCGACCTGTCCCATCGTCAGCAGCTGGCAATCGGCCCAGCTCAGGACGGGCGAACTGGAGCTTCACCGGGCCGATGGTGGGAAGATCACGGCCGAGTTTACCAGTGCACCCTTGCTGTCCCCGGAGGGAGAACACCTGGGCGCCGTGGTGAGCATGCGGGATGTCACCGCGCGGCGTCGGCTGGAGGACGAGTTGCGCGCACGGCAGCTGCAAATGGAGACGCTGATCGAAAATTCGCCCGACGGGGTGCTTCTGCTCGACCTGGATCAACAGCACCTGGAGTTCGTCAACCGGAACATCGAGCGTCAGTTTGGCGCTGATCGAGAGACGCTGCTGGGCATGCTCCCCTGGGAGCTAAGTCCACCTACCCAGCCGGGAGGGGAATCCTCGGTCGAGGCCGGCCTCCGCCATGTCCAGGAAGCGGAGAGAACGGGGCAGGTGCAGTTTAACTGGGTCCATCGCAACCTTCGCGGTGAGGATTTTCCCTGCGAGATCCGCCTGGCGCACTTTCCCTTACCGGGTCGGCGACTCCTGCATGGAGTGGTGACTGATATTACCGAGCGGGTGCGAGCGGAGAAGGCGCTGCGCGAGAGCGAGGCGCAGCTGCGGGCCATGGGCGATAACCTGCCGAAGGGGTCGGTGTACCGCTACCAGCGCTGGCCAGATGGTCGGCAGCGATTCCTGTACTTCAGCAAGGGGCTGCTCAGCCGGCTGGGGCTGACGCAGGAGGAGGTACTGGAGCACGCTTCATCGCTCATGTCCCGGGTCCATCCCCAGGACATTGATCGGTTGGAAGCCGCCAACAATCGATCACTGGTCACGCTGCAGGTGTTCGACGAGGAGTTCCGCCTGTTCACCCGGGAGGGCAAGATCATCTGGAGTCATGCCCGGTCGTCGCCCCAGGCGATGCCAGACGGCTCGGTGATCTGGGATGGTGTGAATCTGGACATTACCGAGCGGAAAAGAGCCGAGGATGAGGCCCGATCCGCTGCTCAGCAGTTGCGTGAGGTGCTGGACAATCTGCTGACCTATGCCTCGCTGCTTTCGCCGGATGGGGTGGTGTTGTGGGTCAACCGGCCTCCGCTGGAGGCTGGTGGGTTGTCGCTGCAGGAAGTGTGCGGAAAGAACTTCTGGGATGCTTCCTGGTGGAAGCACGATCCGAAGGTGCAGGAGCAGGTCCGCATTGCCGTTGAACTGGCGGCTAACGGTATTCCCTCCCGCTTCGATACCACGGCTCGGATGCGCGACGCGATCTACGATATCGACTTCCAGGTGTCTGCCATTCGGGATGCCAGTGGCATCATTCGCCATCTCCTTCCTGTAGGGATGGATATCACGGAGCGCAAGCGGGCCGAGAAGGAGCTGAAGCGAAGTGAAGAGCGCCTGCGCCAGGCGCAAACCATGGCGAAGATCGGCAACTGGGAGCTGGACCTGACCACGAACCACCTGTACTGGTCGGAAGAGGTCTACCGCATCTTCGAGATCGATCCGGAACGGTTCGGCGCCTCGTACGAGGCGTTCCTCGACGCCATCCATCCGGACGATCGCACGGCGGTTGATACGGCCTATCAGTGTTCGCTGACGGAACGTACGCCGTACCACATCACTCACCGGCTGCTCTTGCCCGGGGGGGGAATCAAATACGTGGAGGAGTTCTGCGAATCCGACCTGGCCGCGGATGGTCGGCCGCTGCGCTCGCGTGGCAGCGTGCAGGACGTGACGCATCGAGTGGAGATCGAGAACGACCTGCGCGAGAGCGAACGTCGGTTCCGCCTCGTGATTGATCAGGCGCTGGATCCGCTGTTCATCCACGATGGCGAGTTGCGGTTCGTCGAGGTCAACCAGGTGGCCTGTGACGCACTGGGGTACACCCGGGAGGAGTTACTCGCCCTGACGGTTCCGGACGTGGTGGTCGATGTGGAGAGCTATCCTATTCAGGAGCAGTTTTCCAGGTTGACGACTCGTCCTGGGCAGTCCTGGGTGGTGCGGGGCGAGCATCGCCGTAAGGATGGCACGACTATTCCCGTCGAAGTGCGCATCGGCACGGTGCAGCTGGATCGCGGGACGCTGTGGGTGGGGGTGGCGCGCGACATCACCGAACGCGTCCAGGCCGAGCAGGCCATTCAGGCGCTGAACGCCGATCTGGAACGGCGGGTCGCCGAACGCACGCAGGAGCTGTCGCGCCTGGTAGCCATTCTGGATGCCTCGCCGGATTACATTGCCATCGCCAAAGATCCGACGGTGGAAACGCTTTACGCCAACAAATCCATCAGGCGATTGGCCGAAGCACGCGGGTTTGACCCGGATCACCTGGTGGTGGGGATATTTCACCCGCCCGAATCGATCCGGATTGTCCAGGAAGTTGGACTGCCCACGGCGTTGCGCGAGGGCCTGTGGCTGGGAGAAACCGAGGTGCTGGGTCCGGAAGGCCAGCGCATCCCGGTGTCGCAGCTGATTCAGGCGCATCGGAACCCCGATGGTGGTTTGGCCTATCTATCGACCGTGATGCGCGATCTGACCGAACAGAAGAAAAGCGATGCGGCCCTGCGCGAGAGCGAGGAGCGCTTCCGCCTTATTGCCGACACCATTCATGAGGCGTTCTGGATGGCATCGCCGGGGGCGGGCCGCATCTATTATGCTAGCTCGGCCTACGAGAAACTCTGGGGGCGTACCTGTCAGAGCCTGTATGACAACCCCATGTCATTCGCCGAGGTGATTCATCCGGAAGATCGGGAACAGGTGCTGAATGCCACCGTGAACCACCGCGGGGAACCGTACGACCAGGAGTACCGGCTGTTGCTCGACAATCGAGAGCAGCGCTGGGTTCGGGTGCGCGGGTATCCCTACCTGGGTCCGGACGGGCAGTTGCAGTATGTCATCGGCACGGCTTCGGACATTACCCAGCGCAAGCAGGCGGAGGCGGCCCTGCGCGAGCAGTCGGATCAGCTGGCGCTGGCCAACGCCGAGCTGGCCAAGGCCTCGCGCATGAAGGACGAGTTCCTGGCCAGCATGAGCCACGAGCTGCGCACGCCGCTCAACGGGGTGCTGGCGCTGTCGGAGGGGATGGAGGAAGGCGCCTACGGCCCGGTGAACCCCGAGCAGGCCGCCGCGCTGCGCGACATCGAAACGTGTGGTCGGCATCTGCTAGCGCTGATCAACGACATACTGGATCTGTCGAAGGTGGAGGCGGGTCAGATTGCGCTGACCCTGGAGCCGACCGACGTCGAAGGAGTGTGTCAGGCGGCGCTGCGCCTGGTCAAGGAGATGGCGCAGAAGAAACGGCACCATGTGTCGGTGAGTCTCGATGCCGGCATCGGGCTGGTGCTGGTGGACGAGCGGCGGCTCAAGCAGGTCCTGGTGAACCTGCTCAGCAATGCGGTCAAGTTCACCCCCCAGGGGGGCGAGATCGGGCTGGAACTGCGGGCCGACCGGGAGCGCGGGACGCTGTGTTTCACCGTGTGGGACCACGGGATCGGCATCCGTCCCGAGGACATGAATCTGCTGTTTCAGCCGTTCCGTCAGATCGATAGCCGGCTCTCGCGCGAGTACACCGGTACGGGGCTGGGCCTGGCGCTGGTGCGACGGCTGACCGAGCTGCACGGCGGCGGTGTCTCCCTGGAGAGCGAACCTGGCCAGGGCAGCCGGTTCAGCATCACCCTGCCCTGGCAGCCGGTGGAACTGGCCCCGCCGGGAGCCGCGGGCGAGCAGAGCAGTCTCTTCGTGCCGGGTCCAGGGCTGGCGGACGAGCCGGCTCGCTCGATGACGACGTCCCCGGCGCCAGGGGGGCAGCCGCTGGTGCTGCTGGCCGAGGACAACCTGATCAACACGCGCATTGTCCGGCAGGCGCTGCAAGCGGAGGGGTATCGGGTGGATGTGGCCGTCAACGGGCTGGAGGCGGTCGAGCGGACGCGCGAGCAGCGTCCGCAGCTGGTGCTGATGGACATCCAGATGCCGGTGATGGACGGGCTGGAGGCCATGCGTCGCATCCGGGCCGACGCCTCGATCCGCGACACGCCCATCCTGGCGATGACGGCCCTGGCCATGCCGGGTGATCGGGAACGCTGCCTGCAGGCGGGGGCGAATGCCTACCTCGCCAAGCCGTTGGTGCTGAAGGAGCTGCGCCAGGTGGTGCGGAGCCTGCTGGCAAGGTGACTCTCTGCCAGGTTCAGGGCCGCGTCAGAGGCCGAGCGGCAGGGGGCGGTGGAGGAGGCCGCGCACCTTGTCGCGCAGGGCGGCCAGGTTGAACGGTTTGGCCAGGAAATCGCAGAGGGCTGGATCGAGGGGGGGCAGCTCGTCGTCGCTGTACCCGGAGATGAACAGCACGCGCATCCTGGGTCGGGCGGCCGCCAGGCGCATGGCCAGTTCCTGGCCGGACAGGCGCGGCAGGCGCAGATCGGTGATGAGCAGATCAATGGTTCCGGCGTGGCTTTCGGCCAGCTGGGCGGCGGTAAGGCCGTCGCTGGCTTCCAGCACGGTGTAGCTGTTCTGCTCGAGGACGGTGCGAGCGATCTGGCGGATGGTGTCCTCGTCCTCGACGAGCAGGACCATCTGGCCCGTCTGGATCAGTTGCGAGGGCCTGATGGAGGGCGGGGCGCCGGGCCCCTCGACCAGGGGTAGGAAGACGCGGAAGGAGGTGCCCTGCCCCGGCGCGCTGGACACGTCGATGAACCCCTCGCTCTGGCGAATGATGCCGTGCGCGGTGGCCAACCCCAGGCCGGTTCCCTTGCCGGGCCCCTTGGTGGTGAAGAACGGTTCAAAGAGATGCTCGAGGACGCTCGGCGGGATGCCGGGGCCATTGTCACTGATGGTCAGCAGCACGAAGCGACCGGGCGGAATTTCGGGGTGCCGCTGGGCTTCCTCGACGCTGCGGGTGACGATGGCAGTGGTGATGACCAGGCGTCCCCCCGGCTGGCCGGCCAGAGCATCGCGCGCGTTGGCGGCCAGCTGCATGATCACCTGGCCCAGCTGGGAGGGATCGGCCCGGACCAGCCCCGGATCCTCGGTCAACTGGGTGAGCAGCTGGATCTGGTCGCCCAGATGCTGCTGGATGGCGGGGACGAGGGTGGCGATGTGGCTGCTGAGGTGGAGCAGGACCGGTTTGAGAATCTGCTTGCGGCTGAAGGCCATGATCTGCTCGGTTAACAGGGCTGCCCGGCGCGCCGCGGCGTGGATGTGCTTGGCATAGCTGTGCTGGTCGGTCAGGGGGAGGTCGTTGCGCAGCAGCAGCTCGCTGAAGCCGATGATGATGGTGAGGATGTTGTTGAAGTTATGCGCGATGCCGCCTGCGAGTCGGCCCAGCGCCTCCAGCTTCTGGATCTGGCGCAGCTCGGCCTCGAGACGTCGGCGCTCGGAAATGTCGCGGAATACCAGGACGGCGCCAACGATGGCCTGGTTGGCATCGCGGACCGGGGCGGCGCTGGCCTCGATAGGGTACTCCTTGCCCTGGCGCGAGAGGAGCAGGGTGTTGGCGGCGACGGGGACGCGGCCGCCTCGCTGCAGGGCCGCGATGGCGGGGTTGACGCGAGGTTGACGGGTTTTCTCGTCCAGCAGGCAGAAGATCTCGTGCAGGTCGCGCTCGAAGGCCTCGGCCTGGGTCCAACCGAGCACCTGCTCGGCCACGGGGTTGAGCAGCCGAACCCGGGCGGCCTGGTCGGTGGCCAGCACGCCTTCGCCGATGCTATCCAGGGTGGCGGCGAGCCACTCCTCGCTCTCGCGCACGCGCTGTTCGGTGCGATGGCGTTCCAGGCCGATCTCGATGGAGGTGTGGAGATCTTTTTCTTCAAACGGTTTGACGATGTAGCCGAACGGCTTGGTGGCGCGGGCGCGCCGCAGGGTGGACTCGTCGCTGTGGGCGGTGAGGAACACCACCGGGAGGTTGTAGCGCTGGCGGATCAGGTCGGCGGCGGTGATGCCGTCCATCGCCGAGCCCAGCTGGATGTCCATGAGGACGAGATCGGGCCGCGTCTGTTCGGCCAGTTGCAAGGCCTGCTCGCCAGTGCTGGCCAGGCCGGTCACGTCGTACTCCAGCAGGCGGAGTTGCCGTTCGATGCCCTGAGCGATGATCAGCTCGTCCTCGACAATCAGGATACGTGCGGCTGTCATGGCGAAGGTTCCTGTGAATCAAACTCGGTGGGGAAACCGCACGATGAAACGCGAGCCGGCGCGACTATCCAGGTCGATGGTGCCGTGCAGCTGGGCGACCAGGGTTTGGACGAGCTGCAACCCGAAGGTGGTGGTGGCACGGAAGTCGAGGTGGGCTGGAAAGCCCACCCCATTGTCCGCCACCGTTAGTTCGGAGCCATTGCCCTGGTTGGATAGAAACACCTCGATCTTCCCTGTTGTGCGGCCGACGAAGGCATGTTTGAAGCAGTTGGACACCAGTTCGTTGAGCAGCAGGCCGCACGGGATGGCCTGGTCGAGTGGCAGCGAGGTGCCGTCCAGGGTCATCTGTAAAGCGATCTCGACACCAGGCCTTTGGTAGGTTCGCTTCAGGTCCCGCATTAACTGTTCGACGTACTCGGCGAAGTGGATCCGAGCCAGGTCCTTCGAGCGGTACATGCGTTCGTGCATCAGGGCCATCGCCTTGACGCGGTCGCGGCTCTCGCGGAACATCTCCAGCGCCGGGGGGTCCTGCGTGTGGTCGGACTGGAGATCGAGGAGGGTGGAAATAATCTGCAGGTTGTTCTTCACACGATGATGGACCTCGCGCAGCAGCACCTCCTTCTCGTGCAAGGAGGTGCGGAGTTTTTCCTCGGCCAGGTGACGTGCGGTGATGTTCAGAATGAAGAGGATGATGCCGCCAATGGCTCCCTCAGCATCGTACCACGGCCGACACTCCCATTGCATCCACTCCTTCGAGCCGTCCTCGAAGACATACTCTTCCTCGTCGCATCGTTCCACGGACCCGGCCAGGGATCGCTGATGGTTTACCCGGAAGCGCTCGGGCAAGCCAGGGAAGACTTCGTAGTGACACCGGCCGATCAGATCCTGCCCTTCAAGATTGAACTCGACCAACCAGCGATCGCTCAGGTGGAGATAACGCATCTCCCGATCGAACATGGCCACGGCACCGGGCATGGATTTGATGAACTGGCGCAGCACCGCCTGCTGGTTGGCCAGGGCACGCTCGGCGGCCTTGCGATCGGTGATGTCGATGACATGGGAAATGAAGTACTGTGGGTGCCCCTCGGGGTCCCGGTAGATGCTGGTCGTGAGTTGCACCAACCGGATGGCCCCGGTCTTGTGGATGCAGCGGGTCTCGATTACCTCCAGGGCCGTCTCGCCGGTCAGCAACCGCTGGCTGCCCGCCAGCGCCAGGTGCAGGTCGTCGGGGTGCAGGTGCGTCTGGTACACGCTGGTGAGTAGCTCGCTCTCGGTGTATCCGATGATGTCGCACAGGGGGCGATTCACCTGCAAGTATCGGCCGTCGGGTGCCACCAGGGACATGCCGATGGGAGCCAGCTCGAAGGCGCTGCGGAAGCGGGCCTCGCTTTCCCGCAGGGCCGCCTCGGTTCGCTTGCGGGGGGTGATGTCGGTAGCCAGGACGAGGTAGTGGCTGGGTTTTCCCTGACGGTCGACCAGGAGCGAGATGATCTTGTGGACCCACACCGCCGACCCGTTGCGATGGAGGTAGCGGTTCTCCACCTCGACGTGCGATGCTTCTCCGGTGGTCAGGAGTTGGATGCGGTTCAGATTATCGGCCAGATCGTCCGGGTGAATCAGGTTGGAAAAATGAATCCGTTGGAGTTCCTCCTGGGAGTAGCCCAGGATCTGACAGTAAGCCAAGTTGCACAGCACCATGTTGCCTTCAATGCTGGTGATGGTGATGCCGATGGGGGCGCGCTCGAAGATGCCGCGGAAGCGTTGCTCGGATTCGCGGAGTTCGGCGGTGCGTTCGGTAACGCGTTCTTCGAGTTGTTGATTCAGTTGTTGAAGGGCTTGCTCGGCAGTCCGGCGGGCGGTGATATCCACCACCGAGGCCAGCACGCACTGTCCCTCTTCCATCTCCACCGGGCGCAGACCCACCTCCACGGGGAATTCGCTGCCGTCCTTGCGGATACCCCACAGATGACGCTCGCCAGAGAGCACGGTTGGTTTAGGCTGGGAGAGGTATACCTGGCGGAGGCTGATGTGGTTGTCTCGATAACGCGGCGGCAGGAGAAGCTCGATGGGGTGGCCTAATAGTTCCTCTTTGCTGTAGCCGAACATCTCCTCGGTGGGGGCGTTAATCAACAGGATGGTACCATCGCGTGCCACCAGAATGAGACCCGAGAGGGTCGCCTCGACCACCGTGCGAAACCGCTTCTCGCTACCTCGCAATAACGCTTCTGCCTTAACTCGCTCGGTGATGTCGATCACCGTGGCCACGATGCCAGCCACCTGACCCGTTTCGTCGAAGCGGGGGCTGTAGATGCAGTGCATGTGGCGCGGACCCAGCCGGGGGTGGGCAACATCCACCTCGTAATCGACCGGGCGACCCGTGTAGACCTCGTTTACCCGGTTGAGAGGCAGTTCATACGTTTCTCGGTCGAGCAGGTCCTCGATGCGTTTGCCGATCACCTCCTCCGGAGCGAGGCCGAACCACTCCGCGTAGCCTCGGTTGACGAAGAGGTAGCGGTGGTCGCGATCGCAGTGGGCCAGCAGCACTGGGGCGTTCTCGGTGACCAGTTGCAGTTCTTCCTGCTGGGCCCGCAGGCGCTGTTCGATGGCCTTGCGTTCGATAATCTCCTGTTCGAGCTGACGGCGCTGCTGGTCGGCCACATTCCGGGCGGTTTCGGCCTGCTGCTTGTGCCGGAGCATCCATTCGCACAGGGTGCTGATACAGATACCCGCCACCAGGAATGTCACCATCGCCACCTGGTCAGCGATCTCGAGAATGGTGAAGGTGTAGCGGGGTTCGACGAAGAAATAGACGATCACCGCCATGCACTGGACGGTGGTGATCAGGCCAGGGAGCCAGCCACCCAGGCAGGCAGCCGCCATGATGGGCAGCGTGAACAACAGGCGGGGCGATTCGTCTCCCAGGAGAGGATCGAGCACCAAACGCAACAGAGTGATCAGGAGCGTTGCCAGGAGGCCAACCAGGCAACCGCGCCAACATGGGGATCCGAGCATGATCCACCTCGGCAATGGCGGAAGGCCCTTCGGTTCCAGAGGTGGGGCGAACGAGCGAATAAATGATCCCTGGGCAGGGTGGAGGCAGGGAAAGAGACATTAGAATCGAACGGCTTCCTACCGCAAGTATAGGACAGGCCACCCGAGGAACAAGCCAAACACCAGTGAGAAGCGGCGGGTGTGGGGGAAACCCTTATCCTGATGGGGCAAGGAGTTAGAACGCGAGACGCCCGCGAGAGTGGAGCTCGCGGGCGTCGCAGCGGCCGATGCGGCAGGGGGTTACTTCTTCTCGGGCGTTCCGACAATGCGCATCTGCGTGGAGAGGTAGCAGCGCTGGCCGTCGAGGTCGTACTCGCACTCGACGAAGAAGACGCGGCAGCCGGTCTCGGGGGGAGCGACCTCGGCGGTGATGGCCTTACCGGGGTCCTTGATGTCCTGGGCCTTCCAGGTGGACTTGCGGAAGTCGCGCGTGGAGGCGTCGGCCGACCACAAGCGGACCGCCTTGGGCACCTGGTCGCTCTTGACGTTGAGCAGGAACTTGGTGCCGTTCTTCTCGTGCTTCCATTCGACCTTCGGCAGCGCCTTGTCGTGGATGTAGGCGCGGGCGAACGAGGCGATGGCTCCGACGGCCCGGTTCATGTTCGCGTTGCCGTTCTCGTCCTTCTGCTGCAGATTGTGGCCGGCGTTGGGCACGTAGCAGACCCACTTGTCGCCCACGAGGTCGTCCCAGTAGAGGTTCAGCGCGTCCTGCGTCCAGTAGGGGTCGTTGGCGCCGTTGAGAATGAGCTTGGGCATGGTGATGCGGTCGCGATAGATCCACGGATCGACCATCTGCCAAAGCTTCTGCGCATCGGGCGTCTTGGGCGGCGGAGCCAGCTTGCGCCGGGTGTAATCGACGATCTGCTCGCTGTAGGTGCCGTAGCTCTCCACCTGGTAGGGCATCTGCTTCATGAAGTTCAGCGTGTCGATGACCATGGGGATGATGGCCTTGACGCGGGAGTCGGCAGCGCCCGTCAGCCAGGTGGTCCAGCCGCGCTTGGAGGCGCCAGCGACGACGAAGCTCTTGACTTCCTTCTTCCATTCGTCCTTGGCGAACGCCTGCAGGGCGTCCATGGCGCGGACCAGGCTCTTGACCATGGGGAACAACAGGGGCCAGTCGGCGTCCTTGGTGGACAGGTAGCGGACGAACGTCTCGGCGATGAGGGCGTCTTCCTTCAGGCCGTCGAAGAGCGGCTGATTGGGGATGCCGTAGAGAAAGGCCACGGGCGCCTGCATCCGGGTGGCCAGGTTGTTGGCCAGGAGCAGGCTACCGGTGCTGGCCTTGCCTCCCTGGTTCCACAGGAACATGGTGGCGGTCGGCTCGACCTTGGCGGGGAGCAGGACCACCAGGTCGTGCTTCCAGACGATCGATTGCCACTTCTGGGAGGTCAGCTCGATCTCGTACACGCGGGTACCGGCAATCTCCCGCTTGGCCTTGAGGGTCCACTTGAAGGCATCATCGGGCTTCTTGACGTAGTCGAGAACGCTGGCCTGCGTCGAACCGGCCAGCAGTCCCAGGGTCAGGAGAGCGGCCAGGCGAGCAGGAGAGGAAAACAGGTGCATGCGGGGGTCTCCGAGACGAAGAAGGGTACCCTTCTGAGCATAGCAAGGGATGGGGGACAATAGAAGTGTCCGAGGTGTAAACGACGACGGCCCTGGAGGTTACATCCAGGGCCGGCCGCGAGAGGGGGTGGGGTTACTTGTTCTTGGCCTTGCCCTTGCCCTTGGCGGTCGTATCCGACGAGCTTTCGCCGACGATCACCAGCATCTTGACCTGAGAGCGCTTCTCGGCGGCGGGGTTCTCGTCGGGCTCTTTATCCTTGTCGGCTCCGGCGGCCGAGCGGGGGGCGGGGCCGAGCACCACGCGGACCTTCTGGCCGGGTTCGAGCTTGTCGAGGCCCGAGTTATAACCGGGCAGCGAGGCATCGGATCCCTTCAGCTCGGCCAGTTCCTTCTTCGAGTACTTCTTCACGTTGCCCTTCTCGTCGAACTGATCGGGCAGGAGCATCGTGCGGACCTTGACTTTCTCGCTGGCCTGGAACTCGATCTGCTGCTTCGTCATGCTGACGCGGTAGCCGGGGATGCCACTGCCACCGGAACGGGCCATGGACTGCTGCTGGCGAAGCACGGCCTGCTGGAGGCGTTGCATGGCCTGCTGGCGTTGTTGCGGCGTGCGGGCCGTGGCCACGGCGCGCTGCGCCTGGAGGAGCTGGTTCTGCTGCTGCATGACGTTGTTGCCCCGACCACCGTTGCGGCCGTTGCCGCTGGGAACCAGCTGGGGTGTCTCGGTTTCGATGACGAAGGTGCGGTCGGACCCAGGCGTGGTCTTGAGCGTGCCCAGGAATTCGCCGCCGCGCAACTTGTCGGAGTCGACGGCGGCCTTGGCCGGCTTGTCGTCGTCGGCCTTCTTTTTCTTCTGCGCCTGCGCCTGGGGCCCCGCGGTAACAAGGACCATGAATGCCAGAAGCAGAGTCACCCCGAACACGTGCCGATGCATGGATGGGTTCTCCTGCGAGCGACTTCCCCGATACCTGATTAGACCCCGGTGGCGGCGGAAAGTACCGGCCTGAGGCAGAAAAGCATCCAGGATGTCCTACCTGGCAGTGTACGCCATGGTGGGGGCGGAAGCCAGGCGGGCTCGCTCTCGGATTGCTACTGACGCGGCAGAATGGGTGAGCGACGTAAGCGTGGCGCTGGTAGTCGTGGCGGTACGGACCGGCGTCGAGTGTCGCGGAGATCCGGAGTGCGGAGTCTGGTAAATGGCACCCCGGTGAGGTACAATAGACAGTCACCTGATGGTCGCCCTGACTTCTCTGCTGTATTGCCGTGATGGAATGCAGATGAAGGGGGCGAGTTTCCGGGGTTCTCCCTCGGCCGCCTCCTGGTTGCAGGGCCCCTCCTTCACTGGTGGACAGCATGTTCTCTGCGAGAATGTCTCGTTGAGAGGGTGAATCTGTTTACCATGAACATTCTACCCACCGAACCAATTGGCAGCATTCCCCGGCCGCCTGCGCTGCTGGAGGCGATCCAGGCGTTGGGGCCTACCAGCCCGGCGCTCGATACGCTCTACGAGACGGCAGTCCGGGAGACCATCGAGCAGCTCCAGGGGATTGGCTCGCCAGTGGTCACCGACGGTGAGCAGCGGAAGTATCAAAACTTCTGGACTTACTGTGTCCACGGTGCGGAGAACATGCGTCCGGACGGGGTGAAGATCCCCTTCGCCGATGGGCACGTCCGCCGGATGCCGCAGATGATCGCCGGGCCGTTCCGCTACAGCCGGTATGCTCACCAGTATCTGCAGGTCGCGCAGCGGTATGCGCGCGTCCCGGTCAAGCAGGCGGTCATCTCTCCGTCTGCACTCAGTCTGCTGTACCCCGCCCATCCGTTGCCCGACTATTCGCGCGAGCAGTTCATCGAGGACCTGGTCCGCGAGCACGAGAAGGAGGTGCGGCAGTGTCTGCGCCTGGGCGCCCACGTCGTGCAGATCGATTTCACCGAGGGGCGGTTCGCCGTCAAGCTGGATCCCACGGGCGAGCTGCTGCAGAGCTTCATTGACCTCAACAACCTGGCCCTGGCGCGATTCAGCCCGGCCGAGCGGCAGCGCATCGGTATCCACACCTGTCCGGGAGGAGACCTGGACTCGACGCACAGTGCCGACGTGGATTATGCCGACCTGCTGCCCAGCCTGTTCCGCCTCAACGTGGGCTGCTTCTACGTGGCGCTGGCCGGTGAGCCGGACCGTCGGCGAGTGCTGGGGCTCCTCCGCGACCACGTGCGGCCGCATCAACGTGTGTTCATCGGCGTGACGTCGCCCATCCAGCCACGGATCGAGACGCCTCAGGAGGTGTGCGACCGGGTGCTGGAGGCGGCCGAGTTCATCCCGTGGACTCAGCTGGGGACGACCGACGATTGTGGATTCTCTCCGTTCTGCGATGATACCTCGACCAGCCGGGAGACGGCGTTCGCCAAGATTCGGGCGCGGGTGGAAGGAACACGCCTGGCGTCGGAAGCCCTGGCCGGTCGGAGCGGGAGAGGAGTGGGCGGATGAGTTCGAGCGAAGAATCGCTCCTGCGGTCGGCGGCCTGGCAAAACGCCGAGGCGATTCGGGCAGCGAAACGACACGCCGAGGAAGAGCTGGCCCGGGCGATGGAGACGCTGGAGCAACGCTCGCAAGCTCTGACGCAGGCGCTGGCCATGACGCAGGCCACGCTGGAGGCGACGCCGGATGGCATCCTGGCCACTGACGCGGCAGGCCAGGTCACTGAGGTGAACGATAACTTCCTGCGGATGTGGCGGCTACCATCCACGCTGCGCGCCCCCGACCAGTTGCCGACCCTGCTGGTTGCCGTGGCCCAGCAGCTGGGCGATCCGACGGCATTCCTGGATCGCATGGAGGCGCTGAGCACCCAGGCGGACAGCTTCGACCTGCTCGATCTGCCCGATGGGCGCGTCTTCGAGCGCTATTCTCGCCCCAAAATGGTGGACGGTGCGGCGGCGGGCCGGGTCTGGGTGTTTCGCGATGTCAGCGAGCGCAAACGGGCGGAGGAAAGTCTCTACCTCCGCGATCGCGCCGTCCGGGCGATTCCCCTGGGCCTGGTGATCACCGATCCCAACCAGGACGACAACCCCATCATCTACGTCAACCCAGCATTCGAGACGCTGACCGGGTACCCGGCCGCCGAGGTGCTGGGGCGGAACTGCCGGTTTCTCCAGGGCAAGGAGTCTGACCCGGCAACGGTGCAGCAGCTGCGCGAGTGCATCCAGGCCGGCATCCCGATCACCACTCAGCTGGTCAACTACCGAAAAGATGGCAGCATGTTCCGCAACGAGCTGGCCATCTCGCCGGTGCGCGACAGCGACGGCAAGATCGTCCATTTCATCGGCATTCAGACCGACGTGACCGAGCGGTTTCAGCTGGAGGAGATGCTGCGGCAGAGCCAGAAGATGGAGGCGGTGGGGCGGCTGGCGGGCGGGATCGCGCACGACTTCAACAACCTGCTCACCGTCATCAACGGCTTCACCGAGCTGGCGCTGAACGGACTGCCGGGCAACCAGCCGTTGCGCACCATGCTCGAGGAGGTGCGCAAGGCGGGAGGCAAGGCGGCGGGGCTGACTCAGCAGTTGCTGGCCTTCAGCCGACGCTCCATCCTGGCGCCGCAGGTGCTGAACGTGAACCGGCTGCTGCAGGATCTCGAGCCCATGCTGCGACCTCTGCTGGGCGAGGACATCGATCTGGCCCTGCAACTGGCACCGGACCTGCAGGACGTGCGCGCCGATCCGGCCCAGCTGGAGCAGGCGCTGGTGAACCTGTGCGTGAACGCGCGCGAGGCGATGCCGATGGGAGGCCGGCTGACCCTGGAGACGCGGAACGTGACGCTGGATAGCCACTACGCGGCGCTGCACCTGGAGGTGAACCCCGGCCTCTACGTGCAGGTGGCCATCACCGACACGGGGCGCGGCATTCCACCGGAGATACAACGCCGCCTGTTCGAGCCATTCAGCACGACCAAGGAGTTTGGCCAGGGGGCGGGTCTGGGGCTGCCGATGGTGTTCGGCTTCGCCAAGCAATCGGGCGGGCATGTCTCGGTCTACAGCGAGCTGGGCGAGGGCACGACGTTCAAGCTGTACCTGCCGCTCATCGCGCCGACCGACCTGACCACGTCGATGCAGTCGATCGCCGATCTGCCGCGGGGCGATGAAACCGTCCTGGTGGTGGAGGACGATCCAGGCGTGCGGCAGCTGGCGCTGCAAATCCTGGGCCTGTGCGGCTACCAGGTGCTGGAAGCGAGCCATGGCCGCGAGGCGCTGCGGCTGATCCGGGGCCATCCGGGGCCGTTGCATCTGCTGCTGACCGACGTGGTCATTCCTGGAGGGATGGGCGGCCGGGAGCTGGCCGGCATCCTGCACACGCTGCGTCCCGAAACCCAGGTGCTGTTCATGAGCGGCTACACCGACGACGCGGTGATCCGCCACGGCGTCCTGCAGGAGGGCTCCGCCTTTCTCCAGAAGCCGTTCACCCCCCTGGCGTTGTCCACGCGCGTGCGTCAGCTGCTCGAACAGCGCCGCTGACACGAAGCCAGGTAGCTCATTGCGGTCGGGCCGTGCAGCGACTATGATCGCGCCTCGTACCGTGGAGGGAGGCTGCCATGCGCATCGTGGTGTTGCTCGGTCTGTCTGGGGGGCTGCTCGGTCTGGCGGTCGCCTGGGCTCCCCCATCGGCGCCTGCGCCGGCGCCTCGGCAGCTGCGCGTCGCGGCGGTGCAGATGCGGTCGAAGCCCGACCTGGAGGCCAACCTGGTCCGGACGGCGGCGCTACTGAAGGAGGCGGCGGCGCGCAAGGCGCAGGTGGCCGTCTTCCCCGAATGCTCGGCCAGCGGCTACTTCAACGACTACACCCCGAAGCTGAACGCTGCCCAGCTGGCCGACGCGGAGAAACGCCTGTCCGACGCCTGCCGGGATGCGGGCATCTGGGCCATCCTCGGCCTGCCGGTGCGCGCGGGCAAGAAGCTCTACAACTCGGCGCTGGTGATCGATGACACCGGGCGGATTCGCGAGCGCTACCACAAGATCCAGCTGGCCGAGCCATGGCCCGACCCGGGTGATCATCTGTCGGTCTTTCGCGTCCATGGGGTGCCCTGCTCGATCATCATCTGCCACGACGAGCGCTACCCCGAGCTGGTCCGCCTGCCGGTGCTGGCGGGGGCGCGGGTGGTGTTCTACCTGTCGCATGAATCGCCGTTGACGCAGGAGCACAAGGTGGGGCCGTACCGGGCGCAGATTCAAGCGCGAGCGGTGGAGAACAGCGTGTTCGTGGTACATGCCAACGCGCCGGCCAACCCGGATGCGTCGGGTTCGCACGGGCAGAGTCGTATCATCGACCCGGACGGCAACCTGATGCAGGAGGCGTCGCTCTTCCGCGAGGAGATGCTGGTGGAGACGCTGGAGCTGAGCCGGGCCACTGCCGCCAACGCGCAGCGCAGCCTGACGGGCGGTGTGCTGGGCGCCTGGTGGCGCGAGGGACTGAAACACGTTCGCCACATCGATTGAGCGCTTGAACCGATCGGAGTTGTCGCATGAATCGTCTGGGACTGTTGTTGCTGGTGCTGCTGGCTCCTGTGCTTCGCGCCGACGAGGCCGCCGTGAAGGCCGCGCTGGGGCGCGAGATTCTTTCGTCTCGCCAGACATTGCTCGACGTGCAGGAGTTCGTCGAGCCGCGCTTGCCGGCCCTGCCGGGATTCGAGAGTGCCAGTGAGTGGACCGCTTATGCCAGCGGGTTGCGCAAGCAGATCCTGGAACGTGCGGTCTTCCGCGGCGCGGCTCGGGGGTGGGATCAGGCCGCCTGCAAGGTGGAGCTGCTGGAGCCGATCCCGGGAGGGAAAGGCTACGCGATGCGTCGGCTGCGCTACGAGGCGCTGCCCGGCATGTGGATCCCGGCCATTCTCTACACTCCCGACAAGGTGGCGGGCAAGGTGCCGGTCATGCTCGCGGTCAACGGGCACGACCCGAAGGGCAAGGCGGCCGAGTACAAGCAGATCCGCTGCATCAACCTGGCGAAGCGCGGCATGCTCGTGCTAAACGTCGAGTGGTTCGGCATGGGGCAGCTGCGCCAGCCGGGGCATCGACACGGCTGCATGAACCAGCTTGATCTGTGCGGAACGAGCGGGCTGGCGCCGTTTTACCTGGCGATGCGGCGTGGCCTGGACGTGCTGCTGGCGCGGCCTGAGGCAGACCCCGCGCGCGTGGCGGTCAGCGGTCTTTCGGGTGGCGGGTGGCAGACGATCTTCATCAGTGCGCTGGATCCGCGGGTGACGCTGGCCAACCCGGTCGCTGGGTACTCCGGGTTCAAGATTCGCCTGCGCGATCACTTCAAGGATCTGGGCGACAGCGAGCAGACGCCGGTGGATCTGGCCACCGTGGCAGACTACACGCACCTCACTGCCCTGCGCGCGCCGCGGCCGACGCTGCTGACCTACAACGCGAAGGACGAGTGCTGCTTCGAGGCGGGGTACGCCCTGCCGCCGCTGCTGACCGCTGCTCGGCCCGTGTTTGCCTTGCTGGGGCGGGCTGGCGCGCTGCGCTCGCACGTCAACCATGATCCCGGGACGCACAACTACGAGCGCGAGAACCGCGAGATGCTGTACCGGATGATCGGCGACCATTTCTACCCGGGAGATAAGACTTACTCGGCGACAGAGATCGCCTGCAAGGACGAGCTGCGTAGTGCAGATGACCTGTACGTCGAGTTGCCGAAGGAGAACGCCAGCTTTCACTCGCTGGCCACCGACCTGGCCCGATCCCTGCCGCGCGAGCTGACGGCAGCGCAACGACGCAAAGAGCTTGGTCGTGTGGTGCGTCACGCGGACTGGGAGGTGCAGGCGAAGGAACTGGGCCGCACGACGGAGCGCGGCACCACGGCGGTGCTGTGGCGGCTGCAGGTGGGGAAGAGCTGGAGTGTGCCGGTGGTCGAGCTGACCCGTGGAGCGGCTCCGGGGAAGACGGCGCTGCTGATCAACGATGGCGGGCGCAAGGCCGACCCCGTGAATGCCGAACGTCTGCTGAAGGCGGGCTACCGCGTGCTGGCGGTCGATCCGTTCTATTTCGGCGAGGCGCGGATCGCGCAGAAGGACTGGCTGTTCGCGCTGCTCGTCGCCACGGTGGGCGAGCGTCCCCTGGGGGTGCAGTCGAGCCAGCTGGCCGCCGTGGCGCGCTGGGCCGCAAAGCAGCACGGGACGGCTGGCGTGCATCTGGTGGCGGTTGGGCCGCGGACGAGTGTGGCGGCGCTGGTGGCCGGGGCCCTGGAAGAGCGAGCGATCAGCGGGCTGGAACTACATGGCGCGCGGGCCTCGTTGAAGGAGATCATCGCCGAGAACCGCACCGTGGATCAGATGCCGGAACTGTTCTGCTTCGGGCTGCTGGAGGTGGCGGACATGCCTCAGCTTGTGGCGCTGGCTGCTCCGCGTCCGGTGCAGCTGCGCAAATGAACGGCACCCTCGTACAATGCTCTCGACCTTCCTTCTCACCTCTGGAGTGTCTGCGATGCGCCGGCTGTCTGTCTGTCTGCTTCTCCTGGGTCTGATGGCCGGTTCGCTCCGGGCCGAGGACTGGCCGGGCTGGCGCGGGCCGCGCGGCGATGGCACCTCGACGGAGAAGGGTATTCCCACGCGCTTTTCACCGAGCAATCAGGTGCGCTGGAAGGTCGAGTTGCCCGGCAGCGGCTACTCGTCGCCCATCGTGGTCGGTGATCGGATCTTTGTCACCACCTGCCTCGAAGAGAGCGGCGACCGGGTGCTGTTGTGCCTGGACCGCAAGACGGGAAAGACACTCTGGTCGCGCACGGTGCTGACGGCGCCGCTGGAGGGCAAGCACCCGCTCAACAGCTTCGCCAGCGCCACGCCGGCCACCGATGGCGAGCGCGTGTATGTCGCCTTCCTGGCTCTGCCGCGCATGCAGGCGGCCTGCTACGACCTGGAAGGTAAGCTGCTGTGGCAGACGTCGCCGGGCAAGCTGCTGTCGCGCCATGGCTTCTGCACCTCGCCGGTCCTTCACAAGGAGCTGGTCATCCTCAATGGGGATCAGGATCCGCACAAGGATCACCCCGAGGCGCGGGCCTACCTCGTCGCGCTCGACCGCAAGACCGGCAAGGAGGTGTGGCGCGTCAATCGGCCCAACCACACCCGGTCGTACTGCACGCCCATCCTCGTGCCCTGCCCCAAACGGCCCGGCGTGACGCAACTCGTGCTGTCGGGTAGCAAGTGCGTCACGGGCTACGATGCCGACACCGGCAAACTGCTGTGGATCATCGATGGCCCGACCGAACAGTACGTCGCCAGCCTGGTGCTGCACCAGAATATCCTCTTCCTGACCACGGGCTTCCCGGAGTATCACCTCATGGGGATTCGACCCACTGGCGAGGGGAACATCACGCGGTCGCAGCACATTGCCTGGCACATTCCGCACAAGGATAACGGCCAGCGCGGCGCATCGTACGTGCCTTCGCCGCTGGCTCATAACGGGCACTTCTTCGTCGTCTCCGATGCGGGGTATCTCGGTTGCATCGAGGCGCAATCGGGCAAGCGGCTGTGGCTGAAGAAACTGGGTCGGCGGCACAGTGCGTCGCCGATTCTGCTCGAGGGGAACCTGATCATTCCGGACGACGACGGCAAGGTCTGGGTGGTGAAGGCGTCGCCCGAGTTCGAGATCGTGGCCACCAACGAGATGCAGGAGGCGATCTACGCCTCACCCGCGACGGCCGACGGTTGCCTGTTCCTGCGCGGCGTCAAGCATCTGTACTGCATCGGCAAGTGACCCCGGGGCGAGACCATTCATGAGCGATGCCGCTCCGATGCAGCAGCGAGCCGACGAGTTCCGCCAGGCCTACGGCCGGGTGCTGGGCGAGATCGGCAAGGTGATCGTGGGCCATGCCGAGGTAGTCCAGGGAGTGCTGACCGGCCTGTTCGTCGGTGGGCACATCCTGCTGGAAGGGGTGCCCGGGCTGGGCAAGACGCTCCTCGTCCGCACGCTGGGTCAGGTGCTCGACCTGCAGTTCAGCCGGATCCAGTTCACCCCCGATCTCATGCCCAGCGACATCATCGGTACCAACATCATCCTCGAGACGCCCGAGGGACGCCGGCAGTTCAGCTTCCAACCTGGACCGGTGTTCGCCCAGATCGTGCTGGCCGACGAGATCAATCGGGCCACGCCGAAGACGCAGTCGGCCCTGCTCGAGGCGATGCAGGAACATTCGGTCACCGTGGGAGGCACGGTGCATCGCCTGACCGAGCCGTTCTTCGTGCTGGCGACGCAGAACCCGATCGAACAGGAGGGGACGTATCCGCTGCCCGAGGCGCAGCTCGATCGCTTTCTCTTCAAGCTGACCGTGGGCTATTCCACGCGGGAGGAGATGGCGACGATTCTCGACCGCACCACCCGGAACGAGTGGCCGCAGCCTCAGCGCGTGCTGAGCGGGGCCGACGTGGATCGCTATCAGCGCCTGGTCCGTGAGGTGCTGATCGCGCCGGCGGTGCAGGATTACGCCATTCGTCTGGTGCTGGCCACGCATCCGGGTGGGCCGTTCGCCGTCGAGGCGACCAACCGCTACGTGCGCTGCGGGGCCAGTCCGCGTGGCGCGCAGGCGCTGGTGCTGGGGGGCAAGGTGCGCGCCTTGCTCGAAGGGCGGTTCAACGTGGGGTTCGAGGATATCAAGAAGGTCTACTTTGCGGCTCTGCGACATCGTATTTTGCTCAACTTCGAGGCGCAGGCGGAGAACATCGAGGCGGACGCGGTGCTTCGTGACGTGCTGGAGCAGGTCAAGCAACAGGTTGCCGATGCTCCCGCGGCCGTTCGTGCATGAGGTGAACCATGGCAGACGATGATCGTGACGGCGGCAAGATGGGCGCGTTTCTGCTCGGCTTCGTGCTGGGGGTGCTGCTGTGCCTGGGTGGCGGCACCGTCTTCTTCATGCGTGAGTCGGCCCGGGCGGCCATGGGGCTACGGCAACTCGAGGAGGCGCGCATGGAGGCGGAGGTCGCGCGGCGTGCAGCCGAGGACGCGATGCTGGTGGCGCGCGATGCGGCCCTGCGCGAGAAGGAAGCCCGCGACAAGGCGCAGAAGTGAGGCTCGGCCCTTCCGAGGTGCGACGCTGATGGCCGAGGCTGCCCCGCTGCTGGATGCTGACTTTCTGGCGCGGCTGGAACGGCTGGAGCTGGTGACGCGGAAGATCTTTCAGGGACGCCTGAAGGGGGAGCGGCGCAGCCAGCGTAAGGGGCAATCGGTCGAGTTCGCCGACTACCGTAACTACGTCGTGGGCGATGATCTTCGCTTCCTCGACTGGAACCTCTACGCGCGGCTGGATCGGCTCTTTCTCCGGCTGTTTCAGGAGGAAGAAGACCTGCATGTGTTCGTGCTCATCGACACCAGCCTGTCGATGGATTTCGGCACGCCGACGAAGCTGCGCTACGCCTGTCAGGTGGCCGCTGCTCTGGGATTCATCGGGCTGGTCAACCTGGACCGCGTGGTGGTGGAGGCGTTCGGCGAGCGCCTGGGGCCGGCGCTCCCGCCGCTGCGGGGGCGAAGGAGCCTGGGCCGGCTGCTAGCGTTTCTGAGTCAGCTACAACCGACGGGGCCGGGCAATCTGTCGCAGGTGCTGCGCGCCTTCAGTCTGAAGACCCGGGGCCGCGGCGTCGTGGTGCTGCTCAGCGACTTCATGGACAAGGGTGGTTACGCCGAGGGACTGCGTTACCTGGTCGCCCGGCAGATGGACGTCCACGTGGTGCAGATTCTCTCGCAGGAGGAGATTGACCCAGACCTGATGGGCGACCTGAAACTGGTGGACGTGGAAGACGCGGACGCCGCCGAGGTCACCGTGCAGCTGCCTCTGTTGAGGCGCTACCAGGAGAACCTGGCGGCGTACCGGGATGAGCTGGAAACCTTCTGCACGCGGCGCGGCATCGGCTGCATATCGACCAGCACCGAGGTGCCGTTCGACCGGCTGGTGCTGGGGCACCTCCGGCAGCGAGGTTTGCTGCGCTAGCGTCGAGGTTCCGGCTCAGGTGTAGACGACATCGACGCCGGTTTCGAAGACGGGGATGCGCTCGCGGTTGACCCAGGCGACGCCGTTGTAGTAGCGTTCGCGACGGAAGCGATCGCGTCCGACGCCGCCATCGAGGTAATCGGCGGAGTTGTCGCCGCCACCGTCGAGGAGGTCGTCGCCGCCCTGGCCCCACAGGTAGTCGAGGCCCGAGCCGCCGTAGAGCTTGTCGTTGCCGTTGCCGCCCATCATGCGGTCGGTGCCGGCATCGCCGTACATGGTGTCGGCGCCGCGGCCTCCGACGATGGTGTCGTTGCCGTTGCCGCCGAAGAGGTTGTTAGTGCTGTTGTCGTCGCCGGCCCACATGCTGTCGTTGCCGTCGCCGCCGAAGAGGGTGTCCGACCCGAGGCCGCCGTCGATCTGGTCGTTGCCGGCGTCGCCCCGGAGGTCGTCGTTGCCTTCCTCGCCGAAGATGACGTCGTTGCCGTCACCTCCCTCGACCTTGTCGTTGCCCGCGCCGGCCTCGATGTAATCGTTGCCCGCGCCGGCCTTGATGATGTCGTTGCCTGCGTCGGCGTAGATGAGATCGCGGCCCGAGCTGCCGTTGATGATGTCGTCACCCTCGCCGCCCGTCAGGACGTTCTCGGTCTTGCTGGGACCGACGGTGAGGGTGTCGTTGCCTTCCTCGCCGTCGAAATAGCCGCCGACGCCGCTGGTGAGGGTGTCGTTGCCAGTCCCGCCGTAGCCGATGGCGAAGAGCTGGGTGTTGTTGGTGAAGGTGTCGTTGCCGTCGTTACCGAAGAAGTAGACGAACTGCCCGGTGATTTCGGCCACCTTGATGCGGGTGGTGGTGGCGTTCTCCTTCACCTCGTAGTAGGCGACGTTACTGATCGTCACCCGATCCACCGTCACGGTGTCGCTGGCATCGCTGGCGTCGATGAAGAGGTTGCCGTTGACGCTGACCGTGGTGGTCGGAGTCAGGCGGCATTCAAGGCTTTCCAGCTTGGGGCGAATCGATGACGTCCTTGACTTCTTCACGGGTCCATATCCTCGAAAGTGCGGGCGAACAAGAAGCATCGAACGGGCTGGAGTCATCATGACTCGGCGATGTTTCTCGCATTTTCCTCTACCGAGGACAAGGTCAACTCCGGGCCGGCAGAGCGTCTGTACAGGCGCGGGGGAACCCGGGTGCGTCGATGGCGGAAGATGGGCGATCTTCGCACGGCGGCGCGGTCCGGGGGGAATTCCATTGCATCGGCGCAGCACCGCGTTAGGATGAGGCCGTCCTCTGTTTGTGGAAGCCAGGGAGAGTCGTATGTTCGAGGCCAGCCAATCGTCCGCAACTTCCGGAGGCCTCTCGCGGCGCGAGTTTCTGCGCACCAGCTCGCTGGGGGCCGGGGCCGCCACCCTGACCCTGGCCGGCGGCCTGCACGCGGCCCAGCCGCGCGACCTGCGCTGCATCCTGCTGTTCCTGGTCGGCGGGCCCTCGCAGCTCGATACCTGGGATCTCAAGCCCGGGGCGCCCAGCACGGTGCGCGGGCCGTTCCGCCCCATCCGCACCAGCGTGCCTGGCGTCGAGATCGCCGAGACGTTCCCGCGCATGGCCCGGCTGGCCCAGCATTACGCCGTGCTGCGTTCGCTGCATCACCCCGAAGCGCCCATTCACGAGACGGGGCAGCAACTGCTGCAGACCGGCCGACTCTGCCGCGGCGACCACGAACAGCCGCACTTCGGCGCCGTGGTGTCACACCTGCTCGGTGGTTCTTCCAGCTCGCCGGCCTTTGCCCTGGTGCCGGGACCCATTGTCAACACGGGGGTTAGCCTCAGCCATGGGCAGGGAGCCGGTCCGCTGGGTGCGCGCCACGAGGGCGCCCACGTCGTACCCGACCTGCGCGCCCTGGCTACCGACCCCCGGCGCGAGGCCTACGGCCAGACTGCCTTCGGCGATGCCTGCCTGACCGCACGCCGGCTGCTCGATGGCGGCACCCGCGTCGCCGTCGTCAACATGTTCACCTCGGTGTTCGACACGATCACCTGGGATTGCCACGCCGACGGCGCGGCGCTGGCTTCCTCGCTCGACGACTATCGCGATACGCTTTGTCCCGCTTTCGACACCGCCTATGCCGCCCTTTTGCAAGACCTGCACGACCGCGGCGAACTCGACCGCACCCTGGTGGTGGCGCTGGGCGAGTTTGGGCGGACTCCCTTCCTGAATCCGCGCGGCGGGCGGGACCACTGGCCCGGCGTCTGGTCTGCCCTGTTCGCCGGTGGCGGCATCCGGGGCGGCCAGGTGATCGGCTCGTCCGACCGGCTGGGCGGCGAACCGAAGGACCGCCCCACCTCCCCTGCCGAGGTGGTGGCCACCCTCTATCACCTGCTGGGCCTGGATGGTGGGCTCCTGCTCGAAGGGAGTCCTCTGGTCGAGGCCGCCCCCATCGCCGAGCTGCTGGCCTGACCCAGACCCGCCGGCGGAGGAGGTTTGTACAATAGGGCAAGGGCTAACCCCCTCCCACTGACCGACCCTCCTGCGGAACTCCACGCGATGAAGCCTACCCCCTCCTCTCCCTGGGTGAAGGACGTTACCGAGGCCACCTTCGAGAGCGAGGTCATTCTCGCTTCCGACCAGGTGCCGGTCATCGTCGATTTCTGGTCGCCCAGCTGTCGCCCCTGCCTGATGCTCGGCCCCCTGCTCGAGAAGCTGATCAACGAGCGCCAGGGGCAGGTGCTGCTGGCCAAGGTCAACGTCGATGAGGCGCCGCAGCTGGCGCAGTACTTCCGCATCGACTCCATCCCGGCCGTCAAGGCGGTCTATCAGCGTCAGCTGGTCCACGAGTTCACCGGGCTGATTCCCGAGTCGGCCCTGCGCGAGTTCTTCGACCAGATCTCCCCGGATGGACGCGACCCGGAGGTTGCCCAGGCCGAGGCCGCCGAGGAAGCTTCGCCCGAGCAGGCCGAGGCGATGTATCGGGACATGCTGGCCCAGGATCCGGAGAAACACGAGGCCCGGGTCGGCCTGGCGCGCGTGCTGCTTCACCTGAACCGGCTGGACGAGATTGCCGACCTGCTCGATCCGGTGGGCACCTCGGGCGACGTGGGTGCCCAGGCCGAGAGCCTGCTGGCCCAGGTCTACCTGCGGCAGCAGGGGCAGGGGTTGGATCTCGAGGCGCTGCGCCAGCGAGTGGCGGCCAACCCCAACGACGCCCAGGCGCAACTCGAACTGGGCACGGCCCTGGCCAGCCGGGGCGACTACGCCGACGCCCTGGCGGCCCTCTACGCCGCCGCCGAACGCGACTTCAAACTCGCTTCCGGCAAGGCGCGCGAGGTGATGGTGAAGATCTTCTACACCATCGGCTCGGGCGAACCCCTCGCGAACGAGTACCGGTCGAAACTGTCGCGCCTGCTGTATTGATCCGGGAAGAGCGCGCTCGGTTCTCCACGCTGGCGCGGGGGGCTGCGCGCGTGAAAAGGCCCAGCGTGTGAAGGCTGGGCCGGGGAAGAGACGGAAGGTGGCGGCAGGTTAGAACAGACGCGACGTGCGGTCTTCGCCGGTGGTGAAATCGACGAAGGTGTCCTGCGGGACGGGCAGGAAGCTCCAGACGAACTTCTCGCGGAAGTTGTCGGCGCCGGTGCCGCCGGTGAGGACATCGACGGCATTGTCGAAGCCGCCATCGAGGAAGTCGTCGCCAGCGCCGCCGTTGAGGATATCGGCGCCGAGGCCGCCGTAGAGGCGGTCGTTGCCGTCGCCGCCGTTGAGGGTGTCCTTGCCGAGGCCGCCCGACAGGTAGTCGATGCCAGCGCCGCCGGTGATGGTGTCGTCGCCGAGGTTGCCGAAGACCCAGTTGGTGCCGGTGTCCTGTTCGAGGGAGCCACCGGTGCCGGCGGTGAGGAGGTCGTTGCCGAAGCTGCCGAACAGCTTGTCGGAGCCGGTGCCACCGATGAGGGTGTTGACGAGGCGGTCGAGGCCAGCGACGAGGATGTCGTCGCCAGCGTCGCCGTTGAGGGTGTCGGCGCCGCCGTTGCCGTTGAGGTAGTCGTTGCCGTTGCCGCCGGTGAAGATGTCGGTCGCGCTGCCGCCGAGGAGGCGGTCGTTGCCTTCGCCCCCGTCGGCGGTGGAGGGCAGAGCGGTGCGGTTGATGAAGCGATCGTTGCCGGCATCGCCGGTGAACGTCACGCTGGTGACCGAGGCGGCGGTGAAGTTGGTGATGGTGCCGTTCTCGGTGACGCGGATGTTCTCGACACCGTTGATCTGCACGCGGGAGATCACCACGTTGTCGTTGTTGACCGTGCCGGTGATCTCCAGAACGGTGCCGTTGAGCGTCGCCGGTGCCAGGCGATCTTCGAGGCAGTCCAGGGCAAGGGGAGCGCGGCGATGATCCATGACAAGGTTCCTCTCTGGTTCGCAGACGACCGGGGCGTATCAGTTCAACTCTCGTCGGCGATATATTTTACAGACGTGAACGAACCGAGGGAAGTTCCCAGAGAAGGAAAGTGCGGCGGGGAAAAAGAAACGGGCCCGTGGTCGGCGAGCAGAACGCAGCCGACCACGGGCCCAGGGTGGACGCAGCAATTAGCGAGCAGTGCGGCGAGCGTCCAGCGCCTCGCGGAGACGCATGCGGGGTTCACCCTGCACGCGCTCCAGCGACTTGCTGATCAGCTCGGCCTGGGGCAGGCCGCGGCGGTGCAGCTCGACCGCCTGGGCCAGCGAGGTGTCGGCTGCCGTGGTCAGGCCCAGGGCCGACTCGGCCAGCGAGCGGAAGTACCAGAAGCGGGCGTCGTTCTCGAACAGCGAGGTGGCTGCCTCAAACTGGGCCTGTGCCTCGACCATCTTGTTCTCCCAGAAGAAGCGATAGCCCTTCCAGAAGAGCGGTTCGGCGTCCTTCGCGGTCATGCCGCGCAGGTCGATGGCACCGGCACGGCGGACCTTCCGCGCCGTGGTGGCTTCGCGCACCAGGCCGTTGGCGTCCTGCGTGCCGCCCTTGCGCGACATGAACTGCAGGAGCGCCGGCCCTTCCTCGTCGCCCTCGGTACCGCCCGGCACGACCTTCGGCGCACCCTTCGGGGCATTCCTGGGCTTGTCGGAATTCTTCGGAGCGTCGGGTACGGGCACCTCGGAGATCAGCTGTTCGGAAGGCTGACCACCGTAGCCCATCCCACCGTAGCCATGGGCCTGGTCGCCCCAGCCCTGGTCACCCCAGCCCTGGTCACCCTTCCAGCCGTACTCGCTGGCCAGGTCCATGAGGCTCAGGACGGGGAAGCGTTCGCCGAAGCAACCGGTGCCGACGGCGGGCACCAGGACGTGGCTGCAGGGGCAGCCGCTCTGGATGATCACCGGCTGCGGGCAGGGGGTGCCGTGCGGCAGGATGATCGTGCCGTGGGGCAGCGGCGTGGAGGGCAGAATCTGCGGCGTGGTCCACTTCTTCAGCTCGTCTTCCAGCTTCTTCAGGGCGCCTTCGCGCTCCTTGCGCTCCTTCTGCAGCTGCTCTTCGAGCGCCTTGATGCGGCCATCCTGCCCGGCGACGCCGCCCATGGCCTTCTCGATCTTCTCCAGGCGGCCTTCCAGACCCTTCATCTGGGCCGGCAGCGCCTCGAGCTTGCGGGTGGCGGTGTCCACGAGTTTCAGGCCGGCCTCGACCTTCTTGACCACGGTGTCGAGGTTGCGCGCGGCGGTTTCCACGCGGTCGATGCGGCCGGGTAGCTCCTTGACCTGCTTGCCCAGCTCGTCCACCGATTTGGTCAGAGTGTCGAGGTTCTTGATGCGGGTGCCCAGCTCATCGACGGTCTTCTTGAGACCCTCGGCGTCCTTGATCTGCTTGCCGAGAGAATCGACCGTCTTTTTCAGGCCATCGACCTCCTTGACCTGCTTGCCGAGGGAATCGACGGTCTTCTTCAGGCCATCGACGTCCTTGACCTGCTTGTCGAGAGAGTCCACGGACTTCTTCAGGCCGTCCACATCCTTGACCGACTTTTCAGCGGCGGCCAGGCGGGTTTCGAGGGCCTTCATGGCGGTGAGATCCTGCGTCAGCTGGTCCACACGCGCTTGCAGCTGCTTGACCGGATCGACGGCAGGCGGGGTCGGGGCAGCGGCGTAGACGGCGCGGGCGCTATCGACGATGGCGCGGGCGTCGGCGGCGGCCAGGGTGTATTTCTTGCCGGCGTCGGGGTAACCCTCGGCGGCCACCTTCGCCAGGGCGGCACCGACCAGGTCGCGCAGGGCAGCCTGGGCCCGGTCACGGTCGGCGGCGGTTGGCTCCTTCAGGCCCGTGGTGTCCACGGTCAGCTCGGGCTTGCCGTTCTTGACGACGTAGCGCAGCCGACCCGGCAGGCCCGCGGCGCCACCCAGGCCATCGGCCAGCGCCTTGAGGTGCGCCGCCTTCGAAGGATCCTTGCCGTAGGCGCCCTCCAGGTGGCTCTTGACGATCTTCTGTAACAGCTCACTTTTCAGCGAGCCCAGCTTGAGCGCTTCCCCCTTGTCCTTGCCCTGACCACTGGCGCTGGCTCCCAACATTGCCGCCAGTGTCAAGGAGAGGAGGGCCACTCCGGAGATGAATCGCTTCATCAGATTCTCCCAGACTACATTACTGGAAGTCCTTCCCAAGATGGAGTTTACTGCAAACTCGCTTCCCAATGCCTTGATTGTCATCGCCGCCACAATCGCTGTCAATCTCGCAACTATCCCTATTTGAGCCAGGTGCGGAGACGGCCCCGTCACGGCAGGAATGTCCGGTTCTGCTGGTGGGAGTGGTTCTGCGGGTTGTGCGGGGGAATCGTGGCTGGAAGTGACGCTGATCCGCACAGCGCGGCTGTCGCGCCACCGCTCAGCGCCCGCACAGACGCTGCGGGGCGCAGGGCCGAATCAGGAACATTTTCTCCCCTGCCGGGGTGGCCGCTGGCGTGGCACCTGATTTGCAGGCTGAATCTTATCCAGGTTGGACCCAGCCCGGAGGGGAGGTGGATCATGTCACCCGGATCGGATCGCTTTGTCGAAGCCCTGGCTCGTCTCCATCGTTACGCCGAGTCGCACCCGGCCCCGCGTCCGGAGCATCTGCCGCCGCCGCTCACCATTGCTCTGAGCCGGCAGGCCGGTTCCGGAGGGGCGGACATCGCTCGTGCCGTGGGAGCCCGGCTGGGCTGGCCCGTCTACGACCACGAGCTGCTGACGCGCGTGGCCGAGGAGAAGGGGCTGCACTCCAAGTTACTGGAACATCTCGACGAACACTCCGTCAGCTGGCTGGAGGAGATGTTCCAGAGCTTCTCGTCGCACCCGGCGCCGACGGAGATGGCCTACATCAAGGCGCTGCTCGAGCTGCTCGCCAGCCTGGGCAAGGCCGGCCACTGCGTCATTGTGGGGCGCGGGGCGGCCCAGGTGTTGCCGCCGGACTCGACGTTGCGTCTGCGCGTCATCGCGCCGCGCGACTATCGCATCGCCAACATCGCGCGCAGCAAGGACATGACGCAGGACCAGGCCGAGCGCTGGGTCGATCACACCGACCGCGAGCGGGCCCGCTTCGTCGAGCGCCATTTCCATCGGAATCCGAATGATCCGATGGGGTACGACCTGGTGCTGAACTCCGGGCGGCTGTCGGTCGAGCAGTGCGCCACGCTGGTGGTGTCGGCGGCCCAGATGCTCGAGGAACGGCTGAAACTGCAGCACGTCCCCGTGACGGTCTGATGCGTCGAAGGTTCATGGACTGAAGCAAAGTGTTTCGATGCCTGCCCAGCTGACCCTGCCACGGGCACCGTCGCGATAGAGCAGACGGACCACGCCCGCGTCGGCCAGGCGCTGTGCCTGCACCTGCGCGGCCGACCGGGAGACCTGGACACTCAGCGTATCCGGGCCGCCGGCGCCGTCGAGGTACGCCTGGCCGCGCCAGCCGGTCAGGGTGAAGTGGTTGGCCGACGGCCCGCCGCGCAGCTGGGCCACCTCCACGCTGGCGAGGGTGATCTGCGCGAACTGCTCGGCCAGCACCTGCTGAGCGGCCAGGGTGAAGTGGGTATCGGCCTGGACGACCAGGGTGTCGCGTCCCGCGCCGCCATCGAAGCGGAGCTGGCGCAGAGCAGCGGCGCGGGGCTTGCCGCTCAGGTACGCGGTATCGTGGAAGCCGCGGCCCTGGATGGCCACGGGCACGCCGAGATCCTGGTCGAGCAGGAAGATCTCGGCGTCGTCGCTGCCGCGCAGGGTCAGCGAGCGCACGCTGGCGAGCGGACCAGAGAAGTACACGCCATCGTAGCGGGTGGTGGACCCGGGCACGCGCACCGCCAGTTCGAGGTTGTCGCCGACCCGACGGGCGGTGACGATCACCTTGTCGCGCCGGCCGTTCAGGCCGACGAGTTGATAGCGGAGGTCGAGCACGAGGTCGGCCGGGCTGGCGGTCTGCTCGCGGATGTAGTCGGCGAAGGCGCCCGCCCGGGTGGCGATGCCAAACTCGCCGAAGCCGCGGTCGATGTCGGTGTTGATGTCTGGTGGGGAAACGCCCCCATCGGAGTAGGAGACGATGCCAGCGATGCGGTCGCCCAGGAAGAGTGGTCCGCCCGAATCGCCCTGGGCAGGGTTGGACTCCTGTGCGCCGAGGCCGAGGTCGGGCCTGTGCAGGAAGAGACCCATCGCGTCGTTGGCCGCCAGGGCGTTGTCGAAGTCCCACATGAGGGTCGTTGCGCCGGCGGGGGCGAGGCCGAAGGCGGGCAGGTCGCGCAGGGCGCTGGCGTAATCCTCGAAGCGGTTCATGCCCAGGTGCTTGGTGCCCTCGGTGGCTTCGAGGCTGCCGGTGGCGCCGGTGCCAAGCCGGCCATAGCCGACGGCGGTGAACACCTAGCCCAGCTCGTCGCCGCCCTCGTAGAGGCCGTAGCGCTGGGCGCCGAAGGGTGCGATCATCTGGCGCGTCGGGGCAGGATCGATCGGGTCGGGCAGGACCAGCAGAGCGACATCGGACCCGGCGAGGACGTTGCCGTTGTAGTTGGGGTGGATGCGATAGTTGCTGCGCGGCACCGTCAGGGTGATGGTGTGCGGTGTGGTGCCATCGAGCAGGTGGAAGGTGACGTTCGTCGTGGTGGAATCGATTTCGCCGAACTCGTCGACCAGGCAGTGGGCCGCGGTCAGGATGTGACTGCCCGTCTCGAGGAGAGAACCGGAGCCGGTGCTGCCGCCAAAAGGCGACAGGCTTTCCAGCAAGACGACGCCATCGTAACCGGTGCCGGGCGGCACAGCCGGAGCCTCGGCGAAGGCGCCGACGACCGGGGCCAGGCGGGCCTCCAGCGGTTCCAGGCGCAGGGCGGCGCGTCGAGGGGGCATGAGAGACTTTTCCGGGGAGAGAGCGGCAACATCCACCCTTGCACCCTAGCACACTGGCAGCGTCGAGCAAGCGGGCCCGGCGCGAGTGGGGCGGGAAGGGGTGGTCAAAAGTGGGGCTGTGTCAGGCCGGCCGGCTGCGCTGCAGACCCAGGACAAAGTAGACCAGGACGCCGACGAGGATGAAGCCCAGCCCGGTGGCGGCCTCGGCCAGCTGAGCGAGGAACATGTTCACCAGGACGAAGGCGGGCACCAGAGCGTGCAGCGCGGGCACGACGGGGTAGCCGGGACAGCGGTAGGGCCGTGGTGCGTCGGGCAGGAGGTAGCGGAAGCGATAGATCGACAGGACGGCCATCGTCTCGAAAATGATGGCGCCGAACATGGCGAAGTCGGTGAGCATGTCGAAGTGGGATTTGCGGCGGTCGAGCAGGTCGAACTCGGTGAGGGCGGCGACGGCGAGGACCTGCAAGCTGGCCCAGATGGCGAGGACGGCAATGGCGGCGGCCGGGGTGTGCCAGCGCGGGTGGATGCGGGAGAGCAGGCGCGGGGCCAGGCCATCGTTGCTCATGGCGAAGAGGAGTCGGGGGCCGACCAGGAGGTTGCCGTTGAGCGAACCGAACACCGAACACATGATGGCAGCGCTGGCGGCGGCCGCACCCAGGGGACCCAGCAGGCGCAGGGCATAGGCGGTGGCGACGGCGGTGTCCTTGCTGCGCAGAGCGGCCATGTCGGCGCCGGGGACCATGAGGTAATACGCCAGGTTGGAGCCGAGGTAGAGCAGCACGACGATGCCCACACCCAGCAGCAGCGCCAGGGGCAGGTTGCGCTGGGGGTTGCGTACCTCGCCGGCGACCGGGGCCAGATTCATCCAGCCGTGATAGGGCCAGAGGACACCGAGAAAGGCGGAGCCCAGGCCCGTGAGCGACAGGGCGGTGATGCTGGCGGGCCAGACCGGAGCGAGGTTGTCCCAGCTGGGGGGCACGCCACCGGGCGGAGGCGTCGCGCTGACGAGGAAGAAGAACGGCAGGACAATGATGCCGGCGATGGAGCCGACCTTGATGGCGGTGATGCCGACCTGCAGGCCGCCTCCCCAGCGAACGCCACGGATGTTGACCGCACCCAGGCCGAGCAGCGTGGCCACGGTGAGCAGGCGTTGCCCCCAGTAGCCGAGGCGCACGTCGGCGGGAAGGCCGACGGCCTGCTGGAAGGCGGGGTTGGCGACGATGTCACCCAGGGATTCGGCGAAGATGCTGGCCAGGGCGGCGAGCGAGGCGGAACGGATGATCCAGAACTCGACCCAGCCCCAGAGGAAGCCAGCGAGTCGGCCGTAGGCTTCGCGGAGAAAGACGTAGTTGCCGCCCGTCTGGGGAAAGAGGACGGCGACCTCGGCATAGGCCAGCGCGCCGAAAAGGACGAGCAGGCCGCCGATGATCCAGACGAGGGCGACGATGCCGGAATAGGGCAGCGCCTCGGCGATGGCGGCGGGCTTCTTGAAGACGCCGGAACCGATGATGGTGCCCACGACGATGGCGGTGCCCATGATCGGGCCGATCACGCGCGCGAGGCTGGCGGGTTGGGTGCTCATGCGGTGGATTGTAGCGAGCCGGCGTCGAACGGCGCGTTACTGTCCGCGCGAGACGGTGCCATGGCGCGAGCTGGCGATGGGCAACCCCTCGGGGAGCGGCCGGCCGGCCACCATCACATCCTTGCGATGGAGGTAGTCGCGCAGCTGGCGGTAGAGCGGGAAGCTATCGGGGTAGACCCAGAAGGTGACGGCAGTGACCTGGGGGTCGAGCCGATCGACGACGTTGCGGAAGGCGGAGTTCGATTGCAGCGCCTGCTCGGCGGTCTCGCCACGGTCGACCTGGATGGGGACGACTTCCCAGCTGGTCACGCCGAAGCGGAAGGGGCCATCGACAGGAGTGCCGCTGGCGGGTCCGTCGAGCAGGCCGCGTTCGCGTTCGAGGATATAGCGGAGGCGGAATGCGCCGACCGGGGCGGTCATCTCGGTGCGCTGCCAGGCGTTCTTGAGCTGCTCGCCGCGCGAGCGTGCCTCGCGGCGGATCTCGGCGAGCATGGCGCCAGTGTCGATGAGCGCCACCCGACCGCGCTGGCACTCGAACATCAACTCCTCGGACTGCACCGGCGAGCTGACCGGCGTCATGTAGCGCAGCTCCTTGCGCGGCGGTGGCAGCCGGCGCAGGCCCTCCAGGTCCTTCATGAGCTTCTGGCTGCGCGCCTGCAGCTCGTCGATACTCATGCTGGCGGCAAGGGCACTCTCCCGGGCGCGGCGGGCGGCCTCGGCCTGCTCTTCCTTCGTGCCGGAAAGCTCCTTGCGACGAGCCAGCAGCACCTCGAGGTCGCGGCGCAACTGGGCGGCCACGGTGCTGGTCTGACGCTGCTGGGCGGTTTTGGGACCAAGCTCGGAGGCGCGCTGTTCGATTTCCTGGCGTCGCCGGACCAGCTGGCCTTCGCGCGGGTCGCTGGGTTCGGGCAGCGGCTCGGGCGCGGTGAGGGCAGGAGGTGGTTCCGGAGCGGGCGGCAACACTGCCTTGTAGGTGCGCGCCCCCACCCAGGCGACCAGGATCAGACGGATGATCACGCCCACCACGTTGGCCACGACGTCCAGAAAGGAGTCGAAGCTGAAGGCGATTTCGCGCTGGGGTCGTCGTCGGCGTCGCATCGACCTACTTCCGTGAGGACTAGTTCCCGGTGACGATGCGGGCCACGTCGTCGTCGGGCATCAGGTTGTAGCGCGACTTGGGCACCGAGATGGTGTCCAGCGCCGGGTAGGCGCGGTGGAAGGTCCGCAGGCCGTCGGGCTGGACCAGGAAGCGGATGTGGAAGCGCGGGGCCGGGCCGTTGGGCTGGCGCAGGTTCATCTGACGCAGGATGAGCTGATGGACCGTCTGGGTCAGCGGGTTGTAGGGCGGGGTGTTGGTCAGCTCGTCGAAGGTGACCACCTTGCGCGAGGGGTAGAAGACCACCTGGTCGGCACGGCATTCGACGTACAGGACAGTTTCCTCGTTGCCCTCGATGCGAGCGGGGCGCAGGGCCACGGGGCGACGGCGCTCCTCGGGGTTGGCCGCCGGGCTGCCGTTGAGGATGCCCTGGCCGGTGCGCGGCTGCCACTTCTCGGGCGGTCCCTCGGCAGCGCTGCCTCCGCCGGAGGCGGTTCCGGAGGCGGCACCCTGGCCGGTGCCCTGACCCTGACCGGTGCCCTGAGTCTGGCCGGTGCCTGAGGTGGACGTCGAGGCGGTAGACCCGGATTGGCCGGCGTTCTCGCCCGGCTGGCCAGGCGTGCCGTTCTCTTTACCCGGGCCGCCGAAGTTGGGTAGCGAGGGGGGCAGCTGGATGCCCGACGGCGCTTCCTGCGGCGGCCGTGCCACGGGACGATGCAGACTGACCACAGGGCCGTCCGGTGAAGGAGGCAAGGCGGGTCCTTCGCCCGGGGCGCCGCCGATGCCAGCAGGTGCGCCCATCTCCGGAGGTTTACCGGAACCGAACGGTTGCGGACGGTTCAGCCCGACACTGGTGGGCGCGCCAGTCATCCCCAGCGTGGGCGGCGTGCCCGGCGCTCCGCCGAGACCTGGCCCGGTGGAAGCTTCCGGTGAGAGAGTGGCGCTGGACGGATTGCGCGGGCCCGCACCCGCCATCGCCGTGCCTGAACCTGGCAGAGGGCTCGTGCCGGAGCCGAGCGCGGGGCTTGATCCCAGACCAGGACCAGAGCCGAGGCCGGGGCCTGAACCGAGCGCGGGGCCGGAGCCTGAACCGAGGCCGGGGCCTGAACCGAGGCCGGAGGCGGCGGGGGCACCCATGGAGGGCGGACCTCCCAGGAGCGGGCCGCCGGCGACTCCGGGGCCGCCCAGGTTGCCGCCGCCGGGGGAGAAGCCGGGCGAGCCGCCCTGCCCTGTCCCGATGGGGCCTGTGCCGGTGATGCCTGTGCCAGTGGAGCCAGTCCCGATGGGGCCTGTGCCACCGGTGCCTGTGCCAGAGGAGGCTGTCCCAGCAGTGCCTGTGCCAATGGAGCCTGTGCCAGGCGGTCCGCCGCTTCCGCCGCCGCTACCGCCCTGGCGGGCGAAGCCGGGCTCGGCGGCGCTTCCGGGTGTGGTGCGAAGTGTTTCGCGGCGGGGGCTGGTGGTCGTCGCCAGCTGGGTGGACGTCGGCGTGGCGCGGTCGTCGATCTTCAGCTCCCAGTCGGCATCGACGAACTCGTAGCCGAAGTCGATGTCCAGGTCGCGCACCGACGTCTGCAGCTCGTAGTAACGGCGCACACCGTTGGGACGGACGAGGAGCAACAGGTAGGAACGCGCGTCCTTCACGCCGGCGGCGGTCAGTTCCTGCTTCTGCTGCCGGATGCGCTTCTCGACCTCGGAGCGAATCTGCGCCGCTGGCGTGGCGCCGTCGAGCTTGAGTCGGTCGGGATGGAAGACCAGGGCATCCTCGTTGCACTCGACATAGATGGGGCGTCGGCCGTCGCCGCGCTTCCCCTGGTAGGGAATGACGGAGTAGGTGTTGGCCTCGCGCTTGCGCGTCTCCTGTACCTCGCGGAGCAGCTTTTCGAGGTGGGCGAGATCCTCGGCCATACGAGCGCGGGCGCGGTCGGCGTCGGCGAGCTTGCGCGCCATCGCGCCGGATTCAGCGCGGGCCATGCCCAGGGCCTTCTCGTGAGACGAGAGGCGTTCTTTTTCCTGCTCCACCTGGCCGCGCAGGCGACGGACGTTTTCTTCTTCCTCGCGCAGGCGGGCGGCGGCCTCGGCCAGGCGCGCCTGCACCTTCTTGGCCTCGGCGTCCAGCTGGCGCTCCTCGCTGTCGAGTCGGGCGGTCAGCTTGTCGCGCTTGCGGTCGTGGGCGGCCTGCAGGTCGCGGCGGCGGGCCTCGTATTCCTCGCGGCGGCGGGCGCGGGCAAGGGCGTGGTCCTCGACCTGGCGTCGCACCTGCTCCTGGGCCCGGGCGTGTGCCGCCAGCTTCGAGCGGCGATCCATCACCAGGAGCACCAGGATCAGCGACCCCATGGCGCAGAGCAACACCGCCAGGAAGGGGAAGGTATCGACCTTCAGCTGATGACGACGACTCATGCGGCTTTCCCACCCTGGAAGACGCGCGGCGCCGGTGTGGAGCCGCCCGTGGCGCGGGCGGTCAGCAGGTGGACCGCCGCGGTCAGACTGTGAACCGCTTCCTCGAACGAGCTAGCGCTGGCGAGGGCGGCGAGGTTCTGGTGCAGGACGGCCTGCAGGTGTACCAGGTTGGTGGCGTCTTCCTGAAGCTTGCCCAGGACGCTGGCTTGCCCGGCCACGCCCTGCGCCACCTGGGTGAGCGCTTGCTGTTGCTCGCGGCCGGTCTCGCGGACGGCATCGGCGACGGCGCCCAGCTGGCTGACCAGGTGGACCATCTGCTGATGCGCATGCTGCTCGAGCGCGGCCAGGCGTTGCGAGTAGGCCTCGATGGTCTGATCCATCGCCTGGCCCAGGGCGCCGGCGAGTGTGGCCTGCGCCTGCTGGTAGGCGGCGACGGCGCGCTGTTCGGGGTTGCCCAGCGCCTGAGCCCAGACCTGCGCCTGCTTCTCGACCAGGCCCTCGACGCTGGCGGACAGCGCCTGAGTGCTCTGCCGAACGATGTCGAGGAACGGGGCCGAATCGGTTGACTCGCGCTGGAAGCGATGGCTCAGCTGATCCTCGACGAGCAGGTCGACGGCCACCAGCACCGCCTGTTCCTGTCGTTCGACCAGGTAGGTCAGGAACATGAGCAACATGGTGAGACCAAGGGCCAGGGCGGTCGAATCGAATGCCTCGGCCAGGCCGTCGGTCACGCTGGAGAGGGATTCTTCGAGCACCTCAGGGGTCACGCCGCCGATGGCGCCGGTGATACCGATCACGGTACCCAGGAAGCCCAGGATCGGGATGGCCCAGGTGATGAAGCGCACCAGGCCGTAGCTCTGCTCCTGGGCGAGGGCGTCGGCGTCGGTCAGGGCACGCAGCTGGTCGTCGAGATCCTGGGCCGATTTGCGGCGGCGAAGGAAGTCGAGCGCGGCGCGGAGTCGGCGTCCAAGATAGGTGGAGCGGATGCGGGCCGAGAGTTTATCGATGCCCGAGAGTAGCTCCTGGGCCTTCTCGATGGGGGTGGGCTTGCCATCCCAGCGGGGGAGGAGCTCGAGGTAGCAGACGGCCTGTTCCTGACGCACCTGCAGGTACTTGATAAAGAGAGCGGCGGCGCCGCAGCAGAAGAAGCCGACCTCGATCCACTGCACGGGGAATTCGACGTAGCGCGCGACGTAGGTGCCGCGCAGCGGCCCATGGTGGAAGATAGCCAGCAGGCCGACCGTCAGGGGCAGACCCAGGATCAGGGCAGCCAGGGTCGATCCGCCGCGCCAACCGGACCGGCCGGCCTGGGTTGAGCTGCTCATCCGCTTGCTCCTTCCGACTTTCTCCAAACCCCCCGGGGCCATCCTGCGCCAGGCGAGGCGCGGCCCTCCAAACCCACATCCTCTAACATCGGCGCGCGATGGGAGCTAACTTGATCGCTTTGCCGGAAAGTCTGTCCGCGCCGGCTGCGCAGGCTTGACGGAAGGAGCCGACCTTGCGAGGATTCGCACATCTCGCCCCGCTGGCCCCTCCTTCCTCGCGTCGCGGAGTTCGCATGATGCGTTCCGTAGCTTGCCTGGCCTGCCTCCTCGTCGGACCTCCCCTCGTCGTCGCGCAGCCCGCCTTTCGCCTGGCTCCCGCCGTCGCCATCGAGGCGGAGCAGTTCACCATCGAATCGGGGTGGAAGGTGGTGGCGAACGGCCAGGGCAACTACATGGTCGATGCCATCGGGTTCAACCACATCTCGGGCGAGCGGGTGCTGTCGCTGGAGAGCAAGGCGAGCAGTGGCCGGGCGCGGGCGACGGTGCAGGTGCCGCAGGCGGGCGACTACCGGCTGTGGGTGCGCTACGAGTACCCGGCGTTCACCGAGGCGCGTTTTCGTGTGCGCATCGAGCAAGCAGGTAAGACGCGCGTCGAGCAGGTGCTGGGACGGAAGGAGAGTCTGCGCTACGCCGCGCTGACGGGCAAGATGGAGGCGAAGGCGCAGCACGATCCGCCCTGGGGCCCGGAAGGGCTGATGGAGGAAGTCGTCACGGTGCCGGGGCTGGCGGCGGGGCCGGCTGTCATCACCCTGGAGGGCGTCGAGCAGCCACAGGTGCCAGGTCGGGCGGCGAACCGGAACGTGGATCTGCTCTACCTGACCAGCGACACGCGCGATGCCTGGCTGGGGCACTACCTGCGAGGGAACACGCTGTACCCCATCCTCGATGCGGTGCGCGACACGGTGGGCCCGCGCTGGGAGGTGCGGCTGACCAATGGCGCGAGCACGGCGCAGAGCTACCGCATCCACCACATCTACAACCGCATCCCGTGGGGCTTCAGTGAGCCGGCCGCGGTGCCGCAGGTGCCGGCTGGGGCGACCAGCGAGTGGGTGGGACTGCGCGGGCAGGACACGGCGCATTTCTCGGCCATCAGCGTCAGCGGGCAGGGGAAGTTCAGCGTCGAGGTGCGTCCCGTGGGGGGCAAGGAGGCGACGCGGAAGTTCAGCGGTGAGGGGACGGTGACGGTGTACCTGCCGACCTACCCGCGTGCGGACGAAGCGCCGCGCACTCCCGAGGAGGCGATCGATGCCATCCTGGCGGAACTGAAGAAATCGCCAGCGCCGGGGAAGAAGCCGACGAAGCCGCTCTGTTATGGCGGCTGGCTGCCGCTGGGGCAGGACAACGCCTACGGGCGGAAGTACGCCGCGCTGTATGCCGCGCTGGGGTTTCGGTCGCTGCATCCGGCGCACAGTGGGCCGGCCCAGGTGAAGAACCTGCAGGCAGTGGGCGTTGAGCCGTCGAAGTCGTGGATGGTCATGGGCTATCGGAACCCGCCGACGCTGGCGAACATCGGCAAGGCGCGTGCCCAGGTCGAACGCGAGGGGATGCTGCCCCAGCTGCGGTTCTTCGATTATGGCGACGAGATCGGCTTCAGCGAGTGGCTGGGCATGTTGACCGCCGAGGTGACGGCGCGAGACAAACGGCTGAATGCCCGGCAGGTGGTGACGAAGCTGTGGCTGGAATGGCTGAAGGCGAACCGGCCGCGCCTGCAGATTCGCGATTACTGGCTGGAGGAGTGGGGCCCGGTGACGGCGGAGGGGTTCCGGCCGGATAGCAGCGCGAAGGCGGCGAAGCAGAACCCGCGGCTGTATGTCGATTCGCTGCTGTTCTACGAGGAGATGGCCATTCGCTTTGCCGCCGAGGGAGCCCGCGCGGTCCGCACGGCGCTGGGGTCGGACGTGCTGTGTGGCGCGAACTACTCGTGTCATCCGTTCTACTATCCGCACAGCACCATGTACATCAAGTGGTTCCGGCAGGGGGCCGCTGACCTGGGGCGTCACAGCGAGTACTTCTGGCAGGTGGCTCAGCTGGGGCCGATGGTCAACGGTTACATCGCCGAGCATTTCGTGACTGGCATGCGCGAGAACCCCCGCGCGGTGCTGCGCCAGTACACCATGCCGCACGCCCCTGGCAACACCGACGCCAGCTTCCTGCGCTCGGCCTTCACGCACCTGGCGCACGGCGCGACGATGCTCGACTTTTTCGGCATTGGGCTGAATGAGACGTTCACCGAGAACCACATCGACCATCGCGCGGTCAGCCGGTTCCGGGCGCTGCGCGACGTGACCCACGCGGTCGGGCTGGTCGAGGATCTGTTGCCGCAGTCGCGCCCAGTGCCGTCGGAGGTGGCGTTGCTGGTGAGCGAGAGCACCGAGCGCTGGGACTACGCGGGCATCGCCGAAGATCTGGCTGGCCATGCGCACTTCGGGCCGGAGTTCCGCAAAGCGCGGCTGCACTTCCATCTCGAACGGCTGGGGCTGTGGAAGATGCTGACCCTGACGGGGCACGCGCCGGATCTTGTTACCGAAGAGGACGTGGCGAAAAACAAGCTGGGCGGCAAGAAGCTGTTGATTCTGGTGGGCGATCACTGGCGGCCAGACGTGGTGCCGGCCGTCGAGACGTTTGTGCGTGGGGGCGGGGTGGTGCTGGCGACGGCCGGCGCGGGCCAGCGCGACAGCTACGCCCAGCCGCTTTCATCCTGGCACGCGCTGGCGGGGCTAAAGAAGGTGACCACCCAGACGCGCACGCCGTTCCTGCGGCCACGGCAGGAACTGGCCTTTCTGACTCCGCTGGACACGGTGCGGCTGGGCGAGACGGACATGCCGGTGCTGGCGACGCACGAACGGATCGAGCCGGCCGCGGACGCCCGGGTGCTGGCGACGTTCGCATCCGATAAGAGTCCGGCCTGCGTCGAGCGCGAGCTGGAGCGCGGGCGCGTGCTGTACGTGGCGAGTCATCCGGGGCTGGCGTTTTTGTGGAAGGCGCTGCAGACACCCCTGGTCGCCGACCGCGGGCCGAACACGCACTCGCTGCCAGCGACATGGGATACTGCCCCGGCGGAGGTGGTGCGTCAGGCGCTGAAGCAGGCGGGCGCAACGCCACTCGTCGAGTCGCCGGGGCTGACGCAGCTGGACATGCGCCTGCTGGAAGCGCCCGGCGGCTACATCCTGCCGATCGCCAATTATGGGGCCGCGCAGGAGAAGGTGCGGCTGCGCATCCGCGTCGGCAAGCCGGTTCGTCAGGTGATCAGCGCGTACCATGGTCCGCTGAAGGCCACCACGAAGGCGGGGACGCTCGAGGTGATCCTGCCCGCGCTGACGTTCGGCGATGTGCTACGGCTGGAGCGCTGAGCTAGGCCAGGTAGTGGCGCAGCGTTTCGACGGTTTCTGGTTCGCGCAGGGCGGCTTTCCCGAAGCCGGGGATGGCGCCGCTGGCGACGGCTTCTTCCTGCGCCTCGGGGAAGTTGCTGACCAGCATGACGCGCACGTCCTTCAGGTGCGGGTCGCCCTTGATCGTACGAATCAGATCCTGGCCGCCCTCGCCGGTGACATCGAAGACGCGGTTGACCAGCACGAGGTCGAACGCCTCGGCACGCAGCCGCTCAAGCGTCTCGCGGATGGAATCGCAGGGCACCACCTGGGCGGCGAACTGGCCCTGGAGCAGCCGGGTGAGGCTGCCATGATCCGCCATGCACTGCCCGGCGCTGAGCACGCGCTTTCCAGACATCTTTCTTCTCCTCTCCGGGGGCGTAGGTTGTCCTGAATCACTATAGCGATGAATCGCAGGAAGGGTCTCCCCGCGTGCGCGCCTGGCTGCATTCCCTGGGACAACTACTCGCGCTGAACCGCACGGTGGCGGTGGTGCTGATGGCCGTGCTGTTCTTCGGCCTGGGCGAGCAGCTGTGGGAGCCGTTTTTGGGGGTGTACCTGGCGGCCATCCGCGCGGTGAAGCAGGAGGCGGTGGCGACGGCCACGCTGCTGCCGGCCACGCTGGCGGTCATCGCGGCCTACGCCTGCCTGCGGCAACTGTTCGAGGCGGCCTGCTACATGGCGGGGGGACAGCTGACAGCGCGGCTAGGGGATCGCGGGTCGCTGCTGCTGTTCGGCAGCATCTCGACGGCGGGCTATCTGCTGTTTCTGCTGGCGCCGTGGCCGGCGGTGGCGGTGGTGGCGGCGCTGGCCATCCTGGGCTGGGAGCCGCTGGCGGTGCCGGTGACCTTCACCACGGTGGGGGCGACGGTGGACGCGAAGAATCGCGGGATGGCATTCGCCCTGCAGTCGATCCAGAAGCGCCTGCCGAAGATCCTCGGTCCGCTGATCGCCGGCTGGGTGCTGGGCTGGGCCGAACGCACGAGTGGCAGCGCCGAGGCGGGACGCATCGCCGGGATGCACTACCTCGTGCTGATCGCCCTGATCCTGGGGGTGGTGTCGCTGGTGCTGCAGTATGTCTACATGCCGGAGCGGAAAAGTGTCAAGTCTGAGGTGCCACTGAGAGAGGTGCTGCACGCGTTTCCGCCGGCGCTGCGGTCGCTGTTGCTGGCCGAGTTGTTCACGCGGTGGTGTGATCAGCTGGTGCGCGAGTTCGTGGCGCTGTATCTGCTGGTGGTGCGGCAAGTGCCGGTGGAGTACGTCGGGGCGCTCATGGCGTTACAGCATATGACGGCGCTGGTGACGTATCTGCCGGTGGGCCGTCTGACGCGCCAGACGGGGCAGGCGCCGTTTGTCGGGCTGACGTTCGTCTTCTTCGCGCTGTTTCCGCTGGTGCTGGTGCTGGTGCCGGACGGTGGCTGGCTGGCGGTGGCGTTTGTGGTGTATGGCCTGCGCGAGATCGGCGAGCCGGCGCGCAAGGCGATGATCACGTCACTGTTGCCCGAGGCGGTGCGCGCCCGAGGCGTGGGGATGTACTGGGGGCTGCGCAGCGTGGGCATCGCGCCGGCGGCGCTGGTGGGCGCGCTGGTGTGGTCGCAGTGGGGGCCGACGGCAACGTTTGTGACCGCCTTTGCGTCGGGCTGCCTGGGCGCGGCGGTGTTCTACCTGCTGACGCGCCGGCTGGCCAGCGGGTGAAGTCAAACCCGCTTGACTCGCTCAACGGGCGAGAGCGAGTCGTTCGCGCGGTGCCTCATGCGTACGTCCTCGGCACCCGCCCCCTGGCAGGGAGATCGTCGGATTAGAACATCCGGGCAAAGAAGAGCGACCGCTTGAGCGCGGGCCTCCCATTTACTACATCCGGCTCGGTGTGCGTGTATAGCTGCTCTCCCGTGGCGTCGAACTGCGGCCCGTTGGGATCACGCAACATCACGGAGACGACCTTCCCGCTGCTGTCCCTGTTCACCCCGATCACGGCATAGACGTGCAATGGAGTGAAGAGGCCCGAGGAGGTATCGTTGCCCGTTGCAAACGTCACCGCGTAGCCGTTGGCCAGGTGAGACGCGATTTCGTCGAGCAGCACCTGACTGCTGGAGTACCTCCCCTTCAGGATCCCACCGCCGATGGACGGGTTGTAGGTGGGGGTTTCCAGGATGGCTCGCAACGCCTGATCCGTATAGCCACCACTCAGAGACAGGTAATCGTTCTTCCAGGTCTCGCCGGCTGTGTTGTCCCAGACGGTGGCGTAGGCCTTTTCGATGATAGCAACCCACATCTGGCCACCCCGGTAGGCGAAGACAGGTTGCGGTTTGCCGTGGTCGTAGAGATCGACCGGCAGGTCGGCATCCACACGCACGAACTGGCCCTGGATGCGGACGGCGTAGGTGCCATCACCCAGATCCACCAGGATGCGTCGAATAGCGTCGGGGCTCTGTTGGACCACCGCACCCAGCGATCCCAGCAGCCAGCAGTCACCGACGGCCCCCTGGCGGATGTCTAGAGCAGTGGGGCCCCCGTTCAGGTAGAGCGGGGTTTCAGCGAAGCGGCGGTACTCCCATTGCGCATTCGACTTCTCGCCGTAGAAAGTGGGGTCGGCAATGACGTCCCCATCGAGGGTGCGGTCGGCTCCGTTCAGGAAGTAGCGGACGCCGTTGATGTTAAAATTCTTCTCCGTGGTCGAGGCATCCTTGACGTTGTCGCGCAGGGGGTTCTCGATCCAGCTCATCCGGGTGTCATCCTTCAGATCGACCCAGAACATATCATTGCCGTCCTCGCCATAGAGGTTGTCGCGGCCGGTTTCCAGGGAGGGGTCCATCCCATCGATGCTAATCAGGTTGTCGTCGCCGCTGCCGCCCCGGAGCAGGTCGAGGCCCGCGCCCCCGTACAAATGGTCCGTCCCCGAGTTGCCGAAGAGTGTGTCCGCCCCGTTGCCGCCCCAGAGCCGATCGTTGCCGTTGCTCCCGGACAGGGTGTCATTGCCCTCGTCGCCATAAACCTTGTCGTCCCCTTCGCCTCCGTGGGCGATATCCCTTCCGTTCATGCCCCGGAGGATATCGTTGCCGTCCATGCCGAACAGCCGGTCGTTGCCCGCTCCGCCGTTGAGCACATCGTCCCAGCTGCCGCCCTGGAGCAGGTCGTTCCCCGCTAACCCGAAAAGGCGGTCGTTGCCCGCTCCGCCGTCGAGGGTGTCGTTCCGGTTGCCGCCGACGAGCATATCATTGCCGTTGCCCCCGAAGGCCTTCACGGGCATGCCCACCGTATCGGCTCGCAGGGTGTCGTCGCCATCCATTCCGTAGAAGGTGACCGCCTGAAAGATGCCCCTCAGGACGGAGGTGGTGCCGTTGAAAGTCACCGCGAGGGTGTTCACGCCATTGGTCTGTCCTGAGATTCGGCGGAGGATCGCGACATCGTTGCCTGTGGTGCCGTCCACCACCAGCGTGCCTCCCGAGATGTAGGCTGCCATCAACTCGCGCTTCTCCAGGTTCTCCAGCGTGAGCGGCGAGCGAGCCGGCTTGCGGTTGTTGGAAGCCAGCGCGGAGGAGAACAGACTGCGGAGGGAACGGAACATGGTCGTTTGCCTTTCACCAGGGGCCCGGAGCGTTACGATTCGCTCCAGGTGAACAGGAGAAGCACACCAGGTAATGACCAGATGCGCCCGCAGCCCGCCACCCGATCGCAATTTTTTTTCTCGGGATCGGGGTGGATGGCCATCCACCCCGATGACCTTGCCTCCCAGTGGAAGGTAGAATCCCCCCAACATCACCCTGATGGAGTCCGCCCATGTCACCCTGCAGGCCGCCGAGGGAGCCCTACTGGAACCGCTTTCCCGGGAGTCGAGGCTTCCTGCAGGCCATCGCCGAGGAGCCGGACGATCCTGCCCTGCGATTGATCCTGGCCGACTGGCTGGAGGATCAGGGTGAGACGGCACGTGCGGAGTTTATCCGCGTGCAGGTGCAATGGTTGCAGCTGCCGGCGTGGCACCCCCAGCGCAGTGAGCTGGAGCAGCGCGCAAAGCAGTTGCTGGATCACCATCAAGCGGAGTGGACCGAGGGGTTGCCTGCGATTGAAGGGAGATGGCTCTATCACGGTGGCCTGATCGAAGGGGTGGATCTGGTCGGTGTCAGGATGCATCGAGCTGAGCTGGAGCAGCAATACTCGCTCACCGGGGGAGAGCGCGAGGTCGGGCTGCGTCTCGCCGATCGGCAACGGGCGGAGCTGGGGCCGTTGCGCGAGGTGGTTCGGGACCACATCCAGACAGTTTTCCAGAGTGTGCATCTGCGCCAGCTGAAATTGCATCATCAAGTGTTGTGGGTTGCGAAGGGGAAGGAGTCCGACCTCTATACGGTGAGTGTGTCCCTGGAGGATTTGCAAGCAGGCGACGTGCTAGCCAACCTGACCGCGCTCGATCTGAGCGATCACCAGCTCGGAGACGCCGGAGTCAGGGCCCTGGCGCAGTGTCCCTCGTTGGCTCGTCTGACGGCGCTGGATCTGAGCAGGAACGCGATCATGGACGACGGGGTGAGGGCGTTGGCCCACTCGCCGTTTCTGTCCAACCTGACCGCGCTCAGTCTGAGCAATAACCTGATTGAGGACGTGGAAACGGATAGCCTGGCGACCTCGCCGTATCTGCCCCATCTGACCGCGCTAGATTTAGGTCAGAACTGGATCGGTGACGCGGGCGCGGAAGCGCTGGCGAGGTCGTCGCAGCTGTCCCAGCTGACGGCGCTGCATCTGATGCGGAACCAGATCGGAGACCGGGGGTGCCAGGCGCTGGCGCAGTCGCCGTATCTGGCCAGGCTGACCGAGCTGGACCTGAGCCGGAACGAGATTGGAGATGCGGGGGTCAGAGCGCTAACTCAGTCTCCCCACCTGGTCCAGCTGACTGCGCTCGATCTGGGGAGTAACCAGATTGGGCCCCCCGGTGCCGAAGCGCTGGCGCAGTCGGGGTCCTTGTTCCGATTGCACTCGCTCGATCTGGGGGGCAACGAGATCGGCGACGCGGGGGTGGCAGCGCTGGCGCAGTCGCCCTATCTGGTGCAGCTGACCGCGCTGCGTCTGGGTCGGACCTGGATCACCGATGCGGGAGCCAAGGCGCTGGCGCGGTGGCCGTATCTGACCAGGCTGATCGTGCTGGACCTGCGATTGAACGAGATTGGCGACGCGGGGGCGGAAGCGCTGGCGCAGTCGCCCTACCTGGGCAAGCTGCGCTCTCTCGATCTGGTGGGTAATCGGATACAAGAAGCGACGGCGAGCCGGTTGAGCCGGTTGTTGTCTCACATGCATTGCAAGATTCAGCGGAGGTGACAGTCGGTCATCCGGGTGAAGTCTGGGTTCAACTGCGGGCAGGTGGGGTGGCTACCCCTGGGCGGTCTGGGCAGCCGGTGGACCGAATGCGGGGAAGGAGGTAGAGTTTTCTAACCATCGCCTTGCCGGAGTTCGCCCATGCCCCGCCGCACGCCGCCCAATCCGCTGCCAACAGAGCCGTACTGGAAACGTGTGCCCGACAGCCAGGGCCTGCTGTACGCCATCGCCGAGGAACCGGACGATCTCAGCATTCGCTTGATTCTGGCCGACTTGCTGGAAGAACATGGCGAGACGGCGCGGGCGGAATTCATGCGGCTGCAGGTGCAATGCTTGCAGTGGCCGGAAGGGGACTCCCAGCGTAAGGAGCTGGAGCAGCGCGCAAACCTGTTACTGGATCAACATCGAGAGGTGTGGACCCAGGGATTACCCGCGATCAAGGGGACATGGTGCTTCTACGGCGGTTTGATTGAAGGGGTGGAGCTTGGCAGCAGGGCACTGGAGGTCCTCCCAGCAGTGTATCAGGTGGTAGATCTGCGCCGGTTGTGCATAGGAAACAATCAGAGCCTGGAAGAGGTGCTGAATCGTAAAGTCATGGCGAATCTGTCCATGGTCTATCCGGCTCGACGCACATTCGAGGCTGCGGTTGCGGAAGCGTTTGCGAACTCACCCCACCTGGCAAACCTGACCTGGCTCCTTCTGATGGGTATCAAAATCGGTAACGTGGGGGCGCATGCGCTGGCGCAGTCGCCACACCTGGCGAATTTGACCAGGCTCTGTCTGGGGGGTAACGAGATCGGAGACACGGGTGCGCAAGCGCTGGCGCAGTCGTCGCATCTTTCCAATCTGACCAGGCTCGATCTGGCCATGAACAAGATCAGAGACGCGGGTGCGCAGGCGCTGGCGCAGTCGCCGTATCTGGCGAATCTGACCAGGCTCGATCTAGGTGGGAACGAGATCGGAGATGCGAGCGCGGAAGCGCTGGCGAACTCGCCGTATCTGACCAATCTGACCAGGCTCCATTTGCACAGAACCCGAATCGGAGTGGTTGGTAAAGAAACGCTGGCGCAGGCGCCGTATCTCAGAAAATGCTGCATTCAGTGGTACTGACCTCGCACAATCCCTAGCCGCAGCCGCCGCCAGCGTCGGTTTTGAGGGTGAAGCCCTCGGCGCGGCGGGCGGTGATCCAGGTTTGATACTCGTCCCAGGTCTGGCGTGGCGGTGGGGGCGTCAGCGGGCCGGGGCCGTGCAGGGTCAGGCGGTACTCGCGGCCGGGACCCGTTGGGATCGTCTCGCCCAGGAAGACGGTGCGGCCGTCGAAGCGCATTTGCAGCGCGAGGGTGGGCAGCTGGACGACGGGCAGCGCGAAGGTGGGGCGGCCCTCGGGGCGGTGGCCGGCCATGCCGCGCGTGAGGACGTACCAGCAGAAGTAGCAGTGGTTCGAGGTGGCGCCGGGGAAGGCGTCGGGGTTCTGGGCCAGGATCTCGTCGCGGATGGCGGTCAGGCCCTTGCGGAAGATGGTGCCGACGTAGGGGTCCTTCCGGCCACGCTGGATGATGTCGCGCACCGAGTCGCGGTGGATGTTGCCGATGGTCAGCTCGTCGAGGTCGCTGGCGAAGCCGCAGCATGGCTTCACGTCGCCCTTGGGCGTGACGATGAGCGCCTGGCCGGGGCCCTCGCAGTAGTCCTCCTCGAACCAGGTGCCGTCCCAGGCGCTGCCCAGCTTCTCGGCACGCTCGACGGGGGCGAGATGGTTCCAGTTGACGACGATGGTTAGCTCGGGGGAGACGAGCAGATAGCGATGGAGCAGGTCGGACCAGTCGACCACGGCGTCCAGTTCGCGGGCCAGGGCATGGACCGGTTCGAGCCCCACGTCGGGGGCGCGGCTGGCGTAGGAGAGCGAGACGATGCTGTCGCGGTCGAACACCTCGCGGGCGATGCGGCAGAAGACGGCGGCCTCGTGGGTGTGCTTGCCGTGGAACTTATCGACGCTGAGGCCCAGCTTGCCGGTGAAGCCGGCCTGATGTAGGTCGGTGAGGACGGCGCGGAGGTGGGGTTCGTCGCGGTACCACACGCCGTTGGTCTGCACCTTGTCGAAGCGCATGCCTAGCTCGGCGGCGCGCCGGGTGATGGCCACCACGAACTCGGGGTAGAGCATCGGCTCGCCGCCGGTGAAGGAGACGATTTCGATCCCCTCGGCGTGGGCCTGTTCGAGGAAGCGCAGGGCGATGTCGATGTCGAGGCGGTCGGGCCATTCGATGGGGACGCTGCAGTGGGGGCAGGTCAGGTTGCACTGGTAGGTGCCCGAGAAGGAGAGGTAGTTGGGGCGGAAGGTACGGGTCCGGCGACGCACGGGGCGGCCTTCGCCGCGCGAATCGGAGGGTGAGGGGAGGTGCGACGCCATGGCGGAGTTCTCCGGAGGGGCCAGCGCTGGGGGTTGTGCCGGCTGCGCGGGCGGAACGGACGGCCAGCGGGCCCGAATCTCGGGGTAGTGGGCGGCGCCGGGCCGTCGGGGGGGCACAATGGATGTTAGCTTTGGCCGGCCGTGTCGTCATCCAGACTGGGGGTGGATCCCCGTCGGAACGGCCGATGATCGTAGCCCCTCACCGCACGTTCATGGAAGGATTTGTGCTTGCCTCCCGCACTCTGGCTGTGCCACAATTCCTAGCTGTGTTTCGCGGTTGGAAGGCGCCTCCTCAGATTCTCTAGCAGAGGGAAGCACGCCAATGACGTGGAGTTCCCGTCGAGCCATCCTCGTGCTGACCGTGGCGCTGGGCCTGGCAGGACTGTCGGCCGTGGCCCTGGCGCAGCGAGCAATCCGGCCGCCTGTGGCGGTGCCGGTGCCCATCGCGCCGGGGGGACCGGGCGGCCCCGGTGCGCCGGCTGGTCCTGTCAAGAAACCCGGCTACGACCTCGGCAGCCTCACTCTCCCCAAGGACGAAGACCTGAAGGAGAAGATCGAGGCGGCGATGGACCGGGTGAAGGAGAAGGACTGGCGCCGCGCCTGCGAGACGCTGCAAGCGTTGGTCGGGCGGACCGAGGATGTGTTCGTGCCAATCACGCGCAACACTCCCGACGGCGAGCAGACCGGCTACGTCAGCGTGAAGAAGGAGGCCGCACGACTCATCGCGTCGATGCCGAAGCCCGGGCGCGACATGTACGAGACGATGTACGGCGACAAGGCGACCACCATGGTCAAGCGGGCGCGGACCAACAACGACCGCGCCGAGATGGCCCAGGCGATGGGGCTGTACCTCTACACCGAGTCGGGTGCCGAGGCGGCCAACTGGCTGGGCACGTACCATCTCGATCGGGCGGAGTTCCAGGCGGCTTCGCGCTACTTCCAGCAACTGATCAACCGGGGTGGCGTGCGCGAGGTGAAGCCCCGCACCCTGCTGAAGGCGGCCTACGCCTTCCACCAGGCAGGTGATCGGCCGGCGCGCGATGAGGTGTTCAAGGAACTCGACCGTCGCGGCATCGAGGTCAAGCTGCGCGAGCAGCCGCGCTCGGTGGCGGAACTGCAGGAGTCGATCAACAGGCTGGCCACCAGCGTGTCTCTGCAGTCGGCCAGTGATTCGCCGATCTATCGGGGTCGTCCCAGCCGCACCGCCATGCTGCCCGCCGGCACGCCGTTTCTGGAGCCGGTCTGGAAGTTCAGCATGGTGAAGAGTGAGGCGGCGATGGAGCAGGTCAAGCGGGCGGAGACGGCGCTGCAGGCGCGGAACCTTCCGACGCTGACGTCGTTCTTCCCGGTGACGGCGACGATGACGCGCGGCGAGCAGAAGATTCCGCTGCTCATCTACCGCAGCTTCTGGGGCATTCACGTCGTCAACATGCAGACCGGCAAGCTGGTGTGGGACTCCAAGTCGGACTGGAGCCTCGACGCGGTGCTCGGCGCCACCGGGCGCGAGCGCGATAGCTACAAGGTCGGCGCGTACACCACCTGGCTGGGGCACTTCCTGCAATCGACGGTGCGGCCGCAGATTCTCTTCGAGAACTCGACGCTGTCGACCATCGCCGCGGATAGCAGGATGGTCTACGCTGTGGAGGATCTGGCCCTGCCACCCCCGCAGCACATGGTGCTGATGGACCCGCGCTTCGGAGGAGGCGGCGGCTTCAACTGGGGCACCGAGATCACCGGCGCGATCCAGTACAACAAGCTGATGGCGTTCGACCTGAGCAAGGACGGCAAGCTGGCCTGGGAGATCGGTGGGAGGGACGAGGCCAACCCGCTGGCCGACACCTACTTCCTTGGGCCGCCCCTGCCGCTGAACAACCGCCTCTACGTGCTGACGGAGAAGCAGCAGGAACTGCGGCTGACGACGCTGGATCCGGCCTCGGGCAAGCCGACCGCCACGCAGATGCTGGCGGCGACGAAGGATCTGAAGCTGTCGCAGGATCCGATGCGGCGCATCCAGGCCTGTCAGCTGGCGTTCGGCGAGGGCATCCTGGTGGTGCCGACCAACGCTGGGGCGGTCTTCGGGGTCGATCTGCTCAGCAACAGTCTGCTGTGGGCCTACCCCTACCGGGTGAAAGATGCGGGCACTCCGGAGATGCCGGTCCCTGGCAACCGCTTCGGCGCGGTGCCCGCGGGGTGGATTCGTTTGCCCGATGGGCGCGTTGTGCGGGCGACCTCGACCGAGGCGCACTGGCTGGTGACGGCGCCGGCCATCGCCGAGGGCAAGGTGGTCTTTACCGCACCGGATGCGCCGGAAATTCACTGCGTGAATCTGCGCGACGGCACCCGGATGTGGTCGCACTCGCGGCGGCCGGAAGATCTGTACTTCGCCGGGGTCTACAACGGCAAGGCGATCATCGTGGGCAAGAGCCGGACGCGGGCGCTGAGCCTGGCGCGGGGCGAGATTCTCTGGGAGCTGGAGACGGGCGTGCCGTCGGGCCAGGGCGTGGCGGGGACTCCGAACGCCGCGGGCGATGTGATCTACTACCTGCCGATCCGCGAAGGGGTGAACACCCGCGAGCCGGAGATCTGCGGGATCAACATCGATCGCGGCATCATCCACGCCCACACCCGGTCGCGGAAGAAGGAAGTGCCCGGCAACCTGCTCTTCTACGAAGGCAACGTGCTGTCGCAGACGCACCTGGAAGTGGTGGCCTACCCGCAGCTGGAGCTGAAGCTGGCGGAGATGAATCGGCTGGTGAAGGCCAACCCCGATAATCCCTCGGCCCTGACCGACCGGGGCGACTACCTGCTCGACAAGGGCGACCTGCCCGGGGCCATCGCCGACTTCCGCAAGGCGCTGCAGCACAACCCGGCCGAGCCGTCGAAGAGCAAGGCGCGGAACAAGCTGTACGAGGCGTTCACCGAGTACTTCCAGCGCGACTTCGCCAAGGCGGAGGAGTTCATCAAGGAGTACGAGGAGATTTGCCAGATCGACCTGGAAGGCAAGACCGGCGCCGAGCGCACGGCGCTTGAGCAGGAGACGCGGCGACGGCGGGCGAATTTCCTGTGCCTGGTGGGTAAGGGCCGCGAGGGCCAGAACCGCCTGGTGGAGGCGTTCGACCGCTATCTCGAGCTGGGGCTGAATTCCCGGCAGGACGAGCTGATTCAGGTGGTGGACGAGCCGTCGGTGAAGGCGGCGCCGGATGTGTGGTCGCAGGGCCGCATCGCCGCGATGATCACCAATGCTCAGGATCCGCGGCAGAAGAAGGCCATCGAGGAGCAGATCAATCAGCGCTGGGCCAAGCTGAAGGAATCGCGGACGGCACCGCTGGACGAGCTGCGCAAGTTCGTCGGACTGTTCGGCTCGCTGTTTGATGTGGGCAAGGAAGCGCGGCTGACCCTGGCCGAGCGCCTGATGGAAGACACCGACGTCGGGTCGCTGCTGGAGGCCGAACAGCAGCTGAGCCTGCTGCGCGCCGACGCGGAGAAGCCCGAGGTGGCTGCCCGCGCCGTCGAGGCGCTGGCCCGGCTGAACACCCGCAAGGGGCTGCTGGAGGATGCCGCCTACTACTATCGGCTGCTGGGCGAGCGCTATCCGCGGGTGTCGATCGACGGCAAGACCGGGGCGGAGTATCTCGACGACCTGGCGACCGACAAGCGGTTCCTGCCCTATCTCGACCAGGCGGGGCGCTACACCATCCGGGGCAAGGTGGATCTCCGCAGTGCGGAAGATCGCAGCTTCCACGCGATGACGGTGCAGAACTACCAGTTCGCCCACATCGGCGAGTCGCTGCCGTTCTTCACCCGGCACAACCTGGCGCTGCAGATGGACTGGAGCCATCAGCTGAAGCTGCAGGACGTGCCGACCGGTGAGGTGCGCTGGTCGCTGCCGCTGACGCGGACGCAGTTCCAGGCCATCGCCACCAACAGTGGCTACAGCCATCGGGTGAAGTTTGGCTACCAGACGCTGGGACATCTGGTGGTGCTGCAACTGGGCCACATGGTGTATGGCGTCGATCCGCTGAACAAGGGGCGCGTGCTGTGGGAGAAGAATCTCTCGAGCCTGCCCGGGTCGGCGACGGCGGCACCGAGCTATCAGTCGCTGTCGTACGATTCCCGCGACAACGGCCTGATGCTGCTCTACACCGATGGCTGGATGCAGCGCCTGGGCGAGACCGGGCCGCTGCAGGGGGGCGTCATCTGCTTGCAGATGCGCGACGCGCTGACGGCGATTGATCCGTTCACCGGCCGCATTCTGTGGAGTCGGTCGGACGTCAACTCGCGGTCGCATGTCTTTGGCGACGATCAGCACATCTACGTGGTGGCGGTCGGCGACAATGGCAACGCCTCGGGGACGCGGGTCTTCCGGGCGTATGATGGCGTCAGCGTGAAGACGCTCGACTTCTCGCACGTCTACCAGCACCGGGTGCGCGTGCAGGGGCGGACCATCCTGGCGGCGCAGACCGACGCCAAGAATCAGCTGACGTTGCGGCTGTACGACGTGCTGACAGGGCAGGATGTGTGGAAGCAGACCTACCCGGCGGGCACGTTGCAGCTGGCGTCGGAAGATCCGCGCCTGGCGGGCGTGGCCGAGCCCGATGGCACCATCCGGGTCTTCGACATGATGACGCGGAAGGAAGTGCTGACGACGAAGCTGCTGGACGCCAAGCATCTGGAGAAGGCTCAGGGAGTCACCCTGGTTTCGGATCCGGATTATCTCTTCCTGGCCATCAACGGCGAGGCGGACCCCAACCTGGCTCCGGGTGGGGGTGGTCTGCAGCCGAACGTGCTCAACGGGTCGGGCCTGCGCTCGGTGCCGGTCAACGGCATGGTCTACGCTTATCGGCGTGACACGGGCAAGCTGCAGTGGTTCAACCCCGTGGAGAACTCGCAGATGATCGTCTCGCAGTTTGCCGAGCTGCCGGCGGTGCTCTTCACGGCACGCTATCAGCAGCTGGGGCCGAACCGGATGCCGATCTACCGCTACACGGCGCGGGCCATCGCCAAGCACAACGGCAAGATGTGGTACGACAATCCGAACGTTCATGCGGGGATGTTCTTCCACGGTCTGACGATGGATCATCGTTCGGGCAAGGTGGAGTTTACCGGGCAAAACCTCAAGGTGACGCTCACCGCGATGCCACGCTAGCCGGCTGGCTTTTTGGGTGTCGAACGCACGGCCCCGGGGATACGATGAACGTCGTGTTCCCGGGGCCGTCGTCCTTACCCCGGTGCAGATTCTGACGCAGGAGATGATCGCGTGAGCGCCGAACTACTCGTGGCCCTGGTAACGCTGACCCTGATGGAGATCGTGCTGGGGATCGACAACGTCATCTTCATCGCGATTCTCGCCTCGCGGCTGCCGAAGGAACAGCAGGCCAAGGCGCGCCAGATCGGTCTGATGTTTGCCCTGGTCACCCGGCTCATGCTGCTGGGGTTGCTCTTCGTGCTGTCGCAACTCGACAAGGTGACGATCTTCTCGCTGACCAGCCTGGGCATCCCCGAGAGCTGGCTGGGCACGGACGAGGTGGTGAACGTCACCATCAAGGACTTCGTGCTGCTGGTCGGCGGCGCGTTCCTGATCGGCAAGAGCACGCTGGAGATTCATCACAAGCTCGAGGGCGACGAACACGCGGCGGGTGGGACGGGCACGGCGAGTTTTTTCAGCACGGTGATCCAGATCGGCTTCATGGACATTATCTTCTCGCTCGACTCGGTGATCACGGCGGTGGGCATGGTCAAGGCGGAGTCAAGCACCGACTGGGCGGCCCTGGGGGTGATGGTCACGGCGATGATCATCGCGCTGGGGGTGATGCTGATCTTCGCGGGGGGCATCAGCGACTTCGTGAACCGGCATCCGACCATCAAGGTGCTGGCGCTGGCGTTCCTGATCCTGATCGGCGTCATGCTGGTGGTCGAGGGGACGGGCAAGCACATCGACAAGGGCTACATCTATTTCGCGATGGCCTTCTCGGTGGCGGTGGAGTTCGTCAACATGCGGATCCGGTCGAAATCGTCGCCGGTGCAGCTACACGACGACAAGATGCCGCCGGTGACCCAGTAAGGAGGAGCTGACCCATGCCGACCGTGGCGCTGGTGAATGAGGATAGCACGGACCCCATCGTGCGTCGGGTGTTCGACGACATCAAGGCGACGAAGAAGATCGACTTTATCCCTGCCATCTGGCGGGCGCTGGCGAGCCATCCGGAGCATCTGGAGCTGTGCTGGACGCGGCTGAAGGCGATCATGCAGCCGGGCAAGGTGGATCTGCTGACGAAGGAGATCGTGGCGCTGGCAGTGTCGGTGACGAACTCGTGCCGGTACTGCATCAACAGCCACACGGCCGCGGCGCAGAAGCTGGGGCTGGATACCGAGATGCTGGGTGAGGTGCTGGCGGTGGTGGGGCTGTTCAACCAGATGAACAAGCTGGCGGATGCCTACCAGGTGGAGCCGGACATTCTGCCGAAGAGTTGAGGTGGCTCAGGCCGGCATGCGCAGGCCGACCGGGGCGGCCTGGTCGCGCACGTGGCGGAGGAGGCGGTCCCAGGCGGTGTTGGTGGCCTGGACCTTGTTGCCGATCTGTTCGAGATCCTCGAGCAGCTCGCGGGCTGACTGGTAGGGTTGCTCGGATTCGCCAGCGACGAGGCGGGCCAAGATGGCCTGCAACTCGGGTGGCAGAGGCTTGGAGCGAGCCCCCTTGCCTCCGGGCGGGGCGGCAGCCCAGGCGCCGGCGACGAGGCCGAGTGCCTGCAGGTCGGCCTGGGGGCTGTCGTTGTCGGCAAAGAGGGTCGGAGCGAGCCAGGCGGGTTCGCCGAGGCCGACGATCTTGAGCGTGCCCTCGCCGCCCAGGACCAGCGAACCGGCATCGAGATGGCCATGCGCCAGGCCGGCGTCGTGGATGGCGAGCAGACCCACAGCGGCCTGGCTGACCAGGCGATACCAGGAGCCAGGGGCCGAGGCGAGTGGCGGCCAGTCGGCGGCGGCCAGGCCGTGGACCGCCTCGCACAGGGCGGCGGGACGGCCGGAGATGTCCAGGACCTCGAGCACACCGGCCACGTTGGGATGGCGGACGGCGGCGGCGGCGGCGAAGCGCTGGCGAAACTCGTCGGGCCGCACCGCGTCATGCATCTCCGATTCGGAGAGGTGGCGGAGGATGGCCTCGGCATTGCGGCGCGGATCGAAGACGCGGTAGACCGCCTCGCGCGGGGTGGACGGCAGACGGTCGATCACCCGCACCGGGCCGAGGACCAGACCATCGAGGTTGCCCGCCTCGATGAGGGCCATCTGGTAGAGGGTAAGATAGCCGCCCGCGAGCAGAAGCTGTCGGAGGGAACGGCGCTGGCGGCGGGCCTCGGCCCACAGGGCCTGCAGGGTGTCATCGTCCACCAGCTCCAGCGAGGCGAGCAGCTCGCCCAGCTGACGGTCGGCCGGCGCCACCTCGTCGTTGAGGGTGAGCACGGCACGGGCGGGGCTGCGCTCGTGCGTGGCGATCTCCTCGGGGGGCTGTTCCGGCGCGGGTAGCGGGACGACGTCGCCCTCGCCGGGTTCGGCATCGGGTGGGACATCGACGCCGGCCAGCTCGCGCAGCTTCTTGCGATACCACTCGCGCATGTCGGTCAGGTGGCGGTCCATCTCGCCGCGGCGTTCGGCCACGACGCGTTTCTCGCGTTCGAGCAGCTGGGCCTCGGCGGCCAGGCGGGCGCTGTCGTCGGCCACCTCGCGGGCGCGAGCCTCGATCTCGGCCTGGCGCAGCTCCAGCTGCGAGCTGCCCATCTGCAGGCTCTGGCGCATCTCGCTGACACGGCCTTGCCACTCGATCAACTGGTGGCGGAAGCCAGCGACGGCCAGGCGATGCTCGTCGCGGGCCACGCCCAGCTCCAGCTCCTGCTTGCGGAGCTTCTCGCCCTCGGCCTGCACTGCCTGGCGGGCGGCTTCGAGGTCTTCCCGACTCTGCCGGGCGTAGGCGTGGACCTCGGCGAGATGCTCGCGCAGCTGTTCGCGGCCGGCGGCCAAGCGTTCGAGGGCGGCGGTGGCGCGCAGCTCCAGCTCGGGCAGTTGCCGGAGCATCTGGGCGGCGTCGTCGCGGCAGCGGGCGAACTCCTCGCGGGCCTGGCGTTCGCGCTCCTGGGCGGCCTGTTTCTCCAGCTCGAAGGCGACGCGCTCGGCCTCCAGCCCGCGCCGCTGCATCTCCAGCGATTCCTGCGCCTCGCTGTGATGGCCGGTCGCCATGCTCACGCGGTCGGCCTGGCGGGCCAGCTCGCCGGTGCGCTGGGCCAGCTCGCGCGCCTGCGTTTCCAGGTCCTGGCGCGCCTGCTCCAGCTCGTCCTGCGTGCGGACCTGCACTTCCTCAATCTGGCGGCACTGCTCGGCGAAGGCGGCCTCGCGGTCGGTCATCGCCTGTTCGCGCGTGGCCAGCTGCCGGCTGCGCGACTCCAGGTCGTCCACCCGGCGGCGCACCTGCTCCTGCAGGGTTTGCAGCATCTGTTCGGCGCGCGTCAGGCGGGTTTCGCGCTCGCGAAGGGCCTCGCGCTCCTCGGTCAGGCGGGCGTTCAGCTGTTCGAGCTGCTCGCCTCGTGCCAGTAACAGTGCGGCCTGGTCCTGCTGTTGCAGCCCGGCGTTCTCCAGCTCGGCCTGGCGCGACTGGGCGTCGGCCTGCTCGCGGTCGAGGGCATCCTGGGCCTCGCGCAGCCGGGTGATAGCCTGGTCGAGCGTCTGGCGGCGCTCGTCGAAGCGGCGACGTTCTTCCTCGAACAGGTCGCGCTCGTTGAGCAGGGCGCGGCCCAGAGCCTCGGCCTCGGCCATGCGCTGGGCGATGTCAGACTCGCTGGCCTGCTGCAAGGCGCGCTGGTCGCTGACTTCCTGTTCCTGCTGGCGCAGCTCGTCGCGGAGGCGCTCGAGCCGGGTGCGCAGCGTGGCCAGCATCGTCTGCTGGCCTTCGAGCTGGGCGGCGCGCTGCTCGAGCTGGTCGGCCTGGGAGGCCAGGGCGGTGCGACGTTCGCTCATGCGCTCGTCTTCGAGCGTCAGGCGGGTGTGCCACTCGTCGAGCTGCGTCGCCTGCTCCTCCAGCTCGCGCGTGGAGCGCGACAGCGCCTCGAAGCGGCGATCGACCTCGAGGGCGCGCTCCTGCAAGAGCTTCGTCTTCCGTTCGATACCGGCCTGGATGCGGTCGAGGCGGACGAGGTCGGTCTGGTGCAGCTTCTGGCCCTGCTCCAGGGCGGCCTGGGCCTCGCGCAGGCGGTTCTCGCGCTCTTCCAGGTTGAGGGTGCGTTCGTACAGGTCGCGTTGCGACTCCTGCTGGCGGCTGGAGAAGAGGCGATGCTGCTCCTCGACGATCTGGCGTTCGCGGGCGAGCTGATCGCGGCTGGCCTCGATCTCGGTGCGGTGCTGTTCCAGCTGGGTCTGCAGCGCGGTCTGCTGCGCCTCGCGCTCGTCCACCACCTGCTTGCGCTTCTGGATCTTGCGGGCGGCGCGGCGGAGGGCCTGATGCTGGGCCAGGATGCGGTCGCGGCGGTCCTGGTAGCGGTCGGAGAGTTCCTGGCGAATGCGGGCCAGCTCCTGGCGCGTGGTCTCGACCTCGGCCCGGCTGGCCTCGACCTCGGCCTGGCGCTGGGCCAGCTCCTCGGCGACGTCGGGATGCACCTGCATCTGGTGCTGGGCCATTTCCTCCAGGCGGGCGACCTGCTGGCGGCACTCCTCCTCGATCTCGGCGCGACGGCGTTCCCAGATGACGCGAACGGCCTCCAGCTCCTGCCGTTGCTTGTCGAGCTGTTGCTCGCGCGTCGATAGCTCGCGGAGGCGTTCCGCCAGGGGATCGCCGGTCTGGCCGAGCACGTGGATGGTGAGGCGGACCTGCATCTCGGGCGGGCCGACCTGGATGACGTCGCCATCGCTCAGGTAGGTGGAGGCGGCGGCGCGGCCGTTGATCTGCAGGGGAAGCATGGGGGCGAGGCGTCGAAGGCTGGCGCCGCTGGCATGGCGTGCGATGAGACAGATGACGGGCGGCGTGGCGGCTCCGGGCAGGCGCAGGTCGCAGCCGGCCGTTCCCCCGACGAGAAAGCCGCCGTCGCCGACCTCGTAAATGGCCGGGCGAGCAGCGCCGACGCGCACTTCGAGGCGGACGGTGGAGACCGGGGTGTTTGGGGAATCTGGAGCCATGTACGAACGGTCCGCGTGGGTGGGAGATCCATCTCCACAGCAGCGGAGCATTGGAACCGAAAGGTCCTCTCTGAAACAAGGCCAACCAACCGCGCGGAGACGAGCCGGCGTCGGGGGTGGCTCACCCGCCCCGGACGGGGCGGAGTGAGCCTGGGAGGACGCTGGAGGAGGAGCAGAAGGACGAGATCAGGGCGCCTTCTTGATGGTCCAGAGGTGGAGTTCGAACTCGTCGTTGTCGCCGCTGTTATCCTTGGCGGTGATCTTCTCGGTCTTTTCAGGCTTCCAGTCGCCCATGAGGAAGCGATGGGAGACGATGCGGGAGCCGGGTTTCAGCGTCTTCTGGAGGGTGGGGCGGAGTGCCTGGTTGAGGAAGTTGCTGAGGTAGACGAGGACGACATCAGCCTCGGAGAAATCCTTGATGGTGAGGGCGTCCTTGTGGAGGAAGGTGACACGATCCTCGACGCCGGCCTTCTTGGCGTTGGCCTTGCACTCCTTGATGCGGTCGGCGCTGATGTCGATGCCGATGGCCTTTTTGGCGCCGAATTTCTGGACGGCGGTGATGACGAGGCGGCCATCGCCGCAGCCGATGTCGTAGACGACGTCGCCCTTTTTGATGTCGGCGAGCTTGCACATGGCATCGACGACGGCCTGGGGGGTGGGGACGTAGATGACGAAGATCTTGTCGGGGGTGTCGGCGTCGGCCTTGGCGAAATCGACCTTCGCCGTCTTGCCCTTCTCGACGGGGACGACCTTGGTGCGAATGATGCGGGTGTAGGTGTTGGGCCAGAAGGTGTAGACGACGGTGACGGTGTCGCGGCCAGCGGCGGGCTGGACCTTGATGCTGCGACGCGTGAGGCGCGGAGTGCTGTGATCCTTGCCGTCCACCTCGAGCTTGGACACCTGGTCGGGGCCCCAGGGGGGCGGCTCGGCGCTGTCCGGGAGGGTGAGTTCGAGGACGGCGGCGCCGGTGGGTTTTTTCGGAGCCTCGTCGGCGAGGCCGGGGGTAAGGGCGAACGGCAGAGCCAGGAACAGGGCCGCGAGTCGGTGCATGGTGGAGGTTCCCGAGGGACCAGGGGGGCCGCGAACGGCAGAGATGGCGGTGATGGGGCCATGCTATCGGGGGCGGAGGCAGAGTCAATCGGAGAGCCGCGCAGGAGATTGTTGGCGCGCACGAGGAGGTGTGAGCTAGAATAAGAGCAGGTGGGGTGAACGATTGAGGGAGGAAGCCAGGGATGCAGAATCGCGCGTGGGAGGCCTTGCTAGGGCACATCCCGCCGGATCAGCAGAGCAAGTTCATGCTGGTCACCACCGGCGGGACAGAGATTGCCATTCAGTCATTCCTGCGGATCGAGCGCGAGCTGGTCATCCTGAAGGGGCGTTTGTCGGGGAGCCAGGAGCAGGGGCGTATCTTCTTCATACCGTACCGGCAGCTCGACTACATCGGCACGGCGCAGGTGACGAAGGACACGGAATTCCACGAGATATTCTCGAGCTTCCACTTTCCCGCCCCGGCGCACGAAGACAACCTGGCGGTGGCTCCGGGCGATGCGAACGGTTACCCGGCGGCGCCGCCTGTTCCTGCCCCGCCGGAGCCCAAGGGAGGCAGCGGGGTACGGCCGGCGATTCGGTCGGAAGTGCTGGAGCGGTTCCGCAATGCGCGGGGCGGCCCGCCGAGTTCGTCGAACCTGCCGCGCCCACCGCAGGGGAGCTAGGCGGACGACGGCGGCCCGGGTCGGTAAGCTAGTCGCATGACCACGAGCATTCAGCCTGTTCCCACGCAGGAGGCGCCGGTTGCCTCGATCCAGCCAGGTGGCGGCTTCTGCTTCAACCTGGAGCGAGCCTGGGGCCGCACGCGCCGCACGCTGTTGCGGCGGTTCTTCCCCGGCTACGTGCAGGCGCAGCTGGCGAAACGACAGGGGAGCTGTCCGGACTGTCCGCACGACATCATCGACGGGCGCGACCTGAAGCTGCTGCGCAACGTGTGCGGCTACCGGTTCCGCCCCGAGGATGATCGCTTCGCCTGGCGTGGCCGGCTGGGGCTGGTGCGGGCGGGGCTGGCGGAGATCCTGTGCGCCAGCGTGGTGCTCCTGCCGTTGCTGGCGGCAGGGGCGGCGCTGGCGTGGTGGGTGCATCCGGCCGGGTGGGCCCTGGTGGCGGTGCTGGCGGTGCTGTGGCTGTTTGCGCTGGCGTTCTTCCGCGATCCGCACCGCGTTGTTCCCACCGAGCCCAACGCGCTGGTGAGCCCGGCGGATGGGGTGGTGACGCACCTGGAAGAGGTGGACGACCCCGGCTTTCCGGGCAAGGCGTTCCGGGTGAGTATCTTTCTGTCGGTGTTCGACGTGCATGTGAACCGGGTGCCGCGGGCGGGGCGAGTGAGCCGGGTGGCGTACTATCCGGGGGAGTTTCTGGATGCGCGGGCGAGCGCGTGTCCGGTGCGGAACGAGCAGCTGTGGCTGGACCTGGACGATGCGCAACTGGGCTGCATGGTGCGAATCAAGCAGATTGCCGGGGCGATCGCGCGGCGGATCGTCTGCTGGGTGGCCGTGGGCGAGTCGCTGGCGGCCGGCGAGCGCTACGGGATGATCAAGTTCGGCTCGCGGACCGAGGTGCTGATTCCGGCCGAGCGCGTGGCGAGCGTGGCGGTGCGGATCGGGCAGACGGTGCGCGGCGGGCGTGACGTGCTGCTGCGCGTGCGCGAGAGGGTGGGTTAGCGGTCGGATGAAGGGCGCGGGAGCGTCTGCATGAGGGCGGGGCAGACGGAGCCGTTGACGATGCCGCCGAAGAGGCCGTCCTCGCTGGCCTGGTTCTCGAAGCGGTTGTACCAGTGGGGTCCCTCGCGGTAGAGGGTGAACAGGGCCCCGGTGGGGAGATAGAGCCAGCTGAGGCGGCGCGCCTGGTAGGTGTGGCCGATCTCGTGAGCAAGCACCTCGGAGGCGGTGGGATAGAGACGTGCTCCGGCCCGGGTGCGGCGATCGTCGTCGTGGAGCCGGCCGCCCTGGACCTCGATGGGATGTTCGCGCGAGGCGGGTGCGAGGAACTGTTCGAGCAGGACGGTTTCGGCGAAGTCCCAGCCGACGGCGATGATGGACGAGGTCCAGGTGATGCAGGTGCCGGCGAAGAAGGGGCGCGGCCAGCGGCTGTCGAGATTGCGCCGATGAGTGGCGTGGACGTCGATGATGCGCCAGTCGCGCTCGTGGCGGCTTCGGCCGTGGATCTGAAAGGCGGGTTGGCCGAACAGTCTCAGGAACGCGCTGGCGATCGGGTTGTAGAACATGGGCGGCTCAGGGGGCGCGGCGCCGGGTGCGGCGGGCGCGGAAGCGCGTCAGGTGCGGCCCGGGCAGCGTCTCGGCATGATCGAGGCGCAGGTTGTCGTCGAGGTGATCGGTGCGCTCGCTGACGACGCGGATGAAGGGGAGCAGGACGGGTTCGTCGGGGCGTCCGGCGGCGAGCAGGGCGAGTTCCTTCTCGCGGCGCAGGCGGACGATTTGCAGCTGGGCCCAGAGGTTGCGCAACTGGGGGCAGCGCGGCCGAAGGAACAGTGCGGCGCGGACGACGCGGTTGGCCTCGTCGGGGAAGCCGGCCAGCAGGTAGCCGCGGACGACCCGGCGCAGGACGGAGATGTCGGCGGGAGCGAGATCGGCGGCGTTGCGGAGCAGGCGCAGGCCGATGTCGGTGCCTCCGACGCTGAGGGCCAGCAGGCCAGCATCGGCGAGGCAGCGCGGCTGCAGAGGCTTCAGGCGCAGCGATTCCTGGTAGTGGAACGAGGCCTGATCGACATTGCAGGGCTCGTCGCGGTGGAAGGTGCGGCCCAGCAGGTGATGCAGACGCGGCGAGGGGCCCAGGATCTGCAGGGCCTGGAGGAACTCGCGGCGGGCCCGGCGCACGCAACGTCGGCGGAACCAGGCGAGGCCGATGGCCAGGTGAGCGTGACCGACGAGGGCGGTGGGCGCATCGGGATAGGCGGCGAGCCGACGCAGGACGGCGATGGCCCGGCGCGTTTCACCAGCGTGAAGATACCGACGAGCGCGGGAATAAAGCTGCTTGAAGAAGTGCAACGCGGTCGACATGTCTGCCTCCTGCAGCATGGGCGGAATCCGTTCCTCGAGGGAGCATGATACCCGCCCTCCTCGTCGGGACAAGAGCAAGTGCGCAGGATTGATGGGATGATGGTAAGGGGGCGAAACAGGGCAAACTTTGCGGTCACAGAAGGGGCGGATGCGGGTCGGAACGACGCCTGCGCGGGCGAGGCACCCTGGGGTTGCGCGGGTAAGGAAACTCGGCTGGCGTTTGTGCGATGAGGGCGGTAGAAGTTGAATCGTTTGAGCCAAACCCTGGCCGCGCTGCCGGGAGGTGGATCGCTCTGCCTGGCTCGACACTTCTCTCCCTGTCGCATCTTCGCCTTCTCTCTCGCATCCGTCGGCAACTTCTCATCCGCTTGCATCCTGCCAGGAGGCACGCTTATGCGGCCCGTCCTCCGTCCGTGGTTGATCTTCCTGCTGGGGCTGCCAGTCGTGGTAGCGCCGTGGCTCGTGGTGTCGCAGGGACACGGGGCGGCCGCGCCGCAACCGATGGCCTGCTGGTCGGTGGACGACCTGCGCCGGGGGATGCGCGGACATGGGCGCACGGTGATGCAGGGGACGGAGATCGAGACATTTCAGGTCGAGTTACTCGGCGTGCTGCGCAACACCAGCCCGGGGCGCGATCTGGTGCTGGCCCGTCTGTCGGGGCTGGGGCTGGAGCGCACGGGGGTGATCGCCGGGATGAGCGGTAGCCCGGTGTACATCGAGGGGAAACTAGTCGGGGCAGTGGCCTATGCCTGGCCGTTCGGCAAGGAGCCGATCGCGGGGATCACGCCGTACTGCCAGATGAGCAGCGTGGTGCAGGCGGTGGAGCGGCGCGACCCAGCGGCGGAGCCACGGGCGGTGCGGCTGCAGCTGGACGACCCGGTGCGGGTGAATGGGACGACGTTCGAGCGGATCACGGTGGCGCAGTCGGCGGAGGGGCAGCCCTCGGGGGACGATCTCTACCTGGTGCCGTTGCGGACGCCGCTGATGGCGACAGGCTTCACGCCGCGCAGTCTGGAGCTGTTGCAGCAGCGGACGCGGAAGCTGGGACTGGTACCGATGACGGGCGGCAGCGCGGGCCGGGTGGCCGAGGCGGACCGCACCGTAGGGCTGGAACCGGGCGGGCCACTGGCGGTGGCGCTGATCGCGGGCGACTTCGACCTGTCGGGCATCGGGACGGTAACGCATGTCGAGGGGCCACGCGTGCTGGGCTGGGGGCACCCGTTCATGAGCCTCGGGGCGTGCGAGCTGCCCATGTACACGGGGTACATCCACACGGTCTATCCGCGGCAGACGGTGAGCTTCAAGATGGGTTCGCCGTTGCGGGAAGTGGGCGTGATGCACGCGGACGTGGCGACGTGCATCGGCGGCGAGCTGGGGCGCAAGGCGGACATGTTGCCGATGAGCATCCGCGTGGCGGTGGGCCGGAACGAGGCGCGGGACTACCGGGTGCGCGTGGCGCGGCACAACGGGATGATTCCGACGCTGGTCTACACGGCGTTGACGAACGCAGTCGACCTGGAAGGTGAGCTGCCAGACGAACTGACGGCGCGGATGCGGGCGCGGATCGAGATTGCCGGGCACGCGCCGCTGGTGCTGGAGGACACGTTCTCGGGCTTCTCGGGCGGGCGGGCACCGAACGTGCTGTATTCGCACGTCGGTCTGACAGTGGCGCAGGCGCTGAGCAACGGGTTCAAGGATGTGCGGATCGAGCGTATTGACTGCGACACGCGGATCGAACCCGGTCGGACGACGGCGGAGATCGAGGCGGTGGAGGTGGACGCCACGGAGTATCGGCCGGGCGAGACGGTGACGGCGTCGGCGTGGGTGCGGCTGTACAAGGGCGAACGTCGCCGGGTGCGCGTGGCGATAACGCTTCCGGTTGATCTGCCGGATGGGCTGTACACGGCGACGGTGAGTGACGACGTGACGCGGGCGCGAGCCGACCTGCGGGCCAACCCGATGCTCTACAACCCTGCCAGCAGCGAGCAGGTGGTGGAGGGGCTGCGGTTGATGTTCGGGGCGCGGCGGACGAGCCTGGCGATGCGGCTGCCAACGGGGACGCACGGCGTGGCGGCGGCTGGCAAGGGGCTGCCGCAGCTGCCGGGCAGCATGGTGCAGATTCTGAGCAACGGCCGGCGCTCGGGTGCCATGCCAATCGGGCGCGCGGTGGTGGCCCGGACAGACACGGAGTGGGTCATCCTCGGGCAGGAAACGGTGACCTTCGAGGTCCGGCGAGCGGGCGGCTCGGTGCGGGCGAGCGAGTAAGCGAACAGGTGAGCGGGCGAACATCCTCCAATCTCCCTCTGCGAGGTCGGATATGAAGCGGTTCGATCAGATGGCGGCGCTGGCGGGCGGGGTGGTGCTGCTGTGGTGCCTGACGGTTCAGGCGGGCAAGGTGCGGACGTGGACGCATCATCGCCCGGCGGATCATGAGAAGGCGCGGTTCGAGGGAACGGTAATCAGTAGCGAGGGAAGCGTGCGGCTGGCGCGGCCATTGCGTCCGCTGGGCAAGCTGGACGCCATGCACGTGTGGGCGGTGGCCGAGGATGCGGCCGGGCGTGTGTATGCGGCGACGGGCGACGAGGGAAAGGTCTATCGGTTCCTGCCGGATGGCACGCGCGAGGTGGTCTACGCGGGGCCGGCGACGCAGGTGTTGTCGCTGGCGGTGGACGAGCGGAATGGGATCGTCTATGCCGGCACCGGGCCGGATGGCACCATCGTGCGGATCGACGAGCGCGGCGCGAAGGTGGTCTGTCGGCTGGAGGCGTCGTATGTGTGGGCGCTGACGCTGGCCCCGGGTGGCGATGCGCTGTATGCGGCGACGGGGCCTCACGGGCGGATCTATCGCGTCACGCCGGAGGGCCGCGCGACGGTCTTTTTCGAGACGAAGCAGGACCATGTGATGAGCGTGGCGCTGACCAAAGCAGGCGTGCTGCTGGCGGGGACCGATCGGACGGGACGGGTGTACCGGATCACCGGGCCGGGCAAGGGGACGGTGGTGCATCAGGCGATGCAGACGGAGGTGCGCACGCTGCTGGTGGAAGGCGACGTGGTGTATGCCGGCACCAGCGCGACGAAGTTGCGGCCGTCGGCGCCACGGTCGAGCGATGCGATGAGCAAGGCGACGAGCAAGGCACCGGTCGAGGGCAGCGAGGCGAAGGGGCCGTTCCGGGTGGTGTCGCGCGGCGAGAAGATGGCGGACAAATCGACAGAGAGCGACAAGCGCGAGAGCAAGACGGAAGAGACGTCGGGTAGCGCGGCGGCTGCGCCGTCGGCGCCGACGAGTGGCGAGAATTCGGTGCTGCGGATCGCGGCGGATGGCACGGTGCGCGAGCTGTTTCGCGGCAAGGTGCTGGTGCTGAGCCTGGCCCGGCTGGCGGGTCGGCTGGTGGTCGGCACCGGGATGAAGGGCGAGCTGCTGGAGGTGGACGAGGTCACCCGGGAGAAGTCGGTGCTGACGCGGCTGGAGCACGGGCAGATTCTATCGCTGGCGCGGCGGAAGGATGGCACGCTGCTGGTGGGCACGGGCGACATGGGGCAGGTCTACACGCTGGACGTGGGCCATGCGAAGCGCGGGACGGTGGTGTCGGACGTGCTGGACGCGCGGCAGATGGCCCGCTGGGGCGCGCTGCGCTGGCGCGGCGAGATGCCGGCAGGCACGCGGGTCGAGGTGGCGACGCGGTCGGGCCCGGTGGCGGAGCCCGACGACACCTGGAGCGAGTGGAGCGCGGAGGAACGGCTGGCCGAGGGCGTGCGGCCACGTGCGCCGGCGGGGCGCTATCTGCAGTATCGGTTGACGCTGACGAGCGAGCGGCCGGAGGCGACGCCGGTGGTGCGGTCGCTGGCGCTGCAATATGCGACGGCGAACCAGGCGCCCGAGGTGACGAAGCTGGAGGTGCCCGACGTCGAGGGGGGCAAGAAGATCAAGCTGAAGTGGTCGGCGGAGGATGCCAACGAGGACGAGTTGCGTTACTCGCTGTACGTGATGAAGGACGGCTGGACCGGCTGGGTGCTGCTCGATGAGGGGCTGACCGGGACGGACCACGAGTGGGATACGACGAAGACGGCCAGCGGCACCTACCGGGTGAAGGTGGTGGCCAGTGACGCAGCGGAGAACGGCGAGGCCGAGGGCCTGAGCGGCGAGCGGATCAGCGAGCCGTTCGTGGTGTGCCACACGCCGCCGACCGTGACCATCGCCGGGAACCGGGTCGAGGCGGGCCGGGTGAGCGTGATGGCGTCGGCGACCTCGCCGCTGGTGCGCCTGGCGAGCGCGGCGTATGCGGTGGACGGCAAGAAGTGGGTGAACGTCGTGCCGACCGATGGGCTGTTCGACACGCGGAGCGAACAGCTGGAGTTTCGCACCGAGGGGCTGAAACCCGGGACGCACGTGCTGGTGCTGCGCGTGAAGGACGTGGCCGGGAACATCGGCACGGCCGACGTCGTGTTCACGGTGAAGTAGGCGGCCCGTCTCAGCGGAACAACGGTGCGATGGGGACGCCATCGTCGGTGATGGGCACGGGCCGAGGTCCGCCGGTGAGTATGGCGGCGGGATCGATGCCGAGCGCGGCATAGACGGTGGCGTGGAAGTCGGGGATCGAGACCGGCTGCTCGACGATCTTCTTGCTGAGATGATCGGTGACGCCGTACGCGCCGGAGTGGCGCAGGCCGCCACCGGCCAGGGTGAGCGAGAAAGACGATCCCTGATGTCCACGTCCGCCGCCGGTGTCGAACTCGGCGGGGCGGCCAAACTCGGTGGCGACGACGATGAGGGTGGAGTCGAGGCGACGACGGGCCTCGAGATCGCGGATGAGACCGGCCAGGGCAGTGTCGAGTTCCTCGATGAGCAGATGCTGGTTGCGCTGCCCCTGGTTGTGAGTGTCCCAGCCGGTGCCGTTGAGGAAGTTGAGGTTGTGGCTGACCTCGACGAAGCGGACGCCAGCCTCGGTGAGGCGTCGGGCGAGGAGGCAGCGCTGGCCGAACTCGCCACCGTAGGCGGCCCGCAGGCCCGGCGATTCGCTGCGGAGGTCGAAGACGTTGAGGAAGCGCGGCCTGGCGAGACGGAGGCTTTCGGCGAGAGCCTGATCGTAGGCGGCGAGCGGGGCGGCGGCGCGGGCGGAGGCTCGCAGCGTGCCGAGAAGTCGTTCGCGGTCGGTCTGGCGTTCGCGCGAGACATCGGCGGGGCGGGCGAGCCCGGCGGGGCCGGCCTCGGTGTTGGTGAGATAGACGAAGCCAGCGCGAGCGCCGAGGAAGCCGGGGCCGCGTGAGGGGTTGGGGTAGCCGATGAGAACGTAGGCGGGGACGCCGTCGCCGCCGGAGCCGCGCTGGTGCGCCACGACGGAGCCGATGGACGGATACTGGATCGTCCCGGTGGTGGGGCGTCCGGTGTGGACGCGGTGCGTGGCGGCGGCGTGTTCGTCGATGACGTCGTGGTGGACGGTACGCACGGCGGTGACGCGGTCCATGAGCGGGGCGAGTCGCGGGAAGAAGCGACAGAGGCGCACGCCAGAGACGGCGGTGGGGATGGAGTCGTAGGCGGAGCCGGCCTTGCGAGCGGCGGGGTCGCCGGGCTTCTTGGGGTCGAAGGTGTCGATCTGGGCCATGCCGCCGCCGAGCCAGATGAAGATGCAGGAGTCGGCCTTGCCGCGCGGAGCCGGAGCGGCGGCCGGGACGAGGCCGGTCAGCGAGGAGGCGGCGAGGCCGGCGAGGAAGCCCCGGCGAGAGAAGTCAACGGTCTGCATGGCGGACCCTCGATGAGCGGTTCAGGGGGTGTGGACGAATTCGGGAGTGTTGAGCAGGGCCCAGACGACATCCTCGGCGCGGGCGCGCCAGGCGGGGTCAAGGCGGGGGGTGGGAGGATCGCCGCGACGAGCGGCGGCCTCCAGTTCGGTCTTGAGGACGTTGGCGTCGGGCGTCAGGTGGTTGGACCACGAGACGTAGCGGGGGCGGACGCGCGGGGCAGTTGACGGGGCCGCGGGGCGATCCAAGCGTCGGGTGGCGAATCCGGGGGTGAGGTAGTGAGCGAAGTCGGAGCGTTCGGCAGCGGTGGGCGCGCGGGTGAGCAGCCGCTGGAAGAGCGCCTCGACGAGCGCCTCGGGAGACTGGGCGTCGAGAGCGAGCGGGGTCAGGCCGTGATCGTCGGTAAGGCGCGTGACCCAGACGGCGAGGGTGCCGTTGGCGAGGATGGCCGGCTGGGTGACATCGGGGGCCGTGTCACGGGTGGAGGTGGAATCCGGGCGGGAGCCGCGCCAGCCGAAAGTGGTGAGGACATCGACGACGGCCTGGACTCGCGGCAGGGCGAGGCTGGGGCGGTCGCGTTCGTTGGAGGTCGAGGCGAACTGCCAGGCGCGGCGCGGGACGCCGAGATTGATGGAATTCTTCAGATCGCGAGCGCCGTCGATGTCGAGGTTGATCTCGCCGACGTCGAGAGACTTGCTGGTGGCGGCGAAGAGGGAATCGACGACCTGCTCGGCGGACAGACGGCGATGCACCGGGGCGGAAAAGTAGGCGTCGGGTTCGCTGCGGGTGGGGTCGGCCCGGCGCTGGTAGGCGTGCGAGGCGAGCAGGAGGCGTTCGACGTGGCGGAGGTCGTAGCCGGAGCGGACGAACTCGCGGGCGAGGAAGCGGAGCAGTTCGGGATGCGAGGGGGTGGCGCGTTCCCAGTCGTCGACGGGATCGACGAGGCCCCGGCCGAAGAGACGCTTCCAGACGCGGTTGACGGCGACCTGGGCGAAGCGTTCGTTGCGGGGATCGGTGAGCCAGTCGGCCAGGAGATCGCGGCTGGCGAGGCTGGCGGGCAGGTCGGCTGAGGCGCGGAGGAACTCGTCGAAAGGCCAGGCCGGGGCGACGCGCGCGCCAGGGGCCAGAGTGACCTTGATCAGGCTTTGTCGACCGCCGACCTGGAGTTTGTCGAGCGGGACGGAGCTGGTCTTCGGGACGAGCAACGGTTTGCCGGCGAGCAGGGCGGCGAGCTGGAACAGCTCACGCTGGGTGGAGCGGTGCGCTGGGGCATCGTGGCAGCGTGCGCACTTCATGTTCACGCCAAGGAAGGCACCGGCAACGATGATGCCCTTCTCGGCGAAGGGGACGTCGTTCTCGGAGGCGGTGGCGAAGCCGGCGGGGCCGCCACCGCGTTCGCTGCCGCGCATGCGGACGAGTTCGGTGGCGAGGACATCGAACGGCTTGTGGTCGAGGAAGGCCTCGTGGATCCACCAGCGGAAGGGGCCGGTGTTGTTGAGGGTGGGGTTGAGGATGTTGGGGTTCTCGGCGAGGACATCCTGCCAGTAACCCACCCAGTGATCGGCGCGGCGCGGATCGGCGAGGAGCCGGTCGATGACGCGGGAGCGGCGCAGGGATGGCGGATCGCGGTGGAACTGGGCGACCTCGGCCGGGGAGGGCGGAACGCCGACGGTGTCGAGGAAGACGCGACGGAGGAAGGTGGCATCGTCGGCGAGTGCGGTCCGCTGGCCGGGCGGGTCGGTGTAGAGGGCGCCCTCGCGGATCCAGTCGCGGAGGGTCTGGACCTCGGCGGGCGTGAGGCGGGCTCCCTTCGGAGGCATGACCTCGGACTCCTCGTTCGAGGTGATGCGGGCGATGAGGCTGCTTTCGGCGGATTGACCGGGGCGGACGGCGTCGGAAGGAGCGTCGAGGCGGAGATCGCCGCGGGCCTTCTTGCCCTGGTGGCAAGAGAAGCAGCGCGATTCGAGGATGGGTCGCACGTCGCGAGAGTAGCTGATCTTGCCGGCCTTGCCCGCGAGAGCCTTCACCGGCGCGAGCTTGTCGGCGATGAAGTGGTCGATGGCATTGTGGGCGGGGAAGCCGGGCGGCAGGGGCGGAACGGGGACGTCGGGGGTGGAGGCGAGCCAGCGGCGAGCGGCATCGCGTCGGGCGTCCCAGTGAGGCTGGGTGGTGCGGAAGGCGGCGGCGCGGCGTTCGGCGTCGAGGCGGTCGAGGCGGCGGAGTTCCTCGGCGGCAAAGACGTTCCAGCCGGCGTCGGTGTACGGCACGGGCTGGCCGGGTCCCAGCAGGAAGAAGGTCGACTGGCCCTGGGGGGAGAGGGCCACCACGGTTTCGCCGAGGTCGGGGCGGCGGAGGTTGGTGCGGCCGATGCGTCCGCCGACGAGGGTTTCGAGCACGATGAAATGGTCGCGCCCGGGGGAGGTGAACGTGGTGGTAGCTTCGCGGTTGCCGGGCGGGGCGAAGCGGAAGTCGGGGCCGAGATTCAGGTAAGGATCGCGGCTGGGGTCGCGGCCGTCGGAGCCATCGCCGAGACTGGGCGGAAACGGGGTGGAGAGCAGAGTGCGGCCATCGATGGAGAGCCGGCAGGCGCCGCGACCACGGAGCAGCAGGCGATGGGTGCCCGGGGGAAGGCGGAGTCGGGCGGAGGCACGGAGCAGGAACGGGTTGGGTCGGTCGGTGCGGATGCCGGTGTCGATGTAGCGGTGCGGGACGCGAGGGAAGGCAAAGGCGGGGGCGGAGTAGGACTCGGCCGGCAGCACCGGAAGGAGGGGCCAGGCGTTGGCCGCGGGCACGCCGTCCTCGGCGAGTTCGACCCGGACCTGGTCGGTCGGGGCGGCGGTGGGGTCGAGCAGGGACAGGCGGGCGGCGCTGGATAGCAGCAAGAAGAGCGAAAGCGCCTGGCTCATGGGGGTTCTCGCGGGACCGTCCGGGGAGGGATACCCTCAGCATACCTGGAGAGGGCGTCGCAGGAAAGAAACCTAGAATAACCTCGGACGAGAAATGGTGCCAACAAACGATTCATGAATCGGGTGGAAGGGGATGGCGTGGGGAGCGAGGAAAGCGACCTGCTGTTTCTCAGGCTGGTGACCGCTGCGCGACTGGGGAGCCCGCAGGCGAAGGCCGAGTTGTTTGACGAGCAGCGGGACTTCCTGGCGACGCTGGCGCTGGGGCTGGTGGACGACCTGGCGGAGGCGGAGGACCTGGCGGGGGAGGTGGTGGTCGAGGGGCAGCGGTCGCTGGGGCGGTTCGAGGGCCAGAGTCGGGAGGCGTTTCGGACCTGGGTGCGGCGGTTGCTGATCGAGCGGGCGAGCCAGCGGAAGCAGCCAGAGCGGGACGAGGCGGCGGGGCTGACGGCGCGAGTGGAAGCGCTGCCCGGGCCGCTGGCGCAGGCGATCCGGATGCGGCACTGGGATGGGCTGTCGTTCGCCGAGATGGGCCGGCAGCTGGGGCAGACGGAGGCGCAGGCCCAGGTGCTGTGGTCGCAGGCGGTGGAGCAGCTGGCGGGGACCGGGGTGAGCGCGGACGAGGGGGGGGCGAGGGAACTGGCGCGGCGGCTGGCGCAGTACGACGAGGCGATAGTCCTGGGTGGAGGGAGGACGCCTGCGGAGTGGACGGAGTGGGGGAGCGTGGGGCCGGAGCGGTGGGAGTCGGTGGCGCGCATGGTGGGGGAGATGCGGCGTTGCTGGCCGATCTTGCCGAAGGTGGTTCCGACGGATGGTCGGACGGTCCCGGGCGAGTCGGCGATCCCGGGGACGCCGGTTCACATCGGGCGGTTCGAGGTGATCCGCGAGATTGGGCGTGGCGGGATGGGGGTGGTGTATCTGGCGCGCGACACCGTGCTGCATCGGTCGGTAGCGGTGAAGGTGCTGCATCACCTGGATGGGATGCTGGAGGGGCGGTTCCTGGGTGAGGCGCAGGCGCTGGGGCAGGTGCAGCATCCGAACGTGACGCAGGTGTACGAGACGGGGACGCACGCGGGGCAGCCGTACCTGGTGATGGAGTATCTGCCGGGCAATCTGAAGGAGCTGGTGCGCGAGAAGCTGCCGGCGCCAGACGAGGCGGCGCGGCTAGTGGCGGACATCGCGCGGGGATTGCAGCGGGTGCACGAGGCGGGCATCATTCATCGGGACGTGAAGCCGGCCAACGTGCTGCTGGGGCGCGGCGGGGTGCCGAAGATCAGCGACTTCGGGTTGGCCAAGGCGCTGGGACGGACGGACGGGCCGACGCGGAGCGGCGAGGCGCTGGGGACCCCGAGCTACATGGCGCCGGAACAGGTGCGCGGCAAGGGGCCGATCACGGTGGCGGCGGACGTGTATGGGCTGGGGGCGGTGCTGTACGAACTACTGACGGGGCGGCCGCCGTTCGGCGGTCCGATGAATGCGGATGTGCTGTATCAGGTGCTGGAAGAAGAACCAGTACCGCCCCGTCGGCTGAACGCCTCGGCGCCGCGCGACCTGGAGACGATCTGTCTGAAGTGTCTGGAGAAGGAGTCGGGGCGGCGGTATGGCAGCGCAGGCGAGCTGGCCGACGAGCTGGGGCGGTATCTGAACAACGAGCCGATCCGGGCGCGGCCAGCGGGAATGGCGACGCGCGTGGCGAAGTGGGGGGCGCGGCACCAGGGAATCGCGATCCTGCTAGGAGTGCTGGCGGCGGTGGTGGTCGGCGCGCTGGCGGGGCTGAGCGTGTTATGGCTGGAGGCAGTGGACGCCAACCGAAAGAAAGACGAGGCGCTGGACGAGTTGCGCGAGAAGTCGCTGGCGGAGGTGGCCGCGCGCCTGGAGGCGGATCAGGTCCGAGTGGAGACGGAGGAGCAGCTGTACTACTCGGACATGATCCGGGTGCAGGAGGCGTGGACCCATAACCAGGTGGCGGAGGTGCGGAACCTGCTGGAGCGACACCAGCCCGGGGCGGGCGAGCGGGACCTGCGCGGGTTCGAGTGGCATTTCTGGAAGGGCTACCTCGAGGTGCCCCTGCGGCGGATCGCGCTGGAGCCTCGGGACGTGACCCGGCTGACGAGTAGTCCGGATGGGAAGTACCTGGTGTGCATGGGGGCAAACCAGTATCAGGTCATGGAATTCGCCACGGGGAAGAAGATCGCGAGCCAGCCGCCGGACCCCAGCGGGCCCCCCAGCGTGGCAGTGGTCGGGGACAGTCTGCTGGTGATGAAGCGAAACTGCGAGGTGGAGAAGCGTCCGCTGCTTGGCGGTCCGGGAGCGACGGAGCAAATTCTGCGGCCCGAAATAATGCAACCGGCAGACTCCATCTTGATGGCCCCGGGGGGGCGGTATGCGGCCCAATCGGGCCAGCAGAACCACCTGCAAGTCTGGGACCTGCAGACCGGGCAGGAAGTGGTGCGCGCACAGCGGCCGTGGGGCAAGCATGGTGGTTTGCGGGAGTTCAGTGCCAGCGGCCGACATCTGGCGCTGGTGCAGCAGGGGCAGCTGGTAGTGCTGGAGATTCCCTCCGGGCGCGAGGAGGTGAGGATCGCCCCAGAGCACGAGATTGGGGCGGTTGCGTTCGACCACGCCGAGAAGCGAGTGGTGCTGGCCCTCAGCGACAACACGCTGCAGGTGTGGGACCTGACCACGGGGAAGCAATTGCAGGCGCTGAAGGGGCACATCCTGCCAGCCACGGTGGTGAAGTTCAGCATCGACGACGTGTGGATTCTCTCGGGCGGGTTCGACACGACGGTGCGGGTCTGGCGGGCCGCGGATGGGCAGTGCCTGGGGACGCTGAAGGGGCACAAGGGGATGGTGTCGAGCCTGGAACTGGTGGGCCCGGGGCGGCAGTGGCTGGCGTCGGCCGGGTCGGATGGGATGATTCAGATCTGGGACTTCGCGCGGCCGACCTATCCGCGGCTGGTGCCGACAGGGCTGGAGCGGTTGCGCTCGCTGGAGTTTACAACCGCGGGAACGCACCTGGTGGCCGTGGGCATCAGGAGCAGCATTCGAGTGCTGGAGGTGGACACCGGGAAGGACGTCACGCCAGAGGGGCTGAGGAAGTTGGCGCTGAGCAGCCTGCGGCTAAGTCCCGCTGGACAGGACATGGCGATGATAACGATCAAGGGCGAGTGCCTGATCTGGAACCTGAAGGCGTCAGAGCCATTGATCCAGTTGCCGATGGGGCAGGTGACCAGCCTGGAGTGGAGTCCTGATGGAAAGTACGTCTCGGTGGCCAGGCAGAGCACCGAGAACAATCACCTGCTGGTGGAGGCGCGCACGGGGCGCATCTTGCGGAGCAGGCAGGTGCCGCAAACCACCATGTCGCAGGCGTTCAGTCCAGATAGGAAGCTGCTGGCCCAGGGCGGGATGGGCTTTGCGGATAGCCGGGCCTGGAAGATAGCGGTCCCGACCGTGCGGGTGGACAACGATCAGGGGGAGACAGTAGTGTCCTGGGCGTTTCCGTCGGGGACAAGTCTGTCGAGGCTGGCGTTTCGCCCCGATGGCCGGATTCTGGCCGCCTCGGTGGGGTCGATGACGGACCCGCAGTATCCCGAATCGATTCACCTGCGCGAAGTGGGAAGTGCGGAGACGCTGGCGGTGCTGGATGGCCCCTCTGGGCGGGCGTCCTTCCTGCGGTTTTCCCGGGATGGCAAGCGTCTGGCAGCGGGTTCTGCCGATGGGCGCTGGCGGCTGTGGGAAACGACCACCTGGCAGGCGGTGCTGACCGTGGGCGAGGGCAACCAGGGGGCGGGGATGGCCTGGGCCTGGAGTGCGGACGGGCAACTGCTGGCGATGGGCGGTCCGGATGGGGTGATTCGGGTGTGGCGGGTGGCGGGCATTCCGGGCCGGTAGAATTATTCTCTGTCCGTCTGAACTGGTGAGCTACGATGAAGGCAGGACGGACCATGAGTCTCCATATATGCGTGTATCAACATGCGTGCATGCCGAAGCAAGCCTGGCTCCGGAACTTCTGATGGAAGCAAGAACTTCCCGGGGCATCGGAGTAAGGTCGGCCTGAAGGAGTCTTTCGCCTGGGTGCGTGGAGTGGGGCGATGAAAGTAGGCCCGTATAACCTGCTGGAGCAGCTGGGTGCGGGGGCGATGGGCGCTGTGTACCGGGGTGTGCATGCGTCCACCGGGCAGTACGTGGCGGTGAAGGTGCTGGGGGGCGATCTCCTGGCCCATCCGGTGCTGCGTCGGCGGTTCGAGCAGGAGTGCGCGGCGGTGGTTCGGCTGGAGCATCCGCACCTGGTGAAGGGGATTGAGTTCAGCCTGACGGGGCCGCAGCCGTACCTGGTGATGGAGCTGGTAGATGGGCCGAACCTGCGGCACCACGTGACGACGCAGGGACCGTTGCCGGCGCGGGACGTGATCCGCTACGGGATTCAGCTGGCCGACGCGCTGGAGGTGGCACACCAGCAGCGGCTCCTGCACCGGGACGTGAAGCCGGAGAACGTGCTGCTGACGCGCGAGGGCCACGCGAAGCTGACCGACCTGGGGCTGCTGAAGGATCTGGACGCGAAGGAAGTGCTGACGCGGCCGGGGTCGTGGATCGGGACCATCTCGTTCATGGCGCCGGAGCAGTTTGGCGACTCGCACACGGCGGACCCGCGCTGCGATGTGTATGGGCTGGGTGCGACGCTGTATCACGCGGTGGTGGGGGCGCCGCCGTTCGCGGGCCAGGGGAACATGACGACGCTGGGGTCGAAGCTGCGGAACGAGTACCAGGCGCCTGGCAGGCTGGTTCCCGGGTTGCCGCTCACGCTCGACCGGTTGATCTGCCAGGCGCTGCGAGCGGAGCCGGAGATGCGGCCGGGCTCGATGCAGGAGCTACGGGGGTTGCTGGAGCTGGCGGAGCGAGAGCTGACCGGGAAGCTGCCGGAAGCGCCGGCGGATCGGCGGGTGGCGCGGCGGTTTCCGACGCTGGTGCCGGCGCGGTGTCGAATCCTGGGCGGCCGGGATTCGTGGTCGGCGACGCTGCAGGAAGTTTCGCTGTCGGGCATTCGGTTGGAGGTGGCCCGGCGGTTCGAGCCCGGGACCTTGCTGACCATCGAGATTCCCGAAGGAGGCGAGGTATCGGCGCGTTCGTGGATGGCCCAGGTGCGCTGGGCGCGGCCGGCGGTGCTGAAGCGCTGGCTGCTGGGGTGTCAGTTCGCGGATCAACTGAGTGAGTCGGAGCTATCGAACTTGCTGGAGAACAAGGAGAAGACGGTGATCACGACCCCGAGGTCCTCGCGGCCTTTGAAGTGAGTTGAGTTGCTGGGTCCGGGGATCAGCAGTGAGGCTGACTCCGAATATGGAAGGTTTCTTTCCCCCTGTCCTGGAGATTGTCAATGCGTTCGCCGACCCGTACCAACCTGCCAGCTAGCCAAGATGCGTCGTGGGTGGTCCGGCGTGCGAGCCGAGTGGAACCGGACCAGGCTGGACGGCCTCGGTCCTCGCCCTCCCCGGAGACCGTCATGGAACCCAAGAAGCGTAACTGGACCCCCGCCACCGGGCAGGAGGCCCTGGACCTGGTGCGGAAGAGCCAGCTGGTCACGGAGGCGCAGCTGGAGCCCTATGTGCAGGTGGTGGTGAAACGAGCGGAGCTGACCGCGCAGGAGTTGCTGGACCGGCTGGTGAGCGATGGGCTTCTGACGCGGTTTCAGGGGCGGCTGCTGGGGCAAGGGCGGTGGGAGGGCTTCTTCCTGGGCAGCTACAAGGTGATGGAGCCGCTGGGCGAACGGGGGGCGAGCCGGGTGTTCCTGGCCCAGCACACCACGTTGCAGCGACCGGTGGCGCTGAAGATCTTGCCGGGCAAACGGACCAACGCCGAGCAGATCGCGCGGTTTCACCGCGAGGCGCGGGCGCTGGCGTCGCTGGATCATCCGAACATCGTCCGGGCGTACGTCGTCGATCAGCAGGCCGACATCCTGTACATGGCGATGGAGTACGCCGAGGGGAAGGATCTGCAGCGGCTGGTGGACGACGAGGGGCCGCTGGAGGTGAGCCGGGCGCTGCGGCTGGTGCATGCGGCAGCCCTGGGGTTGCAACACGCCCACGATGCGGGCTGGGTGCATCGCGACGTGAAACCGTCGAACCTGCTGCTGACCGACCGGGGCGAAGTGAAGGTGCTGGACCTGGGGCTGGCCCGGCTGAACGAGGACGAGGGCGACGACCTGACGCGGGCGCGCGGCACGATTTTGGGGTCGGCGGACTACCTGGCGCCCGAGCAGGCGATCGACAGTAGCTCGGTGGACGCGCGGGCGGATGTCTACAGCCTGGGGGCGACGTTGTACTTCCTGCTGACGGGCCGTCCGCCGTTCGACGGGGGCTGCGCGGTGCAGAAGGTGGCGCGGCATCACTCGATGCGACCGCGACCGTTGCAGGTAGTGCGGGCGGGGATCAGCCCCGAGGTGGAGGCGCTGGTCGATCGGATGCTGTCGAAGCAGATGAGCCAGCGTCACCAGTCGATGACCGAACTGATCGCGGACGTGGAACAGCTGCTGGATCTGCCGCCGGCGCATCCCAATCCGCGGAAGACGCCGTCGCGCCCCGTGCGGACGGTGAAGGCGCTGCTGGCGGACCGGGTCAAGACTCAGTCCACGCCGCCCGCGGCAGCGGAGAAGCCTCCTGTGGTAGCTGCTCCACTGCCGGAGTCGCGGGTGAAGAAACCCGCGCCCAGCCTGTGGCAGCGTCTGCTGGGCTGGCTATCGGGCCGACGCTAGGCAGCGGTCACGCGGAGACGCCAGCGCCAGAAGAAGTACACCGGGATGCCGGTCAGCACCAGGATCAGGCCGGGCCATGTATACTCTGGTCGGACGATCAGCAGGTCGAGCATGATCAGGGTGCAGAGCAGGACGTAGAGCGCGGGCACCAGCGGATAGCCGAAGGCACGATACGGGCGTTCGGCGTCGGGCCGGCGCACGCGCAGGACGAAGAGGCCAGCCACGGTGAGAACGTAGAAGAGCAGCGCGGCGAAGATGACGTAGTCGAGCAGCTCGGAGTAGGTGCCGCTGAAGACGAGCAGGATGGACCAGACGCCCTGGAGAATCAGGCCGATGGCGGGGACGCCGCGATCGCTGAGCTGGCCGACCGACTTGAAGAAGAGTCCGTCGTAGGCCATGGCGAAGTAGAGGCGCGCGCCCATCAGGATCATGCCGTTGACGCAGCCGAAGGTGGAGATCATGACGGCGATGGCCATGAGCGGCACGCCCAGGCGCGGAGAGGCGACCTGGAGGACGGCGGTGCCGACGCGGTCATCGGCGGCGTTGGCGATGCCGCGGTCGAAGGGGGTTGGACCGCCGGGATCGCCCTGAACGGGTAGCGCGGCGAGATAGGCGAGGTTGGCCAGGACGTAGAGCAGGACGACGCCGCCGGCACCGAAAATCAGGCTGAGCGGCAGGGTGCGCTGAGGGTTCTTCACCTCGCCGGCGGTGAAGGTGACGTTGTTCCAGGCGTCGGCTGAGAAGAGCGAGCCGACCATGGCGCCGCCAGCGACCATGAGCGCGATGAGCAGGGGCGAGGCGGCGGGGAGGAGCTTGCTGGTTTCGTCGAACTTCTTGGTGGTGAAGGCGCCACCCCAGGGGTCGGCCGTGTTGAGGGAGACGGCCTGGGGGTTCACGCAGACGGTCAGGCCCAGGACGATGAGCAGGATGAGGGCGAGCGTCTTGGCGACGGTGAAGATGTTCTGCACCACCTTGCCCTCCTGCACGCCGCGGCAGTTGAGGAGGGTGAGTCCGGCGAGGATGGCAACGGCGACGAGCTGCCCGTTGTGGATGGTGAAGCGGTCGCGCTCGAATATCTTCAGGCCGGGCGGATCGAGCCAGGGGAGCGGAAGAAAGAGACGAAACGGCTCGGCAAACTCGATTTTGTAGAGGAGTGCCTCGTCGCCGGTGCCGAGCCAGGGGACGAGGACACCGAGGAACTTGGCGAAGGCGACAGCGACGGCGGCGATGGAGCCCGTCTGGATGACGAGGAAGACGGCCCAGCCGTAGAGGAAGCCCCAGAGGGGGGAGTAAGCCTCGCGCAGGTAGACGTACTGGCCCCCGGCGTGGGGCATCATGGCGGCCAGCTCAGTGTAGCTGAGCGCGCCCATGAGCGTCATGACGCCGGTGAGTATCCAGACGGCGAGGAGCCAGCCGGACGAGCCGACATCCCGGGCGATGTCGGCGGAGACGATGAAGATGCCGGAGCCGATCATGGTGCCGGCGACCAGCATGGTGGCGTCGAAGAGGCCGAGCCGTTGCTGGAAGCCGGCGGGAGCGGGAGAGCTCATGCGTGGTGGCCTCCGGCGCGAAGCTCCTTGCCGAGGGTGCTGTGGAAGCGGCCGTAGCAGAAGTAGATGCCCAGACCGATGAGCATCCAGACGACGAGGCGGAGCCAGTTCCCCACGGGCAGGGACATCATCAGCATGAGGCAGAGAAGGATGCCGAGGATGGGGACGATGGGGACGAGCGGGCAGCGGAAGGGGCGCTTCGCTTCGGGGTTGGTGCGTCGCATGATGAGGACGGCGGCGCAGACCACGACGAAGGCGAACAGGGTGCCGATGTTGGCGAGTTCGAGCAGAGCGTCGATGGGGAGCAGGCCGGCCAGGATGGAGACGAAGACGCCGATGGCGATGGTGGACTTCCAGGGCGTGCGGAAGGTGGGGTGGACATCGGCGAAGAACTTGTTGGGGACGAGGCCGTCGCGGGCCATGGCGAGGAAGACGCGCGGGCCAGAGAGCATCATGACGAGCAAGACCGAGGTGATACCGGCGACACCGGCGGCGGCGATGATGAACTCGGCCCACTCGATGCCGACGTTCTTGAAGGCGCTGGAGACGCCAGCGTTCTCGTCGATCTTGGTGTAGGGGACCATGCCGGTGAGGACGGCGACGACGGCAACGTAGAGCAACGTGCAGACGATGAGCGACGCAACGATGCCGATGGGCACGTCCTTCTGGGGGTTCTTGGCCTCCTCGGCGTGGGTGGAGACGGAATCGAAGCCGATGTAGGCGAAGAAGATGAGGGCGGCACCGGCGAGCATGCCGACGGGGCGTCCCTCGACCCAGTCACCGAAGTGGGTCTGGAGGGAGAACGTCTCGGAGATGGGGATTTCCTTGGTGCCGAAGAAGCTGAACCCGCCGTAGCCGAACGGGGCGAAGGGGGTCCAGTTCTCGGAGTTGACGTAGAAGGCACCGACGACGATGACGAAGACGACGGCGGCGACCTTGATGAAGACCATGACGGCGTTGAAGCTGGCCGACTCGGAGATACCCTTGACCAGGACGAGGGTGACGACGAAGACGACGACGACGGCGGGCAGGTTGATGTAGGAATCGGTGAGGGAGAACCACTTCGTGGGGTCGCTCCAGGCGGCGCTGTGGTCGAACTTGATGGGAGCGCCCTGGAAGATGGTGGGCAGTGTAATACCCAACTTTTTGAGGACGGCCTGGAAGTAACCGGACCAGCCGTTGGCGACGGTGGCAGAGCCGACGGCGTATTCGAGGATGAGATCCCAACCGATCATCCAGGCGAAGAGTTCGCCCAGGGTGGTGTAGGCGTAGGTGTAGGCGGAGCCGGCCACGGGGGCCATGCTGGCGAACTCGGCGTAGCAGAGGGCGGCGAAGATGCAGGCGAGGCCGGCGACGACGTAGGACAGCATGAGGGCGGGGCCGGCGACGTTCTTGGCGGCGGCCCCGGTGGCGACGAAGATGCCTGCGCCGATGATGGCTCCGACGCCGAGCGAGGTGAGGGTGACCGGACCCAGGACCCGCTTGAGGCGGTTATCTCCCTCGGCCTCGGCGAGCAGGGTGCCTAGATGTTTGGTGGCGAAGAGCTGCTGTTTCAGCATGAACACACTCCGTCGTGAGGATAGCGTCAAGGAGTATCGAGGAGGAGGGTCACGGGGCCGTCGTTGACGAGTTCGACCTGCATGTCGGCGGCGAAGCGTCCCGAGGCGACGGTCACGCCGTGGCTGCGGAGGGCGTCGAGGAAGCCCTCGTAGAGCGGGATGGCGATCTCGGGAGGGGCAGCGCCGATGAAGCTGGGACGGCGGCCCTTGCGACAATCGCCGAACAGGGTGAACTGGCTGACGACGAGGACGCCGCCCGCGACGTCGAGGACGCTGCGGTTCATCTTGCCGGCCTCGTCGGCGAAGATGCGCAGGTGGACGATCTTGTCGGCCAACCAGCGAGCGGCGTCGGGGGTGTCGTCGGGCGCGATGCCGAGGAGCAGGAGGATGCCACTGTTGATGGCTCCGACGACGACGTCGTCGATCCAGACCTGCGCCCGGCGCACGCGCTGCAGCACGGCCCGCATGACAACTCCACAATCTCGGGAGAGGAGGACTAGAGGGGAAGCTTATGGGGAGAGCGAGCGTTCGCCAACGCGCGGCTCTAGCGTTGGCGAATGGGTGGGGACGGAGGCGGGCTTGACCTGGAGGCGGGTTTGCGAGAGGCTACCAGGCATCGGCCCCAGTCCACGAGCGAGGAATGCGATGGCGGACTTTTCCCCCTACCAGCAGAAGATCATCAAGCGCTACTACGACAACATCGACACACTGGCGCGGCAGCGGCTGGCGGACCAGGTGGGCGAGCTGTACCTGGCGACGGGGAAGAAGGCCCGCGAGCGGGTGTGGAAGGGGATTGAATCGACGCTGAAGAAGCTGGAGATTCCGCAGGAGCGGATCGACCATCTGAAGGCGAAGGACGACGCGACCCTGCTGGCGGAGCTGGTCAAGGAACTGGGCGGGTAGCCCGCAGTCGAGCGGCGCCCGGGAATAATCGCGCAATCTGGCTCGATTTTTGCACGTTGGTAAGAGAAGTCGCCCAGACGTCCGACTCTGACTGGGAAGGTGATTCAACGTGCAGAGGTACAACATGTCAGCTCCGGCCGACCTGTTGCCGGGGGCGGATCGGAGCTCGACCTGCAAGGTGCTGGTGGTAGACGATAACCGGATGGCGGCCGACATGCTGGCGCTGCTGCTGGGCGTGTACGGCCATGAGGTCCGGGCGGCGTACGACGGACAAGCAGCGCTGGAGGAGTTGAGCGCGTGGACTCCCGATGTGGTGCTGCTGGATCTGTTGCTGCCGTACATGAGTGGCCAGGAAGTGGCGCGGGTGATCCGCTCGCGGTCCGAGCTGGACGAAGTACGCCTGATCGCGCTGACGGGGTACTCCTGGGATGACGAGCGGGTCAGCGGGTTGATCGGGTTTGACGGGGTGCTGGTCAAGCCCGCGCCGCCCGAGGAGATTCTCGCGGCGGTGCAGGCCTGGTCGCGGCTGGAACAGGCCGGCCGGAGTCGGTGAGGGACTCCGGCCGGCACGGGACACATCAGGCCAGGATCTGCTTGACGACGTGGCCCTTGACGTCGGTGAGGCGCATATCGCGGCCGGCGTAGCGGTAGGTGAGCCGTTCGTGGTCGAGGCCGAGCAGGTGCAGGATGGTGGCGTGCCAGTCGTGGATGTGGACCTTACCGTCGATGGCTTCGTAGCCGTATTCGTCGGTGCGTCCATGGGCGAGGCCGCCCTTGACGCCGCCGCCGGCCATCCAGGTGGTGAAGCCGCGATTGTTGTGGTCGCGGCCGTCGGTGAACTGAGCGTAAGGGGTGCGGCCGAATTCGCCACCCCAGAGGACGAGGGTGTCCTCGAGCAGGCCGCGCTGCTTCAGATCGGTGAGGAGGCCGGCGATGGGCTGGTCGATGGCCTCGCAGCTGGCGGTGAGCGACTCCTTGAGGTTGCGATGATGATCCCAACCGCCCATGGTGACCTCGACGAAGCGGACGCCCGCCTCGACGAGTTTGCGAGCGAGGAGACACTGGCGGCCGAAATTGCTGGGGCCGGTGGGACGCGGGCCCGCGCCGGCTCCGCGACCCCGGCCAGGGCCGCCGCCCTGCTCCTCGATGCCGTACAGGGCGAGGGTGGTGGGATTTTCCTTGCTCAAGTCGAGGAGAGGCGGTAGCTCGGCCTGCATACGGAAGGCGAGTTCGTACGAGGAGATGAGGCCCTCGATCTCGGGGCTTTCGCCGAGGGAGTCGGCGGCGGCGCGGTTGAGCGCCTGGACGTAGTCGAGCTGGACGCGCTGGGCTTTGGGCGTCCGACGGGGGTTCTTCAGGTTGCTGACCTGATCACCGGGGCCGAAGCCGCGTCGGCCGATGCGCGTGCCCTGGTAGACGGCGGGGAGGAACGATGCGCCGTAGTTGGCGGAGCCACCGTTATTCTGCGGCGGGCTGATGGTGATGAAGCCAGGCAGGTTCTGGTTTTCGGTGCCCAGGCCGTAGAGCACCCAGGCGCCCATGCTGGGGCGCGGGAACTGGAAGATGCCGCAGTGCATCTGGAGAAAGCCCTGCGGGTGGTTGGGCTGGTCGGTGTGCATGCCGTTGAGCAGGCAGAGCTTGTCGGCGTGGCGGGCGAGGTTGGGGAAGAGCTCGCTGATCCACAGACCGCTCTGGCCGTGCTGGGCGAACTTGAAGGGGGAGGCAAGGAGGTTCCCACCGAAGGCACCTCGGCCGCGCGGTGCGGGCTTGCCGTTGTCGGCGGTGAGCTTCGGTTTGTGGTCGAAGGTGTCGACGTGGCTGGGCGCGCCTTCCATGCAGAGGAAGATGACGCGCTTCGCGCGGGGGGTGAAGTGCGCCTTCTTCGGAGTGAGCGGGTTGGTCTTCTCGCTGCTGGCCCGGGCGGCCTGCTCGTTGGCGAGGGCAGCGAAGGCGAGGTAGCCAAACCCCGAGGCAGTCGCTTGCAGGAGATTCCGTCGCGTGAGCATCGATCGTCTCCGTGATATCTGGTTCGCGTGAGAGTTCGTGGGGGGTATGCGGGTTACTTCCGGAACTGGAACTCGGCGCTGGCGAACAGCGCGTGGCAGAAGGCGTTCCACGACTCGCGTTCCTGGCGGGTGGCCGAGACGCGGTCGCTGCTGAGCTGGGCCCGGAAGGCGTCGAGGAACTTCCCGGCGGTGGTGACCTCGCGGTCGGAGGGCGGCCGACCGTAGAAGAGCAGGTAGGCGGACCGGACTCGCTCCGGCGTGGTGGCGCCGGCCTTCAGGAGGCGTTCGGCGGTGGCGTCGGCAGCACGCAGGACGAAGGCGTTATTGAGCAGATAGAGGCCCTGCGACGGCACGGTGGTGGTGGGCCGATCAACGGTGATCAGCGAGGGATCGGCGGCGTCGAACAGAGACAACGACTCGGGAAGGTTGTCGCGAACGATGGGCAGGTAGACCGAGCGATGGGTGTTGCGCGGGTCGTTGATGGCACTGACGATGGCGTCGCCACCGAGGCGCGGACGGGCGACGGGGCCCTCGCCGACGCGGCCGACGACCGAGCCGACCGGCGGGGTGGATGTCAGCTGGCCGCTGATGGCGAGCAGCGAGTCGCGAAGACTCTCGGCGTCGAGGCGGCGCGGGTTCATGCGCCAGAGAAGGTAGTTATCCGGGTCGATCTCCAGGGCGGTGGGGCTGGTGGTGGCGCTGAGCTGGTAGACCCGGCTGAGGACGATGCTGCGGATGAGCTTCTTGGTGCTCCAGCCATTCTCGACGAAGCTGAGGGCGAGATGGTCGAGCAGCGCGGGGTGCGAGGCAGGTCGTCCGGACAGGCCGAAATCATCGGCGGTGGGGACCAGGCCACGTCCGAAGAGGTGCAACCAGACGCGGTTGACCATCACGCGGGCGGTGAGGGGGTTGTCCTTCGACGCGATCCAGTCGGCGAGCTGGAGTCGACCGCTGGCCCCGGTGGGGATGTGGAGCGGTTCGCGGGTGAGCACCTGCAGAGTGCCACGGGGAACGCGGTCGGTGGAGGGCTTTTCCGGTTCGCCACGGGCGTAGATGGGGCTGTCGGCGACGGTGCGCGTCTGCCCGATGCCGCGCAGGCCACCGCCCATCATCATGCCAGGGCCACGAGCGAGGAGGCCGCCCCGGCCGTTCTTGTCGCGGACGCCCATGGCCAGGAGCTTGGGGGTGCCATTGCTGTCGTAGGAGTCGAGGCGGCTGCGCTGCATCGCGAGCTGGGCGGCGTTGAAGATGTTGTTGATCGGCTCCTTCGTCTCCTTCATGCGCGTCTGGATGGTCTGGATCGACTTTTCGATGTCGGCGCGAGCCTCGGCGGTGAGCTTCTCGGTGATGGCCGAGGGAGCCGAGCCGGCGGGCAACTCGAGCAGGGAGCTGGGCCGCTGGCTCTGGACGAAGCGGATGGTGCCGTAGCAGGTCTCGGTGCTGCGGAAGATGCCGGCCAGGGCGTAGTAGTCGCGCTGGGAGATGGGGTCGAACTTGTGGTCGTGGCAGCGGGCGCAGGCGGCGGTGATGCCGAGGAAGGCCTGGGAGGTGACGTCGATCTGTTCGTCAGCGACGTCGAGTTCGAATTGCAGGGCGTTGCGCTCGTTGAGCGTCTTGGGGCCGATGGCGAGGAAGCCGGTGGCGATGGTACGTTCGACGCGGAGTTTGGGGTCGTTGGTGGGGAGGAGGTCGCCAGCGAGCTGCTCGCGGATGAACTGATCGTAGGGCTTGTCGGCGTTGAAGGCGGCGAGGACGTAGTCGCGGTAGCGCCAGGCGTGGGGGTAGTTGAAGTTGGCCGCCTTGCCGGAGCTTTCGGCGTAGCGGGCAACGTCGAGCCAGTGGCGTCCCAAGCGTTCGCCGTAGGCACTGGAGGCGAGGAGGCGGTCGACGACCCTGGCGAAGGCCTCGGGCGAGGTGTCAGCGACGAAGGCTTCCACCTCGGCGGGGGTGGGGGGCAACCCGGTCAGGTCAAACGTGACGCGACGCAGCAGGGTGCGACGGTCGGCATCGGCCGAGGGGGCGAGTTTCTTCGCCTCGAGGGCGGCCAGGATGTGACGATCGATGTCACTGCGCGGCCAGGCGGTGTCCTTGACGGCGGGAGGGGCTGTCTTGCGGACCGGCTGATAGGCCCAGTGCGCGCGACCTTTTTCCAGGTCGATCTCCTTGTGGGCGAGCTTCGTGCCATCCCGCGGGTCGGGAGCGCCGAGGCGGATCCACTCCTCGAAGTCGTGGAGGACGGTGTCGGCGAGCTTCTTCTTCGGCGGCATGGCAACCTTCATGTCGGCGTGGGCGAGCGCCTTGATGAGCAGGCTGCGGGAGGGCTGGCCAGGGACGAGGGCGGGGCCAGAGTCGCCACCCTTGCGGAGTGCCTCGCGGGTGTCGACGGCAAGGCCGCCACGCACCTTGTTGCCCTTCTCGGTGGAATGGCACTGGTAACACTCGGCGATGAGAACGGGGCGAATCTTCTTCTCGAAGAAGGCGACGCCCTCGGGGGTGGCGGGTTTCTCGGCGGCGGGCTTCTCGGCGGGGCGCGCGGGCGGCTCCTTCTCGTCTTCCTTGCCCTTGCCCTTACCCTTGAGCTTGCCCTTCTCGCCGGTCATCTCCCTCAGTTTCTTGAACTCCTCGAGGCTGAGCGAGCCATCGCCGTTGGCGTCGAGGCGGTCGAAGAGACGGTCGAAGATGGGGGCCTTGTCCTTGGCGCGGGGGGCACGGCTGAGAAGTTCCTTGAACTCCTCGCGGGACACCTTGCCGTCCTTGTTGCGGTCAGCGAACTTGAACGCGGCCTCGGGGTTATCCCGGAGTTTGGGTCGGCCGTCGTTCTGCGCGCCGGCGGACCCGGCGAGGAGCAGGGCGGCGGTCAGAGCCAGGGCTGAGAAGAAGCGGAGCATAACGAGCCTCCCACGTCAGTGAGCGGTCAGAAGATCAGGGGGTAGTGTTCAGGCGGAACCAGGGCCCGAACCAGCGTTTGAGGAAGACCAGCCGGCGCTGAGGCCGGTGGTCGCGGGTGTAGACTTCGTGGTCGTCGTCCAGGTGGCCGGCCAGGTCGTAGCGAGCGGGGTCGAGGGGTTGGGTCTCGACGAGGGTGTAGCGGACCCGGGCGACGAGGTTGCCCTGGCGAACGCGTTCGAGGGTGAGCCGGCGCAGGACCTTCGAGTCGGGATCGATCTCCAGGGTGGCGGAGCGCAGGCTGGCCAGCCGGGGGAGGAAGCGTCGTGTCGCGTGGATGACCTCCCTGGTAGAACCCGTTTCGTCGACCGAAGTTTCGCGGTGCAGGTGGAAGTGGGCGAGGATTTCACCGAGGAGCGGCTCGGGGCGCAGGGTGAGCAGGTCGCATTGAAGCTGGAGCCAGCGAGGAACCTCGTCGGGGTCGATGCGGACACCGCGACGGGAGCCGAGGGCCATCCAGATCTGGCCGGCCTCGTCGCGGCCCCAGGCCCAGCGGAGGCGCGGGCCGACCGATTCGACGAAGAAGCGGTCGCCGCGGGTCCACAGGCGGGTGGTGCGGAAGACCGCCAGGGGGGGATCGTCGGCCAGGGTGCCCACAGGCTCCAGCTCGACGCGGTAGCAGCGATCGAGGGGAAGATGGTAGGTCTGGCGCGTCTCGCGGAGGAGCGATTCGGCGCTGGCCTGGGCGGGGGCGCGGCCCTGCCAGAGGAGAAAGGCAGCCATGACAGCGGCGGCGGCGGCGAGGGGCCAGGCCCAGCGGGCCCGCCGTGCGGGGGTAGGGTGCAGGCGGCGTTGCAGACGGACCAGGTGGGGGCGCGGGTCGATGGTTTCGGCCTGGCGGTCGAGGTGGTCGCGGATCAGTGCGTCGAGTCGGTCGTTCATCGCGGAGTGCCCTCCCCTGCCCTCAGATGGTTGGCCAGCGCCTGGCGGGCGCGGTGGATCAGGACGCCCGCATTGCTGAGGGTGATCTCCAGGGCGGCGGCGATCTCCTCCAGCGAGTGGCCCAGGCTTTTCAGTTCGAGGGCGGCCCGCTGTGGCAGCGGGAGACGGGCCAGACCCTCGGCCAGGCGTTCGGATAACTCGCGGCCGAGGAGTTCGCCGAACGGATCGGGGGCACGGGGATCGATGTGGCCGTGATCCTCGTCGCCCAGGGCGTGCAGGCTGACGAGGCGACGCGCGCCGGCCCGGTTGATGCAGGCGTTGGTGATGGCGCGGTAGAGGATGCGGGTGCCCTCGTTGGGGATGTCGTACACGTCGGCCTTTTTCAGGATGCGGTAGTAACAGTCATGCACGACGTCGTCTGCCGAGGCAGCGTCGCGCAGGAGGGAGCGTGCGAAAGCCGTGGCGCGCGGCAGGGTGGCGAGCACCCAGGCGTCGATCGCCTCCTTCGTCGGCCTGGTCGATCGTGGCGCCGGCACGCAAGGTCCCCTCCTGAGGGTACAACCATCGGAGGCCGGGAATTTTACAACGGGGCGGACAGATTCAACATCCCGGGGAAGGTGGGGCCCAGGTGGGAGGGAATCTCGCCTACCGAACGCAGGTCTCCCTATGCCCATCCCAGGGGTGTGGGAGAAAGACAGCCGAGGCCATCCGAAGGCGCATGGATCAGGCGGACTCGAGCGTGGCCGAGCCAGTGCTCAGGTGCAAGGCGGTGAGGCGGAGGCGGACGTCGAAGCCGCGGCCGGCGGCGAGTTCGGGGATGTTGAGGAAGACGGTTTCGCCCTCGACGCGCATGCCGGGGTGCTGCTCGGCGGCGTCGGCGAGGGTGCGGAAAAGGACCCCGCGGAGCAGGCCCGCGGGGAGGCCGGCCACCTTGATGTTGGTGAGGGTGATCTGCAGGATGGGGCCGGCGGGGGCGGGGAGCCAGGTGGTCTCGAAGGGGACCTTGAAGCCGAACCCGGTGGCGTATTCGCCCTGGAGGAGGAGGCCTTCGGGGGTGATGCGTGCCTGGAAGTTTTCGAGCCCCTCCTGCTGGCCGGCCAGCTCGCGGAGGGCGGCAGCGATGTCGGCGTCGGTCACGAGCAGCTTCAGCGATTGAATCTCCATCCATCTCCCTTTCAAACGGGGGGGCCGGGCTCTGCGCGTAGGGTCCTTTCCACGGTGTACCACTTCACCGCGCCGGCGACCAATTCAATTTTGGCGGTGGCGACGGGGTCGCCTTCTGGGGTGGAGGCAGCCCCTTCGAGGCGGAAGGAGGAGCCAGGAGGGACAATGGTCTGATCGGCTGTCCAGCGGTCGAGGATCAGATAGAGGTCGAGAGGCAGGTCGGCGTGGCCGACCACCGTGCCGGTGGCGATGATGCGGTCGGCGGTGCGCTCGAGGTGGACGTCTTGCAGGTAGGCCAGGGCGCGCACCTCCAGGGCGATGTCGCCGGGAGAGTCGGCCTTCAGGGAAGGGGCTGACGTGCTTCCGGGGAGGAGGAGGATCAATTCGTTGCGGGGCTGGAGGAGGTCGGTCACGTCGAGTTCGCCGCCGTCGGATGGGAAGTTTCCGAGATCGCTGTCGTTCAGGTGTACGTGGACAGGACCGGCCAGGTCGGCCAGGGTGAGCCAGACGCGTTCGTGCGGATCGATGCGCCCGGGGTAGCCGAAGCGGCGACGATGAAGGACGTGGCCGGCTTTGGGGTGCTGTTCCCAGGGGGCGCGGAGACGCATGCGGTGGGGGTACATGGGTGGGGACTCCTTGACGCTGAAAGGCAGGGGCGCGAGAATGCGGGCACTATTCTGGTGAGGAGCATGGCGATGATCTTCCCTGCGCGGTCGGCGGTGGTGAACCTGGCGGAACTGGATCCGACGCGCTGTCCGTGTGGCTGGGCGCGGCGGGCGTTCGGCGGGCTGCCGGATGCGCCGGCGAGTTTGCATCTGGTGGAGATCGAGGAGGATGCGCGAGCGCACTACCATCGAACACACACCGAGGTGTATTACATTCTGGAGTGTGGACCGGCAGGAGCGGTGGAACTGGATGGCGCGGCGGTGCCGGTGCAACCGGGGGCGGCGGTGTACATTCCGCCGGGGGTGCGGCACCGGGCCGTGGGGCGGATGCGGATACTCAACTTCGTCGTGCCGCCGTTCGATCCGGCGGACGAGTGGTTCGACTGAGGCGGTCAGCGGCTCTTGTCCCAGACAGGCGTGAACACCTCCTCCTTTTGCCGGCGCTCGCTCTGGGCGCGGGTGAGAGGAAGCATGGCGCGGCAATATTCGCGGAAGGCGGAGGCGAGGTCGCCCTTGGCGAGCAGTTCGTCGGCGAGGGCCTGGTGCTCCTGAAAGAGGTTCCAGTCGGGCTCCCAGTGCTTCTCGTCGGCGCGCTGGCGGAGGAAGCGCAGGGCGCGGACGAGCTTGTCGAGCAGGGGGCGTTCGATCTTGCAGGGGCGGCGGCGATGGGTGCGCGGCGGGGGGCGGTCCTCGTCGTCGTCGCTTTCGGGGCGGTTCTGTTCGTCCTGGTAGTGGATGAACAGGCCGATCATGCCGGCGATGACGCCCGCGAGAGCGGCGATGAACAGGAGGATGGCGAGGATGTACGATTGGGCGCGGCCGAGGATGGTAGCGCCGATGGCAAGGCCGGTGGCGACGACAAGCGACAGGGCCCACCAGGGGACGAGGTTGAGCAACGAGCCGCGCCGACGGCGGGTGGTGGTAGTGGGGGTGCTGCCCTGCCCTCCGACGTGGACGACGACGACGGTGATGTTGTCGGGGCCGCCGCGCAGGTTGGCGAGATCGACGAGAAACCGGCAGGCCTCGGCGGGAGGCAGGACGCTGGCGACGGCGCCGATCTCGGGATCGGTGACCTGGCCGGACAGGCCGTCACTGCACAGGACGAAGACGTCGCCCTGCTGAATGGGGTGAGGGCCCTCGACATCGACCTGGACGAGCGCCTCGGGGCCGAGGCAGCGATGGATGACGTTGGTGGGGATGTCCTCGACCTCGTCGGGGTCGAGATGCTGCAGACGGGCGTATTCCCAGAGAAGGCTGTGATCGTAGCTGAGCTGTTCGATGATGCCGTCGCGGACGCGGTAGCAGCGGCTGTCGCCGACGTGGCCGATCCAGGCCCCGTCGGGGCGGAGGAGCAGCGCGGTGGAGGTGGTGCCCATGCCCTCGAACTCGCGGTTCTGCTGGCCGCAGGTGTGGATGGTGGCGTTGGCCTCGACGAAGGAGCGGCGGAGGGCGGTGGCGGGCCCCTGCTGGGCGTGTTTCTGGTAGATGTGCGGGATGACGTGGGCGGCCTGCTCGCTGGCCTTCTCGCCAACGGCGTGAGCACCCATGCCGTCGGCCACGAGGAAGAGGTGGCCGCGTTGCTGCCATCCCTCGTCATCGCTGACGAGCTGGACGGCGTAGTTGTCCTGGTTGTGACTGCGTCGGATTCCGACGTCGGTCAGGCACGCATGCTCGATCTGATCGAAACGTGTCACCAGAGTTCACCTACGCTGGTGAGAGCTGGCGGAGGGTTTGGGCGGCCGCCAGGGGCAAGGGTGCGTTGGATCGTGTCTATGCTACAACGCCGGCAAGGGCTTGCATAGACCCATCTCGACGGTTCAGCGCAGCTTCAGCCAGGCCGACACTCCGAGGGCGGCGGCGGCGGTGGCGCCGAAGAGCAGGAGCGTGAACAACCAGACCGGCAGGGGGCTCTCGTCGGGGGTGGCCGGCGTGTCGGTCGGGAGGGAGGGCGCGGGGTCGGGCGGGGGTTCGGCCGGGGGCAGCACCACGGGGCGCAGGCCGGCCTGGGACGAGCGGCGCGGCAGCTGCAAGGGGGGCGGCGACACGGCGTGCAGCCAGGTGGCCAGCAGGGCGGCGGCGTCGGCGGGGGTGGCCGGGCGCTGGTCGCGGTTGACGGCCATCAGGCGTTCGACGGTGGCGACCAGCTCGGCGGGGAGATCGGGGCGCAGCTGGGCGAGCGGCTGGGGATGAGTCACCACGCCTGCCGCCAGGCGCAGGAGCGCGTGCTGGCTGAAGGGCACCTTGCCGGAGAGCAGGAAGTAGAGGATGGCGCCGACGGCGTAGATATCGGTGCGGATGTCCACCTCGTGGCTGTTGCGCAGCTGCTCGGGCGACTGGTAGGCGACGGTGCCAAGCAGCTGGCTGGAACCCTGGAAGAGGGTGAGGTTGCCGCCCGGTTCGTCGAGGAAGCGGGCGAGACCGAGATCGACGAGGTGGACGTCGCCTTGCGGATCGAGGACGAGGTGGCCGGGCTCGAGGTTGCGGTGGACGAGGCCGGACTTGTGGATGTGCTGCAACGCGTCGAGCGCCTGATGCACGATGCGGACGGCCTGGGCGGGGGGCAGGGGTCCCTGGCGATGGATCAGTTCGTCGAGCGAGATGCCGTCGATGAACGTCATGGCGAGGTAGAGTCGCCCGTGATCCTCGCCGAACTCCTTGATGCCGACGATGCGAGGGTGATCGAGGCGGGCGAGGGCCTCGGCCTCGCGGCGGAAGCGTTCGATGACGCGGGGGCTGACATCCTGGCCGCGCTGGAGGAGTTTCAGGGCGACGAGGGAGCCATCGGGGCGACGACGGGCGCGAAAGACGGAGCTATCGAGATCGCCAAGGGGGTTGAGCAGGAGATACTTGCCGACGGCGAGTTCCTCGGGGGCGCCGGCGAGGAGCTGTTCGGCCTGGAAGGGGGTCAACAGGCCCTCGCGGCAGAGGTCGGCGAGAAGGTCGCCGGGTTCGGCAGCGAGGCCGCCGGCTCCGCCACGGCCGGCGACGAACTTCCACAGCGACTCTGGATCGACGACGTGGTAGCGCGTGATCTGTTCGAGCAGTTCTTCCGTGGGTTCGGCCGGCGGTGCCACGTCGGTACTCCGATGCCTGGGTTCCGTGTGGCACAAGTATAGTTCATGGACGGCGGCGCGGCGGTCAGTTGGTGATGCCCTTGGTGATGCCGAGGAAGACGTTTTCGAGGTTGATCTCCTCTTCCTTGAACATCTTGAGGCGCAGGCCGTGCTTCATGAGCAGATCGACGAGGAAGCTGCCGTCGGTGACGCCATCGGCGAGGGTGACGCGGAGACAGTGCTGCTCGGGCTGGGGCTCGACCTTGAGGACGTCGAGATGGCCTTCGAGATGCTCGGCAGCGGTGGCGTTGAGGTCGTTGGCGACGGCGATGAGGTAGACGGTGTTGCGCTGGACCTGCTTGATGGCCTGCTCGACGGTGCCATCGAAGAGGAGCGCGCCGCGTTCGATGATGCCGATCTTGTTGCAGATGTCGGCGAGCTCGGGGAGGATGTGGCTGGAGACGAGGATGGTTTTGCCCATCTTGCGCAGCTCTTTCAGGAGGGCGCGCATCTCGATGCGGGCGCGGGGGTCGAGGCCGCTGGCGGGCTCGTCGAGGAGGAGGACCTGGGGATCGTGGAGGAGGACGCGGGCGAGGCCGAGGCGCTGGGTCATGCCGCGCGACAGGCTGGTGACGAGAGCGTCGCGTTTGTAGCCGAGATCGACGAGTTCGAGGACCTGCTCGCACTTTTTGCGGCGAGCGGGGCCATCGATGCGGTAGGCGGCGGCGAAGAACTCGAGGTACTCGATGACCTTCATGTCATCGTAGACGCCGAAGAAGTCGGGCATGTAGCCCATCATGCGGCGGATCTCCTTGGCGTTGTTGTAGATGGAGTATCCGCAGACGGTGGCCTCGCCCCAGGTGGGATTGAGGAGGGTGGCCAGGATGCGCATGGTGGTGGTCTTGCCCGCGCCGTTGGGGCCGATGAAGCCGTAGACATCGCCCTTGTCGAGCTTGAGAGAGAGGCGGTTGAGGGCGTACAACTCGCCGTACATCTTGGTCAGGTCGCGCGTCTCGATCATGGGAGGAAGGTTCCGGGGGACAATCAGCGTTCGGCCTGGACAGGCACGAAGACGCGCAAGAAGGTTTCCTGGGTAAGCACGCCGCGCAGGGGCGGTCGTTCGCGGCCAGCAGCGGGAAGTTCGCCGAGCCAGAGGCGGGTGGCCGAGCCGGGGTGGGCGGTGACTTCCTCGGCGAGATCGCAGAGCATGGGGACGCGGGCGACGAGGAGGACCTCGTTGCGATAGCGGGGGCGATCGGGGATGGGGAACTCGGGCATGTGGCGAACGCGCCAGGTCTGGTCGAGGCGGCGGAGGCCGGCGTTGCTGGCGTTGGGGCGATCCTGGGCGCGGAAGAAGAGCATCGGCTTGATCAGCTGATAGGCGGAGCGCTGCTCGAGGAAGTTGGCGTTGATGGGTCGGCCGGAGGGGGCGAGGGGCAGACCGGGGGCGAGGGCGGTGCGATCGGCGACCCAGGTGTTGAGTTCCTTGCCCTGGCCCTGGGCGTCGGCGGCGAAGACCATCTCGACGCGCTTCTGTTCGCCGGGTTCGAGGGTACCCAGGAAGTAGCAGCGTTCCTGGTGGATGAGGGTGATGTCGCGGATGGGCACGCGGAGGTTGTTGGTGAGTCGGCCGCTGATGCCGCGTCCGCCGCGGGCCTGGCGGAAGCTGCCGAGGTCGTCGGTGATGCCCAAAGGCGGCGCGCCAGGAGGCAGAGGGGCGCGCCAGCTGGCGGAGAACGAGCGGGTGGCCCACACGGGGATGGGCACGCGGACCAGGCCGGCCTCGTCGTCGGCGTAGAGGTAGGGGCGGCGGAAGAGATCCTGCGAGCCGGCGCGGAAGGTGCGATCACCGACCTCGAGCATGGTGAGGACGGGGCGCGGGGCGTCGTCGGCGCGGGGGGCGGTCCAGCGGTCGGTGCTGGGTTCGAGGCCGAGGGTGTAGGTGGCGACGCGCGGGCTGAAGAGGGTGAACCAGCTGGTGCCGTAGGCCTGGTTCGGCTCGTGGAGGTCGATCTCGACGAGGTCGATCTTGTTGATGCGAAGGTCGTCGCCCTTGAGGGCGTAGGCGGTGAAGTAGGCGGCGACGCTGACGAGGAGAGCGAGGATGGGGAAGGTGATCCAGGTCAGCTCGAGGCGTTTGAAGAGCTTCTTGAGGATGAAGTAATCGAGCGGCCCGACGAGGAGGATGTAGAGGAGGAGGAAGAGGGCCACCCAGCCGAAGGAGATGGTGGGGGCTTCCTCGAAGGTTTCCAGGCCGCGCTTCAACTCGGCGCGGAGGTCGTACTTGCCGGTGTCGGCCTGGCCGGCGGGGCGGTTGGCGGGGGCGGCCTGATCGGCCCCCTTGACCGGGGCGCGGATGGGCAAGGCGGGGCCGACCTCGCGGAAGATGCGCGTCCAGAAGGCGGGCTGGCCATCCCAGGTGGAGAACGGCGGCGCGTCGAGATCGAAGGCGACAAACAGGACGCGGCCGAGCCCGCAGGAGGCCTGCACGATCACGGGTAGCTTGCCCTCGCGGACCAGGACCTCGGCGCGGGGGCCGACGGTGAGAGTGGCAACCTCGACTCCGGCGAGGGGCGGCAGGTTGACGCGTTCGCTCCACTGGTTGGACAGGACGGGCATGGTGCGCAGCGTCTCGCCGCCGGTGATGCGGACGTCGAGCAGGGGCCATTTTTCGAGGAGGCGCTGCATCTCCTGACGGTTGCGTCCGGCGGAGATGATGAGCTGACCGCCGCGGCGGACCCATTCGAGCAGGGCGTTGCGGCGAGGTGCCTCGGAGTCGAGGGCGAGCTGCTGGACGAGTTCGACGTTGCCAGTGCCGAGGACGACGACATCGACGGCGTCGTAGCCGATCCAGCGATCGGGCAGCAGCGCGAGCGAGTCGGCGAAGACGAACTGGCGGCGGGTGCGGTCGGACTCGGCGGGTTCCTTGCCGTCGGGGCGTTCGAGCTTCTCGGCGGCGCGCTTCAGGCCGACGAGACCGGGACCGATGCCGAGGAAGAGGATGTCGTCGGCAGGGAGGACGAGGTCGCGGTTGCTTTCGCGGGAAGGCAGCTCCATGGTGCGGACGATGCGCCCCTCAGTGTCCTCGACGAGGATGCGGAAGGTAGCGCCGTCGCCACCAGGCACGATGTAGCCGGTAACAGTGCGAAGCGTGTCGGCGGCGAGGGCGGGGACGGGGACGCTGGTCTGGTAGGCGAGTTCTTCGAGATCGGTGGTTTCGATGCGGACGCGGAAGGCGCCCTGGGGGTTGCCCTCCTTCGCGCCGCGGAGGGTGACAGCGACAGGGGCCCAGGCACTGTTACGGGTAGCGCCGGCTTCCTGACCGGCGGCGCCGGTGGGCAGGCCGATGCGGACGCGTTCGATGGTGGGGACAGCCTGGGCCTGGGCCGTGGCTGCAAGGAGCAGGCCGGCGAGGATCGCGCGAGAGAAGGAGAAGCGGGGCATGGTGGCGTGCGATCCTTGGGGTCAGGGCTTGGCCTCGGCGCAGGTGCAGGGAGTGGTGACACACTTGGGGCAGCCGGCGCCGTACTTGACCTCGATGGCGGCGTCGAGATCGATGTTGGCGATGTTGGCGAGCGTGGCGAGCCAGGCGAGGACGTCGGCGAATTCCAGGGCGAGGTCTTCAGGCGGGCCGGAGCGCAGGGCGGCGGACAGCTCGCCGACTTCCTCCATGAACCACATGAAGGTGCCCTCGACGCCACGGCGGGCGTCCTTGGCGCCGTAGAGCTCGCGGATGCGCGTCTGAAACTCGGCCAGGGTCATGGACATGCGAGGTCACTCTCCCAGGAGGGTTTCGAGGCGCTTGCGCTCGTCGGTTTTCTTGAGGGTGTCGAGCGCCTGGAAGAGGATCTTGCGGGCGTCCTTGCTGGTGATGTCGATTTCGAGCGCCTCGCGGGCATACTGGGCGGCGCCGGCGTGGTCGGACTCGTCGGCGAGGAGCCGGGCGAGTCGGAGGCGGCGGTCGAAGTCGTCGGCGTCCATGGGGACGAGATCCTTGAGAGCGGCGGCCAGCTTTTTGGGCTGTTTGAGCTGGGCGTAGGCGCGGGTGAGATCGACCAGGGTTTCGCGGTCGAAGGGGTCGGCCTTGCGGGCGGCCTCGAGCGTTTCGACGGCACGGTCAAACTCACCTGCATCGTAGTATAGCTTGCCCAGGGCGCGGGCGACGCGGAGGTCGGGGTTCTTGGGGTCGAGCGCCTTCTCCAGATAGGCGCGTTCCTGCTTGGTGTCGGCGGCGCGGCGGGCGAGCAGGGCGAGGACATAGAGCGCCTTCGGATGGGTGCGGTTGCGTTCGAGGGCCTCCTCGGCGTACTTGCGGGCCTCGGTGCGGCGAGTGGTCACGAGGCGAAGGGCCAGTTCGGCGCAGAGGTCGGCGTCGCGCGGGTCCTTCTTGTAGTCCGCCTGAAGCTGCTCGAGGGTTCGACGTTTTTCGACAGGGCGGTTGCCGCGCAGCTTCTGGACGACCTCGTCGAGGTAGGTGCGGTAGCCCTTTTCGAAGGTGGCCTTGTCGACCTTGCAGACCTGCTGCAGGGCGTCGGGGACAGATACACCGCGGGCGAAGGCGGCGAGCAGCCCGCCGATGGAAGCGGGGCCGTGGGTCTTCTCGATGTATTCGACGTAGAGCTGTGCCTGGGCGTAGGCCTGCTGCCATTCGAGCGGATCGCGCGGGCGGATGAAGCCGAGGTCGATGGTGTCGAGGTTGAGCAGGCGGTCGGCGGCGACGCGCTCGATGAGAAGCTGATTCCACGACGGCGGGCGCGGGAAGCCCTCGTTGTTGACGGCGAGGCCCTCGGTGAACCAGTGGGGGACGAGGTAGTTCGTCTGGGCGAGGTTGAAGATGTGGACGAGTTCGTGGCGGACGACGCGGCCCCAGTTGAACGGTTTGCGGGCGGCCTCGCCGGTGGCGGTCTTCTCGTTGGGCGAGACCATGGTGACGACGCGACCCGTGCAGGCGCCGATGGTGTGCAGGTCGGGCAGAGCGACGGTGCGGCCAGAGAACATGTCGTGGGTGCGGAAGATCTCGACGAGGATCGGGCCCTCGGGGCGGTAGTCGAACTTTTTGGCGAGGTCGTCGTAGACCTGTTCGAGGTAGTCGGCGACGTAGCGAGCGAGGGCGGCGTCGCGTTTGGGGTCGTGCTTGACGATGAAATGCTTCGTCTTGACGTCCTTGTAGGTGTCGAGGTGCTTGAGGACGCGACGCATGTTGAGGACGCGGACGTTGAAGCGGTCGGCCTTGAAGCCGCGTTCGAGGAGTTCGGCGGCCTCGGCCTCCTTGCCCAGGCGCATGTAGAGCATGCCGAGGCCGTTGAGGGGACCGGACAGCTCGGGGCGGAGCTTCCTGGCCTTCTGATAGCCCTGCTCGGCGATGTCGTAGCGACGGCGTTCCTCGAGACGGTCGGCCAGCTCGAACCAGAAGGTGGAGGGCTTGCGGTCGAACGATTCGGCCTCGGCGACGACGGCGTCGAACTCCTTTTTCTTGCCCTGCAGGTGGAAGGTGGCGGCGATGCGGGCGAGGGTGCGGGCGTCGCGCGGGGCGATCTTGCGGGCGCGTTCGAGTTCCTTGAGCGCGGCCGGGAAGTCGCCGGTGGCGAGGTGAATATCGGCGCGGAGGCGGAGCGCCTCGGGCAGGTGGGGGTTGAACTTGAGGGCGCGTTCGGCGAACGATTCGGCGTCCTTCATCTCGAAACGGCCGAGGGCGACGAGGCCACGCGCGGTGAGCGCCTCGGAGCTGCTGGGGTTGAGCTTGAGCGCCTTGTCGAAGGCGTCGAGCGCCTCGCCGCGCTTGTACTTTTCGAGCAGGAGCAGGCCGGCGTGCAGCTCGGCGGGCCAGTAGTTGGCGTCGAACTTGATGGCGTCGCCGTAGAGATCGTCGAGGACGGCCTGGAACTCGTCGTCGAGGCCATTCCAGCGGGCGTGCTCGGCGGTGGCGAGGCCGACCAGGGTGAGGAGTTCGGGATCCTTGATCTCGTTGGGCGTGTTGACGACGTCGCCATAGAGGCGCATGATGCGCTTGAGTTCGCCGTCGGCTTCCTTGATGTCGCCGCGATCGCGAAGGAGCTGGGTGCGGACCCAGCGGGCGGGGAGATGGTTCTCGCGGACAGCGAGGGCGGCGTCGGCGCTTTTCAGCGCCTCGTCCCAGCGGCCGCGAAGGTGGAGTAGCTCGGCCTGGCGGGCGAGCAGGTCGGGGTCTTTCGGGGTGGAGCCGAGCGCCTTGACGACGACGTCGAGTGCCTTGTCGTACTCGCCCTGGCTTTGATGGACGCGGGAGAGACCGACGGCGGCGGCCGGCTGAGTTTTCTTGTCGTCGAGCAGTTTCTCGAACTGTTCCTGGGCCTCCTCGTAGTTGCCCTTGAGCCAGCGGAGGCGGGCCTCCTGCAGAGTGGCGGCGGAGAGCAGAGCGGGGAGCAGGATTGCAACGAGCCCGGCGGCGGCGAACGATCTCATGGAGCTTCCCTCGACGCGGGCATGGTGCCCCTGGGTGTGCCTCTGCTTTATGGTAGGGCTTGCTCTGCTGAGGTGGGAGGGGGAAAGGCGAGCTAGGCGCGGGGCGGGTTTCTATAATCCCGGCGTGAAGCAATCGTTAGCAGAGGGAGAATGAATCGATGAGGACCAGGCCGCTCGTCGTTGTCACGGATCATCTCGCCGAGGCGGGGGTGGAAACGCCGATTCTGCAGGAGGTCGCCGAACTGCGGTTGTTGCAGACGAGCGACGAGATGGAGGTGGTGCAGCGCGGAGGCGAGGCGGACGTGCTGCTGGTGTATCACGACATCAAGCTGACGGAGCGGTCGCTGGCGGCGCTGCCGCGGTTGCGGGCGGTGATTCGCTGCGGCGTGGGGTTCGACAACGTGGACCTGGCGGCGACGGGGAAGCGCGGCATTGTGGTGTGCAACGTGCCGGACTACGGGACAGAAGAGGTGGCCGACCATGCGCTGATGATGCTGCTGGCGTGTGCGCGGCGGTTGTTGCCGGCGGAGCAGGCCATCCGGGCGGGGCGATGGGATCTGACGCAGGTGTTCGGGACGCCACGGCTGCGCGGGCGGACGCTGGGGGTGCTGGGGTGCGGGCGCATCGGGACGGCGATGGTGCTGCGCGGCAAGGCGCTGGGGATGCGCGTGGTGTTCTACGATCCGTACCTGCCCGATGGGATCGAGAAGGCGCTGGGGGTGGAGCGGGCCTGGACGCTGGAGGCGTTTCTGCCGCAGGCGGAGTTCCTGAGTCTGCACTGCCCGCTGACGCCGGAGACACGGCACATACTGAACGCGAAGACGCTGGGGCAGCTGCCGCGCGGGGCGTACGTCATCAATACAGCGCGAGGGCCGTGCGTGGACCTGCCGGCGCTGTATGCGGCGCTGGAGTCGGGGCAAGTGGCGTTCGCGGGGCTGGACGTGGTGGAGCGCGAGCCACTGGACGACGAGCACATCCGGAAGCATCCGCGGGTGATCCTGACGCCGCACTCGGCGTTCTACTCGGTGGAGGGGTTCATCGAGATGCGGAGCAAGGGGGCGCAGGAGGCGAAGCGGGTGCTGCGGGGCGAATGCGTGCGGAACCCGGTGAACCTGCACCTGCTGCGCGATCCACGGGCGGTGGTGCCGCAACGCTAGAGGCGTCAGGGGCGCCAGTGGCGCGAGAGGCGGCGAGAGTCGTTCATACTGCTATGCGCCGGGGGCCGGCGGCGTGGGACAATGCAGGGTGATGCGGCACCCAGCGCCGCAGGGGTGCGAGTACCAGCATGTTCGTGAGTGTCGCGTATCGGCGGCAGGTAGCCACGCTGCGGCAGGAAGTGATGGAGCTGATGCAGGGGGCGGTGTCGGTGGTGGTGCGGGCGATGGTGCGGCAGGCCCTGGGCGGGAACGTGGCGGCGGCGCGGTTGCTGATGCAGTATGGCCTGGGGAGGCCGATCGAGGTGCCGTTGCCGGACGACGACGATGAGCGCGATTCGGACGAGGGCACCGTCAACAAACGGAGCGAAACGGAGCCGGCGCCTGCGGTGGTGGTGGGTGAGAGTGCGGCGACGAAGCCAGCGGCCGCGGAGTCGGGCCCCGTCAACAAACGGAGCGAAACGGAGTCGGCGCAGCCCCGGAGTGCGGGGGTGCTGCCGGAACTGGCGGAACTGGAGAGTTACCTGAGGGGGTTGCACAGGGAAGACGATCGGCGACGAGGGATGACCTTCGTCGCCGGGGAGTCGTCGTCTGGGCAGAACGATCAGGCGGCGGGGGCGGGGACGCGGGAAGGCGTCTCGGAGCGGGTGCCGTCGGCGCGCGATTCGTCGCGGTCGCGGCGTTTTCGCGGCGGGACGTAGTCGAGGCCGCTGGTGGCCTTGATGTAGGAAGCGATGACCTCGTCGATGGGCCCATCTTCCCGGAGATGGCCGCGATCGAGCCAGATACCGCGTTCGCAGAGGTTGGACAGCGAATCGGTGTCGTGACTGACGCAGACGATGAGTTCGGCGCGGGCCATCATCTCGCGCATGCGCTGGCGCGCCTTGGCCTGGAAGGAGAGATCGCCGACGGAGAGGACCTCGTCGACGAGAAGGATTTCGGGCTCGATGGCGGTGGCGATGGAGAAGGCGAGGCGGACGAGCATGCCAGCGGAGTAGTAGCGGACAGGCATGTTGAGGAAGTCGCCGAGTTCGGAGAAGGCGGCGATGGCCTCGATCTTGGGGCCGAGGGTGCGTGGGGTTTCGCCCTGGAGGTAGCCACGGTAGCGGATGTTTTCCCAGCCGGTGGCCTCGCCCTCGAAGCCGAGCATGAGGTCGAAGAGAGAGCTGATGGAGCCGTGGACGAGACGTTTGCCGCCGGTGGGTTCGTAGATGCCGGCGAGCAGCTTGAGCATGGTGCTCTTGCCGGCGCCGTTGGGGCCGATGATGCCGACGCGCTCGCCGGGGCGAATGGTGAGCGAGACATGCTCCAGCGCGCGGACGGTCATCACCTCCTGGGCGGGGCGGAAGAAGAGGCCGCGGCAGAGGTACTCCTTGAGGGAGCGGCGGCCGACCTGCTTGCGGACGCGGAAGGTGAGACTGACGTCGTGGAGTTCGATACGGGCCATCCCTGGCACTCCTGGTTCGAGGTTCCGCGGTCAGGCGGGGAAGGCGGTCAGATCGTGCAGGTGATCGGCACCGGGCTGATCGCCAGAAAAGCCCCGAGTAAGACCTTCATAGTGGAAGAATCGCGCGGCGGGAGCCAGCGCGGTGCGCAGGCCCCGGTCGGCGAGACGGCGGCAGAGATCGACATCGTTGTAGGTCAGGGGGAGAGTTTCATCGAAGCCAGCGACGCTGGTGAAGTCGGCACGACGCAGCAGCAGGCAAGCGCCGCTGACAGCGGGGACGATCATCGGTTGAGTCAGCGAGTCCGGGGATTGGGTGCGTCCGACGTGGACCCAGCGGCCCTGGTCGTCGGGGAAGATGCCGGCGTGCTGAATGGTGTGGTCGGGGTAGAGCAGCAGGCCGCCGACGACGCCGACCGTGGGATCGGCGAGCAGGCGCAACATGCGGTCGCGCCAGTCGGGGGCGAGTGCCTCGGTGTCGTTGTTCAGGAAGAGGAAGAAGTCGCCGGTGGCCTGGCTGGCGCCCAGATTACAGGCGCGAGAGAAGTTGAACGGGCCGGGGCAGGCGACGAGGCGGACGTTGGGGCGCAGCTGCAGACGGGCGAGATAGCGGGCGGTGCGGGGATCCTGGCTACCGGTATCGACGAGGACGAACTCGACACCGTCGCGGGTGGTGCGGCGCAGGCTGCGGAGACAGGCCCGCAGGAGGTCGACATTATCCTTGAACGGGATGATGATGCTGAGGGTGCCGGCCGGGGTCTGGGTCGGTTCGGCGAGGGGCGTGCCGGTGGGGAGCGTCGTTTCGGCGGCGTGCTGGGGCAGTGGGATGAATCTGCGTTTCAGGGCGAGCAGCCAGGCGAAGAGAGGGCCGAGGAGACGACCACGGACGCGGGCGAGTTCGCGTTCGAGGCGTTCGGCGCGGTGCCACTGCTGGTAGTATCGCTGGTTGAGCTGGTGGAGCATCTCGCGCTGGTCGATGGGACGCGGGCGGCGCGAGCGCTGGGTGCGGGGGCTGGTCATTGGTGGCGTTCCTTCGCACGGGGGATGAAGTGGGGACATGCTACTTTGCGAGTGCGCCGGGGGTCAATGCCGGGTGGCGTGGGGGAGTTCTCGGAGCAACCCCCCTTGACAGGTTTGCCCCTTTTATGCGATGAATGGAGCCACTCCAACGAGTGCGGAAGCGTGACCGGTGAAGGACCACCGGGCGACAGCGTGACGAACACCCTGGCGGCGCGAGGATCAAGGGAATGATCATCTGCCGGACTCCCTATCGCATTTCGTTCTTTGGCGGCGGGACGGACTATCCTGCCTGGTACCGGGCCCACGGCGGCGCGGTACTCGCCACCACCATCGACAAATACTGCTATCTCACAGCGCGGTACCTGCCGCCCTTCTTCGAGCATCGGCTGCGCATCGTCTACCGGCGGATCGAAACCTGCCGAACGGTCGATGAGGTGCAGCATCCGATCGTGCGTGAGGGGATGCGGCTACTGAAGCTGGATCGCGGCATCGAGTTGCACCACGACGGCGACCTGCCGGCGCGGAGCGGGATGGGATCGTCGAGCGCGTTCACCGTGGGGCTGTTGCACGCGCTCCATGCGCTGCAGGGCGAGATGGTGACGAAGGCGCAGCTGGTGCGCGAGAGCCTGTACCTGGAGCAGGAAGTGCTCCAGGAGACGGTGGGATCGCAGGACCAGGTGATGGCGGCGCACGGCGGGCTGCGGCACGTGAAGTTTCATCCCAATGGTGAGATCGCGTGTGATCCGCTGGTGCTGCCGCCAACCCGGGTGGCGGAGCTGCACTCTCACCTCATGCTCTTCTACACGGGGATTGCGCGGACGGCAGCGGACGTGGCGCAGAGCTACGCCATCGACCTGGAAGCGCGGCGGCGACAGCTGCGCATCATGCGGGAGCTGGTGGAAGAGAGCATCGACATTCTGGCCAGCGGGATGGACATCCGGGCGTTTGGCGAGCTGTTGCACGAGGCGTGGCAGGCGAAGCGGAGCCTGTCGAGTCAGGTGTCGAACGCCGAGGTGGATGGGCTATACGGGATGGCGCGACAAGCCGGCGCGCTGGGGGGCAAGCTGACCGGGGCGGGCGGGGGCGGCTTTCTGCTGCTGTTTGTCGAGCCGGATCGGCAGGCGGAAGTGCGCGAGGCGCTGCGCGGGCGGATCGAGGTGCCGTTCCAGTTCGAGTCGGCGGGGAGCCAGATCATCTTCTACGAGCCGCAGACCAACTACGAGCAGCTGGATCGAGCGCGGCGCGACGGCGAGCAGCCGGCGTTCCGGGAGCTGGCGCCGGCGTTGAGCGCGGAGGCGTCATGAAGCAGACATCACGCATCTACGTGGCCGGGGGCACCACGCTGCTTGGGCGCGCGTTGATTCGCCGCTTGCAGGCGCGGGGGTTTGCGAACCTCGTGGGGCTGCCGGGCGACGAGCCGGACCTGACGGTGCGCGGGCAGGTCGAAGATTTCTTCGGCGAGGCGCGGCCGGAGTATGTGTTCGTGGCGGCGGGGTTGTCGGGAGGCATCGGGTTGAACCGGAGTCGGCCGGCCACGCTGATGCTCGACAACCTGCTGGTGGCGGCGCATGTGCTGGAGGCCGCGCAGGCGCACGGGGTGACGAAACTGGTCTACCTGGCCAGCTCATGCAGTTATCCGCGGGACGCGGCGCAGCCGCTGGCGGTGGAGTCGCTGATGAGCGGGCCGCTGGAGCCGACCAACGCAGCGTATGCAACGGCGAAGCTGGCGGGGTGGCAGCTGGCGCGTGCGTACCGGCAGGAGTATGGGGCGCGGTTCATCACGGCGATTCCGGCGAATGGGTTCGGGCCGGATGATGATTTCGACCCAGCCAGCGGGCACGTGATTCCGGCGCTGTTGCGGCGGTGTCACGAGGCGAAGGTGCAGAGGCAGCCGAGCGTGACGATCTGGGGAACAGGGACGCCGCGGCGCGAGTTCGTCTACGCCGATGATCTGGCGGACGCATGCCTGTTCGTGATGGATCGCTACGACGGCGAGGCGCCGATCAACCTGGGGGGTGGAGAGAGCCTGTCGATCGCCGGGGTGGCCCGGGCGGTGGCCGGCGTGGTGGGCTACGAGGGCGAGCTACGGTTCGACCCGAGCATGCCGGATGGAATGCCGCTGAAGATGCTGGACGCGCGGCCGCTGCGGGCGCTGGGATGGAGCCCGGCGACGGAGTTTCGGACGGCGCTGGCGCAAACCTACGCGTGGTACTTGCAGCATGAGAAGAGCAGGGAGGACGACACCGATGTTCGCACGGCTGTATCGAGCGCTGTATCGGATTCGGCGGATCGAGGAAGAGGTCGCCCGGGTGTATCCGACTGATCGGATCAAGAGCCCGGTGCATCTGTCGATCGGGCAGGAGGCGGTGTCGGTGGGGGTGTGCGAGGCGTTGTCGCCGCGCGACATCGTGTTCGGGACGTACCGGGGCCACGCGCTGTATCTCGCCAAGGGTGGCGATATGCGGCAGATGGTGGCGGAGCTGTACGGCAAGGCGACCGGTTGCACCGGGGGCAAGGGCGGGTCGATGCATCTGATCGACGTGCCCCACGGCGTGATGGGCATGTCGGCCGTGGTGGGGACGACTATCGCGAACGCGGTGGGCTACGCCTACACGCTGAAGCATCGGCGGCAGAAGGATGTGGTGGTGAGTTTCTTCGGCGATGGGGCGACCGAGGAGGGAGTCTTCTCGGAGAGTCTGAACTTCGCCGTGCTGAAACAGTTGCCGATCCTTTTTGTCTGTGAGAACAACGGCTACGCGATCCACACGGCGCAGAGCCGGCGGCAGGGGACGCCGCACATTGTGGAGCGGGCGCGGGCGTACGGTGTGACCGCCGAGCAGCTAGATGGCAACGATGTGGTGCGGCTGGTCGAGCGTTCGCGCGAGGTGATGGAGGGGCTGCGGGCCGGAAAGGGGCCGCACTTCTTCGAGGTGAAGACGTATCGCTGGCGCGAGCACGTCGGGCCGGGGGGCGATTTCCATCTGGGGTATCGCAGCGAGGAAGAGGCGAGCGCCTGGATGGCGGCCGACGCGGTGGTGCAGGTGGGCAAGCAACTGGGCGTGGCCGAGCGCGAGGCGATCGAGCGCGAGGTGGAACGCGAGGTGGCGGATGCGCTGGCGTTCGCGGAGGAAAGCCCCTATCCCGAGGCGGCAGCGCTGGTAAGCGATGTGTACGAGACGGTGTGATCGGAACTCTCCGGGAAGACCCCAAGGAAGCAGCAGCATGGCAGGGACAGCAACGAAGCCGCGCAGCCCGTCCACCGTGGTGGCGCCTCCGCGCACGATCTCGTATGTCGAGGCGGTGCGCGAGGCGGCGGACCAGGAGATGGAGCGAGACGCCTCGGTGATCGTGTTCGGGCTTGACGTGGATGACCCGAAGGCGATCCAGGGCACGACGCGGGGGCTGGTGGAGAAGTATGGCCCGGAGCGGGTGTTCGGGACGCCGCTTTCGGAAGATGCGATGACGGGCGCGGCGATCGGCATGGCGATGGCGGGCCTGCGGCCGATCCACGTCCACATCCGCATGGACTTTCTGATGCTGGCGATGAACCAGCTGGTGAACGTGGCGGCGAAGTCGCGTTACATGTACGGCGGGCAGGTGCAGGTGCCGCTGGTGGTGCGAGCGATGATCGGCAAGAGCTGGGGCCAGGGGGCGCAGCACTCGCAGGGGTTGCACAGCTTCTTCATGCATGTGCCTGGCATCAAGGTGGCCGCGCCGAGCAATCCGCACGACGCGAAGGGGTGTTTGATCGCGGCGGTGCGCGACAACGATCCAGTGGTGTACGTCGAGCATCGGCTGCTGCACTTCACGCAGGGGCCGGTGCCGACCGAGCCGTACACGGTGGAGCCGGGCAAGGCGCGGATCGCGGTGCGGGGCGAGGATGTGACCATCGTCGGCATCTCGTGGATGCAGATGGAGTGTCTGAAGGCGCAGCGCTACCTGGAAGATGTGGGCGTGCGGGCCGAGGTGATCGACCCGATCTGGCTGAATCCGCTGGACGTCGACACGATCTGCGAATCGGTCGAGCGGACGGGGAATTTGCTGGTGGTGGACACGGCGTGGACCAACTGCGGAGCCAGCGCCGAGATCGTGGCCCGCGTGGCGGAGCGTCTGCAGGGCGTGCGCGACATCCGGATGAAGCGGATGGGGTTTGCTCCGGTGACGTGCCCGACGACACCGCCGTTGGAAGATCTGTTTTATCCCGAGGCGCGGCGGATCGCGGCGGTGGCGCGGGAGATGGTGGAAGGCGAGGCGACGGGGTGGATGCCGGCGCCGCGGGCGGATCTGCAGCAGGTCGAATTCCGGGGGCCGTTCTAATGCACACCACGAAGCAGCTTGAGTTGAAGTGGCCGCTGATGAAGAACAACATCAGCCGGGACGACCTGGACGCGGTGTGCGACTACCTGCGGCAGGAAGATCCGATTCTGACGTCGTCGAAACAGGTGCGCGCCTTCGAGGAAGAGTGGTCGCGCTGGCTGGGCGTGCGGCATAGTGTCTTTGTGAACTCCGGTTCGTCGGCGAACCTGGTGACGCTGGCGGCGCTGCGCGAGCTGCACGGGCCAGGCGGCGAGGTGATCGTGCCGACCCTGACCTGGGTGTCGGACATCACGGCGGTGCTGCACGCGGGGTTCCGGCCGGTGTTCGTGGATATCGATCCGCAGACGCTGGGGATGGACACCGACCAGGTGCTGGAGAGGATCACGCCGCGGACGCGGGCGGTGTTCATCACGCACGTGCTGGGGTACAACGCGCTGACGCGGCGGTTGCTCGATGAGCTGCAGCGGCGGGATATTGCGCTGCTGGAGGATGTGTGCGAGTCGCACGGGGCGACATTTGAGGGGCGGAAGCTGGGGACGTTCGGGCTGGCGTCGAACTTCTCGTTCTACTACGCCCATCACATGAGCACCATCGAGGGGGGGATGGTATCGACGAACGATACCGACTTCTACGAGTGCGTGCGGATGATGCGCGGGCACGGGATGGTGCGCGAGCTGGATTCGGCGAGCCGACGGCGCGAGCTGGCCGACGAGCATGACGATCTGAACCCGGAGTTCATCTTCGCGGTGCCGGGGTTCAACGTGCGCAGCACGGAGATCAACGCCATCATCGGGCGGTCGCAGCTGAAGCGCCTGGACGCGGGGAACGAGCGGCGGACGGAGCATCTGCGGCAGTTTCTGGCGGGGCTGGATCCGACCTACTTCCGCACCGATTTTGCGGTGGAGGGAAGCAGCAACTATGCCTTCACGCTGATTCTGCGCGAGGCCAACGAGGCGCGGACGGCCCGGGTGATGCGGGCGCTGCGCGAGGCGGGGGTGGAGTTCCGGCGCGGCACGTCGGGTGGAGGCAACCAGCTGCGGCAGCCGTACCTGCAGAAGCTGGTGGGGCCGGACGCGTGGCGAGACTATCCGCAGGTGGATCACGTGCATTTCCACGGGATGTACATCGGGAACTATCCGTCGCTGGAGGCGGAGAAGATCGCCCGGTTGTGCGAACTGGTCAACGAGGCGGCCCGGGACTGAGAGGACATCCATGAGCAGGAAGCTGGATCTGGTGTTGATCAATCCGTCGAGTCGGGCGGAGGTCTATCAATCGCTGGGCAAGTCGCTGGCGGCAGTGGAGCCGCCTGTGTGGGCAGGGTTGATGGCGACGTACTGTCGGCTCAAGGGACTGAGTGTCGAGGTGATCGACGCGGAGGCCGAGGGGCTGAAAGCGTCGGAGGTGGCGGAGCAGGTGGAAGACCTGGACCCGACACTGGCGGCGGTGGTGGCGTATGGGCATCAGCCCTCGGCCTCGACGCAGGTGATGAGCGCGTGCGGCGCGGTGACGGCAGCGATCAAGCGGCTTGTGCCGCGGCAAAAGGTGCTGCTCCTGGGTGGGCACGTCGCAGCGCTTCCGGAACGGACGCTGAAGGAAGAAGGCGCCGACTACGTCGCGGGGGGCGAGGGGCTGGGCACGCTGGTGGCGCTGGTGGCGGCGCTGCGGATGAGTCGGCCCAAGGTGGCGAACGTGCCGGGGCTGTACTACCGGGCCGGCAAGGTGATGCGGACGTCGGCGGAGGCGCCGATTCTGAAGAATCTCGATGAGGAGATGCCGGGCATCGCCTGGGATCTGCTGCCGATGAAGGCCTACCGGGCGCACAACTGGCATTGCCTGGGCGGGATGGAGCGGCAGCCGTACGCGGCCATCTACACGACGCTGGGCTGTCCGTATCACTGCTCGTTCTGCTGCATCCAGGCACCGTTCAAGCGGGGTGAGCAGGCGGCGGGGATAAAGGAAGGCGTGAACAGCTACCGCTTCTGGAGCGTCGAGCGGGTGCTGGCCCAGATCGATGAGCTAGTGACGAAGTACGGGGTGCGCAACCTGAAGATTGCCGACGAGATGTTCGTGCTGAACCGGCGGCACGTGCTGGGCATCTGCGAGGGGATCATCGAGCGCGGGTACAACCTGAATATCTGGGCGTACACGCGGGTGGACACCGTCAAGGATGGCATGCTCGAGACGATGAAGCGAGCGGGGATCAACTGGCTGGCGTTTGGCATCGAGGCGGGCGCGGCCCGGGTGCGCGACAGCGTGGACAAGAGCTTCGATCAGCAGGAAGTGTTCGAGGTGGTGCATCGGGTTCGGCAGGCAGGCATCAACGTGATCGGGAACTACATCTTCGGGTTGCCCGAGGACGATCACGACACGATGCGAGCGACGCTGGACCTGGCGCGCGAGCTGAACTGCGAGTTTGCGAACTTCTATTCGACCATGGCGTATCCGGGATCTCCGCTGTATGCGCGAGCGGTGCGTCAGGGAGTGGCGCTGCCGTCGAATTGGACGGGATACTCACAGCATTCGCGGGATTGCCTGCCGATGCCGACGCGCTACCTGCCGGCGCGGGAGGTGCTGAAGTTCCGCGATGAAGCGTTCCTGAGCTACTACACCGATCCGCATTATCTGGCGATGATCGAGAGTCGGTTTGGGTCGGCGACGGTGCTGGACCTGCGGCAGATGACGCAGCATCGGCTGGAGCGCGATCTGCTGACGGGGAAACTGGGCGTGCCCGACACGCTGCTACCGGCTGACGAGTCGCCGGTGGTCCAGTCGCTCGAACTGCTGTCGAGGTGAGGATGAGTGCAACGACGCTGGTGCTGGTGCGTCACGGAGCAACGGCGGCGAACCTGAAGCAGCCGTACACGCTGCAGGGGATGCGGCCGGACAGCGACCTGGCACCCGAGGGGCTGGCGCAGGCCCGGGCGGTGGCCCGGGCGCTGGCGGGCTGCGGGGCGACGCAGGTGGTGGCGTCGCCGTTGCGGCGTGCGTGGCAGACGGCTCAACCGATCGCCGAGACTTTGCAGGTGGAACTGGTCAGCGAGCCGGGGCTGGTGGAGATTGACACTGGCATCTGGACGGGGCTGACGTGGGAGGAGATCGAGGCGCGCTGGCCGGCGGAGTCGGCTGCGTTCCACGACGATGCCGAGCGGCACGGTTACCTGGGCGGCGAGAATCTGGGGCAGCTGCGCGACCGCTTGCTGCCAGTGGTCGAACGTCTGGCCGAGCGCCATGCGGGGCAGACGCTGGTGCTGGTCAGCCATGGGGTGGTGATCCGGGCACTGCTGGCGCACTGGATCGGCATTCCACTCCGGTACGCGCGGCGGTTGCCCAACGACAACACGGGTGTCAGCCGGGTGACCGTGGAGGGGAAGAAGTTCAAGGTGCGGACGGTGAACCAGGCGGAGCATCTGGGGCTGGCGGGGGTGGGGTGACGGATCAGGGCGGCAGGGCCTCCCAGGTGTGGTTCACCCGGGTGAGGTGGCCATCACGAACGACGATGGAGAGACGCACCTGCAGGCCGGTGTCGGCGTGGCGTAGCCAAAGGGTGTGCTTGCCGGCGGGGACATGGTCGATGCGAAAGGAGCCATCTTCGGCGGTCACCGCGAACCAGGGGTGGTCGAAGACGTAGATCCAGGCGCGCATCCAGGCGTGGAGCGAACAGCCAATCTGCACGGGGTGCTTCTGAGCCACGAAGCGATGATCGATCGGCTTGCTGGGTGGGACAAACAGGTTGAAGGCGTTCGCAGCGATGGTGGAGTTGGCCTGCACGCTGTGGTTGCAGGCGTCGCTGTTATCGAAGCGCACCGCCCTGCCCTGCTGAATGGCCAGCACGCGCGGGACGAAGAGTAGTTCGCGCTGATCCATGTACTCGGGATCGCCGCCACGCAGGGGAGGTTGGGCCGGGGCGTCGGCCAGTGAGACGACGACGTCGCGCACGCCGAGGGAGCGCGCCTGGACGAGGAGGTCGCGGTGGAGCAAGGTGCCATCGGTGGTGGCCAGCTTGCGCGGTGGGGGCAGCTTGCCGGAGAAGCGGACGACGCCCACGATGGATCCGCGCGGAGGAGGGGCGGCTGCGACGGCAAGCGAGGCAGGGAGGCACACGGCCAGGAAAAGAAGGAGGCGCATGAGAGGCCCTCGCGGAGAGAACCACCAATCCGGAGATTCTGCCGAAGTCCGTCTCTTCCGGTGGTAGGTAGGGTCGGTATACTGGTAGAGCGAGGAGCCGTCAGGAGTGTCGACCTGACCAGCCAAACCCGCGCCGTCGAGGCTGCCTGTGAGCGGTTGCGCCCGCTGCACGCCCAGGTGGGACGGGTGCTGGTGGGGCAGAAGGGGCTGGTCGATCGGCTGCTGGTGGGGATGTTGACCGGGGGGCACGTCCTGCTGGAGGGGGTGCCGGGGCTGGCGAAGACGCTGACGGTGCGGACGCTGGCGCGGGCGCTGCGGCTGAGTTTCAAGCGGATCCAGTTCACGCCGGATCTGCTGCCGGCCGATGTGATCGGCACGCAGATCTACCTGCCGCGGACGGGCGAGTTCACGGTGAAGAAGGGGCCGATTTTCGCGAACATCGTGCTGGCGGACGAGATCAATCGGGCACCGGCGAAGGTGCAATCGGCGCTGCTGGAGGCAATGCAGGAACGGCAGGTGACCATCGGGGAGAGCAGTTTCCCGTTGGAGGAGCCGTTCCTGGTGCTGGCGACGCAGAATCCGATCGAACAGGAGGGGACGTATCCACTGCCGGAGGCGCAGGTGGATCGCTTCATGCTGAAGGTGAAGCTGGACTATCCGTCGAAGGACGAGGAACTTGAGATCCTGGAGCGGATGTCGGCGATCGAACCAGCGCTGTATATCGAGCCCGTGCTGGAGCCGGCCGATCTGTTCGGGCTGCGCCAGGTGGTGGATGGGGTGTATGTGGACGAGCGGATCCGACGCTACATCGTGGATCTGGTGCGGGCGACGCGTCGGCCGGCCGAGTATGGGCTGGAGCTGGCGGGCTACATACAGCTGGGGGCGAGTCCGCGAGCGACGATCTTCCTGGCGCGGGCGGCGCGGGCGTGGGCGTTTCTGGCGGGTCGGCCGTATGTCACCCCGCAGGACGTCAAGGCCGTGGCGCTGGATGTGCTGCGGCATCGCGTGGGGATCACCTACGAGGCGGAAGCAGAGGAACTGACCGCCGAGAGTATTGTGGATCGTATCCTGGCGCATCTGGCCGTCCCATGAAACACTCCGCAGGAACACTGTTGTATCGACAGGGGCCCTCCGGGCTGGAGGTGCTGCTGGTGCATCCCTCGGGGGTGTACAACCGGCGTGCGCCGTGGGGGATCCCCAAGGGGATGCTCGACGACGGCGAGGCGCCCGAGCAAGCGGCGCGGCGGGAGACCTGGGAAGAGACCGGGATCACGGCGGGGCTGCTGGTCGATCTGGGACACATCGATTACACGCGGAGCCGGAAGCGCGTCTACTGCTTTGCGGGGCCCGCGCCGGCGAACGCCGACCCACACTGTGCGTCGTGGGAGGTGGACCAGGTCTGCTTCGTGCCGATCGAGCGAGCGCGGCAGTTGATGCATCCCGATCAGGTTACGTTCATCGATCGGTTGCTCAACCTGCTGGAGCATGGCTTCTGAGACAATCTGTGTCTGCGAAGCGGCAAAATCAAAGCGGGGGCGGCGCCGTGCGGAGCACCGCCCCCTGGAGGTGGATCAAAGCAGAGTAACCTCCTCGCCGAGCGAGTAACCGAGGAGCAGATCGACGATGCCCGAGACCGAGAGGAAGAACCAGTCACGGCCGGTGTTGCCGACGAGCTGATCGACGGCGAGATCCTTCTGCACGGTGGCGGGCAGGAGGAACCACGGGGCGTTGAGGCCGGATTCGATTCCGCGCAGGGCATTGACGCGGGAACGATAGTTGCGGTCGAGCTGCCATTCGGCGAGGACGGAGTCGAGGGCAGGGATCGGAGCGGAGAAGTTCACCTGACCGCCCAGCAACAGCGAGCCGCCGAGGCCGGCTTCGAGGCGATCGGCGCCGAGGCCACCCTGCAGGAGATCGCGGCCCGCGCCGCCGAGGAGGCGGTCGTTGCCGGCATCGCCGGAGAGGACGTTGGCGGCAGAACTGCCTCGGGCATCGATGGTGTCGTTGCCAGCACCGGCGAAGAGCATGGCGGAAACGGCGACGGCGGTGGGCGTACCGCTGACGTCGCGCTGCTCGACCCGGAGCGAGTCGTTGCCGGCGCCGCCGTAGACGTAGATGCGTCCGGTGGGCGAGAAGGTGCCCAGGCTAGTGCCGTTGCGAGTGATCTCGACCGAGGTGCCGGCGAGGTTGGTCGGGGTGACCAGGATGGTATCGTCGCCGGGGGTGCCGCCGACGAAGAGCGAGAGGTTGCCGGGATGGGCGGGATCGGCCGCGAGGCGGAAGGGCACGATGGCGACCGGTTGACTGGCCTGGTCGGTGTTGCCCAGGGCGTCGGTGATGGTGACGCGGACGGTGTGGTTGCCCGGCACGAGGAAGCCGTGCGACAAATTGAGCGAGGCGCCGGCCCAGAGGATTTGTGGCGCGGAGCCATCGCCCCAGGTGATGGAGTAGCGGAAGCGAGTGCTGGGAGCGACCGTGCCGACGGTGGCGTTGAAGACGAAGGCGAGCGGCTGGGCCGGGACGCCGTCCCCGGGGCCGGTGAGGGAGGCGTCGAGGCGGGCGACCTGGATGTTCGTAGCCTGGCCGGTGAGGTGATCGCTGGCGGCGGAGGCCAGGAGCGACTGCGTACCGATGGTGCCAAAGCGGACGCGCAAGGGATGGCGTCCGGCATCACGGCTGGAGAAGAGCACCTGGGCAGGGAGCGTGGCGAGCGGGTCGCTACTGGAGAGGGCGACCACGCCCCGGTAGGAGGGCACGCGGTTGCCGAAGGCATCGACGGCTAGGAGGTTCAGTGCGTAGAAGGTATCGGCCCGCACGTGGGTGGGCAGTCCGACGAAGCGGAAGCTGGAGACCGCGGCGGGAAGGACACGAACGATGTGGACCCCACGCAGGCTGGGGGAGGTTTGCGAGCGGGCGACGAGTGTGGTTTCACCCGCGCGCTGGAGAGTGACCTGGAGCGTGGCGACGCCGTTGGTGGCCGTCCCGGAGGCGATGGGGGTGGAGCCGCGGTAGAGGGTGATGGGGCCGGTAAAGTTGGGGTCGATGACGCCGTCGGCGCGGCGAGCGGAGACGACGACCTGGAACGCCTGGCCGGCGTGGACGGTCGGTGGAGCGGTAACGCGCAGGCGGACAGCATTGGAGACGTCGAAGCGGCTGGACAACGCATCGCCGAGCGACGAGAGTGCCTGGAAGGCGAACTGGCCTGGGGTGCGCAGCAGGACAGAGAAGCGAGCGATGCCCTCCCGCAGGATGGCTCGCGTGTTGGCGGGCAGTCCCGCGCCGCGGAGGGTGATGGCACCGGTGGCGGTGGGGACGAGGTTATCGTAGGCGTCGCGCGCCTCGACACTGACGTCGAGCCGATTGCCCACAAGGGTCGAGACCGGCTGCTGGCGGAAGGCGAGACCGGCCGTGACTCCGGGAGTGATCTGGACCTGGGCCGAGGCCGTGCGCCCCGAGGTGGTGTCGGTGATGGTAAGGGTCTGCTTGCCCGCGGTGAGCAGCGTGATGGGGAACTGCTTGGTGCCGTTATCGCCAGTGACGAAGGTGTAGTTGGCCGGCAGGGTGGCCTTGCTGTCGGAGGCGGTGAAGTGAATGGTCGTGCCAGTCTCGGCCTTGACGGTGACCATGAACTGGGTGCCGGCAGTGTCGGAGGCGGGGGCGCTCACCGAAAGTTGCTTCTCGGGGGCGAAGGGGTTGATGTTGATGTGGACGGTGGTGGGGAAGACGCCCGAGGGGAACTGCACGTTGGTGGAGAAGCTACCCTGGTCGTCGAAGGGGTAGCCGTAGACCAGACCGTTGATGCTGATGCCGGTGGTCGGGTTGGTGGTGATGTTCTGATGGAGGAATGCGGAATAGAGGTTCGAGGTGGAACCCGCCGAGTAGAAGCGGTAGGGCGGAGCTGCGCCGGTGGAGCTGCTCGTCTGGGTGCCATCGACGAACTGACTGGGCGGATCGGAGGCGGTGTTGGTGACGGTACCGACGAGGACTTCCTTGCCGGGGGCGGTGCCGCGGTAGATCTTGTACGTGGAGACGGTGGAGAGCGGCAGCGGGCCCCAGTTGAGAGTGACGGCGTTGTCACTGGAGCCGAGGGTGGCCATGACCTCGCGGGTGGTGACGGTCTCGTGCTGGATGCCAAGCGAGTCGGTGTAGACCGAGGTCATCAGGTAGTAGTAGGTGGCACCCGGAGTGAGAGAGCCGCCGGTGACCGACGAGGGCGCGGGGTTGGCGGTGAACTGGAAGGGAGCGACCCACTGATTGGGAGCGAGGGCGAAGTTGTAGCTGGTGGCCAGGCCGCGATTGAAGGCGGAGACGATCTGGTTCTCGATCTCGTTGGTGGCCTTGTCGAGGCTGGGGTAGGTGCCGACCTGGTTGGTGATGTCGGGGTCGACGGTGCCGGTGTTGAAGACGCCGTCGCAGCCGAAGACCATCTGGGAGGGCGATTCGGTGTTATTGCCGATGGCGCTGGCCATCCAGGAGGGCATGGCGGGCAGGCTGGCGTTGTTGGTGTTGGAGGCGAAGAAGGGGCTGTAGATGTTGACGACGGCGTTGGCGAACTCGCCGCCGGCCTGCCCGGTGAGTTGGAGGACGGAGTAGCCGTTGTAGGTGACGACCGAACCTTTCCAGGTAGTGCCGACCGTGCCGACCATCGGTGCCTGGTTGTAGACGAAGACGTTGCCGCTGCTCTGGGCGTAGTGGGCGAAGAACTGCTGCAGAGGGGGCGTGAAGTAGGTGCTGAGTGGATCAAACCCGTAGGCGGAGGTGGGGGGAGTCTTACCGGTGTTGGGAGTGATCGATCCGTTGTCGAGGATCTGGAAGTTGCTGGGGATGCTGGTGAGGGGCACCTGCTGGAGAAGGCCGAAACCCGTCGTGGGGAACGGGGTGATCGTTCCGTTGAAGCCGTTGCCGGCGACATCGACGCGATAGATGTTGTAACCGATAGTCTGCTGGTTGGTCGGTTTGCTGGGCAGGATGACCTGGATGGCGGTGAGGCCGGTCTGTCCGGGTGGGTTGAGGTAGCCGCCGAAGATGGTGGGGCTGGCGGGAGTCTCGCCGGTGGCGGTGTACTCGGTGAGCAGATAGTAGTAGTAGCGCGACGGATCGAGGCTGCCGGTGATGGAGGCATCCGGGGCGGCACCGGGGGCGGCAGGCGGCTTGATGTTGCCGAGAAGCGTCTGCGGAGCAAGCAGGCGCTTGCCGTCGCCGAGAGTCAGGGCGGCGAGGAACTCGGTGTTGGTGGTGGAGAAGGTATCCTTGTAGCGCTGAAAGAAGGTGCTGCGATCCACGGGACTGCCGACCTGGCTGAGGGGGTACGGCGCGGAGGTGGATGGGTCGAACGAGACCGTATAGGTGAAGCCGACCTGATCGACCTCGGAGATATCGACGTCGAGGGAGTTACTGGTGAAGTTCAGCTCGAACAGGCCGAAGATATCGTTGGGGTTGGTGTTGACCGTGGGAGTGGCCACGGTGCCCGTGGTGTAGGTGCCCGACGGTGCGTTGATAATGATCCCCGAGTTGGGCCCGATGAACATGACCACCGCGCCGGAGTTGATGGCGGTATCCGGCAGCGGGACCGAGACCGACTGCGTCTGGTTGTAGGTGCCGCCCGCGTTGGTGAGCGTGATGAGAGGGAGGCTGCCGGAGGTGGGGACCAGCTGATAGTTGAAGGTGCTATCCAGGTACTGATATTGCGTGGTAGGCCCCGAGGCGGGTGGCACCTGACCGTAGAGGCCAATCTGCACGCCCATTTCCGCGACGTGGGCGGGAATCTGAAACTGCAGGTTGGTGAGCGTGGCCGGAGCCAGCCGGTGTTCGAGCGCTTCGAGGGTAAGCTTGCGCGGGGAACGACGAGGACGAAGCAGGGGAGAACGGGAGATCACGGTGACCTCGATAGAGTTATGCAATGAGGAGAGGAGGAACATCCACACCGGGGCCGGATTTCTCGCTGGCGAGCCGAGATGATCGCGCAGGGTAGAGTTACTCCCAGAACGTAAACTGGGGCGAAGAGGCAGTCAAAAGTAATTGGCGCGATTTTGCACGGAGCTAACAGCGATTCGTGGAAAAACCTGCATGAGTTGGAAGAAGCCACCCGGTCAGATGAAGGGCCGGTCCACGCCGAAGGGAGGTGGAGCGCATGGGCTCGACACTGGGGCGAACGCATGCGTCAGGAAGATCCCCCTGGCTGATTGGAGCGGGGTCAGGGCCGAAGGGCATTTCTTCAGTAGTCGGCTGACCAGCGGCGATCACTCTGGGGGCCGACCGGCCATCACGGCACCCGGGTTCCGTGGGGCCCATGGGCTACGCCCATTGTCGTTGAAATCGTTGTTTCTGTGCTGATCGCTCGAATCGCTTCAAGCTGCCCAGGCTGCACAGCCGATCTGATCTGTAGCGCTTACCCACACCCGGCAGTGGCGTGGAGGAAAGGGTCGTGAAGACCGGACCCGCACTGGCGGTTGTGCTGCTTCCATTTGCTCTGCTGGCGTCCTGTGGCTGCCTCGGCCCGCAGGCCGTTCGACACACTCGGGCCCGCTACAACGAGGCAGTCCATGCCACCGGTGACGAGGAACTCCTGCTCAACTTCGTCCGGCTTCGGTACGGCGAAGGGGTGTCGTTCCTGCCGATCACGGCGGTCAACGCTCAGTTCGAGTTCGACACCGGGGCGCAGTACATCGGCGGCATCAGCGAGGACAAGGCACACAGCCTCGGGACCGGCAGGGTCGGCTTCGCTGACCGTCCCACGCTGAGCTTCGACCCTCGGCGTAGCGAGGCACTTACCAAGGCGCTTCTGAGCCGCCTCGATCTCGAAACGATCGACCTGCTCGATGCTGCCGGCTGGGACCTGGGTCGGCTCCTGCGCCTGGTGATTGAGAGCATCAACGGTGTGGGCAACGCCCTCCAGGCGGGCGGTCCCACCCCCGCGACCGCCCCGGAGTTCGCAGAGTACCAGCAGGTCGCCGGGCTGATGCAGCGGCTCTACGAGCAGCGCCTGACCATCCTGGGTGTGGAGCAGCGAGAGGCGGACGTGCCAGCTTCCGTCCCCTTCACATCAGTCGATGGGCAGACTCTGGTGACCATTCAAAAATCGGGCTACGGCGTCCGCTCGCTCAGCGAGAAGGGGTATGTGCTGACGGAACGAAAGGCGGTCAAGGGGGTTCGCATTCACCCCGAGGCTGTTCCATCACCCGAGTTCGCGGAGATCACACGCATCCTGCACCTGACCCCGGGCCTTTCGTTCTACGAGATCGAAATGGCACCAGGCGGCCAGGTGCGAGCGACCGCTACCGATGCACTGCAGCCCAGGTTGATTGTGAGCACTCGCTCGCTGCTGGAGATCATGTACTTCATGTCACACGCCATCAGTGTGCCGGAAGAACATCTCACTGCCGGGTTGGTGACGGTGACGCTAAACCCCGACGGAACGGCGTTCGACTGGGGTCAGGTAACGGGAGACCTGTTTCGGATACTGGTGTGTAAGCATCGACCGAAGCAGGCAGCGGTCACCGTGCAGTATCGCGGCTATTGGTTCTACATCGATGATGCCGATGTAGCGTCGAAGACCACCCTCGCCCTGTTCCGCGAGCTTACTCGCTTGCGAAAAGTTGGGGCAGCGGAAGGTCAGCCTCTGCTGACCCTGCCTGTTGGGCGATAAACTGCCACGGGAGGCATTGTGTCGAACGATCTTCAGTCAAGTCGGGGCGACTGGATTCGAACCAGCGACCTCACGGTCCCGAACCGTGCGCTCTAGCCAAACTGAGCCACGCCCCGAACGTATGTCATCCTAACGAACTCCCTACCTGTGTCAACGCCAACTGGTCGGCTCCCGGATCGGGCAGTTGACGGGAGCAACAGCCGCGCGTCCCTGAACAGGGCCAGCGGTCGTGTAGGTGGAGACGTCGCAACTCTTACTTTCGCGCGTGCGGGAATGCGCGGCTGCGATTAGAATATCTACGAGTGGCAACCTGGCACGCGAGGTCGGTCGGCGCATGTGGAGCGATCATCCCGAGACGGAGGAACTGCTGGCCCAGGCACGACAGGGGCAATCGGGTGCCGTCGATCGGTTGCTCGATGTCCATCGCGAAAACCTGCGCCGGATCATCGATCTGCGTCTCGATCCGGCCCTGGCGGCCCGCGTTGATGCCAGCGATATCGTTCAGGATGTGCTGCTTGAAGCGCATCGGCGACTCGAAGAGTACCTGCGCAATCCCACGCTGCCGTTTCGCCTCTGGCTGCGCCACATCGCCAAGGATCATGTCATCGACGCTCACCGCCGGCATCGTCAGGCGCAGCGGCGCAGCCTCGATCGCGAGCAGCCGCTGGTGCCGGCCGTGCTGGCCAATCATTCCTCGTACGAGCTGGCGGCTCAACTGCTCGACGGCGAACGTACGCCGGCCAGCGAGGCCATTCATCGCGAGCTGCAGCGCAAGCTGGACATGGCCATTGCCGGGCTCGACGACGATGATCGCGAGGTGATTCTCTTGCGCCATCGCGAGCAGCTGCCTAACCAGGAAGTGGCGCAGATCCTGGGGCTGACCGAGGCGGCGGCGTCCATGCGCTATCTACGCGCCATTAGGCGTCTGCGGTCGGCCCTGTTGCCCGATGCGTCTGGGCTGGAGGAGTGACGATGGCGGGGATGTCCACGACCGCCTACGAGGATCGCGACGAGCGTCTGGCTCGCCTGCTGGCCGAGATGACCGAACGGGCCCAGCATGGGCAGGAAGTCGATCTCGACCGGACCGCGCACGAGCATCCCGACCTGGCCGACGAGTTGCGCGAGCTGTGGGCGGCCGCCCAGTTTGCCGACGCCTTCGCGCGCCGGCGCGAGGAAGGGCCGCGCTCACGGGGGGCCCGGCTGCCGTCGTCCAGTACGCTGGTGCCGTCGCTCCCGGTGGGGCAGACGCTGGGCGATTTCGAGCTGCTGGAGGTGATTGGCCGGGGTGGCATGGGCGTGGTCTATCGCGCGTGGCAGAAGAGTCTGCAGCGCGTGGTGGCGCTGAAGATGATCCTGCGCGGGGAACAGGCGACGCCGGCCGACCTGGCGCGGTTTCAGGTCGAGGTGCAGGCGGCGGCGCTCTTGCAGCATCCCAACGTCGTGCCGGTTTACTCAGCAGGCGAGCACAACGGGCAGGCGTATTTCTCGATGCCGTATGTCGAGGGGCAGACTCTGGCAGCGCTGTTGATGCGCGGACCAATGCGGCCACGCGATGCGGCACAGCTGCTGGCGGCAGTGGCGCGTGGGGTGGACTTCGCCCACAGCAAGGGGATCCTGCATCGCGATCTGAAGCCGTCGAACATTCTGATCGACCCCGAAGGACAGCCGCATGTCACCGATTTCGGCCTGGCCAAGCGGGTGCGGGCCGAGGGCGACGGCGTGATGAGCGAACGGCTCACGCACTCCAACGCCATCATCGGAACGCCGGCCTACATGGCGCCCGAGCAGGTCAGCGGTTCGCGCGGCACGCCCAGTGCGGCCAGCGATGTCTACTCGCTGGGGGTAATTCTCTACGAGATGTTGACGGGCCGACCACCCTTCCAGGCACCCACCCCGGTCGACACCCTGCTCCTGGTGCTCGATCAGGATCCGTTGCGTCCGGCGCTCTTGAACCCGAAGGTGGATCCGGATCTGGAGTTGATCTGTCTGAAATGTATCCAGAAAGAGCCGGAGCTGCGCTACGCCAGCGCTGGCGAGCTGGCGGCCGATCTCGAGGCCTACCTCCACGGCGAGCAGCTCTCCATCCGCCGGACTCGCTTCCGCGACCTGGGGAACTTCTTCGGCCGGCTCTTCCGCGAAACGCATCATGCGGTCGTGCTGGAGAACTGGGGCCTGCTGTGGATGGCACACAGTGCCAAGATCTTGCTGCAGTGCGTGCTGACCACCGCACTGGCGTGGAGTCACGTCGAGAACCCGGTGGTCTACCTCCTGCTGTGGGGGGGCGGCCTGATGGCCTGGGGCGGCGTCTTCTGGGGGCTGCGCAAACGGGCCGGCCCGGTGCTGTTCGTTGAGCGTCAGGTCGCGCACGTGTGGGCGGCCGCCGTGATGGCGACCATCGCCATATTTGTCCTGGAGATTCTCCTGGGCATGCACGTGCTGCGGCTGGCGCCCATGCTGGCCGTCATCGCGGGGATGACCTTCGTCGTCAAGGCCGGCATGTTGACCGGGGCGTTCTACGTGCAGGCGGCCGCCGAGTTTCTCATCGCCGTGCCCATGGCGCTGTATCCCGACTACGGAGTGCTGCTCTTCGGGCTGGTGACGGCCGGCTGCTTCTTCGTGCCGGGGCTGTACTACTACCGTCAGCGGCTCAACTCGCGGCGGGAACTGGTGAGGCCGGTCGCTCAGTGCTGATTGCAGCTGCAGCGCGCCACGATGGCCGGGCCGATGTGATGTAGGGGCAGCACGCGCGAGGCGGCGTTGCACTCGACGGCCGCCCGGGGCATGCCATAGACGACGCAGGAACACTCGCTTTGCGCGATGGTCAGCCAGCCTTGTTGCCGGAGCATTCCCAGGCCGCGTGCACCATCCTGGCCCATGCCGGTCAGCAGGACGCCAATCCCCGGCGTGGACCAGTGCAGGGCCAGGCTCTCGAACAGCGCGTTGACCGAGGGACGATAGGGATCGTCGCGGGGCTCGACGGTGTAGCGAAACCGGTGCTGCGCGTCGAGCACGAGATGATCGTTGGAGACAGCCACCGAGACGAAGCCCTGGTGTGGCGTCTCGCCGGCGCGGGCGATCTCGACGGGCAGCTTCAGCCGGCTGCCCAGCCAGGAGACGAGATTGGGGCCGAACTCGGCGCTGATGTGCTGCACCACCAGCACGCCGAAGGGGAAGCGGGCCGGCAGATGGCTCAACACCGTGGCCAGCGCCTCTGGACCACCAGTCGAGGCGCCCAGCACCAGGAGGGGGTTGAGGGTGGAGTCGGTCCTGGCCGGCGGAAGCGGGAGTGGACGCGCACAGGTCAGGGGCATGTTCTTCGCGCGTTCGAGCCGGGCCAGGCGAGCCAGCAACTCCTGTCCGCGCAGCGAAGTGCCGCCACATGCTCCTTCCGGAGTGTGAATCGCATCGAGCCCCCCATGACCCATGGCCTGCAGCACCAGGCTGTAGTTCCCCGCCACCGTCGAGGTGACAATCAGAATCGGACAGGGCGAGCGCGCCATAATTTGCCGGGTGGCCTCGGCACCATCCATCCCGGGCATGACCAGGTCCATCAGGATGGCGTCGGGGCGATCGGACGCTGCCAGACGCACCGCGCTGGCGCCATCCTCGGCCATCCAGGCCACGTGATAACTAGGGTTCGACTCCACAACGCGCCGCAGCGCCTCGCGTGCCAGAGCCATGTCGTTGACGATGCCGATTCGCATGGTCAGGCTTCCCCGATAAGGTCGCGCACCACCTGGAGGAATCGATTGTCGTGGAAGCTGCTCTTGGTCAGGTAGAAGTTGGCGCCCAACTCCAGCCCGCGGAGGCGGTCTTCCTCGCGATCCTTGTACGACACGATGACGATGGGCAAGTTCCGCAGCGGTTCATGATTGCGGATGGTCTTCACCAGTTCCAGCCCATTCATGCGCGGCATATCGACGTCGCTGACCAGCAGGTCGTAGCTGGCCGAGCGGATCTGGTTCCAGCCATCGCGGCCATCCACGGCCACGTCCACCTCGTAGCCAGCGTTGCGGAGCAGCTGGCGTTCCACCTCGCGGACGGTGATCGAATCATCGACCACCAGGATCCGCTTCTTGCGGCGATCCACCTGGGGCATGACCTCGCAGCGGCGCAGCGTGCCCGACTGAATGAAGTGATCCATCGAGCGGATCATGTCTTCCACATCGACGATCAGCACGGGCGACCCATCATCGAGGATGGCGGCGGCCGACACGTTGGGCACCTTGCCCAGCCGCTGGTCGAGCGGGCGCACCACCAGGTCCTGCTCGCCCTGGAAGGCATCGACAATGAGCCCATACTGGCCGGAGCCATCGCTCATCAGCACCACGGGCACCTCGGTGCCGGGGCAGCCCTCGGCCGGCAGGTCGAGCAGCTGCGACGCCAGCACGAGCCCGACGTTGGCGCCGTTCACGTGGACATACTGGCGATGTTCCAGCGACTGGATGGTCTGGCGCTCGACGCGCAGCAGGCGGTCGATGCGGTTGTGCGGGAAGGCGTACGGTTCGCCCGCGATGCTGACCAGGACCGCGCGCAGTACCGAGAGCGTCAACGGCAGCTGGAGGTAGAAGGTGGTGCCCTGCCCCAGGCGCGAGCGCACGCGGACCGCTCCGCCGATCTTGCGAATGGTATCCTGCACGACGTCGAGCCCGACGCCGCGCCCGGAAAACTCGGTCACCTCGCGGGCGGTGGAGAAGCCGGGCAGGAAGAGAAACTCGAGCAGCTCGGCCTCGCTCATGGCGGTGGCCATCTCGGCGGTGGTATGGCCACGCTCCACGATCTTGCGGCGCAGGCGATCGACATCGACCCCACGGCCGTCGTCCTGTACCAGGATGGCCAGCATTCCCGCGCGGTGCTGCACCTCCAGGCGCAACACGCCCTGCTCGTCCTTCCGCGCCGCCCGACGATCCTCGGGCATCTCGATGCCGTGATCGACGGCGTTGCGCAGCAGGTGCGTCAGCGGCGCTTCCAGCTTCTCCAGCACGTCGCGATCGACCTCGGTGTGCAGCCCCTCGATCTCCAGGCGCACCTGTTTGCCAAGCTTGCGAGCCATGTCGCGCACCAGGCGTGGGAAGCCATGCGCCCCGTCGGCGAAGGGACGCATCCGGCTGGCGATGACCTCGCGATAGAGCCGGGTGTTGAGATCCTCGGCCTGGCCGGCGTGGTCCTCGAACTCGCGGATGCGCTCGGCCAGCACCTGGCGGCACAGGGCCGACTGCCGGCGCAGCTCCTCACTCAGGGTGTCCAGTTGCTCGAAGGGGCGCCCCTCGGCCAGGGCGTCGTTGAAGGTGTCGAGCAGCCCACCCAGCCGATCCTGATGCTTCTTGAGCTTGAGCAGCGACATGGAGAACGGCTGCAGCCAGCGCGCCTGCACCAGCGATTCGCCTGCCAGGCTCATCAGTCGAGTCAGACTCTGGGCAGTGACGCGCACCACCGCCTCGGCCGTCTCGGTCGACTGCGCCGGCGCAGAGGGAACCTTCGATTCCAGCGCCAGTGGTTCCACGGCCGGGGGCGACACTGGTGCCAGCTCGCGCGACTCGACCGTGGGGGTCGGCTCGACGGCCACCGGTGGCAGGCGGCGCGGTCGGCGCAACGCACTAATCGCATCGTGCAACGAGCTGATCTCATCCTGCCGGGCGGTGATCCAGCCGGTGGCCTGGTCGCCGGTCACCTCCACCAGCTCGGTCAACAGCGAGGTGCCGACCTGGAGCATCTGAAGATCTTCGGCAGACAGATGCAGGCGCCCCTTCTGCAGATCGCCGAGCACGCTCTCCAGCTCGGCGGCCACCTGCGCGGCGGAATCCAGGCCAACGATGCGAGCGGCGCCGCTGATTCCCCGCGCCGCCTGCACCATCGGCTCGATGTGCTCTGGGGGCAGCGACTGCTGTCCGAGCGAGGCCAGTCCCTCGCCCAGGGTGAACATGCCGCTGCGCAACTCCTCGCGGAACAGGTCGAACATCGGATGCTCTTCGCCCGGCTCGATCGGTTCGGCCCGGGCGACGACGCGCGGCGGAGGCGGAGCAGAAGTAGCAGGGGCTGGCGCTGGCGGCGCTGCTGGCGCGGCCGCCGGGGTCGAGCGTCCCTGCGCCATGGCCTGGAAGCGCTGGGCCAGGTCGGCAAGCTCGACAGCGTGGTTGGGCCCCCAGGTTTGCAGGGTCGCCTCGCTGGCGTTGCCCAGCTCGGCCAACAGGTCGGTGCCACGAAGCAGCACGTCGATGTCGCCGGGGGTCAGCGTCACCTTGCCATGCTGCGCTGCGACCAGGGCGTCCTCCATGACGTGGGCCAGATCGACGACCGGATCGAGTCCGACGATCCGCGCGGCCCCCTTGGTGGAGTGAGCGGCCCGCATGAGCGGCTCGATGCGGCGCGGATCGGTCGGGTGGCTTTCCAGCTCGAGAAGCCCCTGGCTGAGCGTGGCCGTCTGGCTCCGGACCTCTTCGCGGAACAGGTCGATCAATGAAAAGTCGGCGGTCATCGCAACCTCGCCCGGAGGGTCTGGAAGAGGCGTTCGTCGTCGAGCAGACCGATGGCGCGCTCCTTCCAGTGGAAGACGCCCCGGCTGAGCCGCGCGACGGCTCGCTGCACCGTCGCCGGGATCGCCACGAGGCTGTTGGTGGGGAACCGCCGGACCTGGTCCACCTCGTCCACGGTGAAGACCCAGCGTTCGCCCTCGCGCTGCACCACCAGCAGGCGCTGTTGCGACTTGCCCCCGCGCAGGTCGGCGGAGTCGTCGGCCGTGGCACGCAGGCCCAGCACCTGATCGAGATGGGCGCTAAGGTGCAGTTCGCCACGGATATTGATCAACCCTGCCAGCACACCGCCACGATGTGGGATGCGATGCGCCTCGCGCACCTGGGTCACCTCAACGAGTACCCCCACTGGCAGGGCCAGCCACTCATCGCCTAGCCGAAAGATGAGCACGCCCAGCAGGTCGCCGGTGGTGGTGACGATGGGGGCGGCCAGACGCTGGGTCCATTCTTCGAGGTAGCCGGGCGGCGTGGGCGCATCGAGAAAGCGCCGGCCGACGTTGGCGAAGACGGTGCAGTTGTGGCAATGCACGAAGCGCGCCAGCTCGGGGCAGGAGTGATCGCCGTGGACGCCGATGTGGTTCCAGCAATCGACCGACGACGATGAAGCGAGCGGCAGTTGGGTCATGCGTCATCCCCTTGCGGCGGGAGGCGGTCAAGCCGGGCGCGCAGGACGGCCGCGCGGTCGCCGGCGCCCTGGTGTTGGTGGAGCAGCAGCAGGTGATGCAGCGACTCGCGATGGTTGGGGTCGAGGTACAGCGCCTTGGTGAAGTAGCTCGTGGCAGTGTCGTTCTCGCGCCGCGCCTGGTGGAGAATCCCCAGCAAGGCGAAAAGATCGGCGGATGGTCCCAGCTGAGCCTCGGCCTGGCGGCAGGTCTGCAGTGCGTCGTCGATGCGTCCCTGGTCGGCCAGGCTGCGGGCGCGGGCCAGGCTGGCTGTCGGAGACGCTGGTGGGGCTGACGCCGGCACGGGAGCTGGAGGCGGCGTTCGCGCGGGCCCCAGGTTCGGGCGCGCCGGGCGCGCTGGGCGAGGCTGCAGCGCGGTGACTCGCGGCGGAAGGGGCACCAGTGCCCGGCTTCGAGACACCTGGGGACGGAGGGCGGGCGCTTCCGTGCGGCGATAGAGGAAGCAGTGGTCCGGGCCGCTGCGCGTGTAGCGTGCATCACGCGCATCGACCGGTTCGGCGTGTCCGACCGCCAGCCAGCCAGCCGGCGCCAGCAGGCGGACCAGGGCATCCATCCCCTGGGCGCGCGCCTCGGGGCCAAAGTAGATGAACAGGTTCCGACAGAAGACGATGTCGAACGGCGGTTCGCCGATCAGCAGCGACGAGCTGAGCAGATTGCCGACCTGGAAGTGGACCGTGGCGCGGAGGGCCGGATCCAGCTCCCAGCCGTCGTCGTGCTGGCGGAAGTATCGCTGGCGCAGGTCTGGCGTGGTCTGTCGGAAGGAGAAGTCGCGATAGCGACCGCGCTGGGCGGCCTCGATGTTGCGCGAGCTGAGATCGACGCCGAGGAGGTAGCGCCGACCGGGGGCGATGCCCAGCTCCGCCAGGGCGATGGCCAGCGAGTATGGCTCCTCACCGGTGCTGCACGGAAGACTCAGCACCCGAACGACGCGGTCCGGCCGGGATGTTGTCATCGCGCGGATCTGCTCGGCGAGGAACGAGAACAGCTCGCCGCCGCGGAAGAACCACGTCTCAGGCACCACCAGCTGGCCTACCAGCCGCGAGAACTCGGCAGGGTCGGCCTCCAGCTGGGCGGCGTAGCGCTCGGCGCCCCAGTCGAGTTCGCGCAGGCGCTCGCCCAGCACCGCCTGCACCGCCCGGTCGCCGAGGGTGGCGCTGTCCAGCCCTGTGCGCTGCTCGAGCAGACGCAGGATGGGGGCGAGGTTCATGACGACGGCAACCCCGGGGGTGGTGCGGGAAGAAGCTCGCGGAACGTCTGAGGCAACAACCGATCGAGGTCGAGCAGGTGCAGGATGCGGCCCTCGTGGACCAGGGTGAGCCCCAGGTCGGCCCGACCCGGTGCCTGCAAGCGCGGCAGCGATTGGGCCGAGGTATCGATCTCGCGCATGTCGGCCACCTGGGCAGCGAGTAATCCCAGCATGGTCTCGCTTCCATCCCCCTGGCTCACGGGCACCAGGATGATCCGGCTGGAGAGGTGCTGAGGACAATCGCCCGCGCCCAGGAGTCGGTGGAGATCGATTACCGGGACCACCTTGCCGCGATAGACGAACATGCCGGCTAGCCAGTCCGGCGCGGAGGCCGGCCGTTCGAGCTGGACGCGCGGCACCACCTCGCATACCCGGCGGATGTCCAGGGCGAGCCGGTCGTTGCCGATCTGGAAGGTCAGGACGAGCATCGGGGTGCGGTTCCTGGGCCGGGGAAGGTCAGCTCTTGAACTGGGTGATTTCCTGATTGAGCAGCTCGACGCTGGAGCGCAGGTGAGCCGTGGCGCGATTGAACTCCTCCAGCGCCGAGGCAGTCTGGCGAATGTTCCCAGTCATGTTCACCATCGCCTCGTTGATCTGCTCGGCGCCGATCGACTGGCTGCGCATGCCCTCGTTCACCTGGTGGTAGCGCTCGGACAGGGCGTGGACATCCTCGATGATCCGGCCGGTCTGCCCGTTGATCTCCGCAACCTTGCCCACCCCGGAACGCACCTCGTCGGAGAACTTGTCCATCTGCATGACGCCGGTGGAGACGGCATCCTGCATGTGGCGCACCATGTTCTCGATGTCGAGGGTGGCCACGGCGGTCTGATCGGCCAGGCGGCGAATTTCCCGGGCGACGACAAGGAAGCCGCGGCCATACTCGCCAGCCTTCTCCGCCTCGATGGCCGCGTTGATCGATAGCAGGTTGGTCTGGTCGGCCACCTTGGTGATGGTGGTGACCACCATGGTGATGTTGTCGGCCTTCTCGCGGATAGTGGCGAGTTTGGCCGAGATGGAGGCGGTGGACTCGACGAGATGTTGCATGGTCGATTCCATGCTACCCAGGCGGTCGCGCCCCGTAGCAGCCAGATTCGCCGCCTGGTTGGCCCGGTCGTTCACCTCGTTCATGGTGCCGGCCAGCTCCTTGCTTGTGGCGCTGATCTCGCGGACGGCGGCGGCCACCTCGGTGGTGGAGCTAGTCAACCCCTGCACGGTCGATTCTTGCTGCCGGGCGGTGGCGGCAATCTCCGAGGCGGTGGACAACAGCTGCAGGCTCGATTCGCGTACCTTGCTCACGATCGACTGAATCTTGCTGATCATGGCGTTGATGGCCTCGGCCAGCTTGCCCATCTCGTCGTGGCTGGTAACGGGTACACGCGCGGTCAGGTCACCGGCCCCCGAAGCAATGGCGCACATCTGTCGCAATAGCACCTGGGTTCCCTGCACGATGCCATGCGCGGTCACCCCTCCCAGGACTGCTCCCATCAGGACGAACACGATGCTGCCCATGAGCAGCCAGAACTGAGCCCGGTTGGCATCGCTGACGACCTGATCGTCGAGATGATCAATAGCCTCTTCCAGGGCCCGATCCATCTCCACCACAGCAGTGCGATGCAGGGAAAATGCCGGCTCGACACGGTCAGAGAGTATGCTACTGATCTTGGCCTGCTGTCCTTCCTTGCCCACCACGGGGAGATACTCGGTACGAGCCACTCGGATCAACTCTCGGGCCGTCCGATCTACCTCAGTTTCCAGCAGGCGGCGCATGGCCGGATCCGAAAGCCGGAGGATCGCTTCCGCCAGCTTGCGGTCATACCGCTTGACATGCTCCTCCACCTTGTTGCGGCCCTGCTGAATTTCCTCGGCCTTAGTGGTGGTTTCCAGCTCCTGTAACGTGATGTACAACTCGCTGAGGTACAGGCTGGGTGGGGCCAGCTCTGTTCGGGTAATCCGTTTGTTCTTGACGGGAAGATGACGCGGACCATCCACCTGGAACTGCCGCATCAGATAGGTGGAGATGCCAAGAACCAGAGCCGTGGTGATCACGGCACCACTCACCATAAGGTAGAGTCGGAGACGAATGCTGATATCCGTCAGGCGGAAGGCCATGGTAGCTCCCAGGAGTCACTCTCAGAATTGGGCTTCAACAACGGAACAGTCATCCGCGAACTGATCGCCACCGCGGAGGGCGCGGGCCTTGATGAGCAGCGTCTCGACGAGCGGCTGGCCCTGAGGCAGCAGTTCGGAGACATACTCGACGAACTCGGGGAACTGCCACATCACCCCGTTGGGCTGCTCGATCTCGAAGAGCCCATCGCTGTAGACGAGGAGGTGGGCGTAGTTGCCCAGCTGCACGGTGCGGTTCTCGAACGGCATTCCCTCGGGCAGCATGCCGATGATCGGATCGGTGGATGACAGGTGGTGCAGCGTGGCCGAGGCGACATCGGGCCCCGTGAAGAGTAGCGCATCGGGATGCCCACCATTGGAGTAGGCGAGCTGCCGTGTCTTCTTGTTGAGCACGCCATACCAGATGGTGAAGTACTTGTTGTCCTGGCGTTCCATCTGAAAGACATCGTTGAGCCGCGACAGCACCTGGGCGGGATCGCGGAAGTCGGTGTCGGCGAGGGACCGGCCCGAAAGCACGTTGGCAGCCGAGACCGCGAGCAGCGACGACCCGACGCCATGCCCAGATACATCGAGCAGGTAAATCGCGAAGTGGTCGGGATCAATCCAGTGGTAGCCAAACATGTCCCCACCCAGGTGAACCGAGGGGACAAAGCGCCAGTCGATGGCGTACTCGCCTTTCAGGGGACGGGGCAGCAGCGATTTGACATAGCGGGCAGCGTTGTTGATCTCGGCGGCCAGCTCGGCCTGGCTCTCGGCCAGGCGTTCGTAGGCCTCGTTGCGTTCCAGCAGCGCGATGTAGCCGCGTGAGTGATAGCGGATGCGAGCAAGCACCTCGAGCTTATCCGGCAGCTTGACGAGGTAGTCGTTGGCGCCCAGGGCGAAGGCCTGCGCCTTGATGACCGGTTCTTCCTTGCTCGAAAGCACGATTAGCGGGACGTCGCGAGTCGCCTTGTTGGCGCGGAAAAACTTGACGAGCATGAGCCCATCGATGTCGGGCATGACCAGGTCTTGCAAGATGACCGTGGGCTGCACCTGGTTGGCCGTCTCGATCGCCTTGGCGGGGTTCTGGCAGTAGTGGAAGACGATGTCCGGCTCACCGGCCAGCATTCGGCGTACCGATTCGGCCACGATGGCCTGGTCATCGATGAGTAGCACGGTGACAGGGCGGTCTACCCGGTTCGTGGTCGGAGCCGTCGCCATGGGGGCCTCTCTCGGATAGGAGTATCGCTCTTTTATTGTAGGATACCCCACCCGACGCGGCTCTCGCCCTGCGGAATTCGAGTGCGCCACTGGTTTTTGCCGGGGAGGACAGCGGATAAGCGGTCATCCCCCGCTCCGGGCCCGCACTCTCTACTGACGTCTGCGGACGTGCCGCTCCGGACGGAAGGAGGCGGGTTCGATGAGAAGCGGGGAGGAAATGGAGCCAGGCAGGCAGCGCTCTGCTATAGTCGGAGACATTCCTCACTACTTTTAGATTCTCACTGGAGAGCCGCATGGCTGGCCTCGATCTCCAACCGCTGCTGGATGCCCGTGCAGGGAAGCCCTCACGCGAGGGCGCAGTGCGAGTGATCGCCACGTTCCTGGTTATTCCGGCGGCGATTGTGGGGATTGGGCTGGGAGTCTTCGTCACACCGACGGCGGCGACGGGCACCCGGCTAGGGCTCAACTGTGCGGGAGGCGCTGTGGCGGTCTCCGGCGTAGCGCTTCTGTTCCCGTTGCTCCTCCATCGGCATTTCGGCTTTCGTCCCATCGTCTGGCTGGCGGACGCGCTCATCGGGGGGATGTTCGGGCTCCTGATCGGAGCGTCTCTGTTCTGGCTGGTGCAGTGGCCGTGGGTGATGCTGGCCTGCCCGCTAGGATTGATTCTCACACCGCTGCTCATGCCAGCGCCGCCGCGGGAGGATGCGCCGCCGGATCAACCGGCCTGAGGGCGGATGGCGGCGCGACGATGCGCTCTCGGAAGTAGCCGTGCGGGATGCTACAATGGGGTATCTGGCCTGTGAGGATCGCTGCATGTGGAATCGTCGAGAACTCCTGCGGATCGGGGCGGTGAGTGTGCTGGCGCCGCTGACGAGGACCGCCGAGGCGGCTCCGTCCTCCCGGCCCGCCGCGCGCGCCTCGGGCGTGATTTTCATACTCCTGCAGGGCGGGCCGAGCCATCACGATCTCTGGGATCCCAAGCCTGGCGCACCGGCTGAGGTGCGCGGGCCGTTCGGGACGATTCCGACGGCGTTCGCGGGGGTGCGGTTCGGCGAGTTGTTGCCGCGCTCGGCCCAGCTATTGCGGCACCTGGCCGTGGTGCGTTCGATGGAGCATGGCTTCACCAACCACATCGCGGGGACGTACATCACGCTGACGGGGTCCACCAGCCAGCCCGATGCCGACCGCGAGGCGAAGGCAGAAGACTTCCCCGGCCCCGGCGCGATTCTGAACTACCTCGACGCCGCGCCGCGTCCCGTGCCGGTCAGCGTCTCGCTGCCCAACTGGCTGAGCATCCCCGGTCCGTCCAATCGGATGCCGGGACAGTATGGTGGGGTGCTGGGGGCGGCGTATGATCCGTTCCTGATCGCTGGCGCCCCCGAACGGCGCGATTTTCGTCCACTGATGCTGAGTCTGCCCGACGATGTGCCGCCGGGCCGTCTGGGAGCGCGGCACTCGCTGCGCGAGCAGCTGGATGCCACCCGACGCCGGCTGGATGCACCCGAGGTGACCCTGCGCGAGCGGTTTCATGCCACCGCACGCGAGCTACTGGCCCAGCCGACGTTTCGCCTGGCGCTGGATCTCGGCCGCGAGCCGACCCGGGTGCGCGAGCGCTACGGACAGACGCGGATCGGCCAGTCGCTGCTGCTGGCGCGCCGGCTGATCGAGGCGGGGGTGCGCCACGTGGCGTACAACGAGTTCAACCAGGCCTGGGACACCCACGGCGGGCTTCAGGGACGCTACCGGCAGATTGTCCCGCCGATGGAGCAGGCCTACTCGGCGCTCATCGAGGATCTGGCTGACCGCGGGCTGCTCGACCGGACCCTGGTGGTCAACACCGGCGAGTTCGGCCGGACCCCCGTAGTCAACAAGGACGCCGGCCGCGATCACTGGCCGTACGCCTACACCACGGTGCTGGCGGGCGGAGGCATCCGCGGCGGACAGATCTACGGCAGCACCGATTCCAAGGGAGCCTACGTGGCGTCGCGGCCCGTGTCGCCGGCCGACCTGCTGGCCACGATGTGGACGCTCCTGGGGATCGACCCGGCCACGGAACTGCGCGACCGCGTCGGTCGACCGTGGCTCGTTTCGACGGGGCGGCCTGTTTCTGGCCTGATGCTCTAGCGAGTCACTCCCATGCCCGAACCGATTCGACTCGGTGTGTTGCTCTCCGGCAGTGGCTCCACGCTGCAAAACCTGATCGACCGTATCGGCGATGGGCATCTGCCGGCCCGCATCACCTGCGTCGTGTCGTCGAAGCCCAACGTGCTGGGGCTCGAGCGTGCGCGACGGGCCAACCTGCCGACGCACGTGGTGGAACGAGGGCAATGCAGCTCGCGCGAGGAGTTCAGCCGGCGCATCCTCGATCTGTGCCGCGCCGCCGAGGTGGAACTGATCTGCATGGCGGGGTTTCTGCAGCTATTGCAGGTCCCCGATGACTTCCATGGGCGCGTGCTCAACATCCATCCGGCACTGCTTCCGGCGTTCGGAGGCAAGGGCTACCATGGCCTGCGCGTCCACCAGGCGGCCCTGGACGTGGGTGTGAAGGTGAGCGGTTGCACCGTCCACTTCGCCGATAACGAGTATGATCATGGGCCCATCGTGCTGCAGCGCGTGGTGCCCGTGGAGGACGATGACACTGCGGAGTCACTGCAGGCGCGCGTCTTCGCGGCGGAGTGTGAGGCCTACCCCGACGCCATTCGCCTGGTGGCCGAGCGCCGGCTGCGCATCGTCGGCCGCCGGGTCATGCTTGTTCGCCAAGCATCGACCAGGTGAGGCGCGGTGGCTGGGTGCCCGGGACGCAGGCATAGGGCGCGAAGTCGGTCACGCCTTCCTGGCGAAGGAACTCCTCGTCGAGCAGGGCCTGCCCGGTGATGTCACCCGGATCGTGGGCGGCCAGACGGATCACACAATCGACCAGGATGTCGGGCTTGCGCCACTGGGCAGGCGTGCCGAGCTGATGGTTGATGCTGGCCTGGCTTTCGATGATGGTGACGGGCCAGAGCGAGTTGACGGCGATGTGGTGGGGGCGGACCTCGGCGGCCAGCCCGTGGGTGAGCAGCGTCATCCCAAGCTTGCTAAGGGAGTAGGCGATGCGGCCGGGCACCATGGCCAGGTCGAGCGGGGGGCTCATGTTGATGATGTGGCCCCTTCCCTGGCGCATCATGGCGGGCAGCACCTTCTGGCAGCAGAGGAAGGCGGCGCGGGCGTTAACGCTCATGACCAGGTCAAAACGTCTGGCGGGGGTCTGCAGCAGGGGTTGCCAGAAGAGTGCGCCAGCGTTGTTGACGAGGAGATCGATCCGGCCAAACCGTTCGAGGGTTCGGGCGACCATGGCCTCGATCTGACTTTCCTCGCGGACGTCTACCTGGATGGGGAGCGCATGACCACCGAGCGCCTCCACCTCGGCGGCGACGGTGGTGATGGAGCCGGGCAGCTTCTCGGTGGAGGTGGTACTTTTGGCGGCGATCACCACGGCGTAGCCGGCGCGGGCCAAACCCAGGGCGAGGGCTCGACCGATGCCACGGCTGGCCCCGGTGATGATGGCCACGGGCGATGAGTGCATGGAGTTCTCCCTGGCGCGGCGGCCTGTGGTGGGAAGGCCGCGCGCCGTCGAGTGGGTTACACGCTGGCGGAGGCGCCAACGAGGGTAAGGCCCAGGTCGAACTTGCCCTTGATGGTGCCGGTGCTGGCGTTGAGCTGGATGAGCAGCACCCAGTGGCCCATGCCCTTGTTTTCGAGCTTGGCCTCGGCGCCGGCGCCCTTGCCGGGGAAGAGCACGAGCGCGGCGGGATGGCCCTCGGTGCTCTTGCCGCTCAACTCATGGAGACTTTTCGCCTCCAGGAGGTCAGGTTTCTTGTCGTCCTCGGCTGGGCTGACGAGGCAGAACTCGCTGTACGGCGCCGTGCCCATGTGGTCGCCATCCATCGGCTGCAGTGCCAGACGCAGGGTGTAGACGCCCGCCTTGATCTTCTGCTTGCGATAGTCGAAGAGCGTCTTCGGCACGCGGATGGCGCCGACGAGGGTGGAGATGGGCACCTCGCGGTAGGTCAGGCCGTTCTTGACCTGCGTCTCGGTCGCCTTGACGGCCACTTCCTTGCAGAACCACAGCTCGGCCAGGGTGTTGCCTCGTGCATCGATGAGCTGCACGCACTGCTCGGCGAGCAGCTTGCGGATCGGCTCCTGAATCTCCTTCGGGGGGGCCGAGTCGGCCACGATCTTGACTGAGTAGGCAGGCGCAGCCTGGAGAGGGCAGGCCAGGGCCAGCAGGAGGCCGGCAGCGCAGGCCAGGCGGGTCAGCATCATGAGGGGAAGGCTCCGGGGAACAAATGGAATGGGGGGCGTGGCGCCCCCCAGCCTGGTTCAATGAGGAAGCGGGTGGGGAACTTAGCGGACCGTGAAGGTGCCGACGTAAGCGCCACGACGGCCGGCGTCTGACCAGCGAGCGCCAGCGCCGGAGCCGGTGAAGCTGTGTTCGACGGCGAGCGCGGGGGTGACCTTCACGTCGCGGGTCAGGGCGGGGTAGAAGGCTGATTCGTTGCCGCATACCTTGTCGTGGCGTGCGTTGAGGCAGCGGGTTTCGATCTTGGCGAGGCCCGCGTCGAGCTTGGCGCAGCCATTCTCCTTGCAGGGGCATAGGTCGAGTTCGATGCGCGAGGTTTCGATCTTGACCACGTTGGCGGTCAGCTCGCCGCCCTGCTTCTGGGCGAAGCGGACGAGGGCGGCCTTCTGGCGCTCGGTGGCACGTTCATCGACGATGAGCACGGCGCGGGCCTTGCCGGTTTGCTTTTGGCCGAGGGTATCGCTGGCGCCGACGACGGCGACGACGCTGAGGCCTTCGAGGTTGACGTCACCCTGGGAGCCGGTCTCGATCTTCCAGCCGAGGACAGCGTTCTTGCCGGCCAGGTTCATCTCGGCGTTGGCGTAGCAAGGGCCGGTCCAGATGTCGCAGGTCCGGGCCTCGATGTAGGCGCCGGAGAGGCCAGCGGCGAAGGCCGGGCTCACGCCCACGATCAGCGCCAGGGTAGTGGCCAGTAGTCGCATGGGAGTGGTCTCCACAGGGAGTGCAGCGGGTGGAAGAAGAGAAATCAGGAATCATTCTTGATCGCTGGCGCGACGGCGTCAAGAGCTTTCGCGCGGCGGGCCCAGCGAAGTTTGGCGGAGCGAGCGCGGGGGTTGGCCACCTTCTCGACATAGCTGGCGCGGAGGGGGTCGGAGCTGATGGCCTCGTAGATGCCGGCGCGTTCGCCGTCGCGGAAGGCAGCCTTGACCAGACGGTCCTCGCCGGAGTGGAAGCTGATGATGGCCGCGACGCCGCCCGGTTTCAGCAGGGTGGGCATCACGCGCAGCAGCTGAGTGAGGTTGGCCAGTTCGCGGTTGACCAGGATGCGCAATGTCTGGAAGGTGCGCGCCGCGGGGTGCGTCGTCCAGCGGTTCTTGCCGGGGCGCAAGCGCCACTCGGTGGGCTGACCGAGCGTTTCCAGGATCAACCGGGCGAGGTCGGTGGTGGTGACCAGTTGTCCGGCGCGAGCCGCCGCACCGAGGGCGGGAGCCAGCCGGGCCGCCTCGGGTTCGTCGCCCAGGTCGGCCAGGGCGCGGGCCAGTTCTGCCTCGGACATCGACGCCAGCAGTTCGGCGGCGGTGCGACCGCGGCTGCGATCCATGCGCATGTCGAGGGGGCCTTCGCGGGCGTAGGAGAAGCCGCGCGCCGGATCATCGACCTGCATGCTGGACATGCCGAGATCGGCGAGCAGGCCATCGATCTGCTCGATGCCGGCCTGGCCCACGATGCCGGCCACGCCGGCGAAGTTGCTGTGGTGCAGCGAGAAGGGATGGCCGATGGGCTCCAGGCGTTCGGCGGCGCGGGCCAGGTTCTCCTGATCGAGATCAAGGCAGAAGAGTCGGCCAGTGGGGCCGACGCGCTGCAGGAGTTCGGCAGAATGGCCCGCCCACCCGGTGGTGCAGTCCACCAGAATGGCGCCCGGTTGCGGCGCCAGGGCGTCGAGTACCGGCTGCAGGAGCACAGGAACGTGCTGCCCCGGTGGCGTGCTGCGTGATTTATGTCGCATGTTGGTGCCTCCTCCCCTAGCAAGGTAGCACGTTGGCATTTCCCCTTCCACCTGGGGAAGCCGCGGATTACCATGCCTCGATCCACTCTGTTCTCGGTTTCCAGGAACCCCATCATGGCCGTCAACGGCTTGATTCCCGCCCATCCTCCCGTTGCCGGAACTGCCGAACCACCGCTCATTCCGGGCGCCCGGCACGCCCTGCTTCTGCTCGTGCTGATCAATCTGGTCAACTTCATCGACCGGCAGGTGCTAGCCGCGGTCGAGCCGCAGATCCGCGCCGAATTCTTTCCGCCGGTCCCCGGTCCGGATGGCGTGCCCGTCGAACCCGAGGGAGCGAAGGAACTGACGGGGTTTCTCTCGTTCGCCTTCCTGGCGGTCTACATGCTTACGGCGCCGTACTTCGGCGGCCTGGCCACCCGGATGTCGCGCTGGCTCCTGATCGGCAGCGGCGTGGTGGTGTGGAGCCTGGCCTCCGGTGCGTCGGGATTATCGACCTGGCTGGGAGGCCAACTCGGAGGCGGAACAGTGTTGTTCCTGGGTCACGCCTTGCCCATGGTGTATGTGGTGATGCTGCTGACGCGCTGCTGCGTTGGCCTGGGTGAGGCGATCTATGGACCGGTGGCGCCCGACATCATTAGCGATCTGTTCCCAGCCAGGAAGCGCGGGCAGGTGCTGGCGTGGTTCTACGCGGCCATCCCCTTTGGCGGCGCACTGGGTTACTCGCTGGGCGCGCTGGTGATTGGCACCATCGGCGACTGGCGCTGGGCTTTCTACCTAGTGGTCCTGCCGGGGATTCTTCTGGGCGTGTGGTGCATGTTCATGAAGGAACCGCCGCGCGGCCTGACCGACCAGGTGCACAATGCCCCGGTGCGAGAAGCGAAGTTCTCGGACTACCTGTTCCTCCTTCGCATCCCGTCGTACGCGCTGAACTGCGCCGGCATGACGGCCATGTGCTTCGCCATGGGGGGGCTGGCGTTCTGGGCGCCGGGGTTCCTGCACTTCCGCGAGGTGAAGCCAGTGTTTGGAGTGATCGATCCGGTGATGTTCTTCGGGGCGTTGACCGCTGGCCTGGGATTACTGGCGACCCTGGCGGGAGGCATGGCGGGCGACTACCTGCGCGAGCGTTTCCCGGGCTCCTACTTCCTGGTTTCCGGCGCAGCCATGCTCGTGGGGTTCCCCATGCTGCTGCTCATGGTGTGGTTGCCGTTCCCCCTGGCGTGGCTACCGCTCGGAGCGTTCGTCTTCTGCCTGTTTTTCAACACCGGGCCGACCAACACCATCCTGGCGAATGTCGTGCATCCCATGCTGCGGTCGCGCGGGTTCGCCTTTAACATCCTGATCATCCACCTGTTCGGCGATGCCATCTCGCCCGCCGTCATGGGACGAATCATCGGCAGCGGCAACCACTACGACCGCGCCTTTCAGTTTGTCTCGGCGATGGTGCTCATCGGTGGGCTGCTCTGGTTATGGGGCGCGCGGCACCTGCAAGAGGATACCCAGCGCGCGGCCACGGCACTTCCAGAGAGCAGCCCCTCAGCGTGACCGCGGATCGACCACCTCGATCTCATTGATAATCTGCTCCACGCCCTCGAGGTCAACCACGAGGGCGTGAGCCAGTTGTTTGAGATAGTAGGTGGGCAGAAAGCCACGTAGGGTCAGCACGCCATCACAGCACTCGCAACTCACGGGCTTCAGTGCGAGGTAGGCGTTCTGACGGAGACAGCGTTCGGCGCCCTCGGTGATGCGTTCCGAGGTGCCTGGCCGGGGAGAGATGCCCAGCCCGGTCGTATGACCGGAGAAGTCCTGGTGGCCCATGGTTTCCTCTTCACGGGTGGGACTGTGGCAGCCGGCGAGAAGGCCCATCTCTACGGGCCTGACGAAATTGAAGCCCTGAGCTTAGGCGCGGCGGCGCCGCATGTCAAATGGAATCCCGAGTGAGGCGGTTCGCGGTGGCACACCCAGTACCCTGGTTTGAGGCGACCGGCTCCGGTGGACGTGTCAGCGCGGCTTGACGCGCCATTCCTCGATCTGGGTGAACAGCGCCAGCGGGTCGAGAGGGCCAGGAAGGTCCACCGCGCCCCGGCGCAGAGCATACAGGGGGTCCAGCTGCCAGAGTGGGATCAGCGGCATGTCAGTCTCGAGCGTCTGGCGATGGATGGCGTGGGCGTAGTCGCGCACCTGGCTGAAGGTGCGGAGCGTCATGGCGGCCTGCACCTTGCTCACCAGCGATCCAGTGTAGCCCAGGTAGTTGTCGGCGCCGCCACGACCCGCGGGGCCGAGCAGGGGGTACAACCAGAGCGTCTCATCGACGAAGTCGTGGTGGTAATAGGCCAGGTCGTAGTTGTGCGTCTCCTCGACCTCGCGGCGCAGCTCGTAGGGGGTGCGCGCCTCGGGGGTGAGCTTCACGTTGGGGAGCGTCTTGCTGACCTGCTCGCAGAGATCGACCAGCGCGGCTTCGAGGAGTTTGTCGCCGGAGGGGTACTTCAGCGAGAGTTTCAGCTCGGGCAGGTTGAGCTTCGTGAGCCCCTGGCGGAGCTTCGTCCGGGCCAGGTCGGGATCGAACGGGTCGAGACTCGTCTTGTCGGCGCGGCTGACCAGGGCCGGCGCACAGGCCCACGAACCCGCCGGGTAGGGACCGTTGATGGCCTTGTGTACGGTGCGACCCAGTCCCTTGCGGTAGTGCTGATCAAGCAGCGTCTCGCGCGGGATGGCCCGGGCCAGGGCCAGGCGAAGATCGGGGTTGGCCAGGGCGGGATGGCGGTTGTTCACCGCCAGGAAGTAGATGCGCCGATTGAGGGTTTTGGCTGTGGGTAGGGGGAGGTCGGCGTTCTCTTTCTGCAGGGCAAGCACCTGCTCGGCGGTCAGATCGAGGGCGACGTCGATCTTGCCGTCGCGCAGGTCGGCGGCGGGGTCGGGGCTGATGAAGAACCGCACCTCGCGGATGCGAGGCAGGCCCAGCCGGTCGCCGCGCACCCCGTACGACTCGTTGGCGACAAAGCGGGCGAAACGTCGACCGGAGCTGGGTTCGGAGGGGGTGCCGCCCCAGACGAAGGGGCCACTGGTGATCGGATTGAGGGCAAACTCTTCGCGGGTGGGATCGGGGGTGGAGCGCTGCGGCAAGAGCTTGAACGACATTGCGCCGAGCGGGTCGAGCAGGCCCTGCTTCAGACGCACCTTCACCCGGGTGGGATCGGCCCCGGCGATGACGTCCTCGAGCAACTCGCCCCAGGCAGGCGAGCGCCCCATGATGGCGCCCTTGCGCAGCAGGTTGACGGTGAATCGCAGGTCGCCAGCGGTCAGCTCGCGGCCATCGGACCAGCGGGCATGGCGCGGCAGTTTGAACTGTCGGCCCAGTGGCACCACCTGGGGCCGTCCCTCGGCGAGCAGTGGGCGATAGTAAAGCGTACCCTGCGTGTCGGGCGTGAGGGCCACCAGGCTCTCGAACAGTAGTTCGACGGCGCGCAGCTCGGCATCGGTGCAGGCCCAACCCGGCGACAGGTAGCGCGGCAACTCGCGCATGCCGACCCGCAGGATGGCGTACGAGCGATCCATCTCCATGCGGTAGGTGCGCAGACCGGGTAGCTCGGGCCAGGTTTCCTCGGCCTGTTTGAGCACCTCCAGCGCCTCGGACATCTTCTTCTCGTTGGCCAGCTCCTTGGCTCGGCCAAACAGAAGCTTGGCCTGGGCCTGGAGGCTCTCGCTGATGGGGCGGATGATCTCGCTGTTGGGGAAGCGATCTTCGAGGAAACGCAGGCGGGTGCGTGCTTCTTTCAGGCGATCCTGGCCATAACTGGGATCGCGAAGGGCCCGGCGCAGCAGTTCACCCACGGGGCCGGCGATACGGCGGTGATCCTCGACGCTGGTGTAGGTGTTGACGATGCGCCGGGTCAGCTCGAAGGCGGCATCCCAGGATCGTGATTCTGCCAGCTGATCGACTTGTTCGAGCAGGACGCCCAGCAGGCGGCTGCGCAGCTCGGCATCGAGCGTCTCCCAGCCTTCGCCCTTGCGCGTGCCCAACTCGACGGCTGACTGATGGAACTGCAGCACGAAGGCGAGCACTTGCTCGGCGATGACCAGCTGATCGTAGCGGCCGAGGAAGAGGCGGTTGGCCTGATCGTAGCCGGTGAACCTCTGGGCCAGGAAGTCCTTGACCTCGTCGTCGGCGATCTGCTCGTAGTAGCGGATGGAGGAAATACTGCCCGAGCCGCCGCTCTCGGTGCGGATGGGAGTGCCCTCGCTGTCGATGACCTGGAATTCAATGCTCTTTTTGATGTCGGTGGGCGAGGCGTAGTAATCTGCCATGGGCTCGACTCGGAGACGAGCGCCGGTCTTGCCGCCTTCGACGATGACGCCGTTGAACCGCTTCATCACCACGCTGTCGTGGGGGATGGCCAGGTCGGTGTAGAGCGCCTTGACGCGCGGATGGGTGGCCTTTTTGGCGGCGTTGGCGAGGCTGTTGACGGCGGCGGGCTTCTTCGTCTCGCCCTGCTTGTCGGCCTCCTCGTCGAGCCGGCCCACGCCAGGGCGCACGGGTTTCTCGTCTTCTTCCTCGCTGCGTTTGCCCTTGTTGGGTGCAGGCTTGGCCGGGGCGGGTTTTGCGGGCGGCGTGTCGTCTTCTTCCTCGGCGCGCTTCTTGCCGCCAGACGGCTTCTTCGCGGGCTTGTCGTCCTCTTCTTCCATGCGTTTCTTGGCGCCGGGAGGATCGTCGGGCCGGGCCTCGACTGACAGCGCCAGTATTCCGGACAGGAGACCTAGCATGACGGGTAGAACCAGCAGCTTGCGACAGGCCAGCATGATCGTGCTCTCCCTCCCCGCAGGACGTGTCCTGTCCACCATACCACGACAGAACGATCGCGGGAAGGTTCGACAGGGCCGAAGGTTGCAGAGACCGCGCGGGGGCGCTACAATGGACAAGATGTGAACGAGGAGGTCTGGATGTCGCGCAAGCCGCCAAAAACCGCAGTGGTCGCCTTCAAGGTCGAGCAGGAGCTGGCCGACCTGCTGAACAAGCTACCCAACAAGAGTGCGTTCATTCGCAAGGCGATCGCCGCGCAGCTGGGGGTGGCGTGCCCACTCTGCAACGGCAAGGGCGTGATTTCGCGTGGGGCGCACGATCACTACGCACCGCTGCTAGAGAAGTTCGCGCATCGCAGCTGCGATAGTTGTGGCCACGACGTGAACCTGCCGCGCGAGGAAGGCGAGCTGGGTGACGAGGATCGCAGCCGGCTGGAGCAGTTCTTCCTGGGCGGGCCGCTGTACTGCGATGGCTGCTATGAGAAGGCGCCCACCTGTCACGATTGCGGCTGGCACATCTCGCCGGACCGCGTGGCCGAGCATATCCGGGTAGCACACCAGGAGTGACCCGGGAGACGTCGACGAGCCGGACGACCCTCCTTGTTGGTTGAGGAGGGTTTCTCTATTTTCTGCATGCATGGGCCAGCGAACCCGGAGGCTGGGCGAGGCCCGGAATCATCACGACAGGGAAGGGTATCGCATGCCGCGCGTATTTGTCGCCGACAAGCTGGAAAAGCCGGGCCTGGATCTACTGCAGCAGGCGGGCCTGGAGCTGGACGTTCGGGAGAAGCTGACCGGGGCCGCGCTGAAGGAGGCGATTCAGGCGGCCGACGGTATGATCGTCCGCAGCGCCACGCGCGTGACGGCCGAACTGCTGGAAGATCCAGGCAAGCTACGCGTGATCGTTCGGGCTGGCGTGGGCGTGGATAACATCGACGTGGACGCGGCCACGCGGCGCGGCATCCTGGTGATGAACACGCCGGGAGGCAACACCGTTTCGACGGCCGAGCAGACCATCGCGCTGTTGTTCGCGCTGGTACGGCACACGCCGGCGGCCGACGCCAGCCTGCATGGGGGCAAGTGGGAGCGGAACAAGTTCGTCGGCACGCAGCTGGCGGGGAAGACCATCGGCGTCGTCGGCCTGGGCCGGATTGGCCGCGAGGTGGCCCGGCGGTGCGCCGGCCTGGACATGAAGGTGCTGGGGTACGATCCGTTCCTGGCCGCCGCCGGCGCTTCCCAACTAGGGCTGGAAACTACCAACGACCTGGGCTCGCTGCTGCCGCTCTGCGATTTTTTGACTGTCCACACCCCCCTGACCGACGAGACGCGTGACCTGATCGGCGCGGAACAGCTTGCGCAGCTGCCGAAGGGGGCGCGGGTACTCAACTGTGCTCGGGGCGGTATCATCAACGAGACGGCGCTGGCCGAGGCCATCAAGAGCGGTCACCTGGCTGGGGCCGCCCTGGACGTGTTCGTCGAGGAGCCGCCCCCTGTTGATCTGCCGCTGCTGAAGCTACCCAACGTGGTCGTCACCCCGCACCTTGGCGCCAGCACGGTCGAGGCGCAGGTGTCGGTGGCGCGCGAGGCGGCCCAGCTCATCTCGGATTATCTCCTGCGGGGTGCGGTCGGCTTCGCCGTCAACATGCCGCCAGTCGATCGGGCCGAGATGGAGGAGATGCGCCTGTACGTTGATATGGCGCGCCGGCTGGGGCTGCTGCTGGGGCAGCTGGCCGTGGGCAGCATCCAGAAGGTGGAGATTCTCTACCGGGGCGACGTGGCCCGGCGGCCCACCCGGCTTATTAGCGCCGCCCTGGCGGCCGGCCTGCTCGAGAATCACCTCGAGAACGTCAACATCGTCAACGCCCCAGTGCTGGCCCAGGAGCGCGGCATCGAGATCGTCTCGCAGACGTCGTCGCAGAAGGGTGATTTCAGCACGCTGGTCAAGGTCGATGTTCACACCGATCGCAAGGTCTACTCGGCGGCCGGCACCCTGTTCGGCAACCAGTATCTCCGCGTGGTACAGCTGGGGAACCACCACCTCGACGCCTACATGGATGGCGTGATGCTGCTCTTCCACCACCAGGATGTGCCCGGGCTGATCGGCTACATTGGCACCATTCTCGGCAAACACCAGGTGAACATCGCGCAGATGACCGTGGGTCGCCAGCAACCCGGCGGCGAGGCGATCGCCGTGCTGAACCTGGATAGCCCTCCGGCGGATGCTGCCTTGCAGGAGGTCCGCGGGCATGAGAAGATATCTCATGTCTGCGTGGTGAAGCTGCCGCCAGCCGGCCAGATGCCGCCCTGGTTTGGTTGAGTCGGAAAAAAGGGGCTGTCGCCTCACTTCTTGCGTGGCAGGAGCTATGCTTGGAGTGAGGCTGGGCCTGAAATGATCTTCCACGGATGGGATCGGGCCGCGTGGAGCATCCCCTTATGCAGCAGCCCCTCCTGACTGGTCGAGATCGGGCCCTGGCTCCCGAGGCACGGCGCGTGAATAAAACGCCGGTCACTTTCCGAATGAAAGCTCCCCGACCCACAGTCATCGTGGCCCGGGAAGGCCCGGCTCATTTCCACACCATCAGCGAGGCGATCCAGGGTTCCGCGCCGGGTACCTGCATCCAGGTACGGCCGGGCATCTACCAGGAAAGTTTGCTGATCGATCGCCCGGTGGAGATCGAGGGAGACGGGGCGCCAGAAACCGTGGTGGTGCTGGCGATGTGGGGGCCGTGCCTGACGCTGCAGACCGACGAGGCGACAGTGCGCGGGCTGGTGCTGCGCAGCCGGGCCACCACTCAGCGCGATCGCATCTCCACCCTATGCGTGCCGCGCGGCAAGCTCACGCTCGATCAGTGTGATATCCGGGCTGGCTCGCAGGCCTGCCTGGAGGTGTATGACCGCGGCGAGGCCCAGCTGATCGACTGTATCCTGCAGCAGACGCCCGGGTGCGGCGTGATCGTCCGCGACGGAGGCCAGGCCCACCTGCAGCGCTGCCGGATTCAGACGGCGGCCAAGACGAATCTGCTGGTGCTGCCGGGTGGCAGGCTGACCCTGGAAGAATGCCTGATCGCCGAGGGACGGATCGGAGTCTACCTGCACGCCTCCACGGTGGCCTCGCTGACCCGCTGCACCGTCGAGCAAATTCGCGACACAGGCGTCCTGATCGATCAGGGAGCGACTCCCACCATCCAGCATTGTCGGTTCCTCGAGAATCCCGGTGTGGGCGTTACCGTCCGTGGCGGGGGCGGCATCGTCGAGGAGTGCGAGTTCCTGAAGCAGCACCAGGCAGGCCTGCAGATCCTTCGGGCCAGCACTGTCGAGGTGCGCCGCTGCAAGATCCGCGACGGCATGCAGCCTGGGGTGGTCTTCTCGGCCCATGCCACGGGGCTGGTTGAGGATTGCGATCTGCAGGCCAACTCGGTGGCGGGCATCCTCGTCGAGCAGCAGAGCACCCCCGTCATTCGGAACTGTCGCATCTCCGAGGGCAACCAGGCCTGCGGCATCCTGGTGCGCGGCAAGAGTGGCGGCAGCATCTCCGGCTGCGACATCTTTCGCAATCCCGACCCGGGCATTGTCCTCGACGAGGGCTCCACGCCGACGGTGCATCGCTGCAAGATCCACGATGGCGGGCATCACGGCATCCTCGTCTCGACCCACAGTGGGGGCAAGATTCAGAGCTGCGAGCTGGTCGGCAATCAGCTGGCCGGCGTGGCAGTGGAGCAGGGAGCCGACCCCGAGGTAATCCACTGCAGCGTGCGCGACCACCGGCACGCCTCCGTCTACGTCACCGAGGAAGGCAAGGGCGCCTTCACCGACTGCGACTTCGGCCCCAGCAAGGTGGCCGGCATTCTGCTGGAGCGCGGCGCTGACCCGGTGATTTCGCAGTGCCGGGTCCACACCAGCGACCAGGCCGGGGTGGCCATCCTCTCGGATGGGCGGGCCCACCTGCAGGATTGCCGCATCGAGAACAACGCCCTGGCCGGCGTGATGGTCGGCGAGGGGGGCGAAGCGGTGGTGGAGCATTGCCGGATCCAGGGCAACGGTCGCGAGCCAATCCGCATCGAGGACGACGGCCGCTGCCAGGTCGATCAGCAGACGCTGCTGGTAGGCAACGACGACGACCGGATCGACGTGGCCCCTCGGGGGTTGCTGCGCGATCAACCCCGGTAGCGCCCACGGGTAAGGAGGCGGTCTGTGGACGAGACCTCGACCAGTCTGCTGGACCAGCTGCGGTTGACGGGGGACGAGGACGCCTGGGCCCGACTGCTGGCGGTGTATTCGCCCCTGGTGCAGGGCTGGCTGGCCCGCCACGGACTGCCACGACAGGAGGCGGAGGACGTCACCCAGGAGGTGCTGGCGGTGCTGGTCCGGCGGATGCCCGAGTTTGTGCGTGAGCCGCGCGCGGGGGCGTTTCGGCGCTGGCTGCGCTCGATCACGGTGAACTGCCTGCGCGATCACTGGAAGCGTGGCCGACGCGCCCCCCGGGGCGGACCGCTGGACGAGGCGGCGCTGGAGCAGCTGGCCGACCCCACCAGCGACCTGAGCCGGGAGTGGGACCGCGAGCACGACCAGCACGTCACCCGGCAGCTGCTGGACCAGATCAAGCCGCGCTTCGAGGCCACCACCTGGGAGGCGTTCCGGCGGTTCGCCCTGTACGAGGAGCCGGCCGAGCAGGTGGCGGAATCGTTGGGACTCACCGTCAACGCGGTGTTCATCGCAAAGTCGCGCGTGCTCAGTCGCCTTCGCCAGGAAGGGGCCGGGCTTCTGGATTGAGCTTCTTGGTGTACACCAGCGCGGGGGCGAGCGTACGTTCGGGGTGCTCCAGTGCGATGAGGCCGGGGAAGACCGTGGCGCGGACCGCGAGGTTACCCGTGGTGGGGCGTCCCGGCGATGCCTCGTGATGCTCCGGGTTGAAGTCGCTGCCCAGCGGTGGGAACAGCAGGCGCACCGCCGGATCTGTGGTCAGCAGGTCGAGCAGGAAGTGCAGGCTGCGGTCGAGCGTGGTTCCAATGAGCCGGCCCATGTCCGGGGTGGTCTTGTAGTGGGTCTTCCTCGCCAGTTTCTGGTTGATGTTGCCGGCCAGGTGATGGTGCAGCGCGGCCAGGAACTGGTTGGCATCCTCGAGCGGGTTGGGCTTGGGAGCATCATGGACGAGATGCTCGACCAGGATGGGACTGGCCTTCTGCAGGATCTCCTCGACGAGGAAGAGCTGGTAGGCCAGCACGTCGGACTCGCCAGCGGCCTGGTGCAGCGCGCGGGCCAGGCCCGGAAACTCCTCGGTGCGCAGCTGCTGGTAGCTGCGTTCCAGCCGGGCCAGGTCCGAGGGCGGCAAGTTGCGGGGGCGCGGCAGGCGGATGGGGCTGTTGGCCAGCGAGGTGACCAGCTGCAGCAGGCGGGCCCGGAAGTTACTCTGGCGGTCCCGGCTGCGACCGACCTTCTGCTCGAGGTAGTGGATGCGCTGCAGCATCTTGCGACAGACCTCGAGCCCGGCATCGCGAGCCATGTCCAGCTGCAACCGGGTGGCGGCCTTGTCGGCCTGCACCTGGTCGAGCAGGCGGATGAACTCCTTGAGAGCGGCCTTGAGACGCCCCCGTGCGCGGGCCGGGGGTTTGGGACGTTCGCCGGACATGGTTGATTCCCCTCTTCTGGCGGCCAGAGCCTGTGTTGCTCATGCTAGCCGGGCGGGAAGAGGCTTGCAATCGTCGGTGCGCAGTCCTAGGACTGGAAAAGCCACCTCTTCGATGCGCAAGGAGAACCGTGATGTCCGCAATCTCGCGCCGTGCGTTCGTGCAGGCTGCCCTGGTCAGTGGCGCCGGCCTGGTCACCCCCTCGGCCTGGGCCATCGATCCCATTCGCCGCAAGGGAAAGCCCCGCTTCACCTTGAGCCTGGCGGCCTACAGCTTCCATCGCTACCTAAACCTCAAGCGGTCCACCCCGCCCGAAATGACGCTCGAGGAGTTCATCGACCTCGGCGGGCGGCTCGGGCTACCCGCCGTCGAACTGACCGCCTACTATTTTCCGCGCACCAGCGACGAGTATCTCAAGGAGATTGCCTCGCGCTGCTCGCGCCTGGGGCTGAGTGTTTCGGGCACCGCGGTCGGCAACAACTTCTGCCTCAAGGATTCGGACAAGCTCCGCGCCGAGATCAACATGGTGCGCCGCTGGACCGAGCACAGCGCGCTGCTGGGTGCGAAGACGATGCGCATCTTCGCCGGGACGGTCGGCAAGGGCGACAGCGAAACCGAGGCCCGCAAACGCTGCATCGACGCCATCCAGGAAGCCTGCGAGTACGCCGCCCGACACAAGGTCATCCTGGCGCTGGAGAACCACGGCGGCATCACCTCGACCCCCGAGCAGATGCTGGCCATCGTCGAGGCGATCAAGAGCGACTGGTTCGGAGTGAACCTCGACACCGGGAACTTCCACACCGCGGATCCTTACGCCGACCTGGCCCGGATCGCCCCTTACGCTGTGGTCGCGCAGGTGAAAACCGAGATCGCCCCGCGCGGCAAGAAGAAGGAAGACGCCGACCTGGGCCGCCTGGTCGAGATTCTCCGCAAGGTGAACTTCCAGGGCTACGTCGCCCTGGAGTACGAGGCACTGGAGGATCCGCGGACGGCGGTGCCGCGCCATCTCAAGGAGCTGAAGAAGCACCTGGGGTAGATGGTCAGCGAAGCCGACCGCTGGCCACCAGCACGGTGTCGTCCACGCGCAGGGTAGCCTGGGTGAGATGCACATTCAGGCCGAAGGGGGTGTTCACGTCGCCACCGGCCCAGGTGTTGTTTCCCAGGGCCACGGTGATGGTTCCCTCGGCGATGAAGCTGCGCAACAGGCTTCCCGGCGGGGGCTGAACCCCGGGGTTGATGCCGATGTCCACGGCGCCGAGCCGCTCCTTGCCCGCGCCGTGACTGGCGTAGACCTTGCTGAGCCGATCCAGGCCGGAGTCGGCGGTCATGCCGGTCAGCTTGCCCTTGCGGAACGTCAGGCGCAATCGACGGATGACCTCCCCCTCCCAGAAAACGAGGGGCCCGACGATGGTACCGTTGGCCGAGTCGGGCACCGGGGTCAGGTAGACTTCGCCGGCAGGGAGCCAGGTGACGCAGGCAGCGCCGCCCTTCTTCTCCTTTTCGGGCGTCAGCACACCATCGCTCACCAGGACGGGCTGTTTGGCGATGCTCAGGGTGAGGTCGGTACCATCGTCCGACTGCAGGTGCAGCTGCTTCCCGGCTGCCAGGATCTTTCTGAGACGGGCGCCCGTGTCGGCTAACCGGACGGGGTCGGCGGCCAGCCCTGCGGTGTAGACCTTGCGCAGCTGATCCTCCGTCAGGCCAAAGCGGCGGGCCCGGCGCGGGGTGGGATATAGCCCGTTGCCGAGCCACACCGTCCGGACGTTGCGTTCGAGCATCCGGTCCACCACCCGTTCGCTGGCCTTTTGCTGGGCAGCCATCCGGGCCGGAGGCAGACCGATCAGGGCATCCTCACTGTTCTCCACCCCCACGAAGACATCGCAGGCCTCGGCCAGAGCCAGGTCGAGGCGGGGCGGCACGCTGTCGAACCGCGGCGGCACCTCCTCGATGTAACGTCGCCGTAGCGCATCACTAACGAGGGTGATGAGCGGATGCGCCCCACGCCGGCGTGCCTGGACGGCCAGATCTTCGAGCAGCGTCGCCTCGCCCGGCGGGCCGGCAATCTGCACCCGGTCACCTTCACGTACACGGGCGGCCCGGTCGATGACCTGCTGGGCGAGAGAACCTTTGCCAGGTGTGGCGATTTCGGGGGCAGCCAGGCTGCCCAGAACGGCGCTACTCACCGCCAGCATCGTCAGGAGAATTCGCTCGAAGCCACGCATGGCTGATCTCCGGGAGGGAGAAAAAGAGAAGAGTTGCTGTTTCGGGTTGGCCAGCGGGCAGGAATCGGCCACAATAGGGGGTCAGCACGCCGCCGCATCGATGAGCAGGTACCCCCACCATGTGTTACCTCCGCTGGCCCTTCTGTTGCTTCCTGATCTTGATGGTTGTCGCTCCGGTGCCTGCGGCCGCGCCGCCGGCGCGGAAGGGCCCTGCCCCGATGCCGCACACGAAGCTACCTCCGGCCCGGCTGTACCTCGAGCAATGCAGCCTACGTTACCGCATCACGACCACGTCGCAGTCGTGCCAGGACTACTTCGACCAGGGCCTGGGGTATTTCTACTCGTATGTGTGGATCGATGCAGCGCGGTCATTCGAGACGGCGTTGCAGCACGACCCAACCTGCCCGATGGCATGGTGGGGGCTGTCGCGTGCCCTGGAGCGCTGGGGCCGGGGGGACGCCACGAAGGCGCTGCTGGAGGCGTGGAAGAACAAGGACCGCGCCAGCCCGCGCGAGCAGTTGCTTCTTCGCGCCGCCATGGAAGAGAAGGGCCAGCTGCCCAACGTCGGCGATGGCGAGGCACGCAAGCAGAAGGCCATCGCCACCATCGACGAACTGCTAGCCCTGCACGAGGATGACGAGGAAGCCTGGTACTTCCGCGCTCAGCTCGCTGGCGGATCGGGGTTGTTCGGAGGCAAGGCGTCGTCGGTTCCGTTCTACAAGGCGCTCCTGCGTGTCAACCCATTGCACCCAGGGGCGAACCACGAGCTGCTCCACTTCTACGAGAACTTCCAGCGTCCCGCCCTGGGCTGGCTCCACGCCGAGAAGTACATCGAATCGTCCCCTGGGCTGCCGCACGCCTTCCACATGCAGGCGCACCTGGCCACACGCCTGGGCCGCTGGGGCAAGACCAGCGATCGTTCTTCGCGGGCCATCGAGTTGCAGAAGGCCTACCACCTGCGTGAGAACCTCGACCCGAAGGAAGACTGGCAGTATTCGCACCACCTCGAGACGCTCCTGGTGTCGCTGACCCACGACGGCCGCTTCGCCGAGGCGCGCCAGGTGGTGGCTGAGTGCGAGAAACGGAATTATCAGTTACGCGTGCCGTTCTTCCGCCTGTACCTGGCCGAGCGCGACTACGACATGGCCCTGCAGGTGGTGGCCGAGGTGGGACGCGGCGGCAAGGGCAGCCGCCGAGGCAATCGCGGCCGTGGCGACAAGGTGCAGGCTGCCTACCTGGCGGCGCTGGTCTACCTGAAACAGGGCGAGCCAGCCCGGGCCCTACCGGAGATCGAGGTCCTGCAAGGCGCGCTTCGCGACAACCGAAATGACCGTCGGCTGGAGTTGAACCTGTGGGAGACGCAGGGGATGTACCTGTGCCAGACCGGATCGCGCGAGGCGGGACTGAAGTTGCTGCAGAAGACGGTGGACCGCACCAAGAACGACTACAGCCATCACTCGTGGGGCAACGGCGCGTACTACATGGAGGCGTGGGGCATCGCCGCGCTTCTAACGCAAAAGTTCGACGTGGCCGAGGAAGCGTTCCATGAAGCGCTGGCGCACGACCCGGGCAGCGTGCGTGCCGCTCTGGGTATGCAGGTGCTGTGCGAACGACAGGGCCGCGCCGAAGAGGCCGAGCGCTACGCCGCGCTTGCGCGACGCTGCTGGAATCGCGCCGATGCCGGGCACCTGGCCGTCGAGCTGGCGGCGCTGCGAGGAGAGAAGGTCAGCCGGCCGGATCCAACCCGGCGGGCGGCGGTCCGCTAACCGCCACCGTCCCGGGTCACAGCCCCAGGACGTCTTCCATCGTGTAACGGCCGGCCGGCTTGCCAGCGAGGAAGCGGCCGGCGAGCAGGGCGCCACGCGCGTAGCTGTCGCGCGTGTGGCCCTTGTGGATCAGCTCGAGCGTTTCGCCCAGGGTGCTGAAGACGATGGTGTGCTCGCCGACGTTGTCGCCCACGCGGAGTGCGTGCAGACCGATCTCCAGCCGGGGTCGTTCGCCGGTCAACCCCTCGCGGCCATGACGCAGGTCGCCGCCGCCCATGGCCTTCTGGATGATGTTGGCGAAGTGCAGCGCGGTGCCCGAGGGAGCATCCTTCTTGAAGCGGTGGTGCCGCTCGACAATCTCCACGTCGAAATCCTTGCCGCGGAGCAGCTCGGCCGCCTGGGCGCACAGGGCGAAGAGCACGTTGACCGCCAGGCTCATGTTCGGCGCCATCAGCAACGGGATGTGATGGGCCGCCGCCTCGATTTCCCGGCGCTGCTCGTGTGAATGGCCCGTGGTGGCCACCACCAGGGGAATACGGTGACTGATGCACGTGGGCAGGATGTGCATGGTGCCGCCCGGCGACGAGAAGTCGACGACCACATCGACCCGGGCCCCCAGGGACAGCTCGGTGCGGATGGGCACATCGATGCGTCCCAGGCCGCAGACCTCGCCGGCATCCTGGCCCAGGCGCGGACAATCGGGAGCTTCGAGGGCGGCCACTACGGTCAGGGTGGGATCCTCGGCGGCCAGGTACACCAGCCGCTGGCCCATGCGTCCTGCCGCTCCGTTGATTGCGACGTGAGTCTTCATGATTGCCTCAGGAGTAAACCTCGATGGCCTTGATGATCTGGTCGAGGTCGTTGGACACCTGGATGGGTCGGTTCTGGAAGTTGGCCCGACGCACGCCCCGGCTACCCAGCACCTCGTCGAAGGTTTTCTGATCGCCGGAGTGGTAGGCGACGGTGGCGGTCGGATCCTTGAGCTGATGCCCGGTCAGGATGCAGACCACGGAGTCACCTGGCGCGATGATGCCCTCCTGGCGCAGCTTGCGGGCCCCGGCGACACTGGCGGCCGAGGCGGGTTCACAGCCGAGGCCGCCGGCGCCGACCTTGGCCTTGGCGTCGAGGATTTCCTGATCGCTGGCCTCGCGCACCACACCGCCGCAGCGGTCGAGAGCCCGGAGCGCCTTGACCAGGTTGACCGGCCGGTTGATCTCGATGGCGCTGGCGATGGTGCTGGCGCGCATTCCCTCGGCATCGAGGCCGCCGTAGTAGCGGTCGATGAGCCCGCGATCGGGGCGTCCGCCGTTCCAGCGCAGGCCGAAGCGGTCGTACAGCTGATAGAAGGTGTTGGCCCCGGCGGCGTTGATGACCGCCAGACGCGGCAGGCGACGGAGCAACCCCAGGTCGTACAGCTCGATGAACGCCTTGCCGAAGGCGCTGACATTGCCGAGGTTGCCACCCGGTACGACGATCCAGTCCGGTGGCTCCCACGCGAGCGCCTCCAGGACGCGAAACATGATGGTCTTCTGCCCTTCCAGACGGAAGGGGTTGATGCTGTTGACCAGGTAGATGCCCAGCTGGCGGGCGACCTGCTGGACGCGCATCATGGCGTCATCGAAATCGCCGGCGATCTGGACAGTGAGCGCGCCGTGGTCGAGGCCCTGCGCCAGCTTGCCATAGGCGATCTTGCCGGAACCGATGAAGATGATGGCACGCATCAGGCCGGTGGCCGAGCAGAAGACGGCGAGGCTGGCGCTGGTGTTGCCGGTCGAGGCGCAGGCCGCCCGCCGCGCGCCGACGATGCGAGCGTGGCTGAAGGCGGCCGTCATGCCGTTGTCCTTGAAGCTGCCCGAGGGGTTCATGCCCTCGTACTGCAGGAACAACTTGCCGGGTTCGACGCCGATGTAGGCGGCCGTCTGGTCGGCCCGCTGCAGGATGGTCTGCCCCTCGCCGATGGTCATGATGCGGTCGGGCGGGGCGAACGGCAGTAGGTCGTGGAAGCGCCAGACCCCGGAGAAACACAGCGGATCGGTCCGCCGGGCCCACTTGGCCTCGAACTCACGTAGTGATTTCGGGACGGGCAGGCGGTTCCAGTCGTAGACCACGTCCATGAGCCCGCCGCAGCTGGCGCAGCGAAACGAGGTATCATCGACGCTGGCAGTGGCGCCACAGTCCGGGTTGATACAGCGTTGGAAAACGAGATCGCTCATAACCAACAAAGATAAGGGATCGCAGGGAGATCGGCACCCCCTGCCTGGCGAGCCAGGGCGGAATCCAGGCACACTCTGGCGGAATCGCGGCGCGGCAGGCACAATGGGTACGTCGCCCTGTCTCTCGCGCCAGGAGTTGTTCCCGCATGTCGCACCTTGCGCTGGCCCTGCTTGGGTTACTGCCCGCCGCCGCTCCGCCGGCCCGGGCGCTCGAACTGTCTGTCGAGGATCTGGCGCGCGAGGTGCGTCCTCCGTGGTGGTCATTACCATCCGTGGACGTGACGGCAAGAGCGAGGGGCTGGGCACCGGCTTCGTCCTGTCGCGTGAGGGACTGATCGCCACCAACCTGCACGTCATCGGCGAGGGCCGGGCGCTCTCGGTGGAAACCGCCGACGGCACGCAGCACGAGGTGACGGCGATCCACGCCACCGATCGCGCCAACGACCTGGCCATTGTCCGGGTGAAGGCGACCGGCCTGGTCCCGTTACCCCTGGGCGATGCCGGCGCCCTGCGCGATGGCCAACCCGTGGTCGCCATCGGCAACCCCAAGGGGCTGAAGCACAGTGTGGTGTCGGGCGTGGTGTCGGGCCGACGCAACGTCGATGGGCGGTCGATGATCCAGGTGGCCATCCCCATCGAGCCTGGCAACTCGGGCGGGCCGTTACTGGATCGCGCCGGGCGCGTCGTCGGCATCATGACGATCAAGTCGCTTGTGACCGCCAACCTCGGCTTCGCCGTCGCCTCCAACGCGTTGCGGCCGCTGCTGGCGCGGCCCAACCCCATCCCCCTGGCCGGCTGGATCACCATCGGGGCGCTCGATCCGGAAGACTGGCAGCCACGGGGCGGTCAGTGGCGGCAGCGGGCCGGCCGTATCATCGCCGAAGGACGCGGCCCTGGCGTCGGCGGGCGCGCCTTCTGTTTGTCCACGCGGAAGACGCCGGAACCTCCGTTTGAGGTCGCCGTCACGGTTCGGCTTGACGACGAGGCTGGCGCGGCCGGGCTGGTCTTCCACGCCGACGGCGGCGACCGACACTATGGCTTCTATCCCTCCAACGGACAGATGCGGCTGGCCGCATTCAACGGGCCAGACGTGTTCCAGTGGCGCGTGCTGGGTCAGAAGAGTAGCCCGCACTATCGTCCTGGCGAGTGGAACACCCTGCGCGTGCGCATCGACAAGGGCGGCCGTATTCGATGCCTGGTGAATGACGAGCTGGTGTACGAGATCACCGATGACACCTTCACCGCCGGCCAGGTGGGGTTGGCCAAGTTCCGGGAGACGGTGGCCGAGTTCAAGCAGCTCCGGGTCGGCGCCACGGTGCCGTCGGCCCGACCTGCCGCGGCACTACTGACCCGGGTGAGCGGCGCGCTGGACGGCGTGGGGGAGGCCTCGACGCTGCGGCCCGAAACGTTGGCCCGCTTCCCGCGCGGCAACGCCGAAACGCTGGCCGCCGTGCGCGAGCAGGCACGTCGGCTCGAACGGCAGGCGCAGCAGCTTCGCAAGGTGGCGGTCGCTCTGCACGAACGCGAGGTGCTGACCGAACTGGGCAACCTCATGAAGGCCGAGCGCTTCGACCTGGCCCATGCCGCGCTGCTGCTGGCCCGGCTCGACAACGACGAACTCGACGTCGAGCATTATCGCGGCGAGGTGGAGCGCATGGCGCGGAAGATCGCCAGCGGCCTACCTCCCAAGGCAAGCGACACCGAGAAACTGGCCGCACTGGAGCGTTATCTCTTCCGTGACAAGGGGTTCCACGGGAGTCGGGGAGACTATTACAACCGGTCGAACAGCTACCTGTCGGAGGTGATCGACGATCGCGAGGGGCTGCCGATCACGCTCTCGTTGCTGTACCTCGACCTGGCCCGGCGACTGGGAGTCCAGGTGGAAGGTGTTGGCCTGCCTGGCCACTTCGTCGTGCGCCACGTGCCGAAGGGAGGAGGAGGCCAGCTGATCGACGTGTACGAGGGGGGCGTGCGACTCTCGCGCAAGGATGCCGAGCGCATCGTGCGAGAACGAGGCGGGCGCGACCTGGAGGAGGCCGACCTGGCCGCGGTGCCCGGCAAGCGGATCATTCTCCGCATGGTGCACAATCTGCTCTCCAGCGCCCGGAAGGATCGCGACGAGCCGGCCATGCTGCGCTACCTCGACACAATCATCATCCTGCAACCCGATGCGGCCGAGGAACGCGGCGTCCGCGCCGCCCTGCGTTACCAGGCCGGCGATGTGACCGGTGCGCGGGAGGACCTCGACTGGCTGCTCGATAACCGGCCCGAGGGGATTGACCTCGACCGGGTCGAAAAGATGCGGCGCTTTCTGGATCGCGATCGCTGAGCGGTGCTGTGATGCAACAATCGCCCGGGTCGGATAGAGGCTGGCTGGAACCGGCGGCGCGCGCTGAGAGCATCTGGCGCGCGCCGTTGCTGTCCGTCGCCCTGGTGTACACGCTGGGAGTCGCGCTCGACCGCTTCGGGCAGATTCCGCTGGGGTTCAGCCTCCTGCTAGGCGGTGTCGCACTGGTCGCGTTCGGACTGTGCCAGGGGTTCCCCTCCCGGCAGATTGGTTTGGTCTACCTGGCACTGACGGGGGTTGCCTTCGGCGCGGCCTATCACCATTACCGACAGCAGCTTTACCCGACGGATGACCTTGGACGCGATGCCCCACGCGAACCCGTCCCCGTCCATCTGGTCGGCATCCTCGAGGAGGAACCACGGCGGTTGCCCGGCCGAGACGATCCCCTGCGTTCGCAGCGTCGCCAACCCTCGGCCAGTAGCATCCTCCAGGTAACCTCGCGTCTTCAGGAGGGCGAGCGCGTGGCGGTCTCGGGCCGGGTGCGTCTGATGGTCACCGGGGAACGCCAGCCTCTGCTAGCAGAATTGCACCCCGGCGACGAAATCGAGGTGCGCGGCAAGCTGAGTCGGTTCGCCCCACGGGCCAGCCCCGGCGAATTCGATTTCGCTGGCTACTGGCACGACCGCGGGGTCCACGCTCTCCTGACGGTAGCGCAGGGAGACGTGGCGGTGCGCCGGCTCCGCCCAGGTTGGATCTACACACCGTCCGGCTGGTTCGCCGCGCTACGCCATCAGGCGCACGCCCGACTCGACCAGGCCGTCCCGCAGGAGTCACTCGCCGGGCTGGCACGCGCGCTGCTCCTGGGCGAGGGAGCACCGCTCAGCGCCGATGACTGGGGTAAGTATGTGCGGACCGGCGTCGTCCACGTCCTGGCCATCTCCGGGCAGCATCTCCTGGTGGTCGGGCTGTTTCTGTGGAGCGCTGCCCGACTGGTGGGCCTACGTCAGCGCCATGCCGCCATCCTGGTCGCGGGGGTGCTGCTGGGGTATGCCCTGGTCACCGGCGGACGACCGCCCGCGCTGCGCGCCGCGGTGGGCGTCTGCGCCCTGTGCCTGGGGCTGGTGCTGCGTCGGCCCGCGGTGCCGGCCAACCTGTTCGCCCTGGCCTGGCTGGTCGTCGGCCTGGTTCGTCCGGCCGATCTCTTCGAGAGTGGCTGCCAGCTGTCGTTCCTGGCCGTGGCGGTGCTGTGCTGGGGCACCAGCGGATGGTTCAGCCCGCGCCCCCTCGATCCGCTGGAAGAGTTGATCGAGCGTTCGCGTCCCTTCTGGCAGCGTGCCTGTCTGACCGGAGCCCGGGTGGTGGGGCAGAGCTACCTGGTGGGCCTTCTCGTCTGGGTGGCCGTCACACCGCTGGCAGCCTACCACGTGGGCATCTTCGCGCCGGCGGCGCTGCTCCTGGGGCCGCCCCTCACGCTGCTGACCTCGGTGGCACTGCTGGCCGGCTTTCTGGTGCTGGCGCTTCCGGGTCCACTGGCGGCGCTGCCCGCCTGGGTGCTGACTGTCTCGCTGCGCGGCTGCGAGTGGCTGGTGGATGGGGCCGAACGCTGGCCGACGCACCTGTGGACGGGTCCGCTGCCGGCCTGGTGGGTGGTGCTCTTCTACCTGGGGTTGCTGGCGGTGTTGACGCACCGGACGCTGCGCATCCACTGGCGCTGGACGGCGCCGGCGGGGTTGGCGTGGGTGTGCGTCTTTTTTCTGGTCGGGGCGATGCCATCGGGGCGGGTCGAGCTGCGCTGCACCTTTCTGCCGGTCGGACACGGCGCGGCCACGTTGCTGGAGTTTCCCGACGGGCGCACCCTGCTGGTTGATGCCGGCAGCCTGCGCGGTCCCGACGTGGTCGCGCGGACCCTGTCTCCGTTTCTCTGGTCACGCGGTATCTCCCGGCTAGATGATGTCGTGCTGTCTCATGCCGATCTCGATCACTTCAACGGGTTGATCGAGCTGGCCGACCGGTTCGCCATCGGTCGGGTGCTGACGTCGGATAGCTTCGCCGACCGGCCCAGCGAGGCGGTCGCCCTGACGCGGCAGAAGCTGCACCATCTGCGCTGGGAAGTTCTGGCGGCAGGCGACCGGCTCGTCGCCGACGAGGTCGAGCTGGCCGTGCTGCATCCTCCCCGGGGCTACCAGGGGGGCAACCAGAATGCCCGCAGTGTGGTGCTCGAGGTGCGCCATCACCGCCAGCGCCTGCTGCTGACCGGTGACCTGGAAGGCGAAGGGCTGGCTCGCGTGCTGACGCTTCCGGGTCGCCGCATCGACGTGCTGATGGCGCCGCATCATGGCAGCGCGCGGCTGGACGTGGCGGCCCTGGTGCGCTGGTGTCGGCCGGGGCTGGTGGTGTCGAGTCAGGGGGCGGCCCGGGGGGCGCGGCCAGCCGGGGAAAGCTACCTGGCCGAGGGTGTCCTGTTCTGGACGACTCACGAGCAGGGGGCGGTGACCGTGCGTTCGGGTTCCTGGGGGCTTGAAGCGGAGGCATATTCCGATGGCAGACGCTGGCGTTGCGACCCCTGATGTGCCTGCGGGCGACCGCTGGTTCCGCTGGGCCTGTCTGGGGCTGGCGGCCAGCTTCCTGGCCGTGGTGGCGTGGATGCTCAACGACATCCGCCTGCAGGTGCGGCGCTCGGCCGACCTGATCCACGAGTCGGGAGGCACCATCCAGGAGCATCTGCCCCCCATCGTCGAGAAGACCCGGCAGACGACCGAAGTGGTGTCGAAGAACTTGCCCGTGGTCGTCGAGCGCGTCAAGCAGTCCACCGAAATCGTCGGCGAGACGCTGCCCGAGGTGATCGATCGGGTGGACCGCACGACCGAGGTGGTGGCCGAGCTGGCCAACGACATTCAACAGTTGAAGGAGCTGGCGGGGCTGGTCAGCAAGAAGCGCGACGAGAACCTGGTGGCCTACACCAACAGCCTGCTGAAGCAACTCGAAGGGGCGAAGATCGAGATCGGGAGCAAGCAGTTCCTGGGAAAAGGGTTGCGCAACGGAGTGCCGGCCAGCGAGTGGGTGGCCAGCCGGCGCAAGTGGACGGCCCTGATGCTACTCCGGATGAGTTCGCGCAAGGAGGTCGTGCAGGGGTTGACGCGCGGCTGGTACGCCGCCGAGCCGGGCGGCGAGGCCCGGCCGCTGCTGGACTGGGTGCAGACGCATCATCCCGAGACGAAGGCGCTGTTTCCGGCGATGCCGTGAGCCGTCGTGTCAGGAACCCATCGGGGCGTTCAGGGCCCGCGCCATCGCCTGCTTGAGTAGCTTTTCGCAGGGGGCCGCCAGCGAGACGGTCGGCTCGTAGCCCCCTTCGAGGAAGCCCGCGTCGGTGGGGATGTAGCCCTGCCCCCCATCGCCGTACCCGGCCACACAGATGAAACGATCCTTACGCAGCGCCTGGGCGGCCAGCTGGTACTCGATGAACGGCTCGCCGGGCAGGTGCAGCACCAGCGCCGGCCCCAGGTCGAGGCAGGTGAGCTCGACGGGGCGGTTGATCCGCTGCAGCCAGGCAAGATGGTAGGCGGCGTTATTACGAGCCGCGGTGCTGGCCTTGGCGTCCTCGAGTACCTTGCGGCTGTCTGCCGCCCCGAAGCGGGCCTCGCGGCGCGGCGAGAACCGGACTGGCACCACGCGCCAGTCCATCGCCTTGACCGGGTGGCGCTCGGTGGCCTTCCATGCGGCCGTCATGCCGGCGTGGATCCGATCGCGCAACAGCGCCCGGTTGGCCGGGCTGCCGTCGTTGTACTTCCCCGCAGTGACATTCCCCGCACAACCGGTAAAATATGCCTGGGCCACGCCATCCACCTCCGCGGCGCGTTTCTCCCGTGCCAGGCCGCAAAAATCGCAACTCACCCGACCAGCGCCGTAGTAGCTCATGGGGTGGGTCGCATAGTAACTCAGCGCGGCCAGCGGCTTCCGGTCGTCCCAGAAACTCAGGGTTTTCAGCCACGGATCGATCAATCCCTCGGGTTCCGCGCGAACTTTGGGATCGCGTGTGGAACTTGTGCGGGTAAACTTGATCTTCCCGTCGGGGCCAACAATGCGGCGGTTCGAGGCCACCTCGGCCACCTTGCCTTGGCCGGTTCCCACGTGGGTGAACCGTCGAGTTGCCGTGAGCGATTTCTTGATCGCATCTGCAGTGACGGCAACGGCGCGGTCGAAGAATTTTAGGTCGAGCGACGGAGACCCCTTCACCTCGTCAATGAACTTCTGGGCCTGAGTGTCGGCAAAGGGAGCATCATGCGGATGCACGGAGTGGACAGCGACGCGGTCCGGGGTGGTGTGAGCCGCCCGGGCCAGCCCCTCGCGCCAGGCGAGATGGGCGTCGTTGCGGATGCCACACCAATCCACGGCGCACAACACGATGGGTGCGCCGCCCCCCAGCAGGACCACGCCGACGGCCCGAAGCGGATCGTCGATCATGCGGGCCGGGGTGATCCAGCCGCCGCACAGCGGGTGGCCCAGGGGGGGAGTCACGTCGGCCGAGAACGTGGCCAGGTGAAAGTCAGGCATGGGGTGAGTCTCGGAGCCGGGGGCGGGGTTGGTACCTCGGTGGTATCGTTCTGTCTTGACATGAGAAGCTCAGCCTGTCAACAGCGGAGATAAAGACGTGCGCAGATTCAACCTCATGGCCAGTCTGCTCGTCCTCGGATGCGCCTCCTGGTCATTCGGCCAGGGCATGGGTGGCGGCGGCGGCGGCTTCGGTTCCACCGGGGGAGGCGGCGGCTTCGGCGGCAGCAGTGGCGGCTTCGGTAGCAGTAGCGGCGGCTTCGGCTCCGGTTCGGGCGGGTCGTTCTCCGGCGGTTTCGGCTCCGGTTCGGGCGGGTCGTTCTCCGGTGGCTTCGGCTCTGGTTCGGGCGGGTCGTTCTCCGGTGGCTTCGGTGGAACCGGCGCTGGCGGCGCGGGACGCGGTGCTGGCTCCGGGCAATATGGCACCACCAGTCTCTTCGGCAAGTACTACGGCAACCCCTACGCGGCCGGCGCGCCCTCCCGGACCGCCACCGCCACCAACAACTACGTCCGCACCTTCCCCGTGCCGCTGAGCTTCGGCCAGCCGGTGTTCGATTCCGCCTCGGTGACGCGCACGGGGAACCTCGGCACCAGCAGTCTGGGCGGCCTGGGTGGTCTGGGGCAATCTGGCGGCCTGCGCACGGGGACCACGGGAGCCAACTCGGCGTTCGCCGGTGCCTCCAGCGCCGGGATTCGCCGGGCTCCGGGATATCTGACGGAGCCGGTCTTCGACATGCCGGAACGGGCAGCAGTGGAGGCCCGGCGTGGGAACCTGCAAGAGGTGATCACGCGGTCGAGCCGGCTACCCTCGCGTGAGAACATCCAGGTGACCACCGATGGCGAAGCGGTGGTATTGCGCGGCCAGGTGCGCAACGAGCGGGAACGCCGGTTGGCCGAGGCCGTATTGCGCCTGAGTCCCGGCGTGCGCGAGATTCGCAATGAGTTGCGCGTGCCGTCGCCGCAACCCTAGAGTGTGGCCCGCGCGCATCCCCCCATCTTGTTCTCAAACAACAGATTCGGGCGACCTCTCTCGTGTGCGCGAGCGAGGCATCGCCCGAATCGGCGTTTCGCGTGTCCGGGGCCAGCTCGGGTTGGCGAGATACCTTCGGGACGCACGCGATGAAGTTGCCATTGCCTCCCCCGGGCTGGGTGGGTATAGAGCCCGGCTCACATTCATTGCGTTTAGAGTTGATTTGGGGGATCACGTCCCTGGCCGACCATGGGCTCGGGGGCGGGAGGACGTTGCATGCTTGCCCGGTCGGTTCTCAATCTCATCCTCGAGGACGAGCGCTTGACGCAGCACCTCGGGGATGCCGAGGCGCGTGTCCTGGTTGAATGGCTGGTGGAGGAGGCGGAAACCCTGGCTGAGTCGGGGCCGCTGGAAGCCGTGGCCGCCACTGTCCGTCAGCTGTGTCGGCGGGCGCGGTCGCTGGGGCGATTCGTGGTGTTGTGGGCCATCGATGGAGACCGCCAGGGTGCCACCCAGCTGGCCGCCTGCGAGCGGTTCACCTGGCCGTTACCCACGCGGGCGGTGGATCCATGCCGACTCATGGAATATGTGGTCGGCTGGGAGGCGCACCAACGGCGTCAGGCCGCATAGTTTCACAGATTCGCGGATTCTTCCGCCGACAAAACGCGCTCAGGTATTCCGCGAGAGAGTACAATGATATACTTCAGGACCAGCGCAGCATGTGGGCTGCATCCGGCATTCAGTTAGACCCCCGCGCGGTGTCGCCCACCGCATTTTTCAAGGATGCCAGTCAATGAGCTCCCCACCGGACGATCGTTCGCCCAACCAACAACTGATCGAACGGGAGCGCAGGCGGCTGAGCCAGCGACTCGACGAGGTCGCCCGCCTGTGCGAGGGTGGGTTACCCCCAGCAAATTTCTACGGCGAGATGTTGCAGCGATTGATCGAATCGCTGGCCGCCGTGGCGGGTTCCATCTGGGTTCGCACCTCGCAGGGCAACCTGCAGCAGCAATTCCAGATCAACCTGCAACAGGTGCTCGACGTCAACTCCGAGGAGGCGCGAGCTTCGCACGATGCCCTCCTGCGAGCGGCGTTCACCAACGGACAGCCGATCGATCTGCCGCCACACAGCACCGTGGGGCCCTCCGAACCGGGTAAGCCCGCGCCGGGTAACCCGACGGGAGCCATCCTGCTGATGGTGCCCATTCGCCAGCAGGAGCAGGTGATTGGCATCATCGAAATCTTCCAGGGGCCCAACCGGCCCAAGCAGGCCATCCCGGGCTTCCTCCAGTACATGCAGCTGATGGCCGACCTCGCGGGGCGCTATCAGCGCAACCAGATGGTCAACACGCTGGCGGGCCAGCAGCAGCTCTGGACGCAGCTCGAGGCGTTCACGCGGACCATCCACGGCAGTCTGAACCCCACGGAAGTGGCCATTCAGGTCGCCAACGAGGGACGTCGCCTGATCGAATGCGATCGGGTCTGCGTCGCGGTGCGCCGGGGCGGCGAAAAGGCGACCATCGAGGCGGTGTCGGGTACCGACATCGTCGAGCATCGTTCCAACCTGATCCGCTACATGCGGAAACTGTCCGACGCGGTACTCAACTGGGGCGAGAAGCTGGTCTTCGATGGAAACCGCGACGATAGTCTCCCCCCCAAGGTGCTCGAGGCGCTCGACCTCTACCTGGGTGAGGCGCACAGCAAGATGCTGGTGGTGATGCCGCTCCGCGACGAACGCGAGGGCGACGGCAAAGAAAAGCCGAAACTCCCACCGCGCAGCGCCCTCATCATGGAGTGCTTTGAAACTCCCACCGATCCGGCCCAGACGATTGCCCGGCTGGACATCATCGCCCGGCACTCCTCCTCGGCGCTGTTCAACAGCATCGAACATCGGCGCATTCCGATGCGATTCCTGTGGATGCCGCTGGCAAAGCTGCAGGAAGGGCTGGGCGGTAAGACGAAATCGATCGTCCTGGCGTCGGTGGTGGGCGTGAGCCTGCTGGGTGCTTGCCTCTATGCCCTGCCCTACGAGCTGAAGATGGAGGCCAAGGGCAAGGTGATGCCGGTGGCGCGACGCACGGTCTACGTGCCGGCGCCGGGGACCATCGAACGGTTCGAGGTGCAGCCCAACGAGTACGTGCTGGAAGGCCGCTCGCTGGCGTTGCTCTACGATTCGACGCTGTTCCAGAAGTACAACACGCTGCTGGCCGAGATGAAGGCCGCCGAGCAGGAGGCCAACGACGCCGAATCGCGCGTCGAGCGCGAATCGGTAGAGTCGGAGCGGCGACGGATTCGGTCGCAGGCGGCACTGCGCCGGGCCGATCAGGAGTCGAAACGGCTGGAGATCAACGAGCTGGTCAAGCGGACGAACATGCTGCGGGCTCGCCCGGGCTACTTCGCGCTGCTGGCCCCGCCGATGACCTCGGAAGAACGGCGCATGGTGACCGAGCCGCGCTGGCTGGTGCTGACCAGCAACTTTCAGGAGAAGCGCGGCAGCGAGGTGAAGCCGAACGAGCCGATCATGCGGCTGGGCGTCAAGGAAGGGCCGCAGGAAATCGAAATGAAGATTCCGCAGAAGCACATCGGCCAGGTGCTTCGCGCCTTCGAGCACATGAAGACCGACAAGCTGATGGTGGACTTCCTGCTCCTGGGTTCGACGATGACGCTGTACAAGGGTGTGCTGCATCGTGACCGGATCGCTGGCGAGGCGACCCCCAACATGGAGGATTCGCAGGATCCGGAACCATTCGTGCTGGCGTACGTCGATATAGAGGACCCGAAGATTCCCGAGGGCTACCGGGCCCCGCGCGAGCAGCTCACCAGCGGCACCGAGGTCCGGGCCAAGATCCTGTGTGGTCCCGCCCGCTCCGGTTACGCCCTGTTCTACGGCGTGTGGGAATTCGTCTACGAGAAGGTGATCTTCTTCCTGTTCTGAAACGACCCGTCGCAACCGCATCGACGCTGGCGCGACCTGTCCTGGTCGCGCCCTCACCTCTGACCTTGAGGGCGCGAGCTTTCGACCTCCAGTAATCCCAGGGAGTCCTCCCCATGGTTCGGTTCTTGGCAACCTGCGTGTTGCTGGCGGCTGCCTGCGTGACAGCGGTGGTGTTCGCCAGCGACTACTTCAAGTGGACAGCTCCCTCCCCCCCTCTCCCCGACAACAAGAGAACCGAAGGTCCTCATGCTGGTCCCGAGAAGGGGCGTGAAGCACCTGACCCCGACCGCGAAACGCCGCCCGAGGGCAAGGCCGCCGATGCGCGTCCCACTGCTTCACCACAGACCAACGGCCTGGTGCGCATCATTACCTGCGATCAGCCGGTCGGCGCCACGCAGCCGCTGGTCATCCAGGATGGCCGGGTGCTGCCGTTTGAACGCCAGGAGGTGCCCAGCGAGCGCGACGGTAAGTTGCTTCTGCTGGCCACACCGGTGTCGGATGAGGAGTTCGTTCAAAAGGACAAGGAAATCCGCATCGAGGTGCCTCTGCTGGGGGTCGAATGGAAGCTGAAGAGGAGCAACGCCCGCGGAGTGAGTTGCACGTGCCGGTCATCCGCGAGCGCCAGTTCCAGGATCCGACGAACCCCGGCAAGCTCTACCGCCTTCGGCTCGGCGACTCGCTGGCCTGGGCATGACGCGCATCATCCGTCTGCCGATCCAAGCTTCCGCAAGCTGGCTTCGAGGACGAGATGAGGCTGCGGAGAAGGACCCGAGCTGCTCGGCGATCAACCCGGCGGTGGGCAAGCGAAGACCTGGCCACGCCGCCACTACAGGCCAAGGTGGAGCCGGCCGCGGCCGATGTCCGCGCCCTCAGCAGCCATGTGGAAGAATTCCGGTTCGCCGTCTGGCGTCGATTCAAAGCTACGGCAGCGAAGATGAAGGCCGGTTTCGAGGATGACCAAGGGCGCCGCCAAGGTGACCAAGCTGATCGCTACGAACGAGGTGGCGCGGGCGGAAGAAGGCTGCCGTTGTGCAGGCCATGCAGGAGCTGTCGGGCTCTGGACGACGCTCGAGCTGTACTTCATCAAGGCCGCTATCCCCGGACGCATCCGCACACTGGCAGCGGCAGCAGGGGCGAGGCAGTGAAGAACCTCGACCCGGTGCTGCAGATTCAGAACTCGAAGAAGATGCGCGTGGAGGCGCAGGTGGAGGTGCAGGATGCCCTGCCGCTGCAGGATCGCGTGCGCCGGGCCGAGCAGATGCGCACCGAGGCGCGCACGTTCGACAAGTCAAAACCCGAGTATGCCCGGGAGCTGCGCAAGCGAGCCGACGAGCTAACGGCGGTGCAGGTGGAGGTAACCAAACCGGTCCCGCCCCGCGCGGTGCTGTCGGGCCATCTGCAGGAGGTGACCTGCGTGGCCGTGACGCGCGGCCCGCTACCGCAGATTGCCTCGGGCAGTGAGGAAGGCCTGGTACGCATCTGGGAACGGCTGGCAGGCGACGACCGCTGGCAGGAACGCATCCGCCTTGACCATGGAGTGCCACTGCGAGCCATCGCCTGCTCGGGCAGCGGAGCGAAGAAGAATATCCTGGTGACCGCAACCTCGCGGGGGCAGGTGCGCATCTTCGACCTGGACACGCTGAAGGAACAGGCCAAGGACAACCCGAAGACCAGGGGCACGGTGTGCGGCAACGCGGAGATCTTCCACCAGGGAGCGGTTCACACCATCGCCATCAGTGCCAACGGCGAGATCATCGCCACGGCTGGTGAGGATCGCTCGATCTGCCTATGGGATTCGCAGACCGGCGCGCCGATCATGCGGGCCAAGGCGGCGCATAACTCCACCATTACCTCGCTGGCGTTCACGCCGGGCGGCCGGCTCGTCTCGGCTGGGCGGGACAAGCGTCTGGCGGTGTGGGAACGCAAGGACGGCGCCCTGGTAGAGGTGGATGCCGTGACAGGTCGCTCCGGCGAGGTCGGCACCCTCGGGCTGGATCCGACAGGCGAGCAGGTGCTGTTCGATGAGGGCCGCGAACTCCGCGTGCTGACGCTGAACACTCGCCGCATCGAGGGTAGCCTGGTGAACCCGGGCGCCACGGGCGCCTTCTCGACGCTGGCCCTGTTTTCACCGGATGGGCGGACGATTCTGACCAACGGCAACGGGCCGGGCCGGCTTCAGCTGTGGCGGTCGCCTTCGGTCAAGAACCGCGCCGCCGAACTGCGGCAGTTCCTGTGGTCCACCGGCACGGTGACCTGCGGAGCGTTCGATCCCAACGGCACCTTCGCCGTCACCGGGACGTCGGATCACCGCGTCCTGGTCTGGGACCTGCCGAAGAAGGAAGAGGCCGAGAAGCCATACGACGCCCTGCTGACCTATGTCGAGCAGTTCCTCGACACGGGGCTGAAACGGCTGACGGTGCGAGCCTTGATGAACGACATCGCCGAGGAAGTGAATCCTGGTTCGACGGCTACCATCGTGGTCCCGCCGAAGCCCAACCAGCCGGTACGCTGAGCCGGACCAACGCGGGCGGAGCGCGGGCTCCGCCCGCCAGCGTGGTGTCCGTCTCCCTGTATCAACGCTCTTGCGAGAATCCCGTCCATGAGCACGGCCAACCCCGCCAGCGATCTCGAACGCCGCAAGAGTTTGCGCATTCGCCTGCGGGCCGACCTCGACATCGAGGCCCACAAGTACGAGGGCCGCACGTTCTACGTCGTCAAGGATCCGGTCAGCCTTCGCTACTACCGGTTGAAGGATAACGAGCGCTTCCTGCTGCAGTTCCTCGACGGCAAGCACACCCTGGAAGACGCCCAGAAGGCGTACGAGAAGGAGTACCGCCCGGAGCGGCTGCGGCTGGAGGACCTCGAGGGGTTCGCCCAGCAGCTGCTCACCGCCGGGCTGGCGCTGAGCGATTCACCCAAGGCGGGCAAGCAGCTGTTCGAGCGGCGCGGCAAGCGTCGTCGGCGCGAGCTGCTGCAGACCGTCTCGAACATCCTCTACATCAAGATCCCGGTCTTCGATCCGGAATATGTCCTGAAGGTCATGCTCCGCTACGTGGGGTGGATATTCTCGGCCTGGTTCTTCATACTCTCGGTCGGCTTCATGCTGGCTGCCATTCTGCTGGTGCTAACGCACTTCGACACCTTCCTGTCGCGCCTGCCGAGTTACCACGAGTTCTTCAGCTTCAAGACGGCCATCTACCTGTGGCTGGCGCTGGGCGTGGTAAAGGTCATCCACGAGTTTGGCCACGGGTTAAGTTGTAAACGCTTCGGCGGTGAAGTTCACGAGATGGGCTTCTTGCTCATGTGCTTCTCGCCGGCGCTGTATTGCAACGTCTCCGATGCCTGGATTTTGCCCAACAAGTGGCACCGGATCATCATCAGCGCCGCGGGCATCTACGTCGAGTTGGTCATCGCCGCCATCGCCACCTTCGTCTGGTGGAACACACCCACCGATCCGTTCATCAACAACCTGTCGCTCAGTCTGATGATCGTCTGCTCGGTCAGCACGGTGGTCTTCAACGCCAACCCGCTGATGCGTTACGACGGCTATTATGTGCTGGCCGACTGGCTGGAAATCCCGAACCTGCGCGAGAAATCGAACCGCTTTCTGAAGAACCTGGTGCTCGATCACTGCCTCGGCGTGGAGGTGCCTCCCGAGGAGTACATGGAGCTATGGCGCAAGGTACTGTTCATCGGCTACGCGGTCATCAGCTATCTCTACCGCTGGTTCGTGACGTTTGGCATCCTGTTCCTCTTTTACACCTTCCTCCGCCCTTACAAGCTGGAAGTCATCGGCAACCTGCTGACGCTGGCAGCCATCCTGTCGATGACCATCTGGCCGGTTTACCAGCTCTTCAGGGGGATTTACCGCCGCGGGAGACTACCCGACATGAAACGTGTACGCGTCATGATCACCGCCTCGGTCGTGGTGATGGTTCTGGTGTTCCTCGCCGTCGTGAAGGTACCGATCAGCCGGCTGCGTGGCCTGGCACTGATTCAGGCCGACCCCGAGTATAGCTCGCAGATCGTGCTGAAGCGTTCGGCGCTCCTGGAGCAGATCAAGGTGCGCCCGGGCGACCTGGTAACGCAGGGGATGCCGCTGGCCTACTTCCGCGATCCCGACCTGGAGGAGAAGGCATCCCAGGCCCGGGCCGAGCTGAAGAACGCCTCGGACTATCTGCAAAGTCTGGAAAAGCAGAAGAACGACACGGCCGACGCACGCGATCGCCGCCAGATCGAGGAAGAAATCGTTCGCACCGTCGGCAAGCGTGAAACCGCCCAGGCCAAGCTCGAATCGCTGCGCCGGGTGCAGGATGAGGAGCTGGTGATCCTGGCGCCGCGGGACGGCGTGGTGGGGCAGGCGCCCAATCGCGAGGACATCGGCAAGCTATTCGAGGGCGCGCGAGATCAGCCGCAGACGCAGCCGATCATCACCATCCACGAGCCCGGCAAGATCCGCGCCTGCATGCCGCTTACTACCTCGGACTACAACCGCCTGGCGCGTGAATTGAAGGCGATGAACGACCACAACACCGAGTCGGGCGACAAGGATGGCCTCTGGGTCAACCTGCGGGTGCATGGCCTGGATACCAGCACCTACCGCGGCTCGATTCAGCGGCTGGAAGAGTCGGAGGCCAAGTTCATTCCCTACCTGCTCTCCAACCGCGCCAATGGCCCCGTGGCTGTGCATCCGCCCAACCAGCGCAACCAGGGGCTGGTGCCGCAGACGCAGCAATACCTCGTCTATCTCAACATCGACGAGTCCGACCCGGCCATGACTGTCGGCGCCATGGCCCATGCCAAGATCTACCTCCAGCCCGAAACCTGCCTGCACTGGGCCTGGCGGACCATTCACGACCTCTTCAATCTGCGGCTGATGTAAGCGCACCGTACTTCGCGAGTCAGAAACACTCCGGCCCGGAATCAATCGAGGGTGCTCCCCTCAATCGACTCCGGGCCGGTGGCGTTAGCGCCTGGTGTGGCAGGTTACAGGTCGCTGCTTTGCACTGAGGCGTTCAGCGCCCGGGTGATGCGATCGCGGCTCTCCTGCAGGTGAGCCCGGGTGGTATCCTCAACCAGCTGGTTGGGGTTAGCCAGGAGCTTCTCGATCCGGCCGGAGATGTCGCGCAGGTGCAGCCGGGCCAGGCTGCGGGCGTCGGGCGGCGCCTTGCCATCGCGCAGGACCAGCTGCATCAGATGCTTCAGGTACTCGCGCTGGAGGTTCCGGGTGACGACCGACAGTTCGATTTCCTTCTTGCCGTTCACCGGTCCCAGGGTGGCGGGCCAGATGGTGTCCGTTAGCCCGCGGAAGATTTCCGCGATCTTGAATGGCTCGACGCCCGGGTTGCGATCCAGCTTCGCGGCGTTGTTCTGAACGCGAGCCAGCGTGGCAGCATCCAGCGTGTGCTCGAGCACCACCGCCTGGATCTGCAAGATGCGCTCGTGGACAGGGAACTCGACCGGGGAAGAAATCGTCCGCATGTTGCCCCAGTGCATCCAGCGATCAGCCGCCAGACGACGGAGAAGCTGGGGTGAGAACTGGAACGGTCGGTCGGTGAGCAGGTTCTCCTGCAGGAACTTGAGCGCCTCACGCTGCTGGGCGGGCGGGACGACGACCATGGGATCGCGAGCGCCGGGGTCGCCGGCGTGATCACGATGCATGGAGACGCCGCCGATGAACTTGCTGACCAGGAAGGCGGCGTTGCCATACTCATTGAGCAAGATGGAGAACGACTGCCGGACTCGCTGGTAACCGTCGCCAGGGGTGGCCCCCTTCTCGCCCAGCTTGGCCAGCAGCTCGGCCGCCAGGGCGATGCGATCCTGAGCGAACTTCATCGGATCGCGCCCAAGGTCCCACTGGTTGACGAACGGATCGCTGGAGGTGAACAGGTCCTCGTCGGTGGCGTAATCGTTGCCAGGGGCAGCACACCTCGCCGCGATCTTCTTCAGCTCCTCGTACTCTCCCTCGGTACCGCCCGCCAGAGGCTTGTAGGCATACTCGATGACCCAGTAGTCGTAGGGGCCGAGTGTGGTGGTGAAGTAGTCGCCCTGCTTGACACCCTTGGGGGCAAGGTTGATGGGGGTGTAATCCATGACGCTGCCCACCAGGCCCTTCTCGCGGGTGATGGCGGTGTTGTGCAGGTCCTTGTTGTCGATCATGGTGCTGGCCTTGAAGTTGTGGCGCAGCCCCAGGGTGTGACCCACCTCGTGCATGGTGGTTTCGCGGATGGCCTGACCGATCAGTTCCTCGGTGAGAATGCTGCTCTGGCCGGGCGGGGCGGCAGCGCCGTTGTCACGCAGCTGGATGGCAGTCGCCAGCAGGTTCAGCTCGCGCTTCAGGCAGGGGCCGCATTCGCACATACCACTGCGAATCGCGCCCAGCCGGGCCCGCGCCAGCGGATCTAGCCGTTCGCCTCCCGAGCGATCATCCCAGTTGCCGCTGTGACCTGGCGGCTCCAGGCTCAGCAGGCCCAGTCCGCGCTGCCCCGCTCGAATGGGGCTCACGTCGTCCATGGCAGCAGTGCCGCCGAAGGCGCTGCCGCTCTGGCGGTAGTAACGCACCATGGAGGCATCGAAGACGATGTCAGCATCGAACAGCTCGCCCGTCAGCGGGTTGGCACGCGAGGGCCCCATGGCGTAGCCGCGGTCGTTGGTGATCCAGCGGAAGGTGTTGTAGTTGGAATCCTCGGGGTCGAACTCCTCGTGCTCCTGCTGGCGCACCTCGATGGCATCGCGGAAGCCGACCTTCGCAAACGCCTTGTTCCACTCGAGGATGCCCTCGCGGACGTAGCTGCGATACTCGTCCGGCACCGACTTTTCGATCCAGAAGACGATCTTCTTGCGCGGCTGCACGAGGCGGCCACCCTCCTTCCAGGCCGAGCCGTCAGCGCGTTCCAGCCGCCAGCGATTGACATGGCGTAGGAACGGCGTCGAGCGCGTGTCGTTGGTGTAATCCTTGACAACACTGAGGAAGTGGCCCACGCGATCATCAGCCAGGCGCGGCTGATAGCCCGGGTCGGGCAGCTGGCACAGGCCGTAGTGGATGATGACGGTTTTCCCCCGGCCATCGATCACGCCATCGGGGCTGCGTCCCCCGGCGTAGGTGGCTGCCACCTGCAGTTCGATGTTTCGTGGGAACGCCTTGATGCGGTGCCACGTCGAGCGGCTGGCATCGAAGAAGCCCTGCTTCAGCTCGGCGAAGTCAGTCATGAAGATGTCGTTGAAGTTGAGCAGCACCGAGTTACGGAACGGGTGCACGCTGACGACGCGCAGCGCCAGCAGGACGCTGTCGGCGTAGGTGGTTTCGACCGCACGAGCCACCGCCGAGCCGGGCCGAGCGCCGTATCGCACGTTGCGGCGCACCAAAAAGACCTTGTCACCCACCTTGCGAAACATCAGCACCCACTGCTCGTCGAAATTCAGCGTGTGCCCGCCCTCGCCCAGGCCACGCGCGATGGCGATGGGGCAGAGAAACGGCTGATCGAACTGATGCGGCTTGATTTCGGCGAAGACGGTGTCATCTTTCTGGAACAGCTTGAAGAAGCCGTCGTACTCCCGGGCGCCCCGGACGAGTGTATCGAAGTCGGGATACTTCTTGGCCGGTTGCTCGGGCGTTGGTTGGCCGACCGAGCGGCCGCCGTGGCCCATGGTCGTCAGCGCGATCCCGCCGACGAGTAGCAGGAAAACCCAGTAACGTCGCATGGAGGATTGTCCCCTGGTGCGTAAGGGCGAATAGTCAGTGAACCGCCCGCCGGGGAGGGCGCACGGTGAGCGTTCGATGAAGCCATGAGAGACGTTCACCTTACCTCTGTGTGGAAGGATGAGCAAGCCGGAGTCTCTGGGGGATCCAGGCGACCTCGCGCGGAAGCGCCGAAGATTCCGGGCAACCCGGTGGCGCGGCGCCTCGTAACCACCCTGACCGCAGGCTAGAATGCAGGTATGTCGCAGCGACCCTTCGAGTTCGACCTGATCGGAAAGACCCTGGCGGGCAAGTATCACCTCCGCGAGGTGCAAGGCGCCGGCTACTACAGCGTCGTGTTCGTTGCCCATCAACTCTTCTGCAACCGCTTTGTCCGGCCGGTGGCCATCAAGATCTCGCGGCAAAGCGGCCTGACCGAGGAGACGGCCCCGGCCATCTTCGGCGATGCCATCATCCTGGCGCAGCTGCTGGCCTCCACTGACCACGCCGGGCGGCGTCACCTGGTGCAGATCCACGACATGGGCCTCTTACCGGAGCTGGACAACCGGGCCTATCTGGTGATGGAGTACGTCGATGGCCAGCCGCTCTTCCGCCACATGCAGGCGGCGGGCCGCTTCAGCGTCGCCACTGGGCTGCGTTTCTTCAAGCAGATCTGCCAGGCGATGGCACTGGTGCATGCCCAGGGGGCGATCCATCGCGATCTCATCCCGGAGAACATCCTGGTCGATCGCCGCGGCGTCGTCCGGGTGGTGGACTTTGGCCTGGCTGCCTACGCCGACCCACGCACCGGGTTCGTCCCCGGCGCCACCGGCACCTTCGCCTACATGGCCCCCGAGACGCTCCGGGGCAAGTCACTGCCGGCCTCCGACGTGTATAGCCTGGGGCTGGTCATGTACCAGCTCTTCACCGGCGGCGGGCCGCACCTCGACGCCTCGTGGGAGGTGGACGAGAAGACCGACCGTAGCGCGGCCAACCTGCGCATCAAGACCGGGCTGCGCTTCGCGCCGCCGTCCACCGTGCAGAACGAGATCCGCAACGATTATCGCTGGCTGGACGACGTGATTCTGCGCTGTCTGGAGAACGAGCCCGAACGGCGCTACGCCGACGCGCAGCAGCTACTGAACGCCCTGGAGGCGGGTGAGGCCGGCGATCCGTTGCCGTCGCTGCCGATGCCCCAGGAGACCGCCGAGCAGGCCCCCAGCCCACCTCCCTCGCGCCTGGACGAGGAGGAGATCGAGGCGCTGTTCCGTGAGGTGCGCAAGTATCTCGCGGGTCGCGCCTTCGAGCAGGTCATTGATCGACTGTTGCTGCATCGGCCGGCCGAGTGGGCCGTGGTCGATCCGCTGGGGGCGCGTACCCTGCGCGCGTTGGGCCAGGCCTACCTGGGGCTGGGCGACCTGATCCAGACGCGCGAGTGCCTGGAGCAGCTGCGCACGGTGCAGCGCCAGCAGAAGCTCCTGCCGCGCAAGGAGTATGCCGCGGCCCTTTCGGACCTCTATCGGTGCTACCAACGGCTGGGCCTGCCCGAGCAGGCGCAGGCCTGCCAGGACGAGGCGCGCCAGCAGCTTTGAGGGAGGCCGACCATGTATGATCCAGCGGAAAAGATCCGCCTGGCGGGCCGCCCCCTTCTCTCGCCTCCGTCCACTGGCGCTGCAGGCAACCTGCGTCTCGCGCTCGACGTGGTCCAGCAGGTGCTGACGGAGTATGTCCCCGAGCTTGTGTGGGAACCGGCCGAGCTGCGCGCCGCCCTGGCCGCCCGGCAAGCCGATGTCGCCCTCGAGGCCGAGCGCCTGTTCGCTCTGGGCTGGCTGGCCTGGCTCGATGGCGACTGGACCACTGCCGAAACACACCTGGCCGCCGCCGCCAGCCTCACCGAGCCGTATCCGCAGACCGCCTACTGGCTGGCGCGCATGCGAGTGTTGCTCGGGCACGACCAGCCCCTGTCCTGTTTCGAGGGACTGTTGCGCAAGCTCGCCGGCTCTCCGCAGGCGACCACCTGGTACGTCGATCTGCTGGCGCGCTCGGGCCGCGCCGACCGCGCGGAGCAGGTCTGGAAGTCGATCCGCGGCAGCAAGCGCATGGCCGGGTGCCCCGATGCGCCGCTGGTCGAGGCACGCTACCTGCTGCGTAAAGCCGATCTCGACGGGGCCCTCGCCCTCCTGCAGGAGGCACGTCCCGGCAGCGGAGTGCTGCAGGTCGAACGGCACCTGTTGCTGGCGTGGATGCTGGCGGAGCGCGGCCAGGGAGAGCAGGCCCTGCAGGCGCTGGCCAAGGCGGAGGCAGGCCCGTATCCCCGGGCGGTCCTGGCGCGGTGGCGGCAGCACATTCACCAGCGGTGGACGGGCCGGCTGATCGAGCGTTTCCGCCGGCGCGCCAGCACTCCTGGGGAATTCCTCGCCGCTGTTGGCGCTGAGTTCCCCGGGGAACCACCCGATGCGTTGCGTCCGTATGTTCACCTGGCCCAGCTGGCCGCTGGCGCGGAGGTGCCGGGGGCGAACCTTGCTCCGGAGATGCGGCGGAACCTGCTGCGGCTGACGCTGGCGCAGATCGACGATGCCTCCCTCCTGGCCGAGGGGGCGGCCGACTCCACGGACGACCTGGCCCAGGCCTGCGCCCTGAAGCTCTGGCACCTCGCGCTGCATCGCGGCGATCGTCCCCTTCTCACTTCCTGTGCGGGTGCGATCGATCCGGATGCGCTCCACGAAGCCCAACTATTGCTCGACCCGGACAGCAGCGGCGAGGCACTCTGCGCCCTCCTGGCCAGTGGCGATGCGCATGCGCGAGGCTGCCTGCAAGCCGTGGTTCTGGTCGAGGCCATCCGCAGCGGGAACGTTGAGAAGGTGGCAGCACAGCTCGAGCAGCGCGACCACTGGCAGGGGTTCGAAGCCGGCCCACCGCGCTTCGCGCTGGCGGCCCTGGTCCGGATGGTACAGGCACGCTCCACCCACCAGGCCTGGCCGCGCGCGCTGCCGGCCTGGCTGAAGCTCTGGCCGGCCGAGGTGCTGGGTGAGGCGGGGGCAATGCTAGCCAGCCTGGCTGGTCTGTCGGCAGCGGTGCTCGAAGCGCCACCGGGAGTGGATGCGGCCGCCTGGCACGCCCATCAGGCGGCCCGAGCGCTACTGCGCGAGCAACCCGAAGCGGCCCGCGTTCATCTGCAGGCGTTGCCTGGGAATGAATCGTTGCGCGCCGAGGTGGAGCGCCTCGCTGCGGCCCAGCGTCTGGCCGAGGCGGTCCGGCATCCCCACCCGCCGGCGCTGGCCGATTTGGTGGCCCTGCTCGAACAGATCCCGGGAGGCTCGGAGGTGCTGACAGCTCCGCCCGCTGCGGTGACCGAGAGGCTGGCGCGGCTGGCCGACCGTCCAGGTGTTCCGCCGCGGCTGCTGCATCACCTGGCGCTCCTCGAGATGCGCCTGGCCGAGCAGTTCGCCGGGCGCGATCCTCTGCTGGCGACATTGCACGCTCGCCGCGCCTGGCTCTGCTGGTTCGGCCTGTTTTCCTCTCCGGAAACTCCTCCACCCGAGGCGCGCGGCCTGCTCGTCGAACATCTGATCGGCTGGCACGCGCGCTGCATCAACGATCACCTGAGCCGGGACGAGAGCGAGGCCGCCCGGTCGCACTGGCAACTGGTCGGGCAACTCCCTGCCCTGGCCCGGCCGCGCGTGCCGGACCTGGTGCCAGATCTGGAGACGGCCGGGACCCGCTTCCGCGATGGGCTGGCCACCAGCTATCTGCTCACCGTCCGTGAGGCGATGCGCTTCGGCGACATTCCGGAGGGCTGGAGGGCGGATTATCCGCGCGGTCTGGCCCTGCTGCAGCGGTTGCTCGCCATCGATCCGGACAATGTTCGCCTCCTGACGGCCCACGTCGAAACCTGCCATGGCTGGTTTTTCGACCTGTATCAGCTGGGTGATGAGCGCATCTACGATGAAGTGGAGCGCCAAACTCCCCGGGCCGTCCATCTGGCCGAACTGACGGGCGGAGAGGCCGGCCCCGTGACAACGCGGGCCGCGCTGGCCGAGTTCTGGAAGTTTCGCGGCTTCGTGGCGCGGAGTCGGCCCGAGAAGGTCGAGCTGTACCGCGAGGCGCTGCGGCTGGATCCGGGGAACAGTAACGTGCGCGACCTGCTCGCCGAAATGGAGACTTCTTCGTCATGATGGAACAGCCGTTCGAGGTGCTGCGCCTGCCGCCCACCGCCACGGCCGAGCAGGCGGTGCGTCAGGCCGCCCGGTTGACCCAGCTGGCGCCCGACGAGGCGACGCGCAACCGAGTGCGTCAGGCGATTCAGCAGCTGATGGCCAGCCCCCAGGCGTGGACGCTGGCGTCGCTTCTAGCGCATCCGTTGCCACAGTATGAACGTCCCGAAGTGGAGCGATTCGTCGCCCAGCATCGCCGGCCACCCGCTGGCCTGGCCGCCGCGCCACTGCCGGAGGTGGACTGGGAGGAACTCCGCGCAATGCGGCTGGACTGGCTGGAAAGCAGTCGGCCCCTGCCGACGCTGCCCCTGGAGCCACTGCCAAACGGCGAGGTGCAAGATGCACCTGCCGAGAACACCGCCTGGCCACGATTGGTGGATCAACCCGGGGCGTGACGGCGCGCGGAAACGCCCGACCCGGAGGAGCGAGTCGGGCGCGGAGGAAGGTTACTTCTTCGGTCCGATGCAGTAGAGATACTTGTCGGAGCGGAGATAGAGGCAACCGTTGGCCACCGCCGGGGTGGTGATGATGGTGTCATCGAGGTCGTTGCGAGCGATGACGCGCGGCTTCTCGCCCAGCTCGACGACGAAGGTACGTCCCTTGCGGTTGACGGCGTAGAGCTTGCCGTCGGCCACGATGGGTGACCCGTCGAACGGCCCCTCGATGCGCTGCCGCCAGGCCTCCTTGCCATCACGAGCCGACAGGGCGACGACGGCCGCCCCGGTCACGCCGTAGAGGAAGCCTTTGTGGTAGACCGGGGAAGCAAAGCCGCCGGCGATGGCGCCGCCTTCCCACACTGTCTCGGGCTCGCTGCGATCCTGCAGGGGGCGGACCGCCTTGACCTCCTGGCCGGTGAGGAAGACCAGGCCCTCGCCGTGCACAGGGGAGGGAATGGTGGACCAGTTACCCTTGACCGACCAGCGCGTCTTGCCGGTGTCCGGGTCGAGGGCGGCTGCCTCGCTGGCGTTCTGGAAGAGGACCAGCCCGCCCGGGATGGGGAAGGGCGAGGTCCAGTTGATGGCGTTGGGACGCTTCAGCTTCCACAGGTTCTTGCCGGTCTTGCGATCAAGGCCGGCGATGAACGAGTCGGCCGCGTTCTCCATCGGCAGCAGAATCACGTTGCCCAGCAGCGTGGGCGACGAGGCCATGCCCACCTGGTTGGAGACGTTGGGATAATCGCCGACGATGGAGCGATACCACAACAGGTTGCCGGCACGGTCGAGAGCGGCCATGTCGCCGGTGGCGAAGAGGCAGAAGACCTCCTTGCCGTCGGTCACCGGGGTGGGGGCGGCCATGTTCGTCATCGGGTGGCAGCCGGTGTTGCCGGTCGCGGTGAACTGGCGCTCCCAGAGCTTCTTACCGGTGGCTTCCTCGAAGCAGAGGACGTGCAGGCGTGTTTCGCGATAGCCCGAGCAGGCGGTCACGTAGATACGTCCGTCGGCGATGACCGGGTTGGAAAGTCCCCGGCCAGGCAGGGCCACCTTGTAGCGAATCCCCTCGTCCTTGCTCCACTTCGTGGGCAAGCCGGTCTCTTCCGAGACACCCGTGCCGTTGCTGCCGCGAAATCCCGTCCAGGGAGTGCCGGCCTGCCCGGCCATCGCACTGACCAGGACGATCAGACTGGCCATCGAAATATAGCGCTGCATCACTTCTCCTCCCTGGCGGCGGGGCCCTTCTGCTTGATCTCCTCGAACGGCACGCGCGCTCCGACCCGGTCGGTGATCCGACACTGGAAGCGCCATTCCTGGGCCCACTTCTCCTTCTGCTCGTTCTGACAAACCTTGAGCAGGAGGGTGTTCTTGCCCTTTTTCAGCATGGCACGAGCCGTGTACTGATCGACCCGCATCCCGTGATGATACTCTTCGAGGCCGAACACCTGGCGGTCGTTGACGAAGACCTTCAGACCGTTGATGCAGCCGATGCGCAGCTCGACCTCGCGCTCCTCGGGGGAATCGACGACGGCGTAAGCGTAGGCGATGGTGCCCTTGAGGTTACCCAGTGCCTTGTTCAGATCGACGATGCCCATGGGGTCGGCCGAGGTGTGCTCGACCCAACGGGCCGGTTTGTCCTCGGCTCCCTTGTAGGTGGCGTGCAGGTCGATCCCCTTCTCGGGCGGGTAGGCCACGTCCCAGCCCGTCCCCTTGCGATGGTCGAACGGGGTGATGAGCCACCAGGTGCGCACGAAGCCGTGATGCTTGGCAAGGTCGGTCTTGACGCCCATTTCGTCGAGCGCCTTGGCGATGGCTTCCACCTGGTCGGGATCGCAAGCGCCGGTCAGCGCCTTCTGGTAGGCGGCCTTCGCGGTGGACGTATCCTTCTTCATCTTCGCGGCTTCGCCTTCCTTCACCAGTCGTTCGACGGCCTCGCGGCGCAGCTCTGCGGAGGGATCCTTCAGCATGGTGGGCAACAGGCGGTCGGCCGCCGTGGGGTCGAGCTTGACCAGCCACTCGTAGGCCACGCGGCGGGCGCTGCTCGGCTTTTTCAGATCAGCCAGGAACGTGGCGAGGAGTTCCTTTGACAGCTTGCCGTCGGCCTGAGCCTTCTCGGCGATGGCATCGACGGCGGGTCGAAGCCAGTTGGAGACGGTCAGGTTGTCTTCGTCGAAGGCTGACAGCACCGGCAGCAGTGCGCTGGGCCCCTGGTTCACCAGCGCCTTCCAGGCGCGAGCGGCCTCGGGATTGCCGGCTCCTTCTCGGCCCACTTTCTTGATCGTCTGGAGTAGCGTGGCGACGTCCGAACGGGGTTCGGCATCTGCCAGCAGCACTCCTGTCGCCAGGGTAAGTATCACCCCAGCGCAACACCATCGGCCCATGGCGCGGTTCCTCCTCGTCAGTTGAAGCGTGGGCGTGTCAGGTGCTATTGTCCAGATCCAGCACCCAGCGACCAGCCCCGGAGACGACTGCCGCCCCGGTTGGCTTACCAGGATGTCGCCCCAGGCTGGCTCTATATCACCTGATCGGGCTTGTCCTCGAACGCGACGTCGGGCAGTTCGAGGACCGCCTTGCGCAACGCGTGCTCCCACTGGAACTGGATGCGCTGCAGGTCGGGATCCTTGGGGGTGAAGCGCCGGTAACGGCGGATGCTCAGGTCACCGGTGCGGTAAACCGCCAGGTCGATGGGTGGCCCGACCGTCACATTCGAGCGGATGGTCGAGTCGATCGAGATCAGGGCAAACTTCGCGCCTTCCTCGAGGGTGGTCTGTCGGAAGCGGACGCCCCGGTCGAGGATGGGTCGGCCGTACTTGCTCTCGCCGATCTGCAGGTAGGGTGAATCTTCGGTGGCCGACAGCGGGTTGCCCTGCGGGTAGATGAGGTAGAGGTTGGGCGCATCGTTGCCGATCTGCCCGCCCAGGATGAGGTGGACATTGAAGGTATAGTTGTCGCGTTCCAGCGCCTGGCGGTCGAGGTCGGCCACGCGGCGTACCTGTTCGCCCACCACGCGGGCGGCATCGTAGAACGTGGGAGCGCGAGCCAGGCCGGTGCCCTGGTCGAAGTCACGGCGGAGGAGGGTAATAATCGATTGCGTCACCGAGAGGCTACCCGCGGTGAGAATGATGAACAGGCGTTCGCCTTCGCGGACGAAGAAGTGCATCTTCCGCGTGATGTTGACCATATCGACGCCAGCGTTGGTCCGCGAATCCGACGCCATCACCAGACCCTGGTGCGTCATGATGCCAAGGCAGTAAGTCACGTCCACTTCCCTCTCGAATCCCGCGGGGTATGCTGAATCATCGTAGCATCTTCCTGCGGCAGAATGAAGTCGCCCCCCGACTGACTGGCATCATGACGGAAAAGGAAGCATTCCTGGCCGACATCGTGGAACACCCCGACGAGGATGCCCCGCGCCTGGTCTTTGCTGACTGGTTGGAAGACCACGACGAGGCCGAATTCGCCGAGTTCATCCGCGTGCAGTGCGCCCTGGCCCGCGAGAAGCCGAACCATCCTCGCCGGGCTGCCTGGCTGGCGCGCGAAACCGAGTTACACGGGCATGCCGTCGCCTGGCTGGGCCGCACCTTTGAACGCTGCGATCGCATCTTTTTCCGGCGTGGCTTCGTCGAGTCGATCCACATCCGCACCGAATTCCTCCTCGAACATTGCGCCACACTGTTTGATCGCCACCCCATCCGGATGCTGCGCCTGCTCTGGCTGGGAGCCGAGCAGCTCTCAGCGCTGGCGTCGCTGCCCCAGCTGCAGCGCCTGGCCGTCCTCATCGCGCCGGGCAGCTTTCGTCACGCCGGCTGCGAGCAGCTGCTGCACTCGCCTCACCTGCATCGGCTGCGCGGCCTGGCCCTGAACGACACCCCCATCGGCGTCCGTGGCCTGCAGATGCTGCTCGATTCCCCCTCGCTGACCGGACTCACCCATCTGCACCTGGGCGCCTCGCGCATCGGCGAGGATGGCATCCAAATGCTGGCCTCTTCGTCGAACTGCCAGCGGCTGGTCGCCCTGGACGTGCGCGGCAACCGCCTGGGGATCAATGCCATCCGGGCGCTCGATCACTCGCCGTACCTGACCAACCTGCGTCGCCTGGGGTGGTGGTATAACCGGCTGGGCGACGAGGGGCTGGCCGAGTTCCTTGACCTGCCGTTGTTCACCCAGCTCGAGCATCTCAGCCTGGGTAACAACCACATCACCCGGATCGGGCTGGAACGCCTGGCCGCCACGCCCGCGCTGGTGGGGTTGCGCACACTCTGGCTGGGAGTCGATCGCTACGACGCCGTCGGCATTCTGGCCCTGGTCCACTCGAAGCATCTTCACCCGCAGGCGCGGATCGGAGTCTGGCTGACCGAGCCAATCGCCGAGGAGGTCAAAACCGAGGCCCGCGCACGGCTGGGCGATCGCATCAGCTTCGACATGCCCGGCGAGGCCTGGGACGGTGACCCGACAGTCAGCTGGCCACTGTGGCAGACGACGCGCTGAGCTAACGCGGCGTGCCGGGATACCATAGTCTCGCTATCTGGCCGGTGCCCACGGTAAGAAGAAAGCGGTCGCCGTCGGCCAGCGCGGCGAAGCAGGCGCCGCCTCGATGTCCGGGCAGCGACAGGCGCTCCTGCCCGCTGGGTAGATCCCAGAGCTTGACACCCTCGGCCGCACCGGCCAGCAGCAGTGACTGGGCATCGCGCGAGAGGGCCAGGTGCGTCACCTCCTTGATGCCGGCAGCGAGCCGGGCGCGCAACTCGCCCACCTGCACCTCGAACAACTCGACCCGGTCGCCGTGCCCCGCTACCACCGCCACGCCGTGCCGCGCGCTCAGCGCCAGGGTGCGCGGCTGGACGCCGAGTTCCAGCTGATGCAGCAGCCCGCCCGAGGCCGCCTCCCACACCAATAGTGTGCCCTTGCCCGGTCCGCCGTCGCAGGCAGCCACCAGCAGTGCGCCTTCCCAGGCCACCACGCAGTGCGCCTGGGCGGGCGTCTCCAGCGTTCCCGCTGCAGTGCCGGTGTGCACGTCCCACAGGCGGACAGGGCTGCCGGTGCCGGCCGAGGCCAGGCGGCGTCCGTCGGGGCTGAACACCAGGCTGGCTACCTCGCCCTGATGGCCGCGTAGCGCCTGCAACAACCGCCCGGTGGACACATCCCAGACGAGCAACTCGGCAGGCTCGCCGGGATGTCCTGCTGCCCCGGCCACGAGTCGGCCATCGCCACTCAGCGCGAACGCTTGCATCGGTCGGCCCTGGGCGCGGAGCGTCTGCAGCGGCTGGCCGGTCTCGGCCTCGGTGAGCACGACTTCGGTCGCCGGCCCGGTCATCGCATCGCCCCGGCTCAGCCAGGCCAGCACGCGCCCGGAACGATCCAGCGCCACCGAGGCGGGCCCACCCACCTGGCCGCGCAGGCGCAGCTGGGTCCGGCGCGGAGGGTAATCCCAGACTCGCAGCGTGCGGTCGAGCCCCGCGGTGGCCAGGGTGGCGCCATCCGCCGCGAAGACCACCGCCGTGGACCCGCCGAGGTGGCCACGCATCGGCTCCTGCTCGCGGCCGGTTTCCACGTCGAGCAGACGAAGATCGGGCCCGGCATCGTCAGCATCACGGGGCAGGGTGGCCAGGATGGCAGTTGGGGCGGTCGGATGCATCGCCAGGGCCGCCACCGGACGCGTGACCAGGCTGGCCAGCTCCGTTTCGCGAAGGACATCCCAGACGCGCACCGCGCCGTCGCGTCCACCGCTGACCAGCCGGTTACCGTCTGGGGTGAAGGCCAGGCCGGACACCGGCGCCACATGACCGCGCAGCGGCTTGCCCGCCTTGCCCGTGCGCTCGTCCCAGATCCACACCTGATGATCGTTCCCTGCGGCAGCGACCAGGCGGCCATCCGGGCTGAATGCCAGGCCGGTGAGCGGGTGCATCTCACCGCGCAGGGCCCGCCGCTGCCGGCGCGTGCGGGCATCCCACAGCGTGACCTGGGCCGTGCGCTGGCCAGCGGCGACCGCCAGCGTGCGCCCATCACGATGCCATGCCAGCGCGCCGACCCGGCCGCTCAGCGTCAGGCTGCCGCGCAAGACGCCAGACGGCATCTCCCACAACATTACCTGTCCGGAAGCGGTTCCGGCCGCCAGCAGCAGCCCATCGGCGCTGAACGCCAGGGAGGTGACGGCCGAATCTACGGGGCCGAGTGTGGAGGTCTCCTGCCCGGACGAGAGGTCCCACAGCTGCACCTTGCCCTGGGCATCGCCCGAGGCGAGCAGTTGGCCCCGGGGATAGCGTGCCAGCGCGGTTACCTCGGCCGTGGGCACCGGCAGCGCCAGGCGGAAGCGATGGCACTGGCCATGCAGGAGACGCCAGCTCAGGCAGCGCAGATCGGGCGGGCAGGCCTCGCGATCTTCGAGCATGCGCAGCGCCTGCACCGGGTCGCTCTCCCAGACGGAGCCGACGCGGAGCAGCTGGGCGGTGTATAGCAGGCGCCGCGTGTGGCGGAGCTGGCCGTCGAGCTGATCGGCCTGGCGGCGCGCCAGGTCGCGCTGCTGGCGCAGCATCTGGTTGACCACGATGCCCGCCACCAGGAAGCCCGAGGCAGTGATCAGCGAGACGAGCAACAGCAGGGCCAGGGCCGGGCGGCGTCTCGCCCATTTCCACGACCGTTCGAGCAAACCCACGGGGCGAGCGCGGATCGGCTCGCCGGTCTGGAAGCGACGCAGATCCTCCGCCAGGTCGCGCGCCGTGGCGTAGCGGCGTTCGGGGCTCTTGTGCAGGCATTTCAGCGCGATCACGTCCAGGTCGCGCGGCAGACGCGGCTGCAACTGCGACGGCGGCACGGGATCCTGATGACGCACCTGCTCGAGGGTACCCAGGACGGTTTCACCCAGAAACGGCGGTCGCCCCGTGAGACACTCGTAGAGGATCGCCCCCAGCGCGTAGACATCCGTGGCAGGCCCCACCTCGACGTTTGGCTTGCCCGTCTGCTCTGGGGCCATGTAGCTGGGCGTGCCCAGGATGTCGTTGGTGGCGGTGAGATGCTGGGTCGACTCGATCAGCTTGGCCAGGCCAAAGTCGCCGATCTTGGGCACGCAGGTGCGCAAGGGTTCGTCGGGGCCGGCGGAAAGCAGCACGTTCGAGGGTTTGAGATCGCGATGGATGACGCCGCGGCCGTGGGCGTAAGCCATGGCCCAGGCCAGCGTCTCGACCAGGCGGGCACACTCGCGCGGCGGCTGCGGCTTGCCGGCCAGCTTCTGCGCCAGGTTGCCGCCCTCGACATATTCCAGCACCAGGGCAGTGCGACCCTCCAACTCCTTGACCTCGAAGACCTGGACAATGTTGGGATGATGCAGGCGCGAGGCCGCCGCCGCCTCGGTGGCTACGCGCGCGGCCGGGACGTCCGCGGCCAGCAACTTGATCGCCACGGGTCGTTGATTGGCTCGCTGCCAGCCGCGGTAGACCACCCCCATCGCACCGTGGCCCAGTTCGTCCAGCACATCGCAGCCTTCCAGACGCGGCAGGGCCACGGTGGTACGTGCCGCGGCGGCCTGGTGGTCGATGGTCGAACCCTGGCTACCCATCAGCTCGCTTCGGCCCAGGGCGGCCTCGACCTCGAACTGGGCGCGCAGCGGCCCAGCCAGGTCGGGAAATCGGTGCAGGTAGCTCTCCGGATCGACCGTCTCGCCCGATTCCTCGCGCAGCACCATCTCGTTGTAAATCAGATCGAGCACCGCCTCGGCATCGCCTCGAAGCAGATGATGGCGGGCGAGGTAATCCTCGACGGAAGGCCGCTGACCCCGTTGCCAGGCCTCGCGCTGGGCCAGCAACAGCTCGATGACCGCGGGGCGATCACTCATCCTCCGCCTCCGCGAGGCCAACCTGCCGGCTAACCCGGGCAAGGGCGCGGTGCAGTTTTTGCCGCAGGGCCGCGGCATTTCCGCCGACCTGCTGGGCGATGGTGAGCCAGTCGTGACCCTGATTGCGCAGCTCGACCAGCTGGCGTTCCTCGGGAGTGAGCCGGCGCTGGACCTCGCGCAGCAGTTCGCGCGACTCGACCTGCTGCGAGGGACCGGGCGTCGTGGCAGGAACGTCGTGATCGCCCACGTCGCCGGTCGCCAGGGGTTGTGTGCGCCGTGCCGCGTGCTGGTGCCGGGCCTGGTTGAGCAGTTTGTTGCGCGCCATGGTGGTAAGCAGGCGCAACAGGTGGTCTGGCGTTTCGAGGTCGTACTGCCCCGAGGCGACGCGGACGAAGAAGCTGAGCAGGACCGACTGGCACACGTCCATCGAGTCGAAGGTGCGACGCAGGTGAGGGTCGGTCAGACGGAAGCGAACGGCGCGGCGGATGGCGGGTTCGTAGCGGCGAACGAGATCGGCGGCCGCCTGCTCGTCGCCCCGGCGCACGCGTCCAATCAGGTCGAGAAAATCGGACTCCGGCCCCATGAAATGCCCTCCGCGCGGGAGATCGCTATTGTAGAACGATCGACCGCGCGGAGTCCATCACCGGAGTGTAACGATCCGGTTACTTCTTCTCGAGATCTTCCAGACGGACGCCCAGCGTCTTCAGGGCTGGCAGATGCTTGGCCTTCGACTCGTCGTCGAGGGGGTTACCCGCGAGGTAGAGGCGGAGGTAGGGCGCGAACCGCTTGGCGCCATCGGCATCGGTCTTGAGCCACTTGAGCAGCGGGGTCAGCGAGGCCACCTTGTTCTTGTCGAGCAACAGCAGGCTCAGCTCGGTCTGAGTGGTCAGTGGAGCGACGTCGGCGATCTGGTTGCCGGTCAACTCGAGCGTCATGAGACGGTTAACCTTGGCGAGCGGCTTCAGGTCGGTGATCTGGTTGTTGCCCAGGTTCAGCGAGGCGAGTTTGGTGAGATCGGCCAGCGGAGCGATGTCCTTGACCTGGTTGCCGGTCAGGTAGAGCGACTGCAGGGCGGTGAGCTTGGCGAGCGGCTTGAGGTCGGCCACCTTGTTGCCGGTCAGCTCGAGATACTGCAACTTGGCCAGACCAGCCAGCGGAGCGATATCGACGATCTGGTTGCCGGCCAGGTCGAGCGACTGCAGGATCGGCAGATCCTTGAGCGCGGCCACGCTGGTGATCTTGTTGTTGGCCGCCTTCAGCTCGGCGAGGCCCTTGCACTTCTCCAGGCCGGTCAGGTCGGTGATCCCCTTGCCGGTGACGTGGAGGACGGAAAGCTTGGCGAGGTCATCGTCCTTGAAATCCGGCTTGGGCAGGCGCAGGGCGGCCTGGACGGATTCCTCGAGCTTCTTGTCCTTGAAGGGACTGGCCGCCGGGGCTTGCTGAACGAGCCCCAGCACCAGCGTCAGGAGGGAAAGGAGTCGGATCATGCGAGTACCTCTTGAGGCGTTGGCAGGAGGGCGACGGGAGGGTGGGAAAGAGCACGATTACCGGGTATAGCGGGTGAAGGTGGCCAGCCAGGCGCGGGCCCCGTCGGGATGGCGGTTGGATTCGTAGCGCGCCTCGGCGATCTCCTCGACCAACCAACCTTTCATGTTGAACTGGTCGACCAGTTCGCGCTCGCCGATGCGACGAGGGCCGTCGGTGCCCGGCTCCTGGTCGCTGAAACAGAGCAAATGCAGCGTGCCCCGGTTCTTCGTAACCGCGGCCAGGCCCTGGACATAGCGAGCGCGGTCGGCATCGGAGAACACATGGAACACCCCACAATCGAGGACGGTGTCGTAGGTGGCGCCATGCTTTTCCAGGTCGAGCACATCGGCGACCAGGAAGCGGATGGCCAGGCCGCGTTCGCTGGCCTTGGCCTGGGCCCGGGCGATGGCAGCGGGAACGCGATCGAGGCCCACTACCTGGAGGTTTTTGCTGGCCAGGAACAGGGCATTATCGCCCGAGCCGCAACCCACGTCCAGCACCTGGCCGCGGAAACCGCCGCGCTCGAACAGGCGTACGATGTCCTCCTGCGGGCGACCGATTTCCCACGCGGCGGTCCCGGTGTAGGCGGCATCAAAGAACTCGGGGGGAACGCCCTGGCTGTCGCTCATCGCGCGGTTCCTCATCAGAAAGGGCCACGGAGGTTCACGGTAGCCCATCACCCCGCCCGGGGCAAGACTCCACATCGCCGGGAGTTTCGCTATGCTGGAGAAGTGAAGGATCCAACTCTCTCTCAAGGAGATGAACCATGCAGCGTATGCTTCTTCCGTTCGTGGCGGCCGTCGCCCTGACCTGGACCAGCCTGGCCGGCGCCGCCAACCCAGTGGTGGTGTTCAAGACCTCGGCTGGCACCATCAAGGTGGAACTGTTCGAGGACAAGGCGCCGGGGACGGTGAAGAACTTCGTCAAGTACGTCGAGGACAAGCACTACGACGGCACCACCTTCCACCGGGTCATCGGCAACTTCATGATCCAGGGCGGTGGTTTCGAGAAGGGCTTCAACAAGGCGCGCAACCTCGATGAGGCGGCCGGCAAGGAGAAGAAGACCCGCGCCCCGATCAAGAACGAGTCGAACAACGGCCTGTCGAACAAGAAGTACACCCTGGCCATGGCCCGCACCAGCCGGCCCGACAGCGCCACCGCTCAGTTCTTCATCAACGTCAAGGATAACGACTTCCTCGACCGGGCCAACGCCCGCGACAGTGTCGGCTACTGTGTCTTCGGCAAGGTCATCGATGGCACCGACATCGTGGACAAGATCAAGGGCGTCGCTACCAAGACCCTCGTCGAGGGCATCTTCGAGGACGTCCCTGAAACCGAAGTGGTCATCGAGTCGGCCACCATCGAGAAGAAGTAACCCCCCCGAACCTGCCCGCGGGTTGGCGTTCCCACGCCCCCGCGGGCGGCCTTTTACCTGGAGACACTCATGCCGCAGACGCGCGTGCTCATGCAGACCTCGCTGGGCGATATCACCATCGAACTGGACGGCGACAAGGCGCCGCTCTCGACGGCCAACTTCCTCGCCTACGTGGACGACAAGCACTACGACAACACCATCTTCCATCGCGTGATCAAGGACTTCATGATCCAGGGCGGTGGCTTCGAGGCGGGGATGCGCCAGAAGAGCACCAAGGCGCCGATCAAGAATGAGTCGGGCAACGGCCTGTCAAACGTGCGCGGCTCCATCGCCATGGCACGCACCTCGGACCTCAACAGCGCCACCGCGCAGTTCTACATCAACACCGTGGACAACGCCCGGCACCTCGACTCGGCCAGGTACGCGGTCTTCGGCCGGGTGGTAGACGGCATGGACGTGGTGGACAAGATCCGCTCCGTGAAGACCACCAACCGCGGCGGGCACGGCGACGTGCCTGTCGATGACGTCGTCATCACCTCGGTCCGTCGCGCGGAGTGATCCCTCAGTCCTCGTCTGGAGAATCTGCCATGCTGTCGCGCAGCCGTCTTGTCGCCCTGGCCGTCCTGATACTGGGCGGCCTGGTCGTCGCTCAGCCGAAGCCGGACCTGCCGGTCATCCAGCCTGCCAACGCCAAGCTCGCCCGGACGCTGGAGGGGATGTCCTCTCCGGCCACTGGCCTGGCCCAGATCGAAGGCAAGGGCGTGGTGGTGGGAACGGAGAACGGATCGCTGTTTCTGTGGCTGCGCGAGGAGGACAAGGCGTTCCTCGCCGATGCCAAACCGCGCGAGATCAAGGGCCACGCAGTGCCGGTCACGGCGGTGGCTGCCGCAGGCTCGCTGGTTGCCTCGGCCTCGGTGGATGGCCAGATTCTCCTGTGGAACCAGCCTGCCGACAAGCCGCTTCACACCCTGCGCGCGGGCAGCCCGGTTCGCGCCCTGGCCATCGCGCCAGACGGAAAGAATGTTGCCTCGGCCGGTGATGACAATGCCGTGACGTTGTGGGATGCGGCGTCGGGCAAGCCGCTCCGCAAGCTGACCGGCCCGACCGACTGGCTCCTGGCGGTCGCCTTCTCGCCCGATGGCAAGGTCGTCGCCGCCGGTGGGCAGGACGGCAAACTCTGGGCCTGGGAGGCAGCCAGCGGCAAGAAGCTCTACGACGTGGCCATCGTGATGCCTGGCGTCAAGGATCCTCCGCCGGTGGTGATACAGGCGCTGGCCTTCGCGCCGGACGGCAAGAAGATCGCCGTGGGCGGCAGCGATGCCCGCATTCACGAGGTCGATGCTGCCAGCGGCAAGTACATCCGCGCCCAGCAAGGGCACACTGCCGGGGTGACCAGCGTGACCTACCACGCCGGGGGGAACCTGCTCGTGTCGTCGAGTAAGGATCGGACCGTGCGGCTGTGGAACGGGACCTCGGGCGGCATGTACAAGAATCTCGAAGGCCACACCGCCTGGGCCGAGGGCGTGACCCTGGCGGAAAAGGGCACCCTGGCGGTGTCCACCTCGGCCGACCGGACGGTGCGGGTGTGGGATCTGGGTGCGGTGCCGATGAAGCCGGCCACCAAGCCGAAGAAGTGAAGCGCGGCGGTTTCCAAGTGATGTCCACGAAGTGGGGAGCCAGCAAGCTCCCCGCTTCGCGTTCCTGGACGGTTACTTGGCCTTGGCGAACTTGTCGGCCACGGCCTTCCAGTTGAGGACGTTCCACCAGGCGTCGAGGTAGTCGGCGCGGCGGTTCTGATAGCGCAGGTAGTAGGCGTGCTCCCACACGTCCACGCCCAGGATGGGGGTCTTGCCAGTCATCAGCGGGCTATCCTGGTTGGCGGTGTGCTCGATGGCCAGCTTGCCACCCGAAACGACCAGCCAGGCCCAGCCGCTGCCGAAGCGACCCAGGCCGGCTTCCTTGATCTTGGCCTTGAAGGCGGCCACGTCACCAAAGGTGGACTTGATGGCCTCGGCCAACTCGCCGGTCGGTTCGCCACCCGCGTTGGGAGCCATGATCTCCCAGAAGAGGATGTGGTTGGCGTGGCCGCCGCCGTTGTTGATGACCTTCTGGCGGATGGCTTCGGGGACGCTGCTGATTTCGCGAAGCAGCTGCTCGAGCGGCTTGGCTTCCAGGTCGGCGTGGCCGGCCAGGGCACCGTTGAGGTTATCCACGTAAGCCTTGTGATGCTTGCCGTGGTGGATCTCCATCGTCGTCTTGTCGATCGCGACTTCCAGCGCGTCGGACGGATAGGGCAAGGGAGGCAAGGAATGAGCCATGGTTGTTCTCCTGGGGTAAAGCGTCACTAGGGGCAATCGTCCCCTCCATTTATAAGGGCTTCCGCGCCAGACAACCAGACGCGCTCCCATGTGAGGTATCGTCGGCGCATCGGCGTTCCGGCTCCCCTGGCAATCCGCTCGCCGGCTGCCCATAATACGACATCCGAGCATTTCCGGAGGTTTCCCGTGGCTGCGACGCCCCCTGTTTCCCCCAATTCGATCGATCAGCCCGCCTGCTTCTACCTGGGCCGGGAGTACGATCTCGCGGCGAAGAAGGTCCAGCCGGACAACCTGGTGATGTACGACGCTCGCAACCTGACGACGCATGGCGTCATTGTCGGGATGACCGGCTCGGGAAAAACGGGCCTGTCGATCACCCTCCTTGAAGAAGCCGCCATCGATGGCATCCCGGCCATCATCATCGATCCCAAGGGCGACCTGACCAACCTGCTGCTGCAGTTCCCCGACTACGAACCGCATCGCTTCGCGCGCTGGGTGCATGCCGACGACGCCCGGGCCCGCAACCTGACGGTGAACGCCTACGCCGAGCAACTGTCGCAGCGGTGGAAGCAGGGACTGCAAGATTCCGGGCAGAAACCCGAGCGCGTGCGTGAGGTGACCCAGCATACCGACTTCCGGCTGTACACCCCAGGCAGCGAATCGGGGTTGTCGCTCTCCATCCTCCGCACCTTCGCCGCCCCGAAAACAAAGATGGCGCTGGAGGACCTGACCCAGAAGATCAACGCCACGGCCACGGCGCTTCTGGGCCTGTCGGGCATCTCGTCCGATCCGGTCCAGTCGCGCGAGCACGTTCTGGTCGCGCAGCTACTGCATCATGCCTGGTCGCAGGGACGCGATCTCGACCTGGCCGGGCTGATCAAGGAGATTCAGAATCCGCCCATCCGCACCGTGGGTGCCTACAACCTCGAGACGTTCTTCTCGGCGAAGGATCGGCTGAAGTTTGCCTCGCAACTGAACAACATGCTGGCCTCGCCGGTATTTGCCACCTGGACGCACGGCGAACCGCTCGACCTGGCCAGCATGCTGTACCGGCACGGCCGGCCGCAACATCTGATCTTCTACCTGGCCCATCTCGACGACAACCAGCGGATGTTCTTCACGACGTTGCTGCTCGAAGAGGTGCTGGCCTGGACACGACGTCAACCGGGCACGACCAGCCTGCGCGCCTTGCTCTACTTCGATGAGGTGTTCGGCTATCTGCCGCCGCACCCGGGCAATCCGCCCAGCAAGCAGCCGCTGCTGACCCTTCTGAAGCAGGCGCGCGCCTTCGGCGTGGGTGTGCTCCTGGCGACGCAAAACCCCGTGGATCTCGACTACAAGGCGCTGTCGAACGCCGGCACCTGGTTTGTGGGCAAGCTGCAGACCGAGCGCGACAAGGCGCGCTTGCTCGACGGACTGGAGAGCGTGGCGGCCGAGTATGGCACCTTGACGGATCGCCACTATCTGGAGAAGGTGATCGCCTCGCTGGGTAACCGTATCTTCCTGATGCACAACATCAACCAGGGGAAGCCGTGCTTGTTTCAGACGCGCTGGGCCCTGAGCTTCCTGCGTGGGCCGATGACGCGCGAGGAGATCGGGCAGATCACCGCCCCGATGAAGGACCGCGACCATTCGGGCGCGATGGTGGCCACGAAGCTGTGCAACCACTGCGGGGCGGAGCTTTCTCCAGGCGTGGGCACGGTCTGCCCGCAGTGCGGCAAGAACCCCTGGGACTCGGCGACCAGCACGGCGCCGGTGGCTACGCTGGCCCAGCCGGGCGCTCGACCGGGCGCGCCAGCTGCCGTCGCTGCTCCTCCGCCACGCAGTGCGCCCCCGGTGCTACCGCATGACATTCAACAGTTCTATCTTCCCGTCGCTCCGGGTTCAAAACGTCCGGGGCATCTACTCGAATATCAGCCCTGGCTGCTCGGCTACGCAGAGATCACCTTTGTCATCGATCGGCGCACCGGCGAGGAGCATCGGCTCACGATCCGGCTGCTGGCCCCGGCGCCGCTGGTGGGCATCCCCGTGGACTGGGCGAAGGCGATGGTGATCGGCATCGATCCGGTGCCGCGTCCCGAGGCCGACGCGCTGTGGGCGACGGTGCCCGAATCAGTGGACACCGGCCGCAAGGTCAAGGCGCAGGAGAAGGCGTTCTTCGATCATCTCTACGGCACGCAGAAGCTGGTGCTGTGGGAAAACCGCGACCTGGAGCTGACGAGTCGCCCCGGCGAGACGCTGGAGGCCTTTCGGACCCGGTGCCGTCAGGAGGCAAACAAGCAGCGCGACGAGGCGGTAAAGCTCGAGCGCATCAAGTTCGCGCCGCGCATCGAGGCGGCGCAGCAGTCGTCCGGCAAGGGTCGCGACGACCGGGTGGCGCGGCTGGAAGGCGACTTTCAGGCCCGGCGCGATGAGATTGTCGAGCGGTTCCGTCGCCTGGGCGAGGAAGCGGCCGAGCAGCAGCTCAAGCCGCGCAAGACCGACGTCCGCGTCACGCACTTCGGCCTGGCCTGGGCCCCCTTCTGGCGCCAGGCCAAACGCTAGCACCTGCGCGGCTGCGCTGCGCCACTCTCCGGGCTACCTGGTATCCTACACTGGGGGGAGACGAGTCGCGGGGGAGAGGGTGGCCATGAGTGAGACGCCGGCGACGCAAGCGCTGATCGAGACCGCCTGTGCAGACGGGGGCTGGTCGTACATGCCCGGGCAACCGCCGCACCTGGAACCAACGTGCCTGGCACTGCTGGCCGTCGCCCCGGAGCGCGAGCGCCATCCCGAGGTGGTGGCGCGGGCCCTGGCCTGGCTGCAGACCTGTGCACTGCCGGATGGCACCTATCGGCTGGGGCGTGGCCGACACGAGGCTGTCTGGCCCACAGCCATGGTCCTGTTCACCCTCGCCGAGCTGAGAGAACCGCAGGAACAGCTGGACCGGACCGCCCGGGCCCTGCTGGCCTATCGGGGCCGACCGCTCGACACGCGCGGCGAGGAGGATGTCAACGACATCGATGGTAGTCTCATCGGCTGGCCCTGGGCCGAGGGGAACTTCTCGTGGGTGGAGCCCACCGCCTGGGCCTGCCTGGGCCTGACGCGCATGGGCCAGGGAGCGCACTCACGGGTCGTCGATGGCCGACGGTTGCTGCTCGACCGCACGCTCGAAACCGGCGGCGTCAACTACGGCAACCGACGCATCTTCGGCATCACGCTCGAACCAATTCCCACTCCCACGGCGCTGGCGCTCCTGGCGCTGCAACACCAGCGGCAGGACGAGCGGGTCCAGCGGTCACTGGAGTACCTGAAGGCCCACGCCCAGCACGCCGACGATGTGGAACACCTGGCCTGGGCCATCCTGGCACTGAACGCCTGTGGCGCGGAGGCCGATAGCATCGCCGCCCTGCAGGCGCGCATGCGCGAGGCCGTGACGGTGCGAGCCGCCACGCCGTACCTGGCCGAGGCGCCGTTGCGGCTGGCGCTGCTCGATCTGGCGCTGCAGGTGCCCGGGCGGAATCCGTTCAAGCTGGCCGAGCAAGCCACGGCCACGCCGCTGCCTCCGGGCAAGGTGGAGCTGCCTTCGCGGCCGATCGGTGAGCGGGTTCGCTCGTTCTTCCAGGGTCTGGCTCTCAACGCAGTCACCCAGCTGAAAACGCTGGACGCCAACGCCCAGGTTCACATCGCCACGGCATCGGACTACCAGGCCGACCTGGTGGACGTGTTGTCCCGACAGTTCGCCCATTTCCGCGAGCGCGTGCCGCTCAAGGGGAAGCGGGTGGTGCTGAAGCCGAACCTGGTTGAGTACCACCGCGACAAGGTGATCAACACACATCCCAACGTTGTGGCCGCCGTCATCGAGCTGTGTCAGCGCGAGGGGGCCTCCGAGGTAATCGTGGCCGAGGGCCCGGGCCACTGGCGCAACGTCGAGCATCTGGTGCGGGCCAGCGGCCTGGGCGATGTGTTGCGGCATTTCCACGTGCGCTTCGTCGATCTCAACCACGATGAGCCGTCGCGCCTGGTGAATCTCGGTCGGCTTACCCGGCTGGAGCATCTTTATGTGGCCCGCACCGTCGCCGACGCCGATGTGCTCATCTCGCTGCCCAAGCTGAAGACGCACCACTGGGCCGTGGCCACGCTGTCGCTGAAGAACCTGTTCGGCACCCTCCCCGGCATCTGCTACGGCTGGCCCAAGAACGAATTGCACTGGCGCGGCATCGACAACAGCATCGTGGACATTGCTGCCACCCGCACACCAGATCTGGCCATCGTGGACGGGATCATCGGCATGGAGGGCGACGGGCCGCTCAACGGCACGCCGAAACCGATGGGCGTGTTGATCATGGGAACCGACCTGGTGGCCGTCGATGCCACCTGTTGCCGGCTGATGCAGCTGGACCCGACCCGGGTGGGCTACCTGGTGCTGGCCAACCGCCAGAAGGTAGGCCACCTCGCCGAGGCGGCCATCCAGCAACTTGGCGAGACGATCGAAGCCCGCCAGCAACCGTTCGACACGGTGCCTCACTTCAAGCAGCTATGGCTGGGCCGCGGCGCGTGATTGGTCGCTCAACAAGGGAAACAGATGATGCGAGGTCGATGGAACCGGCAAGGCTACACACTGATCGAGTTGCTGGTGGTCATTGCCATCATCGCGGTGTTGATTGGCCTGCTGTTGCCTGCGGTGCAGAAGGTTCGCGAGGCCGCGGCGCGGATGCAGTGCGCTAACAATCTCCGGCAGATCGGGCTGGCCCTGCACGGCTATCACGATGCTCATCTGCGCTTGCCGCCCGGCTACGTCTCCGGGGTGAATTCCGCAGGCGACGACACGGGGCCGGGTTGGGGCTGGGCCGCGCATCTGCTGCCGCATCTCGAGCAAACGAACCTGGCCGCTCAGATCGACCTGACGCAGCCGATCGAGGCCCCGCTGCACGCGCAGGCTCGAACGACGCGCCTGCGTGTGTTTCTGTGTCCCAGCGACGAACTACCGTTAACCTTCACCGCAGCGAAGCGAGACACGACTGGGAATGTGCTGCAAGGGCTGGCCGACCTGGCGGCTGCGAGTTACCCCGGGATGTACGGCGTGGGCGAGCCGGGCGTCGATGGCGATGGGCTGTTCTACCGCAACAGCGCGATCCGCTTCGCCGACGTCAGCGATGGCACTCATTGCACCATCGCCGTGGGCGAGCGGCGCTACCTTTATGGGGAAACCACCTGGGTGGGTGCCGTCCTGGGCGCCAACATGGTCGCTCCGCCGGGCTCACCCATGCCGCTCCAGGTACTCAACAGCTCAAACAACGTGCTGGGTCACTCGCGCGAAACCTGGGAGGGACCGACGTCACCCACCGAGCCCAACCATTTCTCCAGCCGGCACGTCGGCGGCATCCATTTTCTCTTCGCCGACGGCCATGTCCAGTTCATCACCGCGGCGGTCAGCTACGAAACGTACAAGGCGCTTTCGACCCGGGCGGGCGGCGAGGCGCTGGAGGGAAGCTTCTGATGCGTCACTGGGTCTACATCGTGGTGATTCTCGGGGCCGGCTGTTCGTCTGGTCCAGCCATCCCGCAGAAGGTGCCCGTCACTCTAGATCAGGTGCCAGCCAACGTGATGAAGGTGGCCCAGGAGAAACTGCCCGGGGTCAAGTTTGAGCGAGCCATGAAGAAAGCCAACGGCGAGTTCGAGGTGATCGGCAAGGACCCGCGCGGCAAGGTGCGCGAGATCGACATCCGCCCCGATGGCACCGTCACAGAGATCGAGTAGGAAGCCCTGTCCCCCGATGTGCCGTTGCCGATGAGCGTTGTCGTGCCCACAATCGAGTGCAGCCCTGGAATCACACGAAAGGAAGCCCGGTCATGGTCGAGTCGCGGCTGATCTTGTTGATGGCAATCTTCGTCCTGGGGGCGCTCGGTTCGCGCGTCCTGGCCAGTGAGGCGGTGACAAAGGAAGCGCGGGAATTCGTGCAGGATCACGAGAAGCGTATCCGTCCGCTCGACGTGGCCAGCGGTCTGGCCTGGTGGCAGGCCTCGACGACGGGCAGCAAGGAAGCGTTTCAGAAGAAGGTGGAGGCGCAGAACCGCATCGACGAGGCACTGTCGGATCGCAAGACCTTCGCCAAACTCAAGTCACTCAAGGAACGGCGGAAGGAGATTGACGACGCCACCATCGCCCGGGCCATCGACGTGCTGTATCTGCTGTATCTGGAGAAGCAGGTGGACGCCGAGGTGCTCCGCAAGATGGTCGAGAAGGCCAACGCGGTCGAGGAGACCTTCAACAAGTTCCGCGCGAAGGTGGACGGCAAGGAGCTGACCGATAACCAGGTGCGCGATCGGCTCAAGTCGGTGGACGACTCGAAGCAACTGCAGGCCGTCTGGGAGGCGAGCAAGGCGGTGGGTAGCGCCGTCGAGAAAGATCTGAAAGAACTCGTTCAACTCCGGAATCAGGCGGCGAAGCAGCTGGGGTTCAAGAACTTCCACGCGATGCAGTTGTTCCTCAATGAGCAGGACGGCGACAAGCTGCTGGCCCTGTTCGACGAGCTGGACACGCTCACGCGGGAGCCGTTCAGCAAGGCCAAGGCCGACATCGACGCCCGGCTGGCGAAGCGCTACCGGGTGGCGGTGGGCGACCTGATGCCGTGGCATTATCACGACCCATTCTTCCAGGACACTCCCAAGGTGTTCGAGGCCGACATCGACGCACCGTTCGCCAAGGGCGATATCCTGGCGCTGTGCCGAAAGTTCTACGCCGGCATCGATCTGCCCATCGACCGGGTCATCGTCAACAGCGATCTGTACGAGAAGGAAGGGAAGAGTCAGCACGCCTTCTGCACAGACATCGACCGCGAGGGCGACGTGCGCGTGCTGGCGAACATCAAGCCGAACCATCAGTGGGCATCGACGATGCTGCACGAGTTCGGCCATGCCATCTACTCGACGAACACGAACAACGTGCCGGCCACCTTGCCCTATGCCCTGCGGAGCGAGGCGCACATTCTGACGACGGAAGGGGTGGCGATGATGTTCGAGCGCCTGGCCAGCCGGGCCACCTTCCTCGAACAGATGGGCGTGAAGCTGGCCGACCCGAAAGCCTTCGACCGCGATGCAGCCACGACGCTGCGCTACCGGCTCCTCATCTTCTCGCGCTGGTGCCAGGTGATGCTCCGCTTCGAGAAGGGGATGTACGAGAACCCGGAGCAGGATCTGAACAAGCTGTGGTGGGACCTGGTTGAGAAGTATCAGCTGCAGAAGCGTCCCGCGGGCCGCAGTGCGCCGGACTACGCCAGCAAGATTCACATCGTGGTGGCCCCGGTCTACTACCACAACTACATGATGGGTGAGCTATTCGCCTCGCAGGTCCACCACGCCATCGCGCGCGAGGTCTACAAGGGGGCCGACCCCAACACCATCACCTATGTGGGCAACAAGGAAGTGGGCGCCTTCCTCAAGAAGCGGGTGACCGGGCCGGGCAAGACGCTCGACTGGAACGAACTGACGAAGTTCGCCACCGGCGCTCCGCTGGGAGCGCAGGCCTTCGCGGCGGACTTCAAGACACGCTAGCGTCGAGTCGTCTCAGCTGGCCAATCCGCGCGCCATCTCCGCCTGCAGCGCCTCGAGCGGCTCGATGCCCACCGACAGGCGGATCAGCCCATCGCTAATCCCCTGTCGCTGCTTTTCGGCCGGGCTGACGTACCGGTGCGAGGTGGTGGCCGGATGGCTGCAGGTGGTGGTGGTGTTGCCCAGCGACGGACTGAAGGGAATGCGGGGAGCCTGGTGCAGGAAGCGGTTGACCGCCTCGCGCCCGCCGGCCAGCTCGAAGCATAGCATGTTGCCGTACGCCTCGGAGAGGACGCGCCCGGCCAGGCGATGGTCCGGATGGTCGCGCAGACCGGGGTAGAGCACCCGGCTGACGCCGCGCTGACGATCGAGCCAGCGCGCCAGAGCCAGGGCGTTGGCGCTGGCCTGGTGCATGCGCAGCACCAGCGTGTCGAGGCCGCGCTCGGCCAGCCAGCAGTCGAACGGATTGGAGGCGAAGCCCCAGATGCTCGACACCTGGCTCATCTCGGGCAGTAGCTCGCCGCGCCCGGCGACCAGGCCCAGCGTCACGTCGGAATGTCCGCCGATCATCTTGGTCAGGCTCTCCATGACCAGGTCAGCCCCCAGCTCCAGCGGGCGAGTCAGCACCGGCGTGGCGAAGGTGTTATCCACCACCAGCAGCGCCTCGCGCTCGTGGGCCAGGCGGGCGAGTCCCTGGATGTCCGCCACCCGAAGCAGCGGGTTGGAGATGGTTTCCACGAGGATCAGGCGCGCCGGCCGATCGAGCGCCTCGTCCACGGCGTTGAGGTCGTTGGTGTCGATGAACTCGGTGATGACACCATAGCGGCCCAGCTCCTGCTGCAGCAACTGCGTGGAGCGCCCGTAGAGGCGGTTGCTGGCCAGGACCCGGCTGCCGGTCTGGGTGAGTGCCAGGAAGATGACGCTAAGTGCGGCCATGCCGGAGCTGGTGACCAGCGACCACTCTGCCGATTCGAGCGTGGCGAGACGGGCCGCCAGGTTGCGGGCGTTGGGATGGGCATCGCGCGCGTAGATGAAGCCCGGCTCCTCGCCATTCATGATGCGATCGAGCGCGTCGAGGTCCGGCAGGGTGAACACCGACGATTGATACAACGGCGGGACCAGTGGCGCGCTTGCCCCCAGCGGTACGCGCCCGGACGGAACCTCGGACATGGCGTTTGCTCCCCTGCGATGAACCCAGGCGACAGAGACTCGACAGCTTCCATCGTAGAACGCCGGGCTGGAAAAAACCAACGAGCCGGACGACGTCATGTCGCCCGGCTCGCCGCGGACAGGAAGACGATCAGGAGCGCGTCACGGTTTCATCGTGCTCAGCAGCTTCTGGGCGGCCAAGAGCATGGCCTTGTGTTCGGCGTCGTCGTCGATGCGGAGCCCCAGGCGCTGGGCCTCGGCGCGGGCCTTCTCGTCGGTCTGCGCCAGAGCGATGCGGTTATAGAGGAACCACAGTGCGCCGGCGGCCGAGCCATCCTTGTCGAAGACATACAGCGGCTGCAGGTTCGCATCACGCACCAGCCGGGCGAACTGCTCGTAGGTGGCCTGGTTCAGCCGGGCCGGCGAGACCTCGAGGCTGGTGTACTTCAGTCCTCGCGCCTCGAAAAGACGGCGGATGGCAGTGGTGTCGTCGCCTGGGCCACGCAGGTGCAGCACATGCTTGAACCCGCGGTCGGCCAGCCAGGTGATCCCATCGGGGAATGGCTTGATGCCGGTGTAGACTCCCGTGGTCGCCAGGGCGAAGCCTGGCAGGTCGATGGCCTGGGGCGTTTCGGGCGCTTCCGGCTCACGGGCCTTGCCGGGCACGTTCGCCAACGGCGGCTCCTTGGTCGCCCGTTCTGGAGGCAGCGCGGCCGAGCGTCGGCTGGGGCCTGGGGTGCCCAGGCGAATATCAGGTTGCGTCGGGTCGGCCGACGGTGCATCCGAAGGCGGCAGCGTCACCACGTCCTTTGACGGCGTCTCGTCGCGCGGCGGCGGCGGATACTCACCCGAGGGCGGCGTGGCGGCCGGCGGAGGCGACACATCGGCACGCGGCGGCTGGGTCGTCTCAGATGGGCCCGGCGGAGCTTCACTCAGGTTCCCACTCGATGGTGGGGGCGACGACGGGGCCGACGGACGGCCCAGCGAGGCGGGCGGCGGCGGCGGGGCCGGATCGTTTCCCGAGGGCGGGGTGAACGTGGCCGACCCACCCTCGACAGAGGGATTAGCCGGTGCCGGCGACGGCGTGGAGGCCGGCGGCATCACTGCACCGGGGCCAGGAGGCAACGGCGCGGCAGCGCCGGGTGGCGGACCGACCGGGCCGGGCGGTAGCGTGCGCGGAGGCGGCTGGGGCGTCTCCAGGCAGCGGTTACAGGTGTACGGCTTCTGCGCAACGTAGTTACTCGTCCGGTGCGCTCCGCACCCGGTGAGGCCGATGGCGACCCCCAGGGGCAGAATCAACCACATCCTCGACATGCTGGTCCCTCCCTCTCGTATTCCGTGCCCTGATTCTATGCTGACCACGGGGACCACCCCAGGGCAGATCGTTTGACGAGGCGATTTTGTTCTCGTTTGGTGAAGGAATAAGCGGATTGTGGCGACGGCGCGGAAGGTGGAGAACGGGCACCGACGGCAGACGTGGGGATTCACTGCAGAGGGCACAGCGCGGCGCCGATGGGACCACTTCGTCGCGCAGCTGCGCAGCCGCAAGGGCAGGGATAACCCTATAACTAGCAGAGACCCTCCGCACGGCCCGCGCGGCATACCTGGCCCCGAGATGACTCCCCATGACCGACGAAGTGTTATCCCCCCTGCAGGCGCGCAAGAAGGCTCTCCGTGAGCAGGCGCACGCCAATCGCAACGCCCAGCCCGACAAGGACGAGCTGAGCCGGCAGATCTGCGAGAAACTGGTCCACTTGCCCGAGTATCAGACCGGTCGCACCATCCTCTACTATGTGGACGTTCGTAGCGAGGTCCGCACCCGGCACTACCTGCCCGACGCGCTTACGCACGGCAAGAAGATCGTGGTACCCTACTGCGTCGATGGCGAACTCGAACTCTTCCACCTGGAAGCGATGGACGAGCTGGCGCTGGGAATGTACCGCATCCTCGAACCTCGCCAGGAGTTACGGTCGGTCCCGACAAAGCGAGTCGAGGTGAAGGAACTCGACCTGATCGTGGTGCCTGGCGTGGCCTTCGACCGCACCGGCGCTCGCATGGGGCACGGGTTCGGCTACTACGACAAGCTGCTCTGGCAGGCCCGGCCAGACACCCTGCTCTGCGCCCTGGCGTTTGAATGCCAGCTGTTCGACGAGATTCCCACCGAGTCGCATGACATCTTCATGGATCGCCTGCTGACTGAGAAGGCGATCTACTCCGGCCGAGGCCGTCGCGGAGTCGCATCATGAAGTTGGCGGACGTCGAGGACACCTACGCGGAAGCCTTCCGCAGCATCTTCGCCGAGGTGCTGATCACGGCGCGGGATCGCCGCTGGCTGGATCATGCCATCCAGGCGGCGACGGGCAACGCCTCGAGCAGCATCCTGTGCGATTGCGAGGCGGGCCTGGATCGCTACATGGATGCCTCGGAGACGCCAGACGGCCGCCCTGGCGCGCTGGTGCAGTTCCACGTACCGCGCTTTCGCAAGGATCGCGTCGAGGCGCTGGAGCGGTCGCTTTTGGTGCGGGTGAGTCAGAATGTGCTGACCTGCGCCACCACCGCCTGCTTCTGTCTCGACCCGGGAAGCAACCACTACAAACTGGGGCGGAAGATCGCCTACTTCGGCGATGGCTTCCAGCAGCGCGCGGAGCGATTCGGCCGCAAGGTCTGGCTGATTCCGATCCTGGGTGGCGAATTCGTGATCGATCGGCGCTTCGGCTGGCACGAGGGGCTGATGGGCGGCAACCTGTGGTTCCTGGGCGAGACAGTCGATGCCGCTCTGCTGGCCGCCGAGCGCGCGGCCGAGGCGGCCGCCACCATTCCGGGGGTGATCCAGCCGTTCCCCGGAGGCATCGCCGCCAGTGGTTCCAAGGCCGGCAGCCGTTACCGGTTCAGCATCGCCAGCACCTACGAGGCATTCTGCCCGACTCTGCGCGACCGCCTGGGCGAGAAGTCGAAGCTTCCCGCAGGGGTCGCCTCGGTGATGGAAATCATCCTCAACGGCAAGGACCTGGCCACCATCGCGCGGGCGACGCAGGCCGCCATCCAGGCCGCCCGCCCTACTCCTGGCCTGGTGCGCATTTCGGCGGGCAACTACGGCGGTCGGCTCGGCAAGAGCTTTATCTACCTCCACCCCGAACGGCAGCCCAGCTAATACAACCAGGGGGCGAGGCACACGGCTCCTCGCCCCCTGGAAAGTAAGTCAAGCTAGATCTTACTTCGGCGCGATCATCCGCACGCACACCGGGGCCGGGATCTCGGCACGGTGCTCGGTTGGCGTCAGCGCGCCGGTCTTCGGGTCGATGCGGAACACGATGACCGATCCGCCATCCTGGTTGGCCACCAGGCAGTAGCGCCCCGTCGGATCGACCGCGAAGTTGCGCGGCGTCTTGATCCCCTTGCCCTGCCGGCCTGACGGGGTCAACTTGCCGGTCTTCTCGTCCACCTGAAAGACGGCGATGGAGTTGGCCCCCCGGTTCGAGCCATAGACGAACTTGCCCGACGGATGCACCACCACCTCGGCCGTCGAGTCGCCCTTCTGCTTCTTCTCCACCGTGGGCACGCTCTGGATCACCTCCAGCTTGCCCGACGTGGGGTCGTAGGCCAGCGCACTGACGGTCATGTTCATCTCGTTGATGACGTAGGCATACTTCCCACTGGGGTGGAAGGCGAAGTGGCGCGGCCCGGCACCAGGGGCGACCTCGACGTGCGGCGGATCGTTGGCCGTCAGCGTGCCCTTCTCGGGGTCGAACTGGTAGATCAGCACCTTGTCGAGGCCGAGGTCAGCGACGAAAACATGCCGGTTGGTTGGGTCGAGGTTGATCGAGTGGGCGTGCGGCGCTTCCTGCCGTCCCTTATCGACGCTCGATCCCTTGTGCTGCACGAAGCCCGAGGCCGGGCCGAGCTTGCCGTCCGCGCCGATGGGCAGCGCTGCAGCGTTGCCTCCGCCGTAATTGGCGCAGAAGGCATACTTGCCCGCCCGGTCGAGCACGACGTGGCAGGGGCCCGCACCCTCCGACGACTGTTGATTTAGCAGCGTCAGGTCGCCCTTCGCGTCGATGGCGAAGGCGTTGATCGCTCCGACGCCCTTTTTCTTGCCGGGAAAGTCGGCGATTTCGCCGCAGGCGTAGAGAAACTTGCCGGTCGGATGGATGGCCAGAAACGACGGGTTATCAGTCTTGCCCGCCACGACCGGCTCGGAGAGCTTCCCCGATGCCAGGTCCAGCTCCATCCGGTAGATTCCCTCGCTCTTGGTGCCGCGGGTGTAGGTCCCCACGTAGACCGTCAATTTGCCCGGCTTCCCATCCTCCGCAGCCCGCAGAGTCAGGGGCAGGCCCCCGGCCAGCACGATGGCCATCAGACAAAGAACTCGCATGCGCAGTCTCCCTGGTCGATAAGTGACGCGAGACGTCCCGGAGGCTGATCATACCAGCGGTACCCCCGACCGGACACCGGCCGCTCACGCAGGGAAGCCACATGATGCCACGCCTGAGAAAGACACTTCAGCGCCTCGAGCTGGAAACGCTCGAAGCTCGCCTGGCCCTGAGTAGCGCTGCCGTCGTCGAACTGGTGCCGCAGCCAGACGGCCCCCAGCAGACGCTGCGCATCGATCTGAACCAGCACCCGGCCGGCAACGACGGCCGCCCCGATCAACTGCTCATCCACCACGACTCAGGGCAGATCACCGTCACCCTGGTGAGTCGGTCGCCCGAACTGCTGTACCAGGGGGACGAGGCGGCGCTGGCCGGCGTCGAGCTACACGGCTCCTCCGACGGCGAGACGGTGATTGTGCAGGGAGGCGACGCCCTGCCGCTTCTCTACGACGGCAAGGGCGGGTTCGATCACCTGGTGCATCTCGACCAGCCGGTACCGGTGGATCTCGACGATCCGGTCGATCCTCCACTCACCGATGACGTGTCGGACGAGGGGATGCTGCTGCCCACGGCGGTGAACGACGAGATCTTCCAGAACCAGCCCGCGCCCCTGATGGCGGACTCGACGTCCACACTCGAGGTGGAAGACCTGGCCTTTCTCTCGCCTGAGTGGTGGAGGGACGACGAGCCGCTTCTGACCTATACGCTCCCTCAGGAGACGCAGGCGGACGACAACGACGAACAACCGACCATGCCACCCGAGCTACTGGGCGGTCGGCCGGAAGAGGTGCGCATTCTCATTCGTACGCCATCGGGAGGGGGCGATAGCCAGCCCGCCCTGGTCGAAAAGATCTTCGAGCTGGCCCCACCGGCCGAGGATGGCGCCGTCGAGGAGCCGGCCCCCACCCCGACCGAGGATGCGACCGAGGAGATCGCCAGCCCCGACTAGCGGTCGGCCTGCAGGTGTGCCTCGACGAACCAGAGGTTCTTGTCGTTTTCGCGCGATACCTCGGTGAAGAGATCGGCGGTGTCGGCGTCGTTGAGACGAGCAGCCTCGTCGATCGCTTCGCGCACTTGTTTGCCGAACGTCGCCAGCGCCGTTGCCAGTGCCTCGACGTGATCCAGCCCGGCGACCAAGGTGAGCGAGTAGGGTGGCAGCTTGCTTCGGCCGTGGATCACCTGCACGGTGCCCTCGGCGATGCCGCCCAGCTGTCCGATACGCTCGGCGATCTCGTCGCTGTGATCCTCAGCGGTCTCGGCCACCTTGTCGAAAAGCTCGTGCAACGCGATGAAGTTTGGCCCGCGCACGTTCCAGTGCGCCTGTTTCGCCTGCAGGTGCAGGTCGATCACGTCGCTGAGCCGGTGGTTCAGCAGACGGATCAGCGAGGCGCGGACTTCCTGGGGCAGGTCGTTCTTCGTGCGGTGCATGGGTGTTCTCTCGCTCAGGGTAAAGGGCCATCGGTTGGCGTGGATTCAAATGGGAGACGGGCCTTCTCCAGGAGACGGTTCAGGACGGCCACCTCCTCCGGGCTGAAGTGCCCCAGCACCTGTCTGTGCAACTGCTGTACCGGTTCGTCCAACTGCGCGAGTAACTCGGCCCCGCGCGGCGTCAGCGCGACGTGGATGACCCGCCGGTCCTCGCTTGAACGTTGTCGCTGCACCAGTGGTGGATTCTTCAGCTCGAGACGGTCTATCAGTCCAGTGATGCCCGGTACCACGGTAAGGGTGCGCTGGGCGATCTCCATGCATTGCAGCGGCCTGCCCTCGCCGCGCAGGATGCGCAAGACGTTATACTGCGACGACGTGAGGCCATGGGCGGCGAATAGCTGGGCGAAGCGATGCTGGAGGCGATCGCTGGTGCGGAACAGGTTCAACACGGCCTCTTGCTCGAGGCTGTCGAACGGGTTCCGCTTGCCGATCTCGTCTTGCAGCCGACCCATCAAGGCCACCTCCTGCTCGCATTTTATGAGGGGTACCGCCCGCCGGACAACTCACCCCACCTGGGGAACGGTCGCGGACGAGCGTATTATCCCAGCCGAACGCAGGGCACAGGGAGAGGCGGTAACGCTGCCTCGAGGTCGGCGACCTGGAGCGGAGGCAACGGGGCAAACTGCAGCCGCGCCAGCGTATCCGAGCGCAGGGCACAGGCCTTCTCCAGAACGTAGTAGCGGTTGTATCCCTCGCGCAGCTCGTTGATGGTAGTGCGGTCTAGCCCGACGAGATAAGCGCGCCACCGGGTGTTGAAGCGCTCGAGACTGTCGAGCAGTTCGCGTAGCGCCTTCCGGAGCGGCCGCGGCGATGTCGTGGCGCGGAGCGGCATGCGCAGCCGGGGGGACAGGTCGCGCCAGAGTTGTTCCAGCAGCGGTTGCTGGTCGGCGTCCATCCAGGGGCGCAGGGCTTCCCAGCCGCCCGCCAGCGCATGCAGCCGACCGAGGTTCAGCCGCACCATCAGCAGCCACTCCTCGCGCTGGCGGCGAGCGCGGTCGAGCAGCTGGGTGTAGGCGTGCTCGACCTGGCGCGCCCGACGGATGTAGGCGGGCGCATCGAAGAGGGTTAGCAGCTCGTTCAGCTCGCGTTGATCGGGATCGCTACCCAGGGGGACCGATTCCATGAGGACAACTCCGGGGACGACCGTCGCGACTCTTGCTCTCTTCATAGATTATTGGCATCTCGCTTCCTCCGCGTCCTCTCCCCGGATGGAACCATGGCTGCGCTCGTGGAACTCGTCGGCGTCGGCAAGACCTTTCCCGGGGTGGTGGCGCTGCGCGGAGTCGATCTGACGATCCAGGCGGGGCGCGTCCACGCCTTGCTCGGCGAGAACGGCGCGGGGAAATCGACCCTGCTGAACCTCCTGGCGGGGCTGCTGCAGCCCGATGAAGGACAGATTCGCATCGACGGACAGCCGGTCGTCCTGCGCGACGCTCGGGCGGCCTGGGCGGCGGGCATCGTCACGGTGCATCAGGAGGTCGATCTTTTCCCCGACCTGACCGTCACCGAGAACATCGCCTGGCAGCATGGCCGTGCCGCCGGCTGGCTGGGCATCGACTCCGCCGCCGAGCACCGACAGGCTGCCGAGGCACTGAGCAGCGTGGGCGCTTCAGTGACGCCGGACGACCAAGGCCAGAGCCTGACACCGGCGCAGCGCCAGATGGTGGAGATCGCCGGGGCGGTGTCGCGCGCCGCCCGGGTGCTGATTCTCGACGAGCCAACTAGCAGCCTGTCGGCGGCCGAGTCGGAACGCCTGTTCGCGCAGGTGCGACGCTTCCGCGCGGAGGGGGTGGCCATCGTCTACGTGAGCCATCGCTTCGAGGAGGTGTTTGCCCTGGCCGACGAGATCACCGTGCTGCGCGACGGGCGAAAAGTCTGGACGGGCAACACGGACGAGATCACTCCCGAGGGATTGATTCGCCACATGGTCGGCCGCGAGGTGGTGGCGACGCGCACGGCTACCGCCGCGCCGGGCAGTGTGCGTCTGGCCTGTCGCAACCTGAGCGCCATCGATGGTAGCTTCCGCGACATCAGCCTGGAGGTGCGGGCCGGCGAGGTGCTGGGGCTGTACGGCCTGGTCGGCGCGGGACGCACTGAATGGGCGCAGGCGGTTTTCGGTCTGCGCCCCGTCGGTGGAGGCGAGCTGCGCGTCGATGGTCAGCCGGTGTTCCCGCGCTCCAGCGGACAGATGGCGAAGCAGGGGATCGCCTATGTCCCCGAGGATCGCCTGCGCCAGGGGCTTTGTCGCGGCCTGGGGATCGACCTGAACGCCATCCTGGCCTCGCTGCGTCGTCTGGCGCCGCGGGGCTGGCTGGCGGCCCGCGCCGAACGCCAGGCCGCCCAGCGCGTCACCGACCAACTGAGCGTCCGGCATCATGCACTCGACCAGCCGATTGTCACACTCTCGGGAGGCAATCAGCAAAAAGTGGTGGTGGGCCGCTGGCTCCTGCGTGACCCGGCGGTGTTGCTGCTCGACGAACCGACTCGCGGGGTGGATGTCGGTGCCCGGGGCGAGATTTATGCCCTGGTGCGCCGGCTGGCCGACGAGGGCCGCGCGGTGGTCCTGATCTCCTCAGACCTGCCCGAAGTGATGAGCCAGAGTGACCGCATCGGTGTGTTTCGTGGCGGACGCCTGGTCGAAACGCTGGACGCCCGCACTGCCACCGCAGAGAAGATCGCCGGGCTGGCTCTGCCTGGCACCGAGAGCGCCTTCACCACGGAGACGCGCAAGCACGAGCGCCGGCGCAGCTTCCCCGCGGAGTTAGGCCTGGCCCTGTTCGTG